>CALFZH010000059.1:0-340040 GCA_937952215.1 uncultured bacterium
GGAGGGAACGAGCGCCGCCAGCCGATCCGTGGTGATCACGACCGGACCGAGCACCGGCGAAAGCAGTTCGAGTCGGTTGCCCGTCGGATCGCCACCGACCAGCGCGCCGAACACGACGTCGCCACCCGCGAGATGCACCGCAGGCAGCGCCGACGCCGCGGCCGGCACCCCGAGCACGGCGATCACTTCGCCCGCTGCCAGGCGTCGCGTGGTGGTGTCGGTGGTGATCTCGAAGCCCGCGTCGGCGGTGCCGACCATCGACGTGGCGCGCACCACCGCGCCGTCGCGCAGCAGCAGTTCGCAGTCGTGCGTCTGCGCGGCGGCCGGCGCAACCATCGCCGCGACCACCACGAGCGGGGCCATGCCAGAATGACGCGAGCGGCGAACCGGGCCGAAAGCACTGCTGCCAGATTGTCGCGGACGTCGCCGCGCCGAGGCCCCGGAGGACGCGCGCTGACAGGTCTCAACCATTGATTCTGTAGTCACTTGTGCCTGTCCTGATCGGTGGGGTCGCTGGCGAGGTCCGTGTCGGCACCGCAGTTGCTTTGCGGCGCGCCCATTCGGCAGCCGCCCTGCTACGGGGCAGCTCGCTTCCTGGCAGCGCCGCCTTCCAAGGGCGGCATCGCTGCCGCCCTCTTCACGTCAGTATCCAGATTCCCCCCTGAGGTTGTGATGGTCAAACAACTGGTGTTCGAAAACGACGCCCGCGAAGCCGTGCTGCGCGGCGTCGCCAAGCTGGCGAAAGCCGTCGTCTCCACCCTCGGCCCCCGTGGCCGCAACGCCGTTCTCGACAAGGGCTGGGGCGGCCCGACGGTGACCAAGGACGGTGTCACGGTCGCCGAGGAGATCGAGCTCACCGACAAGTACGAGAACATGGGCGCCAAGCTGGTGCGCGAAGCGGCCAGCAAGACGTCCGACGCGGCCGGCGACGGCACGACGACGGCGACGCTGCTGGCGCACGCGATCTGCGAAGAGGGGATGAAGTACCTGACCGCCGGCGCCAACCACGCCGAGTTGATCAAGGGCATCCGCGCGGCGACGCAGACGCTCGTCGACGAACTGAAGGCGATGAAGAAGGCTGTTCCGGCCAACGAGTACAAGGCGATCAAGCAGGTCGCGACGATCTCGGGCAACAACGACCCCGAGGTCGGCGAGAAGCTCGCCGACGCGATGAAGAAGGTCGGCGGCGAGAACGGCGTGATCACGGTCGAGGAGGGCAAGGGCCTCGAGACCGAGATCAAGCTGACCACCGGCATGCAGTTCGACCGCGGCTACCTGTCGCCGCACTTCGTCACCAACGCCGAGGCGATGACGGTCGAGTTCAAGGACTGCTACGTGCTCGTGCACGAGGACAAGCTCGCCAACGTTCGCACGCTGCTGCCCCTGCTCGAGAAGCTGAAGGACAGCAACAAGCCGCTGCTGATCATCGCCGAGGACGTCGAGGGCGAAGCGCTGGCGACGCTGGTCGTCAACAAGCTGCGCGGCATCCTGAAGGTCTGCGCGGTGAAGGCGCCCGGCTACGGCGACCGCCGGAAGGCCATGCTGCAGGACATCGCGATCCTGACCGGCGGCGAGGCGATCTTCAAAGACCTCGGCCTCGACCTCGAGAAGGTCAACCTGCGCCAGCTCGGCATCGCCAAGAGCGTGATCGTCGACGGCGACAACTGCACGATCGTCGAAGGCAAGGGCAAGGCCGCTGACGTCGCCGCTCGCGCCGACCAGATCCGGCGTGAGATCGACGCCACCACCAGCGACTACGACCGTGAGAAGCTGCAGGAGCGTCTCGCCAAGCTGACCGGCGGCATCGCCGAGATCCGCGTCGGCGCGCACACCGAGACCGAGATGAAGGAACGCAAGGCGCTCTACGAGGACGCCCTGCACGCGACGCGCGCGGCGATCGCCGAGGGCATCCTGCCCGGCGGCGGCACCGCACTGCTGCGCGCCGGCAAGGCGCTCGAGAAGCTCGATCTCACCGGCGACGCCCGCTTCGGCGTCGAGCTGATGAAGACCGTCGTGCAGAAGCCGATCCGCCAGATCGCCGAGAACGCCGGCGTCGACGGCGCCGTCGTCGCCCGCAAGGTGCTCGCCAACAAGAGCGCGTCGTTCGGCTTCAACGCCCTGACCCGCGAGTACGGCGACATGCTCGACGCAGGCATCGTCGATCCGACCAAGGTCGCGCGCAGCGCCCTGCAGAACGCGGTGTCGATCGCGTCCCTGCTGCTGACGACGGACTGCGTGATCACCGACGCCAAGAAGGACGACGACAAGGCCGGCGGCGAACACGGCGAGATGTGAGCCGGCGCTCCCCACCCCACCACAACCCCACATTCAACCGGAGTAACGAATCATGACTTCCCTGCGACCCCTCGAAGACCGCGTCGTGCTGAAGGTGCTCGACGCCGAAGAGAAGACCGCCGGCGGCATCCTGCTGCCCGACACCGCCAAGGAGAAGCCGCAGCGCGGCAAGGTCACCGCGGTCGGCAACGGCAAGTTCGGCAAGGACGGCAAGCGCCAGGCGCTCGACGTCAAGAAGGGCGACATCGTGCTGTTCGGCAAGTACGCCGGCAGCGACGTCAAGGTCGGCGGCGAGGACCTCAAGATCCTGCGCGAGAGCGAGATCCTCGCGAAGGTGGAGGGCTGATCCGATGAGCAAGCAGATCATGTACGACGACCAGGCACGCCGTAAGGCCGTCGCCGGCGTCCAGAAGCTCGCGAAGGCCGTCAAGGTCACGCTCGGCCCGGCCGGCAAGAACGTCATCATCGAGAAGTCGTTCGGCGGCCCGCAGGTGACCAAGGACGGCGTCACCGTCGCCAAGGAAGTCGAGCTCGAGGATCCGTTCGAGAACATGGGCGCCAAGCTCGTGCGCGAAGTCGCCAGCAAGACCAACGATGTCGCCGGTGACGGCACGACGACGGCGACCGTGCTCGCCGAGGCGATCCTGACGATCGGCCAGCGCTACCTGACGTCGGGCGTGGACCCCAACCACCTGCGCGCAGGCATCGACGCGGCGGTCGCCACCGTCGTCGAGCAGCTCGCGAGCATGGCCAAGAAGGTCGACAACAAGAACCGGGCGGAGATCGCCCAGGTCGGCGCGATCTCGGCGAACAACGACACGGCGATCGGCGAACTGATCGCCGACGCGATGCTGCGGGTCGGCAAGGAAGGCGTGGTCACGGTCGAGGAGGGCAAGAGTGCCGCGACCGAGCTCGAGCACGTCGACGGCATGCAGTTCGACAAGGGCTACGTGTCGCCCTACTTCATCACCGACCCGAAGACCATGGAGGCGTCGTTCGAGAACGCGCTGATCCTCGTGCACGAGAAGAAGATCTCGAACGTGCGCGAGATGATCCCGCTGCTCGAAGCGACGTCGCGCGCCGGCAAGCCGCTGGTGATCATCGCCGAGGACGTCGAGTCCGAGGCGCTGGCCGCGCTGGTCGTCAACCGCCTGAAGGGCGTGCTGAACGTCTGCGCCGTCAAGGCGCCGGGCTTCGGCGACCGCCGCAAGGCCATGCTGCAGGACATCGCCACGCTGTGCGGCGGCCAGTGCATCAGCGAGGACCTCGGCATCAAGCTCGAGAACGTCACCCTCGAGCAGCTCGGCACCGCGCAGAAGATCCGCATCACCAAGGATGCGACGACGATCGTCGGGGGTGCTGGCAAGAAGGCGGAGATCCAGGCGCGCGCCGACAGCCTGCGCGGCCAGATCGAGAAGACGACCTCGGACTACGACCGCGAGAAGCTCCAGGAGCGCCTCGCCAAACTGACCGGCGGCGTCGCGATCCTGCGCGCCGGCGCCATGACCGAGGCCGACATGAAGCAGACCAAGCAGCGCATCGAGGACGCGCTGAACGCCACGCGCGCTGCCGTCGAAGAGGGCATCGTGCCGGGCGGTGGCGTGGCGCTGCTGCGGGCTGCCAAGGCACTCGACACCCTGAAGGTGAAGGGCGACCAGCAGTTCGGCGTGGAGATCGTCAAGCGCGCGTGCGAGATGCCGATGCGCCAGATCGCCGAGAACGCCGGCGAAGACGGCTCGGTCGTCGTCGACGAGGCGCTCGGCAAGAAGCCCAACGAGGGCTTCGACGCGCTGACCGCGCAGTGGGTCGACATGTTCAAGGCGGGCATCGTGGACCCGACGAAGGTCGTGCGCTGCGCGCTGCAGAACGCGGCCAGCATCGCCGGCCTGATGCTGACCACGAACACGATGGTCACGTCGATCGCCGACGAAAAGAAGGCGGTCGAAGGGTCGACGAGCTGACGGCCGAGACCGCAGCCAAGCCGGCGGGGATGGCGAACCGATAGGCTCACCATCCCCGCCCTCGCATCGGGACTCCCACGCCCCCATGGCCAAGAAGCGCGACTACTACGAAGTGCTCGGCGTCGACCGCAAGGCCGACGAAGAGACGATCAAGAAGGCCTACCGCAAGCTCGCGCTCGAGAACCACCCCGACCGCAACCCCGGCAACACCGACGCCGAACGTCGCTTCAAGGAGGGCGCCGAAGCCTATGCGGCGCTCGGCGACGCCGAGAAGCGCGCCCGGTACGACCAGTTCGGCCACGCCGCGGTCGATGGCCCGGGCGGCAACGGTGCCGGCTTCCAGTCGGCCGAGGACATCTTCGCCGCGTTCGGCGACCTGTTCGGCGGCAACGGCGGCTTCTTCGAGCAGGTGTTCGGCGGCGGACGGCGCGGCCGTGGGCGACGCGGCGCCAGCCTGAAGGCCGACCTCGAGCTGACCCTCGAAGAGGTCGCGACCGGCGTGAAGAAGACCGTCACCTTGAAGCGCCCCGAGCCCTGCGCCCACTGCAGCGGCACCGGCGCCAAGCCGGGCACGCAGAAGCGCACCTGCAAGACCTGCGCAGGCCACGGCCAGGTCATGCGCCAGCAGGGCTTCTTCCAGCTGCGCCAGACGTGCCCGACCTGCCAAGGGGCCGGCGACTCGATCGACGACCCGTGCACGAAGTGCAACGGCCGCGGCGCCATCCCGAAGGACAGCCCGATCACGCTGACGATTCCGGCCGGCATCGAGTCGGGCCACACCGAGCGCATCGCCGGCCAAGGTGAGCCGGGCGAAGGCGGCGCCCCGCCGGGCGACCTGGTCGTCGTGCTGCACGTCAAGGAGCACGACGTCTACACGCGCTTTGGCGACGACCTGCTGATGCAGTCGCGCATCACGTTCCGCCAGGCGGTCGCCGGTGACGAGATCGAGATCCCGACGATCACCGGGGAAACGGTGGCGATGAAGATCCCCGCCGGCACGCAACCCGGCGAGAAGCTGCGCGTGCGCAACCACGGTCTGCCGCGCGCCGACGGTTACGGCCGCGGCAACCTCGTGGTGCAGGTGCAGGTCGACGTGCCGAAGAAGGTCAGCGACGAGCAGCACGAACTGCTGCGCCGCTTCGACGAGATCGACGGCAAGAAGGGCAAGAAGCTGGGCAAGAAGACGATCTTCGAGAAGGTGAAGGACATCTTCTCGTGAGGACTGATCCGTGAACGATCCACGCACCAACGACCCCCAGGCGAAGCCGCCGCCGGCCGAGCCAACGGTGGAGATCCCGACCCACGAGCAGGAACTCACGCGCTTGCGCGACGAGTGCCAACAGCTCGAGCAGCAACTGCAACGCCAGCTCGCCGATGCGGCGAACGTGCGCCGGCGCGCCCAGCGCGAGATGGACGACCAGAAGCGCCGTGTGCTCGAAGGCATCACCCAGGAACTGCTGCCGGCCCTCGACTCGTTCGGCATGGCGCTGTCGGCGCACGACGCCGGCAACGCCGACGGCAAGGCGCTGATCGAAGGCGTACGGATGACGCGCATGCTGCTGGCGAGCGCGCTCGAACGGCACGGCTTGCAGGAGATCGCCGCCCTCGGCCAGCCGTTCGACCCGCTGCGACACGAAGCCGTGGCGACCGAGCCGTCCGCCGAAGTCGCGGCCGGAACGATCCTGCGCGTGCTGCAGACCGGCTACCAGCTCGGCGACCGCGTCGTGCGGCACAGCCGCGTCGTCGTCGCCGGCCCGGCCCCACTCACCTAGGACCGCGCCATGCCCACCTACGACTACGCCTGCAGCGCCTGCGGCCACCGCTTCGAGGAGTTCCAGAGCATCTCGGCGGACCCGCTGCGGCAGTGTCCGGCGTGCAAGAAGAAGAAGCTCGAACGCCTGATCGGCCCCGGTGCCGGCGTCATCTTCAAGGGCTCGGGCTTCTACCAGACGGATTACCGGCCGGCCTCGTACGCAAGCGACGCGAAGAAGGACGACGGCGGCGGCTGCACGCCGAAGTGCGGCACCTCCGACGCACCGGCCGGCTGCAAGATGCCGAAGAAGGACGGCTGATCCGGCCGACGCGCCGCGCTCAGTCGTTCGCGGTCCGACCGAAGCCCCGAGTGCGCAGCTTTACCAGCAGCCGCGCCTGCGCGTCGTGGAACGCCTGCCGCGCCGTCTCATCGGACGCGTAGCCGAGCGCTTGGCGGATCTGCGGGAACGTCGCGTCTTCGAGCAACCGCAGCTCGAGCACGCGCCGCTGGCGTTCAGGCAGCTCCGCCAAGGCGTCGCGCACCAGACCCGCGCGTTCGCCGAGCGAAGCAGCGAGCGTCGGCGTCGGGTCGCGACCGGCCGCCAGAGCGAGCGCCTGCGTGCCCTCGGCAACCTGCTTCTTGCCGTCGCGGCGCGCGGCCTCGTGGAAGCGCACGGCGTCGAGCAGGCGGTGACGGACCAGCGTGCCGAGGTAGGCGAAGAACTGGCTCGCGCCATCGAACTCGGTGTCGTGCAGATCCCGCACGACGGCCATCAGGACCTCGTGCACGACGTCGTGCGTGCTGAACAACGGCAGGATCCAGCGGTGGCGCTGCCGGAAGTCGCCCTGCAGATCGCGGTGCACGAGCTGACGCACGTCTTCGTAGCACCGGCGAACGAGCTCCTGCTGCGCCGCGCCATCCCCGGCCGCGGCCGCGCGGACCACGGCATGCAACTCCGCCCAGTCGCTGCTCACAGCCAGACCTGCACCGGCCAGGCTTCGGCGATCTCGGTCAGCGCCTGGTCGGCCGCCGCCCACCGCAGCGTGATGCGTTGCCCACTCAGCACGTAGGAAGGCGGGATCGCCCACGGCCAGGTGATCGGATTGCCGGGGATCGCCGACGCTGGGTTGCGCACGTGCACGGGCCCGAGCGGGATCAGGTCGACGGCATCGCCGACGGTCGCGAACAACGCCGCGTAGCCGGGGCCCGCGCCAAGGACCGGTGGCCAGCCGACGATCGTCGCGTCGAAGAAGCGCCCGCCTTCGAACCGACGGTAAGCGGCACCGTGCACACTCGGCACGCCGAGCAGTCCCGGCCGCGGCGTTCCGCACGAGCTGCCGAAGTCGTCCACGCCGCCCGGCGGATTGCCGCTCGAACCGATCTGCGGATCCAGCGTGCAGATCGCATCGACGTCGTCGTTGCCGGCCGCGCCGACCGACGTGCTCACGCGCTGGCCGCCGGGCTTGGTCGCCGGTTGCGGCTGCGGCGCACCGTCGGTGCTCAGGTCGACGACCATGAACTGGTCGACCTGCGTGAACCCCGCGCACGAGAACAGCACGCGGCTCCGCGCGATGTCGACAGCCAGACCATCGATGTCGTCGTTCTGCAGCAGGCCGAGTTCGAACCAGTGCTTCCAGACCGTCGGCTGCGTCCACGGCGCCGACGCGCTCGCCTTGCTCACGCACAGGATCGTGGCCCCGCTCGGCAGGGTCGGCCCAACACCACCCCACCACGCCGGCGGCACGAGTCCACGGGTGGCGTGCGAGACCGTGAAGTAGATCGCGCGCGGGTACGGGTCGAGGGCAACCCACCCCGGCTCCTCGCCGATGAGATTCTGCTGGTCCCGCCCGAGCATCGCCGGAAAGTCGATCGCGTCGACGTCGGCGGTCGACGTCGATGGCAGGCCGAGTTCCTGGCGCGAGTGCGAGCGTTCGGTGCGGTCGACGAGCTGGCTCGGCAACGCGCTGCCGAAGTAGGTCCACGAGAACAGGGCAGAGCCGAGGCTGCCGAGCGCGGCCTCCTGCGCGATGCGCGAGCCGGCGACGCCGCCGGTCGCGGCGTGCCGCAGCGAGAACGACAGGACGGCCCACGAACTCGCCGGCACTGCGGCCACGCCCGCCGCGTTGAACATCACGTCGTCGCGCCCGAGGCTCCAGTCGTCGACGTCGAGGCCAGCGGGTGCTGTCCCGGCGAGGATCGTGGCGAGGTTCGGCGTGCCCGGCGGCAGCGGCTGCAGGGCGCCCGACTGCATGCCGTTCCGGTGCGCCCGGGCTACGGCGTCGGTGCCGAACACGCCGCCGTCCAACGCGACGACGACGGCCGCCCCCGACAGCGGACCCCGCGACTCATGGAGCGCGTACTGCGCCGGGAGGGCCGCGGCGACCAACGCCGCGGCGAACGACGAACGCACGAGGATCTCGGCCATACGCAAACCCGAGCGTAGCGCGAACCGTGATCCCAAGGCGGATTCCGGCCGGGCTCAGCGTTTCTCCGGCGCCGGTGTCGTCGCGTCCGGCGGGATCAGTTCCTCCATCTGCGCGATGAACGCCTCGTCCCCATCGGCCAGTCGCTGCGCCAGCCGCCGCAGCAACGCCTGCAGCTGGGCCGCCTGGGCGCCGTCGAGTCCTTGCGGCGGGATCAGGAACGCCAGGTTGCCGAGCTGGTAGGCGTTGACCGGGTCGCCCATCATCGCCTTCGCGAACGGCACCAACGCGGCGCTCCGCTGGTCTCCCGCCAGAGCTGCGGCGAACGCGCGGCGCAACTGCACGGCGCGGCTGTTGCGCGCCGCCAACGACTCGTCATAGGCGATCACTGCGCGGGCCGCCGCCGCCTTGGCGGCCGCCGCGTCGCTCTCCTGGACCGCAAGGGCCTCTTCGATCGCGAGCGTGCCAACCAGGTCGGGCTGCCGGGCGGCTTCGTTGCGCCGGCCGGTCTTCTCCAATCGTCCCGCGATCTCGTTGGCCAGCGACCACTGGCCGCGCATCGCCGCGACCTGCGCCTGCGTGTAGCGCGTGTTCCACGCGAACGGTCGCAGCTCGAGCGCGCGCGCCAGGTGCCGTTCCGCGTCGTCGAGCCGATGCAGTCGTCGCAGCGCGACGCCGAGATTGTGGTGCGGCCCGTGCCGGTCGGGGCGAAGGCGCAACGATGCCTCGAACTCCGGCACGCACTCGCGGTAGCGCTTCTGGATCAGCAGGGCGACGCCCCGCATGGCGGTGGTGCGCGCGGTCGGTCCGCCATGCACGACCTCGAGAGCGACCGTCTCGTCGTAGAGCGTCTTGCAGAGCGCCGACTTCGCAGGCTCCGGCGAGTTCTCGGCCAACGCCGCCAGCGAGAACAGCCGCTGGGCTCGCGCCGCGGGCAGCACCGGCGCGGCGCGGGCGAACAGATCGTCGGCGCGCGTCTCGAACCCCGGCACGTGGCAGTTGCGCAGTTCGTGGACGCCGGCGACGAAGCAGTCGCCCGGCGACACCGGATCCGGCAGGCCATCGAGCAGGACGATGCGCACACCGTGCTCGTCGGGCGCCGATGCGGCGTAGCGCCGCGCCAACTCGCGCAGGAAGGGGCTGCGGTCCTGGAGCGCGAGCGCCTGCAGGTCGGCGGTAGCGAGTTCGTGTTCTCCGAGGTCGTCGAACAGGCAGCCGCGCAGCAACCGCGCCGCGGTGTCCTGCGGGTCGATCGCGAGAATGCGATCCAGCAGTTGCACGCCGACGCGATGCTCGGGCACGAGCACGGCCATCGCCCGTTCGTCGGGCCAGCCTTCGATCGCGAGCAGCGATGGCAACGTGGCCTCGAGCGCCACCTTCTCACGCCGACGCGCTTCGGCATCCCGCTCGCGCAGGATCGGCACGACGATCACCGTCGAGAGCACGGCGATGCCCGCCGCCAGCACGGCAAGCGGACGCGCCGGCGCCCGCCGCCAGCCGCGCAGCCGACGCTGCAGGGCGCCGATCGGGCGGGCAGCGACCGGAGCGTGCTGCAGGAACGCGTCGAGGTCCTGCGCCAAGGCGTTGCCGTCGGGGTAACGACGCTTCGAATCGCGTTCGAGGCAGCGCTCGACGATCGCCACGAGGTCGCGCGGCAACCCGGGCTGCACGGTGAGCAGTGGCGGCGGGTCGCTCGTCGCCAGCGCGGCCAGCACGGTCGCGGCGTCGCCCTCGTACGGCGGCCGCCCGGCGAGCATGTGCCACAACGACGCGCCGAGCCCATAGACGTCGAGCGGCGGCGCAGCCGGGGCACCACCGCCGGCCTGCACCTGCTCGGGCGCCATGTACCACGGCGTGCCGAGGGTCGTCTGCGTCGCCGTGAGCCGCGGTTCGAACGCCCGCGCGGCGATGCCGAAGTCGAGCAGCACCGGGCGACCCGTGCGGGTCACGAACACATTCGACGGCTTCACGTCGCGATGCACGAGGTCGTGCGCATGCGCGGCGCCGAGCGCCTGCGCGACGTCGCGCGCCCAACGCGCGCATTGCCGAGACCAGCTCGGTTCGGGCATCGGCGCGCCGAGCAGCGCTGCGCACGCTGGACCGGGCTGTTCCCCGTTGGCGATGCGGTCGAGCAGGGCGGCGAGCGTGCCGCCTTCGAGCAGCTCCATCACCAGGAAGCAGATGCCCTCCGGCGTGCGGCCGCGGTCGTGCACGGCGACGACGTTCTCGTGCCGCAGCGCAGCGAGCGCTTCGGCCTCACGCACGAACCGCCGCTCGGCCTCGGCGTCGTGGAACAGCCGCACGTCGAGGATCTTCACTGCGACCGGCCGCCGCAGCTCCTGGTCCTCGCCGCGGTAGACGACGCCCATCGCCCCACGGCCAAGGCAGGCGGCGAGGCGGTAGCGGCCGGCGAGCACGACACCGGCCAGCGGGTCCTCGCGCAGCGCCGCCTGCTGCAGCAGCGGCAGATCGCTGGCCATGCCGAGCACGTCGGCGAGCGGCCGCGCGAGTTCGGGATGGTCGCGGCACAGCGCGACCGGATCGACGACTTCGCCGGCGTCGAGCCGCGCCAACGCCTGGCGCACGTAGTCGATCAGGCGTTCCTGCTCGCGAGCGTCCCGGGAGTGGCTCATGCGCGGATGCCGCAGCGAACCAGCGGGCGACGCGGCGTCGACGGCGTTGTAGCCAGGCCCCGCGCGGGCCTCAACGACACGCCACCCTGGGCGAACGAGGAATCGACCTTGGGAACGGGATCCGCCTTTCGCTGGAGCAGGCAAGGCGCCGAACCCCGCGCCGATCCCCCACCCCGAACCGAGAACCCGCCATGAACGCCACCCGCAACCTGCTGTGCTGCTTCCTGCTCGCCGCCGCCGCTCCCGCCCAGGTCGGCATCCCCATCGCCGCCGGCCAACCCCTTCTCGCCGCGATCCGACCGACGCTGCAGAACACGGTGCCGCTCGCCATGGCCCAGGTGGGCGGCAACCCCGCGTTCCGCATCCACGCCGCCGTCGTCACACCGGCCGTGCCGGTGGGCGCGCCGATCTACCTGATGATCGGATTGCCGGTCGCAGCACCGATCCCGCTCGGCGCGCCGTTGCTGTCGCCGGCATTCGGGCTGCCGGGCACGCTGGCGATGCCGGAGATCCTGGTGATGGCGTCGATGACCGTCGCCGGCACCAACGGCACGCCGCCGTACGCGCTGCCGATTCCGCCGGGCCTCGGCCCGCTCGGCCACTGCCTCACGACGCAGATCGCCGTGTGGACCGCCGCCGGCTGGGGCCTGACGGGCGCCACCGGCATCGTGATCTGAAGCTGGCGGACGACGCGCTGCGGTTCACTCACGCAGCGCGTCGGGATGCCAGCAGCCGATCCGGACGCCGTTCTGGAACACGTCGAGCACGCCGAGACCGCCGTACGGCAGGTTCAGCGACAGGCACCGCGACAGCCGCATGCCGAGCATCGCCGCCGCGAAACCGCTCAGCAGCGACCCGGGCAGGACGACCGCGAGCGACTTGCCGGCGACCTTGGGCATGGTCTCGGTCCACCACGCCAGCATGCGCTCGACGGCGTCGCCGAGGCTTTCGCCGCCGGGAGCCTTCGCCTCACCGAACTCGGCGAAGAACGTGCGCACTGCGCCGTCCTCGTCGCGCATCACGTCGGACCAGGAGCGGCCCTGCCAGCGGCCCATGTGTTGGTCGCGCAACCGCGGATCGGCCACGGCTTCCTGCTGCTGGGCTTCGGCGATGGCACGCGCCGGTCCGTGGCACTGTGGCTGCGGTCCCGACCAGACCGCGCCGATGGCGACCGGCTTGAGCAGTTCGAGCCAGCGCAGCACCTGCGCACGGCCTCGCCGGCTGAGTTCGCCGACGCCGTCGCCGGTGGCGAGTTGGGCGTGCGCGGCGTCGAGTTCGGGATGGCGGAACAGCCACAGGCGGCAGAAGTCGGTCGGATCGGGCAGCACGGGCTCCATCTTGGCGTTGCGACCGAGCGGTCGCCACGCCGACGCGGCACATGCCGGCGACTGGACAGTCGTCGTGATCCCGTCGTACGCTCGGGAAGTCGCCCATGTCCCATCGACCACTCGTCGTCGCATCTCTCGTCGCTGGCGTCTTGGCGATCGTGGGCGTCATCACCTGGACCCTCACGCGTCCACGCTGGGACCCACCCGAGCGCCCGAACTTCCTGTTCCTCGCCGTCGACGACCTCAACGCGATCGTCGGTTTCCTTGGCGAGCAGCCGGGCAGTCCATTGCGGACGATCTACCCGGACGCAGCGCGCCGCGCCGAGGTGCGCAAGCGCCTGACGCCGAATCTCGACCGGCTGGCGGCCAGCGGCCGCGCGTTCCATCGCGCCTACTGCCCGGCACCGCTGTGCGGCCCGTCGCGCACCGCGATCCTCACCGGCGTGCCAGCGCACACCAGCGGCTACCACCTCCATCGGCAGAACTTCCGCGAGTGCCCACCGCTGGCTGCAGCCGTGACCCTCCCGCAGTGGCTGCGCCAGCACGGTTGGTTCACCGCCGGCGTCGGCAAGATCTTCCACCGTTCGAAACCGGAGCCGCAGGGCGACGGGCGCGTCGCCGATTGGACCGATCGCGAACTCTCGTGGGACGCATTCCCCTACCGGTACGAGGGCGGTCCGCCACACAAGCAAGACGTCACCTCCAAGTACAACGCGCCGGACACCTACATCCGCTACGGCATCACGCACACGCCGGTGGCGCAGATGCACGACTACCAGAACGCCTGCTTCATCGCCGAGCTGCTGACCAAGGGCACCGCCAGCTTGCAAACGGTGGACAAGCAGATGGCGGCGGTGACCTTGCCTGAAGACCGACCGTTCTTCCTGGCCTGCGGCCTGTTCGCCCCACACTTCCCGTGGTGCGTGCCCGCGGAGTACTTCGCCCGGTTCCCGACCGAGGAGATGGCGATCGACGAGAGCACGCTGCGTTCGTGGCGCAGCGACACCGACGACCTGCCGCGGTTCGGGCTGGATATCACCGCGGTGCCCGACGACAGCCGCAACGAACTGCAGTCGTTCTTGAAGCGTGCCCTGGCCGCCGACGGACCGGCGGCACTGGTCCCGCTGATGCGCGAACTCAACCAGGCCTACCTGGCAACCCTCGCGTTCGCCGACACGTGCTTGGGCGTGATGCTCGATGGCCTCGACGCGAGCCCGCGCGCCAAGGACACCATCGTCGTGCTGTGGGGCGACAACGCCTTCCACCTCGGCGAGAAGGCGCGACTCGGCAAGATGGCGCTCTGGGACGAAGCGACGCACACGGTGCTCGTCCTGCGGGTCCCGGGGCAACCCGAGCCGGGCGTCGGTGTGACGACACCGGTGTCGCTGCAGGGCATCTTCAAGACGATCACCGACTGTGCCGGCCTCAGCACGCCACCCCAGGTCCAGGGCACGAGCCTGCTGCCGTGGATCACCGATCCGCGACGTTCGGGGCCTCCCGTCCTGACGTCGATGGGATTCGGCCTCCACGCAGTACGCGACGAACGATGGTGCTACATCCGGTACCGAGCCGACCAACAGGAACTGTACGACGACCAGGCCGACCCCGACCAGTTGCGCAACCTCGCAGGGTCGCCGGAACACGCGAACGTGATCGCGCGGCTCGCCGCGCTTCTCCCGACCAACGAAGCACCGTTGTTCGAGCGCCGCTGACCAGTCGTCGGATACGCCGCAGGGTTCGTGTTCCCGCCCCTGGAGTCGGGCGCGCCTCCTTGCCGATGCACGCCCGATGCTGCCGGACGGACGCGACCTCGCGGCAAGGTGCTCTCGCGGTATGGTGCTCTCCCTGAACTGCCGAAAAGGTGTCCCTACGTGGGCACTGCGTGGAGACGATGACGAGACTCACGACCTGGTTCTGCCTGCTCGCCGGCACGCTCGCCGCGGCGGCATGCGCCGAAGCGACCCCGGCCGCCACGCCGCAAGCGGCCTCCACCCCGGCGGCTCCGGCGACCCCGGCACCGCAGGATCCAAGACCACCGGCTCCCGGCGCGACGCTGCTCGACACGCTGCTCGAACGGCGGCGCAACGAGCCGGTGTTCCTCGCCTCGCCCGCCGAGCGCGGCCTGTTCCCGGCGATCGACGCGCTGCGCGAGCCACTGCGCCAACGCAACATCCCGTTCGACTCGCCCTCGAAGTGGCAAGACCAGACCTACCAGTACTACCTCGCGCGGCTCGTCCCCTTCGTGCGGTGGAACGGCCGGGTCTGGCTGGTGCTCGACCACCGCAAGCCCGAGTTGATGGCGCTCTTCGAGCAGCAGTTCCTGAGCAAGCACAAGGTCGAGTGGCGCGCGGAGTTCGCCGAAGCGACGTTGATGTTGGTGTCCAACGAGTTCCAAGACGCCGACCGCACCATCGACATGCAGCCAGTCGCCGGCCGCGGCAGCATGTCCACGGGCAGCGAGTTCAGCCGCGACGGCTCGCTGATGCTGGCTGCCGGCAAGAACGGCGACGTGCGGTGGTTCTCGCGCGTGGGCAAGGAGACGGGCGTGGCTCTCAAGCTGCCAACGGCGGCGGCGGACCGCGCCGGCGTCTTCACCGGCGGCGAAGCCGGCCTGATCGGACTCGCCCTGCACCCGCGTTTCCCCGCTGAAGCCAAGGCGTACGTTCACTACACGTGGCAGATGGCCGACGGACGGCGGGAGGCGCGCGTCAGCGAATGGCGCGTCGACCGCTCCGGCTGGCCGGCGACGCTGAACTTCGTCGACGAACGCCAACTGTTCGCCGTGCCGATGGTCGCGGACAACCACAATGCTGGCTGTCTGCGATTCGGACCCGACGGCATGCTCTACATCGCCATCGGCGACGGCGAAGAGGGCAAGTGGACCATCGGGCGCTCGCCGTCCCAGACCCTGCGCGGCAAGGTGCTGCGCATCGACATCGACCGCCGCGACGAGGGCCGGCCGTACGCCGTGCCGGCCGACAACCCGTTCGTGGGCAACCCCGACTTCCCACCCGAGACCTGGGCGTGGGGCTTCCGCAACCCGTGGCGGTTCGCGTTCGTGCCCGACGGGCGCATCGTCGCCGGCGACATCGGCGAGGACGTCAACGAGGAACTCACCTACGTGGTGCGCGGCAAGCACCACGGCTGGCCGTTCGTCGAGGGCACGCACCAGCGCAACAAGCTCGACCGCGCGCTCGAGTTGCAGCCGGCACTGCTGCCGTACGGACGCGACCGCGGCATGTCGGTCATCTCCGGCCACGTCTACGAAGGCAACGCACTGCCCGACCTGCGCGGCGCGTTCGTGTTCTGCGACCACCTGAGCGGCCACATCTGGGCGATCGACCTGCCGCCGACGGGCGAGACGCTCGCCATCGACGAGGCCATCCTGCTCGCCCGGTGGCCGCTGATGTTCACCTCGATCGACAAGGCGCCCGACGGCGAACTGTACTTCGCCGCACACACCGGCGAGGTGTTCCGCATGGGGCCGGCGACGGGCGCTGGCAAGACCGGCGACACGATGACGGCCGCTGATCCGGCGACGGTGCGCGCGATGTTCGCGGCCGAGGCGCCGTCCCAGAAGGCCCCCGCCACGACCGCGGCCCAACTCGAACTGGGCCGAGACTTGTTCCACGAGACCCGCTGGTCCGTGGACGGCACCCGGTCGTGCGCGAGTTGCCACGACCCCGCGCGCCACGGCCAGGACGGCTTGAAGACGCCCGCCGGTCTCACCCGCAACACGCCGACGATCTGGAACGCGAGCCGCCAGTTCGCGCAGTTCCGCGACTTCCGCGCCGCCACCGTGGAGGCTGCGGCAGCCGAGAGCCTGGGCGCCCACCTGGGCCACGCGGACGCCGCCGCCGCGATCCAGAAGCTCGCTGCCTTGCCGGATTACGCGGCCCGCTTCGCCACGGTGTTCCCCGGTACCGAGCCAGCGCTCGGCGTCGCCAACGCGGCCCACGCACTCGGCGCGTTCGTGCGGCAGTTGCACACCCGGTCGCGATGGGACGACTTCCTCGACGGCGACGATCGCGCGCTGACGTCCCAGGAACTCATCGGCGTCAACACGTTCATCAACGTCGGCTGCACGACCTGCCATCAGTACCGCGGTCTCGGCGGCGGCATGCCGCAGAAACTCGGTCTGATGCAGCCGTGGACCGGCAAGGACCGCGGTCGCTTCGAGATCGACCCGACGCCCGGCCAGGAGTACTTCTTCAAGGTGACGCCGTTGTTCGACGTCGCGCGCACGGCCCCCTACTACCACGACGGCAGCATGGGCACGCTGTCCGAGGCCGTGCAGCACATGGCCCAGGCGCAGCTCAACCGCAAGCTGACGCCGGCCCAGGTCGACGCCATCGTCGCGTTCCTCGGCGCCTTGAACGGCGGGCGGCCGAAGATCCTCGGCGACTGACGCAGCGGTCGCCACTCGCAGCATGGCGACGCGCGGAGTCGCGTCGTAGCCTGCGCACGTGAGCTTCGCGACGCTGAAGACCGGCATCGACGGCCTCGACGGGATCCTGGCCGGCGGCATCCGGTATCCCGACGACGGCTC
The DNA here is from genome assembly GCA_937952215.1 of uncultured bacterium. Lineage (GTDB taxonomy): Bacteria > Planctomycetota > UBA1135 > UBA1135 > UBA2386 > UBA2386. The sequence goes on from CALFZH010000059.1 coordinate 16,943, forward strand.
GGTGTTCTTGTGCCTCGCCGGCGGCCCCGGCACCGGCAAGACGCTGCTCGCGCTCGAGCTCGTCGTTCGCGCGTGGCTCGACGACACCGAGGGCGCGACGCACCTCTACTACTCCGTCGAGCACTCGCCCGACAGCATCCACAAGAAGCTGGCGTTCGACTTCGATTGGTTCCGCGCCGGGCAGGTCGTCACCGCCGAACCGCGCGAGGTGCCGAGCAAGCTCGTGCTGAAGGCCGCGGGTGGCGCTGGCGGTCAACTGGTGCTGACGCAAGCGCGGCCGGCGGCGCTGCAGCAGAAGAGCGCGCGCGGCACCACCGTCGACATCGAGTGGATCCTCGCCGAGATCGAGAACTGGCGCCTGGTCGCGCCCGTGCGCATGGTGGTGATCGACAACGTCGGCTTGCTGCTGACCGACCTCGAGTACTTCGAGAAGCGCGCGGCTCTGCTCGAGACGCGCCGGCGCCTGCTCGAGAACAGGATCCACGGCATCTTCGTGATGGAAGAGGCGCATCCGCGCGACCTGCGCCTGCCGTCGGCGGAGGAGTTCTCGACCGACCTCATGCTGCACCTGTCGTTCCGCGAGGAGGCCACCGACTTCAAGGCCCGCGCGCTCGAGATCAGCAAGGCGCGGCATCAGTACTACTACCGCGGCATCCACCACTTCTCGATCGCGGGCCGCGGCATCACGCGCGACGTCTACCTCGGCGCGCGCAACGAACGAGGACCCGGCATCCACGTCTACCCGTCGGTGGCCGCGCAGTTGTCGATGGCGCGCGACCAGGCCCAGTTCGCGGTGCCGCAGCGCGGCGACACGCCGATCGACCTCGGCCACCCCGACCTCAACAGCGCGTTCCTGCGCAACACCGGCCCGGCCATGCGCAGTTCGACCGTGCTGCTCGCCGAGCCGGGCACACGGGCGACCTTCCTCGCCCTGCGGTTCCTGGCCGCGGGCCTTCGCGCCGGAGAGCGGGTGCTGTTCGTGTCGACGCGCGAGGACCGCGACGCGATCCGCCGCATCTGCCAGCGCGAACCCGTGCTGGCGCCGTGCCTCGGTCCCGACGGCCGCTTCGCGCCCGACTTCCGCGTCGTCTACCTGCATCCCGAGTTCATCGCGCCCGGCAAGTTCAACTGGGACCTGATCCGGCTCTGCCAGGGCGGCCACGCCGACGGCGAACCGCGGCCGGTCGCGCGGCTGGCGTTCGACAACATCTTCCGGCTCCAGGACCGCTTCCCGCTGATCACCGAGCAGCGGTTCCTGATCGCGGCAATGCTCGACATGTTGCGCTACGAAGGCGTCACGCCGTTGTTCGTCGACATGGTGCCGCCGGGCGGCAGCGGCGGTCGCAGCGACTTCGATCCGTCCTCGTACCTGGTCGGGTTCGACAACGTGCTGCACCTGTGGTTCGGCGCCGCCGAGCAGCGCAGCCAGCCGTTCTTCCGTGTGCTGAAGTCGGTCGGCAACGACTTCGTGCACGAGCCGGTGCCGATCGAGTGGCGCCGGAGCTGACGCTCGAGCGCAGCGCCGCGGCAACCGGCTGCCCTCGGCGCGGGCCTGCGCCCTGCTGCGACCGCCCTGACAGCGGCGGATCCTGCGGCTAGCTTGGGGCGCGTGCTGGCGTTCCTCCCCGACCCTGCCGATGCAGCGCCCACCGGCCCGCCACAGCGCTGGCAGCGCGTGCTGCTGTTCAGCGCCGCCATCGCCGCGCTGGCGACGACGCAGCCCTGGGTGCGCGTGCAATTCGAACGGCTGTTCGGCGCACACGCCGGCCCGCCCGGCTGGCAGTCGCCCGCAGGGTTCACCTGCCTGTGTTCGTGCCTGCTCGTCGCGATCCTCGCGCTCGTCGAGACGCCCGCGGCCGTCACGCGGAACGCGACGCGACCGGCGAGCGCACTGCTCGTCGCGCTGAGCACGCTCGCCGTGCTGCTGCACTCCTGGGACGGTCCCGGCCTGCTGCAGGGCGTCACCGCGCGGTGGACCGCCGCGTTCTGGCTGCTCGCCGCGAGCCTGCTCGTGCTGCTCGCGACGTGCTCGGCACGTTGTGGCCTGCTGCCCGCGCGCAGTCAGAGCTCGTCGGGGCCGCCGACGTAGCCGAGGAACGCGCTGGCGACGACGACGTACGGGCTCGCGAGGTAGACGTCACCCGGCCCGGAACGACCCGGGAAGTTGCGGTTGATCGCCGACACGGTCACTTCGTCCTTGGTGAACGACACGCCGGGCCCCGCCTTGATGCAGGCGCCACAGCTCGGATCGATCAGCTCGATGCCGGCCGACTCGAACAACTGCACGTAGCCGTTCTTGTCGGCGTAGTCGCGGATGCGCTGGCTGCCGAATTGGATGTAGGTCTTGGCCTGCAGCGTGCGCCGCTTGGCCACTGCCTTGCGCACGACCTCGGCGTACATGTCCATGTCCGCCTTCTTGCCGCCGGTGCACGAACCGCCGTAGGCGATGTGGATCCTGGTCTGCCCCTTCGCCCGCAGGCTCTGCAAGGTGACGCCGTTGCGCGGATCCCCCGGCGTCGCCACGGTGGGCTCGACGCGCGCGAGGTCGATGTCGAACGTCTTGCAGTAGCTCGCGCCCGGATCGGCCTTCACGATCTGCGCCCGCAGGGCCTTGCGGTCGGTGCCGCGCTGCTGCGCGATGTACTCCACCACCACGTCGTCGGCTTCGATGATGCCGGTGAAGCCACCGGCCTCGACCGCCATGTTGGTGAGCGTGGCGCGCTCGTCGAGGGACATCGCCATCGTGCCCGGGCCGCCGAACTCGAGCACCTTGCCGATGCCATCGCCGGTCTTGAAGAACGCGTCGGCGAGCAGGTGCAGCATCACGTCCTTGGCGCAAACGCCGGGTCGCAAGGCGCCGCGCAGGTTCACGCGCACGGATTCGGGCACCTTGACGCGCACGTCCTTGGTGAACCACGAGTTCGCCATGTCGGTCGAGCCGACGCCGAACGCGAAGCAGCCGATCGCCCCGGCCATGCACGTGTGGCTGTCGGTGCCGATCACCAACTGCCCCGGCTCGGCGAGATCCTCGATCACGATGTTGTGGCAGATGCCCTCGCTGCCGACGAGCGCGCCGTCGCGGTGCACTTCGCCGTACAGCCGGACGCCCTGCTTCTTGGTGAACGCCTCCTGCACCGTCGCGAGCGACGCGGCCTGCTCGCGCAGCCCCATCTTCACGTGCGCCTCGGGCATGATGCGGTCGAGGAACGTCAGGTGGTCGCGGAACGCGAACACCGACTGCGGGTCGGTGACCTTCGCGTCCGGGCCGAGGCCGTTCTTGAACAACGCCTCCGCCATCGGCGTCACGTACTCGTGGCTGAACCGCACGTCGGTGCGCACGAACAGGGCATCGCCCGGCTGCACGGCCGGAATCCCGAGGCGACCGGTCTTGGCGTCGGCGATCGCGCGGCGCGCGATGATCTTCTCGCACAAGGTCATCGGCCGCGGTGGCGTCGTCACCGCCGGCGGCACGGTCTTGCCGGCCAGCCGCGCCTGGTTGTAGGCGAACAGCCCGCCGTGCCGCACGACCTCGGTCGCGATCGGGTCGAGACCCTTGGTGAACTCCTCGATCGGGATCGCTTCGCCACGCTCGATGCGCGGCAGCAGCGAGAAGTCGGTCGACGTGAGCAGCCCGATGTTCTGGCAGTTCTGGCCGTAGATCTTCTCGATGTTCTTCGCGATCACGAGCCGGATGCCCGCCTTGAGCTCGGCGAACGGCGCGGTCTCGCGGGAGCTGCCGCAACCCTTCGACACGCCGCTGACGATCACTTCGAAGCCGCCGGCGGCGATCGCGTCCTGCTTGACGTTGCCGCCGCGCAAGCCGACGAGGCAGTAGCGCGCCAGCGTCTCGTCGTAGTAGTAGCAGACCCACCCGGGAGTCAGCTCGTCGGTCGAGATGTTGTCGATCAGCTTGCGGGCCGGATCGGACTGCAGGCGTTCGTGCCCGTAGAGCTGTGCCTTGAGGCGGTCCTGGTCCTCGGTCAGGAACAGCACGCGGCCCGTGAACTTCACCGTGCTCGGGAGCATCGCAGCCTCACACCTTCTCCAGGATCATCGCGATGCCCTGGCCGCCGCCGATGCAAGCGGACGCGCAGCCGAGCGCCTTGCCGGACTGCTCCATCTCGCGCACCAGCGTCAGCAGCAGTCGCGTGCCGGTCGCGCCCAGCGGATGGCCGAGCGCGATGGCACCGCCGTTCACGTTGCATCGCGCGCGGTCGAGCTTCAGTTCCTTCTCGCAACCCAGGTACTGCGCCGAGAACGCCTCGTTGATCTCGATCAGGTCGAGGTCGGCGACCTTCAGGCCGGCCTTCTGGCACGCCTGCTGGATCGCCGGCACCGGACCGATGCCCATCAGTTCGGGCGGCACACCGGCGATCCCCCACGAACGGATCTTCGCTTTCGGCTTCAGGCCGAGTTCCTTCGCGCGCTGCGCGGTCGTCACGACCAGCATCGCAGCACCATCGACGATGCCGGACGCGTTGCCGGCGGTGACCGTGCCGTCCTTGCCGAACGCCGCCCGCAGACCGGCCAGCGCTTCGAGCGTGGTCTCCGGCTTGATGTGGTCGTCCTTGTCGACGACGAGCTCCTTCTTGCCCATCGTGATCGTGAGCGGCGCGATCTCGGCGGCGAACTTGCCGGCCTTCACCGCGGCGGCACCGAGCTGATGGCTGCGCAACGCGTACTCGTCCTGCTCCTGGCGCGAGATGCCGACCTTCTTGGCGACGTTCTCGGCGGTCTGCGCCATGAAGAACTTGCAGAACGGGTCGTAGAGCGCCGCGAACAGCAGGTCCTCGATCTTCGGCTCGGCGCCGAACCGGAAGCCCTCGCGGGCGCCGCGGATCACGTGCGGCACCTGGCTCATGTTCTCCATGCCCCCCGCCAGACACAGCCTGGCTTCGCCGACGCGGATCGCGTGCGCCGCGGAGACGACCGACTGGATGCCCGAGCCGCAGAGGCGGTTCACGGTGAGCGCCGGCTTGTCGATCGGCACGCCGGCCTTCAGCGCCACGTGGCGCGCGCCGTAGATCGCGTCGCTGCTCGACTGCGCGGCGTTGCCGACGAACGTCTCGTCGACCATCTCCGGGTTGACGCCGCAGCGCTGCATCGCCGCCTTGGCCGCGTGCGCGGCGAGGTCGATCGCGGACACGTCCTTGAACTTGCCGAACCCGGGCGTGCCCGAGTACTCCGCCATGGCGGTGCGCGCACCGCCGACGATCACCAAATCGGATTGCATCCGCCAAGCATCGAACAACGCCCAGGGTCGCGCAAGTTCGCGGCGGCCGACGTCTGGCCGCGGCGCAGGCCGACCGTAACATCGGCGGCATGCCGAACCTCCTGCGCCGCCTCGCGTGCCTGCTGCTCGCCTTCGTCCCGGCCGCCTGCGCGAATCTCAACTTCTACAGCGACGAGCAACTCGAGCCGCTCAGCGCCCAGGCCTACGAAGAGGCCACGCAGCAGACCGGCGGCAAGATCACCAGCGGTCCGCAGTACGAGATGGTGCAGCGCGTCGCCAAGAAGATCGCCGCGGCGTGCGAGGAGGACTTCCGGTGGGAAGCGCGGCTGCTGAAGGCCGACGACATCCCGAACGCGTTCTGCCTGCCCAACGGCCGCATCGCCATCTACACGGGCATCCTGCCGATCACCGCGAACGAGAACGGCCTGGCCGTCGTGATGGGCCACGAAGTCGCGCACGCGGTGCTGCGGCACGGCGGCAAGCGCATGACGCAGGGCACGCTGACGCAGGGAGCGATGCAGGCGATCGAAGCGGGGCTCGGGATGACGCAGATGGGCGCCGAGACGAAGAGCGGCGTGATGGCGGCACTCGGCATGGGCGCCAACGTCGGCGTGCTGCTGCCGTTCTCGCGCGACCACGAGACCGAAGCCGACATCGAGGGGCTGCGCTACGCGATCCGGGCCGGCTACGACCCGAACGAGGCGCCCAAGCTCTGGGAGCGCATGGCCAAGCTCGGCGGCAGCAAGCAGCCCGAGTGGCTCAGCACGCATCCGGCGTCCGAAGCCCGCGCGCAACGGCTGCGCGAGATGATCCCCGTGCTGCAGGAGCAGGAGAAGGGCTGGCAGCCGAAGCCCAAGGCGCCGAAGGCCGGGGCGGCCAGCACCGCCCCGACGCGCCGCTAGCGACTCAGCGCCGAGCGGGAACTTCGATCTCGATTGCCGGGGTCGCCGCCGGGCCGGCCGCGAACAGTTCCTCGATCTCGCGCAGCACGTTGCGCTCGTCGACGACGGTTGCGATCGGATCGCCGTGGAAGGCGACGTCGTTCTCGAGCATTCGCTGGGCGACGTCGAGACGCTTCTTCACCGTGGCGATGACCTCCTTCGCCTGGCTCAGGGCCGTGCTGTCGAGGTCGAACCGTTGGCTGTGCGCGGCGAGCGCCTCGACCTGCATCTGCTGGGTCTTCAGCGCCTGCACCTGGTCCTCGAGGATCACGCGCTCGGCGCGCACCGCGTCGAGGCGCTGCTTGGCAGCCTCGACCGCACGGCTCTGCCGTTCGATCAGCGTGCGCTTGGTCTTCAGGATCGCGGTGTTGTTGACGAAGCTGTCCTTGGTGCGCTCGAGGTCGGAGCTGACCCGGCGACGCGCACCGAAGTCGGCCGCGAGTTCGACGCCGCCGGTTTCGGCGCCGCTGAGCAGACGGGCGCCGACCTTGAGCTTCTTCTCTTCAGCACCGACGACCTTCTCGAGCCGCCCGACCGAAGCCTGCAGTTCCTCGAGGTCGACCTCGGCGCGAGCCAGGTCACGCTTGCAGGTGTCGATCTGCGGGTCGATCTGCCGGATCAGGCCCTCGGCCCGCTTCAGCTCGATCTCGACCGGGATCTGGCCGGCAATCCCCTCACGGACCGAAGACGCGACCGTGCCGAGGTAGCTGGGGAAGTCGGTGCCGAGGACGAGGAAGCCAGCCCCACCGAGCACCGCGCCGCCGATGAGTGTCCACTTGAGAGTCTTGCGAATCATGTCGTTTCCGTAGGGTAGGTTGACCGGGAACACTGTCGTTCCCACGCACCGCTACGGGGCCGCGCCGCACTATTCGGCGCCGTCCGACATTTCTCGGCGCCAGCGTCGCGGTCAGGCCCGCGTCTGGCGCAGCGCCGCAACCGTCGAACGCAGCAGCCGGTCACGCATGTCGGCCAGCACGGGACTCTGCGCCGCCGCATCCCGGGCGCGCAGGTCGTCGACGACGGCATTGCAGTACGGGCACTTGCTGTCGCGCAGGTGGAACTCGAGGAACGAGCGCGCGCCGCCGTCGAGGCCGCCCTGCAACCAGCTCTGCAGCAGGTGCGGATGCGGGCACGAGATGCGCTCCTCGCGCCAGACGGTCGCCACCGTGAACGCCAGCTTGGCGTCGATCTCGGGCTCGTTCATCGCGCCCCCGGCTGCCAGAGGCCCAGGAACAACGAGTGGTTCGGGTCGTGCTGACGCGCCAGCCCGCGCAGCCGTTCGACCGCGCGGAACTTGATGCCCGCGACGGCCTTCTCGTCGGCGATGCCGAAGCGCGTGGCGGCGTCCTTGTTGCGCCCACCGAGCACGAACAGGAACTCGAGCACCATCAGTTTCTGGAACTCGCCGGCGGACCAGAGCTCGCCCACGTAGTCGCGCAGGATCTGCGCGAGCACCTTGCGTTGGCGGCCGTCGTCCTCGCTGCGCACGACGCGCTCCTTCGGCTGCGGCTTCTGGTCCTGCGCCAGGTTGTCGAGCCAGAGCTGGCTCGCGTCGCCGTGATCGTCGGCCTTGCCCGGCACCAGCGTGAGCTTGTGCTTGCGGTAGTGGTCGATGACGCGGTTCTTGGCGATGCCGAACAGGAACTGGTCGAGCGTGTACGCCGGGTCGAAGCCGGGAATGCCGCGCAGCGCCCCGAGGAACACGTCCTGCGTCAGGTCTTCGGCCGTCTGGTGATCGCCGACGTACCGCTTCACGTAGAAGTAGATGCGCCGGAAGTAGTCGTCCTGCAGCGCCGCCCAGGCGCCTTCGTCCATCGCCTGCAGGCGCGCGATGTCGTGCACACGATCCATTGCGCGCATGCTACCAGACCCTCGTCACAGCACGCCGAGGAGGTTCAGCACCGCCACCACGACGAGCAGCAGCGCCGCCATGGCGACCAGCAACGCCATCAGCTGCGCCACCAGAGCGAGGATCCGGAACGGCAGCTTCAGCGCCCACATGAGGCCGCGGCCGGCGAACACACTGATCGTGCGCACCGGCAGCAGCACGAGCCAGATGCACGCCTCGAGCAACATGAAGATGCCGCCCACGACGACGCGCAACGCGCCGCGCGGCTCGTTCTCGCGCCAGGGCATGCCCGGCGGGCCGTCGGCGGCCTGCTGCCCCGTGGCCTGGCTGCGGCCGAGCGGCGGCGGTTCGGCACGCGCGGCGGTCGCCGCCGGGCGCGCCACCGGCGCGGGCCGTTTCGTCGAGAACAACAGGCTCTCGCCGAGCGCGGCCGGGGCCTGCAGCGCGTGCAGCAGTTCGGTCACCGACGTGAAGCGGTCCTCGGGACGCTTCTGCATGCACCGCAGGATGACGGCCCGGTCGCCGGCTTCGGCGTGCGGCGGGAACGTCGGTGCCGCGGTCTCGTGCTTCTTGAGGACCTCCCACTCCGAGTCGCCACGGAACGGCACGTCGCCGTAGAGGCACTCGTACAGGATCACGCCGAGCGAGTAGATGTCGCTCTTCTGGTCGCCGCGCCGCTGCAGCATCTCGGGCGCCATGTAGTACGGCGTGCCGCGGCCAAAGCTCAGCGAGTTGCGCGAGGCGGACACCAGCTTGCTGAGGCCGTAGTCCCCGACCCTGGCAACGTCGCCCTTCAAGAAGATGTTCGCGGGCTTGAGGTCGAAGTGGACCAGCGAGTGGTCGTGCAGCGCCTGCACGCCGCGCGCCGCCTGCACGAAGATGCGCAGCGCTTCGTCGCGCGAGAGCTGGCCGGACTGCATCCGCTTCTGCAGCGTGTCCTCGCCGGCATGGCTCATCACGAGGTACGGGATGCCGTCGACCGTGCCCTTGTCCTCGATCGAGACCAGGTTGGGGTGGTCGATCTGCGCGAAGAACGACACGTTGTCGATCTCGCGCATCACGGCGTCGCGCACGGTGTCGTCGTCGACCTTCAGGAACTTCACGGCGTAGTCCTTGCCGATCGACTCCTTCCTGGCCTTGAACACCAGCCCGAACATCCCGCCGCCGAGCTTGTTCACGATCTCGAAGCCGGGCAGGTAACCGGGCTTCCGGTAGCTCCGGTAGAATGCCTCCCAATCGACGCGCGGCGGCGTCGCCGGGGCTGGTTCGCTGCGGGAAGCCTCCATGCGCGCCACGCCCATGCTACACCAGGAATGCGGCCGCGGGCACCGCGAGGCCGAGGAGCAGCCCGGCCACGCGCAGGCGGCCGGTCATGTAGCCACGCGAGAGCCGGTCGATCCAGCCGAGCCCGAACACCAGCACGGTCCACCCGACCGCGATGCCGCCGTACTTCCACGCCGTCTCGTGCTCGACGGCGCGCAGCGCCCGGCGCAACCGCTGCTCGGTGCGCTGCTGCTGCTGGCGATCCTCCGCGACCCAGAGCGTCGTCTGCCAGCTGCGGCCGAACTCGTGGTCGCGCTCGCGGTCCTCACGGTCGACCACGTGCACCAGTTGCGTCGACGGCAGGTCGGCCAGCCACCGGCGGACGACCTGGTCGGTGAGCAGTTCGGGCAACCAGAACGGGCGCTGCGCCGCGACGGCGCGTTCGGCCCGGTCGCGCCAGAGCTCCTGCACGTGCTCGTCGACCCGCGCCTGGGCCGACGCCATCGCCGCCGCCGAGCTCAGTTCGGCATCGCCGCGCACGGCGACCGCTGCCACGGGGTCTTGTGGGGCGAGGGCGACGAGGCAGGTCATCCAGATGGCGAGCAAGGGCACCTCCAAGGACGGCGCCGCTACGCAGCGACCCGGCAGTATTCGGAACGACGCGAGAAAGGCCCGAAAAGGCCGCGTCACGCCGAACGGCACCAGGGCAGCAGGCTGAACGTGATGCCCTGAGCCACGACGATCTGCCCGGCCGCGAGCGGGTGCTCGCCGGTGAACGGCACGCCGTCGAGCGTGCCGCTGCCGGCCCCGCACGACACGCGGAGCTGCCCGGAGGGACTGGCGAAGACCTCGACCTCGCCGGTGGCACGGGCGACCCGCACGTGCACGTCCCCGGCCGGGCCGAGCAGGATGCGGCCGTCGCGACCGCGGTCCTTCAGCAGCAGGATGCGATCGGTGCCGGCGACCTGGAACCCACCGGTCAGTTGCAGCCGCACCGTCAGCGAGCGGGTGGTCGGGCGTTGGTAGACGAAGCCGAGGGCCGGTCCGAGCAGCACCCGGTCACCGTCCCGCAGGTTGCGCTGGTCGACCTTGCTGCCGGCGACCCGCACCTCCCCCTCCTCGGCGACGACGCAGTCCTGCATGCCCCCGTGGAACGACATGCTGCGGCGGATGCTGGCGTGGCGTCCCGCCAGGTTGGCCAGCACCGGCAGGTCCGCACGCTGCTGACGCACGCTGCCGATCGACACGCTCTCGCCGCGCATCACCAGGTGCTCGCCGCCCTCGTCGACCCGCAGCAGGAACGCACCCTCGAGTCCCTGCGCCCGCGCCAGGTTCTGCTTCATGTCGTAGATCCGGGTGCGCAGGAACGGCGTTGCCGCCGGCATCGCCGAGAGCTTCTGCTGCGCGCCGACGAAGTCGCGTTCGTGCGCCCGCGCCTGCACCTGTTCGAGGACCGCCGTCTGCTGCCGCAGCACGCGCAGTTCGGCGGCGAGCGCGCGCGCCTCCGGGCACTCGCACCAGCGCCGGCGGGCCTCCTCGACCAGCCGTTCGGCCTCGGCGAGGTCGCGTTCGGCGAGTCGTTCCCGCGCCGTGCTCACCAGTCCGAGCGACGCCGCGCGCGCCGTCGCCGTCGCCGTGCGCCACTCGGCGGCGCGCCCGACGAACTCCGGTCGCAGGGCGCCGAAGGCCTCGAACTGCGCCGCGCACCGGTCGACGTCGTCGAGGCGTCCCGCGGCCATCGCCGCGTCGGCGAGCCTGCCGAGGCGATCCAGGAAGTCGAACCAGCGAGCATCCAGGCGCTCCGGCCGCAGCAGGCGCTCGCGGTGCGGCAGGAGTTCGCCGAACGCAGCCAGCACTTCGGGCAACGCCGCGCGATCCAGGGCAGCGGCGAGGCGATCGCCGACCGCCAACGCTTCGAGTTCCGCCTGCACCGCCGCGACCATGCGCGGTAGCTCGACGTGATCGGCCTGCACCTTCGCCAGTTCCTCGAGGCGCAGCAGGCAATGCCGCACCCCATCGGCCGAGGCCGACGCGCGGCTGTGCAGCGCGACGCGCACTTCGTCGAGTCCACGATCGACGAGGCCCATGCGGGCGCGCGCTTCGGCGAGCACCTGCTGGGTTTCGGCGGTCAGGCGCGCCGTGCCGGCGAGCGCCAGGGCAAGCGAACAGGCCTGCCGCAGCTGCCCCGCGCGCAGCGAGGCGCGCGCCTGCTCGAGCCGGCGGTCGAGGTCCTCGACGCTGCGGTCGAGCAGGTCGAGTTCGGCCCGCGCCATCGTGTGCAGGGCCCCTTCGCCGAGCAACGCGGTGAAGGCCGAGCGCGCCCCGTCGAGATCCCCGCGGTCGACGCAGGCCCGCGCGGCCGCCAGCCGTTGCTCGGCCGCTGCGGCCTGCTCGCGCATCGCACCGGCAGCGGCAGCGATCGCGTCGGCGGACGCCGCCGTGGCGGCGTCCTGGAGCGCGCTCGAGGCCTGACTGCCGGCGACGGGCGACGAACTGGCGACCAGGGCCGTGACGAGCGCCGCGGCCGGTGCCGGCAGCGGCAACGCCGCGTCCTCGACGAGCCGCGCCAGCCGCTGGGCGGCCGCGAGGTCCGAATCGCGCTGCAGGACGCGCAGCACGCGGTCAGCGAGTTCGCCCGCGGCGCGCTGCGCATCCGGGGTCGTCGCCAGCCCCGGCAGGGCGCGGGTCAGCGTGCGGTAGCGGGCGATGGCCGCGTCCAGGTCGGCGGCAGCAGCAGCCGCCCCGAACGCCGCGCTCGCCTGGGCAGCGCCCGCGGCAACGAGCCCCTGCCGCGCGGCGAGCACCTGCGGCTGGTCACGATCGAGCAACTCGGCGCGCGCGAGCAGGTCGAGGCTGGCGGGCAGCCCACCCGCGCCAAGCTGTGCTTCGGCCTGCTTCGCCGCGTCCGCCGCCAATCGCCGTCGCTCGGCAATGGCAACTCGACAGCGCTGCGCGTCCGCTTCGGGCAGGGCTGGCGGTGCTGCGACCAGTTCCTCCGCCTTGCGCAGTTCCCCGGCTGCCACGGCGGCGTTCACTGCCAAGACCCGCTGGCGGACCGCCTCGGCGCGCGAGCGGGCATCGGCCGCCGCGGCGTCCACGGCGGCCGCCAGCTCGGCGGTCGCGGCCGGACCGACTGCGGCCCGCACGCCATCGACGATGGCCTTGGCGGCACCGACGTCGCCGCTGGCGAGGCGATGCCGCGCGCGCGCGAGCAGCTGGTCGACCGCCTCGCGCCGCAGTTCCTCGACGCGCCGATCGCCGGCGATCACGGGATCGAGCGCGGCTTGCAGCGCATCTTCGAAGCGCTGCTCACGCAAGGCCTTCTTGGCCCTGGCCAGGCGGATGAAGCGGTCGAACATGCAGCAGGTCGGCGGCCCGTGGCAGCCTCGGCCCGGATGCGCAACCGCCGCCGACTATTGCCAAGACGTGGCGACGACGCCAGGGCCGGTGGCGCGGGCCCGAGCCAAACAGGCCTCGGCAACGGCCAGGAACGTCCGCCGGTCCGGGATCTCGCTCGACGGCGCGGTCGCCAAGCCCCCACACGGCTGCACGTCGGCGCGACCGGCGAAGCGGCGGGTCAGGGCCGCGACGATGCGCTTGCCGAGCACCTCAGCGCCATCGGCCCCGGTGCCCGGGAGCAGGAACAGGAACACCGTCGGCGCGAAGCGGGCGAGCACGTCGATGTCGCGGCACTCGTTCAGGAACACCCCGGCAGCCTCCGCGAACACCTGGGCCCGCTGGTCGGCCGGCAGCCGATCGACGGCACCCCCCAGATCCAGCAGCAGCAGCGACAGCGGCAGCGAGAACCGGTGCGCCCGCTTCCACTCTTCGTCGAGCTTGAGCGCTGCGTAGGGCCCGTCGAACAACCCGGTCTCGGCATCCTGCAGGCGCTGACCCAGCGAGTCCTCGCGTTCGAAACGCAACAGGCGCTGCAGGTTCGATTCGCCCCCGGTGGCCGACAGCCGCGGCTCGAGCTTCGCCAACAGCGCATCGATGGGAGCCCGACGAGGCCCTCCCGTCTGCGGCAGCAGTTGCGCGCCATCGAGGCGTTGCCGGGCGTCGTCCCAGGTCGCGACCCCGTCGGCCAGGACGAACCGGGCCAGCATCGGACCAACCCGGTCGTCGGCGGCGACGACGACGAACACGGCCAGCCCCTTGGTCTGCTTCAGGGCGCGAACGCCGCCGAACACGTGGCCCGTCGGCAATGCCGATGCCGCCGCACCCGCCAACGCGTCGACCACGACGCAATCGCCGGCCGCAGCCGAAGCCAGTGGCGCATCGGCGCACGGGCTGCCGAGCAGCTTCGCCACGGCGTCGCGCACGACGTTGCGCGACCCGACCCAGAACCACCGCCTGCTCGCCGCCATCGATCCCTCCGCGGGCCGCGCGCGCGCGACGCTCAGCGCTTGCTGAACTGCGTCGAACGGCGGGCCTTGTGTCGGCCGTACTTCTTGCGTTCGACTTCGCGCGAGTCACGGGTCAACAGCCCGTTGTCGCGCAAGACCTTGTCGAAGTTCTCGTTCTCGGCGCGCAGCGCGCGCGCCACCCCGAGGCTCACCGCGCCGGCCTGGCCGGTCGGGCCACCGCCGTCGACGGTCGCCCAGACGTCGTAGTTGTTGCGCGTCTCGGTCACCACCAACGGCTGCTGGGCCGAACGACGCGTGTCGCTGGTGACGAAGAACTGGTCGAACTCGCGACCGTTGACCTGGAACTTGCCGGTGCCCGGCTTGATGCGCACGCGGGCGGTGGCCGTCTTGCGCCGGCCGGTGCCCCAGATGTACGGGTTGTTGACTGCCACGATCGGTTCCTTGTTCTCGTTCGGCTGCGGGGTTCGTTGGGCTCTCGGTGGTCCTCGACTCAGCGGCTCACTTGCGCGCGGTCGGCTTCTGCGCCACGTGCGGATGCGACGCGCCGCGGTAGACCTTGAGTCGGCTGATCATGCGCGCGGCCAGTTGGTTCTTCGGCAGCATGCGGCGCACGGCGAGGCGGACCAGTTCTTCGGGCGACTTCGCGAGAACGTCGGCCAGCGTCCGGTGGCGCAGACCGCCCGGGAAGCCGGTGTAGTGCGTGTACTCGCGCGTCTCGGCCTTGTTGCCGGTGACCTGCACGCGCTCGGCGTTGACCACGATCACACCCGTGCCGACGAGCATGTACGGCGTGTAGTCCGGCCGGTGCTTGCCCATCAGGAGCGTCGCGATCTCCGTGGCCATGCGGCCGAGGGTGCGGCCGGACGCATCGACCACGTGCCAGGTGTTCATGGCCTTGTGGCGGTCGGCGACGGTAGCGAGAGTGGTCTTCGTCATGACAGCGTGCGGTGGCCCGCGCGGCAGCGCGCGGCCGAAATGAGGCGGAGGATGCTATCGAGGCGCGCGACGGAGTCAACGCCGCATGCGCCCCGGAAACGGCCCGGCGGCTCCGGCCCTGGGGATCAGAGCTCCCGGATGCTCATCGAGTTGGTGAGGCCGGACTGCCGCACGGTGCCGGCAATCTGCACGATTCGGTCGCCGGGCCGGACCAGGCCCTGCGTGCGCATGATGCGATCGCCGAACAGGGTCAGTTGGTGGCTGGTGCGGCCAGGGCGGATCTTGCGGGCGACGATGCCCCAGACCAGGGCCAGCTTCTGCACCGTGCGCTGCGACGGCGTGAACGCGACCACGTGCGTCGGCGGTCGTTCGCCGGACAGCAGCCGCGCCGTCGACCCGGTCTCGGTGTAGACCGCGATCAGCCGTGCATTCGCTTCGTAGGCCGCGTAAGCGGCGGCACGAACGGTCGCCGCGGTCACGGACGCAGGCTCGCCGCCGCCCCGCCGGCGCCGATCCCCCATGCGCGAATACACGTCGCGCTCGGCGGTGCGGATGATCTTCTCCATGATGCGTACGCTGCGTAGGGGGTGCTTTCCCGACGCCGTCTCGCCCGACAGCATCACCGCGGACGTGCCGTCGTAGATCGCGTTCGCGACGTCGGACGCCTCGGCGCGCGTCGGCCGCGGGTTGAGCACCATCGACTCGAGCATCTGCGTCGCCGTGATCACCGGCTTGCGCGCCTCGTTCGCGAGATCGATCAGCCGCTTCTGCGTCGGCGGCACCGCCTCCGGCCCCATCTCGACGCCCATGTCGCCACGCGCGACCATCAGGCAGTCGGAGGCTTTCAGGATGCCGGCGATGTCGCGCACGGCTTCGGGACGTTCGATCTTGGCGATGATCTGCACGTCGGAACCGGCGCGGTCGATCAGCCGTCGCAAGGCGACGACGTCTGCCGCATCGCGCACGAACGACAGCGCGACGAAGTCGACGCCGGCGTCGAGCACGCAGCGCAAGTCGCGACGGTCCTTGGCCGACAGGCAGTCGGCGGACACGTGGCCGCCGGGCAGGTTGATGCCCTTGAACTGGTGCAGCATGCCGCCGTAGACGACGCGCGTGTGGATCGCCTCGCCGTCGACATGAAGGGCCCGCACCTCGAGATTGCCGTCGTCGAGCAGGATGCGGTCGCCGGGGCGAACGTCGCGCGCGAGTCCGCGATAGCCGGTGCCGACGCGCACGCGCCCTTCGGCAACGACCTCACCCACCACGCCGGGCGTGCAGTCGATCACCAACTGCGAGCCCCGCTTCAGGTAGATCGGCTCGGCTGCCCGCAGGCGCCCGACGCGGATCTTGGGGCCCTGCAGATCCGCGAGCACCCCGACGGCGCGATGCTGGCGTTTGGCAATGCGCCGCACCCGCGCAACCGTGGCGCGGATCATGGCGTGGTCGGCGTGCGCGCAGTTGATCCGGAACACGTCGACCCCGGCCTGCATCAGCTTCAAGACCATCGAATCGCTGTTCGACGCCGGCCCGAGGGTCGCAACGATCTTGGTGCGGTTGTGCCAGGACATGTGCCGTTGCTCCCGTGCCGCCGGGCGTGGTCACGCCACCGTGCGGGGCGAGCGTTGTAGCGACCCGCCTGCCGATCGGAAGCGCGAGGCCGTGGTTCTTGCGCAGCGCGCGACTACGAGCCGAACGTCGCCTTGCTCTTCTCCCACCAGTCCTGCCACTTCTGCAACGCTCGCGCGCGGCTGTCCTTCGACGCGCTGCTGTCGAACGCCAGCTTCTGGCCCGAGACGTCCTTGAGCGAACGCCACGCGGTGTCGCGCACCCACTCGTCGCTGTCGGCCATCGCCACGAGCAGCGCCTCGACGACCTCCGGCCGGCGGAACTCGGCGAGTCCTTCGACGGTCAGTCGGCGAACGAACGCATCGCCGTCCTTGGCCATCGGCAACAGGTGCACCAGCACCGCCGCGTTCTTGCTCCGCAGCAGTTCGTCGACCGCTTCGAACCGCGTCGCCGGATCCGCAGCGGCCAGCTTCTGCACGTGGGCGGCGAGTGCGGGTGGCAACGCCGGCGGCGCGTCGCCTTCGACCGGCGGCGTCGGCGCGGGCACCGTTTCGGGCGTCGCGGGGGGAGGTGCTACCGCGCGCATCGTCGTCAGCAGGTCGAGCATGCGCACCTGCCGTTGGCGAAGGTCTTCGAACAGCGGCCGATGGTCGACGACCTTCTCCGCCAACGTCCGCTGGGCCGCAGCCAACTGCGCCACGTCGCGCGCCACGGCGGCGACCTGGTCCTTGCCGTCGTTGCGCGCCAGTTCGAACGCCCCGGCGAGTTCGCGCATCTGCGCCACGACGCCGTCCAGTTCGACCCGCCGCGGCACGGCGTCCATCGCCACGCCGAGTCCTGCCAGCACGTGGCTGTCGGACGCGTGCGCCTCGACGAGCCGCGCCTGCGCTTCGCGCACGTCGGCCAACGCCTTGCCGGTCCGCTGGTCGAGGAAGATCGTCGCTCCCGCGATGGCCGCCACGACCATCACGGCAAACGGCAGGATCCGGCTGTCGCGCGCAGCACGCGGGGCAGGCACGGCGGCAGGCGCTGCCCCGGTCACCGCGGCGCGCAACCCCGGCAGGCAGCACGAACCGACGATCTTGCCTTGGTGGCGAACGGCGCTGCCGGCCGCCAGGTCGCCGACCGACACGGACGTGCCACAGAGTTCGCAGAACAGGACTTCCACGTCGTTTTGCATCGCACACGTCCGGCGCTTCGGGGCCGGCCTCGCTGGCACTTCATAGTCGCCGCGCAACCCGGCGAAACCAGTCCGGCGGCGGGATTCCCGGCGGCACGAGCGGCGGGTGCAGAATCCCGGATCGCACCTGACGGCGCCCCCTCGACGCCGGTCGAGGCGCGAATCGCCGCGGCGTCAGGGCGCAGGCAGCGCCCGGTTCGAGGCCTGCGGCGTGGCCGCGGGCGCCGGCAGGAACGCCCTGGAGCGTTCGCGGCGCGGGCGACGGATCAGCCGAGTTCCTTGCGCAGGGCTTCGACGCGGTTGGTCCGCTCCCACGCGAACTCGGCGCGGCCGAAGTGGCCGTAGGCGGCCGACCGGCGGAACACCGGCTTCTTCAGTTCGAGGTCCTTGATGATCGCCGCCGGCCGCAGGTCGAACACCTTGCGGATCGCGGCGGTGAGCTTGTCCTCGCTGACCTTGCCCGTGCCGAAGGTGTCGACGCGGATGCTGACCGGTTGCGCAATGCCGATCGCGTAGGCGACCTGGACTTCGCAGCGGTCCGCGAAGCCCGCGGCGACCACGTTCTTGGCGACCCACCGGCAGGCATACGCCGCCGAACGGTCGACCTTGCTCGGGTCCTTGCCCGAGAACGCGCCGCCGCCGTGGCGTCCCATGCCGCCGTAGGTGTCGACGATGATCTTGCGGCCGGTGAGGCCGGCGTCGGCCTTCGGACCACCCTCGACGAAGCGTCCGGTCGGGTTGAGGAACCAGATCGTCTTGTCGTCGACCATGGCCTTCGGCAGCACTTCGAGCGCGACCGTCTTCAGGGCCTTGTGCAGTTCCTCGTTGCTGACGGCGGGGCTGTGCTGGTGGCTGATGACGACGGTGTGCACGCGCACCGGCTTGTTGTCCGCGTCGTACTCGACCGTCAACTGGCTCTTCGCGTCCGGCCGCAGGAACTTGAAGCGGCCGCTCTTCCGAGCCTGGGCCAGCGCCTCGAGGATGCGGTGGCTGAAGTGGATCGGGAACGGCATCAGCGCGTCGGTCTCGCGGCAGGCGTAGCCGAACATCATCCCCTGGTCGCCAGCGCCCTGTTCCTTGCTCTGCGACGTGTGCGAGTCGACGCCGAGCGCGATGTCGACCGACTGCTTCTGGATCGACGTCAGCACCGCGCACGAGTTGAAGTCGAAGCCCATGTCGGCGTCGGCGTAGCCGATGTCACGGATGACCCCGCGGATCACGTCCTGGTAGTCGATCTGCGCCTTGGTGGTGAACTCACCGGCGCAGACGACGAACCCGCGCGAAACCATGGTCTCGCACGCGACGCGCGAGTCGGGGTCGACGGCCAGGATCGCGTCGAGGATGGAGTCGGAGATCTGGTCGCACACCTTGTCGGGGTGACCTTCGCTGACGGACTCGCTGGTGAAGAGACGCAGTTCCTTGCTCATGTTGGTGCGGACAGCTAGGCTTCTTACGCACGGCCGCATGCGGAGCATCGGCCGGAAACGAACGGTGGAATGAGGCAGGCCGCGAGCCTGCCCTTTTGGAGGCGGAGGAGTGTACCGCGATCCCGACCAGAAGCAGTGGTCTTTCTGCGTGCGAAGCCTCACCTCGCGACCTTACCGGGGAACGGCACGCTCGACGCGCGCAACCACCGCCTGCCACGGGACTATCCCGCTCGCGCCTCCCGTCATTCGCCGTGCACCACCATCCCGCAACCAAAGCCGCGGCGCCTGCCGCCCTGCCGAACATGCGTGAAGGCATCACCACCGTGCATCGCACCCCGATGACCCTGACCCTGCTGGCGATCGGCCTGCTGGCGCTGCTGGTTCTGCTCCGCTGACGCCGACGTGCGTGTTGGCGCGGAGCGGCCGCACGGCGACGATGCCGCCGTGCCCTGCTCCCAACTCGATCGCGCCCACCTGATCGCCACGGTCGGCCGCCTGCACGACCGCATCCGCGACCGCTTCCCCACGGCCCACCTGCTCGTCGTCGTCGCCGAACTGCGGACCCTCGCCGAACGACACGCCGCCAACAGCGAGCGCATCCGCAAGCCCGCCTGGCGCCTGCGCGTTCTCTCGGTGACGTTGCTGGTCGCCGGCATCGGACTGCTGGCGTGGCTGTTCCTCGCCTCGCGCGTCGAACGACCCGCGACCTGGGACTGGACCGACACGCTGCAGCAGCTCGAAGCCGCGTTGTCGATGCTGTTCTTCCTCGGTGCTGGCGGCGTCTACGTCGCGAGCCTCGAGCTGCGCAGCAAGCGCCGGCGCTGCCTGCAGGCGCTGCACGAACTGCGCGCGCTCGCGCACATCGTCGACCTGCACCAGCTCACCAAGGACCCCGATCGCGCGCTGCACCCCGGCGGCGACACCGAGGCGTCGCCCGAACGCACGCTGACGCCGTTCCAACTCGCGCGCTACCTCGACTACTGCTCGGAGATGCTGTCGCTGGTCGGCAAGGTCGCCGCGCTCTACGCGCAGGACTTCCCCGATCCGCAGGCCGTCGACGCGGTCGACGACATCGAAGACCTCACCACCGGCCTGTCGCGCAAGATCTGGCAGAAGATCGCCATCCTGAGCAACCATCCTTCCCCGGGGCCGGCATGACGTCGCTCTGGCTGCGCGAAGCGGCGCCGTTCGCGCGCGGCTCAGCCCTGCCCGCCGAAGCCGAGGTCGCGATCGTCGGCGGCGGCATCGCCGGGATCGCCACCGCAGTCCATCTCGCCGAACGCGGCGTGCGCACGGCCGTGCTCGAACAGCGCGTCGTCGCCGCGCGCGCCAGCGGTCGCAACGACGGCCAGCTGCTGCTCGGGCTCGGCGAGCACTACCACCGCATCCACGGTCAGTTCGGCGCCGAGAAGGCGCGCCTGCTCTGGGACTTCCTGCGCGACAACCACGAAGCGCTGCGCGCGGCCATCGCGAAAGCCGACATCGATTGCGATCTGCAGCGGTCCGGCGGGCTGCGCCTCGCCGAGACGCCGCACGAATGGACTGAACTGCAGACCGCCGCGGCCCTGCTCGCAGCGGAGGGCAAGCCGCATCGTCTCGTGCCGCCGGCCGAACTGTCGCGCTGGCTGCCAGCGGGAGTCGCGTTCCACGGCGCACTGTTCCTCGACGGCGAAGCGATCGTGCAGCCCGTGCGCATGGTGCGCGGCCTGGCCGCCGCCGCAGCCGCCGCGGGGGCCACGATCGTCGAGGACGCCGATGTCGCCTCGATCGAGGGGGACGCCGGCGACTTCCGGCTGCACCTTCGCGACGGCCGCGCAGTGCGTGCCGCGATCGTAGTGCACTGCACGTCGACGCTCGCGCGCTCGCTCGACGGCAGCGGGCTGCTCACGCGCACGGTGTTCCCGTTCCGCGGCCAGATCGTCGCGACCGACCCGCTGCCGGCCGACGTGGTGCGGCAGTTCCCGCCCTGCGCGATGTCGAGCAACTTCTGCTACGAGTACTTCCGCGTCGCGGACAGCCGCTTCGTCATCGGCGGCAAACGCTGGTCGGTGCCCGGCGAACAGCTCGGCATCCTCGACGACGACGGCCACCACCCGCAGATCACCGAGAACCTGCTCGCGTACGTGCACGAGCACTTTCCGGTGCTGCGCGGCGTGGCGTTCCCGCACCTCTGGACCGGGATCATGGCCGGCACGCCCGATGGTCTGCCGCTCGTCGGCGCGCTGCCCGGAGCACCGGGCCAGTTCGCGCTGCTCGCATTCAACGGCTACGGGCTGAGCTTCGCGTTCCTCGCCGGTCGCTGCCTCGCCGAGCAGATCGTCGACGGCGCTTCGGCGCACCCGGCGATGCCGTTGTTCGCGCCGCGGCGATTCGCCGAGTGATGGATGGCGTCTTCACTCACTCACTCACTCACTCACTCACGCCTTCATGAGTCCGCGCAGTCACTTGGTCACTTGATCGTGACTGTATCTCCGGCGTAATAGGCCCCATCCAAAACTGCGTCGAGCCTGGCGACGCTCCGCTTGCTGCCGCTCGGCTGGACTTCAGCAGGCTTGTGTAGCTCATATGAATACATGAAACCCGAATAGGCGGTGCAGTAGGATGTCGCATTCCACGGAATCTAGCGCGTGCTTGTTGCGCGCTCGCAACATGAGATGCCCTTCGTCTTCGCGCTGCTCGACGACCTCGACGCCGAGTCCACGGAGCCAGTCTCGAAAGGCCGCTGATTCACTGGTTCGCGCATTAAACCAGAAGTCTGCGCCAACAGGACCCGTGAGCACGAAAGACTGAAGCCCGGCCGGCCAGGAAGCAGTCTCGTCCTTCACTCGGATCATCACGACCGGGGCTGGGCGCACGATGCGGGCGGGAAGCTCCCACATCTCAAGCCGCTTCTCCATTAGAGAGCCTGTGCGCTCTAGCGCATCCTGCAAGAGCCACTTGCGCGACGCGCGGACGAGATACGTATTGTTCACAATCGAGAAACAATCCTCCCGTGGCCCCCATTGCCGTTCTTGGAAGCAGTAAGTTGGGTAGCCAGCAATATCCTCTTGTTGCACAGCCGACTCGCACAACTCTGTCCACCACGAGGGCACACCACCCGGGAGGCGCTCCCACACCCAGACCGCCTCACAATCCCCTTCCATAGATGCACCGCGACTATGGAAGCCCCGGCCGCCGATCACACACGTCTTGATACCTCCAAGCGCCCACGGCAGGCTAGGGCAATCAACTGAAGGCGTGACAACGACAAGACTGCGCACGTCATGCGGCAGGAACTTCAGGATATCGTCAGATGCTATCGGAGAGGGACACGGGGCAACACAGCAACAAGCAACAAGCAAGCACGCCAGCGATTGGAATGCCCACGCCACATTCGACAATGGCCTCACGGAGGATTCCATCCGACCGCTCCCGGAGGGCCAACGCTGTCGTCATAACCCGCCTGTTCAGCAACCCATCGTGCGAAGGTGTTCGAGTTTGGATACGTCGCTGACGGGCCTCCATAGTCCGTACCAAGATGAGGATAGTCTAGCAACTGATCCTCTGTCACCCGGCAGGGATCGAGGCAACCGTCGCATTCGTAGCATACACCATCATGCCACCACCACCCCGCAGCGGTTGGGATTCCGTTGGCATCCACGTCGACTGAGTCAGTAAGCACGAACGCTTGAGCACCGCGGCCCTCCGCAGCGAGTTCAAGGCCGCGCTCCGAGCCTTGCTGAGCAACTCGATTCCCGGGTACCGTGTTATCTTCGAGTTCGTAGGTAACGTATTGTTGATCGCAAGTCTTGACTATCACAGCACAATGCACGGCATTGCGCCTGATGGCTCGCAGAAGCTTGTTGGCGATCGGTCGGCACCAGACTTCTACGCAACAGTCAACAAACATGGTGGCGCACCAGTCATGCCTCGCTGTCCATTTTGCACTACTTGCCGTTCCGCCCTTCACAGTGCGTGCCCTGCTGGCTGTTGTCACGACTTGCGTCACAGGATGGTGAGATACGCCATTCGCTGCGCCGGACGCAGCGGAACTGACTCCGCTGGCATCATCGATCTCGTCGGGCACGCCCCAGATATCTCCTTCGTAGTCGGCCACGACCAAAGCTGCAGTGGATTGGCCGCCAGGACTGCGCAGGTCCTGGCACCCGCCCGACGACTCGCAGGTGCAAGGCCCACCGGAAGCACAGCCGCTGTCGCCACAACCAAGCCCGCAACTGCCGCCGCAAGGACACCCGCTTGCGCAGGGTTGGGCCTCGGCCCCGAACAACTTCTCAGCGGTCTTCATGGCTTGGCCCTCGCTACACCGCCGTGTCGAACCACGTCGGCGGCAACGCCCGCAGGACGATGCCCTGACCAACGCTCGAAGCCTGGAACGTGATCGCCAACCGCACGAGCTGCTTCAGCTCCGTGCACTTCGCCTCGAAGATCGCACTGCTGCCGAGCTGCTCCAAGTCGCCGGCCCAGTATGGGGCGCTGCCTTCGTCCTCGAGGTTCTTCGTCGCCACGCTGATGAAGAGCGGATCCCCCCTGTCCAGCGTGTTCAGCAGGACCTCCGCCGCGAACACGCCGTTGTCGGCCCCCTTCGGGAACCACGGAGTGAAGTACGTCTGCCTGTCCGTGGTCAGCGCCACGATCTCGGTGTTCATCCACATCGCGCCACCTGAGGGTCAGAGAAACCGCACCGCGTCAGACCGCAGAGTCGTACCACGTCGGCGGCAGGAAGCGATAGATCACCCCCTGGCCAGCGCTCGCCGCCGTGAACTTGATCTCGAACCGCACCAGGTCCAGCAGGCCCGTGCAGTGGACCTCGTAGAAGGCGCTGCTGCCGAGCACCGTGAACGGGCCCTTCGCCGTCCCCGGCGCGCTGCCTTCGTCCTCGCGGTTCTTCGTGAACACGCGCACCTGGAACGCCGTCCCGCTGAGGGTGTCCAGGATCTTCTCGAGCGTGAACACGCCGTTGTCGGCCCCCTTCGGGAACCACGGCGTGAGGTACGTCTGCGCACTCGTGTTGAGCGCCACGATCTGGGTGTTCATCCACATGGTCGGACCCTCCGTTCAGATGTTGCTGTTGTCGAAGAACACCGGCGCGAACAGCCGCACCACGTAGTAGTCGCCCTTGCTGCCGCCGATGAAGGCGATCTTGATCCGCACCTGCTCCCTGCAGCCGCGGATCGGCGGCGGGTTGGTCGTGGCCTCGGCAGTCGCCGTGTAGATCGCGGTCTTCACCCCGACGGCGGCGAACTCGAGCAGCTTCGGCGCCGAGCTGGGGTACGACGTCTCCATCGGGGTCGCGCCCGTGCTCTCGGCGCTGCGTGTCTCCAGGCTGATCTGGATCGTGCCGTTCGTCGACTCCTTGAACAGTGCCTGCGCCCGCAGCAGCGCGCAGTCGCCGCCCCGCGGCGCCCAGTCGGTGTAGAACGTCTCGCCGTAGCTGATCCGGCGGCCGGGGATGTTGCTTGCCATCGTTCGCCTCGAGGTCGTCGTTGTTTTCGTCGCGGTCCCGGCCAGCACCGTCTCCTTCGACGGCGCTGGCCGAGATCCAGTTCACTGGGCTTCAGGTTCCAGCCTCTTCATTCCCGAGCGGCGCGAAACGGAACCGGAGAAGCAACATTTTCTTGGCAGGGCCCTACGTCGGCCGCACCGGAGCCCGGCTCGCGCCGCGAACGATGCGAAGCCAGTAGAAGCCCGCCGAAGCATCCGGTGACCGCATCGACACGGCGCCGCCGTCGCGGTCCAGGGCCACGTCGATCCTCGCGGTCGCGGGTCCATGAACGGGAATCACCAGAACGCCGCCGGCGCGGCGCAACCAGTCCGTGATGCGGAAACCCTGACCATCCATGGCGATGCTCCGACTTGCTGGGCCATAGGAACTGCGGCAGCGGAACGTCATGGTTCCGCTTCGCACCCGTCATCACTCCTGACGGCCACGGCGCGGAACTCGCCGGGCGAGATTCCGCACAGACCGCACACCTCCCGGATCCGCGCGATCGCCTTGCGCACCGCGCGATCCCCCACTCCAGTCGCAGCCGCGATCTCCTGCGTCGAGTAGCCGTCGACCACCATCGCGAACACGCGGCGATCGCCCTCGCCCAAGCGACCGTTCGCGTCCGCAACCTTCAGCTTCCACTCGACCGCCGGCCCACCGTCGAGGCCAGACGTGCGCAAGGGGCGCAGCGGCCAGCGCCGTGCCGCAGTGCGTCGCGCGGCAAACACCAGATTGCGGGCCGTCGTCACCACCCACGGCGCCGCTTCCTGCGTCGTCACTTCGGGACCCAGGGTCATCCAGGCCTTCTCGATCGCTGCATGAACCGCCTCCTCGGCTTGCAGGGAGTTGCGTGCGTAGCGACGAACGATCCCCACCACCGCGCGCCACACCAGGAGGTAGCCCGCGTCCGAGAAGGCCCCGACCGAGCCCTGTTGCTCGGCGCGGCGTTCGGGATTCGGGGATCGGGGATCGGGGGATCGGGGATCGGGGATCGGGGATCAACATGCATCTGGAGTCCTCGATGGCGGTTGCGGCGTTCGAGCAACACGGACTCGTCGGTTGGGAGCCCGTTCCGACGCACCCGCACCGGACACGAGCGCCCCAGAAGCGAAAGCGACTTTCGATCGCAGTCGCCCGAGGATTACGGGAAAACCCTGCTCGAAATCCTCAGCGCTTTCCCGGCATTCCCGCCAACAGTGACATCCATGCGCACGACCCTCCGCATCCCGACCCTCCTCGGCCTGTTCGCAACCCCACTGCTGGCACAAGGCACCGAAGGGAAGCCCCCGACCACCGAGTGGAACGCACCCGGCGTGCGCAAGGTCACGCTCTCCGGCCAGTACCGCCTGCGCTACGAGAACCAGATCGACCTCGATCTGAACGACAACAACCGGCCGGACACCAACGACTTCTTCACCCAGCGCGCCCGCCTCGGCGTCGGCCTCGAGTTCTCCGACCGGCTGACCGCCATGCTGCAGCTCCAGGACGTTCGCGAGTGGGGCGAGGAGGCCTCGACGCTCGACGATGCCGCCGAAGGCCTCGACATGCACCAGGCCTGGGCCGAGTTGAAGCAGACGCCGGGGCTCGGCGGCACCACCCGCCTGGGCCGCACCGAGTTCGCGCTCGGCGACCACCGCCTGGTCGGCACCCTCGACTGGAAGTCGCAGGCGCGTTCGTTCGACGGCCTCGTGCAGACGTGGAAGTGCGACAGCGGCTCGTCGCTGCAGGCCTGGGCCTTCCAGGTGCGCGAGACGTTGATGCCGGCCACGGTGAACGACGACCAGTGGTTCGCCGGCCTGCAGGCCAGCGGGTCGTGCTGCGAGAACACCACCGCCGACCTCTACCTGATGCTGCTGCACGACGACGGCCTCACCCCGGGCACCTCGCAGAACCGCTTCACGCTCGGCACGCGCTGGGTGCGCGGCGCGGGCACGGCGTGGGAGTTCGGCCTCGAGGCAGCGACGCAGTTCGGCGAACAGTCGGGCGATGACATCCCGATCGGCGACTGCTACGCGGCGCACGCGCACGTCACGCGGCGCTTTCCCTGCGAGTCGAAGCCCTGGGCGCGGCTCGAACTGAACGCTGCGTCGGGGGACGATCCGAACACCGCTGACCGCGAACGCTTCGCCAACCTGTTCCCGACGGCCCACGCGCACTGGGGCATGCTCGACCTCGCGCTGTGGGAGAACATGCTGAATCCGATGCTGCAGTTCGGCTTCAAGCCGTGCCCGACGTCCGACCTGGCGCTGACCTGGAACTGGTTCCGGGCGATGGAGGGACGCGACAGCTTCGGCGGCCCGAACGGCACGCTGATCGCCGCGGGCCAGACCGACTCGCGCACCATCGGCAACGAAGTCGACCTGGTGTGGACGCGGCAACTCGACCTGGGCACCACCGCGAAGACGGCAGTGCAGCTGGGCTACGGCGTGTTCCTGCCCGGTGCCGCCCCCGAAGCCGTCGGCCGCGACACCACGGGCCAGTTCGCCTACGCGCAGTTCGATCTGCGCTTCTGAGCCCGACGAACGTCGAGGTTCAGTGCCGGGGCGAGCGCCGATCGCCGACGTCCTCGTCGCGATCGGCGGTCAGCACGGCCGTGTGCAACGGCCGCGCGTCGCGCCACGAGCCGGCCTGCAGCATGTAGTCGCCGGCCGGCAGCGGGCCGAGCACGAAGGCACCTTCGGCGCTGGTCTGCGTCTCGATGCGCACGACGAGGCCGTCGGCCGACGCCTTCAACGCCGTAACCGTCTCGCCGGCGACGGGGCCGCCCTGGGCGTCCACGAGTCGGCCGCGGATCGAACGCGACGGGATCTCGCGCGGGCCGAGCGCGAACCGGACCTCGGCCTGCGAGGGCGGGACCTGCCGCACTGCTGCGAGCTGCACCAGACTCGCGCCGCCCGGCATGTGGGCCAGCACGACGTCGACCGGCTCGCTGCGTGGGCCAGTGCCAACGCCCTTGCCGTTGCCCTGGATCGGCACGAGCTGCGGCGTGTCGCCGTTGCGCAGGGTGCTGTTCGAGACGATGGCGACGAGGCGCAGGTTCGTCACGGGAACGCTCGCCTCGACGACCACGGCCAGTCCGGACCCACCGCCCAGCTCCGCGTGCCACGTCGTCGTCTCGCCGTCGCGCAGCTCGACGCGTTCGTTCTTCACGAGCGCGGTGCCCTGCGCGAGTCGCACTGACTGCGGCCCCGGCAACAAGCCGGCAATCGTGTACGACCCGTCCGGCCCCGTCGTCGCGTAGCGCATGCCGAACAGGTTGAGCAGGTAGCCGATGCGCGGCTCCTCGAGCGGCCAGGTCAGGACCTGCACACCCTCGAGCGGCGCGCCGTCCTGGCGGATCGTGCCCTCGAGGCGCGCGCCGCGGGCCAGTCGCACTTCGGCGAACCCGTCGCTCGATCCGGTGTCGACCTCGACCCAGCCCGGCGCCAGACCACGCGACTGCGCGACCGCGAACACGATCGAACGGCCCGGCACTGCCTCCTCGCAGCGCAACGTCCCATCGCCGCCGCTCCGCCCGAACCACGCGCGCGGCTGCGGCTCGCCGGTCCGAGCCGGGTCGACGACCGCGGCCTCGGACGGCAGCACGGCGACCACCGCTCCCGCGACGGGCAAACCGTCGGGATCGAGCACACGACCGACGATCGTGCGCCCGGCATCGCCGAGCACGAGGTCGACGCGAACCTCGTTGCCGCCGCCAGCCACCCGCACCGCGAGCGAAGGCTGCCGGCCGCTCGCACGCGCCAGCAACTCGAGGCCGGGTTGCAGGTGCTCGACCGTGAACGCACCCAGGGTGTCCGCGGTCGCGACCGGCACGTAGCCGGCGCGGTTGCCGACCAGCACCACCGACGCCATCGGCACCGGCGCGCCGTTGCGGTCGCGCACCGTGCCGCGCACGGTGACGCCGCCAGGCAGCGTCACGGTGCGTTCGACGCGCGCACCCGCGGTCGTCTCCGCGACCACCGCGGTGCCCACGCGATCGACGTCGACCGCCCACTGGCCCGGCGCCAGGTCCACGAACCGGACCGCGCCGTCGGCGTCGGTCGTTCGCCAGGCGAGGTCCCGGCCCAGGTTCTGCAACTCGTCGAGCCGGTGCACGGCGACGGCGATGCCGCGGCAGGGCGCGCCGTTGCCGACGACGCGCACGACGAGTTCGCCCGTCGTGGGCGCCGAGGACGAGTCCGGCGGTGCGGGCGGCTCGACCACCGCCGTACGACTCGCCGCCGGTTCGGGCACCGGCGTGACGCCGAGCGGTGCCGTGGCACTGGCCGGCGCCCCTTCCGCGGCGAGCGGCGTGGCGTCGACGGGCGGCGGCTCCGGGGGATACAGCGACCAACCCAACGCGACGAGAACGACCGCCGCGAGGGCGGCCACGACCTTGTGGTGCAGCACGATCAGACCTCCGAGAGTGACAGCGGAAAGGAACCCAGTCGCCGTTCCCCCGCAGGCCGCGAGCACCTCGGTGCGCACCGCCGCGATCCCGCGGCCACTCGCCACGGTGATGGCGGCACCGCCCGCCAGACTCACGGGCAACGCCCGCCGCAGCAGGTCGATGCCGCGCGTGATCTGCGCGCGCACGGTGCCGGCCGGCCGTTCGAGGGTGCGCGCGATCTCCTGCGCCTGCAGGCCGTGTTCACACACGAGCCGCAGCACCGGCCGGTAGACCTCGGGCAACCGATCGATCGCCTGCCGCAACTCGGCGGTCACCTCGAGCGCGGTGACGTCGTCGTTGGGATCGACGACGGCCGCCTGCAACCGCGACGCGTCGACGAGGCGCCGCGATCGGCGCCGCGCCGCGCGCGCGTGGTTGACGAGGATGCCGACGAGCCACGGCAGGACACGTTCACCGTGGCGGTGCGAAGCCGCGTCCTCGATCGCCGTGACGAAGGTCGCCTGCACGAGGTCCTCGGCATCGGTGCCGGGACTCGCGAGGTGACGGCCGAGCTGCAGCAGTTCCGGCGCGGTGCGATCGAACACGATCGCCAGCGCCCGCGGGTCGCGGTGCCGCTGGAAGCGCTGGAACGCCAGCTCGACGGTGCGGGGGAACATTCACCCGCTCCTGGACCGCAACGCGCGTTCGTGCTGCATCGAACGGGAAGAAACCGCCGCCAACGCCCACGGCATAGCCGCCACCCTGGAATCGCCGCTGCCGCCCAGGGTCGGCCCCGGCCGCCGCGGCTCGCCCCCCCCGCCGAGGGGCTCCCTGGCCTGCCGCCAGGCAACGGATAGCGTTCGGCGACGATGCGCTGCCTCGCCGCTGCCGATGCGCTCCGTCTGATTCGCTCCGGCCAGCGGGTCTTCGTGCACGGCGGCGCTGCGACCCCCACCGCATTGCTCGAGGCACTGGCGCAGCGGGCGCCGGAGCTGCGCGACGTCGAGCTCGTGCACCTGCACACCGAAGGGCCAGCGCCGTGCGCCGCCCCCGGCCTCACGTCGAGCTTCCACCACAACGCGTTGTTCCTCGGCCAGAACCTCCGCGACGCCGTCGCGCGCGGCGAGGCCGACTACGTGCCCGCGTTCCTGAGCGAGATGCCGGCCCTGTTCCGCGAACGCGTTCTGCCGCTCGACGTCGCCCTCGTGCACGTGTCGCCTCCCGACCGGCACGGCTACTGCTCGCTCGGCGTGTCGGTGGACATCGCGCGGGCCGCGGTCGACACCGCGCCGATCGTCATCGCGCAGGTCAATCCGCGCATGCCGCGAACGCACGGCGACGGCCTCGTGCACCACAGCCGCTTCGCCGCGACCGTCGCCGTCGACGCCGAACTGCCGGCGCATCCGCCGACCACGATCGGCGAACTCGAGCGTGCGATCGGCCGCCACTGCGCGGCCCTGATCGACGACGGCGCGACGTTGCAGATGGGCATCGGCGCGATCCCCGATGCCGTGCTCGCGGCCCTCGACGGCCACCAGGATCTCGGCGTGCACACCGAGATGTTCGCCGATGGCGTGTTGCGGCTCGTCGAACGCGGCGTGATCACCGGCCGGCGCAAGGTCGTGCACCCGGGCAAGCTGGTTGCCGGCTTCGCGATCGGATCGCGCCGGCTCTACGACTTCCTCGACGACAACCCGCAGGTGGCGATGCTGGACATCGGCTACGTCAACGACCCGAACGTGATCCGGCGCAACCCAAAGGTCGTCGCCATCAACAGCGCGATCGAGATCGACCTGACCGGGCAGGTCTGCGCCGACTCGATCGGCACACGCATGTGGTCGGGCGTCGGCGGCCAGATGGACTTCTTGCGCGGCGCGGCGCTGTCGCCGGGCGGCAAGCCGGTGATCGCGATGCGCTCGGTGACCACGCGCGGTGAATCACGCATCGTGCCGCTGCTGAAGCCGGGTGCGGGGGTCGTGACCACCCGCGCGCACGTGCACTGGGTCGTCACGGAACACGGCGCCGTCGAGCTGCGCGGCAAGAACCTCCGTCAACGCGCGCGCGCCTTGATCTCGGTCGCCGATCCGCGGCACCGCGAGGCGCTGGAACGGGCCGCGCTCGAGCGTTTCCACGCGCTGCCGTAGCGCCCGGGGTGGGCGCGCGCCGTCAGCGGCCCTTTTCGGCGCAGTGCACGCAGGTCGTGGCGAAGGGCAGCAGTTCGAGCCGCGCTTTGGCGATCGGCGCCTTGCACCGTTCGCAGGTGCCGTAGGTGCCGAGGTCGAGCCGCGCCAGCGCATGGTCGATCTGGTGCAGCTCGACGTTGGCGCCGTCCCCGAGCTGCTCGAGGGTCTCGCGGTTGGCGAGTTCGCCGGCCCGTTCCTCGCTGTCCGGCGGCAAGGGCTCGTCGCGACGGGTGAGGTGCTTCTCGATGCGCGCCTTGCGGTCGGCGATCAACTGGCGCAGTTCGAGCAGGCGAGTGCGAGTCCGGGTCTTGTCCATGGCGGAGAACCTCGTGGGCCCGGCAGTCGCCGGGCTTGGCGTCTCACGCCGACGATAGCACGCACCACGATCGAGCGCGCACGCTGCGTCGAGCCCGCCCCCCCGCCGCCGACCATCACGGACCGCGCGGCCGCAGATAGACCACCCAGTAGACCAGCGCCACCAGCACGCTGCCGCCGACCAGGTTGCCGGCGACCACCACGGCCAGGTTCGCCAGCACGTCGACGAACGGCAGCGGCGCTCCGAGCAGCCACGCCAACGGGAAGAAGTACAGGTTGGCGATCGAGTGCTCGAAGCCCGCCGCTACGAACGCCGTGACCGGGAAGACGATCGCCACCGCCCGATCGGTGACGCTGCGGCCGGCGAAGCCCATCCAGACGGCCATGCACACCAGCACGTTGCACAGCACGCCCCGACAGAACGCTTCGGCCAGCGGCAGTCCGGCCTTCGCGGTCGCGATCGCCACCGTCGTTCGCGCGATCGCGCCGTCGTGCATCGCGGTGTGCCCCGACATCCAAACCAGCGTCGCGAGCGCGGTGGCGCCGATCAGGTTGGCGAAGCCCACCAATGCCCAGTTCCGCAGCAGTTCGCCGGTGCGGACCTGGCCGCTGGCCCACGCCATGACGATCAGGTTGTTGCCGGTGAACAGTTCGGCGCCGGCCACCACGACCAGCAGCAGCCCGAGCGAGAACACCATCCCGCCGACCAGCCGTTGCGCCGCGAACCCGAGGCTGGCGTCGCTCGCAACGAGGGTGAACATCAGCGCGCCGAGCCCGATGAAGGCCCCGGCCATCACGCCGAGCAGCGCCGACGTCGACCACGGCAAGCGCGTCTTCTGCACGCCGACGGTGCGCACGCGCTCGGCGATCTGGGCTGGGGTGTAGGCGTCGGCGCCGAAGAGGGAATCGGTCATCGAGGTCGGGGCTCCAGGGGCTTGGATCCGCAGGCCACCACGATCGCGAATCGCAGCACGGTGGCCCGTCGGCGCAACACTCCTCTTGGCTCGTGCCCCCGAAAATCCGGGGCACCGCCGGCGTTCGTCCAGCAGGTTCCCTTCGCACCGTTTCGCCCAGTGGCTCCGTTCCACACCCGCCCGAGGATCCGCACGCTCGCCATGGCGCTGGCCTGGCTCGCGGCGCTGCTCCTGGGTTTGGGCCTGCCGAGCCGCCTCGTCGTTTGCGCCCGGCCCTGTTGCGCAGGCCACGTCAAGCTGACGAGGAACTGTGAGCATCTGCCGGGCCCTGCGCTCGCCATCGTCGACGACGGACGCGGTGCGGGAACGGCCGCTCCGACCTGCTGCGGTCACCATGGCCACCACGAACGCCGCGCCGCGCAGCCGTCGGACGGCGGCGACCCGCACGCCAGCAGCGCTGGCTGCGAAGGCTGCGTGCACGTCGCCCTCGGCGTCGATCTCGCCACGCCGCCGCCCGCCGACCACCCACTCGACGCCGTCGCTGTCGCACGAGATGACGGCTTCGGCGCCGCGACCTGGCATGCGAACGAACCGTCGACCGTGGTCCATCCGCCGGCGACCGGACCACCTCGCTGCGACCGTCGCACCCGACTGCTCGCCACCACCGTGCTGCGCTTGTGAGTCGTGCGGCCGCCGGCCCGGCCGTGCGGCCCCCCTGCCCCGGGATCGCGCCCGCGATCCGCCCGTTCCGCAGGTCCCCACCGACTCACGCCATGAACCGTCCGCGCCCGCTCGTTCCCGCCCCGCCCCCGATCCTGTTCCTGATGTGGCCGCTGCTCGCCGGCTGCGTCGCGTACGAATCGGCCGACCTCGACGTTCGCACCCTCGCCACCGCGACCACCGCGACTCCACCGCTGCCGATCGGGTCGCTGTCGTTCGTCGACGCGGTCGCCCTCGCCTTGCGGCACAACCCCGTACTGCAGCGCCACGCCGCCGATGCGCGCGCCGCCGGCGCCGACGTCCCCGCGACCGAGATCGAAGCCGCGTGGGAAGGTGCCGACGAGATGCTGTCGCTCGCCGTCGACCCGGTGGCGCTGCTGGGCCTCGGGCCGCGGGGGGCCGCGATCGACGCCGCCAAGGCCCGCGAGGCGGCCGCCATCCACGAACTGGCGGTCGCGCGCTGGCGGCTGATCGGCAATCTGGCCGAGGTCTACGCCGCCATCGCCGCGATCGACGCGATCACGCCGACGCACTTCGACCACGACCCCGAGCCCTTCGTGCGCGCCGGTCTCGCTTCCCCGACCGCGGCGGCGATGGCGCGCGGTGCCGCCCGTGCCGCCGCCGCCGAACGCGCCATGCTCGCCGCCGAACGGGAAGCGCTGCTGGGCGAACTGCGCACCGACCTCGGCGTGGTGGCGACGGCGGCCGTCGAGCCTGCCGCCCTGCCCGACGCGTTGCTGCCGCCGCCAGGCGACGACGCCGACGTGCTGCGCCGCCCCGATCTGGCATTGGCCGTGGCGCAGTACCGCGTCGCCGACGCCGAGTTCCGCGCCGCCGTCGCCGACCAGTGGCCGAGCCTGATGCTCGGTCCCGACATCCCGCTGCGCGGCGGCGCGCTCGACGCGATGGCCAGGCTGCGCCTGCCGCTCGGCGCCGCCTCGCGCGCCACCGCTGCCAAGGCCCGCCGCGACGCCGCGCGAGCGGGTGCAGCGACCGCCCTGATCGCCGCCGACAACGAAGTGCACACGATGCGCCAGCAGGCTCTCGCCAGCGCCGCTCGCGCCGCAGCAACGACGCAGATGACGACCGCCAGCGCTGCTGCGCTCGCCGCCGCCGAGGTGGCGCTCGCCGTCGAGCCCGACGCCTTCGAGCCGCTGGTCGAACGCGCGCAGCAAGCATTGCGCGACGCGATGGAGCACCGGCAAGCCGTCGTCGTCGCGGCGCGCGCTCGCGTGCGTGCCGCCGTCGCCGCTGGCTGGCCCGCCATGGAGGTGGCCCCATGAGCCAGGTCGACCTCTCGGCGCTGCGCATGCAGCCAGCACCCGTGCTGATCCATCGGCGTCCGCTCGGCCCGCGCCTGCTGCTCGCAGCGATCGCGCTGCTCGCGGTCGTCGTCGGACTCACGTTCGCCTGGCCGTGGCTCGCCCCCGTGCGCGCGGTGCCGATGGCTGCGGTGCGCCCGGCCCCGACGACCGGTGCGGGTGCCGCGGCCGTCGCTGCCGCCGCGATCGCCGAGGCCGCCGGCTGGATCGAACCCGACCCGTTCCCGACGCTGGTGCGCCCCCTCGTCAACGGCCGCGTCGAGGCGATCCTCGTGCTCGAGGGTGCCGCCGTCGAAGCTGGCAGCACGGTCGTCGCCCGCCTCGCCAGCGCCGGATTGCTGGCCGCCCGCGACCGCGCCGTCGCCACGGCCGCCGAACGCGAACGCGAGCACCAGGCTGCCGCCGCCGAACTCGCCGTCGCCGCGGCCGAACTCGCGCAACGCGCGGACCTGCGCGCGGCGGCGATCGAGGCACGTGACAAGCTCGCCCAGACGCAGGGCCGCCTCGCGGCGGCCGAGGGCGTCCGCGAACGCACCGCCGCCGAGGCGACCGCCGCCCGCGCCGCCGCCACCGCCCAGGAACAACTCGCCGCCACCGGCGGCAGTTACCCCGTCGCCCTGGCCCGTGCGCGCGCCGCCGCCGCAGCGGCCGACGCCGCCGCCCGCGCCGCGGGCCGCGAAGCCGAAGCCGCCGCCGGCGAACTTGCCGCCGCGCACGCGGCCGCCGCACTCGCCGACGAGTTGCTCGCCGCACCGAAGGTGCTCGAGGCGCGCGTGCGCAGCGCCGAAGCCGCGCTCGCCAAGGCCACCGCCGCCGTCGCCACCGCGAACGTCGAACTCGAGATCACCCGCCGCGAACTGGCGTGGACCGAAGTGCTCGCCCCGGCCAGCGGCGTCGTCCTGAAGCTGCTCGCCGCGCCCGGCGCCGAAGCAGGCCCCGACGCCGAGCCGCTGCTGTCGATCTACGATCCGGCGAAGCTGCGCGCCCGCATCGACGTGCCGCTCGGCGCCATCGCCGGCGTGCACGACGGCCAGCAGGTCGAACTGCGCAGCGAAGTGCTCGGCGGTTCGGTCGTGCGCGGCGTGGTGCAGCGCGCACAACACGAGTCCGACCTGCTGAAGAACACCTTGCAGGTGAAGGTCCGGGTGCTCGACCCGCCGCCGCTGCTGCGGCCGGAGACCCTCTGCCGCGCGCGGTTCCTCGGTGGCGGGCGTACCGACGGCACGGCACCGGCGGCGGCCAGCGCGGCCCTCGCCTTCCTCGTGCCGAAGGCCGCCGTGCACGACGGCCGCGTGTTCCGCTTCGATCCCGCCGCCGGTCGCGCTCGCGCCGTCGCCGTGACGGTGCTGCAGACGCAGGGCGACGACGCCGTCGTGCAAGGCGATCTCTCCGCGGCGATGCGAGTGATCCTCGTGCCGGTGCAGGACGGCGAGGCTGTCCAGGAGGCGAACCGATGAGCCTGATCGAACTGCGTTCCGTCACCAAGACGTTCCGTTCCGCGTCGGAGGCGGTGACGCCGATCGACGGCCTCGACTTCACCGTCGAGCAGGGTGAGTTCGTCGTACTGATGGGCCCGTCCGGCAGCGGCAAGACGACGCTGCTGCACCTGCTCGCCGGCATCGATCGCCCGACCGTCGGCACCGTCACCGTCGCCGGCGAGGCCGTCTCGTCGCTGACCGCGGGCCAACTCGCGCGGTGGCGCACCCGCGCCGTCGGCTACGTGTTCCAACAGTACAACCTGATCCCGGTGCTGACGGCGTACGAGAACGTCGAAGTGCCGCTGCTGCTCATGAAGCTGTCGCGCGCGCAGCGGGCGCAGAAGGTCGGCGTCGCTCTCGCCGCCGTCGACCTCACCGACCGCGCGACCCACCTGCCGCGGCAACTCTCGGGCGGCCAGCAGCAGCGTGTCGCCATCGCGCGCGCGATCGTCACCGACCCGGTCGTCGTGCTCGCCGACGAGCCGACCGGCAACCTCGACCGCGCCGCCGCGACGCGCACGATCGAACTGCTGCGCACGCTCGTCGACCGCTTCGGCAAGACCCTCGTCATGGTCACGCACGACCCGGCGGCGGCGAAGTTCGCCGACCGCATCGTGCATCTCGACAAGGGCCGCATCGTCGCGGAGGGCGCCCATGCGTGATCTGCTGGCCTTCCTGCCGTACGCCGTGCGCACCGCCCTGCGGGCACGCACCCGTTCGCTGCTGACCCTGCTCGGGGCCGCGCTGGCGATGGCGCTGTTCGCGTTCGTGCGCACCGTCGACGACGGCGTCACCACGCTGCAGCAACGCGCCGACCAGCCGGTCCTGGTCGTGTTCCAGGACAGCCGCTTCTGCCCGCTGACCAGCGAACTGCCGCTGCGCTACGAACGCACGATCCGCGACCTGCCCGGCATCGCCGACGTGTTGCCGACCCTCGTCTACATCAACAACTGCCGCAGCAACCTCGATCTCGTCACCCTGCACGGTGTCACCGCCAGCGAGCTGACCAGGCTCTACGACCTGGACGTGCTGTCGGGCAGCATCGACACTTGGCGGCAGCAGAGCGACGGCGCACTCGTCGGCGAACGGCTCGCGGAGCGGCGTCGACTCGCTACGGGCCAACGCGTGCGCCTCGGCGAGCTCGACGTGCAGGTCGCCGGCATCGTGCGCAGCGAAACGGCCGGCGTCGCCAACCTGGCCTTCGTGCACCTCGACCAGCTGTCGCTGGCGCGCAAACGTCAGGGCGCGGCGACGCAGTTCCTCGTCCGCGTGAAGGACGGCGCCGACACCGATGCGATCGCTCAGGCGATCGACGGCGTCTTCGCGACCGACACGGCACGCACCGACACCAAGACCATGCAGGCATTCGTCGCCGCGGCGATCGCCGAGATCGCCCAGGTCGTCGAGTTCGCGCGCTGGCTCGGGTATCTGGCCGTGCTCGTCGTCGCCCTGGTGCTCGCCAACACCGTCTACATCAGCGCGCAGTCGCGCAGCGGCGAGATGGGCGTGCTCGAGACCGTCGGGCTCACCAAGCCGAAGCTGATGGCACTGATCGCCTGCGAAGGCGTCGGGCTCGGTCTCGCCGGCGGCGTGCTCGGCATCGGACTCGTGTTGGGCCTGCTCCTGTTTCGTCCGGTGACGCTCGGCGTCGAAGGCTATGGCATCGACCTGCAGCCGACCTGGGCCACCGCCGTGAGCTGCCTGACGGCTGCGCTGATGATCGGCGCGCTCGCGTCGCTCCCCCCGGCGATCGCGACCGCCCGCCGGCCGTTGGCGATCGGCGTCAAGGAGGAATGAACGTGCTCCCCTTCGACTACGTGCTGCGCAACCTGCTGCGACGGCGGGCACGCACGCTGGCGACGCTCGGCGGCATCGCGGCGACGACGTTGTTGGTGATCGCGATGACGTCGTTCGCCGACGGCATCACGCGCGCCGGGGCGACCGCCGCGCGCGACGACGTCGTGCTGCTGCTCGGCTCCTCGGCCGAGGTCGACCTCGTACGTTCGGTGGTGCCGAGAGGCAGCGCCGAACTCGCCGCCGCGGCGGCGCCCGGCGTGCTGACCGTCGGCGGCCAGCGGGCCGCCTCGGTCGAGCTGCACATCGCGACGCGTTCGGGTGACCAGGTGGGTCTGCTGCGTGGCGTCACCGACGCAGCCTGGATCGTGCACGACAAGGTGCTGATCGTCGACGGACGCGAGCCGCGCGCGCCGTTCGAGTTGCTGGTCGGCCCGCTCGCGCACACACGCCTCGGTCTGTCGGCCGAAGATCTCGCCGTCGGCCGCACGCTGCATCTCGAGCGTCGCGACTTCACGATCGTCGGTCGTTTCGCCGCGCCCGGCACCACCCTGGAAGCCGAGATGTGGGGGCGCCTCGCCGACGTGATGCTGGCGACCAAACGCGAGGACGTGTCGTGTGTCGTCTGCCGCCTCGCCACGCCCGACGCGCTCGACGAGCTGCGGCTGTTCGCGGCGCGGCGCGTCGACCTCGAGATCGTCGCGGTGCCCGAACACGAGATGCTGCGGGCGCTGACGACAAGCCTCGAGCCGATCATCGCGCTGGCCCGCTGGATGGCGGTGCTGGCGCTGGTCGCCGGCGCCTTCGCCTGCGCCAACACGATGTTCGCCGCGGTGCTGGCGCGAACGCGCGAACTGGCGACCTTGCGTGCGCTGGGCTACTCGCCGAGCGCCGTCGCGGTCGCGCTGGTCGAAGAGAGCGCCCTCGTCGCCGCGCTCGGCGGCGGCATCGGCATCCTGGTCGCGCTCGCGATCGGCGACGTGTCCATGCGGTATCCGATGGGCGCCTTGTCGCTGCATCCCGACGCCGGCAGCCGCCTGCTGGGCCTCGGTTCGTCCCTCGCCTCGGGCGTGATCGGCGGCATCGTGCCCGCCGTCCGCGCCGTGCGCATCCCCCTGATCGAGGCCATCGGAGGCCGAACATGAAGACCGCGTTCCTCGTCGTCGTTCTCACCACGTTCGTCGCTTGCGACCGCAGCGGCGAATCGTCCCGTCCCGCGGCCCGACCCGCCGCACCCGCGGTCGCGGCCCTGCGGTTGTCGCAAGCCCCGGCGAACGCGCTCGGCGTCAAGGCGGCAAAGGACGCCGGGCCGACCGCGAACGTCGCGGTGACCGGCCGTCTCTACGACGTCACCACCGGCTACGCGGTGATGAAGCTCATGGACCTCGCGATCCCCTACTGCGGCGAGACCGACAAGGCAGACGAGTGCAGGACGCCTTGGGACTACTGCTGCGAGAGCAAGGACACGCAGGCGACGAACTCACTGCTGGTCGAGGCCCGCGGCGCCGACGGCCAGCCGCTGGCGACCCCGGGGCTCGGCGACCTCGAACTGCTCGACCAGGTCACCGTGACCGGCGCGCTGGAGAAGGACGCGCACGGCAACCTGGTGCTGCTCGCGAAGGGCTGGTACCGCGCGAGCCGCCCGACCGTGCCCGACTACGTGAAGTGGCCGCGGTGAGATCGGTTTCCGGCCGGCAGCCGGGGTGAGCAGCCGTCGGTGGCGCCGGATCCTTGATCCTCGGGCCGACGGTCGCACGCTTCTCGCGTCGCGGCGTCCGCCGGTGCAAGCCGGTTGCTGCCGCCGGAACCGCAATGCCCGATCCCCAACACCCACGGCTGCGCGAGCTCTTCGACCTCGCGTTCCAGCTGCCGTCCGCGGAACGCGGTCCGTTCCTGGCCAGGGAGTGCGGTGCGGATGCGGAACTGCGGCAGCGGCTGCTCCGGATGCTCGCCGCGGCCGACGGCGAGCAGTTCCTCGGGGCGGCCACCGGCCCCGGCGTGGCGGCGACCAGCGCGCCGAACGACGAGGGCCCCGGCACGCGGATCGGCCCCTACAAGCTGCTGCAGCAGATCGGCGAAGGGGGCTTTGGCGTCGTGTTCATGGCCGAGCAGCAGGAGCCGGTCGTTCGGCGCGTCGCGCTGAAGGTCATCAAGCTCGGCATGGACACCCGGCAGGTGGTCGCGCGCTTCGAGCAAGAGCGGCAGGCGCTGGCCCTGATGGACCACCCGAACATCGCCCGCGTGTTCGATGCCGGCGCCACGGCGAGCGGGCGCCCGTTCTTCGTGATGGAACTGGTCAAGGGCGATCCGATCGTCACGTTCTGTGACCGCCACCAGCTGACGATCGACGCGCGACTCGAACTGTTCGCGCAGGTGTGCGCCGCCGTGCAGCACGCGCACGGCAAAGGCGTCATCCATCGCGACCTCAAGCCCTCGAACATCCTGGTCGGCATCGTCGACGGGCGCCCGCAGGCGAAGATCATCGACTTCGGCATCGCCAAGGCGACGGTGCAGAAGCTGACCGAGAAGACGCTGTTCACCGAGCATCGGCAGGTGATCGGCACGCTGCAGTACATGAGTCCCGAGCAGGCCGACGGCTCGCTGGACATCGACACCCGAACCGACGTCTACGCGCTCGGCGTCGTGCTGTACGAACTGCTGACGGGCTCGACACCGTTCGACACCAAGACGCTCGGCGGCGCCGTCTACGCCGAACTGCAACGGCTCATCCGCGAGGTCGATCCACCGAAGCCGTCGACGCGGCTGTCGCAGGCGACCGACACCATCGCCCATCTCGCGGCCTGTCGGCGTGTGGCCCCCAAGCGACTCGGCGCCCTGGTGCGCGGCGAGATCGACTGGATCGTGATGAAGGCGCTCGAGAAGGACCGCGCGCGCCGCTACCAGACCGCGACCGGGCTCGCCGACGACGTGCGGCGCTTCCTCGCCGGCGACGCGGTGCTCGCGGTGCCGCCCGGCGCGGCGTACCGGCTGCGCAAGTTCGTGCGGCGCCACCGTTCGCTGGTCGCCGCGACGGCCGCCGTCGCGATCGCCCTGCTGCTCGGCCTGCTCGGCTTCGCGTGGCAGGCAGCCCGCGCCGACGAACAGGCGGCGACCGCCGACGCCAACGCCGAACGAGCGCGCCAACAGGAGCGTCGCGCGCAAGCGCTCGCGAACGACGTGCTGTCGCTGTCGGCGATCCAGGAACTGCAGGAACTCACGGAGCGAGCCGATGCGCTGTGGCCGGCGACGCCCGAGCAGCTGCCCGCCTACGAGCAGTGGCTCGCCGACGCCCGGGCCTTGATCGAGGGGCGGCCCGGCGACGCCACGACCAACGGCGTGGCACGTCCCGGCCTGCGCGAACACGAAGCCACGCTGGCCGCGATCCGGGAGCGCGCGCAGCCGCGCACCGAGGCGAGCATCGCCGCCGATCGGCAGGCATGCCCGCAGCGCGACGAGCTGGAAACGCAGCGCGGTCGGCTGACGTGGATGCGACGCATGCTCGGCGACGAGCCGTGGCCCGACGAAGGCGCGGTGCGGGCCAGCCTCGCCACGCAGTCGCTGCCGACCGACAGCGCGGGGCTGCGCCAGGTGGCCACGCCGTTGTTCGACAACAACCCGGCAACCGTGGTCTACGGCCAGGAGATGGCGGGTCTGCTGCTGGCGCAGCGGGCGCTCGCGGCCGCCACCGACGACGACCGCGCGTTGTGCCAACACACGTTGGCTCGCGCCCTGTTCCGCGTCGGGCGCTTCGAAGCCGCCCTCGCCGCCGGGGAACAGGCCGTGCGCGCCACACCGCCAGCGCTGCAACAGGATCAGCAGAAGCGCTTCACCATGCTGCGCCAGGCGATCGCCGAGTGGACCGACCCGGACGCGCGGCAGCAACGCGTCGCGGAGTCCGCGCGGCAGGTGCAGCAGGTCGCGGCTCTGCAGGCGCAGGTCGACGCCTTCCGCACCTACCGCTTCGACGACGCGCGCGATCGCTGGTGGCATGCCCAGCTCGAGCGACTGATCGCGGACCTGCGCGCGTTCGCCGATCCGGAGACCGGGCTGGTGTCGACGGGCATCACGGCCCGGCACGGCTGGGGCATCGGCAAGCGGCGCGCGTTCGCGACGGCGATCGGTTCGCGCAGCCTCGACAGCGACGACGCGCGGCAGCGCTGGTCGGCGGCGCGCGCGGCGATCGCCGCGAGTGCGAAGTACGGCGGCTTGCAGTTGGCGCCACAAGCCGGACTGCTGCCGTTGGGCAGCGACCCGGCGTCGGGACTGCAGGAGTTCGCGCATCTGCAGACCGGCGAGCCCGCCGAACGCAACGCGGACGGCAAGCTGGTACTGCACGAAGGGACGGGCCTCGTGTTCGTGCTGCTGC
This sequence comes from uncultured bacterium, assembly GCA_937952215.1. Taxonomy (GTDB): domain Bacteria; phylum Planctomycetota; class UBA1135; order UBA1135; family UBA2386; genus UBA2386. Next base: position 58,651 of record CALFZH010000059.1, read on the forward strand.
CGGCCGGCACGTTCGCGATGGGCGCGCAGCGCGACGACCCTGCCGGCCGCAACTACGATCCGCAGGCGTTGCCCCCCGAATCGCCGGTGCACACGGTCGAGGTGTCGGCGTTCTTCCTGTCGAAGTACGAGATGACGCAGGCGCAGTGGCAGCGCTGCACCGGCGACAACCCGAGCTACCTCAAGCCCGGCAAGCGCGTGCAATGGGTGGAGTCCCTGCTGCATCCGGTCGAGCAAGTGAGCTGGTTTGCGTGCCAGCAGCAACTCGAGCGCATGCAGCTGACGCTGCCGAGCGAAGCGCAGTGGGAGTACGGCGCGCGCGCCGGAACCGGTACCGTGTGGTGGACCGGCGACGCGCGCGAGACGCTGCGCGGCGCGGTGAACCTCGCGGACCGCACGGCGGCGAGCAACGGGGCGCCGTGGTCGGAAACGCAGGACTGGCCCGACCTCGAGGACGGTTACGTCATGCACGCTCCGGTCGACGCCCACCGCGCCAATGCGTTCGGACTGCACGGCGTGCACGGCAACGTCTGGGAGTGGTGCCTGGACGGCTTCGACAGCGCGTTCTACCGCCAGAGCCCGGCCCGCGATCCGGTGTGCCCGCCGGCCAGTTCGGCATCGCGCGTCAACCGCGGCGGCTGCTTCGCCAACGCGGCGGCCAACGCGCGGTCGGCGAACCGGCCGAGCGACGCGCCGCAGGTGGCCGATCGCTACCTGGGATTGCGACCGGCGCGGGCGATCCGCTGACCGCCGCGCGTCACTGCAGGAACAGGATCTCGCGGTACTTCGGCAGCGGCCACTCGGCGTCGTCGACCATGGTCTCGAGGCCGTCGGCGATCTCGCGCAGCTTCGCCATCGCCGGCACGACCTTGTCGCGGTAGGTCTTGGCGTGCTCCGCTGGCGCCCCGCCATGGTGCTCGGCGTGCTCGAACTGCGCCGTGAGGTCGTCGATCGCGACCACGAACGTCTCGATGCGCGCGCAGAAGTCGCGCAACCGCTTCTCCTGCACCTTGACGTCGACACCGGCCGCCTTGGCCGCGCCCACGCTCTGCGCCACGCTGCCCTGCGCACGCTGGGCGGACGGCAGGATCATCGTGCGGGCGATCGACAGGGCGCTCTGGCCCTCGATCGCGATCGCCTTGCAGTACGACTCGAACATGATGTTCATGCGCGACTCGACTTCCTTGCTCGACAGCACCGCGAAGCGCTCGAACAGATCGACGTTCTTCTTGCTGCCGAAGTTGGCGATCGCGTCGACCGCGTTCTTGAAGTTCGGCAGTCCGCGCTTGCCGGCTTCGGCGTGCCACTCGGCCGAGTAGCCGTTGCCGTTGAACAGGATGCGCTGGTGCTTCTTGAACAGGTCGACGACGACGTCGTTGACCGCGGCCTCGAGGCCACGCGCCGCCTTGCCCTTCTCGATCTCGCTGCTGATGTGGGCGAGCGAGTCGGCGACGATCGTGTTGAGCACCGCGTTGGGCTTGGCGCAGGCCTGGCTGCTGCCCACGGCGCGGAACTCGAACTTGTTGCCGGTGAACGCGAACGGCGACGTGCGGTTGCGGTCGGTCGCGTCGCGCGGCAGCGGCGGCAGCACCGAGACACCGAGGCGCATCGTGTCGCGCTTGCGCTCGCTGCCGCGGCTCGTGCCGGCGATCATCGCGTCGACGACGTCGGTGAGCTGCTCGCCGAGGTAGATCGACAGGATCGCCGGCGGTGCCTCGTTGGCGCCCAGCCGATGGTCGTTGCCGGCGTGGGCGATCGTCGTGCGCAGCAGGTCGGCGTGCAGGTCGACGGCGCGCATCACCGCCGCGAGCATCACCATGAAGCGCATGTTCTGCTCGGGGCTCCTGCCCGGCTCGAGCAGGTTGTCGCCGCCGTCGGTCGCCATCGACCAGTTGTTGTGCTTGCCGCTGCCGTTGATGCCCGCGTACGGCTTCTCGTGCAGCAGGCAGTGGAAGCCGTGCTTGGTCGCGACCTGCTTCAGCACTTCCATGCAGAGCATGTTGTGGTCGACCGCGATCGTCGTGCGCTCGAAGATCGGCGCGACCTCGTACTGGCTCGGCGCGACTTCGTTGTGGCGCGTCTTCACCGGCACGCCGAGCTTCCACAGCTCGAACTCGGACTCCTGCATGAACGCGAGCACGCGCGGCGCGATCGAGCCGAAGTAGTGGTCCTCGAGTTCCTGGCCCTTCGGGGGCTTGGCGCCGAACAGCGTGCGGCCGGTCGCGATCAGGTCCGGGCGCAGGAAGTACAGGTCGCGATCGATCAGGAAGTACTCCTGTTCGCAGCCGAGCGTCGGGTAGACGAACTGCACCTTGTCGTCACCGAGCAGGCGCAGCAGCCGCACGGCCTCGCGGTTGAGCGCTTCGGTGCTGCGCAGCAGCGGCGTCTTCTCGTCGAGCGCCTCGCCGGTCCAGCTGCAGAACGCGGTCGGAATACACAGCGTGCTGCCGTTCGTCGTCTCGCGGAGGAACGCCGGCGAGGTCGGATCCCACGCCGTGTAGCCGCGGGCCTCGAACGTCGCGCGCAGGCCGCCGCTCGGGAACGAACTCGCGTCCGGCTCGCCCTTGATCAGCGCCTTGCCGGAGAACTCCATGATGATCTTGCTGCCGTCGAACGAAGCGAAGCTGTCGTGCTTCTCGGCGGTCGAGCCGGTCATCGGCTGGAACCAGTGCGTGAAGTGCGTGGCGCCCCGTTCGACGGCCCACTCCTTCATCGCGGTGGCGACCTGGTCGGCGAGCGCGTGGTCGAGTTCCTGCCCGTGCTCCATGCACGAACGCAGCGCCTTGTAGGCGTTCTCCGACAACCGCGTGCGCATCTGCTCGACGCCGAAGACGTTCGCGCCGAACAACTGCGGCACGTTGCTCTGCTGGCAGGCAACGGCGACCGGCGACTTGCGGGCGATGAGCTGGATGGCGGCGGAGCGCGACGCTGCGGACACGAGAACCTCCCTGGAAGCTTGGACCGAGATGAAACGAGACGACGACGACGACGGGCGGCGACACTAGCGGTCGCTGGTGCGGAAAGCACGTCGGCCGCGCGTAGCGGGTTGCCGCGCGCAGCGCAGCTTCTGCCGCCACAACGCGGGGCGGCCCGCCAGGCCCGACGCGAGGCCGCGGTGCTTGCGGCGACAACGGGCCAGCGCGGCGATTGCCGGGTCGGGCGTGGTCAGGTGAGGCGACGCGTCGCCTGCGGAACGAACGGTCGCGGCTACGGCGGAGCGCCGTCGCGGCTCAGCCGACGCGGAACTTGCCGGACCGCTTGATCTTCCGCTTGATGACCTTGCGCCCCCCCGCAGTCTTGCTGCGGGTCCGGAACCCGACCTTCTTCAGACGCTTCTGCTTGGAACGACGGACTTTCAGCTTCATGGCTATCGGGTTCGAAGGCGGCCACGGGGATCGCGGCGCACCCTTCGGCGGGCGAGCACGCTAGCCCGGCACCGGGACACGGTCAAACGCGCAGCGACGTCGCGCGCACGATTGCAGGCTCCGCCACGCATGGGCATCGTCCCGTCATGCGGATCCTGCTGCTCGCCCACGGCCTGCCCCCGGACAGCGTCGGCGGCGTCGAACAGCACGTCGACGGCCTCGCCCGTGCCCTCGTCGCCGCTGGCCACGACGTCGAGATCTTCGCGCGCGAAGGCACGCCGGGCCTCGCCGAAGGAACGTGGCGCACGACCGCCGACGGCAATCCGCGGATCACGCGCGTCGCCTACCGCTGGGAACGGGTGCCGGATCTCGCGGCGATGTACGTCTCGCCGCCGATGGCGACGGCCCTGCGCGGGTTCCTGCGCCAACGCAAGGAAGCCGGCGTGCACTTCGCGGTCGCGCACGTGCACCACCTGACCGGCATGTCGACGGACAGCCTCGGCGAACTCGCGGCGGCCGGCGTGCCGTCGGTGATGACGCTGCACGACTACTGGCTGTTCTGCCCGCGCGGCCAGATGTTCCACCAGCGCGAAGAAGTCTGCGTCACGGCGACGGTGCCGCGATGCGGCGAGTGCCTGCAGCGCACCTGGCCGGGCTGGGTGACCACGCAGAACCGCGACGGACAGATCACCGCGATCCACGCCCGCGCGCTGGCCGCGCTGGCCGTGCCGCAGCGGCTCGTGGTGCCGAGCGCGCGCGCGATCCCGCCGTTCGAAGCGCTCGGCGTGCCGCGGGCGCGCTTCACCGTGGTCGAGAACGGCGTCGACACGGACGCCCTCGCCGCGCTGCCGCCGCCGGCGATCGGCCCGGGTCCACTGCGCGTCGGCTACCTCGGCACGGTGATGCCGAGCAAGGGCCTGCACGTGCTGCTCGCCGCCGCCGCGCGCCTTCCCGCCCACCGCGTCGCGATCCGCATCCATGGCAACGTCGTGCCCTACCACGGCGATGCCAGCTACGCGACGCGCTGCTTCGCTTCGCTTCGCCCCCACGACGACGTGCAGTACCACGGCCCGTACGGCCTGCACGACCTGCCGGCGTTGCTCGCCGGCATCGACGTGCTGGCGGCGCCGGCCTTGTGGCACGAAGCCTTCGGGCTGACGGTGCGCGAAGCCCTCGCCGCCGCGCGGCCGGTGCTGGTGAGCCGCATCGGCGGACTCCAGGACGCCGTCGTCGACGGCGAACAGGGGCTCGTGCTGCCGCCCGGCGACGTCGACGCCTGGGCGCAGGCACTCGATCGCCTCGCCGCGTCGCCCGCGACGGTGCGGGCGATGTCGCAGCGGGCGCGGCCGCGCGCCCGCGGCTTCGCGGCGATGGCCCACGACCTGCTCGCGGTCTACCGAGAAGCGGCAGCAGACTTCGCGGCGACGGGCCACTCGCGAACTTGACCCCGACGGGGGATGGGGCCTAGTCTGCTCCGCCCTTTGCCGGCCACGCCCCGGCCCGGCCTTCGCCGGGCGGCGGGCCGTTTGCACCCCCGATGACGGACACGGCTCCCATCCCCTCGCTCGATCCCGCGGCCCTGCTGGCCGGCGACCTGACGCCGACCAAGCTCGATGCGTTCCGCGCCGCGGTGTTCCAGTCGGTCGACTCCCTCCAGCAACTGCGTGACTGGCTCTCCGAGCCGCGCGCCAAGGGCACCGCTCGCGGCGTCGCGCTGTGGGCGCTCGGTCGCCATGAAGAAGCGCTGCCGCTGCTGACGGCCGACAAGACCAACGCCGTCGTCACCTGCTGCCTCGCCAGCAGCCTCGGCGCGCTCGGTCGCCTCGACGAAGCGCAGAAGCTGCTGTCGCGCCGCGAGTCGGATCCGGCGCAGGCGCTGGTCTGGCTGCGCGCGCTCGACGGCCACAACGATGGCGAACGGCTCGCCAAGGATGCCGACAAGCTGAAGTCGCTGCTGTCGCCCGCCGACCAGAAGTACTTCGCGGGCCGCGCGCTCGAACTCGCCCACGAAGTCGGCAAGGCGATCGCCTGCTACGACGACGTGCTGGCCGTCGACGGCAGCCACAAGCAGGCGCTGTTCCGCCTGGCGCTGAACGTCGACCTGCGCGGCGAGGACGAAGAGGCCCGCGAGCTGTACGAGCGCGCACTGATGTCGCCGCCCGTCAACGTCGCCTGCGTCGTCAACCTCGGCATCCTCTACGAGGACATGGGCAACTACCGGCGCGCCATGCAGTGCTTCGACCTGGCGCTGCAAGCCCACCCCGACAACGCCCGCGCGCGCCTCTACCGCCGCGACGCTGCCGCGGCGCTGAACATGTACTACGACGAGGACCAGGAGCGCCGCGACGACAAGCGCAACAAGCTCCTGCGCACCCCGATCAACGACTTCGAGCTGTCGGTGCGGTCGCGCAACTGCCTCGCGAAGATGAACATCCGCACGCTCGGCGACCTGGTGAAGAAGACCGAGGCCGAGTTGCTCAGCTACAAGAACTTCGGCGAGACGTCGCTGACCGAGATCAAGGAGATCCTCAAGATCAAGGGACTGCGGCTCGGCATGACCAGCGACGAGCTGATGAGCAAGGACCTCGGCGAGATGTCGGAGCCGGCCCTGCTCACCGAAGAGCAGCCGGACCCGGACAGCCCGGACCCGCAGAAGCGTCCGATCAGCGAACTCGACCTGTCGGTGCGCAGCCGCCGCATCGTCGACCTGCTGAAGATCCGCACCATCGGCGACCTCGCGATCAAGACCGAGGCCGAGCTGCTGGCGTGCCCGAACTTCGGCCAGACCTCGCTGAACGAGATCAAGACGAAGCTCGACGAGTTCGGCCTGTCGCTGCGCGGCTGAGTTCGCCGCGCGGGCCATGTACGACCACCTGTTCGGGGACGTCGTCGAGAAGGAGACCTCGCGCGTGGTCGTGCGCTGCGGCGGCGTCGGCTACGAGCTGCGCACGAGCCTCAACTCGTCGTCCGAGCTGCGCGTCGGCACGACCGGGCTCGTGTTCACGATCCTGCACGTCGTCGACGGCATGCCTTCGCTGCTCGGCTTCGCGACCCGCGCCGAACGCGATCTCGCCCGCCGCCTGCTCGCCGTCAGCGGCGTCGGGCCTTCGATCGCGCTGGCGCTGCTCAGCGTGCATGCGCCCGCCGACCTCGCGCACGCGATCGCGCACGGCGACGTCGCGGCGCTGAAGGCGGTGAAGGGCGTGGGCCAGAAGACCGCCGAACGGCTGTGCCTCGAACTGCGCGATGCGATGCAGAAGCTCGATCTGGCCGCGCCCGGCGCCACCGATCGCCCACTGCCGAGCCGCACCGCCGACGACGCCATCGCCGCCCTGGTCACGCTCGGCTACGCCGAGAAGGACGCGCGCGACAAGGTCGAGAAGGTGCGCCGCGGCAGCCACGCGCCGGCCACCGGCGACATCGAAGCGCTGGTCAAGGCCGTCCTGCAGATGTGAGCGCCGGGCGTCAGCGCCCGAGCGCGACCAGCAGCAACTGCACGTCCGCCTGCCGCACGCCGGCGAGCCGCGACGCCTCGCCGATCGTCAGCGGTCGCCGCTGCAGCAGCCGCGAGCGCGCTTCGTTGCTCAGCCCCGGCAGCACCGCGTAGTCGAACGCCGTCGGGATGCGCCGCTCCTCCATCGCCCGCAGGCGTGCCACCTCCATCGCCTGGCGTTCGACGTAGCCCGCGTACTTGACCTCGGCCTCGACCTCGGACGCCTCCGCCGGCGACAACGCCATCGCCGCGAACGTCGGATCCCACTGCGCCAGGTCTGCCGTCGTCACTTCGGGCCGCCGCAGCCACTCGGTCAGCGTCTTGCCCGAACGGCGCTGCAGGTCGAGCCACTCCCGCGCGGCGGCGATGCGCTGCTCCTTGCTGCGAACGGCGGCCGCCTGCTCGGCGCCGACCAGGCCGAGCCGTTCGCCGAGCGTGGTCAGGCGGCGGTCGGCGTTGTCGCTGCGCAGCAGCAGCCGGAACTCGGCGCGGCTCGTGAACATCCGGTAGGGCTCGGTCGGGTTCACGCGGCAGAGGTCGTCGACCATCACGCCGAGGTAGGCGGTCGCGCGATCGAACACGACGGGCTCCTGCCCGCGCGCGAACCGTGCCGCGTTGAGCCCCGCGACCAGACCCTGTCCCGCCGCCTCCTCGTAGCCGCTGGTGCCGTTGATCTGGCCCGCCGCGAACAGGCCGCGCAGCCCGGCAACCTGCAGATCGCCGCGCAACTGGTCGGTCAGCACGTAGTCGTACTCGACCGCGTAGCCCGGCCGCAGCATCACGACCTGTTCGAGCCCCGGGATCGTGCGCAAGAACTGCATCTGCACGTCCGCGGGCAGGCTGGTGCTGATGCCGTTGGGATAGATCTCGCGCGACGTGCGCCCTTCGGGCTCGAGGAAGATCGGGTGCGAGTCCTGCCCGGCGAAGCGCACGACCTTGTCCTCGACGCTCGGGCAGTAGCGCGGCCCCGTTCCCTGGATGCGGCCCTGGAACATCGGCGAGTGGTGCGCATTGGCCCGGATGATCGCGTGCGTCTCGGGCGTAGTCCGCGTCAGCCAACACGGCATCTGCTCCTGCACGATGCGCTCGGTGCGGAACGAGAACGGCTGCGGCGGGTCGTCGCCCGGCTGCACTTCGAGCCGCGTGAAGTCGATCGAGTCGGCATGCAGGCGCGGCGGCGTGCCGGTCTTGTGGCGGCCCAGCCGAATGCCGAACGCCCGCAGCGAGTCGCTGATGCGCGCCGCCGGCGCTTCGCCGTGACGGCCGCCCGGCGCCTCCCACGCGCCGGCGAACAGTTTGCCGCCGAGGAACGTGCCAGTCGTCAACACCACGGTCGGCGCGCGCAGCGTGCTGCCATCGGCGAGCTCGACGCCGTCGATCGCGTCACCACGCGCGTTGCTGCGCAGCGCCACCGCTTCGCCGGCGACCACGGTGAGCCCCGGGTAGGCGAGCACGCGCGCGACCATCGTGTGGTTGTAGGCATCACGATCGCACTGGGCGCGCGGCGAGCGCACCGCCGGGCCCTTGCTGGTGTTCAGCATGCGGAACTGGATGCCGGTCTGGTCGGTGACCAGACCCATCTCGCCGCCGAGCGCGTCGACTTCGCGCACGAGCTGGCCCTTGGCGAGGCCGCCGATCGCGGGGTTGCACGACATGCGGCCGATCGCCGCGGGGTCGAGCACGACCATCGCGGTGCGGCAGCCGATGCGCGCAGCCGCGGTCGCCGCCTCGACGCCGGCATGGCCGCCGCCGATCACGATCACGTCGAAGTCACCCGTCACGGCGACAACGCAACCCGAAGGTGCGGCCGCCGGCAAGGGTCAGGCGGCGGTCGAGCGGGCGTAGATCGCGCGCAGCAGCAGGCGGTGGCGGAGCACGTAGGTCCACATGGCGCCTCGTGCATCGGCAACACGGTCGGCGCGGGTTGAGAACCGGCCGCCAGGTCGCGCTTCGGCCGCGGCATGCGAAGCACGGAGATTGCCCCCCCTCCTCATTCCCATGAGACGGATAGTCTCGCCAACCCATGAGGAACCCAACGCTCATCACATTGGGGGTGGCTGCGGTCGCCGGCGCGGTTCTCTGGATGACGCGCGAACCGCCAACTGTCCCGCCCATCGCGCACGCGCCAGCACTCGTGACCTCGCGTTCCGCGCCTGATCCCGATTCCGAAGAAGAACGACAGGAAACGCAACCAACCAGTGGGTCGGCTGGGGAAGTCTCGGCGACACCCAGCGACGAATCCTCATCGCAACCCGAAGGGCATGGTCCTGTCGGCGAGGCGGCCCAACGGACCCTGCGCCGCGGCATTGCCGCGGGTGCGCTCCCAGAGGACCTGCGGCTCCCCTCTCGCGAAGATTGGGACCGACTCGTCCAACTCTGGGACGATGCCAGTGCGCCCGTCCTCGCTGCTGAGGAGATGCGACGCCGCCTCGGAAAGGCGCTTGCGAGAGAACGCTACCGGTCGGGGCTACACGAGGAAGTCCTGTTCGAAGAGTCGCAGCGCGTCAACGGCGGGTTTCCAACCGATGCCTTGACCAAGCTCCGGCATGCCGACGAGTGGATCAGTCTTCGGATGCTGTACCGAGAAGGCGGCGGCCAGCGGTTTCACATCGTCCGCGTCATGCCCGGCGAGGCTCCGCAGCTCGACAACGCAACGTCCGAACTCCGTCTGGCCGAGAACCTGCGCAAGGACGCCATGCAGCAGTTCCTCACCGTTGCCGGACGGGCGAAGGGAACCAGATAGCCAAGAGCCAAGTGCGGCCTGCGTTTCCGCGGAAGCCCAGCCGCTCTTCCCCAGTTCCGGGATGGTCACGCCACATTGGGGGCGCTGCATCGACAGGAGAAGCCATGAAGCAGCGGCGAGTAAGCGGCATACTGAGCCGATGCCGCCGCGGTGCTCGCCGTTCCTCCTGTCGCTCGCCGTCGCTGCGACCGCAGCCGCCCAGGTCCCGCTCGCCGAGGTCGCCAAGATCGCCCGCGAACGCGCCGAGCGCAGCCGGCCGGCCCAGCAGGCAGCGCTCGAGCCGTTCTGGGGCGACCTCAAGCTCGACTACCGCATCAACCAGCAGCACATCGACCAGAAGGTCGCCGAGGTCGCCGCCCTCGGTGACAGCGTGGTACCGCTGCTGCTCGAGAAGCTGCAGCCCGCGCAAGGCGGCGAGGACGCGCGCCATCTCGCCGGCAACTGCCGCCGCGTGCTCGAGAGACTGGACCCGGCGAGCTTCGTCGACGCGTTGGTCGAACTCGTCAACGGCAGCAACGACGTCGGCCGCAACGAGGCCATCCGCCTGCTCGGCGTCGCCCACACCCCGCAGGCGACGGCAGTGCTCGTCGACCAGCTCGACCGCACGACCGGCGAGGACAAGCGCCTCGTCGTGCGTTCGCTGCGCCTGCAGAAGGCCGCCATCGCCGCACCGAAGGTCGTGACGATGCTCGCGTCGAGCGACCGCCAGGTGCGCGAGGACGTGCTCGCCTACCTGGTCGCCGCGCGCGCGGGCCAGGTCGCCGACACCGTGATCCAGGCGCTGGCGACCGAGAAGGACAACAAGCTGCTGCCGTGGTACGTCCAGTACTTCGCGGCGGCGGTGAAGGCGCACGACGCCGCGGCGCGGGCGCTGCTGCCGCTGCTCGACCGCGACCGCCTCGACTACGTCGAGACCCGCCAACTCGCGCAGGCGCTGGCGACGATCGCGCCGCCCGAACACGAACCGACGGTGCGGCGCCTGCACCAGATCATCGACGACGGCGAGACCAGTTCGCTCGCCGTGACCGCCGCGGTGTCGCTGCGGGCGCTCGGCGACCGCCAGGGCGTGACCAAGCTCAAGCGGTCGCTCGACGAACAGGTCCGCAAGCCCTCGCGTCGGCGCGAGTCGAGCCTCTACGAGCTGCGGGCGAACCTGCTGTTCGCGATCGAGGAGTACGGCGAAGCGCTCGCCGACTTCGAGAAAGCGCTCGAGTTCTCCGTCCAGGACGGCATGGCGATGGCGCGCCGAGCCTACGTCGGCCAGATGCGCTGCGAGGCGCGTCGCCGGAAGATCCCGAACTTGACCAAGCTGATGAAGCAGTCGGGCTTCCTGGTCGCCGAGATCGAGGCGATCGGCAACGACGACCCGGTGTTCGCGGAGACCCTGCAGCAGGACCGCGTGCGCCAGTTCCTGCGCGATCTCGCCAAGGAACAGCAACCGAAGTAGCGCACCCGGCGCGGCCGCGGCTTCGTCGCCTTGACCCGCCTGCGCGACGCCGCCAAGATGCTCGGCCCTTTTCGCCGCCGCATCCCCGACCGAGCCCACCCGCCATGCAAGTCACGGTTGCCGAAACCGGCCCCTGCACCCGTTCTCTCACGATCACTGTTCCGCCCGCTCTCGTGCAGGAGCACCTCGAACGCATGTACGCGTCGGCGCAGCAGCAGATCCAGCTCAAGGGCTTCCGCCCCGGCCATGTGCCGCGCGCGATCGTCGAGAAGAAGTTCGGTCCGTCGATCCTCGCCGAGGCGAAGGAGCAGATGCTCAACCGCTTCTTCGGCGACGCCTGCCGCGAGAAGGACCTCTCCCCCGTCGGTCGCATCGCCATCGACGACGTCGAGAAGCTCACGGTCGTGCCGGGTTCGGCGCTGCAGTTCACCGCCAAGATCGACGTGCGCCCGCAGATCGAGCTGAAGGCCACCAAGGGCCTGCAGGTCGAGGCCTTCGAGGGCGCGGCGACCGATGCCGACGTCGACAACGCGCTGAAGGAGATCACGCACCAGAAGCGCACCCTGCAGACGACCAGCGAGCCGGTGCAGGACGGCGACTTCGTCAAGGCCGACTTCACGTTCGCCGACGGCGGCGGCAGCGCCGTGCACAGCCGCAAGGACGTGCAGCTCAACACGCGCAAGCCGATCCACGGCGTGGCCGAGGCGGACTGGCAGCAGGCCCTGATCGGCGCCACGGCCGGCAAGCAGCTCGAGGTCGCGATCACGTTCCCCGCCAACTTCGAGAAGGAGGCCGTGCGCGGCCAGACCGGCACCGTGCGCCTGACCATTCACGAAGTGCTGCGCGTGATGCCGCCGCCGGTCGACGATGCGCTCGCCAAGGGCCTCGAGTTCGAGAACGTCGCCGCACTGCGCGCCGACCTGGCCGCCCGCATCACCGAGCAGAAGACGCGCCTGGGCCGCCAACGCCAGGAGGAACAGTGCCTGCAGGCGCTGCTCGACACCCACGAGATCCCGCTCCCCCCGTCGCTGATCGAGGAACAGCAGCGCGCGTCGCTCGGTGCCCTCGCCCACCGCATGCAGCAGGCCGGGGCCAGCGAGGCCGACATCGAGAAGAAGCTTGGGGAATCGCAGGCCGAGGCCCAACAAGACGCCCAGCGCCGCGTGCGCCTGTTCTTCCTGATCGAAGCCGTGGCCAAGCAGCAGAAGCTGTTCGTGACCGAGACCGACGTCGAGGCCGAACTGCGCAACCTCGCCGTCGCCAACAGCAACGACGGGCAGCAGGTCACGGCGGCGATGGTCCGCGAGCACCTCGAGCAGGAGAACCGGCTCGGCGAGCTGCGGCTGTCGCTGCTCGAGCGCAAGGTGCGTGATTTCCTCAGAGACAACGCCAAGATCGTCGATAAGAAGGGCAGTTGATCGAAGTCGCGGTGCGTCGCCTGGCGCGGCGGGCCGTGGTCGATCGACGCCCCGACCCCGACCGCCCGCCGAGCCCATGAGCATCGCCAACGACTACATCATCCCGTTCGTCATCGAGAAGACCGGCCGCGGCGAACGCCAGTACGACATCTACAGCCGCCTGCTCGAGGACCGCATCGTCTTCATCGGGTCGCCGATCGACGACGGCGTCGCCAACTCGGTGATCGCGCAGCTGCTGTTCCTGCAGAAGGAGAACAAGAACCAGGACATCAACCTGTTCTTGAACACGCCGGGCGGCAGCGTCACCGCGGGCCTGGCGATCTACGACACGATCCAGTTCGTGCAGTGCCCGGTCGCGACCTACTGCCTCGGCCAGGCGGCGTCGATGGGTGCTCTGCTCCTCGCGGCGGGCAGCAAGGGCAAGCGCCACGCGCTGCCTCACTCGCGCATCATGATCCACCAGCCGTGGGGCGGCGTCGGTGGCACCGCGGTCGACATCAGCATCCAGGCCGACGAGATCCTGCGCCTGAAGACGACGCTCAGCGAGATCCTCGGACGCCACTGCAATCGCCCCGCGGCCGAGGTCAGTCGCGACAGCGATCGGGACTTCTTCATGGGACCGGCCGAGGCCAAGGCCTACGGCCTGATCGACGAGATCGTGCAGACCAGCAAGTGAGTCGACCGACCGTCACGGCCGCGGGGCTGACCCGCGCATCCGGACCACCTGCGCGGTAGACTGCGACGCGGGCTCCCCCGACACGAACATGGCCGCCAAGGGCAAGACCGTCGAGCGCTGCACGTTCTGCGAGAAGTCGCGCCACCACGTGCAGTCGCTGATCTCCGGCCCGCCCGGCATCTACATCTGCAACGAGTGCATCGAGATCTGCAACACGATCCTCAAGGAGGAGGATCGCAAGCAGAAGGGCGGCGGCAGCACGCCGACGTTCCTGAAGGACCTCGTCACGAAGGACAAGGTCCCGAGCCCCGAGACGATGATGAAGCGTCTCGGCGAGTACGTGATCGGCCAGGAGCGCGCCAAGAAGGTGCTCGCGGTCGCGGTCTACGGGCACTACCGCCGGCTGCACGCGCGCTTCCAGAACCCCGAGCTCGAGCTCGAGAAGAGCAACATCCTGCTGGTCGGACCGACCGGATCCGGCAAGACGCTGCTGGCGCGCACGCTGGCGAAGATCCTCGACGTGCCGTTCGCGATCGCCGATGCGACGACCCTGACCGAGGCCGGCTACGTCGGCGAGGACGTCGAGAACATCCTGCTCCGATTGCTGCAGAACGCCAACTTCGACGTCGAGCGGGCGCAACAGGGCATCGTCTACATCGACGAGATCGACAAGATCGGCCGCACGACGAGCAACGTGTCGATCACGCGCGACGTCAGCGGCGAAGGTGTGCAGCAGGCGCTGCTGAAGATCCTCGAGGGCACCGTCGCCAACGTGCCGCCGCAGGGCGGCCGCAAGCACCCTGAGCAGAGCTACATCCAGGTCAACACGGAGCACATCCTGTTCATCTGCGGCGGCACCTTCAACGGCATCGAACAGTTCATCGCGCGCCGGCTCGGCCAGAAGGTGATCGGTTTCGGCGCCGCGGCCGAGGGCCCGCAGGTCGACCTCGACCTCGTGACCAGCCAGGCAGAACGCGACCGGCTGATCCCCCACCTCGACCAGAAGGACCTGATCGACTTCGGCATGATCCCCGAGTTCGTCGGCCGCCTGCCGGTCACCGTGCCAATGCGCTCGCTGACGCGCGACGAGATCCTGGTCGTGATGACGCAGCCGAAGAACGCGCTGGTCAAGCAGTACAAGTCCACGTTCGAACTCGACGGTTGCCAGCTCGAGTTCACCGACGAGGCGCTCGGCGTGTTCGCCGACGAGGCGATGAAGCGGGAGACCGGCGTGCGCTCGCTGCGCGCGATGTTCGAGGAAGTCCTGCTCGACCTGCGCTTCGAGATCGGCTCGCGCAAGGGCGAGCGCATCGTGATCACCGGCGACTACGTGCTCGAGCGCCTCGCCCGGCACGCCCCCGGCGACCGCCGCAAGCGCGACTCGGCCTGAGCGGCGACGGCCCAACGCGCATGCGCCCGTTGACGGACCTGAGCGACGCCGAGGTCGGCGAGTTGGTCCAGCGCGCCGGCGGCAAGCCGTTCCAGACGCGGCAGGTGCTGCATTGGGCGTGGAAGCACGGCGTGCCGTCGTACGAGGCGATGCGCAACGTGCCGCAGGCGTTGCGCCAGGCGCTCACCGCCGCAGCCCCCCTGCGCAGCGGCTCGGTCGTGAAGGCCGACGACGCCGGGGATGGCACCAGGAAGCTGCTCGTGCAGTGGCGCGACGGCGAGAGCGTCGAGTGCGTCGTGATCCCGGATGGCGAACGCACGACGCTCTGCGTGTCGACGCAGGTCGGCTGCCCGGTCGCGTGCGTCTTCTGCGCGTCGGGCATGTACGGCGTGCGCCGCAACCTGTCGGCGGGCGAGATCGCCGAGCAGGTGCTGCTGGCGAGGGCCCTGCTGCCCGCCGGGGAGCGGCTGACCAACCTCGTCGTGATGGGCATGGGCGAACCGATGCTCAACCTCGACGCGTTGCTGCCCGCACTGCAGCGGATCCACGACCCGGACGGCATCGGCATGGGCGCGCGCCGCATCACGGTCAGCACTTCGGGCTATCCACGCCAGATGGAGCGCTTCGCCGCCGCCGATCCGTCCTACAACCTCGCCGTCTCGCTGCACGCGGCCGACGACGAACTGCGGCGGCGTCTGGTGCCGACCGCGTCGGCACCGGTGCGCGAGATCGTCGCCACGGCACATCGCTACTTCGGCCAGAAGGGCCGCGAAGTCACCTACGAGGTCGTGTTGCTCGAAGGCGTCAACGACCGCCCCGTCGATGCCGAAGCGCTGGTACGCGGGCTCGGCGCCCTGCCGTGCACGGTGAACCTGATCCCGTGGAACCCCGTCGAGGAACTCGCCGCGGCGAAGGGACTGCGGCGGCCGATGCCCGCCCGCGTCGACGCGTTCGCCGATGCGCTGCGGGCCGGCGGCCTCAAGGTCACGGTGCGGCGCCAGCGCGGCGCCGACCGTTCCGCCGCGTGCGGCCAGCTGCGGCTGCGCGAGCTCGGCGCCGGCGGCGCCTGATCGCGCCGCGGCGGCGCGCCCAGCTCAGCGGATCGTCGAGTCGCCCTTGCGGGCCCGACGCTCGAGGCGTTCGGTTGGCTTGCCGGCTTCGACGTCCTCGGTCTTCGCGGCGGTCGCCGTCTTCTCGGCGCCCTTGCGCACGAACTTCACGACCACGTCGTCGCCCTTCTTGATCGGCGCCAGCGCGTCCTGCACGTCCTGCGGCGAAGCGATCGCGCGGTCACCGACGTGCGTGATGATGTCGCCGGCGGCGAGGCCCAGCGATTCGGCCAACGTGCCGCTGCCAACGCCGTCGACCATCAGGCCGTGTCGCGCCTCGAGGCCGAGGTACTCGCGCACACCGTCCGGGATCTCGCGAATCGTGACTCCCAGGCGCTTGCCGGCGGCCGGGGGTGCAGGCGCACGTTCGGCCAGTTGAAAGTCGTCGGGTGCTGGCATCGCCGGCCGACCCGGAGCGAGCGCCCGCGGCTCGGCGCCGCCATGGTCGAACACCCATCCTCGCAGCGGTTGCCCGTCGCCGAAGGTGCGCCACGGGATGTCGCCGAGCCCCTGCAGGTTGCCCTGGAACAGCCCCATCCCGAGCCCGTTCTTGCGCATCACGTCGGGGTACTGCTTCTGGAACGTCTCGAGATCGGGCGCTTCGTAGACCTTGGTCTCCGCCTTGCCGTCTTCGCCCAGCTCCTTCACCTCGACGCGCACCGCGCCGTCGGGGCCGATCTGCATCGACATGCCCTGCGAGCGCGAGACGCCGTGCTGCATCTGCTGCTGCAGGTCGCGGAAGAACTGGTCGTCGAAGAACCGCGCGCGCGGGATGTCGATGCCGAAGTCGCGCTCGAAGTTCTCGAACAGCGACTCGAACTGATCACGCACGTCGTCGCGGCCGGCGCGACGCGGCGCCATGCCTGGTTCCTTGCCTGGCTCCATCGCCGCCTTCCGGTCGCGCTGCACCAGGTCGGACGCGCCGTTGCGCTCGATCTGCCGCAAGACGCGGCGCGCCCGCCACTGCACTTCCGGGTCGTCCGCCGATGCCGCGGCGCGCTGCAGCGCCGGCACGGCGGCTTCGCCGGCCTCGCGCAACGCGCGTTCGGCGTCGAGCCGGGCGCGATAGCTGTCGCTGCCGAGCTTCGCGATCCACGTCTCGATGCCGGCGGCCTTCGGCGTTTCGCTGGTCGCGGGCGGCGCGGACGGCGCCGGCGGAGTCGGGTCTTGGGCAGGAAGTGCCGCTGCCAACGCGCCAGCGGCAACGAGCAGGAAGGATCGGATGTCGTTCATGGGGTCAGGTCTCCAGCGGGCGGGTCGTGCCCGCGAAACGAAGGCGCGCAACGCCGGTCGGGCGCAAAGACTCCGAGCCCGCGGGGCGACGATTCACCGGTTGCCGGTCTGACGCGGCGGCAAGACCAGGCCCTGGTCGCTCTCGTCGACGAGCAACCGCAACCGGTCGCGCCCCAGCATGCCCGAACCGTCGCCGGCATCGTCCGACCGGAAGGCGCGGTCGTCGCCGAGCGGCCGCAGCAGCACCCGCGGCCCCGACCACGGCACGACCTTCGCCGGCTCGAGAGCCGCGGGCGTCGCGATCGGCGTCCGCCGAGGCATGCCACCGTCGCCGACGTCGCCCGCCCACCAGAATCCGACTGCGAGCAGCACCGCCGCGGCCGCGACGACCCACGGGAGAACGCGCCGCGCGCGTGGCGCCAACTCGCCCGCCTCACCAACGTGCGCCATGACGTCGCGGTGCATCGCCGCGAACATCGCCTCGTCGACGCCGGCTGCCGGCGCCGCCGCGAGGCGCCGCAACCGCAGCGTCGCTTGCTGCAGCGTGGACGCCTCCGTGCGACACGAAGCACAGTCGCGCAAGTGCATGCGCACGTCGCCGCTGGTCGCGACATCGAGGTCGCCGCCGACGAACAATGCCAACGCGGGCCGCGCCTGCGAGCAGTTCATCGTTCGGCGCCTCCGTGCGTACGTTCCCAGTGCTCCTTGAACATCAAGCGCCCGCGGTGCAGCCGCCACCGGGCCGTCGCGTGCGTGACCTTCAGGATCGGCGCGATCTCGCGGCAGGAGAGCCCGTGGATGTCGCGGAGCACCAGCACGGCGCGGAACTTCGCATCGAGCTTGTCGAGCACGGCCCAGACCGCCGCGTCCTCCTCGCGGCGCTGCAGCGGCGCGTCGCCGACCGGTTCGCGCGCGTCGGCGAAGCCGCCGAGCACGTCGTCGAGGCTGCTGCTGCGCGCGCTCTTCTGCTTGCGCAGGGCATCGATCGCGAGGTTCATCACGATGCGGTAGAACCACGTGTAGAAGCTGCGCGCGAAGTCGTACTTGCCGAGCGAGCGGTAGAGCCGCACGAACGACTCCTGGGCGACGTCGCGGGCATCCTCGACGCGCCCGACGACGTGGAAGGCGATCCAGAAGGCGCGCTTCTGGTACCGGGCGACCAGCGCCGCGAACGGGTCCTGCTGGCCAGCGAGCGTGCGCCGCACGAGTTCGGCGTCGGAGCAGGCGGCGTCGGCGGCCAGCGCCTCCACCGCGCTCGCCAGCCCGCCGGGCAGCGACGAACCGCCGGCCGGCGCGGCGGCATCGGCGAAACGGCGGCTGGCGAACGGCGAGGACATCGGGAGCGAAGGTAGTCGGCCCGCGAACGGCCGCCAACGGTCGCGTCTACGTCGAACTCCGCCCGACTGTTGGCGGCAGGGCGGGATTCCGCGACCGCGGCGAGGAATCAGCCGTTGGTCGGCGTGCCCATGCGGCGGAACTTGCGGTGCCGCTGCTCGAGCAGCTCCGGCACCGGGATCGCCGCCAACTCCGTCAGCCACTCGACGATCTGCCCGCGTACGCGTTCGACGGCGCCCTTCGGGTCGCGATGCGCCCCGCCGAGCGGTTCGTCGATCACCTTGTCGACCAGCCCGAGCCGCAGCAGGTCCTTGCTGGTGAGCTTGAGCGCTTCCGCCGCCTCGGGCGCCTTGTCGCCGCTCTTCCAGAGGATCGCCGCGCAGCCCTCGGGCGAGATCACCGAGTAGTAGCTGTTCTCCAGCATGCCGACGCGGTCGCCGACGCCGATTCCCAGCGCCCCGCCCGACCCGCCCTCGCCGATCACGACGCAGATCACCGGCACCTTGAGATCGAACATCTCCAGGATGTTGCGGGCGATCGCGGCGGCCTGCCCGCGCTCCTCGGCGCCGATGCCAGGATAGGCGCCCGGCGTGTTGATGAACGTCACGATCGGCAGCTTCCACTTCTCGGCGAGTCGCATCTTCTGCATCGCCTTGCGGTAGCCCTCGGGATGCGCACAGCCGAAGTTGCACGCCAGGCGGTCCTTCACGGTCTTGCCCTTGCGGTGCCCGACCAGCAGGAACCGGTGCGCGCCCATCGTCGCGAGCCCGGTCACGATCGCGCGGTCGTCGCCGAACACGCGGTCGCCGTGGATCTCGACGAAGTCGTCGAGCATCATCTGCACGTAGTCGGACGTCAGCGGCCGCTCGGCGTGGCGGGCGACGTTCACCCGCTCCCACGGACTGAGCTGCGCGTAGACGTCGGCGGTCTGCCGCCGGAGCCGGTCCTCGAGCAGCTCGATCTCGCTGCTCAGCTCGAGGTGCGAGCCCGAGTTCAGCTTGCGCAGTTCGTCGATCTTGGTCTGCAGATCGGTCAGCGGACGTTCGAACGCCAGGCCATCCTGCACGGCCGGCTTCTGGGAAGGTTCGCTCATGGCAGGCCGCGGACTGTAGTCGCATGGCCCGACGCCGGCCAGCCAGCACACCGCCCGGACGTCACAGCTCGTACTCCTTGATCTTGCGATAGAGCGTGCGCTCGGACAGCCCCATCGTCTTCGCGGTCTTCTGGCGGTTGCCGCCGCAGAGCTCGAGCGACACGCGGATGTGGTTCTTCTCGACGTCGGTCGCCGTGCGCCCCGCGAGGAACTGCCAGCCATCCTGATCCGACGGCAGCGGCGCCCAGATCTCCGGCGGCAGGTCCGCGCGCGTCAGGATGTTGCCCTTGCTGCGCACCACCATCGACTCGACCGCGTTGCGCAGTTCGCGCACGTTGCCGGGCCAGTCGTACTGCACCAGCGCCACCAGCGCGTCGCGGTCGATCGACTCGACGTCCTTGCCGTGCGCCTTGCGGAAGTGCGCGAGGAAGTGCTCGATCAGCAGCTTGATGTCGGAACGCCGTTCGCGCAGCGCCGGCAGGTCGATGGTCACGACCTTGAGCCGGAAGTAGAGATCCTGCCGGAACGAGCCGTCCTTGACCTTCTGCAGCAGGTCGGCGTTGGTGGCCGCCAGCACCCGCACGTCGACCGGGCGGTTCTTGTTGTCGCCGAGCCGAACGACGGCGCGCTCCTCGAGCACGCGCAGCAGTTTGACCTGCGTCGGCATCGGCATCTCGCCGACTTCATCGAGCAGCAGCGTGCCGCCGGCCGCGTACTCGAACTTGCCCTCACGATCGGCGACCGCACCCGTGAACGCGCCCTTCACGTGGCCGAACAGCTCGCTCTCGATCGTGCCTTCCGACATGCCGCCGCAGTTGATCGCGACGAACGGTCGCTTGTTGCGCGGCGACAGCGCGTGGATCGCGCGCGCGACCAGTTCCTTGCCGGTGCCCGACGCCCCGAGGATCAGCACCGATGCCGCGGTGCCGGCGATCTGCCGGACCAGCCCGAGCACGCGCTGCATCTGCGGGTCCTGGCCGACGATGCCCTCGATGCCGAACGAGCGGTCCAGCTGGCCGCGCAGTTCGTCGTAGGCGACGTCCTTCTGGTGGTCCTCGAGCGACTTCTTGACCTTCGCGCGCAGGTCGGCGAGGTCGACCGGCTTCTCGACGTAGTAGGTGGCGCCCTTCTCCATCGCCTGCACCGCGACGTCGCGGCCGCCGTGCCCGGTCAGCATCACGACGCGGCAGTTCGCGTAGTTCTGCTTCGCCGCGGCCAGCACCGCGAAACCGTCGACGCCCTTCATCACCAGGTCGGTGACGACCACCGCGAAGCGCCGCTCGGCCAGCAGCGCCACGGCCTCCGCCCCGCTCGATGCGGTCGTGATCACGACCGGCAGCGCCTCGAGCGCTTCCACCAGCGAGGTGCGCAGCGCGTCGTCGTCGTCCACCACCAGGATCGGATCCGTCGTCATGCCGTTGGCTCCACGTCGCCGGCCGCCGGACGCGCCGGCAACCGCATGGTGAACTGCGTTCCTTTGCCGACCTCGGACTGCAGGGTCAAGGTTCCACCGTGCTCCTCGACCACGCGCCGCACCGTCGGCAGCCCCAGCCCCGTGCCCGCCTTCTTGGTGCTGAAGTACGGCTCGAACACCCGAGCCTGCACGTCGGCCGGGATGCCGGCCCCGGTGTCGACCACGCGCACCAGCACGAAGGCGCCCTCGCGCGCCGTCGACACCAGGATCTCGCCGCCGGACGGCGTCGCTTCCTTCGCGTTGCGCAGCAGGTTGCCGACCGCCGCCTGCAGGTGGTCCCAATCGCCCGGGATCACGCCGACGTCGGGACTGGCGAAGAAGCGGATGCCGATGCCCTGCTCGCGCATCTCCGGCTCGTGGAACTCGACCAGCGCCTGCAGGCGCCGATTCAACTCGACCGGCACGAACTTCGGCTCGGGCGCACGCGCGAAGCTCAGGAACTCCTCGAGGATCTTCTGCAGCCGGCGCACTTCGCCCTCCACCGTGCTCAACCGCTTCTGCGTGCGCTTGTCGCGCGTCGTCTCCGGCTCGCGGAAGTCCTCGAGCACGAGCTGCAGATTGAGGCCGATCGTGCTGAGCGGGTTGCGCACCTCGTGCGCGAACCCCGCGAGCAGCGCACCGAGCTGCGCCAGGCGTTGCGTGCGGATCCTGGTCTGGCGACCTTCGCGTGTCGGCGTCGACATCGGACCCGATGACGATAGGCGCAGCCGCCGCGGAATGCTCGCGCGTGGACTCCTTTCGCCGGACCTCGCGCTATCGTCGCGCACCATGCCCTGCGTGCGCCACGAGCTGAAGACCGCCGATCGCGCGGTCCTCCTGCGCAAGGTGGTCGCGAGCCTGCGCGGCGGCGAACTCTGCGTGCTCCCGACCGAGACCGTCTACGGGCTGGCGCTGCTGCCGAGCCGCGCCGACGCCGTGCAGCGCGCACGCGCCGCGAAGGGACGCGACGCGGCGCAGCCGTTCACCTGGCACCTGGCGCAGCGCCGCGAGTGCACGCAGCTGTGGCCGCACGTGCCGCCGGGGATCGAACGGCTGCTCGACCGCTACTGGCCGGGCCCGCTGACCGTGATCCTGCCCGGACCGGGCGGCACCACTGCCGGTGCGCGGCTGCCCGCGCACGAGTTCACGCGGGCGGTGATCGAGGCGTGCGGCGAGCCGCTGTGGCTCAGCAGCGTGAACCGCACCGGGGAGCCGCCGCTGGTCGACGCGCGCGCCATCGCCGCGGCGTTCGGCGAGCACGTGGCCCACGTCGTCGACGACGGGCCGTCGCCGATCGGCATGGCCTCGACGATCGTGCGCCAGCTCGGACCGAAGCTGGAAGTGCTGCGAGAGGGCATCCTCACGGCCGACGAGGTGCTGCGCGCGGCGGCGCGGCTGGTGCTGTTCGTCTGCACCGGCAACACCTGCCGTTCGCCGCTCGCCGAAGCACTCGCGCGCGCGGCGGCGGCGAGAGCGCTCGGCGTGAGCCCCGCGGAGGTCCTGGCGCACGGACTCTCGTTCGCGAGCGCGGGAACGAGCACGCTGGATGGCATGCCGGCGAGCGACGGCAGCCGCGAGGCGGCGAAGGAAGCGGGGCTCGATCTGGAAACGCACCAGAGCACCGCGCTCACGCCCGAACTGGTCGAGCGCGCGAGCTTCGTCTACTGCCTGTCGAGCAGCCACCGCCGCGCGATCCTCGCCGAGATGCCCGAGGTCGCGGACAAGCTGGCGATGCTGCGGCCCGACGGGCTCGACGTCGGCGATCCGTACGGGCGCGAGCTGTCGACCTACCGGCGCACGCGCGACGAAATCCAGGCGGCGGTCGCGGCGCGCGTTCGCGAATGGCTGCCGACCTAGCCGCCACTACTCCGCGTCGCCACCCTTCGTCACCATCCCTCGCAGCACCCGCATCAGGCGCAGGAAGCGCCGCTTCTCCATCACCGGGTGGCCGAGGTAGTCGCCCGCCTTGGCGATGTCCTTGAAGGCGATCGTGCCGCCGCCGAGCCGCACGTCGTTGGCGATCTGCAGGTGCCCGGCGATGCCGACGTTGCCGGCGAACACGCAGCGGTCACCGATCGTCGTCGAACCCGCGATCATCACGCCGGCGGCGAACGCGCAGTCCGCGCCGATCGTGCAGTTGTGCGCGACGTGGCAGAGGTTGTCGAACTTGGTGCGCGGCCCGATGCGTGTCGTGCCGAGCGTGCCGCGGTCGATCGCGGTGCCCGCCCCGATCTCGACGTCGTCGCCGACGACCACCGTGCCGAGTTGCGGCACCTTGATCCACGTGCTGCCTTCGCGCGCGTAGCCGAAGCCATCGCTGCCGACCACGGCACTGCTGTGCACGATCACCCGCTGCCCGAGCTGGCAGCCGGTGTAGATCGTCACGTTCGGGTGCAGGAAGCAGTCGCGCCCGAGGCTGCTGCCGTCGCTGATGACGACGCCAGGGCTGAGCACCGTACCGGCCCCGATCCGGCTCTTGCCGACGACCACGCGCGGCCCGATCTGCACCGGGCCTTCCAGTTCGGCGCCCGGATCGACGACCGCGGTCGGGTGGATCGAGCGCTCCACCGCGCGCGGCACCGGATGGAAGTGCGTCGCGACCTTGGCGAACGCCACGTCGACGTCGCCGACGACGATCTGGCTGGCGGGCGTCTCGAGTTCGGTGCCGGTCAACACCGCGCCGACGCGGGTCGTCTTCGCCATCGCGTGGTAACGCGCCTCGCGCACGAAGCCGATCCGGTCCGGGCCCCCGGTGCGCAGATCCCCAAGACCCGTGATGCGGCGCTCGCCATCGCCGAGCAGACGCCCGGCGACGAGTTCGGCGAGAGCGGCAACCGTGATGTCCGTCATGGCGCGCGATTATGCAGCGCGCGCAGCCGTTCTGCCGCCGCCTCGCGATCGGATTGTGGCCAGTTCGGATCGTACGGAATCTGCGGCGGCAGCGCCTCGGCGGCGAGCGCGCGCACTTCGACCTCGGGCGCGAGCAGCAGGTCGGCGAGCGCGCCGTAGGCGGCGGGATCGCGCCGGCCGCGGAGCGCAGCGGCGAGCAGGCGGCGTTCGTCGGCGCCCTGGCGCACGAGGTCGTGCAGCGCGTCGGGCATCGGCAGGTCTCCGCGCCAGAGGCCGAGCAGTTCGCGCAACCGGCCGCCAGGTGCCAACACCGCGGCCGCTTCGCGGAGCACGAACACGTCGGAGAGTTCGCGCAGCGCCTGGGCCGCTGCGGGCGGCAACGGTTGCCGCGCGAGGGCGGCGACGAGCGCGCGCGCGCAGGCCGACGCATGGCGCACGCGCAGAGCGATCGCGAACGGATCGTCGCCGGCGGCGACGACGGCGAGGCGTTCGTCGGCCGGCAAGCGCGCCAGGTCTTCGAGCGGCCCCCTCGACTGCTTCGGCACTGGCAGGCTGCCGAGCACGGCGATGCCGGCCGCGAACACCGTCGGATCGAGCGCATGCGCCGCGCGCGCGGCCGACGCCGGGGAACGCAACGTGGTGCCGTCGGCCGCGGCGAGGCCGAGGGCAGCCTGCAGTTCCGCGCGCGGTGCGCCGAGGTGCAGGAAGCGCGCCGCCAGCGCCTGCGCATCGTGCCGGCCCGCGGCGTCGTCGGGCAGACGAGCGAGCGCCTGCGTCGCCGCGCGCAGCTCGGCCTGCACCGCCTGCCAGCGCTGCAGCAGCGACGGTTCGGCCGAGGCCACCGGAACCGCCGGCACGAGCCAGCGGCGCACGACGTCGAGGGCGCCGGCGCGGCCGGTTCCGGCTTCGTCGCCGGCATCGGCAGCCTCCGGCGCGGACGACACCAGCGTGCCGAGCAGCGCGCGTTGGAAGTCGGCGACGCTGCCGAGGTGGGCGCGGTGCGCGAGCCAGCGCGCGTCGTCGGACCATGTGGGCACCGGCGGCGCCCGTTCCCAGTCCGGCGCCGCGCACGCACTCGCCAACACGGCGCCATCGCCGACGACGAACAGGCCGTTCCAAGCGTGGGCTTCGGCCGCGGCGGCGAACAGTGCCCGCAATGCGGGCGGCGGGCAGCGATCCAACGCGAGGACCTGGAGCACGAGGCCCTCGCCGACGACCACGCGCAGTTCGCGCTGCATCGCCGGCAGCAGGGCCGCACTCGTGGCCGCGAGCGGTTCGCCGAGAACGACGACCTGGCGGCTGCCCGGAGCGAGCGCAGCGAGACTCGCGGCGAGATCGCCCGAGCGCACGCGCGGCAGCGGCGGCGGCGGCGACGATCCGGCAACCGGGCCGTCGGCGAGCAGCCGGTCGCGCAGGTTCGCGGGGACTCGGCGCCAGTCGACGGCGTCGACCACGTGCGCGTCCAACGCGTGCAGCAGCCGCGCCACGACGCCGCTGCCCAGCCCCGCGACCAGCACCCGATCCCCCCGCCGCGCCAACGCCTGCACCAGCGCGGCGGCGAGCGCTCCCTCGCTGCGTTCGGGACCGTGGGCATCGACGATCCGTCCGTCGGCGACGAGACGCAGTTCGTGGGCGGCGCGCGCGTAGACGACCGCGTGCGCAGGATCGTGCGCCAGCACCTCGTTCGGCTCGCCGCCGGCGTCGTTCGCCAACAGGAACGCGGTGGCGACGGCGATGGCGCTGGTTGCGAGAGCGAGCCGCAGCCGGCGGGCCGCCAGCGAGGCCATTGCCCCGATCGCCGCAGCGACCACGAGTGCCGTGCCAAGGCCGCGCCCCGCCCCTGCCGGCACCACGACGACGAGAACGACCAGCACGACGCAGGCGGTGACGATCGTGGCCAGCGGCCGCCGCACCTCGGACGGCGTGTCGCGCTGCGGCGCGCAGGTGGCCGCGACGACCGCGGCGAGCACCACCAACGCAAGCACGGTCGGCCCGACCGCGAACGGCGCACCGAGGAGCCAGGCCAGCAGCCCCGCGACCGCCGCCGTGGCGATCGACCCAGGTGCCGTGCACGGTGCGGCAACCAACGCGAAGCCGATCCCCGGCACGAGCAGCACGAGCGCTGCGGGCAGGAGCGCGCTCGCCGCGGCCCCGAGCCCGCCGGCCACGGCAACCAGACCGGCCGCGACCGCAGCGCCGACGTCGCGCCGCCGCATCCCCGCGCCGAACCCGCCCGCGACGGCGGCGACGCCGCTCGCCCACCAACCGAGTCCGCCGTGCGAGGCGAACGCCCTCGCGACACCGGCATCCTGCACCACCACGGCCAGGAACCACGCCGTCGCGAAGCCAGCGGCCGCGGCGGCGACGTGGCCGGCGGGCGACCACCCACGCGGCAACTCGGGCGGCGGCGCTTCCGGCGCGATCATGGCGGCAAGGATACCCGGACGCAGCAGGGCGTCCGGTGGCGCCGGCGACCGCGTCGCTGCCGAGGCCGCGCGCGTGCGCGAAGAGCCGCCCGCGGGCGGCTGCCACGTTCCCGTTCCCATCGCGGCTTCAGCCTGCCCGTTGCACGTCCGCGAGCACGGCGACTGCTTGGGCCGGGCTGGTTGCAGCCACCAGGCGATCGCGCACCTCGGCGCGCGCGAACAGCTTGGCGATCTCGGCGAGCGTCTTGATGTGCGCGAGCTTCTTGCTGCGCGGGATCACGAGCCCCACCACGATGCGCGCCGGCGCGCCGTCGAGCGTGTCGAACGGGATGCCGGCCGGATTGACGCCCAGCACCGCGATCAATTCGTCGATGCCGTCGATCGCCGCGTGCGGAATGGCGATGCCGTGCTCCATGCCGGTGGTCATGCTCTTTTCGCGCACGACGAGCGCTTGCTCGACGGTGGCCGCGAAGGCCGCCGGATAGCGCCCCGCGCGCGCGGGCGCCTCGGCGACCACGCGCAGGGCCTCCCACTTGTTCGCCGCGCGCAGCGGCAGGACCACGAGATCTTCGGTTACCAGCTCCGCGAGCTTCATGCCTCGAATCCGAGCACCCGACGACCGGTTCGAGTGTCGCGCTGATGCAACCGACGCCTCGGCAAGGGGGCAACGGGAAAGTCGGAAACACGGACTCGGCGCTTCCTTGCGTCGACGGTGGGAAATAAAACGCCGCCCCGCCGGTCTGAGGCCGGTCCTGTCCCTCGACCCGGGGGGCCGAGTTCGAACCCACGATGGCCGACAACGCTCTCCGCCGTGCATTGCGCGTTCTGACCCCGCTCCTCCCGCTGGCGACGCTGCTCGCCGCCGGCTCTTTCGCCGTGGCACCGGCGACCGCGCAGGGAGGCGCCCAGGACCCGCAACGCCCGACGCCGCGCATGGTGGTCGACGACGCGACCAACACCATTGCCTTCTCGATGAACGAGAGCAATGGCATGGACCTGACCGAGTTCATCAAGTGGGCGCAGGAGGTCACCGGCAAGCGCTTCGTGTTCAGCGCCAACGACCTGGCGACCACCGGTCAGGGCGGCAACACCGTCAGCTTCCTCGGCACCTTCCGCATCAAGCGGGAGCGCTTCCAGGACGAGTTCTACGCGTTCTTCCAGACGATGCTCTACATCAAGGGCTTCGCCCTGGTGCCGCGCGGGGAAGGCGACCTCGAACTGCTCGAGATCGTGTCGATGAGCGGTGCGCGCGGCCGCGAAGTCACCAACGGCGCGCGCTACGTCACGCCGACCGAGCTCGAGACCTACCGCTACCAGACCGGCGTGCCGATCCTGACCACGGTGCCGCTGAAGAACATCAACGCCACCATCGCCACCAACGCGCTGCGGCCGTTCTTCGCCAGCACCGGCGCCCCGACCGGCGGCGGCACGTTGACCCTCGGCAACGTCGGCAACAGCTCGGCGATGCTGCTGCAGGGTTTCGGCCCGCAGGTCTACGCCGCGGTCAAGCTGCTCGAACTGGTCGACATCCCCACCGAGCCGCCGAACCTCGTGGTGCAGGTCGTCGAGGTGTTCCACCAGGCGCCCGAAGAACTCGAGCCGATCATCACCGAGGTGCTCGAGAGCCGTTCGCAGATCCGGCTGCAGGTGCAGCAGGAGCAAGGCGGCCAGCCCGGCCAGGTCGCCGGCGGCTCCGGCCGGCCGCAGCTCAAGGTCGTCGTGCACAGCTCGCAGAAGGCGCTGGTGCTCAGCGGCACCTTGGAGACGGTGCGGGAAGCGCTCGAGCTGATCGCCCGGCTCGACGTGCCGAGCCAGCTCGTCGAGGGCTCGGCGAGCGTGATGCAGCTGAAGAACGTGCTCGCCGAAGAACTGCAGCAGACGCTCTCGCAGTTCCTGCAGGAGGACAACAACGCCGAGACGCAGGCTGCCGCCCCCGCCGGCGGTGCTGGCGCGGCGGCGGCCCGGCGCACGCGGCGCACGGTGATCCGCGCCCACAAGGAGAGCAACTCGCTGCTGGTTTCGGCCGCGGGCACCAAGTGGAAGCAGATCCAGACGCTGATCGACCACCTCGACCGCCGGCAGCAGCAGGTGCTGATCGAAGCGGCCCTGGTCGAGTTGACGACCGGCGATCTCGAACGCTACGGCGTCGAGCTGGGCCTGTTCGACCTCAAGGAGAACGGCGACTTCACGCGCGGCTTCGGCTACACGAGCTTCGGTCAGTCGGTGTTCGAGGACAACGACGACGACGGCATCCCGGACAGCCGTCTGCCCGACTTCGACAGCCCCCTGCAGGGCATCACGGGCGGCATCATCAGCAGCAGCGACTTCGCGGTGCCGCTGCTGATCAATGCCCTGGCGACGGACGACCGCGCCAACATCCTGTCGTTGCCGAGCGTGCTCGTGAACAACAACGTGACGGCGGTGGTCAAGACCGAGGAAGAACGGCCGACGCTGCAGAACACCCAGAACAACACCGGCACGCAGACCGGCAGCGGCGCGCCGCGCAACGCCGGTATCACGCTCGAGATCTCGCCGACGATCTCGCCGAACAACTACCTGCGCCTGAACGTCTCGCTCGAGGTGTCGCGCTTCGTCGGCGCGTTCGACCCGAACTCGGCGACCGGCGGCGGCATCGTGCTGCGCCGCACGATCAAGACCCAGGTGACGATGCCGTCCGACAACACGATGGTGCTCGGCGGCGTGATCGAGGACAGCGAGTCGCAGAGCGACGGTGGCATCCCGCTGCTGAAGGACCTGCCGCTGCTGGGCTTCCTGTTCAAGAAGAGCGAGGCCACCACCAACAAGACCAACCTCTACTTCTTCGTGACGCCGACGATCCTCGACGAGGACGACTTCCAGGACCTCTACCACGCCAGCATGCTGCGCAAGCTCGAGGCCCAGGACTACATCGGCGAACGGCGGCTGCGCATCATCGACCGCAAGTGGGCCGGCAACCCGAGCGGCGCCGCGCGCACGCTCGAGGACACGGGCGCCACGATCGAGGACCTCGACGAGCAAGGCGAGTACGAGGACCCGCTGTGGCGACGCACGCGCACGGCGCCCAACCTGAAGGGCCCGTCGGCGCCGAGCGACCCGACGCCCCCGGCCACCGAGGGCCGCCGATGACCGCGACCGGCCCGACGCCGCCCGCAGTGCAGAGAGACCGCGTGCGCGAGTCGCTGCTGCGCAAGGCCGGGCTGAGCCAGCAGCAGATCGACGACGCGCTGCGCGCCGAGCAGGAGACCGGCCAGCAGCTCGACCAGGTGCTGGTCAGCAAGAACTTCCTGTCGGAAGCCAAGTGCCTGCAGTTCTTCGCCGAACTGCTCGGGCTCGAGTTCCGGCCGAGCCTGGATGGCGTCGGCGTGCCCGGGATGTTCATCCAGCAGATCCCAGTGCAGTTCGCACGCACGCATGGCCTCGTGGCGATCGAGGACACCGGCGCGTTGCTGCGCGTCGCTTCGCACAAGCCGCTCGAAGTGCAGCCGATGGACGACCTCGCGACGCTGCTCGACCGCGAGGTCGAAGCGGTGCTCGCCACGCGCAGCGAGGTCGCCAACCTGATCAACCGCGCCTACCGGCACAAGGCCGACGGCGTCGACGAAGCGCTGCAGGACGTCAAGGACACGGACATCGTCTCCATCGCGGAGAACATCCAGGAGTCCGAGGACCTGCTCGACGCCAACAAGGCGCCGGTCATCAAGCTGGTGAACATGCTGCTGTTCCAGGCGCTCAAGCTGCGCGCCTCGGACATCCACCTGCAGCCCTACGGCGACCGCCTGCAGGTGCGCATGCGCATCGACGGCGTGCTCTACGACATGGAGGCAATCCCCCGCCGCGCCCAGGAAGCGATCATCAGCCGCGTCAAGGTCATGGGGAAGATGGACATCGCGGAACGCCGACTGCCGCAGGACGGCCGCGCGTCGATCCGCGTCGGCGACGGCGACGTCGACGTGCGCATCAGCACGGTTCCCGTCGCGGGCGGCGAGCGCGTCGTGTTCCGCATCCTCGACAAGACGACCAAGATCTACTCGCTCGACCAGATCGGTCTCGAGCAAGAGGCCGAGCGCACGATCCGCCGCTACATCAACTACAGCCACGGCGTGATCTTCGTGACCGGCCCGACCGGGTCCGGCAAGACGACGACGCTCTACGCCTGCCTCGACGCGATCAACGCGCCGGACCTCAACATCCTGACCATCGAGGATCCGGTCGAATACAACCTCGACGGCATCAGCCAGGTGCAGGTGAACGTCAAGAAGGGGCTGACGTTCGCCAACGGCCTGCGGTCGTTCCTGCGCCAGGACCCCGACGTGATGATGGTCGGCGAGGTGCGCGACAACGAGACCGCCGACATCGCGATCCGCGCGGCGCTGACCGGGCACCTGGTGTTCTCGACCGTGCACACCAACGACTCCGCGTCGACGGTGACGCGCCTGATCGACATCGGCGTCGAGCCCTACCTGGTGTCGTCGTCGTTGCTGCTGGTCGTCGCCCAGCGCCTGCTGCGCACGATCTGCCCCAACTGCAAGGAGCCGGTCACTCCGACGCAGGAGATGCTCTACCACCTCGAGGACCTCAAGCTGACGCCCGACCAGTTCGCCGGCGGCAAGCTGCTGAAGGGCAAGGGCTGCGACGAGTGCTTCCGGTCGGGCTACGCGGGCCGCACCGCGATCTACGAAGTGATGCCCATCGACACGCACATCCAGGAGCAGATCGTCAACAAGGCGACCGCCAGCCAGATCAAGCGCGGCGCGCTCGAGCGCGGGCTCAAGACCCTGCGCATGTCCGGCGTCCAGAAGCTGCTCGGCGGGCTGACGACGCCCGACGAAGTGCTGCGCGTCACGCAACTCGACGTCGTGTGAGCCGCCCGTGCCGATCTTCGAATACAAGGCGATCGACGGCGACAACCGGGTCAAGAAGGGCATCATCGACGCCGACACGGCGCGCGACGCCCGCGTCAAGCTGAAGAAGGACCGGCTGTTCGTCACCGACATTCGCGAGTCGGCCGGCAAACGGCAGATCGCGATCCGCATCAAGGGCGTGACCGGCGTCGAGGCGCCGAACAAGGCGCGCACCGAACAGGTCGCCGCGGTCACCCGGCAGATGGCGTCGCTGCTGCAGGCCGGCATCCCGTTGGCCGAGGCGCTGCGGATGATCATCGAGCAGGCGCCCGACAAGCAGATCGAGACCGCGTTCCGCGACATCCGCGAAAAGGTCACGCAGGGCATGCCGTTCGGCGACGCGGTGATGCAGCACCCCGCCTACTTCACCGACCTCTACTCGAACATGGTGAAGGCGGGCGAGTCCTCGGGCGCGCTCGACAAGGTGCTGGTGCGGCTGGCCGGCTTCCTGCAGGCGCAGACGCGGCTCAAGAACAAGGTCGGCGCCGCACTGATCTACCCGATGGTGATGTCGGCTGTCGGCGTGATCGTCGTCGCGATCCTGATGACGTTCGTCGTGCCGCGCGTCACGCAGCTGATCAAGGGACGCGGCCAGGAGTTGCCGACGCCGACCCGGATCCTGATCAACTGCTCGGAGTTCCTGGTCAACTACTGGCTGCTGGTGATGGTCGGCCTGCTCGCGCTGACGATCGCATTCCAGCTGTTCGTGAACAGCGACAAGGGGCGGCTCTTGTTCGACACGTTCAAGCTGAAGCTGCCGGTGTTCGGCGACTTGATGCGCAAGCAGGCGATGGCGCGCTTCTCGACGACGCTGGCGACCCTGCTGCGTTCGGGCGTGCCCGCCCTGCAGGCGCTGCAGGTCACCAAGGCGGTGCTCGACAACAAGGTGCTGCAGAACGCTCTGCAGGTGGTGCACGACCGCGTGCTCGAGGGCACCGACATCGCGACGCCGATGAAGTCGAGCGGCGTGTTCCCGCCGACGATCTCGTACATGGTCGGCGTCGGCGAACAGGCGGGCAACCTCGAGGAGATGCTCGAACGCATCGCCGGCACCTACGACGAGGAAGTCGACCTGGCGACGCAGAAGCTGACGAGCGTGATCGAGCCGATCATCATCGTGCTCCTGGCCGCGATCGTCGCCGGCATCGTGATCGCGATCGTCATGCCGCTGCTGCAGCTGCAGCGGACCTGACTCACACGCCGGGCAGACGCGCCCGCAATGCGGCGCGGGCCAGCCGTCCGATCTGCCACAACACCACGACCGTCGCGACGATCGCCAGCGCCGTCCACCACGCTCCCGGGCCAGCCGACAGGTCCAGGGCGTGCAGTTCGGCGCCGAGCAGCGCCACGCCGACCGCCCGCGGCGTGATGCCGGCGAGCGTCGCCGGCACGAACACGCGCAGCGGCATCTGCACCGCCGCGAGCAGCACGTTGGTGACGCCGAACGGCAACAGCGGCGACAGTCGCAGCAGGGCGACGAGGGTGAACGACCGCCGGGCCCCCGCGCCGAACAAGGCCGCATGCACCGCCGCCGCCCTCGGCGCCCGCGCGAGTGCGGCCACGGCGCGTTCGCCGACCAGGATGCGCAGGCCGAGGTAGCCGGCGGTCGCGGCGAACAGGATCACCAGCCACGCCAGCAGCGGCCCGTACAGCGGCCCGAACACGAAGCCCGCCACGAGCGACGTCGCATGGGTCGGCAGCAGGCAGGCCGCGGTCGCGAACGAACCGAGTGCCAGGAACAGGGCGGCGCTCGCGAAGTCCGTCTCGAAGATCGGCAGCCATCGGCCAGCCGTGGCCGCCAGCACGGCGACGCCGAGCAGCGGCCCGCCGGTCGCGGCAAGCGCCAACGGCAGCGCCCCGCCAAAGCCCCCCGTCCATCGTCGCAGGCGCTCGCGGAATGGCGCTCGGTCCGGTCGAGGTTCGTCGCGATCCATGCGCACGCACACAGTCGGCCCGTCGGCCCGCACGTGCAAGCGTGCCTCGCCCAGTCCCCGTCCCTACACTGCTCGCCCGCCGATGAGCACCGAACTGCCCCCGAAGTACGAACCCGCGACGCTCGAACCCGCCGTGACCGCGCGGTGGCTCGCGGGCAAGGCGTTCGCCGCGCTGCCCGACGCTCGCGCCCACCGCTACGTCGTGATGATGCCGCTGCCCAACGTCACCGGGGCGCTGCACATGGGCCACGCGATGGACAACGTGATGCAGGATCTGCTGATCCGCTGGCATCGCATGCAGGGCCACAACACGCTGTGGCAGCCGGGCACCGACCACGCCGGCATCGCCACGCAGGCGGTCGTCGAGAAGCGGCTCAAGGAGATCGAGAACAAGACCCGCCTCGACGTCGGCCGCGACGCCCTGGTCGCGCGCATCCACGACTGGGCCGGCCAGAGCCAGCAGCGCATCGTCACGCAGCAGCAGGCGATGGGCTGCTCGTGCGACTGGGATCGTGCGCGCTTCACGATGGACGAAGTGTGCGCGCGCGCCGTGCGCCACACGTTCTTCGCGATGTTCCGCGACGGGCTGATCTTCCGCGGCAACCGCCTCGTGAACTGGGACTGCGCCCTGCAGACCGCGGTCGCCGACGACGAGCTCTACAAGGCGACGGTGCAGGGCAAGTTCTGGTACCTGCGCTACCCGGTGCTCGATCGGCAGCCCGGCGAACCGGCCCACGTGCTGGTCGCGACGACGCGGCCCGAGACGATGCTCGGCGACACCGCGGTCGCCGTTCACCCCGACCCAGCCGGTGCCCTGCGGGCCACGATCGTCGAGCAGCGCGTCCGCGTGGCGCAAGCGCCCGCCAAGGAAGCGACGGCGGCGCAGGCCGAGCTCGACCGCCTGCTGCAGCGCGAGCAGGAGGTGTTGCCGCAACTCGAGAAGATCGCGCGCATGGGCAAGGCCGGCCGCAAGGTGAAGCTGCCGCTGGTCGATCGCGAGATCCCGATCGTGCTGGACGAGTGGGCCGATCCGTCGCTCGGCACCGGCTGCGTGAAGATCACGCCGGCCCACGACCCGAACGACTACGCGGTGTGGCAGCGGCACCCCGCGATCGGCGCCGTGTCGGTGCTGAACCCCGACGGCACCATCGCCGCCACCGGCGGCAGGTACCAAGGCCAGGACCGCTTCGCCGCGCGCAAGCGGGTGGTCGCCGACCTCGAACAGCAGGGACTGCTCGAGCGCGTCGAGGACCGCACGATCGAGATCGACCACAGCGACCGCAGCAAGACGATCGTCGAGCCGTACCTCAGCAAGCAGTGGTTCGTGCGCATGGGCGACGTCGACGGCGGCGTGGTGATGGGCCGCGGCACCAAGAAGGAGTTCCGCGCCAAGGGCCTTGCCCAAGTGGCGCTCGACGCGTCCGCGGGCGCGCTGCCGCCCCTCGCCGACGGCAAGCCGAGGCCGAGCGTCGCGTTCCACCCCGACCCCGAGCGCTACCGCAAGATGTACGACCAGTGGCTCGCCGAAAAGCGCGACTGGTGCATCAGCCGGCAGCTCTGGTGGGGCCACCGCATCCCGGTGTTCCGCGGCGACATGCCGGCCGCGAACCTGCTGCGGCTCGAGCCGATGCTCGGCACCCAGCTGCAGCGCGACGACGTGGTCGCGTGGGTGCTGCTGCCGGACGGCACGCGCCTGCTGCCGCGCGACGCGTTCGCGCGCCTGAAGGGGCCGAACGCCCCCACCTCGGTCGAAGTCCAGGTGTGCTTCCGCGAGGCCAGCGCCGACGCCGCGATGGGTCCGATCCTCGCAGGTGCGGGTCTGCAACTCGACCCCGACGTGCTCGACACCTGGTTCAGCAGTGCCCTGTGGCCGCACAGCACGCTCGGCTGGCCCGACCCCGAGTCCGCCAAGGTCAACGCCGGTCAGACGGCGCTCGGTTCCGGGCCCGGCCGGCCGTCGGCGCTCGACTACTGGTACCCCGGTTCCTGCCTCGTCACCGGCCGCGACATCATCACGTTGTGGGTCGCGCGCATGGTGCTGACCGGGCTCTACAACCTCGGCGACGTGCCGTTCACCGACGTGTTCCTGCACGCGACGATCCTCGACGGCAAGGGCGAGCGCATGTCGAAGTCGAAGGGCAACGGCATCGACCCGCTCGACATCATCGGCCGCTACGGCGCCGACGCGCTGCGCTACGTCGTCTGCGAACTGCAGACCGGCACGCAGGACATCCGGCTGCCGGTCGCCGCGATCTCGCCGTTCACGAAGCCGGGCGAACCCGAGCGGCTCGTCGACCTCGCGACCGCCAAGCCCGGGCCGTACCTCGGCACCTTCCTCGATCCCGAGACGAAGCTGCCGATGGACCTGATCGGCCAGTACGGCAAGGAAGGCATCACGCCGGCGAAGGCGACCAGCGAACGCTTCACGGTCGGCGCCAACTTCGCCAACAAGCTGTTCAACGCTGCGCGCTTCGCGTTCCTCAACCTGCGCGGCACCCCGTTCCGCCCGCTGCGCGTCGCCGAGCTGCCGCTCGAGGACCGCTGGATCCTGTCGCGCCTGCACGGCGCGATCGCGACGGTGCAGCAGCAGCTGACGGCCTACAACCCGTCGGCGGCGTTGGCCGCGGCGCGCGACTTCTTCTGGAACGAGCTGTGCGATTGGTACCTCGAGATGGTGAAGCCGCGCTGCCGTGACGGCGCGGCGGCCGACGCGCGCGCGACCGCCGAACAGGTGCTCGCGGCGGTGCTCGACCAGACGCTGCGTCTCCTGCAACCGTTCGTGCCGTTCCTGACCGAGACGCTGTGGAGCACGCTGCGCCAACTGGCGCCGGTGCGCGGCGTCACCACGCCGTTCGCCGATGCCGAGTTGCTCGTGCACGCGGCGTGGCCCAAGGGCGATCCGGCGTGGGGCGACGAGTCGGCGCAACGCGACATCGCGGCGATGCAGCAGTGGTGCGTGCTGATCCGTGAGACCCGTGCGCGGTACCAGGTGCCGCCGAAGGACCGTCCCGCGGCGCGCTTCGCTGCGAGCGGCGACGACGCCAGGACGCTGCGCACCACGGCGCCCCTGCTCGCGCACATGGCCGGCCTCGGCGAAGCGACGGTGGCCGCCGATGCGCAACGCACGAAGGACAGCGCGACGGTCGTGCTCGGCGCCGCGAAGTGCTTCCTCCTCGGCGTGGTCGATCTCGCCAAGGAGAAGGCGAAGCTCGACAAGGAGGCCGAGAAGCTGCGCGCCCAGATCGGCGGCATCGAGAAGAAGCTCGGCAACGAGGGCTTCGTCCAGAAGGCCCCGCCGGCGGTGATCGAGAAGGAGCGGGCCTCGTTGGCCGCGCTGCAGGCCCAGCTCGCGGGTGTCGAGCAGAGCCTGCGCGACCTGGGCTGATCGCGGCTACTTCGCCTTCTCGTCGTAGAGGCTCGCCATGTCGGCGAGCCGCGCGCCCGCGCCGTCGCACACGGCGAACTTGTCCGCGTACAGCGCCGCGGCGCCGAACTCGCCCTTGGTGTTCGTCGCGTAGAACTGCACCTGGAAGTCGGGGCGGCCCTGCTTGTCGAGCAGGCGCTTGACCTTGGTCAGACGCACCACCCGCTTCACCGCGTCCAGGCACGCATCGGTCGGCGAGCGACCCGACGCCATGCTGTGCACGATGAAGGAGCCACCGTTGGCGAGGATGCACGCCTCGCCGCGCCCGGTCGCGCCACCCGTGCCGACGTCGTTGTCGCAGTAGTTGCCGCAGCCGAGCAGCGGCGAGTCCCCGACGCGCCCGGCGAGCTTGAACGCCAGCCCCGAGGTCGTCGTGCACGAGCCGACATCGCCGTTCGCCGCGACCGCGCCGAGGTGGATCGTCCCGGTCTTGTGCTTGTAGCGGAAGAACCAGTCCTTGCCGTGCTCGCCGTTCTCGTCGGGCGAGATCCAGTCGTCGACCGCCGAACGCTTCTCGCGCCACTCGAGCCACTTCAGCCGCGACTTCTCGGTCAGCAGGTTCTCCTCGCGGAAGCCGTGGGCACGCGCGAAGCGCAACGCGCCCTCGCCGACCAACAGCACGTGGTCGGTGTGCCGCATGACCTTCAGCGCGACCTGCGCCGGGTTCTTGATGTTCTGCAGCGCCGCGACCGCGCCACCGAGTCCCGACGGCCCGTCCATCACGCACGCGTCGAGTTCCACCACGCCGTCCTCGTTCGGCAGTCCGCCGATGCCGACGCTGTCGTCCTCGGGGTCGTTCTCGACGAGCTCCACGCCCGCAACCGCCGCATCGATCGGCCGCCATCCCTCGTTCATCCGCTGCACCGCGAGTTCCACCGCCTTCAGGCCATTGGCGCTGGCCACCGCGATCGGCGAGCGCAGCCGCAACACCGCGGGCAGGCCCGGGGTCACGAGCGCACCCACCGCCGCCGACTGCAGGAACGAACGCCGCGAGAGGTCGTGCATGGTGCGTTGACCTTACTGCGGCGTAGGCTCGCGCGCGTGCACGACCTCGACGCCGCCCTGCGCACATGCTTCGGCCACGCGAGCTTCCGCGGCCCGCAGCGCGCGATCGTCGAGCACTTCCTCGGCGGCGGCAGTGCCCTGGTGCTGATGGCGACCGGCGACGGCAAGTCGCTGTGCTACCAGCTGCCGGCCTTCGTCGGCGACGGCCTCACCCTCGTCGTCTCCCCGCTGATCGCTCTGATGGACGACCAGGTCGCAGCCCTGCACGCGCGTGGCCTGCCCGCGACCTGCGTGCACAGCATGCTCGAACGGTCGGAGCGCGAACGTCGCCTGGCGCGCGTGAAGAGCGGCGAGATCCGCCTGCTGTACTGCACGCCCGAGCGGTTCCGCGTGCCGGGGTTCCTCGACGCCATGCGCGCGGCCTCGGTGCGCCGGCTCGCCGTCGACGAAGCGCACTGCCTGAGCCAGTGGGGCCACGACTTCCGCCCGGACTACCTGCGTCTCGGCGAAGTGCGCCAGGCGCTGGGCAGTCCACCATGCCTGGCGCTGACCGCCACGGCGACGCCCGACGTGCAGCGCGACATCCGCCGCACGCTCGACCTCGGCGATGCCCCGCGCTTCCACACCGGCGTCGCGCGCGACAACCTGTTCCTGTCGGTGCATCCGTGCGCCGGCGAGGACGACAAGCTCGCGCGCCTGCTCGAGCTGCTCGACCGCACCGGCGGCCCGGCGATCGTCTACTGCGCGCTGATCCGCGATCTGCTGCGCCTCGAAGGCGAACTGCAGCGGCGGCGTCTGCGCCCGCTCGTCTACCACGGCGATCTGTCGCCGCTGGAACGGCGCGCGCAGCAGCAGCGATTCCAGCAGAGCCCCGATGCCCTGATGCTGGCGACCAACGCGTTCGGCATGGGCGTCGACAAGGCCGACATCCGCGCCATCGTGCACTGGCAGGTCCCGCGCACGCTCGAGGCCTACTACCAGGAGGTCGGGCGCGCCGGCCGCGACGGCGCGGGCGCCTTCTGCGAACTGCTCTACAGCGGCGAGGACCTCGCGATCCAGCGCGACTTCGCCGAGTGGGCCAACCCCGGGGCGGCGTTCGCGAAGGATGTCGTTCGTCATCTCGCGGGGCTCGGGGAACGGCTGCACGCGCTCGACCTCGAGGCGCTGCGGGACACGTTCCTGACCAAGAACCGCCATGACGGCCGAGTCGAGACGGTGCTTCGCCTGCTGCGCAGTGCTGGGTGCACGACCGGC
Source organism: uncultured bacterium (assembly GCA_937952215.1). Lineage (GTDB taxonomy): Bacteria > Planctomycetota > UBA1135 > UBA1135 > UBA2386 > UBA2386. Next base: position 97,199 of record CALFZH010000059.1, read on the forward strand.
GATCTCGGCCGCGACTTCACGCTCGTGCGCGTACCGGACGACGCCGAGATCGACGGCTGGCTGCCGCCCGACAAGCGCCAACACGACCTGATGGGCCTGCTGCGCATGGTGCGCTACGCGACCGAAGGCGCGTGCCGCAAGCGCACGATCCACGAGCATTTCGGCTTCGAGCTCGACGAACGCTGCGGCGGGTGCGACGTCTGCACCGACGCGTCGGCGTGGCAGCGCGACCACCTGCCGCCGACCAAGGCGCTCACACGCGACGAGGCGGCGGCGGCGCCGGCCGAAGGATCCCCGGTGCAGCGCGGCGATTGGATCGAGGTGCGTGGCCTCGGCCTCTGCCACGTGCAGCGCGTCGATCGGCGCGGCAAGCGCTACTCGGCCACCGTCGAGCGCGCCGCGGACCTCGCGAAGCACGTCGTCGACCTCGCGGCCAGCGACTGGCGCCGCGTCGACCGCTGACGTTCGTTCAGCGCCGGCGCCGCCGCAGGCGGCGCTCGAACATCGAACTGCCGCGCCGCGCGCCGAGCCGCTTCTTGTCGCGCTGCTGCGCTTCTTCGACTTCGCGCTCGTGCCGCCGCTGCTGCAGGAACGCCTCGACTTCGCGCTGCAGGTGCGCCGGATCCTGGAACCGCATCTCCGGCTCCTTGGCCATCATCTTCTCGAGGAAGTAGTGGAGTTGCGGCGACAGGTTCAGGGCGCGGATGCGCTCGCCGGACAACGACTCGAGCACCTGCTTGGCGAGCACTTCCTCGCTGGTGCGGCCTTCGAACGGCAGCGAGCCGGTGACCAGGTGGTAGAGCGTCGCACCGAGCGCGTAGATGTCGGCGCGGACGTCGAGCGCCCCGCTGCCCCGCGCCTGTTCCGGCGCGATGTAGTGCACGGTGCCGGCGGTGGTGTCCCCGCTGCCGGGACGCTCGGACCCGGCGATCGCGAAGCCGAGGTCGATCAGCACAGCACCCCGCTCCTCCGACCACAGCACGTTGCCGGGCTTGACGTCGCGGTGCACGAGCCCGCGCGCATGCAGCGCCCCCAACGCCGAGGCAACCTCGACCACGATCTGCAGCGCCGACTCTTCGTCGAGCCGCCCCTCCTCGGCGAGCACGTCCTGCAGGCACCGCCCGGGCAGTCGTTCCATCGCGAAGAAGATGGTCTCGCCCTCCTTCGCGACGCGCAGGCCCTTGACGAGATGTGGGTGCTGCAGCGCCATCAGCAGCCGCGCCTCGCGCACGAACCGATCCGTCTGCACCGGATCCTTCGCGAGTTCGGCGCGCAGGACCTTCAACGCCACGGCCGAGTTGTCGGTGCGATCCACCGCCGCGAACACCCTGCCGACGCCGCCTTCGCCGAGCAGTTCGCCGGTCTCGTAGCGGGTCAGCACTGGACGAGTCCCGCCCTCGCTGCGCTGCCATTCCGACCACTGGGCGCTCGTGCACACGCCGCGTCCGACCAGGAACGCTGCCGGATCGCCGCTCGCGAGCGCTGCGTGCGCCGCGTCCGCGGGAACAAGCCCGCGATGGACGAGCAGGGCCAGCAGCTTCATCGGCGGGATCACGGTGGGACTTGTGAGGAGGTCGGCGGACACGCGAGGTTTCGTGCGCGCGCCGTCAAGTCGGTCCGCCACCGCACCCGAAAACACCGCAGTCCAACCAGGCCGTCAGGAGCAACCTACTTGAAGCATCCAGGGGCTGCGTTCGTCATCAAGTACTTCGACTTGATCGACGAGTTCATCAAGGTGCGGTGCTGCTCCGAGGAGCTGCTGCAAGAACTGCACGGCGCGCCGATCGCGAACAAGTCGGGCTACCGCCAGCGCGTCGTGCGCGCCTGCGTGCCGACGTTCGAGACCGAGGTGCTCGCGGCCGTGCGCCGCCTCGACGAGGGCTACGACCTCGAGATCGTCGAGGAACTGCTCTACCAGATCTGCATCGACGTCAACCCGTCGCTGGAGATCCACCAGGTCGCGATCCCGTCGAACGGCACCACCAAGCAGACCGCCGAAGCCGACGACCCGTTCCTGCCGCGGCCGGGCAACGAGCAGGCGCGGCAGAACCTGTTCCGCCGCGTGAGCAGCCTCGAACGCAACCTGCGGCAGCAGATCATCGGCCAGGAAGACGCGATCACGTCGCTGGTGCGCGCGGTCAAGAAGGCCGCCGTCGGACTCAAGCGCCCGACGCAACCGGTGGGCACGTTCCTGCTGGTCGGACGCACCGGCACCGGCAAGACCGAGCTGGCGAAGTCGCTCGCGCGCAATCTGTTCGACGATCCGTCGGCGATGATCCGCGTCGACTGCAGCGAGTACGCGCTGCCGCACGAGTACGCGAAGTTGATCGGCTCGCCGCCCGGCTACATCGGCCACAACGAAGGCGGCTTCCTGACCGAGGCGATCAAGAAGAAGCCCAACAGCGTCGTCCTCTTCGACGAGATCGAGAAGGCGCACTACAAGGTGCACAACCTGCTGCTGCAGCTGCTCGACGAGGGAATCATCACCGACAGCAAGGGCCAGACGGTGTCGTTCCACCAGGCGCTGATCCTGATGACGAGCAACCTCGGCATCGAGAAGATCGACGCGGTGCGCACGCGGATGGGCTTCTCGGCGGCCCACCGCCGGCAGAGCCTGCAGGACGTCGACCTGCGTTCGGTGACGTTCGAGGCGCTGCGCGAGTCGTTCCGCCCCGAGTTCGTGAACCGCATCGACGAGGTGATCCTCTTCAACCCGCTCGACGAGAAGGTCTGCCAACGCATCGCCGGCAACATGCTGCGCGAGGTCGGCGACCTGCTGAAGCGCCGCGACATCACGGCGACGTTCTCGCCGGGCGTGCGGGTGCTGCTGGCGAAGCAGGGCTTCTCCGAGGAGTTCGGCGCGCGGGAGCTGCGGCGGCTGATCAAGCGCCGCATCGAGGACCCGCTGACCGAGCTGATCCTCGATCACGACCTCGGCCAGGGCGCCCAGGTCACGGTGCGCGTGCGTGGCGGCGAGTACGTGTTCGCCTGCGGCGACACCCCGGCGAGCCAACCGGCCTGAACGCGGCGGCTGCCGTGGACGGTCACGGCCGCAGCCCGTAGCGTCGTGCGCCCGGTTGTTGCCGGCCCGACATGCTGCTGTTCACCGTCGTCGTCGCACTGTCGCTGCTGTTCTCGTTCGTCTGCTCGCTGTGCGAAGCGACCCTGCTCAGCGTCAGCCACGCGCGCATCGAGACCCTGGCGCGCGCCGGCAGCCGGGCTGGTCTGCTGCTGCGCCGATTCCGGCACGAACCGGACCGCCCGATCGCCGCGATCCTGGTGCTCAACACCATCGCCAACTCCGGCGGCGCGGCACTCGCCACCGACCAGTTCACCCAGGCGTTCCCCGGCGTGTCGCCGGCCTGGTTCGCCGCCGCGTTCGTGGTGACCGTCCTGGCGATCACCGAGATCGTGCCCAAGACGATCGGCGTGCTGCACGGCAACGCGCTCGCGGTGCCGGTCGCGCACACGGTGCGGGTGATGGTCGTGGCCCTGACCCCGGCCCTGCTGCTGACCCGCCGCCTGTCGCGCATGTTCGCCGGCAAGGGCCATGCGCATGCGACCTCGCTCGAGGACATCCGCGTGCTGACGACCGTCGGCATGAGCCAGGGCGCGTTCGGCCAGATCACCGCGAACCTGATCCACAACGCGACCCGGCTGCGCGAGACGCAGGCCCGCGACGTGATGGTCGCCCGCGACCGGATCGCCTACCTCTCCGGACGCGACAGCACCGAGCAGAACCTGCAGCGGCTGCAGCGCAGCGGCCACAGCCGGTTGCCGTTCACTCCCGACGGGGAACTCGACCACGTGACCGGTTTCGTGATGGCGAAGGAACTGCTGTTCGCGCTGCGCGAACGCCCCGATCCGAACTGGGACGACCTGCTGATCCCGCTCCTGGTCATGCCGGAGACCGCGACGCTCAACCACGTGCTGCGGCGATTCCAACGCGAGAAACGGCACCTGGCGATCGTCGTCGACGAGTACGGCAGCACCCGCGGCATCGTCACGCTCGAGGACGTGCTCGAGGAGATCGTCGGCGAGATCGAGGACGAGTCGGACACCGAGGAAGCCAACATGGTGCAGCGCGCCGACGGTTCGCTGCTCTGCCGCGGCATCGCCGAACTCACCGCGGTGTACTCGCGGCTCGGCGCCAGCCCGCCCGAGTCGGCGAGCAAGACCCTGTCGGGCTTCCTCGCGGAACGGCTCGGACACGTGCCACCGGCCGGCACCGTGCTCGACGTCGACGGCTTCCGGTTCCTCGTGACGAAGGCGAACAACCGGCGCGCGGAGCGTGTGCAGATCGCGCGGCTCGACGCGGCGAACGACTCGGCGCGTGACCGCGAGCCCGGCGCAGACGTTCCCCCGGCCTGATCGTCCGGCGGGAAACCCGACAGCTGCGCGGCGGCTTCGGCTACAACTTCGTGACGAAAAGGCGCCGCGCCAACGCGGCGATCCATCGGCCATGCATAGCGTCTTCCTCGCCTGCGCGATCATCGGTGGCACCATCCTGGTCCTGCAGTTCGCCCTGCTGCTGTTCGGCGTCGGCGGCGACAGCGAACTCGGCGGCGAGCCCGGCTCGCACGACGGCCACCACTCCGTCGGTCACGACCAGTCGGCGTTCCTCAAGCTGCTGTCGGTCCAGACCGTCGCCACGTTCGGCGCGTTCTTCGGCCTTGTCGGCATGGCGACGCAGAGCCTCGGCTGGTCGCCCGCCGCGGTCGGCGGTGCCGCGGCGCTGTCGGGCTGCGCCGCACTGCTCCTCGTCGGCAAGATGATGCGCGCTCTGCGGCACCTGCAGTCGCAGGGCAACGTCGAACTGAAGAACGCGATCGGCCTGACCGGCAACGTCTACCTGCGCATCCCCGCCTCCGGTACTGGCCACGGCCGCGTGATGATGACGGTGCAGGGCCGCACGATCGAATGCCGCGCCATCAGCCGCGGCGACGAGATCCCGACCGGCGCCACCATCCGCGTGCTCGCGCACACCGACGACGACGTGCTCGTCGTGGCACCCGCGAACTGACCCTCCACCCCCACCACTGCCCCAACCCTACATGCTCACCTTCCTGCAAGGCGACGCGAGCGACCTGTTCGTGATCGCCTGCGTGCTGATCGGCGTCATCCTGCTCGGCTTCGCCGTGCTGATCGTGAAGCGCTACAAGCGCTGCCCGAGCAACAAGATCCTGGTGATCTTCGGCAAGGTCGCGTCCGGCCAATCGGCCCGCTGCCTGCACGGCGGCGGCGCCTTCGTGTGGCCGCTGATCCAGGACTACGCGTTCCTGTCGCTCGATCCGATGCAGATCGAGATCCCGCTGCGTGGGGCGCTGTCGGCCGAGAACATCCGCGTCAACGTGCCGTCGGTGTTCACCGTCGCGGTGGGCACCGAAGCAGCGGTCATGCAGACCGCCGCGATCCGCCTGCTCGGCCTCGATCCGCGCCAGGTCATGAAGCAGGCCGAGGACATCATCCTGGGCCAGCTCCGCCAGGTGATCGCCTCGATGACGATCGAGGACATCAACCGCAACCGCGACAAGTTCCTCGACAGCGTGCAGAACTCGCTGACGCCGGAGCTCGAGAAGATCGGCCTGGTGCTGATCAACGTCAACATCACCGACATCACCGACGAGTCGGGCTACATCGAGGCGATGGGCCGCAAGGCCGCGTCCGAGGCGATCCAGTCGGCGGAGATCGACGTCGCGCAGCAGCAGAAGCGCGGCTCGATCGGCGTCGCGGAAGCCAAACGCGAGCAGGACGTGCTGGTCGCGAGCGCCGACAAGGTGCGCGAAATCGGCACCAAGGAGAACGAACGCGAGAAGATCGTGCGCCTGGCCGAGCTCGCGAAGGAGGCCGGCATCGGCGAGAGCCGGGCCAAGCTCGAGCAGCAGAGCGCGGTCAAGGACCAGGAACGGCAGATGCGCGTGCAGGTCGCCGACGCCGAGGCCGCCGCGGTCACCGGCGAGAACCTGGCGCGCGCCAAGGTCGTCGATGCCGAAGCGACGCTGAAGGTCCGGCAGGCCGAGGCCTACCAGCTCGCGGAATCGCGCAAGCGCGAGGCCGACGCCAAGGTCCGCGAGGTGCAGTACCACGCCGAGGCGCGCGCCGCCGACGCGATGGCCACGAAGATCGAGAGCGAACAACGCGCCGAACTCGAAGCCGCCGCCAAGGCCCAGAAGGCCAAGCTGATCGTCGACGCCGAAGCCGCCGCCGAGCAGGTGCGGTTGCGCGCCAACGCCGAAGCTGCCGCGACGTTCGCGCGGCTCGAGGCGCAGGCGCGCGGCGAATACGAGATCCTGGCCAAGAAGGCCGAAGGTCTGCAGCGCCTGGTCGAGGGCTGCGGCGGAGCCCAGCAGGCGTTCCAGTTGCTGATGCTCGAGCACCTGCCGCACATGGCCGAAGTCGCCGCCAAGGCGATCGCCAACGTGAAGTTCGACAAGGTCGTGGTCTGGGAAGGCGGCGCCGGAGCGAACGGCAAGAACGCGACCGCGAACTTCCTGCAGGGCCTCGCCGGCAGCCTGCCGCCGGTGCTGCAGATGATGCGCGACATCGGCGGCGTCGAGATGCCGGCGTTCTTCGGCAAGCTCGCGGAGTCGCCGGCGGCGATGCCCGGCGCCGAGGGCATTCCCGGCAAGACGCCACCACCACCGGCCAAGCCGCCGGCACCACCCCGCGCCTGAGCCCCCGATGAGACCACCTGCCTGGCCGTTCGCCGTCCTGTTCGCGTCCACGCTCGCGGCGCAGGGCCCGCCGACGTTCGTGCCCGCCCCGCACCTCGCCCGCTTCGTGGCGGAGGACGTGCCCTCGCTGCGAGCCCAGCTGCCGGATTCCGCGATCGGCAAGCTGCTCGCCGAACCGGAGACCGCCGCCGCGTTCGCTGCCGGCCTCGCCAAATACCGGCGCCTGGCCGCAGCGCAGCGCTCGCTGCTCGACGCCGTCGTCGCCAGCCCCCCACCCGAGCTCGAACCGTGGATCGTCTCGCAGCTGCCGGTGCAGCTTGGCTGGCGCATCGTCGCCGGTCTCGACCTCGCGGACCTGCAGCGCGCCGAACTGCTGGCGCTGGCGACGACCGAAGAACGATCGATCCCGGCGACCGTGCTGACCGTCGCGTGTGGCCCGCGGGCCCAGGGTCGTTGGGCCGCGCACTTCGCGCGGCACGAGAAGGAACTCGCCACCTATTCGCTGTTGGCGCGCGACCTCGAGGCGAAGTTCGCCGGGTTCCCGGTCGCGCTGTGGAAACCGGCCACGCCCGACGGCGAAGCAGCCAACGAGGCCCAGCTCGCGGGCCTGATCCCCTCCAGCTATTGGCTGCTGCAACTCCCCGGCGTCTTCGCGCTCGGCACCGACGCTCCCGAAGCGTGCGGCACGTACGCGCCGGCACCCGCGCGAACGTCGGCGCAGGTGCTGATGGAGATGGACGCCCAGGCCTACGTGGCGATGTTCACGCGCCAGATGGGCGGCGCGCCGCCCGAGTTCCGGGCGCTCGGCCTCGACGGCCTGCGAACGCTGCGCTGGCGGCTCCGTTTCGCAGACGGCCTGCTGCGCGACGAGATCGAACTGGCGCTCGCCGACGAACCGTCGGGCGCGATCGGCGCGATCCTGACCGGCAAGGGCGCCCTGCCGGCGCAGGCGTTGCCCGACGTCGCACTCGCGCAACTGCGCTGCACGTTCGACACCAACTTGTTGGTGACGGCGCTCGAAGGCATGACCGGGGCGTCGATGCGCGACGAACTGCGCGCCGCGCTCACGAAGGGGCTGACCGGTGGAATCGCGCTCGGCGTGTCGGCGCCCGCGAAGGGCAGCCTGATCCCGCGCGTGTTCCTGTCGCTGGGCATCGCCGACGAAGCGGCGCTCGACCAGGCGCTCACCATGCTCGTGAAGGACCGCGTGACGACGCGCACGATCACCTACGAGGACATCGAGTGCATGGTGGCCCAGGTGCCCGACGCGCCCGCGGGCTTCGCGCCGACGTGGTGCCGGGTCGCTGGCGTGCTGCACGTCGCCGAGTCGGGGCTCAGCATGCGCGCGTTCTTGAAGGCCCGCGCCGGCGGCGCCACCGCGATGGACGTCGGGGACGCGCCGATCCCGGCGGGCGACGGCGAGCCGTTGCCGAACTTCGACCTGCGCTGGGACGAGGGCGCGATCTACTCGGCGTTCCACGCCAACTGGCTGCCGCTGCTGAAGCTGGTGCCAGGCCTCTTCCAACAGCCACTTCTCGACAGCGCCGCGATGCCATCGCCCGACGCAGTGGCGCCGCTGCTCCGCAAGGCACGGGGTGTGCTGCGTCGCGACGGCACCACGTTCACGTTGCAGCAGGCAGGCGCGCTCGGCGGCCTGCACACCGGGGCTCTCGCCATGCTCTGGGGCCCGCTGCTGTCCGGCCTGTTCCATCACGACTGGATGCACGACCAGGTTCGCACCGCCCTCGCCAAGGGCCGCCTGCAAGCGGCCTGGACGGCGCTCGAAGCGTTCCGCGAACAACACGGTCGCTGGCCGAAGGACCTGGCCGAACTCATCACCGATCGGAAGTTGCCAGCCGACGCGCTGCTGCTACCGGGCGACGCGGCGCCCGAAGCCGTGCCGATGCCCGACGGACGTGGCGACGTGCGCAGTTCGTTCCGCTACTTCGCATCGCCAGTCGCGGTCAACGTCAACGGCACGGACCACAAGCTGCTGCTGATCGCGATCGCCCCGAGCCGCTACGGCCGGCCGATGCTCGGCGACAGCGGAGCCCAGCCGGAGGCCTGGGGCGAACCGAGCACCTGCCCCATCGACGACTTCGGCAAGTGAAGCAGGCGCGGGCGATCGCCCGCGCCGGTCCGCTCACTGCTTGCTCGCGTCGAGCAGCTTCTTCCAGTTCGCCTTCGCCCGCTCGAGCGCGGGGTTCTTGTCGTCGGCGAAGTGCTTCTCCAGCGCGTCGAACGCCTGCTGGGCAAGAGCACCGTCCTTCTGGCCGCTCGCGTGGTTCAGCACGCCGATCCAGAACTGCGACCGCATCGCCTCGCTCGGCGTCTTGCCGGCCTTCGCGAGCGCCGCGAGTTGCTCGTTCGTGGCCGCCATGCCGGCTTCGCGGGCCTTCTGCAGGATCTGCCCGACCTCGGCATCGACGAGCTTGCTCGCCACCAACGCCTTCTCGTCGGCGCCGAGCGACAGCGCGTCGGCGCGAGCCTGGATCTGGTCCGCAGCGACCAGGCCGAGTTGCAGCTCGGTCAGGAACAGCTCCTTCTGCTCGGCGGCAGTCGCCTTGTCGCCCTTGCTCCGCAACGTCATCAGGGCCTTGCTGCGAGCGTGCGTGTCCGCGAATCCGGCGACGCTGCGCGGGGGCTTGGCCAGCACGTTGCCGTCGGCGTCCATGAAGCACAGCGACGGGAAGCCGCCGAAGCCCTTGTCCCGGAGCAGCGTCGGGTACTTCTCGCCCTCGACGCGCGACGTGTTGTGCAGGAACAGCACCACGTCCTTGGCGAACTCGGCGAACTTCGGGTCGGAGAGCGGACCGCTCTCCAGCATGTCACACGGGCCTCAAGCCGCGTAACTGCGGGTGAAGTAGGTGAACAGCAGCTTGTTCTCCTTCTTCGCCTGCTCGCGCGCCGCGTCGTAGTCAGTGACCCACGCGGCCTTCTGGAACACCGGCTTGGCGAGCTTCTCGGTGCGCAGCTTCTGCAGCGTCTCCTGGTCTGGCTGTGGACGGTTCTGCGCCGGGAGCAGCGTGGCCAGCAACGCTGCGAGCGCAAAGGGCAGTCGGTTCATGGGCCGGAGATGCTGCCGGCGGGTGCCGGGCGACGCGAGGGCGGAAGCGCCCGGTTACGAAGCCTGGACGAGCCGGTCAGGGCCCCGCGGTCCGCGCGTCGTCGCGGTGCAGCCGGGCGAACACGGCATCCGCCACCGCCGCCGGCAGGCCGGGCGCCGCCCGCAGCGCTTCGCGACTCGCCGCTCGCAGCGCCGCCAGCGACCCGAAGTGACGCAGCAGCGAGCGCCGCCGGGTCGGCCCGACCCCCGGCACGTCGTCGAGTTCACTGGCGATGCGCCCACGCGTCTGCCGGTGGTAGCCGATCGCGAACCGGTGCGCCTCGTCGCGCAGCGCCGCCAGCAGCAGCGTCTCCGGCGCGCCGTTCGCCAACGGCACCGCCTCGTCGCGACCCGCAACGAACAACCGCTCGCCGCTCTCGGCCCGCGCGTCGCCGACGCCCCGCAACCGGCTCTTGGCCAGGCCGCACAGGTACAGATCGTCCTGCAGCCCGAGCTCTGCCACCGCGCGAACCGCCGCCGCGAGCTGGCCCTTGCCGCCGTCGACCACCAGCAGGTCCGGCAACCCCTCGTCGTCGCGTTCGAGACACAGCCGCAGGCTGCGCGTCACCGCTTCCTGCATCGCCGCGAAGTCGTCGCCGGCGTTCGCCGCCGAGATCCGGAACCGCCGGTACTGCGCCTTGTGTGGCGCGCCGTCGTCGAAGCACACGCGCGACGCGACCGTCGACGTGCCCTGGATCGTCGACACGTCGAGGCAGTGCAGCCGCACCGGCGCGTCCGCGAGTCCGAGCAGCTTCGCCAGCCGTTCGCCGGCTGCGCGCCGCCGCGATTCGGCATCTGCCGCCATCGCATCCGCCAGCCGCGCGTTCTCGACCGCCAGTTCGAGGTGCCGCCGCTTGTCACCGCGCTGCGGCACGTGCAGGTCGACGGCGCCGCCCCGCTTGTGCTGCAACCACGCCGCGATCATCGTCGGCTCGGCCGGCAGCCCCGGCAGCAGCACCATCGCCGGCACGTGGCGATCGCCTTCGTAGAAGCGGCCGAGCAGTTCGCCGAGCAGCAGGTCGTCGGGCAGTTCGCTGCGGAACGCGAAGCGCCGGCAGCTCTCGAGCGCGCCGCCGCGGAACGACAGGAACGCCACCGCGACGTCGTCGCCGGTGCGATGCACGCCGAGCGCATCCTCGTCGCCCGAACCCGCCACCACGGCCTGCGGTTCGGCCACCGCCTGCAGTGCCTGCACCTGGTCCTTCAGCGCCTGCGCGCGCTCGAACTCCAACGCCGCCGAAGCCGCCTGCATGCGCGCACGCAGGTCGGTCAGCACCGGCCCGACGTCCCCGCGCAGGATGCGCACCGAATGGTCGAGCAGACCGTCGTAGGCCTCGCGCGTGATCAAACCGACGCACGGTGCGGGGCAGCGGCCGATCTGGTGCTTGATGCACGGACGCGCGCGGTTCTCGAACACCGCGTCGTGGCAGTCGCGCAGCGGCACGATCTTGTGCAGCAGCCGCAGCGTGCGACGCACCGCCTTCGCCGACGCGAACGGCCCGAAGTACATCGCACCGTCGTCCTGGCGACGACGCACGAGGCGGTACCACGGCCAGGGCTCGCGCCGGTCGAGGCGCAGCAACAAGAACGCCTTGTCGTCCTTCAGCTTCAGGTTGAAGCGCGGCTGTCGCTTCTTGATGACGGTGTTCTCGAGCAGCAGGGCTTCCTGTTCGGTCGCGGTCGCCACGAACTCGACGTCGGCAGCGGCGGCGGCGAGGAACGGCAACTGCACGCGCCCGTCACCGCCCGGCTTGAGGTAGCTGCGCACCCGCGCCCGCAGGTCGGCGGCCTTGCCGACGTAGAGCGCTTCGCCGGCCGCACCGAGGAACACGTAGACGCCCGGCCCCGTCGGGAAGCGCGCGACCTTCTCGGCGATGCGCTCGTGCATCCGCAAGACGCTCCTCAGCCGGCGACCTTGTCGAACGTGAGCAACTGGTAGCTCAGGTAGCCGGCGCGCCAGGCGTCGTACTCCAGGGTGCCGCAGTTCAGCATGTCGGCGATGTCCTTGCCGATCTCGGGGCGTCGCGCCGAGTGCGCCGCGGTCCATTCGGCCGCGCGTTCGCGCAGGATCTCGAGGCACCGCCCGGTCATGCGGTAGGCGGCGCGACTGACGTCGCAGCTGGTGTGCAGCTCGAAGCCGAGGTCCTTCGCCGCCTGCAGCACGCGCGGCAGGAAGTGGAAGCGCCCCTGCGCGCGCGGCACGTCGACGTGCAGGAACTGGTCGCCGATGTGCAGGCGACCGCCGTAGCGCAGCGCTTTCGCCGCGCGCTCGATCGTCGCGCGCGGATCCTCGAAGTACTGGAACGACTCCTGGAACAGCACCCAGTCGAAGGAGCCGCGCCACTGGAAGGTCTCGAACGGGCTGACGTGGAACTCGACGGGATGCGGCACGTCGTCGGCCTTCGCGGCCAGGCGCGCGTACTCGATCAGCGGCGCGTCGGGCGAGATCGACGTCACGCGGATGCCGCGCTTGCTGAGCCAGCGCGCGGTGGCGCCGAGCCCCGCCCCGACGTCGAGCACGCGCTCGGCCTTCGCCGGGCGGAAGAACAGATTCAGCTCCATCATGTTCTCCTGCGCCAGTCCCGGGTGCTCGTCCATCGAGCGGAACCAGCCGAAGTGCATGTGGTCGCTGCCGGTGAGCAGGCGGAACAGGTAGTACGGGGCGGGCAGCGTGAAGACGTCGGGCGCGGTCATGCGGAGGCGGAGGATCCTACCGCGGCGCCGCGCCAGACGACGTGTGCGCGCCGCTCGACCACGTCGCCGGTAGGACGGCACTCGCGGCGCAGCACGGACGCCTGTCCCGGCGCGCCACCGGCACACGTCAGAGCAGTTCCATGTCGAGCTTCTCGAGCCGCCAGACCTCGTCGCGGATGCGCGCGGCGAGTTCGAAGTCGAGGTTCTTCGCCGCCGCCATCATCTCCTCGCGCAGCTTCTTCGTGTGCACGAGCAGCTGCTTGTGGTCGGCGAACGGCTGCTTGCCGGCGCCGGCGGGCGCTGACGCCGCCGCCCTCGCCCCACCATCCTTGGCGCCGCGGCCCTTGCCGCGCTTGCCCTTGCCCGGCACGACCTCGCCGTCCTCGGGTTCCGGCGACTGCAGCAGGTCGCGCACCGGTTTGACGATCGTCTTCGGCACGATGCCGTGCTGTTCGTTGTGCGCGCGCTGCTTCTGCCGCCGCCGCTCCATCTCGGCCAGCGCTCCCTCGATCGAGTCGGTGCGCTTGTCGGCGTAGAGGATCACCCGCCCATCCACGTTGCGCGCGGCGCGCCCGCAGGTCTGGATCAGCGACGTCTTGCTGCGCAGGTAGCCCTCCTTGTCGGCGTCGAGCACCGCAACCAGCGTGACCTCCGGAAGGTCGAGGCCTTCGCGCAGCAGGTTGATGCCTACGAGCACGTCGAACACGCCGAGCCGCAGGTCGCGGATCAGGGCGGTGCGTTCGAGGCTGTCGATGTCGGCGTGCAGGTAGCGCACCTTGATGCCGAGGTCGCGCAGGTAGTCGGTCAGTTCCTCGGCCGCGCGCTTGGTCAGCGTCGTGATGAGCACCCGCTCGTGCCTGGCGGCGCGCGCGCGCACTTCGCCGACGACGTCGTCGACCTGCCCTTGCGCCGGCCGCACGTCCACCGGCGGATCGACGAGGCCGGTCGGCCGCACCACGAGTTCCACGACGCGATCGCCGCTCTTCTTCCGTTCGTAGTCGCCCGGCGTCGCCGACACGAACAGCACCTGCCGCTGCAGCGCTTCGAACTCGTCGAACTGCAGCGGCCGGTTGTCGAGCGCGCTCGGCAGCCGGAAGCCGTAGTCGACGAGCGTGGTCTTGCGCGCGCGATCGCCGCGATACATGCCGCCGGCCTGCGGCACCGCGACGTGCGACTCGTCGACGACGAGCAGGAAGTCGTCGGGGAAGTAGTGCAGCAGCGTGGCCGGCGGCTGCCCGGCCGCGCGGCCGTCGAGGTGGCGGCTGTAGTTCTCGATGCCCTGGCACATGCCGGTCGCGCGCAGCATCTCGAGGTCGTGGCGCGTGCGCTGGCCGAGGCGCTGCGCCTCGAGCAGCTTCTTCCGACCCTCGAGCTCGGCGAGCCGCGCTTCGAGTTCGGCCTCGATCGCGGTGCAGGCGCGCAGCAGCTGGTCCTGCGTCGCCACGTACTGCGTCGTCGGGTAGATCGTCACGCGGTCGAGCCGTTCGAGCACTTCGCCGCGCAGCGGGTCGATCGCGGTGATCGACTCGACCTCGTCGCCGAACAGCTCGAAGCGCAGCGCGCGCGCCTCCTCGTACGACGGATACACCTCGACGACGTCGCCGCGCACGCGGAAGCGGCCGGCCTGGAAGTCGTAGTTGTCGCGCACGAACTGGATCGCCGTGAGCTGGCGCAGCAGCACGTCGCGGTCGAGGCGCTGGCCTTGCTGCACGGTCACCGACAGCTCGCGGTAGGTCTCCGGCGAACCGAGGCCGTAGATGCACGAGATCGACGCCACGATCAGCACGTCGCGCCGCTCCATCAGCGAACGCGTCGCCGAGTTGCGCATGCGCTCGATCGCCTCGTTGATCAGCGCGTCCTTCTCGATGTACGTGTCCGTCGTCGGCACGTACGCCTCGGGCTGGAAGTAGTCGTAGTAGCTGACGAAGTACTCGACCGCGTTGTCGGGGAAGAACGACCGGAACTCGGCGTGCAGCTGCGCGGCGAGCGTCTTGTTCGGCGCCAGCACCAACGTCGGCCGCTGCACCTGCTCGATCACCTTGGCGACGGTGAAGGTCTTGCCCGAACCGGTGACGCCGAGCAGCGTCGACGCGCCCGCGCCGCCGTCGATCCACGCCGCCAGCCGTTCGATCGCCTGCGGCTGATCGCCCGCGGGTCGCAGTTCGCTGTGCAAGCGGAAGCGCATGCGTGAGGTCTACGGCATCGCGCGCGCGGGCGACAGCCGGCGTGAACCCGTCGCCAGCGGTGGCGTTGACCCCTGGCCGACCCCGCCTTACCGTCCTCGGCCGCCCCGTTCCGCCCCCTCCAGCCCTCGCAGGTTCCTCGTGGCACGACGCGACTCCGCGGCCTCCCGTTCCTCTTCATCCGGCCGCGGCAAGGGCGCGCGAACCCGCACCGACGGCAAGGTCGACATCGCCTGCCCGCAGTGCGGCGCACAGTTCCGGATCGCCGGCGACGCCCTCGACAGCAAGATCGAGTGCACCGAGTGCCACCGCGTCTTCATCGCCAAGTCGACGGCCGGCAAACGGGTCGCCGCCCCCGACCACACCAAGGTCTACGTCGGCTTCGGCATCGGCGCCGTGGCGTTGATCGGCATCTTCGCGCTGATGAACAGCAGCGGCGGTGAGGAGCCGAAGAAGACCCCGCCGCCGGTCGCCACCACGCACGCGTATGGCCGCGGCGACCACCCGCGCACGGCGATGATCGTCAAGTGGGCGCGGGCGATCGGCGACGACAACCGGCTGGTGATGAACACCCACAGCGACCTGCGCGCGCTCGCCACGCTGTTCGGCCTGCCGCCCGGCAGCGACGACGAGGCGGTGATGAAGGCGATGCGCGAGCACGACGCGACGCGCTTCCTGCGCGAGCTGCAGTGCGACAGCGGCGAACTGCTCGGCAACGACGACATGACCGCCGCCAGCGGCAAAGCATCGGTCTTCGTCACCGCCAAGCCCGGCGACGACACCTGGCTGGCGAAGTGGAACGGCGTGCTCGAGGTGTCGTTCCGCATGGACGGCGAGCAGGTCAAGGTCACCGGCCTGTCGGTCACGAAGCCGCCGGTGCGCAACCCGAACAAGCCCGATCCGAGCAAGCAGACCTTCCAGCCGGTGAAGGAAATCGCCAAGCCCACCGACATCGAGATCACCGACAGCGCTGGCACCCGCAAGGTGAAGGAGTCGCAGCCGGCCGCCGTGCCGCACTGGGACAAGGCGACGCCGGTTCTGCAGAAGAAGGCCGACGACACCGTCGCGCTGCTCCTGCAGAGCGCCGATCCCGAGGCGCCCGGCACGCTGTTCAACAAGGCGACGATGTCGATCCAGACGCTCGACGACAAGAAGGCCGTCGTGCCGCGCGTGCTCAACGCGATGTTCGAGCTGTATCCGGACGTGATGGCCAACAACATCAAGCTCAGCCAGCTCGACCGCGCGCTGCGCGCCTGGACCGGCTTCGGCGTCAACTACGACCCGGCCGACACCGGCAACGCCGCCACGGACAAGGCCGCCCGCGAATCGTGCATTCGGCAGTGGTTCGCGTACTGGTACCGCCACGGCAACACGCAGCTCACGGACCACATGGAAACCGAAGAGAGCCTCGAGATGCCGGTGAAGAAGGACGACAAGAAGCCCGCCGGCAAGTGACCCAAGACAGGAACCCCACGATGACCGTTCTCCAGATCACCTGCGACAACTGCGGCGCCAAGTACAAACTGCCGGAGACGTTCACGGGCACACAGGCCAAGTGCCAAAAGTGCGGCAGCGTCATCGACGTGCAGAAGCAGCGCGCCGCCGCAGCGGCGCCCGCCGCAGCGACGACGCCGGCAGCCGCCGCCAAGCCAGCGGCCGCGGCGCGACCGGCGATCGACCGCAGCAAGGCCGCGCCGAAGGAAGCCCCCGTCGCCGCCGCGCGACCCGAGCGAGCGAGCCGCCGCGGCAAGGACGCCGACGCCGAGGACGCGACCGGTGGGCGCCGCGGCCGTGGCGAACGCCCGGCGAAGAAGAGCAACCAGATGCCGCTGATCCTCGGCGGTGTCGGCCTCGTCGCCATCGCGATCGTCGCCGTGCTGATGTTCTCGGGCGACGGCAAGACGACCTCGGACACCGCGGCGAAGAACGAGCCGACGACTCCCCAACCGACGCCGCCGCCAGCGCCCGCGCCCGAGGCGCCGAAGGTCGAGCCCGCGAAGGTCGAGACGCCCGCGGCGCAACCGGCACCGCAACCGGCGGCACCGCCGGCGGCGACCCCGACCGATGCCAGCGCGACGCCGCCGCCGGCGGCGACACCACCAGCCACGCCCGACGATCCGAGCCAGCCCAAGCGCCCGTGGCAGAAGCTGCGCAACCCGCCGGCGACGATGGCCGACGTCAGCGACGCGAAGACCTACGGCGAGGTGAAGTGGCCCGAGGGGATCGACGACGCGAAGAAGAGCGAAGTCCGCGCGCTGGCTGCGGACGCCGCCGGCGACGGCATCCGCAGCGTGCGCGCCAAGAAGCAGCTCGAGGGTCTCGGCTTCGTCGCTCTGTTCGGCATCGTCGAGGAACTGCAGAAGCTGGACTACAAGTCGGCGGAGCAGTCGATGATCGCGTTCGACCTCAACAAGCTGCTCGACCAGATCACCGCCGGCCTCAACGCCCAGTTCGAACCGGTCGAGGCGAGCGAAGAACTCGTGCCGGCCAAGGCCGAGTGGAACACGCGCACCGTGAAGGGCTGGATGACCCTGGTCGCCGGCTTCGCCGACGAAGCGGCCTACCTGAAGGGTCGCGCCGAGCGCGTGAAGAAGGCCGCCGAAAAGTGAGCGCGGCGGCGCGGGTGCCGAGGATTGTTATGCTCCTCGCCCCCGCATGGCTGACATCGCCGCCGAACTGACCCCCCGCGAGATCACGCGCGCCCTCGACGAGTACATCGTCGGCCAGGGCAAGGCCAAGCGCGCCGTCGCCGTGGCGCTGCGCAACCGCTGGCGCCGCCGGCAGCTCGGCACCGAGCTCGCCGCCGATGTCTACCCGAAGAACATCCTGATGATGGGGCCGACCGGCGTCGGCAAGACCGAGATCGCGCGGCGCCTGGCGACGCTGGCGCGCGCCCCGTTCCTGAAGGTCGAGGCGACCAAGTACAGCGAGGTCGGCTACCACGGCCGCGACGTCGAGTCGATGGTGCGCGACCTGGTCGACGCTGCGGTGGCGTTGGTGCGTTCCGAGAAGGTCAAGGAGGTCGCGGGTCTGGCCGCCGCCGCCGCCGAGGACCGCATCTTCCGCGCGCTCGCCGACGAACTCGGCATCGCCGAGCACCAGGACCATCGCGGCGTCCCCGGCGTGTTCGAAGGCGGCGTCTGGCGACCCCGGCCCGGCGCGGTCACGTCCGTCGCCGCGGCCCCCACCGACTTCGCCGAACGGGAGCAAGCGCGTGCGCGGCTGCGCGACGACCTCGCAGCGCGGCGGCTGGAGCAACGCCCGTTCGACATCGAAGTGCGCGACGCGCGCACGCCGACGCTGTCGGTGATGGGGCCGCAGGGCAACGAGACCATGGGCATCGACGCGCAGGCGCTGCAGGAACTGTGGGGCCGCTCGCCCGGCAACAAGACCAAGGTGCGCAAGCTCACGATCGCCGAGGCGCGCGCGATCGTGCACGAGGAGGAGGCCGACAAGCTGCTCGACCAGGATGCGATCGTGCAGGAAGCGCTCGACCGCGCCCAGAACGACGGCATCGTCTTCATCGACGAGATCGACAAGATCGTCAGCGCCGGCGGCAGCGACGGTCCCGACGTCTCGCGCGAAGGCGTGCAACGCGACCTGCTGTCGGTCGTCGAGGGCTGCGCCGTCTACACCCGCTACGGCCACGTGCGCAGCGACCACATGCTGTTCCTCGCCGCCGGCGCGTTCCACTTCCACAAGCCGAGCGAACTGATCCCCGAGCTGCAGGGCCGCTTCCCGGTGCGCGTCGCGCTGCAATCGCTGACCGAGGCCGACTTCGTGCGCATCCTGACCGAGCCGAAGAACGCGCTGTGCCGGCAGTACGTCGCGCTGTTCAAGACCGAGAGCGTGACGCTGCGCTTCACCCCGGACGGCGTGCAGAAACTGGCGGCGATCGCCTTCCGCGCCAACAAGACCACCCAGGACATCGGTGCGAGACGCCTGATGACGATCCTCGAGAAGTGCCTCGAAGAGCTGTCGTTCGACGCCAGCGAGCGCAGGGGTCAAGAGATCGTCGTCGACGGCAAGCTCGTCGACGAGCGGCTCGGCGACGCCGGTGACGACGCCGACCTGATCCCCTACCGCATGTGACGCTGGCCCGGCCCGGCGTCCGCGGCGAGGATTTCGTGGAACCAGGGGCGCCCGACGGCCTATCAGGGCCGCCTCCCTCCGCCGCCACGTGACCGAGATCACCGAGACCATGGTGCGAGCCGCCCAGCGGGGCGACGACGGCGCCAGCCGCGCCATCGTCGAAGCACTGCACCGGCCGGTGCTGGCGACGATCTTCCGGTTCCTCGGCGCCGGCTGGCGACGCGAGGTCGAGGACATCGCGCAGGACGTGTTCCTGAAGGTGTTCCGGGCGCTGGGCAGCTTCGACCCCACGCGCGCGAAGTTCACGACCTGGGTCTACACGTTCGTCCGCAACCACTGCTACGACGTGCTCAAGCGCCGCCGGCTGCCGACGTCGAGCCTGCAGGCGGTGCCCGACGGCGAAGCATCGCGCGACGTCGTCGACCGCCGCGAACTGCTGCCGGCCGCCGACCTCGAGAACCAGGAACTCGGCCGCCGCATCGGCGAGGCGCTGGCGAGCCTCGGCGAGGACCAGCGCATGGCGTTCGTGTTGCGCGAGTACGAGAACCTCGACTACAGCGAGATCGCGGCGATCACCGGCGTCAACGAGGGCACCGTCAAGTCGCGGCTGTTCCGGGCGAAGGAAGCGCTGCGCGAACGACTCGCACCGTGGCTGGAGGCGGGAGCATGAACCGCGCCGACGACCGCCCCGACGACCACGACCGGCCGTTCCCGAGCGAAGCCGAGTGGCTCACGCTGCCGCTGCCGGACGAGGCGGTGCGCACGGGGCTGCCGAGCCCCGGGTTCGTCGATGCGGTCGCCGACGCGATCGCCGCCGATGCCCGACTCGATCGGGACCTCGCGCAGGCGGGCCTGGCGTTGCCGCGCGACCTGCTGGCGACGCACACGCCGCCCGAACCGTCGCCGGACTTCGTCGCGCGCACGCTGGACGCCGTGAACGACGATCGCCGCGCGCGCTGGCAGCGGCTGCTGGCGCGCCACGTGGCGCCCGGACCATCGCCGTTCTTCGTCGCCCGCACGCTCGCAGCGCTGCGCAACGACCGGGAGGCTCCGGCGGCGTCCCGCCCGCGCGTCTGGCGACTGGGCCTCGCGGCTGCACTGCTCGCGGCGGCGGCAACGGTGGTGTTCGCGCTCTGGCCGGGCGAATCGTCGCCGCGATTCGAACGCCAACTGCTCGCGCAGCCAGCGTCGTTCGCACACGCGGTCGGCACGAACGCGCTCGCACCGCTGCTCGCCTGGCGCGAGGGTGTCGCCGATCCGACCGCGCTGCCGAACGTCGGCGCCGACGGACTGTGGCTGCTGCGCGAGGAGGCCCGATGAGCCGCACATCGACGATCGCGTGGGTGCTCGTGGCGGGGTCGACGGCGCCCGCTGCCATCGCCCAGACACCGACGCCTGCGCCGGTGCCGGTCACAACACTGCTCGAGCGCCTCGACGCGGCGTTCGCGCGCGGTGACGCCACGGCCTACTTCGACTCCTTCGCGTCCGAAGGCGCCGACGGACTCGCCCGGCAGCAACGGCAGCGACAACTCGCGAACGTCTTCGCGGCGAGCACGACCCGCCAACGTTCCTCGACGGTGGTCGGCGCCCCCCATCGCATCGGCGACCACGTGGTCGTGCGCGCCCGCTACACGATGAGCCTGCAGTGCGCGGCAGGCCCCGCACCGCAGCAGGTCGAGTTCCGCGAGGACTGCCTGCTCGCGCTGCGCAGCGATGGCGGCGGCGGCTGGCTACCCGTGCTCGAGGTCGAAACCAGGCCGGCAGACGGCGGCGCCCGGGTGGTGCCGTTCCGCTGCCCGCCCTGCAACTACGAAGTCGGCGGCGTCGAGGGCTGGCTCTGCGTGCCGCTGCGCGGCGACCGGGCGAACGCGCTCGAGGCCGTCAGCTTCTACCGGCTCGATCACGACGTCGTCGTCGACGTGTCGGTGCAAGTCGACGACGACGAACGCGATCCGGCCGCCGTCGCGACCGAATTCGCGGCGGCGATGCAGCGACTGGAACCCACGGCGGTGAAGGGAGCCGGAGCACCTTGGCTGCCGCCGGCGCACGCCGACAAGCCGCCACACGGCCTGCGCGGGGCGCGCCTCGCGGTCGAGCGCGCGGTCGGACCCGAGGTGGTGATCCACGTCGCGGCGTTCGGCGGCCTGCAGCACGTGCTGCTCGTGCGTGGCCGCGACAGCGCGCAGCCGGGCATGCAGGCCGCAGTCGCTGCGCTACTCGCGAGCCACCGCCTGCTCGATCCCGACCGCGACCGGGCGCAGGCGGCGACCGAGGCGCTGCGCCATCACACCGGCGGGGAACTGCACGGCGGTCACTACGAGAACCAACGCTTCCACGTCGCCTGCGCCGGCGAACCCGGCTGGACCGCGCAGCAGCGCACCGGCGGCAGCGCGTTCCGGGTCGTGTGGACCAGTCCTGCGGGCAGCCGGTTCTGGCTGACCGGGTACGCGGTCCCGCCCGGCATGAACCGCTGGTGCCGCGCCACCGCGGATCGCTGGCTCACCGAACTGTGCGCCCAACTCACGCTCGACGTGGTCGAGGATGCGCCCGGGTGTGAGGCGTGGGACGTCGATCCGGCGTGCGGCACGTCGTCGCGACTCGCGAAGGCGCAGCGCCGCGACGCTGCGGGTCGCGCTGCGCCGACCCGCTGGGTCCGCCTCCTGCTCTACGACGATCTGCTGCTCGTGCTCGACGGCGCGGCGGCGATGGCCGCCGACGAGGGCGTGGTGCGACGCCTGCTGTTCGCCGTGAACCGCCGGCAGTAGCGCCTAACGCTGGCGGCGATCGCGCAGGCCGACCACCAGCAGCGCGGCGCAACCGAGTGCACCCGCCAGCTTGGCGAGCGTGCCCAGCACGCCGAACCACAGGGCCACCATGCCGGGCACGGTCGAGGCGCCGAGCGAGAACGCCAGCACGCCGCAGCCGTTCTCGAACAGATCGCCCGCGACGAGGCACGGCAGCGCCATGCCGAGAGCCCGCAGCCAGCGCGCGGGCGGCGCGTCGCTCACCTGACGCCAGCCGACGACGCGCGTGAACGCGTGGCCGCAGGCGCGGGCGAGCAGGTAGGCGCAACCGGCGAGGAACGCCGTGTCCCAGAGCAGCGCCCAGCGTGGGCATGCGCCGTCCGCGGCCGCAGCGGTCGCGGGGCCGGTGGGATCGAACCACGCCATCGCCTGGGCCGACGCCATGCCGAAGGCGGACTGGATCGCCGTGGCCCATGCCGCCGGTGAGGTGACAAACGACCAGAACGTGCCGATGCCCGAACCGGTCTGCAGCATGTAGCCCGACATCGCCAACGCGACCGCACCCAGCAGTGCTGCCGCCAGCAACGAGCCGAGCCGCCGGCGTCGCCGCCACACGCTCGCCGCGACCGGCACCGCGGCCGACGCATCGGCGACCGGTTCGAGCGTCACCACGCGCGTCGGCAGGCGCACCTGGTTGGTCGTGCGCACGACGAGCCCGAGCACGGCCCACCACGGCGTCTCGTGAATCGGGTCGTGCGCGACGCGCTTGGCCTCGTTCGGCGGCCACTCGCGGAACGGTCGACAGCCAAGGCCGCAGGCGATCGCCTCGTCGACCATCCACGCCAGCGCCGCATCGGCAAGCCCGGCCTCGTTCGCGGGGTAGCCGCCGCCGACGTCGCTGTGCACGCCGCGGAACCAGACCTGCTGCACGGACTGGCCGTCCGGGTTGTCGACGTTGCCGTCGAGGTAGAGCCGCGGCAGGAACGGCCGCCGATGCTCGTCGAGCGACAGTGCGTGCCGCACGTGCCGGAAGCGCTTGCCCTTCACCGTCGCGTCGCTGCTGATCTGCAGCCCGAACCCCGGCATGCCGACCGACTCGACGGTGTCCCACACGCCGATGAAGTGCACGGGCGCCGCGCGCCCGGCCTCGCTGCAGAAGCTCTCGCGGACCTGCCTGGCGATGCCGTCGCGCGTGCGGTCGCTCGCCTTGCCCCACACGGTCTTGCCGAGGGACCGGAACATGCGGACCGGCCGTGGCGCGCCATCCTTGCTCGAGAAGTAGACGCGCAGCAGCGTCGGCAGCAGGACGTCGTGCTCGGGCCGAAGCAGTCCGAACAGGTTGATCATCCCGGACACGCTGCGCGCGGTGAACGCCCCGCGCGAGAAGCCAAACAGCCAGATCTCGTCACCGGGGCGCCACTCGCGCATCAGGAACTGGTAGGCCTGGGCGATGTTCTCGAACACGCCCTGCCCCGAAGCCATGCCGGCGATGCGGTCCCACTTGCGAGACAGCATCTGCACGACGCCGGTCGCGGGCAGGTCGTCCGGCGAGCCGACGCCCGGGTCGTAGTAGAGCACGCGCGGCTTGCTCCCTTCTCGCGGCGGTTCGCTCGTCGTGCGCTGCAGTTCGCCGAACAGCCGCAGCACGTTGGTGTCGTGCTGGCCTGCGGTCAGCGTGTTGTTGGTGCCATCACAGCAGACGATCAACTGGCGCGTACCCGTGGCGTTCGTGGGCATGGCTCTCTCCTGACTCGCAGCTTGCAGCCGCCACCCGCCGCCGTCAAACGCGGCGCCGAGAACGTGCGCGCGCTACGAACGGCGACGCAGTGCCGTGACCAGCGCGTGCGCCGCGTTCGGTCCGTGCCGGAAGAACAGCGACGGCTCGACCAGTTCGAGCTCCGTCAACACGCAGCCGCCGTCCTCGGACCACAGGAAGTCGGCGCGACCGTAGAGCAGCGGCGTGCCGTCGGCGCCGGGGCACGGGCCGCCGGGACGCTGCACGACGGCCATGGTCTGCAGCGCGAGCGCACGCTCGGCCGGCGTTGGCGAGTACGGCTCGTCGCGCGCCCCGAAGTCGTCCTGCACGCGGTAGTCGCCGGGGACCGGGATCTTCCGCACGCAATGCGTGATCACGCCATCGATGAAGATCGCCGACCACTCGCCGCGCGAGAGCACCGCCGCGAGGAACGGCTGCAGCATCAGGTCTTCGTGCGGCAGCAGCCGGTCGATGTGCGCCTGGGCTTGCCGGCAACCCGCCGCATCGGCGTCGAAGGGCAGCGTCTCGCGCGCCGTGGCGCCGACGCAGGGCTTCACGAACCCGCGCCGCCAGCCCGTGGCGAGCATCACGGACGCCACGTCGCAGGCACTGCCGCGCAGCAGCCAGCGCGTCGGGGCCAACGGCACGCCGGCGGCAGCCAGTTCGCGCAGGTAGTGCTTGTGCGTGTTCCAGCGCAGCACCGGTTCGGGGTTCCAGAGCCGGGTCACGGCGGCGACACGGGCGGCCCAGCTGCGGAAGGCCGGCAGCTTGTCCTGGTAGTCCCACGTCGTGCGCACCAGCACGCCGCGATACCGCGCCCAGTCGACTGCCGGGTCGTCCCAGACCGGCTGTTCGAACGGCACGCCGGCGGCGAGCAGTTCGCGGTGCAGATGGCGGTCGTCGACCTCCCAGCCCGGCAGGTCGGAGCGCGTCGCCAGGGCCAGCGGACCGTTCATCGTCGGCAGTGGCCAACGGGCGTTGGCGTGGCCTCGACCCGGGTCCACGACGCGCCCACGCAGACCACGACGGCGGCAGCCACGAACGGATGGTCGGCGAGCATGGTCGGCGGGAGCGGGCGGGGCGGGAATCTACCTCGGGGCGCACCGCTTGCCACCGAACCCGCCGAGGCGGTGGCAGTCGACGGCCCGGTCCCTAGACTGCGCCCCGCGTGAAGGTCCCCGACGGCATGCAGGTCCTGTTCCAAGGCAAGGCGGAGATGCTCCGCGAAATCGTCCAGGTGCTCGCTGCCGGCGAAGTCCGAGCGGTAACCGGACCGGTGCCTGGCGGCTGGGAGCCGCGCGCCTGGCTCGCGGTCGCGGGCCCCGACGTGCAGAAGGCGATGGCGTTGCACCGCGCCCACCTCGAGCGCATGGTCGCGCGCGAGGGCCTGCCGGTGCGTGACGTCGTCACCGATTTCGACGCGGAGGAGACGCAGTGCCCCGCGTGCCTGACGACGTTCAAGACCGCCGGCGTCGAACGCTGCCCGGACTGCGGCCTCGCGTTCCGATGAACGTACGCGCCGTCGCCATCGCCCTGTTCGCGACGGCGAGCGTCGCTGCCCAGGGCCTGGTCCACGACATCCCGCACCGCGGCGCGCACGTCTACACGCGGACCACGGAGCGCTTCGAACTCCAGGGCCCGCCGTCCAAGCTGCGCGCGGATTGGCTGGTGCAGGACGCCACCGGCGACCGCCCGCAGTCGTGGCGCTACTACGCCTGCCCGGCGAATGCCGTCCCGGCGGGCTTCGAGAACCCGGCGTTCGACGACGCGGCATGGCTCGTCGGCACGGGCGCGTTCGCCCCCGACACGACGCAGCACGCCCAGCAGCGCACGGCGTGGGGCGCCGAAGTGGTCTGCTTGCGCGCGCGGGTCGACTTCGGCGGCAAGAAGCCGAAGGCACTGTGGTTCGTCATCGACCACGACGACGGAGTGCGGGTGTGGCTGAACGGCAAGCTGCTGGTCGCCGACGACGGCTACGGTCGCTCGCGCAGCTACGTCGTGATGGGCAACGCCCTCGACGCGATCGCGTCGAACGCCAACACCCTGGCCGTGAAGTGCCAGAACACCGGCGGCATCCAGTATCTCGACGTCGCGATGGCGGCGGTCGCGACGCTGCCGCCGGGTGTGCGCACGCCCGCCGACCTGCTGCGGGTCGTGCGCGAGGATGTCGAGGCCGGGGATCGCGTGCGCCGCGACCTGTTCGGCGCCTACCGCCCGCCGCCGCTGCTGCTGCAGGGCGAACTCGACGACAAGCAGCAGGGCGTCGTGATCCCGCCCGGCGACGTGCGCGACCTGTCGTGGTGGCTGGCGACCGACCTGCGGCCCGGGGTGCTCGGCGGCGCCCGTGACGACCGATGCCTGGCGCCTGTTCCGGCTCGGCGACCTGCTGGTTCGCGGCCGCGCCAGCGCCGTCGATCCCGAGGGTTGGCAGACGCTCGCACTCACCGTCAAGAACTCGCCGGAGCCCGCACTGCGCGGCGACGGCAAGCGGTTCGTCGACCGCCACGTGCGGCCGTTCGTCTGGTACGGCTTCGAAGGCACCCTGCAGATCCGCCGACGGCTCGAGGTGCGCGACGGCCGCTCGCTCGTCGCCGAGTTCACCTCCGACCTCGGCGGCCGCATCCTGCGCGGCAAGGACTGGAAGGAACATGCGGCCACGCTGTCCTGCCGCGAAACCTGGAAGCACGCCGCGACGCGCGACAACCAGGACGCCGAGTTCCGCGCCATGGTCGTGCGCGCGCTCGAGCTCGGCACGAAGCGCCTGCGCGACGACCTGCGCGACCTCGGCGGCCAGTTCCTGCAGCGGCAGGCGGACGACGGCGGCAACAGCTACCACGCCGGCCGGCTGGCGCTGGGCCTGCTGGCGCTGGTCAAGGGCGGCGTGCCGAAGGACGACGAAGTCGTGCAGCGCGGCTTCGACGAGTTGCGCGGCCGCACCCTGATCGACACCTATTCGATCGCGAACGCGATCATGGCGATCGAGTCGCTCTACGCGCCGAGCGACGAGGCAGGCGCGCTGCGCACCGGAGCGCAGCAGCGGCCGCGCCGGCGCGAAGTGGCGCCCGCCGACCGTGAACTGCTCGCGAAGTGGACCGCGCGGCTGCTCACGTGCATCGACACACGCGTCGATCCCGCCTACCTGCTGCGCTTCAACTACACCGCCGGCGACCGCTTCGACAACTCGGTGAACCAGTACGGTCTGCTCGGGCTCTACTCGGCGCACCTGTGCGGCATCGAGATCAAGCCGGCGGTCTGGGAGGCCGCCGCCAACCACCTGCTCGCCTCGCAGAGCCCCGAGGGTCCCAAGGTGCAGCTCGAGCTGATCGACTACCGCACGCTCGCCGCGCGCGCCGCCGATCCCGACGCGACCTTCACGCGTTCGCAGATGGTCCAGCGCGCCCTCGGGTGGAGCTACCACGAGCCGAAGTCGGACGGCGAACTGACGCCGACCTGGGGCAGCATGACCTCGGCCGGCATCACCGGGCTCGCGATCTGCGAGGCTGGCCTCGCCGACAACCCGCAGTTCAAACGGCCGACGCTGGTCGGCAACAGTCGCCGCGCGCGCGACGACGGCTTCGCGTGGCTCGCGCAGTGGATGACGCCGCGCCACCACGCCGGGGCGATCGAACGGCAGCAGTCGTGGCTCTACTACTACCTCTACAGCCTCGAACGGGCCGCCCTGCTGTCGGGCGTGGCGCTGATCCAGGACCGCGATTGGTACTTCGAGGGCGCGATGGTGCTGGTGCTGGCGCAGCAGGCCGACGGCCACTGGCCGGCCGAGATCCACTGGGATCAGGGCATCGAGCGCGACGCGATGGCGATCCTGTTCCTGAAGCAGAGCACGGCGCCGGTGGTGACCGGCCGATGAACGCCGCCCCGGCGTTCGCCCTGCTGGCCTGCCTGCTCGCGGGTTGCGCCGCCGGCCCGTCGGCCGAGACGCCGTGGATCGACCTGTTCGATGGACGTTCGCTGGCGGGCCTCGAGGTCACCGACTTCGGCGGCCAGGGCCAGGTCGAAGTGCGCGACGGGCGGCTGCGCCTGGGCTTTGGCAGCCCGCTGACCGGCGTCACCTGGCGGACCGCGCTGCCGGCCGGCGACTACGAACTGCGCGTCGTCGCCGCCCGCGAGGACGGCAGCGACTTCTTCTGCGCCCTGACGTTCCCGGTCGGCGACGCGCATCTGACCTGCGTGCTCGGCGGCTGGGGCGGCAGCCTGTGCGGGTTCTCCAGCCTGGACGGCCACGACGCCGCCCACAACGACACCCGCAAGCTGCGCCGTTTCGAAGACGGCCGCGACTACGAGCTGCGGATCGTCGTGCAGAGCGATCTCGTCGCAGCGACGCTCGACGGCGACGACCTGTGCCGGATCGACCCCAGGCGCCATCGGCTCGGCCTGCGCCCCGAGGTGCTGCTGTCGCGGCCGCTCGGCATCGCTTCGTTCGCGACGGCCGCCAGCGTGCGGGTCGTGCAGTGGCGTCCGCGTGCTGCGGCCCCCAACTCGCCCTGACACCGGCGTTGCGTAGCACCGCACGCCGACGACCCAGCGGTGTCCCGCGTTGGTCGCGACGTGTAGGCAAGCCACGGCGCCGTGGTATGTTGCCGCGCCACTGCTGCCTCCCCCCTCGATCCCATGACCCGAACGACCTGTCTCACTCTGGCCGTCGCCGCAGTCTGCAGCGGCCTGGCCGCGCAATCGAACACCCGCGGCCCCGGCTACGACGCCGCCCTCACCAACATCTACGGCGTGACCGACTGGGGCCGGCGCGGCCCGGCCTACCCCGGCGGCGAAGTCGGCGTGTCGATCGCGAACCAGCTCTGCAATCCTGGCTCGATGATGATCGAGTGGCGTTCGCCAGGCGGCAACATCGGCTCGACGATCCAGAGCGACCACCCGAAGTTCGGCTTCCTGGTCGCCAAGGAACTGAACGGCCGCTTCGTGCAGATCTCCGACTGGTCGTACTGCAAGCACGCGTTCTATGCCCTCGCTAGCCCGTCCACCTGCGGGGGAACCTGCGTGCCGCCGCCCGTCGCCGGCACCCAGCTCGGCCTCAACTGCTCGGACATCTACTCGGCCGACAACAACGCCAGCCGCACCTACCTTGGCCCGCCCGCCGAGATCAACCCGTGGCTCGGCACCTGGCCGGCGGTCGGCAACTACTTCGACATCGGCCACTCCGGTCAGGCGGGCTATCCGCTCGCCGCTGACGGCGTGCGCAGCTTGAGCACCAGCGGCTTCGACGCGGTGCGCAACCGCGTGACGATGAAGGAGGCAGACGTCATCGGCGCCACGCTCTACTACAGCGTGCACGTCATCTGCGAAGGCGAGCCGATCGAGAACCGCGGCAACAACACGATGTCGCGTCCCTTCTCGATGACCTACGCCGGCGGCACCGGGATGAACGCCTGGAGCACGTCGACGTCGACCATGCCGGCGACGCTCGGTTCGATCCTGACGCGCTGGCCCGGCGCTTCGCTCGGTGTCGGCAGCAACGGCGGCACGCTCACCAACGCCGACAGCGACGGCCGCTTCCAGGTCGCCGTCAAGGTCACCGGCCCGGTGAACGGGCTGTGGCACTACGAGTACTGCGTGCTCAACTGGGACAACGACCGCGGCGGGGCGTCCTTCCGCCTGCCGCTGTGCCCGACGGGCCGCGTGTTCAACCAGGGCTTCCGTGACATCGACGCCGACGCCAGCAACGACTGGGCGATGTCGTGGGGCGGCGGTGAGGTGCGTTGGCTCGCGACCACCAACAACCCGCACAACTGGAACACCCTCTACAACTTCTGGTTCGACAGCGACGTTGGCCCGGCGACGGGCGTGGCGACGATCGACCAGGCGCGGCCGGGCCCCGGCGCCCTGTCGCTGACGGTGCCGACCTCGGTGCCTGGCCACCAACACGCCGTCTGGCTCGGCGACGGCTGCGGCACGCCGGCCACGAACCTGTTCGTCAACGGGCCCGCGGTCGCCGGCAACCTCGGCTTCGCGCTGCAGATGACGTCCGCGCCGGCGACGGTGCTTGCGCTGGCGTGGAGCCAGTCGTCGGGCTCGACGCCGCTCGAACCGGGGTGCAACGCCTACGTCAACCTCGCCAGCTTCGACATCGTCGGCCTCTACCTGACCGACGGCAGCGGCCTGGTCTCGGTCCCGATCCCGCTCAACAGCGGCATCACCGCGATCGACCTGACGTTCCAGGCGGCCTCGCAGATCCCGTCGCCGCCGGTGCAGAACCTGTTCGGGCTCAGCAACGGCATCACGGTGCGCTTCGCGCAGCTCGGTTGCCAGTGATGTAGGCCGCGCCGCCCTGGCGCGACCACTCGCCGCCCGGCCTCACCCCGCGTGACGCCGGGCGGCGTCGTTTTCGGCGGGCTCAGTTGCGCCGCAACATGCCGCGCCGCTGCTTGGCGCGTTCGGCGGCCTGCTGCGCAGCGGTCGGCGCCGAAGCGCCGGCCCGCAGATGCCGCGCGAGCGCGCGCACCGTCGTGAAGCGGAACAGGTCGGTGACCTGCAGCTCGACGCCGAGGCCCTGCACGATCTCGCGGTGCACGCGCACCGCCAGGATGCTGTGCCCGCCGCTGTCGAAGAAGTTGTCCTCGACGCCGACGTCGTCGGTGCCGAGCGCCTTCTTCCAGATCGCGAGGATCGAGCCTTCGGTGTCGTCCTGGGCGGCGACGACCTCACGCCGTCCGGCCACGGCGTCGGGCGCCGGCAACGCCTTGCGGTCGATCTTCAGGTTCGGCGTGCGCGGCAGGTCCGGCAACAGGACGAAGTGGCCCGGCACCATGAACTCGGGCAGCGACGCCCGCAGGTGCTTGCGCAGTTCGTCGAGCTGCGGAGCGCTCCCACGCGCGACCCAGTAGGCGATCAGTTCAGCGTCGCCGGTCCCGCCGCCCTGGCGGGCCACGACGACACACTCACGGACTCCGGCGTGCTGCTGCAGGGCGCTCTCGATCTCGCCGAGTTCGATGCGGTAGCCACGCACCTTCACCTGGTGGTCCTTGCGACCGAGGTACTCGAGCACGCCGTCCGCGCGCCAACGCGCGAGGTCGCCGGTACCGTACATCGAGCCACCACTCGCGAACGGGTCGGGCCGGAAGCGCTCCGCGGTGAGATCCGGTCGCTGCCAGTAGCCCGCCGTGACACCGGCTCCGCCGATCCACAACTCCCCCGGCGCCCCGATCGGCACCGGCCGCAGCCAGCCGTCGAGAACGTACACACGCTGGTTGGCGAGCGGCCGCCCGATCGGCACCGGATCGTCGGCGCCGACCGGCATCGTCGTCGACCAGACGGTGGTCTCGGTCGGACCGTAGACGTCGTGCAGCGTGCCGACGAGCGACCGCAGCCGCGCCGCCAGGGGTGCGGGC
The DNA here is from genome assembly GCA_937952215.1 of uncultured bacterium. GTDB lineage: Bacteria > Planctomycetota > UBA1135 > UBA1135 > UBA2386 > UBA2386. The sequence goes on from CALFZH010000059.1 coordinate 127,809, forward strand.
AACGCCTCGCCACCCACCAGCATCTGCCGCACCGAACGCAGCCCCGCTTCGCCCGCCGGGTCGACCAGCAGCATGCTCGCCATCGACGGCGTGCACTGGAAGTGCGTGACGGCGTGGCGACCGAGCAACTCGGGGATCGACTCGGACACCGATCGGGCGACCGGGACCGCGGCGCAACCCGCGGCCGCTGGCGCGGCATTCCCGACGCAGCGCTGCCGCAGTTCGGCAAGCTTCGGCAGACTCTGCATCACGACGTCGGTCGGCACGCCGAAGTCGACGAGGCACGCGATCTCGTCGACGCCCATCGCCGCGACCTTGGCGACCATCGACGCACAGGTCGCGATGGTCCCGAACAGACCGCTGGTCCCGTAGTAGCGCTCGAACGAGAACTCGAGCAGCGCATCGAAGTCCTCCGGCGTCAACCCGCCCGAGAGCAGCGCGTCCATCTCGCCCGGCTTGTCGACGCGGTGCTTGAAGGCCGGGAACGACCACGCCGCCTGCTTCACGAGATCGAGGCTGCTGCGCAGGTACCCCTTCATCGGCTCGCGCACGATCGCCTTGACCTGCGCGTCGTCGTCGCCGACGAACGTGTGCAGCATCAGCGTCACACGACCCTCGCCCGGATGGCCGGCCGCGCGCCACGCCTGCCGGTACACCGCGAGCTTGTGCGCGAGTTCGTCGGGGCTCTGGCCGAGCAGGTGCGTCAGCACGAACGAGCCGTTCTCGCCGGCCTGCCGGTAGGTCTCGGGGTTGCCGGCGATCGTGACCCACGTCGGCAGTTCCTTCTGCACCGGCCGCGGCAGCGTGCGGATCGCGTGCGTCTTGCCGTCGGGCCCCGGGAATCCGATCGTCTCGCCGCGCCACAGCGCCTGCACCGTGCGCATCGACCGGAACAGCTCCTGCTTGCGGTCGGCGAAGTTCTCGGGGCGCAGCACGAAGTCGCGCCCGTGCCAGCCGGCGGCGAACGCGATGCCGACGCGCCCACGCGACAGGTTGTCGACCAGCGCCCAGTCCTCGGCGACGCGGATCGGATGGTGCAGCGTCACCACGCACGAACCGGCGCGGATCGCGATGTTCTTCGTGATCGAGGCGACCGCGGCGCTGGCGACCGCCGGGTTCGGATACAGCCCGCCAAACGCGTGGAAGTGACGCTCCGGGGTCCACACCGCCTCGAAGCCGTTGTTGTCCGCGAACCGCGCCCCGTCCAGCAGCAGCCGGTACTTGTCCTCGGCGTGTTCGCCTTCGTCGCTGGCGAAGTAGAAGAGCGAGAACGACACCGGGCGGACCGGGGCTGGCGTCGACGCCGGCTCGCCGGCGTGCACGACCACGGTGAAGCCGCGGCACAGCGTCCACAGCAGTTCGAGCACCGAGATGTCGAACGACAGGCTGGTAACGGCCAGCCAGACGCCGGGCTCGGTGCCGAGCACGCGATCCATGCCGGCGAAGAAGTTCGTGACGTTGCGGTGCCGCACCATCACGCCCTTGGGCTTGCCGGTCGATCCCGACGTGTAGATGACGTAGGCGAGCTGCTCGGGCGTCGCCTCGTCGCCGGGCAGCGGTGCCGCGGCGGCGAGCGCCGTCGCGTCCGCGTCGAGATCGATGCGTCCGCACCGCACTTCGGGTGCTGCAGCTGCACTCGGGGCGTCGACGACCAACGCCGCCAACTGCGCGTCGTCGGCCATGAACTGCAACCGCTCGCGCGGATAGCCGGGATCGAGCGGCACGTAGGCAGCCCCGCAGCGCAGCGTCGCCAGCACGGCGGTGACCATGCCGATGCCGCGGCCGACGCAGATCCCGACGCGGTCCCCGGCGCGGACCGAACGCGCGCGCAGCGCCCCGGCCAGCCGTTCGACGTCGTTCGCGAGTTGCTCGTAGGTACGCGATTCGCCGCGGCAGCGCAGGGCCTGGTGCGCGGGGCGCGATCGCGCCATCGCCGCGAACTGACGGTGCACGCAGCCCTCCGCGGGCGGGGGCGCGTCGGTGGCGTTCCATTCGTGGAGCAGCGTGCGCAGTTCCGCCGCGTCGAGCACCGGCAGCGCCGCGAGCTTCGTCTCCGGCGCAGCCTCGAACGCGCGCGCGAAGATCGCGCAGCGCGCGGCGAGCGCTGCGGCTGCCGCGGGCGACAGCGTCGCGGCGTCGTGGTGCAGGGTCACGCTGCCGTCGGCGGCGACCACGAACTCGATCGCGCCGGCGGGCAGCTCCGTGGCCGGAGTGGCGAGCGCCAGGCGCACCGAAGGTTCGAGCACCACCGCGGGCGGCAGCACGTCGTGCCGCCGCACCACCAGTTCGCGCAGCAGCGGCCCGGCCCGCTCGTGGGCCTCGAGCGCCTGCGCCACCGCGGCGAGCGCCGCGCTTGCCGCGGTCTCCGGCGCGACGACGGCCTGCAGCGGCGCATTGGCGGCCACCAGATCGGGCGCGATCGCGTCGCGCGCGACCGTCGCCGCGGTCCGCACCCCGATCGAGAAGCGCGTCTGCGCCGTCAACCGAGCGAGGAAGGCGACGAGCAGCGCTCCACGGCGACGGACGTCGGCGACTCCCGGCAGTGCGATCGGCACCGCGGCGGGCCGCGCCGCGCCGGTCGCTGGACCAGCACCCGGCACTGGCAGGGGCTCCCCTTCGCGCAGGATCTCGACCCAGGCGTCGTCGGCCGGCGCCGCGAGAGCCCCGAGTGCCGTCAACGCCGTCCGTTCGGCGTCGCCGAGCTTCGGCAGCACGCCGCCGACCGCGACCCCGAGTGCCGCGAGGCCCGCGGTCGTCAACGGCGAACCGCGCAGGCAGCGCAGGCGCAGCAGCCGCACTTCGCCGTCGGCGCACGCGACCTGCACGGTCTCGTCGGCGACCGCCGTGATCGTGCCCGCCGGCCGGCCGCTGCCCGGCATCACCTCGACGCCGAGCGGCACGAACGCGCCGCGTCCGGTGCGCACCTTCGCGATCGCGACGGGATTGCGGTAGCCACCGTGGTCGAACGCACGCACCAGGCGGGCGACGTCCGCCGCGGCGCGGCCGAAGTCGAGCACGGCCAGCGCCGCGGGCCGCGCGTGGCGGCCAAACCAGGTGCGCGCCGTCAGGTCCTGTGCGCGCCGCGTGGCAGTGCCTGCGGCGAGGGCATCGGCGAGTTCCCCGAAGGTGCGCTGGCCGAACTCGAAGCAGCGCGCGTTGAGCGTGAACGCCGTGTCGTCGGCAGCGATCGGGAACTCGCGCTGCAGCAGGATGACGCCGGTGTCGGCCTTGGCCTCGACCTCGTGCCAGGTCACCGCATGGGTCGTCTCGCCGCCGGCGATCGCCCAGCACGTCGCGTTGAGCCCGGCGTAGCGCGGCAACGGGCCGTCGTGGAAGTTGATCGTCGCGCGCTGCGCCAGCGCCAAGGCGGCGCCGGGCAGCAGCCGCAGCCAGGTGATCGCGAACGTGTAGTCGGGACGGGCCGACGCCAGCTCCGCCCAGGTCGCGCCCACGGCATCGTGGCATGGGAGTCCCTCGTCGGCGCAGAAGCGGCGCACCTTCTCGGCGTCGGTGACGACCGCGGCCACGCGATGGCCGCGCTCGCGCCATGCCTGCACGCATTGCAGCAGCAGCGTGTCGGAGCCCACGAACAGGGCGGAGAGAACAGTCGCCATTACGGGTCGATCGGAGGATGCCGGAAGTCGCCTTGATACGGTTTGGACGACGCGCGGGCCATCACCGAGGCGCGCTCGGCCCGGCGTTGGCATGGCGCCTTCGCCGCCGCCGGATCACCCGACGAGGAACGTCAACTTCGGGAACGTTGTTTCGGGCGGCAGCAGTTCGGCGGGCAGGTGCCAGTGCACTTCGATCGCGCCGGCCGGCAGCGGCGCGAGCGGCACGAAGGCGACACAGCCCTCGGCGTCGCCCGTAGCGCCCGCGGCACCCGCGTACCGCACCAGCACGCCCGGCTGCAGGTCGTTGCCCACCCAGACCCGGCACTCGACCTTCGCCAGCAGGTCGTCGGCGACGACGCGCGCGAAGTGCAGCGACAACGCCGGGCCGACGTCGTCGCCCGGCTTCTTGCCCGCGGCAGCCAGCGCCGCGAGCGCGCGCTTGCCGAGAGCCTCGACGCGCACCGACCCCGGCACGCCGAGTTGGCGATCGCTCGGCCAGGCGAGCGGCGGCCCGACCCGGGTGGGCCGCGCGGTGGCGCCGACGTCGAGCACCCACGCCCGCTCGAACGTGCTGGCGCCGAACAGTTCCCGGCCCGGGTGCAGCAGCCGATCGCGACTCGCCGGGTCGGCGAGCCACCATGCAACCGCCGCCGCCGGGGTCTCCGCGCGCGACCACAGCACGGTGCTGCCGAGGCACGCGGGTGGCTCGGGATCGACAACGGGCGACTTCGGCTGCTTGCGTCGATCGGCCGCCGCCTTCGCCAACGCCTCGTCGTGGCGCGTCACCGCGAGCACGTCCGGCCCCGCCGCGACGAACCAGCCCGCCGGCCCGCGGTCCGCGGCAGCTCGCGCCGCGTTCACCGCGTCGACGAGACCACGCGCCCGCAGCTTGGCCGGCCGGTCCTTCGCCTTCTCGGGCGGCAACGGATCGAGCGCCATCGCCGCCCGCAACTCCTGCCCCTTGCCCCAGAACTCGCGCCACTGGGAGTCGATGCGCGGCAGTTCGACCTTCGTGCGCCGCAGGAACTCGGCCTCGACGTCCGGCGGCGTGCGCACCTTCTCGCTGCGGGTGGTGTCGAGCACCGGCAGCAGGTCCGGCCGCCAGTGCAGCAGGTAGTGGCAGATCGCCCACGCCTTCACGCGCTGCTCGGTCGAGAAGCGCGCGGCGGAGAGCAGCACGAGTTCGCTGGTGCGCGTGTCGCTCTTCGCCCACGCCGACTCGGCGGCGATCTGCATCCAGACCGCGAGATCCGGGACCAGCGCCCGCTGCTTCCAGGTCGCGGCCGTGAGGTCGCGTTGCTGTTCGAGCAGGAACGTCAACGTGCGCCCGAACAGGAAGCCGCACGCGGCGTGGCCCATCCCCTCGTAGAGCCCGTCGGTCATCACGCCGACGGCGTCCTGCACGACGCCGCGAACGGCTTGATCGCGCGACGCTTCGAGGCCGAGGTGGGCCTTGTGCACGCGGAACTCGCGGGTGCCGTGGGCGACGAACGCCTGATCGACGTCCTGCTTGAGGAAGCGCAGGCGCTCGGGGTCGAACTGGGCGGCGCAGGAGTCGAGCAGGGCGCCGTAGGCAGCGCTGTCGTGCAGGAACACCAGGTCGAGGTGCTTCTTCCGCTGCAACGGCGCGCCGAGCCAGGTGCCGAACAGCGCCCGCGTCAGCAGCAAGCCACGTTCGCAGTCCTGCGCGATCGTGGTCAGTTCCGTGAGCGGCAGCGTGCCCCAGATCTCGAAGTGCCGCGAGCGCACGCCGGCGTGCACGATCTTGGCCTCGGCCAACAGCGGCAGCTGCACGTTCTCGAGCGGCACCACGCGGAACTCGGCCCGCCGCAGCCAGTCGCACGCGCCGCCGATCGCGCGCGCGCGTTGCAGCATCGCCACTTCGTCCGGTGTCCCGCGGTAGCCCTCGAACGGCTGCAACGCGAGCTGCTGCTGCGCCTCGGCATCGCCGGGCGCCCACCGCAGCACGCGCTGCCAATGGTGCTGCGCACGATCGGAATCGCCGATCTTGCCGTAGCCGACGGCGAGCCCACGATGCGCGGTGAGCAGTTCGCGGCCGAGCGCGTCGAGATCCTGTTCGACCTTGCGCATGCCCTTGGCGTCGGCCTTCAGGTCGCGATCGAGCACCAGCGCGTTGGCGTCGATCCGCCAGAGGTCGCCGACGCGCACGAACCCGCAGGCCGTGCGCGCCTTCGCATCGTCGGTCGCGTAGTCCTGCCAGATCTCGCAGCGCAGCGCCAACGCCCGCAGATGCTGCCGCTGCGCCTGCAGCGCATCGGCGAGCGCGTGCAGCCCCGGCACCGCGCGGGCGACGAGCTTGCCTTCGTCGGCCGCGAGCGCTGCGGCGTCCTGGGCGGCGAGCAAGACCGGGAGCACGAACGGCAACGTCACGGCGAGCAGGCGCATGCGGCGCGCGAGCTTACCGTCGGCATCCGCGCATCGACCGTTCAGCGGGCCGTCACGACGACGCGGTGCTCGCCGCCCGTCCACGTCCACGCCGCCTCGACGTCGACCCCGATCGGCAGCGGCTCAGCGGGCCAGAACACCCACAGGCCCTCCGCCGCGGCGCGGCGCCCGCCGTTGTCCGCGCGCACCAGGAACCCGGGCAGCGGCGCGCCCTGGCAGGTCACGACGACATCGACGAGCGGCACCGTGGCGGCGTAGCAGTGCAGCGTCAGCGGGTAGCCGATCTGCTTCTGCTTGCCGCGGCCGTTGGCGGCGAGCAACTGCTGCACGGCAGTACCGAGCAACTCGACGTCGACCGCGCGCGGCACCGTCTCGGCCGCGCGTCCACCACCGACGGGACCTTCCGGCCAGACCTGCGTGACCACCTTGCGCGTCGGCAGCCGCCCACGCACGGCGTCGATCACCACGATGCCGCCCTCGGCGTAGATGCCGGCGACATCGATGTTGTCGTTGAGCACCGCGTCGCGGTAGCCGGGCAACAGCATCCAGAGGTCCGCGGCGCGCTTCTTGTCGACGGTCCACACCAGCGCACCCTGGGCGAACGTCCGCCCCGCGTTGCCGTAGCCCACCTTGCCGGCGAGCTGCGTGTGTTCGCGGTCGGGCCCACGCTGGTCCTTGTTGGCCTTCAGGTACTCGACGTGCTCCTTGCACGCGATCGACAACTGCGCCGACCAGCCCACCGGCTTCTTGCCGTGGGCGGTGCGCAGCGTGTTGAACAGCTCGAGCCACGCCGGCGCCTCCTTGCTCGTGGCTTCGAGCGGCGTCGTCCTGCCCACCACCGCGCGCCGCAGCGGCGTGTCCTCGGTCCAGAAGCGCCGCCAGCGATGTTCGAGCAGGCCGAGGTCCCGCCCGGCAGCCTTCTGGAACGCCGTGGCGACGTCGGACTCGTTCTTGGCATCAGAGCCGCTGCGCTGCAGGTGGCGCAGCAGCGACGGATCGACGCGCAGCAGGAAGTCGCAGAACGACCACGCCTTGATCCGCGCGTCGGACGGGAACTCGGCGGCAGACAGCAACGGCAGCCGCGCGGCTCGGGTGCCATCCCGCTGCCACGCCAGTTCGGTCACCAGTTCGCGCCAGGTCTCGAGGTCGGGCAACAGCAGCTTCGACTGGGTGCGCGACCCGGCCACCGTTCCCTCGAACTCCGGCTGGCCGACCGTGAACACCAGATTGCGACCGAAGAACATGCCGACGACGGCGTGACCGATGCCCTCTTCGAGCGCATCGAGGGTGAGGCCGCTGTGGTCCTGCGCGACCCAGCGCACCGCGAGGTCGAACACGAGTTCGCGCGTGTCGGCCGCCGCGGTCTCGATGCCGTCGAACTCGTTCGACTTGGTGTTCTCGAGCAGGAAGTCGACGTCGCGTGGTCGCGCGTGCTTGCGGACCAACTGCTGCCACGGATCCAGCTCACGCAGGAACACGAACGTCGTGCTGACCTGGCGCGGCGGCAGGCCGTCGACGCCTGCGAACGCGACGCCGCAGAACGCCAGCGCTCGTTCGGCCCAGGCCGCCGCTTCCTGCAGCACGGCAACGTCCCACGTTCCGAAGACGGTGAAGTGCTCGCTCTTCACCGCCGCGTGCGCGATGCCGAGACCGTCGAGCATCGGCAGCTTCTCGTCGACCGGGGTGGCCGCGAACGGCTGCGTCATGAGCTGCGTCAGCGTGCGTTCGAAGCGGCGCGAGCGCTCGAGTACGGCGAGGTCGAGGTCGTCGCCAGCAATGCCTTCCAACTGCCGCACCCCGGCGAGCGCTTGCGCCTTGGCATCGTTCGGCAGGAAGCGCAGCGCGCGCTCGCCGTGGTGGCGCGCGCGATCGTCCCGACCCGCGGTCGCCAACGCCGTCGCCAGGTCGCGGTGCGAAGCGCCGAGCCGCGAGGCGAGCGCCTGCCAGCGCTGCTCGAGCGAACGCGCGGCGGCGACATCGGGACGATCGGGCCCGTCGACGACGACCTCCGGATCCCGCTGCCAGACCGTGCCGTGCCGGTAGTAGCCGAGCGCCTTGCGCGCGGCGGCGTCGTCGGGCGCGTACTCGGCGACCACTTCGCGGAACGCCAAGGCCGCGCGCGCCGGGAAGCCAGCCTTCTGCGCCTGCGCGCCGAAGGCGCCGAGTTCGCGTGCACCGAGCGCCAACACCTCGGCCTCGGCGGCCTCGGGCGGTGCTGGCTTCTCCTGGGCGCAAGCCCCGCCGATGATGATCGTGCATGCGACGACTGCGGCTGCGGACCACACCAGCGAGCGAACGGACATGCTCGCGACCATACCGCCTCGCCTTCGTGGTCGCGGCGTTCGCGGCCGCGGCGCTGCCGCAGGACGCGCCGCGGCCGCCGCGCGACGTCGCGATCCTGGTGCAGAACCTGGCGCCGCTGCCGCGCCGCGAAGGGGTCGCGGTCGTCGTGCCGTTCGCGCGCGGCGAAGTGCCGGACCTGCCCGCCCTGCACGTGCCCGGCACGGCGACCTGCTGGCAGCCGTTCGGCGCGCGCTGGCCCGACGGCTCGCTGCGCCAGGCGCTGTGCCTGTTCGTCGCCGAGTTGGGCGCACTCGGCGAACGCCGCATCGTGCTCGCTCCGGGCCCCGGCCCGGCGTTGCCGACCGACGCGTTCGCGGCACCCACGGCGAAGGTGACGTTCGTCGCGCGCGTCGGTGGTGCTACGACACGCGGGACGCCGGTGCCGGTGCGGCAGCTCGAGGCGAACGCGCTGCGCACCGTCGACCTGGCCCGCACGCGCCTCGGCGACACGGGACTGCTGGCGGAACTCATCGTCACCGGGTGGCGCGGCCAGGGCCACGCGCACGCCGACATCGCCGTGTGGTTCTCCGACCCGCGCGTGGCGGCGATGCAGTGCGATGTCGAGGAACTCGCGATCGAGTGCGAAGGCATGGCGCTCGTGCTGCGGCACGCGGGCGCGCTCGGCATCACGCAGTCGATGACCACGACCGGCAGTCGCACCGTGCTGCTGCGCGGGCGCCCGCTCGGCGACGGCCAGGGCCTGCGGCGCAGCGGCGTGCTGGTGAAGAAGCACGTCGGCGACGTCGTCGCCGACGCGACCGCGCAGGCAGCCGCCGTGGTGCCGCTGGGCGGCGCCGCCGACTGGCGCGGCATCGAGGCGGTGGACCCGGTCGCCGATGCGCGCGCACTCGACGTGCCGCTGCTGGTGCTGCACGGCGGTCGCGACCTCCAGGTCGGCGCCGCCGACTGGCGCGGCACCGGCGCGTTCGGCCCGTTCGGCCACGTGCCCGAGCCGCCGCCATGGCTGCACGGCGACGCCCTGCGCGCGCACCTGGCGCAGCGCTGGCAGCGGTTCGTGGCCAGCGACCGCGGCGGCGATCCGTTCGCGGTGTTCGAGCACGGCCTCGCCAGGATGGCCGGGCAGACCGGCGACCAGGGCGACTTCGGCGTCGTCAAACTGTCGCTCGTCGCCGCGAGCGCGCTGCCGAGCCTGCTGGTCGAGGCCGAACGGTCGGTGCTGCAGGAGGGCTGCCGGCCGGTGCACTTCTTCGAGGCCGACGGCGAGCCGGTCGATCCCGCGGCGCACCCGCAGTGGATCGTGTGGTCGGGGCGCACGCACTGGCATCAAGGCGTGTCGAAGGACCGCCTCGGCAAGCCGTTCCCCGAGCCGCCCTACGAGACCCACGGGTGGACTGGCAAGGACCGCGAACACTGGTCGAGCAACCACCTCGCCGCGTTCGCCCTGCTCACCGGTGCGCACTGGGCGCGCGCCGAACTCGCGAACGAGGCGCGGCTCTACGTCGCCGGCCAGACCATCGAGCCGGGCTGGTCGACGTCCAACGCCGGCGCGCCGCGTGGGGCGGGCCGCACGGCGCTGGCGGCGGCGTGGAACCTGCTGGCCACCGACGATGCCGCGCTGCGCGCGCGCATGAACGAGCGCATGGACCGCGTCGAGTTCCCGCAGTGGGCCGGCCGCGATCTGGCCGCGGAGCGTGTGCGTCCGATGGCCGTGAACCCGCCCGATGCGCGCATGCTGCAGGGGAGCACGCGCTACTGGAACCCGTGGCAGGACGCGACCGCCGCGTTCGGCTTCGCTGCGCACCACCTCGTCACCGGCAACCCGGCCGCGCGCACGCTGGCGGAGGCGCTGGCGACCAACACCGTGCGCCACGGCTGGCTGCTCGTTCCGAACGAACACGAGGTGGCGATGGCGCTGCGCTGGCAGGACGGCACGCCGATCACGACCGAGCAGTGGCTGGCGCGCGATCCGACGGTCGTCCAGGGATCGGCGGAGACGGCGTTCACCGAGTGGGCGTCGCCAGCGCTCGAGATCGCGCGCGTGGTCGCCGAACGCGACGGCGACGCGGCGTTGGCGGCGAAGTGCCGCGAGATCCAGCGCCGCATGCGGACTTCGCGCAAGGCGCCGCCCGACGGCGGCATGGATCGCTTCGGCGAATGGGACGCCGTGGCCTGGCCCGCGCGCTGACCGGCGTTCAGTACCGCTTCGCGCGCGACTCGATGCGGTAGTCGGGCATCGCCGCGAGCTCGCGTTCGTCGAGCGCGTACTGCTCGCAGACGAGACTGAGTCGCTTGCCCGGCGTGTCGACCCGCTCGACCGAGTGCGTCAGGTCGCCATCGAACGTGAGCAGCATGCCGGTCGCGGGCGCGATCTTGGCGATCGTCTTCCGGCCGCGCGCGAGCACGAGACGGCCCCCCACCATCGCGGGCGGCACCTCGACGTAGAGCACGCTCACGCGCAACGGCGTGGTCACGTCGGGGCAGTACGCGCGCAGGCTGCGGTCGACGTGCGGATCGACGCGCGAGCCCGCCTCGAGTTCGAGCGGGTTGAGGTAGAACGCGTTGCAGTCGTCGCGCAGCGCCTTGCCGAGGTAGTCGCCGAAGAACGGGAACTCGGCGACCACGCGCTGCCGGTGCTCACGCCGGAACACCACCGAGAACCCGCGCGTGCTGACGAAGTCGCGGTTCAGGTTGTTGGTCGTGAACCACGGACACTTGCGGATCGCGAGGCGCAGCGACTCGAGGTGGTCGGCCGGAAAGGCGTCCACGACCTGCGTGTGGGCGTGCGTCGTCACGGCGAGCTCCGGCGCGGCGAAGGGCATGCGCCACCACCTGCCGCGGCGTCGCGCGAGGAATTGCCGCTCGGGAGCCCGCGCCAGCGGGCGAGCGATGCCCAATGCCTCCCGGGCTGGCCATAGCGCGCCTTCGGCGCGCAATGGCACGCCCGGGAGGAATTGAACCTCCAACCTCCAGATCCGTAGTCTGGCGCTCTATCCAATTGAGCTACGGGCGCGTTCGAGGGCGCGGGACGCTAGCGTTCGACCGGAACACGCGCAAGCGCTTTCTCCACCGCGCGGTGCGGCCCTGGAACGTCGCGAAGGCACTCAGTACCTTCGTCGCCCCTCGCGTCGTCCGACGCATCGCGCCCCTCACTCGATCCATGTCCACGTTCGATCTCGGCAAGTACGGCATCAAGGTCCAGAACGTGCTCCGCAACGCGGAGCCGTCCGTCCTCTACGAACAAGCGCTGAAGCGCGGCGAAGGTGAGATCGTCAGCAGCGGCGCGCTCGCCGCCCGATCCGGCCAGAAGACCGGCCGTTCGCCGAAGGACAAGCGCATCGTCGATGCCGAGCCGAGCACGCGCGACATCTGGTGGGGCGACGTCAACATCCGGCTCGCGGACAAGACGTTCCAGATCAACCGCCAGCGCGCGATCGACTTCCTCAACACCCGCGACCAGCTCTACGTCGTCGACGGCTTCGCCGGCTGGGATCCGAAGTACCAGATCAAGGTCCGCATCATCTGCCTGAACGCCTACCACGCGCTGTTCATGCACAACATGCTGATCCGGCCGACGCGGGAGCAGCTCGCGACCTTCGGCGATCCGCACTACGTGATCTTCAACGGCGGCCTGTTCCCTGCGAACCCGCTGACCAACGAGATGAGCAGCTCGACCTCGGTCGACCTGTCGTTCGAGCGCGGCGAGTTCGTGATCCTCGGCACCCAGTACGCGGGCGAGATGAAGAAGGGCGTGTTCACGATCATGAACTACCTGATGCCCAAGCAGGGCGTCATGTCGATGCACTGCTCGGCGAACGAGGGCAAGGGCGGCGACGTGTCGCTGTTCTTCGGCCTGTCGGGCACCGGCAAGACCACGCTGTCGGCGGACCCGCGGCGCGCGCTGATCGGCGACGACGAGCACTGCTGGAGCGACGACGGCGTCTTCAACATCGAGGGCGGCTGCTACGCGAAGTGCATCAACCTGACGCGCGAGCAGGAGCCGGAGATCTGGGACGCGATCCGCTACGGCTCGGTGCTCGAGAACGTCGTCTACGACAAGGAGCGTCGCGTCGTCGACTTCACCAACCAGTCGATCACCGAGAACACCCGCTGCAGCTACCCGGTCGAGTACATCCCGAACGCCAAGATCCCGTGCGTCGGCAAGCACCCGAAGAACGTGATCTTCCTGACCTGCGACGCGTTCGGCGTGCTGCCGCCGGTGAGCAAGCTGACGCCCGAACAGGCGATGTACCACTTCATCAGCGGCTACACGGCGAAGGTCGCCGGCACCGAGATGGGCGTGAAGGACCCCGAGGCGACGTTCTCGGCATGCTTCGGCGCGGCGTTCATGGTCTGGCACCCGACCAAGTACGCGGAACTGCTCGCCGACAAGATCGCGAAGAACGGCAGCCAGGCGTGGCTCGTCAACACCGGTTGGAGCGGCGGCGGGCACGGCGTCGGCAAGCGCATGAGCCTGAAGTACACGCGCGCCATCCTCGACGCGATCCACGACGGGTCGCTGAGCAAGGCCGCGACGGTCGTCGACCCGATCTTCGGGCTGCACGTCCCGACCGCGTGCAACAACGTGCCAGCCGAGATCCTGGTCGCGAAGAACACCTGGGCCGACAAGGCCGCCTACGACCAGAAGGCGAAGCACCTCGCCGGGCTGTTCGCGAAGAACTTCGGCAAGTACGCCGATCGCGCGAGCGAGAAGATCCGCGGCGCTGGCCCGAAAGTGTGACGTAGAGTGCGGGCCCATGCGCCCGCGCCGCCGCCTCCTGTTCGCCGCTTCGCTGCTCGTCGCAACCGCGCTGCTGCCCGCGCAATCGGGCGATCTGCGGGACCGGATCGAGTTGCTGCAGGCTGACCTGCGCGACCTCGGTCGCCGTTACGACGTGCCGATGTCGCCCGAACGCCGCGCGCGGATGTTCACGCGCTGGCAGCAGGAGCGGCGCGAACTCGACGCGCTCGACTTCGCGGCACTCGGCCACGACGCGCGCATCGAGTGGCTGCTGCTCGACAACCACGTGCGGCGTTCGCTGCACGCGCTGCAGCGCGAGGCCGGGCGCGAGGCCGAACTGGCGCCGCTGCTGCCGTTCGCCCCAGCGATCGTGCAGCTCGGCGAGGCCCGTCGGCGGCTCGAGGACGTCGACGCCAAGGAGGCGGCGGCGACCGTGAGCGGCATCGCCAGCGCCGCCGTCCGCGTGCGGGAGGCCCTGGCCGCCGGCAGCCTGCCGGCGATGGACGCGGCCTTGCCGGCGCGCGGGGCGACCATGCTCGGCGCGCTGCTGCGCACGCTGCGCGCCTGGTTCGACCACCACGACGGCTACGACCCGCAGTTCGCGTGGTGGGTGCGGGCGCCGCAGGCCGAGGCCATCGCCGCGCTGACCGCGCTGCAGAACGCGCTGCAGGCCGCGGCCCCCGCCGGCGAAGATCGCTCCCTGATCGGCGATCCGATCGGCGAGGAGGCGTTGCGGGCCGAGCTCGCGCACGAGTGGATCCCGTACGCGCCGAGCGAACTGGTCGCGATCGCCGAGCGCGAGTTCGCGTGGTGCGACGCCGAGATGGCCGCCGCGGCGACGGCGATGGGCTGCCAGGACTGGCGCGAGGCGCTCGAACGCACGAAGCAACGCCACCGGCCGCCCGGCGAACAGCCCGCGTTGATCCGCGAACTCGCGCACGAGGCGATCGACTTCCTCGAGCAGCGCGACCTGATCACGATCCCGCCGCTGGCCAAGGAGTGCTGGCGGATGAGCATGATGTCGCGCGAGGGGCAGCGCACGAACCCGTTCTTCCTCGGCGGCGAGACGATCCACGTGTCGTTCCCGACCGACGCGATGGCGCACATCGAGAAGCTGCAGGCACTGCGCAGCAACAACGTGCACTTCTGCCGCGCGACGGTGCACCACGAACTGATCCCCGGCCACTGGCTGCAGCAGTACTCGCAGGCGCGGCACCGCCCCTGGCGCGAGATGTTCGACACGCCGTTCTGGATCGAGGGCTGGGCGCTCTACTGGGAGATGCGCCTCTACGACCTCGGCCTCGGCAAGAGCCCCGAGGACAAGGTCGGCATGCTGTATTGGCGCAAGCACCGCTGCGCCCGCATCGTCTTCTCCCTCAACTTCCATCTCGGCCGATGGACCGGGCCGCAGTGCGTCGACTACCTCGTCGACCGCGTCGGTCACGAGCGCGCCGCCGCGGAGGGCGAGGTTCGGCGGTCGTTCGGCGGCCTCTACGGCCCCTTGTACCAGGCGGCCTACATGCTCGGCGGCCTGCAGCTGCGCGCCCTGCACCACGAGCGCGTGACCGTCGGCGGCAGCTCGGAGAAGGCGTTCCACGACGCCGTGCTGCGGCAGAACTCCATCCCCATCGCGGTGCTGCGGGCCGCCCTGGCCGACCGCGAGGTGCCGCCAGCGCTTCCGGCCTGGCGATTCGCCGACCCGTAGCCCCACCCTGGGACGACGCTGTGACGAGAGTTTCCTGGGCTCAGGGGTTTGCCTCTACCACCCGTCCCGCCGATACTCCCGCCACGTTCCGGTCGGCCATGTGGCGGACCCGAACGTGCCCCACTCAGGAGACAACGATGCGAATCACGGCAGGCGTGCTGCTCGCGGCGTTCGCCTTCGCGTTGCCGGCTTCGGCGCAGACCGAAGCGCAGCCGGCAAAGGCGACGGGAGCCGTCGAGAAGCTCTGGAAGATCGAAGCGTCCGGGATCAGTGGTTGAGGCGCGGCCTCACAGGCCAAGAGGGTGCGTGACATCCTCGCAAAAGAGAACCTCAAGAACCTGATCTTCGACACCACCGGTGTCGGCTACTTCGAGCCGGGCAAGAAGACGCCGGAACTCGCAGACCTCAACCTCGCGCTGTCCAAGGGCCGCGCCGGCGGCGTGACGATCACGCGGCTGACCGAGGTCGAGATGCCGAAGGCCGAAGTGGTCTACGAGATCGCGATCGCCGGATTGGGTTGAATGGGCACCGCCATCGAGACGCGTGACGTCTTGAGCAAGTTGGAAGGTGTCATCCGCGTTCACCCGAACGGGCTGAACGGCAAGGCGCTGGTGTTCGTGAAGGACAAGAAGGCCTTCACCGAAGCCGCCGCCAAGGAGGCGCTGGCCGCGACGAAGGAACTGCGACTGCGCAAGTTCGAGGTCGCCAAGGGCTGATCGGCCACGGCGCACGCGCGGGCCGTCGCATCGACTCGGTGCGGCGGCCCGCGTTCGTTTCGTCGCCGACCATGCGCGATCGTGCGCGCGGCAAACTTGACGGTGCCGACGACGTCGCTAAGGTTCTCGCCCCCAACCGGTCGAAGGCCGGTCGCGATCCTCGATAGCTCAGTTGGTAGAGCAGGTGACTGTTAATCACCGGGTCGTAGGTTCAAGTCCTACTCGAGGAGCCATTCCCGACGGGCCGCCATGCGCGGCCCGTTTCTTTTGGCGCCGCGCCGATGCGCCGGGAAGTGCGCGCCGGACCCGCGTGGCCTTGCCCCGGTGAGCAGCGGCGGAGCGTTGCGGCGAGCCGCAGCAGCCGATTCCCCCGGCCGTTCCCCCCGCCGCCATCGCCTGAGGGCTACCCTGCAGCAACCGCCAGCAACCCCACCCATGCGCATCCACCCCACGCACCTCGGCGCCCTGGGCGCCATCCTGCTGTTCGCCACCACCGCCACCGCCCAGAACGTCGGCGTCGCGTTCAGCAACCTGATCGACGGTTACATCGAGGTCCCCTACTCGCCGCAGGTCGTGCCGCAGAGCGGGATCACGGTCGAGGCGTGGATCACCTACGACGACGCGACGTTGCCGACCGGTTGGCGATACCCCACGGTCGTGCGCCAGGGTCTGTCCGTCGGCGGTTCCGAGGACTACTTCCTGCGCATCAACGCCGACAACGTCGGGGCGCGCGTGTTGCGTTGGAAGGTCGTGACCACCAACAACGCAGCCGTGACCGTCAACTGGACGTTCGCAGCGGGCCAGCTCAACACCTGGACCCACGTCGCGGCGACCTACGACGGCGCCTTCGCGCGGCTCTTCGTGAACGGCACGCAGGTCGGCCAGGCGACCGGCAACGGCCTGCCGATCCGCGACGTCGGCAACGAAGTGCTGCGCATCGGCAAGGGCAGCGACGTGGCGACGCCGATCGAAGTCTGGAACGGGCAGATCGACGAAGTGCGGCTGTGGCCGTTCGCGCGCACGCAGGCGGAGATCCAGGCGACGAGATTCCAGGCGCTCTACGCGGTGCCCGGCCGCGTCTCGACCTGGAACCTCGACGGCTCCACGTTCGACACCAGCAGCACGCTGCACGCGACGGCGGTCGGCGGCGTGACCTACACGCCAAACCCACTGGTGCTCAACGCGCCGCTGCTGCCATCGCCGCATGGCGCGAGCACGCCCGGCTGCCTCGGGCCGCTCGAACTCGCGCCGACCAGCGCGGCCAGCGCCGGCAACCTGGCGTTCGGCGTCGCCTGCACGCGAACGCCCGCGAACGCGCCAGCCCTGTGGGCCGCCTCGCTCGGCACGGTGCCGACGCCGGTCCTCGTCGAAGGCGTCGACGTCTGGATCGACTTCAACGGCCTCGTCGTGGCGAACGCGACCACCAGCGCGCTCGGCAGCCTGCGGTTCACGCTCCCGCTGCCGGCCACCGCGCCGATCGGCTTCCCGTTCGCGATGCAGGCGGCGGTCGTCGACCCGTGCGGACCGTTCGGCTTCACCGCGTCGAACGCGCTGAGCATCGTCGTTCAACCCTGAGGCGGGGCGCGGCGCGGCGTCTGCGCCGCCTTGCCGAGCGCGACCAGCCACTCGCGCACCTCGTCGTCGTCGAGCCGCGCGCGCCACAACGGCTGCATGAGCTCGGCGATCGCGTGGCGGCCGCGCGATGCGTCGCCGAAGGCGCTGTCCGCCAGCAGCCGCGCGAGCGCTTCCTCGACGCGCTGCATCATCGCCGCACTCGCGGCCGGAACGCGCGGCGCCTCGGCGGCCGGCGCCGAACCGTGCGCCGCGAACAGTTCGGCGAAGTAGACGCACGCCGCCTGCGCTAGGTTGAGCGACGACTGCTCGCTCGCGACCGGGATCGTCGACACGACGTGCGCGCGCAACAGCTCGGCCGGAAACAGCCCGTTCTGCTCGCCGCCGAACACCAGCGTCGGCGCGCCGAGTCGCTGCGCTTCGACAGCGACATCGCGCGGCGTCAGCACGCGCGCACCGGGCGGCGGCCGATCGCTCGTCGCCACCACCCAGGTTGCGGACGCGAGTGCCGTCTCGAGCTCGGCGTGGTTCGTCGCCGCCCCCAGCACGTCGCCCGCGTGCACGGCCAGGCGCCATGCATCCGTCCACGAGCCGATGCGCGAATCGACGAGCGACAGGCGGCGCAGGCCGAAGTTCTTCATCGCGCGCGCGACGGCGCCGAGGTTGCTCGCCCAGCGCGGGCGCAGCAGCACGACGTGCACTTCAGCGAGCAGGGACATCCACGCGAACAACACCACGTTCGTTCGCACCGCACACGCGTGCGTTGCGGCAGGCCCGCGAACAACACGTTACAGCCACGCGACCGACGCGAGACCGTCGGCTCGGCGGGATCGGTCGGTCGCCCGAACGCCACACCACGTCCCTTGACGACGCGACTTCGTCGTCGCGCTCTCGGCTGTGTTACGGCCCGCGGAAAGTCCGTCTCGCAACGTCGCACCCGCCACGAAAAAGAGGGGGGAGGTACCTCGTTGATCATGAGGTAGCTTCTGCTGCCTCGACTCGCGTGGCCCCCCATGCGCGTCTCGTCTCCCCCTTTCCACGAAATCCGAAACATGAACAAGCTTCTTCTCTCGGCGGCAGCCCTGTCGCTGCTCGCCGCGGCCGCTTCGGCCCAGGTCACTGGCAACTACACGTTCGACACGACCGTCCAAGGCTGGACGCTCTCCGGCGGCTTCTCGCCAGGTTGGAGCAACTTGGCCAACTGCAGCGGCGCCGGTGGCAGCATCCGCTCCAATATCTACAGCGGCTCCGCGACCACGACCTTCCGGTCGCCGGCGTTGACGTCCCTCGGCGGGATGGTCACCTTCGACTTCTCCTACAGGTGCCGCGACTACAACTCCCCCAACGGCCCAACGTCGGCGCCGTGGGGTTCGGTGCACGCGGAGTGGTCGACGGCCGTCGGTGGCCCCTACACCATCATCCAGACCTGGACCGACGAAGCGCAGACCGCCGCCTGCATCGCCAAGTCGGTGACCTTCACGCCTCCGGCCGGCCCGGTCTATGTGCGCGTTCGCGGCGTGCAGACGGGCGCAACGCCTGACTTCTGGCTCCACGTCGACGACGTTGTCCTTTCCGAGGCCCAACCGCCGTGCAGCGGCGCTCCGGCACCCGGCGACACGACTGGCCCCGCCGCGGCGGTCTGTGCTGGTTCGACGATCGCTCTGGGCCTGCAGAGCGTCACGCCGGGAACCGGCGTGACCTACCAATGGTACGCGAACGCCGCCCTGGTCCCCGGGGCGAACGCAGCGACGTACAATGCGTTGATCCTCGCCAACACGACGTACTACTGCGACGTCACCTGCACGAACTCGAGCACGACGACGCCGTCGAACCCGCTGCTCGTCACCGTCGATCCGACGGCGACGAACCCGCAGGATTTTGAAGCGGGCTTCAGCGGCTGCTGGTCGAACCTCGGCGGCAGCGTGAACCCTGACCTCCGCCCGGTGAGCGCCTTCGGCGTCGGCGCGCAGGCCGTGCGGTTCAACTACTGGTCGTGGGGAGCGGCCACCACGGGCCACGTGACCAGCCCGGTCCTCCCGGCGACCAACCTCGGTGACCGCGTGTTCTTCGACGTGGCCGGCACGAACTACCCGCCGGTCCTCACGTGGTGGGACACCATCGCGCTGCAAGAGTCGAGCAACGGTGGCGCTACGTGGTCGACCGTCGTCACGATGGACAACCAACCCGGAGGCCTGCTCTACACCGCGGTCTACAGCGGCCAGTTCGTCCCGACGCCCAGCCAGTGGCAGAACCGCAGCTTCGCGCTGACGCCCGGCACCAACCGGATCCGATTCCTCGGCACGTCCGGCTTCGGCAACGATGCCTTCATCGACAATGTCGTCGTCGGCCCGGCCGGCTACGCCCGTCACTACCAGTACGGTGTGGCCTGCGTCGCTGGTTACGCGATCACCGCGTCGCCGGCTCCCACCCCGGGAACGCCGGTCGTCTACACGGCGAACAACATCCCGCAGTGGGTGTCGATGGGCATCTACGGTAGCGCGCTCGCGGTTGGCTTCGCCGCGGACGTCCCCGGCACGGACCTGCTGACCGCGTCGTTCGGCACCTTCGACAGCCCGTGCCTCGCGCACCTGACGTTGGGTGGCCTGGTCGACGTCTTCTTCCTGCCCGGCAACGCGCCGACCGACACGTGGAACTTCACGGTCCCGCCGCTCGCCCCGCTGGGCGCGCAGTTGTTCCTCCAGGGCGTCGCGCAGACGGACTACGTCTTCCCGACCAACCCGTCGGGCCTGGTGACGAGCCGCGCACTCGAGACCTACGTCGGCGCCTTCTGAGCGCCTGAGCCGGCGCGCTGCGCCGGACACGCCACGGGCCCGGTGGTCGAGAGACTGCCGGGCCCGTGGCATGTACGGACCACCTCCACGCGGTACCCCTGGAGGTTCGGCGCGAGGCCAGCGAGCCACGCTGGCAAGGCCGCAAGGCCGAGTAGGATCAACGTGGCGATCGCGTGAAGCCCCTGCGCGTCTCGTCTTCTCCTTCCAGCGAAGCCCAAGGTGAACACGCTCCTTCTCTCGACGGCAGCCCTGTCGCTGCTCGCCGCGGCCGCTTCGGCCCAGGTCTCTGCCAACTACACGTTCAACACGAATGCCCAAGGCTGGACGCTCACCGGCGGCTTCGGCCCCGATTGGTATCTCTGGCCCAACTGCAGCGGCTCGGGTGGCAGCATCCGCTCCAACCTCTACGGCTTCTCCCCGACCACGTCCTTCCGTTCACCAGGCCTCACGTCGCTCGGTGGAACGGTCAACCTCGGCTTCTCCTACCGGTGCTACGACAACGGCACGCAGGTGCCAACGGTAGGGTCGTGGGGTTCGGTGCATGCGGAGTGGTCGACGACCACGGGTGGCCCCTGGAACCTCATCGCGAGCTACACCAACGAAGCGCAGACCGCGTCCTGCATCGCCAAGTCGGTCAGCTTCACGCCCCCCGCCGGGCCGGTCTACGTTCGCATTCGCGGCGTGCGGACGCCGACGGCGGACTTCTGGCTCAGCGTCGACGACGTGGTCCTCTCCGAGCCCCAGCCCGCGTGCAGCGGCGCTCCGGCACCCGGC
Source organism: uncultured bacterium (assembly GCA_937952215.1). Lineage (GTDB taxonomy): Bacteria > Planctomycetota > UBA1135 > UBA1135 > UBA2386 > UBA2386. The sequence goes on from CALFZH010000059.1 coordinate 148,430, forward strand.
AACACGACTGGCCCCGCGGCGCCGGTCTGTGCTGGTTCGACGATCGCTCTGGGCCTGCAGAACGCCACGCTGGGAACCGGCGTGACCTACCAGTGGTACGCGAACGGCAACCTGGTCACCGGGGCGAACGCAGCGACGTACACCGCGTTCCTCCTCGCCAACACGACCTACCACTGCGACGTCACCTGCGCGGCCTCGAGCACGACGACGTCGTCGAACGGGCTGCTCGTCACCGTCGATCCGACGGCGACGAACCCGCAGGATTTCGAAGCCGGCTTCAGCGGCTGCTGGTCGAACACCGGCGGCGGCGTGAGCCCGGACCTCCGTCCGGTGAGCGGCTTCGGCGTCGGTGCGCAGGCCGTGCGGTTCGCGTTCGACGGCTGGGCCGGCGCCGGCAATGGGCAGACGGGCCTCCTGACGAGCCCGGTCCTCAACACCAACGCAGGGGACCGGCTGTTCTTCGACACCGCGGGCGCCATCTGGCCCAGCTACGGTCCAGACACGATCACGGTCGAGCAATCGACCGACGGCGGCGTGACCTGGTCCACGATCGTGACGGGCACCAACGCCCTTGGTGGCCTGTGGAACACCGGCGGCGCCGTCGGGGCGCCGTTCGTTCCCACTGCCGCGCAATGGAAGCACCTCAGCTACCCGCTGAGCATCGGCGCCAACCGCGTGCGCTTCCGTGGCGTGTCGGGCTGGGGCAACGACTGCTTCATCGACAACGTCGTCATCGGCGCGGCCGGCTACGCCCGCCACCTCCAGTACGGCGTGGCTTGCGTCGCGGGTTACGAGATCACCGCGTCGCCGGCGCCGACCCCGGGGACGACGGTCACCTGGACGGCGAACAACATCCCGCAGTGGGTGTCGATGGGCATCTACGGTAGCGCGCTCGCGGTTGGCTTCGCCGCGGACGTCCCCGGCACGGACCTGCTGACCGCGTCGTTCGGCACCTTCGACAGCCCGTGCCTCGCGCACCTGACGTTGGGTGGCCTGGTCGACGTCTTCTTCCTGCCCGGCAACGCGCCGACCGACACGTGGAACTTCACGGTCCCGCCGCTCGCCCCGCTGGGCGCGCAGTTGTTCCTCCAGGGCGTCGCGCAGACGGACTACGTCTTCCCGACCAACCCGTCGGGCCTGGTGACGAGCCGCGCACTCGAGACCTACGTCGGCGCCTTCTGAGCGCCTGAGCCGGCGCGCTGCGCCGGACACGCCACGGGCCCGGTGGTCGAGAGACTGCCGGGCCCGTGGCATGTACGGACCGCCTCCACGCGGTACCCCTGGAGGTTCGGCGCGAGGCCAGCGAGCCACGACGACGCACCGTTCGCCGTCCCGCCGCGGGGCCGAGCACGCGGCCGGCAACGCCTGGCGGCCACGCGGTTCGCCACCACACGGACGACTGCAACGATGTTGCGGCCCACGGAACGTCCCGCGCCGCCCAGCCGCACGCGCAAGGAGCCACGCAGGCGAGGCCGCAAGTTCGAGTAGCATCGAACGCGGCGATTGCGTGAATTCCGTGCGCGGTTCGCCTTCTGCTTTCCACGCCACCCGGACATGAACAAGCTCCTTCTCTCGACGGCAGCCCTGTCGCTGCTCGCCGCGGCCGCTCCGGCCCAGGCCCTCTGCTCGGGCTTTCCGGCCCCCGGTAACGTGACGGGCGCCCCGGCCTTCGCTTGCGACGGCGTGAACTACACGCTCGGGCTGCAGAACGCGACGCCTGGCACCGACGTCACCTACCTGTGGGAGTACAGCGCGGACGACCTCAACTGGAGCCAACTCGGCATGGCTCCCACGCAGGTCATCAGCCAATCGGCGACGACGTACTACCGTTGCACCGTCGGCTGCACCCCCAGCGGCAGCTCGGTGACGACCGCCTCGGTGCAGATCGACATGGACCCGACGGGGAACCCGCAGGATTTCGAAGCCGGCTTCACCGGCTGCTGGACGAACAGCGGCGGTACCGTGGGTCCGGGCCTCCGTCCGGTGAGCGCCTTCGGCGTCGGCGCGCAGGCCGTGCGGTTCAACTTCCGGACGTGGGGCGCGGGGAACACCGCACACCTGACCGGCCCGGTTCTCCTGTTCCCGACCGGCGGTGGTGACCGCGCGTTCTTCGACGTGGCCGGCACGAACTACCCGCCGAACCTCGCGTCGTGGGACACCATCGCGCTGCAAGAGTCCAACGACGGTGGCGTCACGTGGGCGACCGTCGTCACGATGACCAACCAGCCAGGTGGCGTGCTCTACACCGCTCCCTACACCGGCCAGTTCACCCCGACGGCCAGCCAGTGGAAGAACCGCAGCTTCGCGCTGACGCCCGGCACCAACCGGATCCGGTTCCTCGGCACGTCCGGCTTCGGCAACGATGCCTTCATCGACAACGTCGTCGTCGGCTCGGCCGGCTACGCCCGTCACTACCAGTACGGTGCGGCCTGCGTCCCTGGCTACGAGATCACCGCGACGCCGGCGCCGATCCCGGGGACGCCGGTCGTCTGGACGGCGCACAACATCCCGCAGTGGGTGTCGCAGAACTTCTACGCTAGCGCGCTCGCGGTCGGCTTCGCCGCGGACGTTCCCGGCACGAGCCTGCTGACCGCGTCGTTCGGCCAGCTCAACAGCCCGTGCCTCGCGCACCTGACGTTGGGTGGCTTGGTCAACGTCTTCTTCCTGCCCAACAACGTGCCGAACGACACGTGGGCCTTCACGATTCCGCCGCTCGCCCCACTGGGTGTGCAGTTGTTCGTCCAGGGCGTCGCGCAGGTCAACTACGTCTTCCCGACCAACCCGGCGGGGCTGGTGACGAGCAAGGCACTCGAGACCTACGTGAGCGTCTACTGAGTGCCGGACACGCCACGGGCCCGGTGGTCGCGAGACCGCCGGGCCCGTGGCACGTACGGACCAGGTTGCGTGCGGGTCCACGAGCCCTCCCGACGACCCCAAGGGAACGCCGCCGACGCGCGCCGGCGCAGCCGTCCTCAGCCGATGTGCTGGCCGATCAGGAGCTGCAGCCGCCGCCGTGCGTCGGCGCTGATCGCGTCCCGGTGCGTCATCACCGCGTGCCGCATGCTGCCCGCGTCGCGGATCGGCTCGGGCGCGCTGGCGATGCGGCGCGCCAACTCGACGACCACGCGCCGCGCCAGGTCGACGTTCTGCCGGATCACCGCGAGCACGGCGCTGACGTCGACGTCGGCCTCGCTCTCGTGCCAGCAGTCGTAGTCGGTGACCAGCGCGACCGTCGTGTAGGCGATCTCGGCTTCGCGCGCGAGCTTCGCCTCCTGCAGGTTGGTCATGCCGATCACCGTGGCGCCCCAGCTGCGGTACAGCCGCGACTCGGCGCGCGTGCTGAACAACGGCCCCTCCATGCAGACGTAGGTGCCGCCGTCGTGCGCGGTGGCGCCGGCAGCGCGCGCGGCCTGCAGCGCGAGCTGGCGCAGCGGCTCCCACACCGGGTCGGCGAAGTGCGCGTGCGCGACGCAGCCGTCGCCGAAGAACGTCGACTCCGTGGTGCGGCCGCGCGTGCGATCGATGAACTGGTCGACCAGCACGAGGTGCCCCGGTTGGATGTGCTCCTGCATCGAGCCGACCGCCGAGATGCCGACGACGGCCTCCATGCCGAGCTGCTTCATCGCGTGCAGGTTGGCGCGGAACGGCAGTTCGTGCGGCGCCAGGCGATGGCCGCGACCGTGGCGCGGCAGGAACGCCATGCGCACTCCGAACATCGTGCCGGTGATCAACGCGTCGCTCGGCGGACCGAACGGCGTGTCGACGACGACCTCCTTCCGGTTCTCGAGGCCCGGCAGTTCGTAGATGCCCGACCCACCGATGATGCCCAACGTGCGCTCGCTCATGCGTCGTCCTCGTCTGCTTCCGGTCCGTGGCCGCCCCGCGATCCGTGTGGCCCGTCGTCGCCGTCCATCGGCGACCGCTGGAACCAACTCGGCGCGAACAGCCGTTTGATCAACATCGTCGCGTAGGCGCCACGCGGCAGCGCGAACTGCAGCGTCGCCTTGACCTGGCCGTCGTTGAGGTCGTCTGGCTCGAGGCGCACGTCGGCGACGTCGGTCGGCTTCGCCAGCACCGCGCGCGGCTCCTCCTTCCAGATCATCCCGGGCACGACGTGGTCGGTGAAGTCCGCGCGGCGCAGGCCCGCAGCCTGCAGTTCTTCGATCATCGCGCGCCGGAACGGCTCGCTGCCCCCCGTGCCCTCGGGGCCGAACAGCGGCGTCTGCATCACCTTCAGCTTCTCCTCGCGTTCAGGCGCCAGGTACTTCCAGGCCAGGAGGTCGCCGGCGAGCGTCGACAGGCGCAGGCGCTGCGAACTGTCGACACCGCCGCGCAGCATGCGACTGACTGCTCGGTTCCAGAGGAACGACTGGTAGGCGAAGGCGTGGATGACCCGCTGGCGCAGCGGCACGTGCTCGAGCGCGCCGCGGAAGTCGTCCGGACGCTCGATCAGGTGGGCGAACAGCGGCTGGTAGGCAGGGCCACGAGCGATGCGCGCACAGCTCTCCCAGTCCCGCCACCGCAGTTGCAGCGTGCGCTTCAACTTGACGTCGCCGCTGATCGCGACCGGCGACGGTTCGGCGATGAACTGCTGCAGCGCGCGTTCGAAGTCGCCGAGCAGCACGCTGCGCATCGGGAAGCCCTGGCCGTGGCGCAGGCAGCCGAAGCGCTGGTCGTCGAAGTAGTTCGGGAACCCGGTCTTGACCAACGACGGCAGCGCCCGGCGCAACTGGGCGGCGCGATGCGGCACCAGATCGCGCACGACGATCGTGAACGCATTGCCGGTGCTCAGCCGGCTCGTCAGCGGCCGATCGGTGGTGCCGACCGGCTGCAGCCGAAGGTTGGGCAGCTTGAGCTCGACGGCGCGCCGTTCGATCGACACGAACTGGTCGGTCACCGCCTGGCGGTCCTTCAGGCCCGCATAGGCGATGGCGCCGCGGTCGACGTCGGCCTCGCGCGCGAGCAACGACAGCGCCTCCGGCGTCGACAGCTTCTCCTTGTGCAGCAGGTGCACGACGTGGTCGCCGCCGGGCACGTCGGGCCACTGCAGCAGTTCACGCACGTGGAAGTCCTCGGGGATCGTCTTCAGTCGCACGGGCGTCTCCGGGCTTCGTCGTGGTGGTCGAGCTGGCGCAAGGCCGGCGCCAGGTCGTCGGGCAGCGGCGTCGTCACCTCGACGGGCGTGCCGTCGAGATCGCGGAACGCGAGGCGCTCGGCGTGCAGGAACATGCGCGGCGCCAGCGGCCGTTCGTCGACGCCGACGCGCAACTTGTAGCCGGGCTTGATCCGCGAGAGCAGCAGCGGCTCGCCGCCGTAGTCGCGATCCCCGGCGATCGGGTGACCGACCGACTGCAGGTGCACCCGCAGCTGGTGACCACGGCCGGTGGCCGGCCGCAGCTCGAGCAGCGCGTGCGCAGCGAAGGCCTGCCGCACGCGAACGAGCGTCTGCGCGGCGCGGAAGCCGGTCTGTTCGGTGGCGCTGGCGACGACCTTGCCCGGGCGACGGCGGTCCGGGCCGAGCCAGGCGTCGATCGTGAACTCGGAGCGCGCGGGCACGCCGTGCACGACGGCGACGTAGACCTTCTCGACGAGGCGTTCGGCGAACTGGGTGTCGAAGTGGCGGGCGGCGCCAAGGCCCTTGGCGAGCAGCAAGCACCCGGAGGTGTCCCGATCGAGCCGATGCACGATGCGCAGGTCCGCGCCCGGCCGCAGGGCTTCGAGCATGCCGTGCAGGCCGCGGTCGGCGCCGCTGCGGTCAGGCACCGTCGGCACGCCGGCGGGCTTGGCGACCACGAGCGCCGACTCGCTCTCGAACAGGACCGCCGGCAGCGTGCGGGCGCTCGACCGAGGACCGCTCGGCGCCGGGACCGCGGGCGGAACGACCTCGACGACATCGCCGCCGCGCAACCGACGGTCGTGCAGGCAGGTCGCGCCGTTCAGCCGCACCTCCCCCGCCGCGAGCAGTTCGCGGTGCACGCGCCCGGCAGCGGGGCGTTCGCGCGCCAGCAGGTCGAGCAGCCGGATGCCCGCCATGGCTTCGTCGACAACCAGGACTTGACCGGCGCGCGCGAACAAGGGGCGAACACGATACGGAGCCGCTCGCCGCGCACAACAGCGGGGCCGACTACGCGACCACGCCCGGCCCGGTGAAGGCAGCCAGCGCTGCCACCGGGCGTTCGCGTGCCCAGGCGACGAACTCGTCGACGATGCGCACCAACGGACGCGACGGCGTCCAGCCGATCAGCTGCTGGAGACGCTGCAGCGACGGCACGCGGCGGCTTGGGTCGACGAACCCGCGCGGAAACACGTCGCCGAACGGCACCGCGTGGATCGGCGAACGGCTGCCGGTGGCGGCGCGGACGATCTCGGCGAGCGCCATCACGCTCGTCTCCTGGTCGCTGCCGACGTTGACCACACGCCCGCAACCGCCCGGGGCCGCGGCGAGATCGGCGAGCGACCGCACGACGTCGCCGACGGCGGCAAAGCAGCGTGTCTGCCGGCCATCGCCGTAGACGGTGATCGGTTCGCCGGTGAGCGCCTGCGCCACGAACCGGGGCAACACCATGCCATCAGCCCCCGACTGCCGCGGCCCGACGGTGTTGAACAGGCGCGCGACGACCACCGGAAGGCCGCTCGCTTCGGCATGCCCGAAGGCGAGCCACTCGCCCATCGCCTTCGCGCACGCATACCCGCCGCGCGCACCCTCGGTCGCGCCAGGACGCACGGGTTGGTGTTCGTGGAACGGCACCGGCCCATCGCCATAGACCTCGCTGCTCGAGGTGAGCAACACCGGCACGCGCGCCGCGGCCGCCGCCGCGAGCAGCTGCTCGGTTGCGTGCAAGTTGCGCTGCATGACCGCGAGCGGTTCGCTCGCCAGACGCTGCACGCCGACGACGCCCGCCAGGTGGAACACGAAGTCGGCGCGTTCGCAGGCCGCGGCCGCGCCCGCCGGCGTGGCGACGGATGCGACGGTGACGCGCAGCCGGTCGTGCCCCGCGACGCTGGCGAGATGGTCGAGGTTGCCGGTGGAGAGGTCGTCGACGACGTGCACGGAGTGCCCGCGCGCGAGCAGTTCTTCGACCAGGTGGCTGCCGACGAAACCCGCACCGCCGGTCACGGCGACGCGGGAAGGGCCGCGCAGCAGCGGTCGCGAGGCGCGTTCGGACGCGAGGCTCGGAGCGAGGTCGGCGGACGTGCGGTCCATCGGCGATGCGGCAGCGTCGGCCGAAGGCAGCGGCGAGTCCACGGCAGCGCGCGCATTCCTCGGCACGACGCCTCGGACGCCGCCGGGCGCGGGTTATTCCTTGCCCTTGCCCTTGCCCTTGCTGTCCTGGCGCAGCGCTTCGAGCTGCTTGCGCAGTTCGGCGAGTTCGGCGCGCAGGGCCTGCAGTTCGGCCTCGAGATCGGCCGACGGCGACTTGCTCGTGGCCGGCGCGGGCGTCGGGGGCGGCGGCTCCGCCTTCATCGGCGCCACGGCGATCGCCGGCTGACGCGCCTCGGCCGTGGCGGTGCCGGGCCGCTTGCCGAGCGTCACCATGACCGAACGCACGCCCGCCTCGGAACGCAGGCCGACGGCAACCTGGCGACCGGGCGGCATCGTCTGCAGCGCGCGATCGAGGTCCTCGAGCGAGCCGATCTGGGTGTCACCCACCTTCGTCACGATGTCCCCTTCGACGATGCCCGCCGCCGCCGCCGGGCCGTCCGGAACCACGCGATCGACCACGATGCCCCTCTCGCCCTCGCCCACCGCGAGCCCGAGGTAGCCACGTTGCTGGGGTGCTGGCTCTGCCGCCGGGCGGGGCAGTTCCCGAGCCTTGGGCTGCACTTGCCGCGGCGCCGTGGGCGCCGTCGGGGCCGCCACCTCGTCGGGGCGCTCCCCGAGCCGCACCACGACGACGTGTTCCTGTTCGCCACGACGCACCTGGATGCGCACCCGATCCCCGGCCTTGCCGGCGCGAATCGCGCCGACGAACTCCTCGCGCGTCGGCGTCGCCTTGTCGTCGACGGCGAGCAACGCGTCGCCCGCCTGCAACCCGGCCTTCGCCGCCGGGCTCTCCGGGATGACCTCGACCACCACGGCTTCCGTGCGTTCGCTGTCGAGGTAGATGCCAAGCCAGCCATCGGCAACAGGGGCCATCAGGAGGAGGGAGAGGAACGAGGCGGTCGAGGTGTGCATCGTTGGAGTGGGGTTCGCGTCGCGCGGACGAAGGGACGGCGCCATCTACGCGCCGAGCGGCCGCGAAACGAGCGTACCGCGGGAACATTCCAGGATCGCCCACGGAGCCGTGCGCACTTGACCCATGCGCGCGCGTTCTCTAGAACCTTCGCCCTCCTACGGGCCCCCATCGTCTAGCGGCCTAGGATCCGTGATTCTCAGTCATGTGACAGGGGTTCAAATCCCCTTGGGGGTACCATCCGCTCGGCAGGCCTTGCCTGCCGGGCGATTTTCTCGCCGTCGTCGACGGCAGTAGCCTCTGGCGATGGTCTGGCTGCGCCGCGAAGACCACGAAGACCGCGAGCTACGGTGGCTGTGCCGCTGGGCGACGCCCAGTCGTTCGGCCGGGCCGCGTCGTCTCCCCGAGACCGAGGACCCACTGCGGACGGTCTTCCAGCGCGACCGCGACCGCGTCCTGCACGCGACGGCGTTCCGGCGCCTGCAGCACAAGACCCAGGTCGTCGCCGCCTTCGAGGGCGACCACTACCGCAGCCGGATGACGCACTCGCTCGAAGTGGCGCAGATGAGCCGCAGCGTCGCGCGGGCGCTGCGCTGCAACGACGACCTGGCCGAGGCGATCGCCCTCGCGCACGACCTCGGGCATCCGCCGTTCGGTCACGTCGGCGAAGAAGCGCTGCACGAAGCGATGGCCGACCACGGCGGCTTCCGCCACAACGCCCAGGGCGCCCGCATCGTCGACTGGCTCGAAGATCGCTACAGCCACGGCCACGGGCTGAACTTGACGTTCGCGGTGCGCGCGAGCCTGCTGAAGGGTCGGATCCCGGACGGCTTCCCGCTGAGCCCGGACCTGCTGCCCAAGCCCCCGATGCCGTTGGAAGCGCACCTCGTCGACGCCTGCGACAAGATCGCCTACCTCAGCCACGATCTCGACGATGGGCTGCGCGCGGGCCTGTTCGCCGAAGGCGAAGCCGCCGAACTGCGCCTGTGGCAGGCGGCACGCGGTTCGGCCGGCAGCGCCAATCGCCAACGCATTGTCAGCGAGGTCGCGTCGCTGCTGATCCACGACCTGGTCGAGACCGCGGATGCCGCGATCGCGACCGCGCCGGCCGGCGGCACGCCGCCGCGCATCCAGCACAGCGGAACGATGACCGTGCTGGCGCAGGAGCTGCTCGAGTTCCTGCGCGCGCGCTTCTACAAGTCGCCGCGCGTGCTGTCGGTGATGCACGACGGGGCGGCGCGCATCCGCAAGGTGTTCGCGGCCTTGCTCGCCGCTCCGGATCGGCTGCCCGCGTCGGCGCGCGCGCGCCTCGATCGCGACGGCCACCACCGGGTCACGTGCGACTACGTCGCCGGCATGACCGACCGCTTCCTGCACCGCGCGAGCGAAGGACTCTGAGCGGCGCGGGCGGTCGGGGCGAAAGAGAACGCGCGGATCCGGTGCTCCGGACCCGCGCGTCGTTGGTTACCCCGAAAGGATTTGAACCTTTACAAACAGGACCAGAACCTGTTGTGCTACCGTTACACCACGGGGCATCGCAAACCGCTTCAGAGAAAGATCTTCGGTCGAAAGAGCGGGCGCTCACCCGACCGGGTCGTGGTTACCCCGCCTGGACTCGAACCAGGAACCAACAGGACCAAAACCTGCTGTGCTACCGATTACACCACGGGGTATCGGGCGCGGGAGTGTAGCGGGGTAGGGCGCGAAGTCTACGACTTCGTCCCAGCCACCCACCGGGCTGCTGGCGGCCGGAAACCGGCCGGGCGCTGCGCGGGTAGCGCTCGGTTCAGAGGGCGCGGTACCAGATCACCACGTCGTTGAGCTTCGTCGCCACGTCTTCCGTGAGGTCGAACGAAGCCGTCGCGTTCTGCGCCGTGATCGCTTCCGAACGAAACGACCCGAGCTGCTTTCCCGCGATGTCGAACAGGCCGACGCTGAGCGCCACCTTGCCGAACAGCGGGTGCGTCTCGGCGAGTCGGAACGGCACCACGGTGAGCCGAGTGCCGTCCTGCAGCCGGAACTGCCACCCGGCCGCGACGGGAGGTCCGCCCTTCGTGCCCGTTCCGCGCACGTGCTCCGCCGTGGCTCCCCCGGTCGTTGGCCCGTAGGTCCACGGGATCTCGCGGTTCTTCGGATCGGCCGGAGCCTTCGCGCCGCACGCGCCGACGACGGCGAGGAGGCTGGCGATCGTTGCCGGCAGGATCAGGCGTCGGACGCGCATGGCCTGACCATGCATGTCGCTGACGAGCAATGCAAGGCGGTCGCCGCGGGTCGCTTTGCGAGCGCCTCGCTCAGCCCCTGGGCTGGAAACGACGACGCCCCGAGGCATTGCGGCCCCGGGGCGTTCTTCGTGTCCGTGGTGACGGACAAATGGTAGCGGAGGGAGGACTCGATTCGACCGAGGCGGCGCAATGGACGACCGTTCGCTACGCGCGCGCAAGCGAGCCTCACCGAACGCCGGTCGTGACGAGCACCGCGTTGCTTGCCGTGAGGCCGAGCGTGTTCGCGGCGGCGTCCAACACAAACGCCTGTTGGCGAAACGACACCGCTGCGAGCGACGGGATGTTCGGGATCGACAGAGCCCATTCCGCGCGACCGACGGCGGCGGCCCGGAACTCACAGACATCTGTCGGGACAAGCAGGTCGCAGCCCGGCATGCCATAGCTACTGAGCGGGGTCGGCGACGTGCTACCGACGCTGGAGACGAAGAATGCGCCGGGCTCGCCCGCCGGGATCGTCTGCACAACGTTGCGCATCGTGTCGCCGAGCCACGGTAGCGCGAACGGCGCAGCCGCGAGCGCAGGCGTCCCCGCGGTTCCGGCGCAGCCGCTGCCGAACGGGGTCACGTCGGCGGGTAGCGGCGTGCGGTAGACCCACGTGTCGTTCAGCGCGTACAGGGCCGTGCCGACGAACAAGGCGCCGGCGTGCACGATGACTCGTCGCAATGCTGCGTCGTAGACGAGTCCTGGCGCGACACGCGCAGCGGGGGATGGCTGGTAGGACGCGTGCCATTGCGCGCCGTCCCATTCCCATGCGAACGGATCGTTCCCGTAGCCGCCGAGCATCACGACACGCTGCCGGTGGAGGTCGGTCACCATACGTGCTTCCCAACGCGGCGGCGGTGCCGTCACGGGCTGGCGTTCGACCCAGCCCGTTCCGTCGTAGCTCCAAGTATCGGAGAAGAGGTTGGGGTTCGCTTCCCCGCCATGAAGCAGCATGGCGCCGGACACTGGGTCGAACGCGAGCAGCGCTTGTTGTCGCGCAGCCGGTGCCGAGGGCAAGCTGCGCGGCGTCCAGGTCACGCCGTTCCATTCCCACGTGTCGGCTTGGTAGCCGCTCGGCGGCAAGAAGCCTCCGAACAACACGATCACACCGCGCCGATGGTCATAGCCCATCGCCGATCCGGAACGGGCCGACGGGCGGGCAGCCGGCGTCGCGAGACTCCATTGCGCGCCGTTCCACCGCCATGTGTCGTCGAGGAGGATACCCCCCCCGAAACTGCGCCCCCCGAACAGCACGACTTCGTCGCGCGCCGCGTCGAACGCCAGCATGGCGCCAACGCGGTTCTGCGGCAGCGGACCGGCAGCGGGACTCCAACCGTTTCCTTGGAACAGCCATGCACTCGGCGAACCACCGGCAGCAGTCTGACCGAACAAGCGGATCGCAATGCCCAAGCGCTCGTGGCAAGCGACCACGGGATTGAGGTAGAGCGGCGGCAACGACGAGGGATAGACGACCGACCATGCCGCCTGCGCGAAGAGTGGCGTCGTCAATACGGGAAGCACAGCAGCGACAAGGAACGAGTGGGAACGCATGGGATCCTCCGGAGCGATGTGCAGCCTACCGTTCGCCGGCGGTTCCGGCAGGTTCTCGCCGCTGCATGCGAATCTCGGCCGCCTGCTACGCGGAGATCATCACATGCGGCGTCAGGCGACCGCGGTTCTGCAGGCCGCACTCGGGTCGCCGTGAGCGACGTCCCGTTCCACCTCATGGTGATGGCACATGCGGAGGGGAATGCGACGGGGTGCCCAGGTGGTTGCCGGCGAACGGCTCCGGGGGATGCTGCGCAGCTACCGCCGCTCGGCCTGACGGCCGCACCTTCTGTGACAACGCCGGCAGGATTCTCGCACAGCGAACCGCGCTAGCCGTGTGCAGCTTGGCCGTGGCGCGCGATGCCGATTCGGTCACAAACGGAATCGGAACGACCAATTCGGACTCGAACTGGCTCGGCTGAGTTCTCGGATAGCACAGGCACAGCCGCGTCTCCGTACAGCACGCAAGTATCCGGATGCGACGCGATCGGCTATCTACTCCCACCCAGTTCGAGCACTTTGGTTTCTTTTCCAGTCTTGTCCCAACGCGAGTCTTGGATTTCTCCGGCACCCTTGGTTCCAACCCTGACCGCGGGGCTTCCATTCTCATGATTGATCGCGAGACCAACACCCGACTCTGAGGCTTGCACGCTCAAGAGAGGCTTGCCGCGGCTGATCTCCAGTGCCGACGAACCATCAACGAGAGAGTTGAGCATGATGCCCTTCCCCCGCTCCCCAATTTGAAGCCGGCTGCCCATGCCATTCAACGCGACGAGCCTGGCCGCCGTCGACCGGTTCTGAAGCAACTCCATCTGAGCCGCCTTCTTGTCCGCACCGATCGTCAGCGCAGCATCAGACCCGTTGTAGAGGCGGAAGATGGCCTGCCGATCCCCTTCTGGGTGGCAGACCAGCGCAACCCTAGAGTCATCGTCCACACCGTTCTTTGTGTACGTTGCTTTTAGCTCACCCGCCGTTGTTCGCGCGATCAAGAACTGCCAACCCTCTCGCGGGCCCATGGTCACCGCTGACCCCATATCCGTCAGGTTGACCGACACTCGGTTGGTCGCACTGCTCCCTAACAAGTCGAGAGTGGTCTCTCCTTGCCTGCAACCGACTGCAGCCCGAATGGCGCCCTCTTCGTCGAGAATCTGGAGGCCGAACAGGCCACCGTCTCCCGACAGATCTCCCAGGCGAACACGAACTCTCCCAGCCGAGTCTTTGATCTCAACATTGTCGCGGGCTTCCGCGGGCGCCCGCCAACTGACAAAGCCAAGGAATGCCAGCGCCGCGATGCAGCGCTTTGAGACGGGAGTCTTGATCATCGGAACAACCTCATAACTGGTGCGAGAGTAAGATCCAGGAGGCGATCCTGGCCGGAACCGCCGCGCCAACCGACAAGCAGCTGCGCCGGTTGAGCCGCATGCCACTGTGGAGCGAGCAGATCGCAGCGGGCGCGCATCGCTGAACGCGTACCGGCGTGTTCGAAGAGCGTCCTCCTCGACCCCCTCTTTTCTGCTCTCGGGTCCTGAACCCAGAGGCCCGGCCCTGAGAGGGCAGACAACTTCGGGACGGTTTCGCACTCGACCTCTCGGCCCACTGCAACTCGCACAGCCGCACGACTTACGCGGTCGGGGTCGGCCGACTCCCGCATGCGCCCGCGTCCACGCCGTTCGCGACGGCTCCAGAAACGGCAACGCCCCGGAGCCAGGGGCTCCGAGGCGTCGTTCGTAAGTCCGTGTCGGACCTTGTGGTAGCGGGGGGAGGATTCGAACCTCCGACCTTCGGGTTATGAGCCCGACGAGCTACCGGGCTGCTCCACCCCGCGTTGGGTGAGGCGAGAAACATAGCGAGGCCGCGGGCGCGCTCAAGCACCTTCTCGACCTTCCCCCGCGCGCCCCGCCCACCATCAGCGCTGCGTGTGCAGCTGCTCGAAGGCCTCACGCAGCTCGGCTGGACAGTCGGCCGCCGCGAACAGGGGCGCATGGCTCGCCGCGACACGCAACGTCTCCTCGCGCAGGGCCGGGTCGAGGCGCAGGCGGAGCTGCATCCACTCGACCAGTCGGGCGCGAAACGCCGCATCCTCGACAGCCGTACGCCGCACGACGCGATCGAGCATCGCCACGGCGCCAGCGAGGTCGGTGGCGACCAACGCGCGCGCGATCCGGGCTTCGAGATCCAGTACGACGGCATCGACGACCGCGCCCTCGTCGCGTTCGTCGATCAGCTTGCGCGCGTCCGCCGCGCGTCCCAGCAGCAGTTGCGCCTCGGCGACGAGCAGCTGCATGCGCGAACGATGCTCGGCGTCCTGCGGCGGCCGCCCGTTGCCGTTCGCGAGCCATGCGGCGCCGCGCTGCACGACGTCCTGGGGCTTGCCGGTCGCGAGGTCGACCTCGAGGCGCAGGAGGCGGTGCTGGCCCCCATCCAGGCGCTGGGGCTCGTCGAGCGCGTCGAGGGCGCCGAACGCCGCGCGCACGTCGCGGGCTTCGCGCTGCAGTTCCTCGCTGCTCGTCCACGATTCGCGCGGTGGCTTCAACGTCGCCGTCTCGATCAGCAACCGCATCGCGCGGCGCGCGCGCTCGGCGAGCGAACCGTCCGGCTTGTTGACATCGACGGCGAGGTCGGCGGCGCCGTGGTTCTGCAGGATCAGACGCAGGCTCTGCCGCCGCCGGTGCACGAGCAGCGGATCACAGGCTGCGAGCCACTGGCCGCGGTCGGCGCGCGGATCCCCGCCGATCGTCGCCAACGCCTGCAACAGCGGATCGAGCCGGAACTGCTGTTCGGCGGCGACGGTCGCGCCGAGTTCGTCCAAGGCATAACGCAGCGCCCCGATGGCCATCTCGGGCATGGCCGGCTGGCGACCGAGGTCTTGCACGCACTCGACGAACTTCCGGAACACCGCCGGATCGCGCTCGCTCGCCAGGCGGGAGCGCACGGCCAGGATCGTCCCGTTGATCCAGTCGGCGCGCTTCGGGTCGGCCGAATCGACGAGCATGACCAGCGACTCGGCCGCCTGCGTGCGCAGTTCGGGCGCCGCGTCCGCGAGCAACTCCTGCTGTGCGGCAACCCACGCCTCGGCCACCGTCGTTTCGGCGCGCCAGCCTTGCAGGTGGATCGCGCACGTCGAGCGGAACTTGGTGTCGAGACGGGCATCCCGCACCAGACCGAGCAGCAGGTCGAACACCTCGGGCACCCTCTGGTCCCGGGCATCGAGCACGTGCCCAAGGGCGAGTGCTGCGTCGCGCAGGCCGAGCGCTTCGTCGGTGCGACACGCGTCATCGACGAGCTGCAGCCAATCCGCCTTGTCGGCATCCGTCGGCGACGGCGCCAGCCAACGCGGCGCCGCGCGCGACGACAGCGTGGCCAGCACCTGCTCCAGCAGGGCCCGGCCGGCCGTCGAGGGCAGCGCTGCGAACGACTGCCGCGCCAACAGAACGAGCCGTGACCTGGTCTCTGCCGTCGGATAGCGCCGCAGTCCCCGCAGCGCCGCGGAGCGCGCGACCACGTCGTCGACGTCGAGTTGGGCGACGAGCAACGCGCGCAGCTCCGTCGCCAGTTCGGCGTCCTCGCCGCGCCCCAGGTAGGCGGCGACCTCGAGCAACGCCGCCCGCCGGGCGACGGCATCCGGCGGTTCGGCGCGGAACCGCTGCACGAGCGCGCGGCAGAGCGCTTGCCGCGCGGGCGACGCATCGTCGCCGGCCGTCGGCACGACCGTCTGCATCAGCTCGAGGCACGCATCGAGCACCGCCGGATCGGCGACGCAGACACGCCCTTGCACGGCGGCCCAGTCGATGGCCGCCGAACGCGTGATGTGGGCACGCACGATCTCGCGCGCAGCTTCGACGTGCAGACGTGCGAGCTCATCGCGCAGCCGCTCGTTGGGCGACGCCACGCGCCGCGCCGCACGCTCGACGAGATCGACGTACCGCAACGTGCCGTACTGGGCAGACCACGCCGCGAACTGGTCCCGCGTCCGGATCGGCTCGTCGCTGCAGGTCAGCAACTGCAGCGCGTCCTGGGCACCGGCCCGGACGACCGCGTCGGCGGCATCGAGCTGCTCGGCGAGCGTCGCGGCGAACAGCGTGTGCTGCATGTCGGCGAGGCAGCGCATCACCAGCACCTTCTCTTCGGCGACTCCGCCCGCGAGCAGCGTGCGGGCGACAGTGTCGAGTTCGCGGGCGGGCAGCCGCTGCAGCGCCATGCGCGCGGCCGATCGAACCGGGTTCGAGCCGGGGTCCTCGGCGTTGCGGCGCAGTTCGCGCCACGACGGCACGATCACGCGCAGCCACTCGGCCAGCAGCCGTTGGCGCTGCGTCCCCGCAGCGCCGCCGAATTGGGTCTCCGGCGCCAACACGAAGTGGCGCTGCAGCGACGAAGCGATCGCGAGGCGCAGCCCGTCGGGGTCGTCCGCGGCACGCAGCCGCGCGTGCAGCACGGCGTGGGCCTCGGCCCGATCCGAGGCCAGCAGTTGTTCGATCGCGCGCTCCCGCGCCTCGCGGCCATCGGCGCCCGGTTCGGCCAGCATCGCCGCCAGGCGCGCGATCTCGTCGGGGTTCTGCTGCGCAGTCGCAGTAGTCGCCAGCAGGGCGCACATCACCCCCGCGAGTGCCACCCGTGCGCTACCGCGCCTGCCGTTCGTCGCCGCCATCACACCTCGTCTGCGCCAGCTCTGGGTCGACCGCACGAATAACCACGCCCGCGCCGCATCCTATCGTCGCGAACGCAGAGAGCAGCATCGGCATTCTGCCCTCGCTGCACCAAGCCCGAATGCGCAGCCGCGGCGCTTCAGCCGAGGATCCAGCGGGCCGCCTTCTGCTTGCCGACCTGCACCACGTAGGTGCCGGGGCCGAGAGCAGCGTTCACATCGGCGCAAACGACGCCGTCGACACGTACGCCGTTGCCGGCGATCAACCGCCGCGCGTCACTGCTCGAAGCCGCGAGGCCCGACGCATGCAGGCCGGTCGGCAGCGGCACCCGGCCGTCGGGCAGGCGCCGCACGTCGGCCGCCGGCCGCCACTCGGGCAGCACGTCGGGCAAGCCACCCTGCTGGTGCACACGGTCGTACTCGGCGCGCGCCGCGGCGGCCGCCGGCTCGCCGTGGTAGCCAGCGACGATCGCCCGCGCCAAGGCGAACTTGGCCTCCAGCGGGTTCTGCACCAGCGTCGCGATGCGCTCGGCGGGCTCGTCGGTCAGCAGGGTGAAGTACTTGGTCAACAACCCGTTCGGCACCTTCATCACCTTGCCGAACTGCACCGATGCCGGCTCGGCGATGCCGACGTAGTTGTCGAGCGACTTCGACATCTTCTGCTGGCCGTCGAGGCCCTCGAGCAGCGGCACGGTGATGCACACCTGCGACGGCTGCCCCGCCTGCTTCTGCAGCTCGCGGCCGACCATCAGGTTGAACAGCTGGTCGGTGCCGCCGAGTTCGATGTCGGCGTGCAGTTCGACCGAGTCGTGCCCCTGCAGCAGCGGGTACAGGAACTCGTGCACCGAGATCGGCTGCTCGGCGCGGAAGCGCTTCTGGAAGTCGTCGCGCTCGAGGATGCGCGCGACGGTGTAGCGACCGGCGAGCGCCACGCAGTCCATGAACGACTGCCGCAGGAACCACTCGCCGTTCTCGCGCTCCTCGGCCTTGCCGACGTCGAGCACGCGCGCGACCTGCTGCCGGTAGGTCTGCTTGTTCGCTTCGACCTGCTCGCGGGTGAGCGGCGGCCGCGTCTTGTTGCGGCCGGTCGGGTCGCCGACCATCGCCGTCGCCGTCCCCCACAGCACGATCGCCTGGTGGCCGAGGCGCTGGAAGTCGCGCAGCTTGCGCAGCACGACCGTGTGGCCGAGGTGGATGTCGGGCGAGCTCGGGTCGATGCCGAGTTTGACGCGCAGCGGCCGGCCGCTCTTGGCCGATGCAGCCAGCCGTTCGGCGAGTTCGGCCTCGCTGGCGCGGATGTCGACGGTGCCGCGCGTCAGCACGGCCAGCTGTTCTGCTACCGGAAGGAAGGGCACGCGCGCTGCTCTAACGACGTTCGGCGAACCACGCAAGCCACGCCTCGCGGTCGCCGATCGGCAAGGCAACGCCGCTCGCCTGCCGCAGGGCCGCCATCGCCACCTGCGCCTGGTCGGCGCGGCCGAAGCGCACGACGTCGATCAGCGCCGCGAACGCCGCGGGCCGTTCGTCGCCGCGCACCGCGGCGGCCGCGAGCCAGCCGCGCGCGAACGTCGCCGGCGTGAAGTCCTGCAGCGCCCGCCGCAGCTCGGCCAGCGGTGCCTTCGCGACCGCTTCGTAGCCGACGGGCCACTGCGTGATCGCGATCGCTGCGAGTGCGGTCTGCGCCACCGGCACGCGACCGGCCGGCAGCGTCACGTGCCCGGGCATCAGGTCGACGCGCACGAACACGTCGCGCCGCACCGCCGTGCCGCCGTCGAGATCGACGTCGATCGGCAGCCGCAGCACGGTGTCGCCCGCCAGGTCGACCCGGGTCGCCTGCAGCACGAACTCCTCGGTGTCCGACGATCGCGAACTGCCCTCGACGAACGCGTCCTCGACGCGAACCGCGACCAGGAAGCCGATCGGGTCGGCGTCGTCGCGCCCACCGAGCACCGCCGCCAGCGGCCCGGCCGGCAGCTGCAGCTCGAGGTGCAGCGGCGCACCGAGGGCGGGCGCGCCGCTCTCGCGAGGGGGCGCAACCGCATCGACGGGCCGCTCGACCAGGGTCGCGCGCTGCGCCGCGTGGCGCGTCCACTGCATGCCGTGGGCGAGCAGGCGGTAGCCGACCAAGCGTTGCCGCAGGTCGTCCGGCAGGTCTTGCCGTTCGTAGTTCGCGAGCAGCGCCTCGATCTGGCCGACGTCCCGCTCCTTCGCCGCCTCGTGCATGCGCTGCAGCACGCCGCGGTAGAGCTCGGCCACGGCCGGGCTGGCGCCCGTGCCGCCGAGGTCGGGGATCGGAATCGCCACGGGCACTGCGAACGACGGCGGCACCGGCGGCGCGCCGTACGCCGGCAGCGGTTGGCCGGCGACGGGCGACTCGTTCTCGTAGGTCGTCACGCACGCGGACGCCGCCAGCGCCGCGGCTCCGCACAGCGTGCGGAACGCGCAGCGTTGGACGGCGCCCGCGCTCGGGCTCACTGGCCCTCGTTCTCGCCCGCCTTCTTGGCGATGCGCTGGCCGATGCCCTTGAGCTGGTCGGCGAGCGAACCGAGCGCCGGCGTGGTCGGCGTGGTGCGGTCCGGCTCCTTCGCCGTGCCCGCATCGCCTTCTTCGCCTTCCTCGAAGTGCGCCTGGATCAGCGTCAGGCCGATCTTCCGCTCGTCGGTGTCGATCTTGATGATGCGAACCTCGACGCGCTGGCCGACCTTGACGACCTCCTCGGGGTTGTCGACCTTGTGGTCGGCCAGCTCCGAGATGTGCAGCAGGCCTTCGAGGCCCGCTTCGAGTTCGACGAACACGCCGAAGTTGGTGATCTTCGTGACCGTGCCCGGGACGCTGTCGCCGATGTGGTAGCGGGCCGGAATGTCCCCGGTCCACGGGTCCTGCTGCAGTTGCTTGAGACCGAGCGCGATGCGCTTCTTCTCCTGGTCGACCGACAGCACGACGCACTCGATCTCGTCGCCCTTCTTCACCACCTCGTTCGGGTTGGTGATCTTGCGCGTCCAGCTCATGTCGGTGATGTGCAGCAGGCCGTCGATGCCCTCCTGCAGCTCGATGAACGCGCCGTAGTTGGTGAGGTTGCGCACCTTGCCGCGGATGACGGTGCCCGGCGGGTAGTGCTCGGCCACCATGTCCCACGGGTTGACCTCGGTCTGCTTCATGCCGAGCGAGATGGTCTGCTTCTCGGTGTCGATCTCGAGCACGACGACCTCGACCTTGTCGCCCTGCTTGACGACCTCGTTCGGGTGGTTGACGCGCTTGGTCCACGACATCTCGGAGATGTGCACCAGACCCTCGACGCCGTCCTCGAGCTTCACGAACGCGCCGTAGCTCATCAGGTTGACGACCTCGCCGGCGATGCGCTTGCCGACCGGGTACTTCTCCGTGATGTTCTCCCACGGCGAAGCGCTCTTCTGCTTCATGCCGAGCGCGATGCGTTCACGCTCGCGGTCGATCTTGAGCACCTTGACTTCGACCTCGTCGTCGAGCTTCAACATCTCCGACGGGTGGTTCACGCGGCCCCACGACATGTCGGTGATGTGCAGCAGGCCGTCGATGCCGCCGAGGTCGACGAACACGCCGAAGTCGGCGATGTTCTTGACGACACCCTTGCGGACCTGACCTTCGGCCAGTTCGGCCAGCAACTGGGCCTTCTTCGTCTCGCGCTCCTCTTCGATCAGCTTGCGGCGCGAGATGACGATGTTCATGCGCTCCTCATCGATCTTGATGATGCGCGCCTCGATCACCTTGCCGATCCAGTCGCCGATGTCGCCCGAACGGCGGATGTTGACCTGCGACGCAGGCAGGAACACCGGCACGCCGATGTCGACGAGCAGGCCGCCCTTGATCTTGCGCAGGGCCATGCCCTTCACCGAGTCGCCTTCCTTGTGCGTCTGGATGATGTTCTCCCAGCCGCGGATGCGATCGGCCTTGCGCTTGCTCAGCAGAATGAAGCCCTCGGCGTCGTTGATCGACTCGACGAGGCACTCGATCTCGAGACCCGGCTGCACGGCGAGCGGGTCCGGGAACTCGCCGATGGCGATCTGGCCCTCGGCCTTGTAGCTCACGTCGACCACCACGGTGCCGTCCTCCTGCACCTTGATGACCTTGCCTTTGACGATCTTGTTGGGCGCCAACTCGGCGACCGTCTTGCCGATTGCGGTGTCGAGTTCGGCCAGCGTGGTGCTGCCGAACGCCTCCGTGGTGAGCCGCGAGAGCTCGTCGGAGGGCATCGAGAACTTCTTGATCAGATTCTTGCCGTGCATCGAACGAAAGAGGGGTTCAGGGGAAACGGGGAAACAACGACGATGAAGTGCTTCGCCGGTGCCGCGGGTGCGGCGGCAGCGAAGCGGTCACAGTCCCGGCGGCCGGAACACCCGGTCGCCGGTCGCCGACGCCGGGGCTTTGGCCCCGGTGCCGGCAGATGCGGAAAGAGTCGGATTCGGATCGTTCGCCACCACCGGCGCAGCGCGCCGCGGTGCGCGCGCGAGGTCGGCCACGGCAGCCCGCAGCGCTTCGACGCCGCCAGGCGCCAGCACGCGTTCGGGGGACCACACCTCGCCGTAGCGCACCACGATGCGCCGCGGTCGCGGGAACCAGGCGCCGCGCGGGAACGCGCGGAAGCCGCCGTCGATGCCGATCGGAATGACCGGCGCCCGCGAGCGACGCACCAGGAACTCGACGCCGCTGCGGAACGGTCCGACGGCGCCATCGCGGCTGCGCGTTCCCTCGGGGAACAGCCCCACCACTTCGCCGGCGGCCAGGCTGTCGGCGACGAGGCGCAGAGCGGCCGTCGATGGCGCCTCGCGATCGATCAGCGTGACGCCGACCTGGGCGAGCCACCACCGTAGCGGCGCGAACTTCGCGAGCCCGGCCTGCGCCAGGAACGCGACGCAACGACGACTGCTGATGCCGACGACCGGCGGGTCCAGGTAGCTCGTGTGGTTGGCGACGAGCAGCACGGGGCCGCTCGTCGGCAGCACGTGGTTGCCTTCGATGCGGAGCCGGTGCCAGGTGCGGCAGAACGCCGCCAGCAGCCACCGCGAGACCGCGAAGACCAGCTCGCTGCGCCGCACGATCCGCGGGGCTTTGGTCACGAGCCGCGAACCCACGCGAAGAGCCGGTCGACGACCGCGTCGGTCGCCATGCCCGTGGTGTCCAGGTAGAGCGCGTCCGACGCCTGCCGCAGCGGCGCGTCGGAACGCGTGCTGTCGAGGCGGTCGCGCACGAGGATCTCCTCGAGCACGTCGGCCGGACTGACCGTCCGGCCCTGCCGCGAGAAGTCCTCGCTGCGCCGGCGAGCCCGTTCCTCGGGCTTGGCGTCGAGGTAGACCTTCCAGCGCGCCTGCGGGAACACGACCGAGCCCATGTCGCGGCCCTCGGCGACGATCGGCCCCTTGGCCGCCACCGCCCGCTGCAGGTCGCCCATCGCCGCGCGCACGAACGGCAGCGCCGACACGGCCGAGACCTGCGATTCGACTTCGCGCGTCCGCAGGTGCGACGTGACGTCGCGACCCGCCAGCAGCACGGCGTCGCCGGCCAGCTCGAGCCGCGTCTCCGCCAGGGCCTTCCGCATGCGCGCATGCCCCCGGTCGGGAGCGTCCGCGCACTCGGCCGGCGCACAGCCGTTCGCCAGGAAGTGCCAGGTCACGGCGCGATACATCGCACCGGTGTCGAGGAAGGCGAACCCGAGCCGCCGCGCCAGGCGCCGCGCGACCGTGCTCTTGCCGGCCCCCGACGGACCGTCGATCGCCACCACGGCAGTCGGCGAGGTAGCCGATGCGGGTTCATTCGAGGGCGGCACGCGGGTCCGGGAGTGGGTCGAGGGGTTGGAAAACGATCCGGATTGGAAAAGAACGCGGCCGGAGCCGCTGTCGACGATCCGGTCGCCGGCCCCGAGCCGGCGAAAGGGGCGGCGAGTGTAGCGACCGTGCCCGGCCCACCGCAACCCGAGAGTCGCCCACCCCGCCCTTCAGAGCGAGCGCGCCAGCCGGAAGCCGATGCTCTCGACCCGCAACCGAGCCTCATCGGCGTGGCGATCGGCCGACCGGCAGAGGCCCGCGCCGAAGTACCAGGTGCCGCCGCGGAACACGCGGTTGCCCTCGCCCGCGGTCGGCTGCTCGGTACCGGACCCCGGATACGGCGCCTTGCTGTCGGCGCACCACTCCCCGAGGTTGCCGTGCATCTCGCACAACCCCCAGGGGTTCGCCGGCAGACTGCCGGCAGGAAGCGGACGTTGGCGGTCGTCCCCGCGCGCAGCACCGGCGTACGGCAGGTCACCATCGAAGTTGACCTCGGCGGTGGTGACGGCGTCGCCGAAGCTGAAGGGCGTCGTCGTTCCGGCGCGGCACGCGTACTCCCACTCGGCCTCGCTCGGCATGCGGAAGCCAGCGCCAGCCCGTTCGCTCAACCGCTGCACGAAGGCCTGGCAGTCGAACCAGCTCACGGTGTCGACGGGAAGGTCGTCGCCGCGGAACTTGCTCGGGTTCGTGCCCATCACCGCCTGCCACTGCGCCTGCGTCACCTCGGTCTCGCCGAGCCAGAACGGTTGCCGGATCACGCGCGGGTGCGCGGTCTCGTCGTTGCCGCGCTCCGCTTCACTCGCGGGCGAGCCCATCGTGAAGGTCCCCGGCGCGATCAGCCGCATGCGCATGCCGGTGACGCGCTCGACCACGATCGTCGGGCAGCGCACGCCCGCGACCACCACGAACGGCGCGTCGGGAACCGGGTCCGCCCAGGCCAACGCCAGCGAAGTCACTTCGCCGCGCAACGACTTCGCCAGCGGCGCCGCGTCGTTGCCGGCAGCGTCCCGGGCCGTGACGGCGACGGCGAGGGTCGCGTCGAGGGGGACCTGCACGCGCGCCGACCACGTGCCGCCGGTGACTTTCGCCGGCGTACCGTTCACCAGCACGTCGCACGGGCTCGCGTCGACGATCGTGCCGGTGATCTCGAGGTCGCCGGGCGCCACGACCTCGACGGTCGGCGCCTGCCAGGCGAGCACCGGGGCCGTGGTGTCGCGGCGCACACGAACCGAGCGCCGGGCCTCGTTGCCCGCGGCATCGACCGCCTCGACCACGATCTCGTGCTCGCCGTCCTCGGCGAGCACCACGTCCTTCGCGAACGAGCCGTCGGGCATGGCGCCGACCACGGCACCGCCGATGCGCACTGTCACCGGGCTCTTGTCGTCGACGCGGACCTTCACCGCGGCTGACTGCGCGTTGCCGACGGTTGGCGCATCCGCAACGTCGAGGACGGGCGCGGTGCTGTCGACGCGCACAGCGTGCGTCTGCGTCGCCTCTCGGCCGAGCGCGTCGCGGCCGACGACCACGACGTCGTGGGCGCCGTCGGCGAGCCGCACCTCGGCGCGGAAGCGGCCATCCACCACCGTTGCCGGCTGGTCGGCGACGCGCACGGTATCGACGCCGGGCCCGACCGTGCCGGTGATCG
Source organism: uncultured bacterium (assembly GCA_937952215.1). Lineage (GTDB taxonomy): Bacteria > Planctomycetota > UBA1135 > UBA1135 > UBA2386 > UBA2386. The sequence goes on from CALFZH010000059.1 coordinate 172,501, forward strand.
TGGCCGGCGACCGCACCCACGCATCTGCGGCCGGCGCATCGATCGTGATCGTGGACAACGTCGCCATCACGACGACCACGCGCGGCGGCAGTTCGACGACCAACCCGCGAACGTCCTCGGCTTCGACGCGCACGCGCCATCGGCCATCGTTCGCCGCCGGCACCCGAACGTCCCACTCGCCCGCGACGATCGGGGCCTCGATGCTGGCCGTGCGAGGGAACGGGGCCGGGGCATCCGCCTCGCTCACCAACGCAACGCGCACGGCCTTGGCCTTCGGCGCCGACATGCCGCCGCGCACGCGCAGTTCGCGCGCGCCGCTGACGAAGTCGGCCGCGGGCTCGACGAGTGTGAGGCCCGCGAGCAGGCGGTCGCGCAACGACTGCGCGAGACGCGGCTCGGCCTCGGCGGCAGCCACCTCGCCCGGCACCAGCACCAGCGCTCGTTGCAGACGTTGGTAGGCCCCGTCGAGGTCACTCGCCTCCAGGTCGCGGGCCTTGCGCACGAGTGCCAGGGCCAGGCTGCGCTTCGCTTCGGCCAACTGGCCATCGTGCTGCAACGCCTCCTCGAGCGCGGTGATCGCGGCATCGATCTCGTTCGGCATCGGCAGCAGTTCGCGCGCCCGTGCCAGCGCCGCCTGCGCCTTTGCCGCGGCGCTGGACGACTCGGGGCCAGCGACGCGGTCCGGCTCCTCGCCCGGCGACGGCGCCTTCGGCGGCGACGGCGTTGGTGTTGGTGTTGGCGACGCTGCTGGTGACGGCGACGACGCGGACCGATCGTCGCCGCCGCGCGTGGCGAACCACCCCGCGCTCGCGCCATACCCAGCCACGCCGAGTGCGATCAGGACGACGAACACCAGCGCGAACGTGCCCGCGGAGCGCCGCGGTGGTCGCACGACGGTCGCGGTCGCGGCAACGCTCGCCGGCGGCGTGGTCGCCGCGGCGCGCACCGTCTCCGGCGGAATCGTCGGCTGCTCGGAGCGATTCGGGGATCCGCTCAGCACCGTCGGTTCCTCGCCCTGCGCGACCTGCAGCTTGATCTTCGCCAGCGTCGACCGCGGCGGCGGCGTCACGGTCGCGGCCTGCGTGGGCACCGCACCGCTCTCGCCATCGCGCAGTTGCTCCTCGTCGTCGCGGCACAGCGGCTTCAGGGCCGCGAGCAGTTCGCGCGCATCGGCGTAGCGCTCGGCGGGATCGCGACGCGTGCACTTCGCGAGCAGGGCAACGACCTCGGGGCGAACGTCGGGACGCGCCGCGGCGAGGTCGGGGAAGTCGTGGTTGCGGATCTGGTCCGCCATCTCGAGCAGTTCCCCGCTCTTGATCGCGCTCTTGCCGACCAGCAGGTACCAGAGCGTCGCGCCGAGCGCCCAGACGTCGGCGGCGGGCTTCACGTCCGAGGACTTCCACTGCTCGGGCGGCATGTACTGCGGCGTGCCCATCACCCCCGAGGCGAGCACGGTCAGGCTCTCGCCGCCGGCGTTCTGCTTCTGCTTGGCGAGGCCGAGGTCGGCGAGCTTCACCGCGCCGTCGGCGCTGATCAGCACGTTGTCGGGCTTGACGTCGCGGTGGACGATGCCCTCCTGGTGCGCGGCGCGCAGCCCGCGCGTCGCGCCGAGCAGGATCGCCAGCGCCTCGTGTTCGGCGAGCGGCCCCTTGCGCTGCACGCGGCCGCGCGCCGTCTCGCCCTTGACGAACTCCATCACCAGGTAGTGGATGCCGTTCTTGTGGCGGACGTCGAGCACCTGCACGACGTTGTCGTTCTTGATGCGCGCGGCGAGCCGCGCCTCACGTTCGAACCGCGACACGAACTGCTCGTCGTGCGCGAGATCGGCCTTCAGCACCTTCACGGCGACGTCACACTCGAGACTGAAGTGCCGGCCGCGGTAGACCGCCCCCATGCCGCCGCCGCCGATCTTCGCGTAGAGCACCGCCGGCTCCAGCACCCGGAAGCCCTCGAGCAACGGAGCGCTGGCGAGCAACGGATCGGTGGCGACGTCGGCGGCGGGCTTCATGCCAGGAACCGCGGCGAACTCTATCCCGCGGACGCCGCGAACTCGATCGGCGGTGGCACCGCGACGGGATCGAACGCGCCGCCAGCACCAAACCGCCCCGCGATCATCGCGCCGTCGCGCACGCGCAGGCCGATGCCGTGCTCGTCGAACGCCGGCAGGATCCGGTACTCGCCGCCGTGGTGCGCGCCTTGCGCCAGCCGATGGATGTGGCCGAACACCAGCCGCTGCACGCCGGTCGCGAACGCCGCGCCGACCGCCGCCTGCGTCGGCAGGAACCGGGCCTGGTCGCCACTGGCGATCACCATGCGGCTCTTCGCGCGCGCCCGGTGCGCTACGCGCAACGCGACCGCGAGCGGCAGCGAGCGCGCGAACCACCGCACCGGCGCGCTGCGCAGCCAGCGTTTCGCCCGCTGGTACGGAAGGTCGTTCTGGCACAGCTCGTCGCCGTGCAGCAGCAGCGTGTCGACGCCGCCGAGGCGCGCGCGCAAGCCACCGGCGACGACGCGGGCCCGGCTCGCCGCGGCGAACTCGGGGCCGAGCAGGAAATCGCGGTTGCCGTGCAGCACGGTCACCGGGGCACCGCCGGCCGCCGCCGCCGCGAACGCCGCCGCGACGTCGCGCCAGATGCCGGCGCGCACCTGTGCGCGACAGACGTAGGTGTCGAACAGATCGCCGAGCACGAACAACGGCACCCGGGCCGCCGTCGCCGCGGCGAGCGCGTTCCGCAGGTACTGCCACGCCCTGCCGCCGTCGGCCGGCACGTGCAGGTCCGAGATCAAGAACGCCTGCTCGGCGGCGCCGCCATCGGCGATCGTGGTGCCGAGCACCGTGGTCGTCGTCACCGGCGGACCTCGAGGAACAACGCGCCGAACGGATCGAGCTGCAGGTCGAAGCCGGCCCCCTCGCCGAGGTCGTCGCCGCGCAGCGTGCGCAAGCGGCGGCTGGCCGGCAGTTCGAGCCGGATCCGTCGCGGCCCGTCGGCGCCGAGCTGCTGCAGCATCGCCGGCGCCTCGAGCGCGTTGACGCGCAACACGAGCACTTCGCGCCCGTCGCGCGTGCGCAGCAGCGTGCGCGCGAGGCACGTCGGCAGGCCTTCGCCGCGCAGCTCGCAGACCGGCGTGACGCCGGCGGTGCGCAGGGCGGCGCGCACGCGGCGGCGCAGTTCCTTGGCGGCTTCGACCGCAGCGGGATCCAGGCGCCAGCGCCTGTACTCGACGACCGGCGCGTTCAGGTAGACGGCGCGGCCACGCCCCGTGGTCCGTTCGACGTTGGCGTCGCCGTCGGCGCGGCGTTCGCCGACGGCGCCGCGCAGACCACGTTCGGCGAGCGGCAGGCCGCGCTCGCGCGACGTCGCGCGGCCCTCACGCACCCACAGGTCGTCCCACTGCAGGCTGCGCTCGGTGATGCCGAACAGTTCGTCGAGCACGCCGCCGTTGCGACGCCGCAAGTCGTCGTCGTAGAGCCCCGTCGCGTGGTCGGCGACGACGGTGCCGCCGTTCTGCACGTAGGCGATCACGGCCTGGGCCGTGCGGTCGGCCATCGCGATCGTCGCCGGCAGCACCAGGCACCGCGGTCGCGTGCGCAGCAACCGCTCGGGCAGGGCAGCCGCCGGCACGAACTCCGGCTGCAGGCCGAGATCCTGCAGCAGCCGGATCCAACCGATGCGCGCCGACTGGCTGGTGCTGTGGGTGCGTTCGTACGAAGCGAAGCGCCGCACCCATGTCATGCCGTCACCGGCGGAGTCCAGCATCCACCACGTCCGCACGCTGGGCTGCGACTCGACCACCCACACCGGGCCCGGCGCGAACGTCGCCTGCGCGCAGGCGTCGAGTTCGGTCGCGAACGCGGCGAACGCCGACTGCACCGCGCGGCCGAACGGCGTCGGCACGCCGTCCGCGGCCACCGTGCCGTCGTTCCACACCACGACACCGGCCAGACCGTCGGCCGCCATCGCCGCGACCGACGCCCGCGCCCAGCCGTCGAGCGGCAGGCTGCCGAGCGCCGCCGGATCGGGCGGCGCCAGGGTCGCGTAGCGCATTGCGGACGGCGCCAACGAACGCGCCAGTTCCGGGGCACCACCGATCGAGTACGGCTCGAGCAAGGTGAGCCCGGGCCACAGTCGCGCCGGATCCGACCCGCCGAACGCGGCCGGCGCCGACAACCCGGTGATGCCGACCGGCGTGCCGGGAACCTCGGCGCGTACCGCGGCCGCGATCGCCGCGACGGCATCCGCGTACTGGGCGTCGACGAAGTCGAGCCACAGACCGAAGGCGCGAAGGTCGGCCGGCAAGGCGACGTCGCCGAGTTCGCGCCGGCGGACCTGATCGGTGGTCGGCGGCTCCAGGGTTGCGAACGACGCGAACTGGCTGCCGAGCACCTCGTTCGCGGCCGCGAGCGTCGGGTGCCGCCGCTGCACGAAGGCGCGGAACGCCTGCAGGCAGTGCGCACACCGGCAGGTGTCGAGCGGGGCATCGTGGCGCGTCGCCGACGGCTCGTCGGCGAGGGCGACGAACGTCAGTCCCCCACCACGAACGCGCGCGGCCTCGGCGGCGGCGTCGACGGCGGCCTTGCCGACCACGCCGGGAGTCGCGAAACAGGCCGGACGCACGAGCACCGCCGGATCGCGGCTCGCCTCGTACGCGTCGCGCACCGGCTGCCACTCGGCGTCACGCAGTTCGAGCAAGCCCTTGCCGATCGGCTGGTCGAGGTAGAAGCCGAGGCCGAGGTCGCGCGGCACCGCCGGATCGCCGCCGCGGCCGAGCTGCACCGCGGTGAAGCCGAGGTCCTTGGCGAGTCGCGCGCCGTGCGCAAGGTCGCTGCACCACAGCACGCGCTGGAATGGCGGCGCACTCGCCGCCGGCTGCTGCTGGCCGACGACTGCCGCGACCACGAGTCCGGCGGCGGCGAGGCAGCGGCCCGGCAGCGGCAGCGCGTTCATTCGATGCCGTAGTCCTTGAGCTTCTCCCAGAGCACCTTGCGCGAGATGCCGAGCACCGAAGCCGCCTTGGTGCGGTGGCCGCCGACGCCACGCAGCACGGCTTCGAGGTGCCGCCGCTCCGCTTCGACCAGCACTTCGCGCAGCGAGCGCAGCGCCATCGGCGGCTCGAGCGCCGCGCGGCGCGAACGGTCGACGGGCAGCAGGTGCTCCTTCTTGAGCACCGTGGCGCCACCCGACAACGCGATCGCCTGGGCGATGCGGTTCTCGAGTTCGCGCACGTTGCCGGGCCAGCTGTAGCCCGCCATCGCCTCGAGCACGTCGGTCTTGACCGTGAAGGCCTTGCCGCCGCCGACGCGCTCGATGAAGTGGCGGACCAGCAGCGGCAGGTCGCCTTCGCGTTCGCGCAGCGGCGGCAGTCGCACCGGCACGACGTTCAGCCGGTAGAACAGGTCCTCGCGGAACTTGCCGGCGCGCACGTGGTCGAGCAGCGGCACCTTGGTCGCCGCGACGACGCGGATGTCGACCTTGACCAGGGACTCGCCGCCGACGCGCTCGAACTCGCGCTCCTGCAGCACACGCAGCAGCTTGACCTGCACCGACAGCGGCATGTCGTCGATGTCGTCGAGGAAGATCGTGCCGCCGTCGGCGACCTCGAAGCGCCCGCGCCGCTGCCGCTGCGCGTCGGTGAAGGCGCCCTTCTCGTGGCCGAACAGCTCGGTCTCGAGCAGCGTGTCGGGCAGCGCCCCGCACGACAGCGCGACGAACGGCTTGTCCTTGCGCGCACTGAGCCCGTGGATCGCGCGCGCGATGCGTTCCTTGCCGGTGCCGCTCTCGCCCTCGATCAGCACCGACGCTTCGGTCGTGGCGACCGTGCGCACGGTCTTGACGATGGTCTGCATCGCGCGGCTCTGCCCGATCACGCCCGGCAGGCCCTGGCCGTTGGTGCTCTGCAGCTGTTCGCGCAGCCGCTGGTTCTCGCCGAGCAGCGCGCGGAACTTGGCGATGCGCGCGAGCCGCTCGAGCACGTGCTCGTTCAGGAACGGCTTCTGGATGTAGTCGTCGGCGCCCTGACGCATCGCCGCCACGGCGTGCTCGACGGTCGCGTAGCCGGTCATCACCAGGACCTCGGTCTCCGGACGGGCGCGCTTCGCGGCCTGCAGCACCTGCATGCCGTCAGCACCCGGCAGCCGCACGTCGGTGATGACGACGTCGTAGCTCACATGACCGAGTTCGGCGATCGCCAGCTTGCCGTCGGCGACGTGCTTGACCTCGTAGCCAGCGCCTTCGAGGTCGTCGCGCAGGGTCACCGCGATCGTCTGCTCGTCCTCGACGAGCAGGATCCGCATCGGCCCGTCGCCGCCTTCGGTCAAGCGGGCCCCCCGCCCTCGGGCTCCTCGGGGCGCATCGGCACTTCGGCGAACGCCACGACCTGGTTGCCGCCCTGTTGCGCCGCGTGGTCGGCAGCCGCCTCGGCCTGCGCCAGCAGACTGTCGAAGAACAGCGTCTTCTGGTCGTCGCAGGCCGTCACGCCGATGCTCATCGTCAGCGCGAGCACGCGGCCGTCGACCGCGATCTGCCGTTCGCCGAACTGGTCGAGCAGGCGCCGGGCGACCAGCAGGGTGTGCTCGAGGGTGGTGTGCGGCAGCACGAGCAAGTAGCGGTCGTCGTTGGTCGTGCCGAGCAGGTCCGAGCCACGCGTCTTCTCGCGCACGAGCCGGGCCACCTCGGCGCGCACGACCGTGCGCAACTCGACGCCGTGCAGATCGACCAGCTGCTGCAGCCGATCGACCTGGAGCAGGACGCACCCGACCGCGATCCCGTGGCGGCGGGCGCGGGCGAACTCGTTCTTCATCAGGTGCAGGATTTGCGCCTGAGAGAACAGGGCGGTGCTCAAGAAGCCGTCGCCGCTGTCGGCTCGGGCCGTCGACGGGGTCCCCCTGGAACGACCCGTGCGGAAGCCTGGTCTGGTCATCGCGATCGAGTGGGTGCACGCCCGACCGGTGGGCGCGCTGGCGTGGCAACCTAGTCGCGAGGGTGTCGCTCCGCTACCGTCGCCAGCGGCTCCCTTGCGGCAAAAAAATACGGGCCTCAGCCGGTCAGAACTGAGGCCCGTGAAAGCGGGTCAGGCTACGCAATGGAGAGGGCGGTTAGGGAGGGGGATACTGGTCTCCACCACACAGCCAAGACCCGTCGGTGTCTGCTTGAAGCGGGTCGGCGAACCGATCCGAACCAACCCGATGGTCAGTCGAGCTGGCGTCTTCGAACCGAACCAAGAGAGCGTTTCGCTGCCAGCGATGGCCGAAGCCACCACTGCGGTCTGCGGCGTGTCGTGACCAGGCTAGTCACGGCCCGCTGCGGGCCACGTCCAGGATCATGCCAACCTCTCCACCACATTTCAACACCCGCCTCACCAGATTCCCGACACGGGACGGCGAACATCGGCTCGCTCCGCCCCCGGCGCGCCACCGCAAGGCGCCTTCACCACGTCGACGATCAAGCGAGACAAGGCCTTAGGTTCGCAAGCGCGCTGCAGAACTGTTCTCAACACCGGAGTCGCGGTCGGTGGAGAACCCGCGCGCGCTCAGCCGAACGTCGACTGGAACCAGGCGAGCACGCGGTAGATGTCGAAGCCGTCGAACTTGTGCTTGAGCAGCAGCAGCAGCGCGACGATCACGATCGCGTAGAGCGCGCCGAAGATCAGCTGCGCGCACAGACGGGCCAGCAGGCCCTTGGCCCGATGCCCGATGCCGGGTCCCCGCGTTTCGCGGCCGCCGCGCAGGATCCAATCGCGCTGCGCCACGAGCCCCTGCTGCACCAGCCGATTCGCATCGACCGGCTCGGCGAGGATCGCCTGCGTCGCCACCTGCCATGGAAACTCGGCAGGGCTCTGCTGCAGGGTCCGCTGCAGCTGGTCCATGGTGCGCTTCGACACGGCACCGGCCATCAGCCGCAGCGACGCCTGGGCCACGGCATCCAACGTCGCATCAGGTCGGCCCGGGTCGGCAGCGGGGTCGTTCATGCAGGCCGCCTCGGGGACCGGGCGACGACTCAGGGCCGCTGGGCCTTGGTGAACTGCCGGTTGCGGCCGCGCACGGCCTTCACCAGCGGGTAGGAAACCGTCTTGCCGCCCTGCTGCAGCGTGATGACGCCGCGCTTGATGACCTTTGTCGAGAGCTTGAGCGTCACGACCTGGCCCTGCGGCGTCAGGATGCGCACCGAGTGGATGTTCGGCTTGAAGGTGCGCTTGCTGCGTCCGGTCACGCGACGGCCGACGCCGCCGTCCTTCTTCGCCAGACCGCGGCGCTTGACTTGGTGACCAATGCGGGTGCGACGACCAGTGACTGCGCAGACTCGGGACATGGCGGCTTCTCGGGGAAAGGGGCGAGGACGATACCGAACGGCCCGAACACCGCAAGCGCCTTTCCCGGCCGGCGGCCCGCAGGCCCGGCTACCGCGGCGCGGGCAGCAGGGCCGCCTTGTAGCGGTGCAGCCGCTCGGCGTACTCGGGGTTGCCCTTCCCCCCCTTCTCGATCGCCGTCTCCTGAAGCGCGACCGCTTCCTCGCAACGCCCCGCCAGGAACATCGCCAGCGCCGCCGTGTCGAACTCGAAGTAGTCCATGCCGTCGCGCTGCTCGAGCATGCGGTCGGCGAGGCCGGCGGCGAACGTGTCGTAGCGCCCCATCGTCGGCAGTTCGGTCAGGAAGTACCAGCAGTCGTTGTTCAGCGACGCCCGCAGTTCGGTGTCCTTCAAGTAGTCCTCGAGCAGCCGCTTCTGCTCGTCGCGGTCGCCCGAGCTTCGCGCCGCGACGCCATACCGGGCAGCCACGATCAGGCGGCTCGGGGCACCGAGCGCCTGCGCGCGATCGATCGCCATCGTCGCCAGGTCGCGATGCGCCGCGGCATCACGATCGATGGTCAGCGCCGCTGCGAAGTCGAGGCAACTCGGCCAGCTCGTCATCGCGAGCTTGCGCATCCGCATCGCCTGACGGCCGGTCTCGCGGCCATCGCCGAGCGGGACCATCGCGCGCAGCAGAGCGAGCTGCACGCCGACATCGCCAGGCGCCTGCGCGGCCGCGGCGCGCAGCGGCACCGCCAGCGCGGCCGCGAGCCCGGGCCGACCCGGGTCGCCGCGCAGCGCCAGGTCGGCGAACGCCGCCAGCGGCTGGCCGTCGTTGGCCAGCGCACCGATCGCCGTGCGCAGCACCGCGCCAGCGGCGGCGGAGTCGTTCGCCTTCGTCGCCTGCGCGAGATACAGCAGCCCGAGCGAGATGCCGTCGCGCGGCGCGTGCCGGACCACATTCTCGAGCAACGGGATGACCTCGACCGTGGCATCGTCGAACGTCGGTGGCAGGCCGATGCGAAGCTGTGCGGCTTCGCCTTCGGCCGCGAAGACGTCGCGAGACGCGAGCGCGTGGTCGACGGCATCGACGAGCCCGGCCGCCGGCACACCGACGAACACCACCCGCCCCTGCCGATCGAGCACGATCGCATGCCCGGGCGCTTCGCGGCCGATCCACTCGTCGGCCGTCTGACCGTCGCTGTCGACGACGACGCGACAACCCGTCCAGCGGTCGAGTCCCGACGGCTGCGCCTCGGCGACCGCGGCGACGACGGCGAGGCCGGCGTCGGCGAATCGGCGCTGCAGACCGACGAGGTATTCGGCATCGCTCGCGAACGCGCTCACGATCGCCGACCGACCGTAGAAGGCCACCACCGTGCACGCGGGCCTCGTGCTCTGTTCGCCGCCGATCGTCACGGCCTCGCCGAGCAACCAGCGTTGCCAATCGGGAGCCGCGGGCACATCGCCGAGGTTGACCTGGCAAGCGGCCAGGCCGGCGACCCAACCCATCGCGAGGCTTGTCAGGGAGAACCGGTTCACGGGAATGCCATCGACCAGCGGGCGGCGTGGACCTGACCTTTCCAGCGGTGCCAACGCTCGGTCACCGCCGGGCCACCGACCGCCCGGCCGATCGCGACGATTACGTTACCGGACCGGAGCCGCCAGCGCTGGGGACCGCCCATCGCGCGCCGCCGCGAACAGGTCGTTCTGCCGCATGCGCGCAACGACGTCGCCGACGACCTCGCCGACGGCACGCGACAGCGCGGCGACCACTGCCGCGTCGTGGTCGCCTTCGGCGCCGACCGGCTCGGTGGACGTGAACTCGTCGTGGAACAGCAGGCGATCGCCGGCCGCGAGCCAGAGTTCGAGCGCGACGGCGGCGTGGGCGCCGTCGACGCCCGCGACTTCGGCGAAGTCGACGATGCGACCGCGCAGCTCCCAGGTGTGCTCGCCGGGATCGGCGCTGCCCTTGACCAGTTCGCAGACGCGTGCGCGCGACAACCCGAGCACGACGGCGTCGGTGACCATGCGGTCGAGCGGCGCGATCCAGCGCGACAACGGCCGCACCTCGAGCCGCACGCCGTCGAGACGCAGCAGGCAGCCCGCGTCGAGAGCCGTGTGCAACTGCAGATCGTGCACCCGCAGCACGCCAGCTCGCTGCGGGTCGGGCGCTGCCGCTGCCGGCAGTTCGAGCCGGTAGAAGCTCTCCCGTGGAACCTCGACGGCGCGGCACGCCGCGAGAACGAGCAGGCAAGACAGCCACGCCGAACGCGCCTTCATCGTCCTCCTCCCGCCGGCGCCGCCGGCTGCACGCCGAACAGCAGGCTGTCGGGTGCCAGCTTGAGCTGGCGCAACAGCCCGCGCAGGTCGTCGAGTGCGGTGCGCGCATTCGCGAGCACTCCTTGCGCCGGCCCACGTACCCCCGCCGCCAAGGCCGAGCCCTCGCGCAGCAGCGCGCGCAGGTCGCCTTCGAGGCGGCCGAGCGCTTCGATCGTCGCCGTCGCCGCGATGGCGGGGCCGCGAGCCTCGCCGATCGTGGCCCGCGCCTCCACCAGCAGTGCCGTCGCCGCCGGGGCCGTCCGCAGCGCGAACTCCTCCGCCGCGCGGTCACCGTGGGCGAGCAACGACTGCAGGCGTGTGCGGGTGTCGTCGCCGAGCAGTCGCTCCGCCGCGCCGACGACGCGCTCGAACCGCGCCAGCAGCGACGACGCCTGATCGACGACCTCGGGCAGACTGGCGGTGAGTTGCTGCAGGGGGTCGTCCTTCGGCTGGATGAACGCGCCCGGCGCGAGCGGTTTGCCTTCGCGCCCGTAGCCCTCGAGCTCGATCGTCACCTGGCCGGTCACCAACAGGCGGTCCATGCGCGCGCGCGTGACGTCCTGGATGCTCGCGCGCGACGGATCGACCCGCAGTTCGACCAACGTCTTGCCGTCCTGGAACCGCATGTCGGCGACGACGCCGATCGGCACGCCCTGAAAGGCGACCTTGCTGCCCGGCACCATGCCCTTCACGTTCTGCTCGAACAGGATCCAGTACGTCGCCTGCGCGCCGCTGCCCCGCCCGGACAGCAGGAACGCGACCAGCAGCAGGCCGAGCACGCCGGTGCCGATCACGAACGCGCCGAGCCGAAGTTGCCGTGCGCGGTCGTCCATGCTCACACCTCGAGATGCGCGACGACGTCCATGCCACGGCTCTCTTCGGCCCGCAGACGCCGTTCGATGAAGTCGCGGATCCGCGGATCGGGGTCGTTCCACACCTGCTCACGGCTGCCGAGCGCCACGACCTTGCCGCCGAGCAGCACGACGATGCGGTCGGCGATCGTCGCCGCCGACGGCAGGTCGTGCGTGACCACGACCATGGTGATCCCGAACACCTGGTTCAGCTTGGTGATGACATTGTCGACTTCTGCGGCGGTGATCGGGTCGAGCCCGGCCGACGGTTCGTCGAAGTAGACGACATCGGGGTCGAGCGCGATCGCCCGCGCGATCGCGGCGCGCTTCTTCATGCCGCCCGACAACGCCACCGGCATCTGGTCCGCGGCCGCCAACAGGCCGACCATGTCGAGCTTCATGCGCGCGGTCTCGCGGATGACGCCGCGCGGCAGGTCGGTGTTCTCGCGCAGTGGCAGTTCGACGTTCTCGAGCACCGTCAGGCTGCCGAGCAAGGCACCGCCCTGGAACGACATGCCGCTGCGCAGCCGCAGCTGGTGCAGCACGTCGGGCGACGCGTGATGCAGGTCGTGGCCGGCGACCGTCACGGTGCCGCGCGTCGGCGGTTGCAGGCCGGCGAGATGTCGCAGCAGCGTCGTCTTGCCGCACCCCGACGGCCCCATCACCACGAACACTTCGCCTGCCCGGATCGCGAGGTCGACGCCGTCGAGCACGTTGCGGTCGCCGAGCGTCGTGACGAGTCCACGCGCGACGACGAGATCGGGCTTGGCGGCGTCCATCAGCCCCCCAGCCGCTGCAGGGCCACGAACACCGCATCGATCACGATGATCAGGAAGATGCCGACGACGACGGAGTTGGTGGTCGCGCGGCCGACGCCTTCGCTCCCGGAACTCACGCGCAAGCCGAGCGCGCAGCCGACCACGCCGACGGCCAGGCCGAACGTCGCCGTCTTTGCCTGCGCGACCAGGAAGTCGTCGAGGTCCAACGCCACGCGCAGCTGCTCGACGAACGCCATCGGCTCGATGCCGGCGACCGTGGCCGCGAACAGCCCGCCGCCGGCGACCGCCACGGCATCGAACACGATGCCCAGCGCCACCGCGGCGAACGCGCAGGCGACGACTTTCGGCAGCACCAGGAAGGCCAGCGGGCGGATGCCCATCTGTTCGAGCGCCTGGATCTCCTCGCCGACGACCATCGCCCCGAGTTGGGCCGCGTTGCGCGAACCCGACCGCGCCGCCAGCACGATGGCGGTCATCAGCGGCCCGATCTCGGAGAACACCGAGACGCCCACCATGTCGGCGACGTAGATCTCGGCTCCCCACACACGCAGCTGCACCCACGCCTGCATCGCCAGGATCAGTCCGAGCAGGAACGCGATCAGCATCACGATCGGCAAGGCGCCGGCCGCGCAGTGGTCGACTTCGATCGCCGTGCGATCGAGGCGCAACGGCGCGCCCCGGAACGGGCCGAGCAGCAGTTCGCGCAGCGCGCCGACGCCGGTGCGCAGCACGGCCAGCGCCCCGTCGACCATCGGCTCGACGAATGCACCGAGCCGCCGCACCGGATCGAGGCGCTGCGGCGCCCGTTCGGGCTGCACCAGGCGCTGCACCGACAGCAGCGAGAAGAAGTCGAGCATCGGCCGGCTGAGGCCCTTCAGCTTCAGCTCGGCGCCGGCAGCACGCGCGGCCCGCAGACCGGCGACCACGCCACCGAGGCCCGTGGAGTCGAACGACTCGGTCGAGCCGAGGTCGAGTTGCACACGCCGCGCTCCCGAACGCAGCGCCCGGTCGATGTCGGCGACCAACGCGCCAACACTGCGGCGGTCGAGTGCCGCCGGACCGTGGATGGTGGAATGCGTCACCGTGCCTTGCCTCGCCAGCCGGTGCTATCGGGCCTTCCCCGTCCACCACTTGATCGCCCGACCAGCGGGCGGATTCCCGGCGTGTGCTCGTCGGGTCGAAGGCCCGACCCGCAGCCGCGCCAGGGCACTCGTGCCCCGAGATCCGCCGCGACCGCACTCCGCCCCGGGATCTCCCGAGCGAGCACAGCCAAGGGATCCGTCCTCCCTTCGGCCTTCCCGCCCCGTTCGGGCGGCGCCATGATGCCGGTGGTCGCTCCTCTCCTCGCGCGCGTCCTCCCGCGCTGCCCCGGACCTGTCCGGCCGGGTGGTTCCGTTTCCGTCATGAAGCCAACGACCCTCCTGTGGTGCGCCGCCGTGGTGGCGGCTTGCGCCAACCTCTCTGCCCCGACCCCCGACCAGGAAGCGCGCCTCGCCGAAGGCCGCGCGTTGCTCGCCGAGGATCCGCTGCGAGCGCTCGATGTCGCCGACGAACTGCTGACCGCGAACCCCGACCTGCGGTCGGCGCGGCTGCTGCTTGCCGAGGGCTCGCTGGCGCTGGCGCGCAGCGGCCGCGGCCAGTCGAACCTGTACCTCGTCGACGCGGCCACGAACTTCGAGAAGGCGACCGTCGGGCTTCCGGACGAGCAGGCACCGGCCGCGTTGCACGCGCTCGCCGAGTGCCGCTACGAACTGGCCGAGTTCGAGGCCGGCAGCACGGCCGCGCAGCGCGCTGCGCGCGGCTACCTGGCGGGCAACACGCCGGGGGAACGGCTCGATGCAGCGAACGCGCTGCTGCTCGCGGGCAAGTGCGACCTGCAGCTGTTCGTCGCGAGCCGGCAGGCCGAACTCACGGCAGGCACGCCCGACGGGCGCGGCAAGGTGGCGTTCGGCCGCGAGTCGCTGGCCCTGGCGCAGCGCGCCGGCGGCCACTTCGCCGGCGCCCGGCGCGAGCTGCCGGGCCCGGCCACGCTGCAGCTCGTGCTCCTGCACCAGTGGTTGGAGCAGCCGAGCGAGGTCGTGCGCGAGTACGAGCGCGGCCTGCGCGAGGCGCCCGCGGAGACCACGCTGCACGACGGCTACATCCAGTGGATGCGCGACGCCGGCCAGGGCGAGGCGTTGCTTGGCGCCTACGCGCGCATGGTCCGCGAACAGCCGTCGACGCCGATCCTGCGGTGGCACCAGGGCCGCGTGGTGTTCCTGCACGCCGACCAACTGCGACGCGATGGCAACTTCCAGGGTGCGCTGGCCGCGTACGGCAAGAGCGACGGGATCTTCGGCGAGTACCTGGCGATGGTGCCGGCGCACGCCGACGCGGCGAACCAGTGGCGCGCGTTGTGCAACCTGTCGATGTCGCGCTGCGCCGTCGAGAGCGGCGATCTGACGACCGCGGAGCGCCACCTGTTCGCCGCCGGCGTGACGTCGCCGGCCGCAACCACCTACGAGAACGGCGCGCCCCAACTCGTCGACAGTTTCGGCAACCACTTCCACGGCGCCTTGTTCGCGATCCACCGGGCGTTGGCCGAGACCGGCGACGATGCACTCGCCCGCACGCTCGCCTTCAACGAACGGGTCCTGAAGCAGTACCCGGGCCGCTGGGGCTTCCTGCACAACAACGCCGCGCTCGCCGCGCGCGACCTCGGCGTGCAACGGGCGCAGGCCGGCGACGAATCCGCCGCGATGGAACTGTGGGAACGCAGCTACCGCCACTACGAGCAGGCCGTCGCCCTTTCGCCCGACGACGCCCGCATCGTCAACGACTGCGGGCTGATGCTGGTCTACCACCTCGGCCGCGATCTCGAGCGCGCGCGCTCGATGTTCGAACGCGCCATCGCACTCGGCACCGCCCAGCTCGCCGCGCTGCCAGCGGACACGCCAGCACGCGACCGCGAGAACCTCGAAGAAGCCGTCGGTGATGCCTGGCAGAACCTCGCCGTGCTCGCGCGCCAGCACGAGAAGAAGCCGTTCGCCGAGTACCGCCGCTTCTGCGAAGAGGCGGTGCAGTTCTTCCCCTACCAGCGTCGCGAGGCCGCGCGCCTGCTGCGCACCGAAGGCGCCGACGACCTGCCGTCGACCGCGCGCGCCGACGCCAGCGCGAGCAGCACCACCCCAGCCCAAGGCGGGGCCGCCGAAGCGATGGCCAAGCGCGCCGCTGCGGTGAAGGCCAAGGCCGACGCCCAGGACTACGACGCTGCGCTGGCGCTGCTCGACGAGATCGCCAAGGACTGCCGGGACCACGCCCCGTTCCACGTCTTGCGCGGCGAGCTGACGATGAAGCTCGCGGCGCAGGCGCGCGACGCCGGCCGCAAGGGCGTCGCCCTGCTGTTCCAGGACGCCATCGCGGCGTGGCAGCGCGCCGTCGAACTCGACGCCGAACCCAACGCGCCGCGGCAGATGCTGGCGCAAGCGCAGTACGAGGCCGGCCAGGTCGCCGAGGCTTCCCAGACCCTCGACCGGCTGCTGCTGCACATGCAGTCCGGCGGCGGCGGCAAGCCCGAAGAACTGGCGGCGCTGCACACGCTGCGCGCCAACGCGGCGGCCCGCGCCTACGCGCAGAAGAAGAACGACGGCGCCGACGACAAGGAGCTGCTGACCGCCGCGCGCGCGTCGTTCCGCTTCCTCGAGGACAAGCAGCGGCTCGACCTGCCGCTGCTGCAGCTCTGGTCGGCGACCGAACAGTGGGCCGGCACCGGCGCCGAAGCGGTGAACGTGTTCGCCCGCGCGCTGCAGCGCACTCCGGACGACGGCCTTCTGTTCGATCCGCTGATCGACACCGCCGGAGTCACGCGGCAGATGCAGCTCGCCGTCGACGCGCTGCGCGCGCGCACCGACGCCACCGGGCAGTGGTACCTCGGCAAGGCGCGGTTCCTGCTGGCCCACGCCGAACGAACCGCCGGCAAGCCCGACCTGGCGCAGAAGACCCTCGACGCCGCGCGCGCGGACTTCGCCGAGTCGATGCAGAAGAACCCGGCGTTCCGCGACAGCTCGGAGCAGTGGATCGCGATGTGCCTCGGCAAGAAGGGCACCATCGCACTCGGCGCCGACGATGCCGCCAACGCCGAGAAGTGGCTGCTCGAGTCGGCGCGCATGCGGCCGGATCGCCTGGTCGACGACCTCGGCGACGGCGAGTCGACCAAGCGCTCGATCCTGTTCCTGGTCGACAAGTTCCTGAAGCGCAGGGACCTCGCCAAGGTCGAGTCGATCGCGCGCGCCGCGGCGGAAGCCGCGACCGGCGACGTAGATCTGCAGAACAACTCCGGCCTGTTCGCGCGCGACCACGGCAACGCGCTCGAGCGCGCGGGCAAGGCCAAGGAAGCGAACGAGATGTACGAGCAGAGCTACAAGGCCTACCGCCGCGCCCACGATCTCGATCCGAGCAACGTGCGGTTGCGCAACGACTGCGCGTTGATCGCGATCTGGCACCTCGAACGCGACTGGGACCTCGCCAAGAAGCTGCTCGACGGCGCGATCGCGGACGGCGAACGCACGCTGCGCGAGAACCCGCCGGCGGATCGCGACCTGAAGGAGCAGCTCGACGAGGCGGTGGGCGACTGCTGGGAGAACCTCGCCCTCTGGCAGCTCAAGCACGGCAAGGACCCGGCCGCCGCCAAGGCCGCCGCGTTGAAGAGCCAGCAGCACCACCCGGGGCAGGACCGCAACAACGCGCGGCGGCATCTGCAGGCCGCGGAACGGTTGCTGCAAGGCAAGTGACATGCGATTCCTGTTCCAGGCGGCGATCCTGCTGATCGCCGCGAGTTCCTGCCGCGCCCAAGAGCAGGCTCCCGCGCCGTCGCCCACCGAGCTGCGCCAACGTGCGCATTCGGCCGAGAACCAGCAGCAGTACGGCCCCGCCGCCGATGCCTTCCTGGCGCTGGTGCGTGCCGAGCCCGATCGCGCCGACTGGACGGTCGCCGCGGGACGGTGCCTCGTGCGCGCGCGCCGCTTCCGCGATGCGGTCGAGACGCTCGACGCAGCGCGCAGGCGTTTCCCCTCGGCCACCGACGTGCGCGCCATGCTCGCCTTCGCGATGCTGGCACAGGCCGAGAACGACCGCGCCGTCCTGCATCCCGAGGTTCTGTTCGCCGATGCCGCCGACCTGGCCGAGCAGGTCGTCGCCGAGCGACCGGACGACGAGGAGAGCCGGTTGGTCCTGGCGCAGGCGCGTTGGCAGCTCGGCGAGGCCGACGCCGCGGTGCAACAGGCCGAAGAGGTCGTTCGCCGCCACCCCCACCGACCCGGTGGCCACGTCTTGCTCGGCCGCATCGCCGGCGACCGCCTGCGCGCGCTGCTCGCCGAGTACGAAGCGCAGCAGCCGACCGGGCAGGCGGCGGCCGACTTCGTGGCCCGCATCGACGCCGAACGCCGCCGCGCGCGCGCTGCCTACGGACGCGCCGCCGAACTCGACCCGCTGCGGGCGCACCCGCATGTCGCCTTGGCGCAGCTGGCCTGGGCCGACAAGGACATCCCGACGATGCGCCGGCATGCCGCCGATGCGCTGGCGATCGACCCGGACGCCGCCCTCGATCACGACCTGCTCGCGCGCGGCATGCCGTGGCAGGAACGCGCGGACTTCTACGGCGAGCTGCAGAAGCGTTACGCCGCCACCACACTTCCCCGGCCGGCGAAGGCCGCGACGCTGCGTTTCCACGAGGGCCGCGCGCGTTTCGAGGGCCGCGACTGGGCCGCCGCCCGCGCCTGCTTCGAAGCGACCCTGAGCGGCAATCCCGACGCGCGCCACGCGCACTACTACGCGTTCCTCGCCGCCTACGAGACGAACGACCACGACGCCGCCGAGCGCCACGCCCACGCCTACGCGGCGGCTTCCGCGCCGGGGTTCGCGGACGTGGTCCGAGCGCTGGTCGGCGACCGCCGCGGCGAGGTCGGCGCGATCGTGCGCTTCCTCGCCGACCGCGCGTTCGCGGCCGGGCGGCGCGAGGCGAGTCGCGATCTCAACCACGTGATCGCCTGCCTGGCCGACAGCGCGGACGCCTGGAACAACCACGCGTTCCTGTGCCGCGAGACCGGCCGGTTCGACGACGCGCTGTCCTCGTACCAGCACGCGCTCGAGAAGGAACCCGACTCGCCGCAGTTGCTGAACGACTGCGGGGTGATCCTGCAGTACCACCTGCCGAGCCCCGAGCACCGGCAGAAGGCGCGTGGCCTCTACGAACGCGCGCTGCGCCTCGCCGACCAGCAGCTCGCCAGCGGTGGACTCGCCGAGGTCGTGCGCGAACGCGTGCAGAAGGCCCGCGCCGACGCCAAAGCGAACCTCGCGGCCCTGGACAAGTAGCGCGCCGTCAGGCGTCGTCGGGCAGCAGGCGACGGCCGAGGTTGCCGTAGTTGCGGTAGCTCGTCACGTCGGGAGGGCCGGGCGCGTACCGCCAGACCAGGCCCAGAGGCCCGCCGTCGGGCAGGGCGAGCAGCGAACTCGACACCGTGCCGTAGCCGTCGCCACGTTTGCAGATCGCATGGTGGCCGTCGCCGCCGCGGTCACTCAGCACTGCGGCCAGCAGTTCGAGCCGCCGGTCGAGCGACAGCCCCGGAACGACCGCGGGTGGCAGGCCACGCGGCTGCAAGCGGCCCGGCTCGTGCTCGTTGGTGGCGACGAACACCGGCGCCGTCCACTCGACGACCGAGAACTGGCCGCGCGCATGGCGCACCACCAGGAGCCGCTGGCGATCGCCGAGCACCAGCTGGAAGCCGGAATGCGCCTGTTTCCGCACGCGCGCTTCGACGGCGTGCACGCCGGCGTCGAGATCACCGTGGTCGAGCACCAGGTGCACGAGATGACCACGCGACGGCGCGTCGGGAACCGGCGGCACGCCGGCGAGGTTGGTGATGCCGGCGAAGCGACCACGCGCGTCGATGGCGAGCCAGGTGCCCCCGGCCCGACGATCGCGCGGCGACAGCAGGCGAGCGCGTTCGCCGATCCACAGACCCGGCGGTGATTCGGGGCGATCCGTGCGTTCGTCGCGGTTGCTGGCGACCACCACGGGATGCTCGTCGTGGAAGCCGCGCAGCACGATCAGGATGCACATGGCGCAGCGGCGAGTGTAGCCGCGGCCACCGTCACGACGCGATGTCGCCCGGCGGGCCCGGGGCGACCGTGGCAGGCGGGCGGTTCGTCAGCGCCCGCAGCACCAGCATGCCGAGGCCCGCGACCGCGCAGAGGCACGCGGCCGCCACGAACGCACGGTCGAACGCGAGCCGCTCGCCGCCATCGGCGACGACGGCCGCCGCGAGCAGCGGACCGAGCGCGAGCCCGAACTGGATGCAGCTCTGCACCATCGCGAACGCGAGCGTGCGATGCTCGTCGGGCACGCGCTTGCTCGCCGCCGCGTAGGCCAGCGTCATCGACCCCGCCATCAGGCAGGCCACGGCGGCGCGCAGCAGCAGGAACTGCCCGATCGTCGTGACGAACGCCATCGTCAGGAACAGCGCTGCCAGGCCGAGCGCGAGCAGACCGAGGCAGCGCAACGGCCCGTGACGATCGGCCTGCCGGCCCCACCACGGCGTGCACACCCACTGCGCGACCGCGAGCACCGCGAAGGCGACGGCCACGGTGCGGTCGAGCGCCAGCGCCGGCGACGACGTCAGCGCCGCGACCCAGGGGGCCGGGCCGAGGTCCTTCACCAGGAGCGCGAGCAGTGGCTCGAGCATGTTCTGCCCGAGGCGCAACACCAGGAGCAGCACGAGCAGCCAGCCGACCGCAGGTTCGCGGAGCAGCCGCCACGACGCCCGCACGAACCCATCGACGAACGAGCTGGTCGCGGGAGCACTCGTCGGCAGCCGTTCGTGGGCACGCCAGTGCAGCTGCAGTGCGGCGAGCCCCGACAAGCAGCTCGCGACCCAGAACAACGCACTGCGGCCGAACCAGTGCGTGATCTCCGCGCCGAGGTACGGCCCGAGGAACGAGCCCGCGGCCATCGCCACCTGGAGCTGCGCGATCACGGAGCCGTGGCGTTCGCGCGGCGTGTCCTGCGACACCAGGGCGATCGCCGGAGCGACGTAGCCCGCGAGCACGCCCTGCACGACGCGCATCAGCAATAGGACCATCGGGCTCGGCGCGAACGGCATCGCCGCGGTGGTCAACGCGATCGCCAGGTTGGCGCGCACGGCCATCGGCTTCTTGCCGATGCGATCGCCGAGCGCACCCCAGAACGGCCCGGCGATGGCCGCCGACAACGGCGCGGCGCCGTAGACGAGCCCGGTCCAGTACGCGAGGTCCGGACCCTGCTCGATGCCGAAGCGCTCGTGCACGTAGAGCGCGAGCACGGGCAGAAAGGCCATCAGGCCCATCGACGTCGCGAACAGGCTCGGCCAGACCGCGTGGAAGTTGCGCGCTGCGGACGACAAGCGCCCGTTCTAGCGACGTGGACCTTGCGACGCCAAGGCGGCGAGCGATGCCAGCCCGGCCGGGAATCGCTGGCCCCGATCCACTGTGGGCATGAAGGCCGGAATGCGCGCAGCGTGGTCGTTGGCGACGGTCGTGGCGTTGGCGACGGGTCAGGGACCGACACAGATCGACGAAGCGCCCCCCGTGCTGCGGCGGCTGACCGCGTGGAGTTGGAGTCTCGCTGCGACGACGCCAACCGCCACGGCGCGCGACGTGGCGCTGCGCATCCTGCTGCACCTGCGCGCAGGCGACGGCGAGAGCGGCTGGCGCGCGCTCGCGGCGGCGACGGCCAACGACGAACGCGACGCGACCTGGCTCGTCATCGCCTGGCTGTGGCAGGTGCGAGCCACCGGCACGTGCCGCCTGCCGGAGGCGCAACGAACGGCGTTGCTGGCCAGCCTCGCGCCGGCGAGGTCCGCCCCGCGCGATGCGTCCTTCGCCGGCGAGTCCCTGCGCGTGCACGCCCTGTTCGCCGCCGGGGCTGTGCTCGACCGGCTCGCAATCGGGGACCGCGCCGCCGAATGGACCGCCGCCGCCGTGCGCCGCCAGGTCGCACTCGAAGCCTCGCATTGGCAGCCGGAACGCGCCGTGTTCCGCCCGTTCGTGCGTGATGGCGACGTCGACGCGCCCATGCGCGCCGATGCCACGACGCTGCTGCCCCCCGCCTTGGGCATGGTGCTGGCGACCGGCGACTGCATGGCGCGCCACCTGGCCCAGGCGTTCTGCGACACGACGCCAGCTGCCGGATCGGCACCGGACGGCTGGTGCGCCGCCTTGCGCCTCGTCGCCGCGACGCAGCGGCTCGACGAGCGCGGGCGGCGCACGGCATGGCGCGAGTTGGTGCAGGCCGACCCGCAGGCGTTGCCGGCCGAACACGCGCCGCTGATCGCCGATGCCGCGTGGTTCGCGCTGACCGGCGCGCGGCTCGCGACCGGCGCTGGCCTCGACGAGTCCTGGCAGCGGTTCGCGCCGTGGTTGCCGGCGGACTGCGAACGGTTGGTGGTACGCGACCTGTTGGCCGGCGGCGCCCGCTACGACCTCGCCCTCACCGTGCGCGACGGCCCCCTTCGTGATGACGAACGGGACGACACTGCGCACGTCCAGGACGGCGGCCCACGCCTGCACGCCCACCTGCGGCTGCGCGCCACGGCGGATGGCGCGCCGCGCACGGTCGTGTTCGCGGGCGACGGCATGCAGACGCTGCAGCTCATGCACCCCGGCGAGACGTTCGCGTGCTCGTTACCGCGGGTGCAGGCGCAGCCGCACGACGATCCGCACCCGGTCGGGCGCAGCCGGCGAACGGGGATCCTGCCCGGGTCCGCCCCCACTGCCACCACCGGCGGTCGGTGACGGAGCGAGCTTCGCCAGTTCCTTCGGCATCGGCACTTCGCCGGGCCGCAGCGCCCAGCCGCGTTCGCGCGACACCGCGGCGAGGCGTTGCAGCAGCAGCTCCACGTCCTGCCGTTCGCCCTCCACGAGCCAGCCGCGATCGAGCGCGGGTGGCACCGGGTTCTTGGCCCGCGCCGTGTCGCCGCGCGCGGGCGGTTCGACGCGCAGCAGGACGTCCTCGATCAGCGGCGAGGCCTGCAGTTCGCCGCGCATCGTCGGCCACTGCCCCGCGACCGCATCGCCGTGGTCGGCCCGCGCGAGGAACTGGTCCAACGCCACGACGAGCGCGGCATCGGCCAAGGCTGGTGGCGCACCCACGACCGCGCCGAGGGACTTGGCGACGACATCGCCCTCGTTGCCACGCGCACCCGTGGTCGAGGCCCTGACCTCGCGCTCGAGAGCCGACGACTCGGCAGCCGGCTGCTTCGCGGCGTCTTCGATGGCCCGCGCATCCCTAGCGGGCCCCTCGACCAGGACGAACGCCAGGAACCCGCTGGCCCCCGCAACTCGATACGCCCCCTGAGGCTGGACATCGGCAGGTTGCCCGCGCAGCCGCTGCCCCGGCCCGCCGGGGCCGGTCGATGCTGGCGGCGTCGGCGCAGGTGCCGGCGCTCCGGGGGCAGTGACGACTGGCGCCGACTCGCCGAGTTCGCTGCGCTCCTTGCCCTCACGGAGCTCGCTGCGTCCACTGGGCGTCCCAACGCCCTTGTCCTTGCTTCCGCCGGCCGCGACGCCTTCCGCGTCCGGCACCTGGACCTTGACGTCGTTCTTCCCGGCCGCGAACGGCGCCACCGCCGCCCCTGGCTCCACCCGACTGGCGTCGGGCGCCAGGGACTCGTTCGAGGTCGTGACGGGCAGACCCGCAAGCGGCTCGCCAACAACGAGGCGGCGAACCGACTCGGTGACGTCTCGCTCGCTGTCGGCGCCGCCCGCGCTGCCGGGCCGCGGGGAATCACCCGGCACGACCGAGGGCTCGAGGGCCAACGTCTCGATCTTCTTCTCGTCGGTGTCGTGCACCGCGACTTCGCGGCGATCGTGCGGGGCACCGGACGCCGCATCGATCCAGAACGCCAACGCGAGCACGGCCGCCGCACTCGCCAGGCTCCAGCCGAGGTGCCGCCAGGTCCAACGCCGCGACGGGACCACGACCGCGGTCGCGCGTTCGGCGGCAATCGCCGCGAGCACACGGTCCGCCATCGGCGACGGCGCCGACGGCGCACGCAGCGCCGCCCGCAGCACGCCGACCGTGCGTTCGTAGTCGGCGAGGTCCTGGCGCAACTGCGCGTTGACGCGCAGTTCGGCGACGAAGTGGTCCCGCTCACGCGGAGTCATGCGCCCGTCGACCCAGTCGGCGAGGCGATCGTCGATCTCGCGCGGCGGCCGGTCGCTCATGCGTCGAACCCCCGCAGCATCTCCTGCAACAACAACCGCCCACGGTGGATTCGCGACCGCACGGTCCCGGGCTGCAGGTCGAGCGCGGCCCCGATCTCCTCGTAGGACAACGACTCCATGTCGCGCAGCACGACGCACGCGCGGAACTCGTCGGGCAGCCGCTGCACGCACTCGCGCACGCGGGCGAGGAACTCGTGCTGGTGCGCGCGTTCGCCCGGATCCACTTCGCGTCCCTCGGGCGCCACGTAGAGGTCGTCGGTGCCGGCGATCGGAGCATCGATCGAAACGGTGCGGCGATCGCGCTTCTGGGTGCGCCGGCGGCGGTACTCGCTGATCGCGACGTTCATCGAGATCGTGTGCAGCCAGGCGGCGAACCGGCCTTCGCCGTCGAATTCGGGCAGGCCCTTGTGCACGCGCAGGAACACCTCCTGGCAGAGGTCTTCGGCCATCGCTCGATCACACCGCAGCACGGTCACCATCACTCGCATCACCCGGTCGGAGAACATCTCGACGAGTACGCGGAAGGCATCAGCGTCGCCTTGCCGGGCCCGCAGCATGGGTTGCAGGGCCGGATCCACGTCGTCGTCGTCCGCTGCCGTGCTGCGCAACACGCGCCGCTCGACCTGCGAACCCGCGACGAGACGCAACGCCTCGGCAGGGGTTCCATCCGGCAGGGACTTTTTCTCGGCGGTCACGGGAAGGGGGTCACGCGCACGCGCGGTGCCATCGACGAACTGCGACCACGGACGATACCGACGCTTGCGCGGCGGGCCAGCACCGCGACCATGCACGGACCCGCGAGACCCCCATGGCCGACACCGTGTTCACCTTCTCGTGTCCATGCTGCAGCAAGCGCATCGAGGTCGACACCCGGTCGGGCAAGGCCCGGGCGGTGCGCCCCGAGGAGGCGAAGGGCGGGCAGAGCCTCGATTCGCTGGTCGCGTCGCAGCAGCAGGAGGGCAAGCGCCTCGACGACCTGTTCCGGTCGGCGAAGGACGGCGTCAGCAAGCAGCGCGAACAACTCGACGAGCAGCTGCGCAAGGCGAAGGAAGAAGCGAAGAAGGACAAGGACACGCGGCCACGCAACATCTTCGACCTCGACTGAACGTCGCCGAGCGGTCGTGGCTCACCGCCAGAAGTAGTGCCACTTCGCGTCGAGCGACGCCGTGCCGCCCGACGCGATCTCGACCTGCCAACGGAACTCGGCGAACCCGTTGTGCGCGAACCACCAGTGCGGCCAGTTCCACCAGCCCCACCACGTCGGCTGCGGCCCATGGTGCCACGCCTGCACGAGGTCGAGTTGCTGCTTCGTGCCGTCCTGCCCGACCTCGTCGCCGATGCCGAGCACGCGCCGCGTCACCTCGAGCGTGATCGGCCCGGGCTTGCCGTTCCACGCGGTGATGCTGCCGGCGACCTCGACGCGGCCGTAGTTGTCGTCGCCGAGGCGGATCGGCCCCGGATCGCGGCGCACTTCCCGTTCGGCGGTCTCGACGCGCACGTCGATCGCCGGGTTGATCTCGAGGTCGACCTCGCGGCCCTTGCTGGCGTAGGTCATGCGCGCCTGCGCGAGCACGCGGCCGTCGACGAACACCAGCGCCGGTGCGGTCGTCAGCGGCATCTCGGTGCCGTTCTTCAGGCGCAGGACGTGGCGGGCCTTCGGCGCGGCGAGCTGGCGCGCGAGCTCGATCACGCGTTCGCTGTTGAGGCCCTGCCGGACCTCCATCGGCGGCGCGAACGGCACGTCGAGCTTGTAGACGTCGCGGTACGTGATCTCGAACGTCGCGATCGGCCGCACCAGGCGTTCGCCCTTCGCCAGCGTCACGTCCGGCAGCGTGAACACGAACAGATCCTCGGCGGCGGCGGTGTCGATGCCGCCCGGCTCGGGCGCCTGTTCGGCCGGCGACACCCAGCCCGCCGCCTGCGAGCGCAGCGAGTTCGACAGGAAGTTGCGGAAGTCGGGCTGATGCCGCCCCGCCGCCGCCGCGACCTGCGCCATTTCCTCCTGCAGCGAGATCGGATCGACGAGCCCCTCGAACTCGAACTTCGGCACGCCCACGACCAGGTTGACCGTGGCGCGTTCGAGGTCGACCAGGTCGTTGACCAGCGTTGCCTCGAACTGCACGACCGCCTTGCCCTTGCCGTCGATGTCGAGCCGGTACGACGGGATCCAGCGCAGGCCCTTCTGCACGTACATCACACCGATCGTGGCCTGGTCGCCGCCGCCGGCGACCGTCAGCGTCAGCCGCTCCTTCGCGTCCTCGGCCGCGATCGTGCTGGCGAACTCGCCGCGAATCTCGATCTCGCGCACCATGCCGAGCGACAACGCGCGGGTCCCCGAGGCGGTCTGCAACAGCATCAGGTCGCCGTCGACCGCCACGGGTCCTTCCTGGCGCGACGGCACTCCGACAAGCTTGCCCTCGAGCCGTTGCTGGTCCGTCGTCACGACGAGCACGTCCTTGCCGGCGTTGGCGCGCGCGAGCTGCCGCAGGTCGATCGCGGCCACGTCGCTCCGCACCTTCTGCCGCCCGGCCTTGGCGGCGACCAGGCGCGCGCCACCGGTCGCGAACGGCCAGAACGTGCCGAGCACCGGCATCGGCAGTTCGTCGAGCACCACCGTGCCGTTGGCGCCCCTGGGCAGCAGCGCCTCGCGCACCAGGTAGGCGTGGCCGTCCTTGAACACCGTCGCCTCCCGCACCGGCAGCTGGGTCAGCGGCGGTTGCTGCGCAACGAGCGGCAGGGCACAGAGCAGCGGAACGAACGCGAACGCGCAGTGCGGTTTCATGCGAGGTGCAAGGTAGCCACCCGACCCCGGCGACTCGCAAGCGCTGTGTAAGGCCGCCGCCGCGGCCGTCACTTCGCGAAGTGCGACACCACGCTGTTGGTCAGCGCGATCGCGCCGTTCGAGGGCTCGTACCGAGCGACCTGCCAGTGCACCTCGCTGCCGGTCAGCGCCGCGATGTTCGGCACCGGGGTCTGGTGCGTGCCGCCGCCGAGGTACGCCGCGACGACGATCAGCGTCGCCGGATCGAGCAGCAGCCGGCCGAACGGCTGGGTCGAGACCACGGGGGCCCAATCGCCGCACAGGACTGCGTACTCGGTCGGCGCGGCACCGAACTGCAGCGTCACCGTGCCGCCGAGATCGACCTCGGCCGCCAGCACGAGTCCGTTCGGCAGCCCGAGCGAGCCGAGCATCGCCGCGACGTCGGGCCGCCGGCCGATCGTCGCGACGGTCGTGCCGTGCGTCTGGACCAGCGCGCGCGCCTGCGCGGGCGTCAGCACCTGCCCGAGCTGGAACTTCGCGGCGCCGAGCACCGCCGCGTAAGCGCTGGTCACGATCGGCGTGGCGCTCGACGTGCCGGAGAACGTGGCCGTGTAGCGCTGCTTCGGGTCGCCGCCCCCGTTGAACAAGGCGCCATAGCCGGTCGTCGTCACCTGCTGCCCCCAGCCGTTGCCGTCGACGATCGAGCCGTAGTTGGAGAACGACGCGCGGACCAGCTGGCTGCCGTCGGTCGCGCCGACGAGCACGGCGCCCGAGTCGCGCACCGCGCGGTCGAACACGCCCTGGAACGCCGCGTTGTCGAGGTTCTGGTTGCCGTTGCCGGCGGCGGCGACGACGTGGATGCCGGCGAGCGTCGCGTTGCGCACCGCATCGAACACGTCCTGCCGCCCCTCCATCGGGCACACGCTGCTGCCGGTGAACGGGCACGGCAACTGCACCTCGAGCACGATGATGTCGCCCGGCAGGCTGTTTGCCGCGGCCGTGTTCACCGAACTCGCCCAGTTGATGCTCTGGTGGCTGTGGAACTTGTAGCGCGCCTTCCAGACGCCACCGACGACGCCGTAGCCGTTGCGCGCGGCGACGAGTTCGCCGGCCACCGCCTGGCCGTGGTCGGTCGGGTTGTTGTTGGCGCCGATCACGTTCGCTGCGGTCGCGAGCGGGATGTCCTCGTGGTTGACGATCAGGCCGGTCTCGATGTCACAGATCTGCAGCGGCTCGCCGCGCCCGCCCGACAGCACGCGCGCCGCGGCGATGTTGATGCCGTTCGGCAACGGACCCCAGTAGCCCTGCTGGCCGGTGTAGTCGGGCGTGGTCGGCGGAATGTCCTGCGGATCGGCCTCGTAGCCGGGCGGCGTGTCGGCGAACGCAGTCTCGACCAGCGGGTCGGCGAGCAGCGCTTGCCACGCGGCGATGCCAGCCGCGACGTTGGGCAGCCGCACGCGGTAGTAGAGGTTGAGTTCGGCCGGCGGCTCGGCGGCAACACCGGCGGCCGCGAGGTTGGCACGCAGCGCGACGAGTTCGCGGTCGAGATCCTCTTCACTGCGCAGGAACAGCCGCTCGACGCTGCTCGCGCGCCCGAGCACGGCGTTGGCGGCCGCGGTCGCCTGGCCGGTGCCGCTCACGAACGCGCCGCCGCGCAGCCGCACCGCCGAGCCCTCGACGAACTTGACCACCAGGTTGGTGGCATCCTCGGCGCCCGCGACCGGCTGCGTGCGCGTCGGCTTCTGCACGCGGCCGCGCTGGTGCTGGGCGAACGACGGAGCGGCGACGAGCAGGACGACGAGGGCGGTGCGCAGCAGCATGGTGCGCGCAATCTACGCGCGGTTCGCCGGCCTGGGCAGGGCCGTCATGGCTCCGGCTTCGGTGGCGTTCGAAGCTGCCGTTCGATCCAGCGGCGCACGTCGAACTGCCGGTAGCCACGCTCCCGCAGGCTTTGGACGATGCCTTCGCCCCGCGCCATTCGGTCGGCGAGTTCCGTTCGCAGGAACGGCAGGTCGAGGCGCGCCCGCTCGATCTCCCCCATGGTCTGCTGCCAGCGCACGTGGGAGCGGTACTCGACGGCCAGGCCGCCGACGAGCACGGCTCCCGCAATCACGAGCCAGACGACCACGCTGCCACCCCGCTCGGCCGATTCCCAAGCAATCCAACCGAGAGTCCCCGCGATCGGTGCGCCGATCCAGATTCCAGCCGGACGCGGCCGCCGCAGGTCGAAGTCCATCGAGTCGCCGAGCGACCCATCGCTGGTCGTCGGTCGGCGCTCTCCATGCCGGCCCCGCGGCAGCCAGTGTTGTTTGCGGTTGAAGATGCGCACGCGTAGGCGCCGCCGACCGGGGTTCCTACCCGTCGCCGAGGCGCCGCTTGCCCGAGGGCTCTTCCATCGCCTTCGCGCGCACGAACTCGCGGTTCATCTCGGCGATCACCCGCACCGGGATCTCCTTCGGGCACGCGGCTTCGCACTCGTACTGGTTCGTGCAGTTGCCGAAACCCTCGCCGTCCATCGCCGCCACCAGGTTCCGCGCGCGCGCCTCGCGCTCGACGCGGCCCTGCGGCAGATGCACGAAGTGGGACACCTTGGCGCCGACGAACAACATCGCCGACGCGTTCTTGCACGCCGCGACGCACGCACCACAGCCGATGCAGGTCGCCGCGTCGAACGCGCGATCGGCGTCGTGCTTGGGCACCGGGATCGCGTTCGCGTCCTGCGGCGCGCCGGTGTTGACCGAGACGAAGGCGCCCGCCTGCACCACGCGGTCGAACGCCGAGCGGTCGACCATCAGGTCCTTGATCACCGGGAACGCCGCGGCGCGCCACGGTTCGACCGTGATCGACGCACCGTCGCGGAAGCTGCGCATGTGCAGCTGGCAGGTCGTGGTGCCGCTCTCGGGGCCGTGCGCTTCGCCGTCGATCATCACGCCGCAGGCACCACAGACGCCCTCGCGGCAGTCGTGGTCGAAGACCACCGGCTCTTCGCCCTTCTTGATCAGCTGCTCGTTGAGCACGTCGAGCATCTCGAGGAACGACATGTCCGGCGACACGGCGTCGAGCTCGTAACGGACCATGCGCCCGTCCTGACGGAAGTCGGACTTCGTGCTGCGCTTGCTCTGGCGCCAGACGTTCAGGGTGACCTTCATCACTTGTAGCTCCGCACCGCCAGGTGCACGTTCTCGAAGGTGAGCGGTTCGCGGTGCCGCACGGCGTCCTTGACCTCGCCCTTGTGCTCCCACACGGCGGCGTGGCAGAAGTTCTCGTCGTCGCGCCGCGCCTCGCCGTCGTCCTGCCACTCCTCGCGGAAGTGGCCGCCGCACGACTCGCGGCGTTCGAGCGCGTCGCGGCAGAGCAGTTCGCCGAACTCGAGGAAGTCGGCAACGCGGCCGGCCTTCTCGAGCGACTGGTTGGTGGAGTCGGCGGCCCCGGGCACGCGCACGTCGCGCCAGAACTGCTGGCGCAGGTCCTGGATCTCGGCGATCGCCGAGCGCAGGCCCGCTTCGTTGCGGCTCATCCCGCACTTGCTCCACATGATCTTGCCGAGCGCCTTGTGGAAGTCGTCGACGGTGCGCTTGCCGTTGATGCCGAGCAGCCGCTTGCTCGCTTCGGCGACGCCAGCTGCGGCGCGCGCGAACTCGGGATGGTCGGCCTTGCCGCCGCCCGGCTTCTGGCCGGCCAGGTAGCCGCCGAGCGTGTACGGGATCACGAAGTAGCCGTCGGCGAGCCCTTGCATCAGGGCCGAAGCACCGAGGCGATTGGCGCCGTGGTCGCTGAAGTTCGCTTCGCCGAGCACGAACAGGCCCGGGATCGTCGACTGCAGGTCGTAGTCGACCCAGAGGCCGCCCATCGTGTAGTGCACCGCCGGGAAGATGCGCATCGGCTGCGAGTACGGATCCTCGGCCGTGATCTTCGCGTACATGTGGAACAGGTTGCCGTAGCGCGCCTCGATCGCGGCGCGCCCGAGCCGCTGGATCGCGTCGCGGAAGTCGAGGTAGACCCCGAGCCCGGTGTCGCCGACGCCGCGCCCCTCGTCGCACACCTGCATCGCAGCACGCGAGGCGATGTCGCGCGGCGC
Source organism: uncultured bacterium (assembly GCA_937952215.1). Taxonomy (GTDB): domain Bacteria; phylum Planctomycetota; class UBA1135; order UBA1135; family UBA2386; genus UBA2386. The sequence goes on from CALFZH010000059.1 coordinate 202,810, forward strand.
GAGGTTGCCGAAGCTCGGGTACTTGCGCTCGAGGTAGTAGTCGCGCTCGGTCTCGGGGATCGCCGACGGCGCGCGCTGGTCGCCCTTCTGCTTGCTCACCCACACGCGCCCGTCGTTGCGCAGCGACTCCGACATCAGAGTCAGCTTGCTCTGGTGGTCGCCGCTGACCGGGATGCAGGTCGGATGGATCTGCGTGTAGCACGGGTTGGCGAAACCGGCCCCGCGCTTGTGCGCGCGCCAGGTCGCCGTCACGTTGCAGCCCTTGGCGTTGGTGCTCAGGTAGAAGACCGGGCCGTAGCCGCCGGTCGCGAGCACGACCGCATCGCCGGCGTGCGTGCGGATCGCACCGCTCTCGAGGTCGCGCACGACGATGCCCTTGGCGTGGCCGTCGACGACCACGAGGTCGAGCATCTCGGTGCGCGGGAACATCTTCACCGTCTTCAGCCCGATCTGCCGCGACAACGCCGCGTAGGCGCCGAGCAGCAACTGCTGGCCGGTCTGGCCGCGTGCGTAGAACGTGCGCGACACCTGCGCGCCGCCGAACGAACGGTTGTCGAGCAAGCCGCTGTACTCGCGCGCGAACGGCACGCCCTGCGCGACGGCCTGGTCGATGATGTTCACCGACAGCTCGGCGAGCCGGTGCACGTTCGCCTCGCGAGCGCGGAAGTCGCCGCCCTTGACCGTGTCGTAGAAGAGGCGGTGCACCGAGTCACCGTCGTTGCGGTAGTTCTTGGCGGCGTTGATGCCGCCCTGCGCGGCGATGCTGTGGGCGCGGCGGGGGCTGTCCTGGAAGCAGAAGCACTCGACCTGGTAGCCGAGTTCGGCCAGCGACGCGGCGGCCGAGGCGCCCGCGAGCCCCGAGCCCACCACCAGCACCTTGTACTTCCGCTTGTTGGCGGGGTTGACGAGCTTCTGCTCGAACTTGCGGTTGGTCCACTTCTCGTGGATCGGCCCGTCCGGGATGCGCGCGTCGAGCTTCATGCCGCACCTCCGACGAGGCCGAGCTGGACGGACAGCGCGAGCAGCACGTTGCCGCCGGCGATCAGGCCGGCGAGCACGAACGACAACGTCTTGATCATCGGCGTGTAGCGGCCATGGTGCAGACCGAGCGTCTGCGCAAGGCTCTGGATGCCGTGGCTCAGGTGCAGGAACAGCACCAGCTGGAAGCCGGCATAGGCGATGGCGATCGCCGGGTTGGCGAAGCTCGTGGTCACCATCGTGTGCACATCGAAGCCGTCGGCGCCGGCCGCCTTCTTGGCGAAGTGGTCGGCGTTGGTGACGCCGAACGTGAAGTGCAGCAGGTGGTAGACGAGGAAGACGGCCAGCGACACCCCGCTCAGCACCATCGAGCGCGACGCGTAGCTCGCCTGCATCGTCGCGTCGACCGCGTAGGCGACCGGCCGCGCGGCGCGGTTCTGCCGCGCCAGGCGGAGCCCCGTGGCCACGTGCAGCACGAACACGGCCAGCAGTCCGATCCGCGCCACCCACAGCATCGGACCGAGATCGTGCAGCCCCTTCGCGTAGGCGTTGATCGCGTCAGGGCCGCCGAACAGCAGCAGGTTGCCGAGCAGGTGGGCGACGACGAACCCGAACAACAGCAGGCCGGTGATCGCCATCGTCACCTTGCCGCCGATCGACGATCGCCAGAACGCAGTCAGCCAGGACATGAGTGCGGCGAAGGATCGGGACGAGCCCGCACGATTGCAAGTTCGCTGCCCAGGGTCCGCACCACCGGCCGCCGACCTCGATCGGCAACGCCGTGGTCACGGTTGCAGCGGCGCCTTGCCGAGCGACACCAACGTGCGCAGCGCGTCGGCCGTGCGCACGTCGAGTTTCTGCAGCCGCGCCGGATCGACGAGCAGCAGCTTGCCGTTCGTGGGGTTCGGCGAGCTCGGCACGAACACGAGTGTGTGGGCTCTGCCGTCGGGCCCGGGCCCGCTGCCGGTCACGAAGCCGATCTCGAACCCCTCGTCCGCCGGCACGGCGACCACGCCCTGGAAGAAGCGCTCGCGACCGCTGTCGTAGCCGAGCACTTCCTTGAGCGACTGGTAGAGCGTGCCGAGCAGCGGCAGGCTCTCGAGCAGCCGATCGGCGGCTCGCCAGAGCCAACGGCCGACGAACGTGGTGACGAAGAACCCGACCAGGTAGATCGCGAGCAGCGCGAGCAGCAGCCCGAGGCCGGGGAAGTACCAGCTGAGCTGGTCGCGCCACGCGGCGGCGATGGTGCCTTCGAGCCACACGATCGTGAACACCGCGCCCCCCATCGGCAGCAGCGCGACGATGCCGGCGACGATGCATCGGGTCAGGTGGCGGGCCGGCGCTTTCATGGCGGGTTCGCGAAGGGCCCGACGAGCGAGGGGACGACGAGTGTCGCCACGAACGGAGCGCGCAACGCGGCGGCCGCGAGCCTACGGGCGATGTGCAGGCAGTCAAGCCGAGCGGTCAGCCCGCGATGCCGCGTGGCGAGTCAGCCAGCCGTGCACCTCGTCGACGGTGCGCGCGAGCGTCGACGTTCCCGCCGTGAGGCCGACCGCGTGCACGCCGCGGAACCACTCGGCGCGCAGTTCGCGCGCGCTCTCGACGTGGCAGGTGCGCACGCCACGCAGCCGACCGCGCGCGACGAGCTGACGCGTGTTGTTGGACGCATGGCCACCGACCACCACCAGCGCGTCCACTCGCGGCAACAGCCGTTCGAGCGCCTCGATGCGCGCCTTGGTCGGACTGCAGATCGTGTCGATCCAGGCGACGTCGGCGTGCGGGTTCTGCGCGCGGATCGCCGCCAGCAGTGTCTCGGCGACCTCGACCTGGGTCGTGGTCTGCGCAACCACGCCGAGCGAACGTTCGGGCCACGTGGCGACATCGTCGGGACCGGCGACGACGAGCGCTCCCGGATGGTCCTCGACGATGCCGCGGACCTCGACGTGGTCGGCCTTGCCGAGCACGACCAGGCGGCGCCCGGCGGCGACGAGCTGATCCGCCGCGGCGTGCGCCTTGCCGACCAACGGGCAGGTCGTGTCGATGACCTGCTTGCCGGCCGCCAGCAGGCGTGCCCGTTCCCGCTCGCTGATGCCATGCGCCGTCACCAACACGGCCGGCGTCGGCGGCACCTCACGCTGGGCCTCCGGCGACCGGCGAAAGCCGCGGCGGTCGAGCCAGGACAGCACCTCGGGGTTGTGCACCAGTTCGCCGTGGATCGTCACGTCGGCCGGGTGCGGAAGCCCCGCGAGCGCCGCCAGCGCGTCGCGCACTCCGAAGCACATGCCCAGTTCGTCTGCCCGCAGGATCAACATGGTCGCCTCGCTACTTTGCTTTGCATTACAAAGTAACTATCGGCATCCGACCGTCAAGGACCGCTGTCCGGGGCCCGTCTGGTAAGCAGTGCGCATGCACTCCGAATCGCCCGACCCCGACGGTGCCAAGGGCGCGCGGCCGATGTGGCCGCTGGCGGTCCGCCTGTTCGGCGCGACGGCGCTCGCGGCCGCCGCCCTCGCCGCCGTGCTGCTGCTCTGGCTCGAACCACGCACGGCCCGGGCGTTCCAGACGCTCGGCGCCGACCTCCTGCAGGACGGGTCGAGGGCGATGCACGATCTGTCGTTCGAACAGTCGTCGCAGGCCGCCGACCTGCTGGCCGACCTGCTGCGGGCCTCGACCAACAACCGCGAACGTGCGCTGCGCGACCTGCCGCTCGCCGACCACGGCGGCGACGCGGCAGCGATCCGGCACGCGATCGCCGAGGACGACGCGCGGCGCAGCGCCCACGAACGGCAGATGGTCCTCGAGCGCAGCGGCGCGCTGCAGCAGCGTGTCGACGCGTCGGTCGCCGCGCGGCTGCGGGCGCTGGCGCAAGCGCAGGCCGCGCGCACCGACGAGTTCGTCGCCGCCCTGCGCGTCACCCACCTGACCCTGGTCGGCGTGACCCTGGCGACGCTTCTGGTGCTGCTCGGGTTCGGCCTGCATCGCCTCGTCGTGCTGCCGACCCGGCGGCTGCGCGCCGCCACCGCTCGCGTCGCCGCCGGCGACCTCGACGCCGAGCCGCCGCCGGCCGCCGGCGACGAGATCGGCCAGCTCACCCGCGACTTCGGGTCGATGACCGTGCAGCTGCGCGCGGCCCGCGCCGAGCAACAGCGCTTCGCGCGGGGCCTCGCCGAGCAGGTCGCCGACAAGACCGCGCACCTCGAACGGGCGCTCGCGGATCTGCGCAGTTCGCACCATCAGCTCGCCCAGGCCGAGCGGCTGGCGTCGCTCGGCACGCTCGCCGGCGGCGTCGCACACGAGTTCCACAACGTGATCGGCGGCATCCGCGGCTGCGCTGCCGAACTCGCCGCCGACGAGGCCGCGCCCGAACGCCGGGAGACGCTCGCCGTGATCACGCGGGCGGCCGATCGTGGCAGCGCGATCGTGCACCAACTGCTCCGCTTCGCGCGGCGTTCGTTGTCGCAGGAGAGCGAGGTCGACGTCGCGCGCCTGATCGCGGACGCGCTCGCCCTGTGCGAGCCGGCGGCACGGCGCCAGCACGTGCAGGTCGAACGGCGGGTCGCAGCAGGCCTCACCCTGCGCGGCGACGCCGACGGCCTGCACCAGGTGCTGGTCAACCTGCTGGTCAACGCGCTGCAGGCGATGCCCGGCGGTGGCGCGCTGCGCGTCGAGGCGGCGCGAACGGAGAACGAGGTGCAGATCGTCGTGGCCGACACTGGCGAGGGCATCGCTGCAGCGGACCAGCCGCACCTGTTCGAGCCGTTCTTCAGCACGAAGCGCCCCGGCCCCGACGGTGCGCCGGGCGGCACGGGGCTCGGGCTGTCGGTGTCGTGGGGCATCGTCGCCGCGCACGGCGGCACGATCGACGTCGCGTCGGCCCCCGGTCAGGGCGCGCGCTTCACCGTCCGGTTGCCGGTGCGTCGCTCGGCGGCGCCGTGAGCGTGTCGGCGAACCGGGCGCAGGTGGCGATCAGGCGATCCGCGCGCACCGGCTTGGTTTCGTAGCCGTCGCAGCCTTCGGCCAGGCAGCGGTCGCGGTCGCCCTCCATCGCGTGGGCAGTCAGCGCCACGATCGGCCAGCGGATGCCGAGTTCGCGCAGACGCCGGACCGCGGCGTAGCCGTCCATCACGGGCATCTGCACGTCCATCAACACGACGTCGAACGGCTGCTGCGCAGCCACGGCGGCCTGGGCCGCCGCGACCGCCTGGGCACCGTCGGCCACGGCGACGACCGAGGCCCCGGCGCGCTCGAGGATGCGCGAGAGCAGGCGGCGATTGTCGGGGCCGTCGTCGGCGAGCAGGATGCGCCCCGCGAGACGCGATGGCGCGACCGCCGGGACCGACGCCGTGCGTTCGAGGTCGTCGAGCGTCGTCAGCAAGGGGCCATCGAGCGCCTTGCCGAGCGGCAACGTCAACGTGAACACGCTGCCGACGCCGACATCGCTGGTGGCGACGACATCGCCGCCGAGCCGGTTCGCGAGGTGCTTGGAGATCGAGAGGCCGAGGCCGGTGCCGCCGAAACGCCGCGAGGTCGAAGCATCGGCCTGCACGAACGGCTGAAACAGCGCCGCGAGCTGCGACGCCTCGATGCCGATCCCGGTGTCCGCAACGGCGATCGCGAGCTGCCTGGCGTCGCCGTCACGATCCACCACTCCGACGCGCAGCCGCACCCCCCCGTGCGACGTGAACTTCACCGCGTTGCTCACCAGGTTGAACAGGATCTGGCGCAAGCGCATGCCGTCGGTGTGCAGCGTTCGCGGGCACGGACCGACGAGTTCTCCCGTGAGCGCCAGGCCCTTTGCCGTCGCCAGCGGCCGCAGCGACGCGAGCACGTCGGCGATCAGCCGGGCGACATCGGTCGACGACGACTCGAACAGCAACTGTCCGGCCTCGAGCTTCGAGAGATCGAGCACGTCGTTGACGAGCTGCAGCAGGTGGCGGCAGTTGCGGTCGATGATCTCGGTGTGCGCGTCGTGTTCGTCGGCTGCGGCCGGATCGCGCAGCATCTCGGCGAAGCCGAGGATCGCCGTCAGCGGCGTGCGGATCTCGTGGCTCATGTTGGCGAGGAAGCGCATGCGCGACTGCGCAGCCTCTTCCGTGCGACGCAATGCGGCCGCCAGATCCCGCGTGCGCTCGGCGACGCCCTGCTCGAGCTTGCGTTCGCGCTGCCGCGCCGCGCGCAGCAGGTCGCGCTTCCGACACAACGCCATCGCGAGCTGGCGCACGACCACCGGGTCGAACGGCTTCTTCACGAACAGCAGGCGGTCCGTCGAGCCGAAGCGCCGAGCGATGTCGGCCCACGGCGCATCGGCTGCACCGCTCGCGACCACCACCTGCAGATCGGTGTCGAGCGTCCACAGGTGCTCGATCGTCGCCAGACCGTCGATCGCCGAGGTCAGGTGCAGGTCGACGAAGGCCATCGCCACGCCACCGCTCGCCGTGGACCGCGCCACCGCGTCGATCGCCTGCTGCCCCTGCCGCACCAGGATCAGTTCGGGCGGAGCGGCGTCGCCCCCGAGGGTGGCCAACACCCGTTGGTAGGTCGCGAGCGTCTCCGGGTCCTCGTCGACAACGAGGATGCGCAGCGGCCGGGAACTCATGCATCCCCTCGTTGCCGCCCTCGGGAACCTCGGCGGATCGGCATTCGGCTTCGTCATCGACCCCGTGTCCCGGCCAACCTGAGTCGGGCAGGCACTCCTGGTCGGCCCGCCGAGCCCGTTACGCTTGCGGAACAGGCGTGTCGCAGAAGTAGCACAGTTCCCAGCGACCCACCCACCCCCGGCGGCTACCCGGCCGCGACACGCCGTTTGCGATCCCAGCCCCGTGACCGAACGCCCTTCGATCCTTCTGGCCGACGACGAGGAGAGCATGCGCCACTTCGTGGGCCGAGGCCTGCAGCGCCTCGGCTACGACGTCGTCGCCGTTCCCGACGGCAACGCCGCGATGGCGCAATGGCATGCCGGGTTCGCGCTGGCGATCCTCGACCTGCGGATGCCCGGCGCCGACGGCAGCCAGGTGCTCGGGCGCATCCGCTCGATCGACCCCGACGCGGTGGTTCTGCTGATGACCGCGCACGGCACCGTCGACACCGCCGTCGAGGCGATGCACCTCGGCGCCGCCGACTTCATCACCAAACCCTTCCGGATCGACGAGTTGCAGCTGCGGATCGAACGCGCCCTGCGGTTGCGCAAGGCCACCCGCGAGAACCTTCAGTTGCGCACCCTGACGGCAGCCGCCGACGGCGGCGTCGGCCTCGTCACCCACAGCCCGGCGATGGCCGAAGTACGCCGGCAGGTCGACCTGCTCGGCGCCAGCGATGCCTCGGTGCTGCTGCTCGGCGAATCGGGCACGGGCAAGGGCCTCGTGGCGAAGGCTCTGCACCTGCGGTCGCCGCGGGCGGCACAGCCGTTCGTGGCGATCAACTGCGCGGCCGTGCCGGACACCCTGGTCGAGAGCGAACTGTTCGGCCACGAGGCCGGCGCGTTCACCGGCGCGCGCAGCGGCAAGGCCGGCCTGCTGCAGCGCGCCGCCGGGGGCACGTTGTTCCTCGACGAGATCGCCGACATGAGCCTGCCGGCGCAGGCCAAGATCGAGCGGTTCCTGACCGATCGCGAGTTCCTGCCGCTCGGCGCGACCGCCCCGGTGCGCGTCGATGTGCGCATCGTCGCCGCGACCAACCGCGACCTGCATGCCCTCGCCGGAAACGGCATGTTCCGGCCCGAGTTGCTGTGGCGCCTCGACGTCGTTTCCCTGCGCCTGCCGCCGCTGCGCGAACGCCGCGAAGACATCCCGGCCCTGGTCGCCACGACCCTGCAGCGGCTGGGGAAGGGCGGCCTCGCGACGCACACGCTCACCCCCGACGCCATGGCCGCGATGACCGCCTACGACTGGCCCGGGAACGTGCGCGAGCTCGAGAACCTGGTCGAGCGCATGGTGGTGTTCGCCGGACCCCGCGGCGCCATCGGCGTCGCCGACCTGCCGGCGGAAGTGCGGGGGAACCAGGTCGAAGCCACGCCGCCAGCCACGCCCGGGGACGACCGTTACGACGAGGCCCGGGTTCGCTTCGACCGCATCTACTTCGCCAACCTGCTGCAGCGCTGCCGCGGGAACGTCACCGCCGCGGCCCAGCAGTCGGGCATTTCCCGCGGTCACCTGCATCGCCGGCTGCGGGAGCTGGGACTCGAGGGCAAGGAACTGCGCCCCTCGCGTGGATGACGGCACGGCCGTTGCCTAGGGAGGGCCATGACCAGCAGGTCCACGCTCCGCCTCCCCCTCGTCGCCGCCCTCGCCCTTGCCGTGGCGACCGGGTGCCAGTCGGGCCCGGGCGAGCACAGCTACGGTGCGGCGATGCCGGTGCCGGGCGCGACGAAGGCCGAGCACCTGCCCGGCCTGCACAACGTGGTCACCTACGCGCCCAACGTGGTCGGCGGCGGCCAGCCGGAAGGCGCCGAAGGCCTGCGCACGCTCGCGGCCATGGGCATCAAGACGGTGGTCAGCGTCGACGGCGCCGCACCCGACGTCGCGCTCGCCGAGAAGCTAGGCATGCGCTACGTGCACCTGCCCATCAGCTACGACACCGTCACCCGCGCGCGGCAGCGCGAACTCGCCCAAGCCCTCACCAGCTGCGACGGCCCGGTCTACGTGCACTGCCACCACGGCAAGCACCGCAGTTCGGCCGCGCTCGGCACCGCTCTCGTCCTGTGCGGCACGCTGACTCCCGACCAGGCGAACGAACGCATGGCGGTGTCGGGCCTGGCCAAGGACTACACCGGACTGTGGCAGGCGGTCGCCGAGGCGAAGCCGGCCAACAGGTCCGAGTTGCGGGTCGACCCCGCCGTCTTCCCGAGCGTGGCGAAGGTCTCCGGCATGGTCGGCACGATGGCAGAGATCGATCAGGTGATCGACCTCGTCAAGCAGGCGCACCAGGCTGGCTGGAAGCCGCCGGGCGATCACCCGGACCTGGTGCCGGCGAAGGAGACCGCGCGCCTCGCGAGCCTGTTCGCCAATCTGCGCGAGGACGCCGAGAGCAAGGCGCTGGCCGACGACTACCAGCAGAAGCTGCAGAAGTCGATCGACGCCAGCCGGGCGCTCGATGCTGCCGTGCGCGCCAACGACGCCGCGGCTGCCGAGAAGCAGCTCACGACGATCACCAAGGGCTGCAAGGAGTGCCACGTCGTCTACCGCGACCGGTGACCGGCCCCTAGCTTCCGACCACGACCGCCGACGCCCATGCGCCACGCCCTGCCCGTCGTCCTCTCGTTGCTGCTCGCCGCGTGCGGCGGCGCACCCACCGGCCCCACGGTCTACGTCGCCCTCGACGAGCAGTTCAGCCGGCCGTTGCTCGACGGCTTCGCCAAGGAACTGCAACTCGACCTGACGCAACGCCACGACACCGAGGCCAACAAGACCGTCGGCCTCGTCAACGCGCTGGTCGAGGAACGCGGCAACCCGCGGGCGTCGGTGTTCTGGTGCAACGAGAGCGCGCAGGTCGCGAAGCTCGCGCAGATGGGGTTGCTCGCGCCCTACCAGTCGCCGAGCGCCGCAGACATTCCGCCGGAGTGGAAGGATGCCGAGCATCGCTGGACCGGGTTCGCGGCGCGCGCCCGCGTGCTGATCGTCAACACCGAACTGCTGCCCGATCCGGCGACGTGGCCAAGCAGCTACCGCGACCTCGTCGATCCGAAGTGGCGCGGCAAGTGCGCCGTGGCGCGACCGCTGCGCGGCACGACGCTGACGCACTTCGCGGCGCTGCGCGGCGTGCTCGGCGAGAAGGAGTTCCAGGGCTTCGTCGACGCGCTGTTCGCCAACGACGTGCAGTTCCTGACCAGCAACGGCGCCACGATGCGCGCGGTGCGCGACGGGCAGCTGCCGTGGGCGTTCACCGACACCGACGACTACCACGTCGCGAAGGCGAAGGGCCACCCGGTCGCGTGCGTGTTCCCCGACCAGCACGACGGCGGCATCGGCACGATGCTGATCCCGAACGCCGTCGGCCTCGTCGCCGGCGGGCCGGACCAGGAGGGCGCCAAGAAGCTGATCGACGCGATCCTGCGGCGCGAGACCGAGGCGTTGCTGGCGGCCGCCGAGAGCGCCCAGATCCCGTTGCGCAAGGGCATCCCGAGCCCGGCGGACCCCGCCGTGAAGGGACTCGGCGCCTTCCGGATGATGGCGTGGGACGTCAACCAGGTCGGCGCCGACCTGCTGCGCTGCGACCGCGACTTCAACCAGCGCTGGGCGCAGTGAACACGACGCGAGCCATCGCCGGCGCGCTCACCCGCGCGCCGCTGTGGCTGGCGCTCGGCTTCCTCGCGGTGTTCGTGCTCGGACCGCTGGTCCTGCTCGCCGCGCAGACGCTCGCCGGACCAGACGGGTTCACGCTGCGCGCGTGGGCAGCGCTGGCGGACGACGGCGCCGTGCTCGCGCAGGTGCGCGACTCGCTGCTGCTCGGCGGTGCCGCGACCTTCCTCTCGCTGCTGCTCGGCGGCGGCCACGCCTGGCTGTGCGTTCGGCGCGATCTCCCGGGTGCCACGTGGCTGGGGCCGCTCGGCATCGCCCCGCTCGTCCTGCCGCCGATCTTCGTCGCGATGGGCTTCGCCGACCTGTTCCCGGTCGCGGGCTTCTGGCCATGCGCGATCCTGCTCGGCGTCGCGCATGCACCGTTCGTCGCGGTGCTCGCCGCACGTGGCCTGCGCGCCGTCGACGGCCGCGCCTACGAGGCAGCGCTGGTGCTGCGCGGGCGCGCGCGCGCCGAACGGTGGCTGCTGCGTTCGATCGCCCCCGAACTGCTGGCCGGCAGCCTGCTCGCGTTCGTGTTCACCGTCGCCGACCACGGCGTGCCCGAGTTCCTGACCGTGAAGGGCAAGACCTGGCACACCTACGCCGAGGGCGTCTTCGCGCGCTGGACGCGGCGATCGGTCGGCACCACGTTCGAAGAACTGCAGAGCCCGATCGTCGCCGCCCTGCCGTTCATCGCCGCACTGCTGTGCCTGGCCTGGGCTGCGCTGCGGCTGCGCGCACAGGCGCCCGATCGTGGCGTCGTACGCCCGCTGCCCCTTCGCCCGCTCGGCGGTTGGCGCTGGCCAGCGCTGCTGCTGCCTGCGGTCTATCTCGGTGCTGGCGTGGTGGTGCCCCTGATCGTGCTCGGCCGCTGGGTGCTCGGCTCGGCGCAGCGCCTCGAGCCGATGGGGCTCGACTACGCGCGCGAGAGCTTCGCCAAGGCCGTCGACCAGGGGCTGCCCGACCTGCTGCACTCGTTGTGGCTGGCGCTCGCCGTCGCTCTGGTGGTCGTGCTGCTCGCCGTGCCGCTCGCCCGCCAATCGGCACGCCGCTGGCCAGCCCTCGACCTGCTCGCCGCGCTGCCGCTCGCGGTGCCGTCGATCCTGCTCGGCATCGCGCTGCTGCGTTGGTTCCACGACGGTCCGGTGCTGCGCGCCGTCGACGACCGTTTCGACCAGTCGTGGGCGTTCGCCGGCTGCGCCTACGCGGTGCGGTTCCTGCCGTTCGCCGCGCTGACGCTCGCTTCGCAAGTGCGACGGCTGCCGCTCGCTGCCGAGGAAGCGGGCCGTTTCGTGCCACGGCCGCCGTTCGTGCGCGCGCTGCGGCTGCACGTCGTGCCGCTGCTGCCCGCGGCGTGCAGCGCCTGGGTGCTCGCGTTCGTGATGGCGCTGCGCGAACTCGACCTCGCCGTCGTGCTGCCGGCCGCGAACGCGACGGCCGTGCGCCGCCTCGCCAACGCCGTGCACTTCCAGCACGAGGACTGGAGCGGCGTGATCGCGCTGCTGCTGCTGGCGATCGCCGTGCTGGTGCCCCTGGTGCCCGCGCTACTCGCCGGGCGTAGGCTGTCGTCCCTGTCGTGAGCGTCTCCCGATGAGCAAGACCGTCACCGTCACCGACCTTCGGCTGCAGCGCCCGGGCTTCGCGCTCGGCCCGCTGTCGTTCACGGTGCCCGCCCGTGGTCGGCTCGCGATCGTCGGGCCGTCCGGCTCCGGCAAGACGACGCTGCTGCGCTGCCTCGCCGGCCTCGAACGCGCCGACGCGGGAACGATCCGGATCGACGACGTCGTCGTCGCCGATGCCAGAACGAACGCGCCGCCGGACCGCCGCGGCCTCGGCCTCGTGTTCCAGGACGGTGCTCTGTGGTCGCACATGACGGCCGTGCAGCACCTCGTGTTCGCCGCCCCGGGGCTCACCGCGGCGGGCGCGCGCGCGCTACTCGAACGCGGCGGCCTCGGCCACTGCGCCGACAAGCGGCCGGCGACTTTGTCCGGCGGCGAAGCGCAGCGCCTTGGCCTGCTGCGCGCGATCGCCCCGGCCCCATCGGTGCTGCTGCTCGACGAACCGCTGCGCTCGGTCGACGTGCACCAGCGCGACGCGCTCGTGCTGCTGCTGCGCGGGCTCGCCGACGAACGCAACCTGACGACGATCCTCGTCACCCACGACCGCGACGAAGCGCTCGCGTTGGCTTCCGACCTCGTCGTGCTGCACGACGGCCGCATCGTCGAACAGGGCAGCGCAGTCGATCTGCTGCAACGTCCCGCGACCGCCTTCACGGCGGCGTTCCTGCTCGGCGCGGCGTGCCTGCCGGCCGCCGATGCCGGCGCGAACGTGACGACGCCGTTCGGCAGTTTCCCGCGGCCCGCTGGCACCGCCGGCGACCTGCGCCTCGTCGTGCTGCCGGGTGAGGCTCGCGCCGACGACCACGCCGCCGGGCCGCGTGGCCGCGTGCTGTCGAGCACGCCGCACCACGACCGCTTCCATGTGCGCGTCGCCTGCGGCGAGCAACTCGTCGTCGCGACGGCGACGCGACCGCTGGCCGTCGGCAGCACGACCACGCTGGCGCTGGGCGGGACGCCACGCCTCTTGCCCTGGCAGCGCCGCGAGGAGGCGAGCCGATGAACCTGCGCACGCGCATCACCATCGTCACGGTCGTGCTCGGCACCTTCGGCGGCGCGATCGCGTTCCTGTCGGCCGGCGGCAAGCGACCATCGCACGGCAACGCGGGAGCGGTGCGTTGGGAATCGTCGGCGCAGTGCCGCGACTGCCACCAGGACGTCTACGACGAGTGGTACGGCAGCCACCACCAGATCGCGTTCACCAACCCCGAAGTGCGCGAGCTCAGCGACGACTTCCGCAAGGAGGAGTGCATGGACTGCCACCTGCCGCGGCCGCTCGCAGTCACCGGCTTCGGCAAGCGCACACTGCCGCGACGCACGCACTTCGACGAAGGCGTGAGCTGCATCACCTGCCACCTCGCGCCGGATGGCGGCATCCTCGGCCGCAACGATCGTCCCGAGGTGCCCTGCAAGCCGCAGCGCAGCGCCGAGTTCCTCGCCGTCGACGCCTGCGCGTCGTGCCACAACCAGCATGCGACCACCGACCAGTGGCGCGCGAGCCACTGGGCACAGCAGGGCATCGACTGTTCCTCGTGCCACATGCCGGCGGTCGAGCGCGTGCGCAAGGACGGCAGCAAACGACCGGGCCGCGGCCACGTCTTCCACGGCGCGCACGACCTGGCCACTCTGCAGAAGGCGGCCGAGTTCACCGCGACGCGCGACGGCGACGAGCTCGTGCTGGCCCTGCACAACACCGGCGCCGGCCACAACTTCCCGACCGAGGAACGGCACCGCGCAGTCGACATGGTCTGGCGCGCGATCACCGCCGCCGGGCCTGGACCGTGGCAGCGCGCGTGGCGCTTCCGCCAGCCGTACCGCGACGAGGCCGAGCCGATCAACCCGGGCAACGTGTCCGCGGAGAACACGCAGCTGCCCGCGGGCGCCAAGAAGCAGGTGCGCGTCGCGATCCCCGCCGATGCGACCGCCGTCGAGGCGCGGCTCTGGTACCGGCTGACGCCGTTCGTCGGTGACGAGGACAAGCGCAGCACGCTGCTCGCCGAACGGCGACTGGAGTGGCAATGAGCGCGCCTCGCCTGACGTTCGCCGTCGCCGCCCTGCTCGCCGCCAGCTGCGGCGGCGACCCGCAGGGTTCGCCACAGGCACCCGTGATGCCGGTCCCGCCGCTGCGCTCGATGCTCGCCGAACTCAAGGCGTTGGCAGCGACCCTGCAGCCGCCCGCGCCTGCCGTGCAGCGGGAACTGCGCGACCTCGGCGACCTGGCTCTGCAACTCGTGGAAGCCGACACGCGGACCGCCGCCCGCGCCGAGCGCGCGCTGCGCGAACACACCGACGCGTGGTGGGTGCTCGAGCCAGCGCTGCCGCACGAACGCGTCGAAGTGCGCCGGCGCGCCGCCTGGTTGTGCGGCCAATCGGGGCAGACGGTGCTGCAGCTGCCGCTGCTGCTGCGCCTGAAGTACGAACTCGACGCCGAGACCGTGGTGTGGGTCGCCGACGCGTTGTGCCGGCTCGGCAACGACACCGGTCTGTCCTGGCTCGACGCCGCGATCGCCTCCGCCGCGACGGCCGAAGCCGCGGGTGCTTCGGCGATCGAGGCGCTGCGGGCGCGCGGCGTCGCCTTGCCGGACCAGCCGACGTGGGATCAGGTGCGGGCGGCGCTGCGGGCGCAGCACGCGAACTGGCGCGCCGGCGGAACATCGGCGTTCGCCTGCGCGCCACCACCGGAAGCCGCTCTGCTCGCCCGCCTCGCGACCCAGGTCGTCACCACCGAGAGCACGTTGCTGCGGCCGGTCGACGACGCGCGCTTCGTGCTGACGCGCGCCGGCAAGCTCGCCGTGCCGCTGCTGACCCGGACGCTCGCGGCCAGCGAGCCGTACCTGCGCACCATGGCGCTGCAGGTGCTCGCCGACCTCGGCACCGCCGCCGCCGAATCCGCCGCCGCCGTGATGCCTCTGCTCGGCGACCCGCTGACCGGCTCGTACGCCGTGCGCACGCTCGGCGAGATCGGCGCGGCTTCGGCGTTGCCCTCGCTGCGGCCGTTGCTGACGAACGTCGACATCGAACTGCGCGCCGCGGCGGCGCAAGCACTCGGCATGCTGCGCGACGAGACCAGCCGCGAACCGCTGCGCCAGCGGCTCGCCGATCCCGCCGAGACGATGGACGTGCGCGTGGGCGCTGCGTTCGGGCTGCTGTGCTTTGGCGCAGACGGCCCCGCCGAGGCATTCCTCGCCGAGCGCGAAGCGAAGAAGGACTACCACGAGCCGACGTTGGCGCGTCTGCGCGAACGGCTCGCCGCGCTGCGGCGCTGAATCAGCGGCCCTGCAGGCGCTCCCGCCACTGCGGGAACAACGCGTTCAGGTCGCGCCGGCGATGGTCGCCGTCCCATCGCTTCGCCTCCGCAAGGACCGTGATGCTGCAGTTGCGGAAGATCGGGCCGCCCCGTGGCTCGTCGAGCAGGTCGCGCATCGTGCAGTCGCTGAACAACGCCCCGGAGCCGTCGACACGGTTGAGGCTCATCGTGTCGAACAGGCAACGTTCGAAGCGCACGAGGCACGCGCCGTTCACGCTCGCCAGGTTCGCGTAGCTCTGCGGTGCTCGGCCGTAGCCCCCTTCGAACCGGCAGTCGATCGCCGACAAAGCGACTCCCTTCGACAGGTAGAACGCACAACTGCCGCCGGCACCACAATCGAAGCCGACCACCCGCACGCGCCGCAGGGAGAGGATCGCCGGATGCGAACGCACATCGGTGATCGCGTTGTCGACGTAGACCGTGCAGTCCTCGATCACGAAGCGCTGCATCGGCGATCTGGCCCGCTGCGCGTCGAGCACCAGCAACGTCGCGTCCATGCCAACGCCACGCACCGTCAAGTCGGCGGGGTACGGATCGTTGCCCCGCGCGAAATCGTGCACAGCGAAGACACCGGCCGGGAAAGCGACCACGGCGCCGTCGGCGACCTTGGCGTCGCGTTCGAGCCGCGTGCCGTCCACCGTGCTGCCCGCACCCCGCGGTCGGAACAAGCCAGCGAAGCGGTCCGAACCGACGAACTCCTTCACCTCGGGCTCGTCGCCGCGCAGCGCAGCCAGCAGCGCTACGCCGTCGCTGCCGTCGAACAACGCCGCCTTCTGGTCCAGTTCGTTCTGAGCCGCCGCGGCCTGGCGACCCAGAGCCAGCGCGAGTGTTTCGACCTGATGCCGGTAGGCGCGCAACGCGGCATCGACGACATCGAGCGGCGGCGCATCCGGCCGCAGTTCCCGCCAGCCGCGCTCCACTTCCGTGCGAGCCCAGTCGAGCAGCGCCGGCGGAATCCGCGTGCCGTCCGCGCGTTCGTCGGGCGCCGTCACCGCCGCAGGCGGCGCCTCGGCACGGCGCCCATCACCGGCACGCTCACTGCCGGTCGGCGCGGGGGCTAACGCCGACGCGGCGGGTGCGGGAGTCGCGGGCGCCGGCATCGCTCTCGGCTCGGGGCCGGCAGCCGGCGAGCCACCTGCCCACCACCCGACCACGGTCCCGCCGAGCAAGGTGCCGAACATCGCGGCGGCGACAAGGACGAGCGCGTTGGACTTCATGCCGGCTGGGACGGCACGCTACCCGGCATCCTGCCGCCCGTTCTCGGGCCTTCTCCTGCCGGCGAGGGAGATCGTCCCGGCGTGCCCTGGCGCCCTCCGCGCGTCGTCGGTGCGCGTGCCTACGCCCGCTTCGTTGCCAGCACGTACATGTGGTACGTCGTCGGCCGGAAGATGCGCACGTCCTCGCCGAGGATCCGGGCCATCAACGACCGCAGCTCGGCGAACCCGAACCGATCGCCCATGTAGTAGAGGTGCTTCATCTCGTCGTGGACCGGTTCGTCGCGAACGACCTCCTCGGTGGCAGCGATGGTCGCCGCCACCTCCTCGACCGCCTCCGGAGGCGCACCTTCGGGGTCGTTCGGATCGGCGAGCACCTGGAAGCGCAGTTGGCCGCCGATCCGCAGGCACGACCAGGCCGACACGAGGTTGGCTTCGATCACGACGCGCGGGCAGTGGATGAACACCGCGTGCGCCAGCGCCAGATCGTAGGCGCGGTCGCGCGCAGCAACCGGCACGCCGAGGCCGTCACCGACGAAGAACCTGGCCCGATCGGGCGTGCGGCAGCGCGCTCGCGCTTCGTCCACCATGCCGCTTGCGACGTCGATGCCGGTGTAGCCCGCGACGCGATCGAGCAGCGGTTCGACGAGCCGGCCGACGCCACAGCCGATCTCGAGAACCTGCCAGCAACGCGCCACGGTCGGATCGATCTCGTGGAACAACGTCCGGACGTCGACGTCGGCCTGGTGTCGCCAGGCGTCGCGGCGGTTCCAGCCAGGGTGCGAGGCGACGTAGAAGTCGCGCAGGTGCGAGGCGCTGCGCTGCTGCCAGTTGGTGCGCAGCAGGTCGGCCCAGCTCGGGGCATCGTCGGATCGGGGAGCGGGGTCCATGCGCGGCCGCGGAGTCTAGCGTTCGTCTTCGAGGCCTGCCGGCGGCGCCGGATCGCCGTTCGGCTCACGCGAAGAAGTCGTTGCCCTTGTCGTCGACGACCAGGAACGCCGGGAAGTCCTTCACCTCGATCTGCCAGACCGACTCCATGCCTAGGTCCTGGTAGTCGAGCACCGACACCTTGGTGATCGAGTCCTGCGCGAGGATCGCCGCCGGACCGCCGATCGAACCCAGGTAGAAACCCGAGTGCTTCTTGCACGCATCGGTGACCGCGCGGCTGCGGTTGCCCTTCGCCAGCATCACGAACGAGCCGCCCGCGGCCTGGAACGCATCGACGTAGGCATCCATGCGGCCCGCGGTCGTCGGCCCGAACGAGCCCGACGCCATGCCCTTCGGTGTCTTCGCCGGGCCCGCGTAGTAGACGACGCGATCCTTCATGTACTGCGGCAGGCCCTCGCCGCGATCGAGGCGTTCCTTCATGCGCGCGTGCGCGAGGTCGCGCGCGACGACCATCGGTCCCGAGAGCGAGAAGCGCGTGCGGATCGGGTACTTGCCGAGCGTGCTGCGGATCTCGGCCATCGGTCGGTTCAGGTCGATGCGCACGACGTCGCCGCCGAACGTCGACTCGTCGACGTCGGGCAGGAAACGCGCCGGGTTGGTCTCGAGTTGCTCGAGGAACACCCCGTCCTTGGTGATCTTGCCGAGCGCCTGGCGGTCGGCGCTGCACGACACACCGATGCCGACCGGGCACGAAGCGCCGTGGCGCGGCAGCCGGATCACCCGCACGTCGTGGCAGAAGTACTTGCCGCCGAACTGCGCGCCGATGCCGTTCTTCCGGGTGATGTCGAGCACCTGCTGCTCGAGCTCGAGGTCGCGGAACGCACGACCGCGCGCATTGCCCGTGGTCGGCAGGCCGTCGAGCGCGCGCGCGCTCGCGAGCTTCACCGTCTTCAACGTGAACTCGGCCGACATGCCGCCGATCACGATCGCCAGGTGGTACGGCGGGCACGCGGCCGTGCCGAGCTTGCGGCTCTCCTTGTCGATCCAGGCCAGCAGCGACTTCGGATTGAGCAGCGCCTTCGTCTCCTGGAACAGGAACGTCTTGTTCGCCGAGCCGCCGCCCTTGGTCAGGAACAGCAAGTGGTACTCGTCGCCGGCGTCGGCGTAGATCTCGATCTGCGCCGGCAGGTTGTCGCCCGTGTTCTTCTCTTCGTACATCGACAGCGCGGCGAGCTGCGAGTAGCGCAGGTTCGTCTCGGTGAACGTGCGCCAGACGCCCTCGCTGATCGCGGCCTCGTCGTCGCCTTCGGTCCAGACCTCCTGCCCCTTGTGCCCGATCACGATCGCGGTGCCGGTGTCCTGGCAGCTCGGCAGCACCATGCCCGCCGAGACGTTCGCGTTCTTCAGCAGTTGCAGCGCGACGAAGCGGTCGTTCGCCGAAGCCTCGGGGTCCTGCAGGATCGCGCGCAGTTGCGCGAGGTGGCCCGGTCGGAAGAGGTGGCTGATGTCGCGGATCGCCGCGAAGGTGAGCAGCTTCAGCGCCTCGGGCTGCACCCGCAGGAACGTGCGGCCACCGGCCGCGACCGTCGCCACATGGTCGCGCGTCAGCAGGCGGTACGGCGTGCTGTCGTCGCCGAGTTCGAAGATCGGCTGGTGCGAGAACGGCATCGCCGCAGCTTCGCGCGGCCGCTGCCGCGCGTCCACCGCGGGGTCACTTCGCCGGGCGGAAGCGCTGCACGCAGGCCGCTGCCACCGCGTCGCAGGCCGCGCTGCCATCACCGTGGTTGCAGGTCACCAGCACGGCGAACTTCGCCTCGGGCGCGAGCCAGGCGACGCAGTACCACATCGTGTTGCTGCCGGAGTGGGTCAGGATCGGCCCGCTCGCCCACGGCCGCGACGTCACCCTCCAGCCGAACGCGTAGTCCTCGCGGGCTGCCGGGGTGTGCAGCGCGCGCAGCGTGGCAGCGGCGAGTAGCGGCTTGCCGTCGGCCGCCGGCTCGCCGAGATGCATGGCGGCGTACTTCGCCCAGTCGCGCAGCGTCATGTGCACGGTCCCGGCCGGACCGTGCGCCGGCGGATTGTCGTGGAAGTGCGAGACCGGGCCGTCCTTGCCGGCCGTGTGCCCCCAAGGTTGCGTCGTCGCGTCCTTTTCCCCCGGCGCGCCAAAGCCCCCCGAGGTGATGCCGAGCCGTCGCCACACACGCTCGCGCAACAGGTCCTCAAACGACGCCTTGCCGAGTCGTTCGGCGATCGCGCCGGCGACAATGTAGCCGGCGTTGCTGTAGAGGTAGCGCGAACCGGGCGCCTTCTCCGGAGGGACACCGAGCATCGTGCGCGCGGTCTCGGTGCGCGCCGCCGGCAGCGGTTCGGTCCACGTCCACAGCCGCGCCCACAGGTCCGCGGGCGGCCCGCCGGGCAGGCCGGCGCGATGCGCGAGCAGTTGCCTCACCGTGATCACCTTGCTGTCGGCGTGCATCGCCTCGGCGAGGTCGGGCAGCGTTGCGGCAACGGTCGCGTTCCACGCCAGGGCATCCTGATCGACGAACGTCGCGAGCAGCGTCGCGGTCATCGCCTTCGTGCACGAGCCGAGATGCCAGAGGTCGTCGGTCGTCACCGGGTTCTCGTGCCCTGCGCGACGCACGCCGCTGGCGCCGAGCGCCGCCAGCTTGCCGTCGACCAGCACGGCGGCGCCAAGCGCCGGGACGCGGTGCTCGGCGACGAGTGGCGCCAGCAGCGGCCCGAGGTCGGCGACGCCCTGGCCACGCAGGGCCCCCGACGCTGCCATCGTGATGCAACCCGCGACGAATCCGGCGCGAGCGACCGTCACGGCGCGTCCGCGGCGAACACCTCGTCGAGAGTGCGGGCCGTCAGCACGCGCTCCGCCCAGTTCTCCAGCTGCTCGACGGTCGCTCGCGCAACGCGTTCGTCGACGGCCAGCGGCAGGTCCCCGAAGCGCGCGCGCAACTGCCGGCCGAGCAATCGGCGCTGCCCGACGAGCAGCCCCTGCTGCACGCCTTCCTGCATGCCCTTCTCCATGCCCTTCTGCATGCCCTTCTGCATCCCACGCTTGGCACCGAGGTCCAGCAACAGGTCGAGGTTCGTCCGCATCGCTTCGTTCTCCTTCGGGATGTTGGCCATGACCGTGCGCAGGACTTCGTGGTTGGCGGGCGACCCCGCGAGGAACCACGAGAATAGCGCCACCAGGACGTCGCTGCCGCGCGGATGGTGGGACAACCGGGCGAACAGGTCCTGCCACTGCAGGAGGTCCGTGAGAGCCTCGGCCGGCATGCTGCGGCGCAGGAACCGGAGGAAGCGCAACGTGAGTTCTGCCGCCGGCACGAGCTGCATCGCTGCGATCGCCTCCACCGATGTCGTCGAGAGATCCAAGGCATGGAACGGCATGCGCATCTGGCGTCGGCGCAAGAAGCGGCGAACCACCGGCGGCCACGGTTCCCATGCGACCAGACGCTCGAGGTGCCGCACGGGCCGCCACGGCTGCTCGCCGTGGTAGACCACGAACGGGAGCACCGCCGGCAATCGCGACGCGCGCGGGTTCGCCGCCACGAAATCGTCGAGCACCCGCATCACGTACCGGGCAACCTGGAGGGGCAACAGGCGATCGTCGAACGACTTGTGCTCGCAGAGCACGTAGAGCAGGGCGCCCGCCTCGGCCGACCCCGAACCCCGCGGCGCCGCCGAGAACAGGAGGTCGGCCTGTCGTTCGCGCAGTTCGGCGTCGACGAACGACCCGTCGCACCGCCGGAGCGACGACCAGTCGATCGCCGCCACCACCGCCGCGGGTAGCTCGGCTCGCAGCAGGCTTCCCATCGTCTCCACATCGCCGAAGACGAACCGGAACAGCGCGTCGTGCGAACGGATGATCTCCATGCCTCGAAAGTGCCATGTGCACGAAACGCGCCCGCGGTGGCGTGGAATCCGAGATTCTCGGAACGTTCGTGGCGTCGCTGCCGCGCGGCCGCCCGTCCCGGCATCGCCGCGCTCGCGTGCCGACGTGTGCGGCACCGGCGCGGTGCGCTAGCGTGAGCGCATGAAGCCGCGCGTGCTCGTCACCCGCCACGTCTACCCGGCGGCGGTCGCGATCCTGCAGGAGCACTGCATCGTCGACTACCAGGACAGCTACGACGTGCCGGACGAGGCGTCACTGCTGCGCCGCCTGCAGCACGCGCAGGGCGTCGTCTGCCAGCTCACCGATCCGCTGACCAGCAACGTGATCGCCGCCGCCCCCACGCTGCGTTGCATCAGCCAGATCGCGGTCGGATACGACAACATCGACGTCGCGACCGCGACCGCGCGCGGCATCGTCGTCACCAACACCCCGGGCGTGCTGACCGAGGCGACCGCGGACCTGACCTGGGCGCTGCTGCTGGCGACCGCGCGGAAGCTGCCGCAGGCCGAGAAGTTCCTGCGCGGTGGCGAGTGGCGGCGCTGGGACGTCGACCTGCTGTGCGGCGCCGACGTGCACGGCCGAACGCTCGGCCTCGTCGGTTGCGGTCGCATCGGTCAGGCCGTGGCGCGCCGCGCCGTCGGCTTCGGCATGCGCGTGCTCTACGCGAGCCGGACGGCCCTCCCGCCGAACCTCCAACACGAACTCGGCGCGATCCACGTGCCGCTCGACACCCTGCTGCGCGAGAGCGACTTCGTGTCGCTGCACGTGCCGCTGAACGCCGAGACGCGCGGCCTGATCGGCGTCGAGCAGTTGTGCGCGATGAAGCGCAGCGCATTCCTGATCAACACCGCGCGCGGGCCGGTCGTCGACGAAGCGGCGCTGGTCGCGGCGCTCGAGGAGAACCTGATCGCCGGGGCCGGGCTCGACGTGTTCGAGCACGAGCCGAAGGTGCACCCGGGGCTGCTCGCGCTGCCGAACGTCGTGCTGCTGCCGCACGTCGGCAGCGCTGTCACCAGCGTGCGCAGCCTGATGTGCGCGCTCGCCGCGAACGACTGCGTCGCCGTGCTGACGGGCGGGAGGCCCAAGCACCCGGTGAACCCACAGGTGCTCGGGTGAAGGACCGCCTGCGCGCACACTTCGCAGCGACGGTGCAAGCGCTGGACAGACGGTTGCGCGAGTGGACGCCTCGCTGCGCCGCCAAGGCCCGCAATGCCGCCGCGCGCGGGGGCGGCGTGCTGGTGATCGCCTTCGGCAAGGCGGCGCGACCGATGGCGACGTCGTTGCTGGCCGTGCTGCCGCCGCAAACCGTGCGCGGCCTGCTGGTGCCGCCCGAGCCCGACGACGCCCCGCTGCCGCCGCTCGAGGTGATTCCGGGCGGCCATCCGTTGCCGACAGCCGGCAGTTTCCGCGCCGCACAACGAGCCCTCGAACTCTGTCGCGCCGTCACCCCCACCGACCACGTCGTGTTCCTGGTCTCGGGCGGTGGTTCGGCGATGCTCGAACTGCCGCTTGCAGAAGCCGTCGGCGTCGCGGATTGGCGCGCCTTCTATCGGGCGTTGGTCGGCTGCGGCGCGCCGATCGATCGCATGAACGCAATCCGCCGGCGCCTGTCGCAAGTGAAGGGCGGCCGGCTCGCGCTCGCGGCGGCGGCGGCGGCGGGCCAGATGACGATCCTGGCTCGGGACGTGCGGGGGCCGATCGAAGACGTGGCGTCGGGTCCGACGTGCGACTTCACCGACGCCGCCGACACGCTGCGAGCCGACCTCGACGAGTTCGGCCTGTTGCGGTCACTGCCCGCGCCGCTGCGCGAGGCGGTGACCCAGGGCACGATCCCGCCGCTGCCCGAACTGCCGGCGCCCGCAAACAAGCGCGCCTGGGCCACCGTGCTCGACGAGGGCTACGCCCAGCACCAGTTCGCCGCCCGCCTGGCGGACGATGTCGCCATCGTCGAGTCCGCCGACGACGTCGACGATCTGCCGTACGAGGTCGCGGCTCGACGCCTGCTCGAGCGTCTCGCCAAACTCGCGGCGGCGCATCCGGGCACGCGCGTCGCGATCGTCACGACCGGCGAACTGTCGGTGCCGCTGCCCGACGACGCCGGCGTCGGTGGCCGCAACCAGCAGTTCGTGCTCGCGTGCGCCCGCCAGATCGAAGGCCGACCGATCACCGTGCTGAGTGCAGGCACGGACGGCATCGACGGCAACTCACCGGCAGCCGGCGCGATCGTCGACGGCACGACGATGGCGCGCGCACGCGCCGCCGGCTTCGACGCGGACGACGCGCTGCGGCGCTGTGACGCGTTCCCGCTGCTGGCGGCGCTCGGCGATACGATCGTCACCGGGCCGACTGGCACGAACGTGCGCGACCTGCGCGTGCTCGTGCACGACGGCTGACGACGCACGCGCGCCAGCAGGGTCGATGGCAAGGACCGCGCGACGTTCCCGATCCGGGACTTCAACCGACGATCGTCGCGGGCCGATTCTGCGCAGGCACCTGGGAGAGTCTGCAGCATCATGCGTCACGCACCCGTACGTCCACGCCAGCATTGCACGCTGCGCGCCGCGCTGCTCGCGGCCGCGCTGCTCGCCGCGTGCGGCGGCAAGGGCGGTGGCGGGGCTGATGCTGGCGTGACCGAGACCGCGCTCGGAACCGTGCAGCTGCTCACGCACGAACCGCACGCCGACGCCGTGCAGGTCGCACTCGAAACCACGATCCTGCTCGAGTTCGACGCGCCGATCGCGCTCGAGACCCTCGCCGACGAAGACACCTGGCTGCGCATCGACGGCAGCGACAGCAACGTGCCGGGCACCTTCGCGATCGCCGCCGGCGGCCGCGTGCGCTTCACGCCCGCTTCGCCGCTGCAGGCCGAGACCGACTACGTCTTCCAGTTGTCGGCGCTGACCAGTGACCAGGACGGACGCATCCTCGACGTCTCGACCGCGTTCGGCTTCCGGACCCTCGACGCCCGGCCGCCGGCGCTGCTCGGCGTCGACGTCGCCGCCGGCGCCGTCGACGTCGCCCGTACCCGCGCGTTCACGCTGACCTTCGACGAACCGATCGGCGCCGCCTCGGTGACGGCGACCACCGTGTTCCTGCGCGACCAGTTCGGCATGCGCTACGAAAGCGCGCGCACGGTCGCCGGCCCGACCGTCACGCTGGACCCCCACGCCGATCTGCCCGGCGACCGGTTGTTCACGCTGGTCGCGACCAGCGGCATCCTCGACCGCGCCGGCAACGCGCTGGCAGCCACCTCGAACACCGTCTTCCGCACAGCGCTCGACGCCACCTCGCCGTCGGTGGTCACCGCCTGGCCGCCGAACGGTCAGCTCGGCGTGTCGCCGCGCGCGGATCTGCGGTTCGTGTTCGACGAATCGATGGACCCGGCGACCGTCGAAGCGGCGTCCCTGCAGTTCGTCGACGAATTCGGCAGCCTCGTCGCCTTCACGACGTCGAGCAGCCCCGACCAACGCACGCTGCGCGTGCGACCGGCGTCGCTGGTGCAGAACCGCCGCTACACGCTGTCGTTCCTGGTCGGCCCCGCCGCCGCGACCGACGTCAGCGGCAACGGGCTCGTCGCGACGCAGCAGCGCACGTTCACCACCGGCACCGATGGAACCGCCCCGGCGATCGCGGCGAGCGAACCGGTCGCGGGCGACACCGCCGTGCCGACGACCACGCCGATCCACGTGCAGTTCGACCAGGAACTCGATCTCGCGTGGGTGCATGCCGGAACGGTCACGCTGCTGGTCAACGGCAACGGCTGGCCGGTCGTCGTCGCACGCACCGCGATCGACACGCTGCGCGCGACGCCGGTGCAGTCGCTGCCGACCAACGCCCGCTGCCAGCTCGTGCTGCGCGGGGGCGCCGAAGGGCTGCGCGATCCGGCCGGCAACACGCTGCCGCAGGATCTCGCCATCGAGTTCACGACGTCGGCGGACGCGGGCACGCCGCAGGCGATGCTGCAGCCGGCGAACGGCGCGATCCATGTCGCCACGAACGCGGGCGTCGTCGTGGTGTTCGACGCCCCGATGCAGCCTGCGACCCTGGTCGGCGCCATCGAGGTGACGACCGACACCGGTGCGCCAGTCCCCGGCGCCTTCACGCTCGGCGAAGGCGACCGTTCGGTTCGATTCACGCCGTCGACCGCGTTCACGCCCGGAGGTCAGTACCGCACGACGCTGCGCGGCGGCGCCGCGGGCCCGCGACGCACCACCGGCAACTGGCTGCCCGGCAACCAGTCGGCGCGGTTCCAAGTCGGACTCGCGAACGACTTCGTGCCGCCGACGGTCGCGGTGACGCTGAACGGCATCCACGCCTCGCGGCGCTCCGGGCTGGTGTTGCCCCCGAGTTCGTTCACGGTCGACGTCACCGCCAGCGACGCCAACGGCCAGTGGCCGGACATGGGCTCGGTCGAAGTGCTGCTGGCAGGCCCCGGTGCTCCGCCAACGCCCGCGAGCCTGTGCGCGCTCGCCGCGATCGGCCCCGGGGTGTTCCGGGTGCAGATGCCCGCGACGACGCCGCTCGCCGCAGGCGAGTGGACCGTGACCGCGCGCGTCCGCGACCTCGCGGGCAATGCCGGTCAATCGACGGCGGTGCCGTTCACCGTGCTGGCGCCGAGCGGGTCGGTGCTGCCCTTCGAACGGCCGCAGGTGGTCTGGGTGCGCGCCGATCTCGACCGCGACGGCAACGGCCGTCCCGACACCGACGACGATCTGCTGCGCCTCGGCCTCGCCAGCGCCGGCGACCCGATCGGCAGCAACGCGCGCATGCGGCGGATCGTCCTCGACGGCATCGTCGCCACGGCCAGCCGCATGTTCGGACGCGGCAGTCGCGGCGAACCGATCGACAACGGCTCGGTGGCGCTGCGCTTCACCACGCGGGAACCGATCCGCGCCACGCACATGCAGATGGCGCTCGGCGGCTACGACCCGGAAGGCCGGCGCGATCGCGTCTTCGGCGACGACAGCACCGGCGTGCTCGGGCGCGCGTGGTACGACCCGCGCAACGGCAACCCTTCCGAACGCAACACTGGCACCTCGCCCGGCCTCGGCGTGTTCCCGGGCGAAGTCTGGCTCTACCAGTCGAAGGCCCACCTGCAGGTCTGGCCGTCGTTCCTGACCGCGTTCGCCGAGAAGTTCCGGCCGCTGTGCCCGGACATGGGCGGCACGCCCGCTGGCCTGCACACGCACGACGCCGTCGTGCTCGCGCCGGACTTCGATCCCACGACCGCGAACAGCTCCCGACGCGCCCGCTGGCAGGCGATCATGGATGCCGCCGACGACTGGGCGACCGTGATCGGCATCGTGCTCGCACACGAGATCGGCCATTCGGTGGGCCTCGTCGCCCCTGGCCCGGCGCCCGGCGGGCTCTACGGCGACAGTTCGCTGCACGATTCGTTCGCCGGGGCAACGGACGTGATGGCGCCATCGGTCGGATACGAGTCGATGACCACCCTCGACTACCGCTTCCGCGACATCGACCTCGCCTACCTCCGCCAGCGTGTGGTGCTCCGATGAACCCGACCTGCCGCCCACTCCTCGTCGCCGCGCTGCTGCTGACGCCGGTCACGGCACAGGGGCCGACGTTGCGCAGCGCCCTGCAGGGCGCGGAGCTCGTGGTCACGGCGCGCGTCGTCGCCGCGACCGACCCATCGCCCGAATGGCACCGCCTCGACTTCGAGGTCGTCAGCACGTTCGTCGGTACGGCTCCCACCACGCTGCAGGTCCTCGAGCCCGCCGGGGCGTGCTGCGGCCGCAGCCTGTTCGCGCTGCAGGTCGGCGACGAGCGGCTGCTGTTCCTGCGCCGCGTCGGCCCACACTGGCACCCGTTCGGCGGCGCCGCCGGCGTGCTGCCCGCCGCCCCGGCGTTGCTCGCGCACGTCGCCCGGCTGCAGGCGGCCGCGACGCCGCAGTCGCTCGTGCGCACGCTCGTCGACGCACTCGCCAGCGAGGAGACGCGCGTCGCCGACGACGCCGCCGCCACGCTCGCCGTGTTGCCGGCCGGGGCCCTCGTCGGCCTCGACCACGCCGCCATCGCCGGCGCGCTGCAGCAGGCGCTCGCGATCGGCAACGTGCGTTCCGCGCCGCTCGCCGACGTCGCCGTGCGCAGCAGCGACCCGGCACTGCTCGACACCGTCATCGCCGCCTATGTCGCCGAACCGGCCGCGGACCGCGCGCGGCTGCTGCGCCACGCCCTGCGTCGGGCCGACGCGGCCATCGTCACGCACCGGGCGCCCGCACTCGTGCACGACGACGAGGCTGCGTTGCGCGTCGCGGAGCTCTTCTGCGAACTGCCGAGCCCGCACGCCGACCAGGCGCTCGCCGCGATGCTGCCGCGCGCCCACCCACGCGTCGCCCTGTGCGCCGTCGAGGGTCTGCTCGCGCGCGGCGCGCGTCTCGTGGACCTGGAACCCCTGGTTCCCGCACCCGTGCTCGAACTCGCCGAGCGCACCCGCCGACAACCCGCGCGCTTCCGCGCGATCGAGCCGCAGCGCCGATGAACCACCACGACCGAGATCCCGCGACTGCCGCCACCGGCTGGGCGTGCGTCCTGCCGCGCGAACTGCTGGCGATGCCGCTGGCGCGCCTCGGCCTGTCGCAGGCATCGGTCGACGCCTGCCGACGCGGGGGCCTGACGACGGTGCACGACGCGCTCGCGAGTACGTCCGCGACCCTGCGCGGCCTCGGTGACGGCCACCTGACGGCCGTGCACCAGGCTGTCTCGCGCCTGCTTCACGACGGCCTCGCCAGGCACGCCAGCGCCGCCGAAGACTGGCCGGCGCTGCGCCGCCAGCTGGTGGCCGGGCTCGCCGCCGACGAAGTGCGCACGTTCGCGCGCGTGGTCGGGCTCGACGCGCCGCCGCCGAGCCGCCTCGCGCTGGCGGCCGAACTCCATCTCGCGCCGGCCCGCCTCGACGCGCTCGTCGAGCGGGTGCGGACGCGCGTTGCCGCCGCGGCGCCAACCCTGCTGGCGCGCCTGCAGCGCGAGGCCACGAGCGCGCTGGCGGCCGGCGATGGAACGCTGCAGATCGACCAGGCGCCGCCGGACACGCTGCTGCGGGCGCTGGCCGACCAGGCGCCCGACCGCGAACTCGGCCTGCGACTGCTCGCCTTCCTGCTGCCGCACGAGTGCTGCCACCACGCCGGCACCCTGCTGGGCGTACCGATGCGGGTGCTGCGTCGCCTGCTGCGTGCGCTGCCGCCGTTGGTCGCGCCGCACCGCCTGCCGTTGCACCTCGACTGGATCCGCCACGAGCTCGAGCCGATCTGCGAGCCGGTGCCGCGCGGCGTGCTGTTGCACGTGCTGCGCACCGAACTGCGCGTCGCCATCGAACACGATGCGCACCTCGGCGACGTCGTGGCTCCGGACCCTCGCACGCCGGAAGCCCGCCTGGTCGAGCTGCTGCAGGAGGCGCGCCGGCCGCTGCCGATCACCGACCTCCTGTTCGCCTGGCGCGAACGCTTCCGCACCGGCTCGCTCGGCAGCCTCTCGCGGTGGCTGCGCACCAGCGATGCGTTCGTGCGCGTCGGCCACGACCTCTGGGCGCTACGCAGCGACCACAGCCTCGGACTCGGCGAGACCACGACCCTGGCCGACCGGGTCGCGCGTCGCATCGTCGCCGAGGGCGGCCGCAACCACGTCGCCGACCTGCTGGCCGCCGACGAACGCGACGAGCGAACGGTCCACTACGTGCTCGACCACCTCGCACACGATCCGCGGGTGCGCATGCTCGGACGCGGCGACGCCTGCGCGGCATCGCATCGCCGATCCGCGGTGCTCGAGTCGCTGCTCGGCGACCTCCGCCGCGCTGCGGGCGAAGTCGTCGTCAGCCGTTTCCTGCAGAACCAGCCGCCGGAGCGCCGGCGCCTGGTCGCCCGGCTGCTGCGCGACAACCGGTTGTTCGTGCAGCCCGGCCCCGACCGCGTCGACACGATCACCAACTGGCCGTTCAACGACGAACGGCTGCAGCGGCTGCTCGCGATCGCCGACAACCACCTGCGCAGCCGCGCTGGCTACGCGTCCGGCGACGTGCTGCGCGATCTGATGCGGCGTTCCGACCTCGGCGGCGAATGGCTGACCACCGCGGTGCTGCTCGACGTGCTGCGCCGCCACGGGCCGTTCGAAGTGCTGCCGGGAGGCATCGTCGCGCACGCCGACACGGCGCTCGGCAGCGCGCTGCTGCGGTCGGTGCGCCAGGCCCTGCGCGCGTCGGGCGTGCCGTTGTCGGTCGACGACCTGGTGCGCGCGCGCCCGGAACTCGGCGAGTTCGCGCCGATGCTGGCCGAACTGCTCGCCGGCAACCCGCACGTGCGCAGCGCCGACGGCGTGCACTTCTCGCTCGCCTGACGATCAGCGTGCGGTCGGCGCCGGCGGCCACCCGTCTCGGTTGGCGAGGTGGTCGCAGAGCCGAGCGACCGGCCACGCCAGCAGCGCCCCGGCGACGACGTCGAGGGTCCAGTGGTAGCGCAGCAGGACCGTGCTGGCGATCAGCAGCAGGCTCGGCGCCAGCAGCCAGTGGAACCACCGGCGGTTCCACCGCCACACGATCAACAGGCTGGTGATCGTCAGCATCGTGTGCCCGCTCGGGAAGCAGTCCCACGGGTTCGCCTCGCCGCCATCGATCGCCGCGCGCAACGTCGGCGTCATCCACAGGCCGGTCACCTCGCGTTCGAACGCCAGCACCACCTTCGGCGCCAGCGTCGGCACCAGCAGGTACCCGAGGTAGCTGGTCAGGAAGCCGCCGACCAGCAACAGCACCGCACGATCGAACGCAGCCCGACCGCTGCGCCAGCCGGCCGCCAGCGCCGCGGCGATGCAGATTCCGTAGAACGTCGCGTAGACGATCTGCAGCACCTCGACGACGAATCGCGGCAGCGCGTCGGCCAGCCTGCCGACGTCGTTGCCGAACAGCGCGCGATCGGCCGCGAGGAACAGGAACTCGTACGGCTCGGGGTGCGCGCCGGGCAGCACCCAGCACAGGCCCGAGAACACCGCCGGCAGCCCGACCACCGCGAGCGCCGCGCGCAGCACGCGCGGCGCGTCATGGCCGCGGTGCACTGCAAGCCAACGGCTTGCCAGCACCAGGACGAGCACGATGCCGTGCAACAGCAAGAACGGCAGCAGCGCATCCGGCCGAACACCGCCCGGCAACGACGCGGCGACGCCGCCGACGCAGGCGAGGTAGCACAGCCAGATGCGTTCGCTGGTCGGCCGGATCGGTCCGCTCATGCCTTGGCCGAGCCTACGCGCAGGGCGTTGGGATGGCTCGCGGTGATCTCGGCGGTCGTCGCTTCCTTGCCGTCGAAGCTCAGCAGCCGGCCCTTGCCGCCCTCGATGGTCTCGAGGTGCACCGGCCGCTGCCACAGCCGGAACAGCCCCTGCAGCGTCAGCTGCGCCTGCTCGAGCTGCAGGTCGCCGCTCACCCACTCGTGCACGAGGTAGAGCTCGCCGCGGTTCTTGTGGTTGCCGTCGACGACGCGCACGATCGGCTGGCCGAAGTTGGTCAGCGCCGCCAGCAGCTGGTTCTTCACCTTGGTGTAGTCGCGATCGACGATCACGAGCTGGCCGGTCTGCGGATCCTGGCCGTAGACGAACATCTTCTGCTCCTCGGCGAACTCGGGCGTCACGAACTCGTCGACGAACGTGACGTCGTTGTAGATCGTGCGCACGTCGAACACCTTCTGCCGGCCGAGGTTGGTCGGCTGGTTCCAGGTCCGCCGCCGCTCCGGGTCGTCGCACGCCATCCACTGCGGCCCGAAGCGCCCCTTGTTCCAGCGCTCCTCGATGTGGCGGAACAGCTCGACGCCCATCTTGTACGGATTGATCTGGCCGGGGCGCGTCGACAGCGTGCCGCTGTGCGTGTCGCAGTACTGCACGATCTCGCTGGCGTCGCAGAGGTGGCGGGTCATCAACTGGCTGTGCCAGAACACCGCCCAGCCTTCGTTCATGATCTTCGTCATGCCCTGCGGCGCGAAGTAGTAGGCCTCCTCGCGCAGCATCGCGAGCACGTCCTGTTCCCAGGTCTCGAGCGGCGCGTGCTCGAGCACGAACTTGAGCACGTCCCGCGCCGGCCGGGCCGGGAAGCGCTTGCTCTGCGTGTCCTCGGCCTGCATCCGGGCCTGCTCGCGCTGCAGGAACGCCGGCGGGTTGATGTAGCGGTCCATGTAGTCCTTGGCCGCGATCTTCTTCACCTCGCGCGACGGCACGTCGTCGCTCGCACGCTCCCTCGGGGGCCCGTCACCACGATCGATGTACGGCGAGTACGGATCGATCAGGTTGTCGAGGCTGTGCACGACGTCGATCAGGTTCTCGACGCGCTCCTGGCCGAACCGGTCCATGTAGCGGCGGATGCGCGCGCCGTGGTTGGCCAGCACGTCCATCATCTTCCGCGAGGTGTGGGCGAACCACGCGTTGTTCTTGAAGAAGTCGCAGTGGCCGTAGACGTGCGCCATCACCAGCTTCTGCTCGGTGATCGAGTTGCTGCGCATCAGGTACGCGTAGCAGGGGTCGTTGTTGACGACGAGCTCGTAGATCTTGCTGAGTCCGTACGCGTACGACTTCGTCAGGTGCTCGTACTCCATCCCGAAGCGCCAGTGCGGGTAGCGCACCGGAAACCCCCCGTAGCTGGCGATCATGTTGAGCTCGTCGTGGTCGACGAGCTCGAAGATCACTTCGTAGAAGTCCAGCCCGTAGCTCTTGGCGAGGTCGCGGGTCTCGTCGCGCAGGGCGGCGAGTTCGGGAGTCAGGTTGCCCATGGGCGCTTGCGGGAAGTCGCCGACGTCATCGGCAGTTCGCACCACAGACTAAGGTCGCAGCCGGCCTTTCCCAACGAACCGGCCCTTCCGGCAGGCGCCAACCGGCGATCGCCGGCGCCCGCGATGCCTCGATGGTGCGCGAAAGCTCGAGTGGCTCGTGCAGCTGGCCGCCGAGGCGCTCTGTTGGCCCTGGCGCGCGGAACTGTGCGTCGGCGAGCATGTGGGCATGCGCAACGCAGTCTTCGGCTTGCTGACGCTCCCGCTCGTGTTCCCATCGGCCTGCGTCTCCGGCCGCTTCATGCCATTCGGCACGAACCTCGATGTCGTGCCGGCGAATGCCCAAGTCGTGACCGAACTCGACCTGTTGCACACGGGGCGTGCACTCGTCGACCAGAGTCTGATGACACTGCCGGAGGAGACGCAGCAGCAGATCCGGGCGGTGGATGCAATGGCCAGGGCCGCCATCGTGCGGTTGGCCGTGCGTTTTCAGTTCGTCGGCAGCGGCTACACACAGGCGAGCGGTTCGGGGGTCATCGTGGTGTCGCCCACGCGGGCGCCCAGAGTGCTGTCGGCGGGGCATGTGGTGCTTGCCACCGGCGACGACCGCGAGGTGTGGTGCAGAACGACTGCCGGGGTCCGGCTGCCCGCGCACCTGATGACCGCCTCCGACGGGTCGACGAGCGCCGACCATGCGGTGTTCTCACTGCCGGATTCGCCGACATGCACACTGCCCGAGTGCGCGCCGCCGCGGGTCGGCAGCCTCTGCCTGGCCTATGGATACCCCGACCAGATTGGCATCGATGCGCAGGGACGCACCGTGGGCGGCGAGTCGTACGAGGATGACTACTTGGCGCCGATTCGGTTGTTGCTGCGCGTCGTCGACGCGTCACCGCTGCGCCTCGAGCCGGTAGCCGGTGCGCTGCCGCTTGGTGGATTCAGTGGCGGCGGGATCTTCGATCTCGAGGGCCGAGTGGTGGGTGTGTTGACCGGGACGAGGTGGGAACACTCGCGCGAGGGCAGGCATGTCTTGGTCGAAGCATGCTCGGTCGAGTCCATGCCGTCCTTGTGAGGGTGCGCCCCCCCCAGGATCGTCGCTGGCGACGCCGACGCCTCGATCCGTAGCCACCGGACCGCCCCGCCCCCGCGGGGCCGCGTTTTCGACGATCCCGTGCGTGCGCTCCGGAACCGTTGGTCCTTGGAAGGCAACCACCGCCAAGGAACCAGACATGACCCTCCGCTCCGCCACCGCCTTCCTGCTGACCGCCGCCGCCGCCCTCGCCCAGACCACGGGCGTGCCCGGCATGAACGACCTGACCGTCAACACGATGGGCTCCGGCACCACCTCGTGCACGACGTTCTGCTTCCCGAACGGCGGCTTGACCTTGAACTTCCAGGTCTCGGCGCCCCCCGGCGCCTCCGCGATCGCGTTGTTCAGCTTCTGCCCGTGCACGACCTGCACGCTGCCGGGACCGACCAACTCGTGCTTCCCGACGATTCCCTCGACCGCGTGCGGCTCCTCCACCAACCAGTCGCTCGACCTCGACATCACCGCCGCATGCGGCGGCCTCATCAGCGTGCCGATGACCAACACCGCCGGCGTCGTGGGCCTGTCGATGTCACTGAACATCCCGACGTTCCTCGGCCTGCCGTGCACCAACGCGACGCTGGCCGTGCAGGCGGTGGTGATCGACCCCTGCGGCCAGGGCCTGTTCGGCGTCACCGGGCCGTTCGTGATGACGCAGGCCTACACGCTGCAGTTCTGAGGTTTCTTGCTCGGCAAAGCCGAGCAAGAAACCCCAGGACCTGGCCGCGCGCCTTCGGCGCGCCGCGGCGGTTCTGAGGTTGCGGCCCGGCAAAGCCGAGCAAGAAACCCCAGGACCTGGCCGCGCGATCCTCGACTAGAACGACCCGGCGACGACCGAGACGGCGTCGGTCGCGGTGACGGCGGACGTCGCGTCGAGGGCCAGCGACACCACCTGATGGTGGAAGCCCGCGCCGACGAGAGTCGGCACGTCCGGGATCGCCAACTGCGAGCTCACCTTCCCCGCAGTCGCCAGCACCAGATCGACGACATCGGGTTGCACGTGCAGCGTGCAGCCAGGCTGGGCCGTAGCGAAGACGGAAGCGAGCGGCAGGGTCGTGGTCGTCACGCCGCTGACCACGAACGCAACCGCCACCGGCGGCAAGCCGGTGGCTGTCGCTCGCCACGTGGATCCGATCCACGGCAGATCCGCCGTCAGCACGACGCTGCCGCAGCCGACCCCGGCACTCTGTCGGCTCGCGGGGCAGGTGGTCGTCAGCTCGGCGAAGTTCGCCGCCGGTGCACCTCCCGCCTGCGTGAAGAGACCGCCGACGGCGAGGTCGCCGTTCGCGAGCATCTTCGTGGCGAGCACGCCGGCGTTGACCCCACTGCCGACGCCGCCCGCGAGCGGCTGCCACGCGACGCCGTTCCAGCGCGCGAGGCCGCGCGCCGGGACGCCGCCAGCCGCGGTGAAGCCGCCGCTCGCGACGAGGTCGCCATCCGGCAACCGCAGCAACCCGGTCGCGAGGCCCGTGAACGCACCGCCGAACGGGGTCCAGGTGCCGCCGTTCCAACGCGACACGGTGCTGGCGTTGGCGCCGCCGAACGGCACCGGTGCGGCACTGACGACGACGGAACCGTCGGGCAGCGCCAGCACGGCGCTCATCACGTGGGGCCCCGCGGCCAGGTCCCAGGTCGACCACTGCGTGCCGTCGAAGCGCGCCAGTTCGTGCTGGTTGCCGCCAGCGTGGAGGCTGCCGGCGGCGACGATCGACCCGTCCGCCGCCACGGCCAGCCGGTCCACCGTGCCGAGGAAGCCGCCGACGATGGACCACGTCGCACCATCCCAGCGCGCGACGGATGCCGGCGGCCCGCCGGGACCACCCATCACGAAGTTGCCGCCGACCAGCACGTCGCCGTTCGGCGCCCCGACCACGACGTTGTAGCCGCCGATGCCTGGGACTGGCGGGGCCGGGCCGAACGCGTTCCACGCGCTGCCGTCCCACCGCTGCAAGGCAGTGGCATGGCCGGCGACGACGTCGCCGTTCGGCAGCGCGTGCACGAACTGGTTGCCGGTGAGAACCGAACCGATCGGCGACCACACGCCGCCGCTGCGGCGCGCGATCTGGCGCAAGCCGAGACCGGGGAACTGGAAGTTGCCGCTCGCCACGAGGTCGCCGTTCGGCGCCAGCGACAGCGCGAGGACCCCGAGCGACGGCCCGCCCGCGACGATCGGCAGCCAGGCGGTCGGCGTCGCGCGGACGACGTTGCGCGCCGAGGTGGCGCCGACCATCGTGAACGTGCCGCCGACGAACAGGTCGCCGCTCGGGAGACCGACGATGGCGCGCGCCTGCGTCGGTGCGGGCAACCCGACGAGCACCGGGCTCCACGCGACGCCGTTCCACTGCGCGACCCCGCCGAACGCACCGCCGGAGCCTCCCACCAGCAGAGTGCCGTTCGCATGCAGCGCCAGCGCATGCACCTGCGACTGGACAGGACTGTTCATGGCGAGCCACGTAGTGCCGTTCCATCGCGCGAGGTACGGCGCGACCACCGAGCCGATGGGCTGGAACTGGCCGCCGGCGATGAGATCCCCGTTCGGCATCGTCAGCAGTTCGTCGACGCGCGACGTCGCGCCGCCGCCGAACGGCACCCACGCGCTCCCTGTCCAGCGCGCGAGGTGGTCGTAGAAGACACCGCCGATGTCCGGGAAGTAGCCGCCCGCGATCAAGTCGCCGTTTTGCAGCACGGCCAGCGTCGCGACGCTCGAGAACGACGCCGGACCCATCGTGGTCCAGGTGCTCCCGTTCCATCGCTGCACATTCTGCGAACCCGCCGCGACCAGATCGCCATTCGGCATCACGACGAAGTCGAACACAGACTGCGACAGTCCGGCCCCGATCGGCGCCCACGCCGAACCGGTCCAGCGGGCGACGTTGGCGACCGCCACTCCACCCGACGTGGCGAACGAGCCGCCGGCGATCAGTTCGCCGGTCGCCAGGACGAGCAGCGTCTGCACGGTCCCGTCGAGGCCACTGCCGAGGGGCGCACTGGTGTTCGTGGCGGGGTCGTGAAGCACGACGCGATTGGCAGCAAGGCCGCCGATCCACTGGAAGGCGCCCCCGAACACGACGTGCTCGCCGAGTGGGCCGGCACCGTCGGGATCCCAGCGCACCGCCGCGAGCACATCGCCGTCGGCGCCGGGCAGCACGTCGGCCGGACGCCACACGTTCGCGCATTGGCCGACGACGTTCGTCGCGCCGATGGCAAGGACCAGGACAGCACGGGACAGGAGGGAGAGAGTCGTCGTCACGAAGCTGGCACCGTGGGTGCGTGGAGGGCGAGGCGCGCGCCATGGCAAGGGTCGTGCCTCGCGCAGGGGACAGGCTAGGGAGCACCGTTCCGCATCGGCAGGGTCTTCCGGAGCCCCGCTCTGTTCCCTCGACGAAACAACACGGCCCACCGAGGCCATCGCTGGAGGCGCGGTCTGAGCTAGCGCCCCTTGCCCAGGAAGCTCTTGATGCTCGGCAGGATGCCGTCGCGATCCTGGATGTCGGTCGTTACGACCTTGTCGTCGCCCTTGAACGCCGTGTCGAGGTCCTTCTTGAACTGGCCCGACCCGTACGCCGACTTCACCTGCCCGTAGCAGAACTGGTTGCACGCCGGCAGCAGGCTGTCCTTGAGCAGCGAGACGCAGTGCTCGGTGTCGCGCGTGCTCCAGTTGTCGCCGTCGCTGAAGTGGAACGGATAGACGTTCCACTCCGACGCCGGATAGCGGTCGCGCATCAACTGCAGGCACAGTTCGTAGGCCGAGCTGATCTTGGTGCCGCCGCTCTCGCGCAGGTGGAAGAACGTGTGCTGGTCGACCTCGTGGGCGACGGCGTCGTGCACGATGTAGCGCACGTCGAGGTTGCGGTACTGGTGGCGCAGCCAGGTGTCGATCCAGAACGCCTCGATGCGCACGATCTCCTTCTGCTCGCGCCCCATCGAGCCCGAAACGTCCATCATGTAGATGATCGCGGCCGAGGCTTGCGGCACCGAGCGCGTCTGCAGCGAACGGAACCGCAGGTCCTCGCGGATCGGCACCACGAGCGGTGCTTTGGGGTCGTAGGTGCCCGACGCGATCTGGCGCTTCAGCGCCTCGCGGAACGTGCGCTTGAAGTGGCGCAGCGACATCGGTCCGGCGCGCGAGATGCCGGTGTAGCGACCGGCCGCCGACCGCAGCTGCTTGTGCCCGCGCGGTTCGATGTTCGGCAGTTCGAGTTCCTCGCCGAGGATCTTCGCCAGGTCCTCGAGCGAGACGTCGACTTCGAGCGCGTGCTTGCCGGCGTCTTCACCCGCCTGCCCCTGCCCGTCGCCGTCCTGGCCGGGAACCTGCTGCCCCTGCTCGCCCTCGCCCTGGCCGACCCCCTGCTTCTGGTTGTCGCCGTGGCGGAAGCGCGGCAGCGTGATCTGCGGCAGCGGGATCGTCACGTAGCGCTGGCCCTGCTTGCCGATCAGTTCGCCGGAACTGACGAAGCGCTTGAGGTCGCGCTTGATCCGCCCCTTGACGATCTGGCGGAATCGCGTGTGGTCCTGATCGATCCGGCGAACGGACACGCAGGCCTCACTCGCCCTTCGTGTCGCCGCGCGCGAAGATCGACGCGACGTAGTTGAGCACGTCGGTGGCGCTGATCTCGTCGTAGCCGAAGTCGCGCATCAGGCGACCCTTCACGACCTCGATCTTCTCCTGGGTGTCCTTGTCGACGAC
Organism: uncultured bacterium; assembly: GCA_937952215.1. Lineage (GTDB taxonomy): Bacteria > Planctomycetota > UBA1135 > UBA1135 > UBA2386 > UBA2386. The sequence goes on from CALFZH010000059.1 coordinate 240,517, forward strand.
CGTCGACACCAGGCTCGTGAGCTTGATCGAGTCCTTCTGGTCCTCGAACAGCTTGAGCTCGAGCGCCCGGTGCAGGCGCTCGTTGGTCTTGTAGTTGAACGTGCGGCCCTCGACGGCGAGCGCGCCGATGTAGTTCATGATCTCGCGGCGGAAGTCGTCCTTGCGCGAGTCGGGGATGTTGATCTTCTCCTCGATCGAACGCATCAGGCGCTCGTCGGGCTCTTCGTCGCGGCCGGTGTACGGGTTCTTGACCTTCTCGTTCTGCGTGTAGGCCTTGACGTTGTCGATGTAGTTGCCGCAGAGGCGCGCAATCGCCTCCTCGTCGGCCGAGATCGCGCGCTGGACCTCGTTCTTGATGATCTCCTCGTACTCCTCGCGCACGACGATCAGCAGGTCCTTGTAGCGCTTCTTGGTCTCCGGGTCGGAGATCAGGCTGTGGTGGTCGAGCCCTTCCTCGAGCTCGTTCATCACCATGAACGGGTTGATGCACGGCAGGTCGCGCACCAGCACGTTGCTGATCTTGTCCTGGATGTAGCGCGGCGAGATGCCCTCCATGCCCTCGCGCTGCGCTTCGTCGCGCAGTTCGCGGATGTTGTCGCGCGTGTACCCGGGCAGCGACTTGCCGTTGTAGAGCTTGAGCTTCTGCAGCAGCGACAGGTTGGCCTTCTTCGGCTCCTCGAGGCGCGTCAGGATCGCCCACATCGCCGCGATCTCGAGCGTGTGCGGGGCGATCTGCTTGCCCGGCACGTGCTTCCGGCCGAAGTCCTTCTCGTAGATCTTGACCTCGTTGGTGAGGCGCAGGTTGTACGGGATGTCGATCTTGATGGTGCGGTCGCGGAACGCCTCCATCAGTTCGTTGCTCTGCAGCCGGTTGTACTCGGGCTCGTTGGTGTGCCCGATGATCACTTCGTCGATGTCCGTCTGCGCGAACTTCTTCGGCTTGATCTTGTGCTCCTGGCTCGCGGTCAGCAGGTCGTAGAGGAACGCGACGTCGAGCTTCAGCACCTCGATGAACTCGATGATGCCGCGGTTGGCGACGCAGAACTCGCCGTCGAAGTTGAAAGCGCGTGGGTCGCTGTCGGTGCCGAGTTCGGCGATGCGCCGGTAGTTGATGTCGCCGGTCAGCTCGGTGCTGTCCTGGTTCTTCTCGTCCTTCGGCATGAACGTGCCGATGCCGACGCGGTCCTTCTCCGAGATCAGCAGGCGCCGCACGACGACGTGCTCGAGCACCTTGTTGTAGTCGCCGCCGTTCTGCTTCAGCAGCAGTTCGAGGTAGTAGCGCGACACCGGCGACAGGTCGAAGTCCTGGCGCAGCTTGTAGGTCGTGCGCACCTTCTTCTGCAGGCCCGCCAGCACCTTCTGCCGCACTTCCTTCGGCAGCAGCAGCAGCGGCTCCTCGTGCATCGGCGACGGGATCAGCTCGCCGTCGATCTTCCAGCTGAACGTGTACATCGCGCCCGCCGCAACCTTGCTGTAGGCCTCGAGACCCTTCTTCAGCAGCCGGACGATCGTGGACTTGCTCGACCCGACCGGACCGTGCAGCAGCAGCACGCGACGCTCGGGCCCGAAGCCGTGCGCCGCGGCCTTGAACATCGCCATCAGGTTGTGCAGCGAGCGCTCGAGCCCGAACACACCGTCGCGGCCGTCGTCGATCGGGTCGCTGAAGAACCGGTAACGCGGCACCTTCTCCTTGTCGATCTCGATCTCCTCGACGCCGTGGCTCAGCACCATGTCGTACAGGCGCTGGTGCGCGGTGCGCACCACCAGCGGGTTCTCCTGCACGAGGTCGAGGTACTGCGCGAAGGTGCCCTCCCAGTGCTCCTCCTGGTACGCCTTCTGGTCGAGGGAGTCGCGAATCAGCTTCGTGAGGTCGAAGTTGCTCATGGGTTCTGCCGGCCGGCCGACCGCGGGGCGCGCGATCGTGATCCGCCCATCGTATCGGCGTCGCCGAACACGGCCATGAGCCAATTCCCCGCCGACGAGGCCTCGGCTCTGCTAGCTTCCCCGACCATGTCGGTTCGCACGCGCACGTTCCGCTTCCCCATCCTGCTGCTGACCGCGGCACTGGCTGCAGCCTGCGGCGGATCGCGCGGCCCGATCGACGGCGACAAGGCGATGGCGCACGTGCGCGCGATGGTCGCGTTCGGCCCGCGACCGTTCGGGTCGGCGGCGCTCGCCAAGACCACGGACTACCTCGAAGCCGAGGTCAAGAAGCTCGGCCTCGTGCCCAAGCGCCACGAGGTCCTGCACGAGAAGGAGCAGAAGATCATCCGCAACCTGTACGCGCAGATCGACGGCGACGACCCCGAGAAGGGCCCGGTGCTGGTGATCGGCGCCCACTACGACACCAAGGTCTTCGAAGGCTGCAAGGAGTGGACGCACAGCACGCCGTTCCTCGGCGCGATCGACGGCGGCGGCGCGCCGGCGGTGCTGCTCGAACTCGGCCGCGTGCTGCAGGAACCCGCCCACCGCGCGAAGTGCAACGTCTGGCTCTACTGGATCGACGCCGAGGAGTCGATCGACTGGACCTGGAACGACGAGCGGGCGCTGCTCGGCAGCAAGGCGTTCTGCAAGATGCTGTCGGAGACCAAGCAACTGTCGCGCATCAAGGCCTTCGTGCTGCTCGACCTGATCGGCAGCAAGGACTGGAAGATCGACAAGGACGGCAACAGCGAAGCGCGGCTGCAGGACATCGTCGCGCGCGCCGCCAAGGCGATGGGCGAGGAAAACCGCGTGCAGCAGTTCCCGACCCCGCTCGAGATCCAGCGCTACAAGGAGTACGCGCGGCAGCAGGGCAAGCCCGAGACCTGGGGCATCACCGACGACCACAACACCTTCACGCGCTACGGCGTACCGAGCGTGCTGCTGATCGACTTCGAGCGGCGGATCCCGGGCCGCGCGCAGGAGATGCCGAAGACCGACTTCCACCAGTGGTGGCACACGCCCGAGGACAACCTCGACGCCATGGATCCCGACGCGCTCGCGTTCGCGGGCAACCTGGTGCTGCAGGCGATGCCCGAGTTCCAGGCGTTCGTGCTCGGCCGCAAGTGAACGGAGCCCGGCTCGTGCGCGCGACCACGCTCTTCGCCCTCGTGCTCGGCGCGCTCGGCGCGTGCCTCGGCGCCGCGCTGGCGACCCGCGGCCAGAACCCGCCGCAGCGGCCCCCGTCGACGCCGCAGCACCCCGAGGTCGACAAGCGGCAGGTGCAACCGCTCGAGCCGGTGCGCGCACCGGCGGACCTCGGCGCCCGCGCGTTCGAGCACGCGCGCACGATCGTCGGCTTCGGGCCGCGCCATGCGGGCACGCCCGGCTGGGGCAAGCAGCTCGACTACATCGCGCGCACGCTCGAAGGCCACGGGCTCGTCGTGCAGCGCGACACCTGGACCGATCGCAAGGAGCTGATCACGTTCACCAACCTGTCGGCGCGCATTCCGGGCGCGCGGCCGGAGCGCATCGTGCTCGCCTGCCACCACGACACGAAGTGCACGCAGGGCCACGCGGATCCCAAGCACAACTTCCACTTCGTCGGCGCCAACGACGGCGCCTCGGCCGTGGCCATGCTGCTCGCGCTGGCACCCCTGCTGCAGGCGGGCAAGCACGAGGCGACCATCGAACTGGTGTTCTTCGACGGCGAGGAGAGCCTCGACTGGGCCTGGAACGACGCCGCGCGCGCCCTGTTCGGCAGCCGCCGGTTCGTCAAGCGGCACCGCGAGGCGCTGCTCGTCGGCGAGGAGAGCCGCATCGAGGCCCTCGTGCTGCTCGACATGGTCGGCCGCACCGACCTGCACATCCAGGACGAGCTCTACTCGACGCGCGCGCTGCGTCAGCTCGCGTGGTCGGCGGCCGTCGCCTGCGGGCACCAGAAGCACTTCTTCCAGCGCGCCGAGGCGGCGAGCGACGACCACGTGCCGTTCCTCGAAGTCGGCATCCCGTCGCTCGACCTGATCGACCTCAACGGCAACGTGCACTGGCACACGCCGACCGACACGCTCGAGAACATGTCGCCCAGCAGCCTGCAGATCGTCGCCGACGTGGTGCTGACGATGCTCCCCGAGGTGGAACGGCAGTACGTGACGACCCGGCGCTGAACGCGTGCGGAGCGACGGCTAGCCCGACGCCGGGGGCACGCGGCGACGCGGCCGATGGCGCCACAGCATGAAGAGCACGACGGCGAGCACCGGCCACTTCAGCCACGTCACCAGCACGCCCGCGGCGAGCAAACCGCCGTAGCCGACCGCGATGACGACCCCGAAGAACAGCATCCAGCCATCGCCGGCCGATTCGCCGCGCCGTCTCGCTCGCTGCATCCTGGCGTGCGCCGTCGTCGGGATCGTCGGCTCGCCCACGTTCTCCGCCGGCGACTTCGGCCAGCGCAGCGGCAGCTTCGGTTCGGTCGCGTCGTCCATGGCCCGGGTCCATCGAATGGCTGCGTCCCGAACCACCCAGGACCAGCCCCGGCACGGTCCTCTCCTCCCGCGACCGCGTCAACGCCCCTCCTGCCGCGCCCTGCCTGCCGCTGCTCGTGCACACGCCGCGACGACCGACGCCAGGACGAGTCGCCGAGGCGGTTGCGACGTCATTCGCCAGCGAGCCACTGCACGACCGCGCGGTTGTCGAACGGCTTCGGCAACAGCGCATCCGCCCCGGCTGCCTCGGCGTCGCAGATCGATGGCACCCGGGGATTCGACGGTCGCGCCTCGACGGCGACGGCGCCACACTGGCGCGATGCTCACCACCGAGCGGCAGGGCCGCACGATCTCGTACACCCGCGAAGGCGACGGCCCCGGCGTGCTGCTGATCCCCGGCCTCGGCTCGGGCGCGCGGCTGTTCGGCACGCTGCCGCGTCGTTTCGCGCGCTCCGGCTTCACGTGCGCCGCGCTCGATCCGGTCGGCCTGCCGCCCGGTCCGCCGCTGCCGGGCGGCGTGTTCGACTTCGCCGCTGCTGCCGCCGACGCGCTGGCCGTCGCCGCACTGCTGCCCAAACCCGTGGCGCTGGTCGGCACCTCGCTCGGCGGCAAGGTGGCGCTGGTCGCCGCCGCCACGCAGAGCCCCGCCGCGCACCGGCTGGTGATGCTGTGCAGCTCCGCACTGCGCACGCCGCGCAGCGAACGCGTCTACCGCTGGTTCGAACTGCTGAGCACCGTCGTCGACGGCAAGTGGCTCGGCGACCTGACCGCGCCGTTCCTGTTCGGCGAGACGTTCCAGCGGGAACGCTCGGCCGTCGTCGACGACATCGTTCGCGCCACGAAGCCCAGCCCCGAGTCGCGCGCGTTCATGCAGGCGCAGGCGCGGGCGCTGCAGAGCTTCGACGGCGAGGCGGCCTGCGCGCAGGTGCGCTGGCCGACGTTGTGCCTCGCCGGCGGCGAGGACACGCTGACCCTGCCGCGCGAGGTCGCGGCAACCGCCGCGCGTATCGCCGGTTCGCAGCACGAGTGTTTCGCGACCGCGGGGCACAGCCTGCTGCTCGAGAGTGCCGCAGCGTTCGACCGCGTGATCGCGTTCCTGCGGGCGGTTTGACGCGGGCCGGTCGCGGAACGGGACGCCGATGCCATGGCTCGGCGAACGGTGTCGCGATTCGCGTCGATGCCCGGCCGTCCTCAGATCAGCACGACAGACCAGGAACGCCACCATGATCCATCGCCTGCTGCGCGCGGCCCTCGCGGTCGCCGCCCTCTCTTCGTTCAGCGCCGCCCAGGAAGGCGGCAGCACCAGCACCGAGACGCCGCGCGTCGAGCGGCCGATGCCGCCCAAGGCCAAGGGCGATGCGGCCGCCGCGGCGGCGCGCGAGCGCCTGCAGAAGTTCCTCGCCGAGCACCCCGAACTGCGCGAGAAGCTGAAGGCGCAGGCCGACGCCGACGGCGACGGCAAGCTCGACGCCGCCGAGAAGAAGCGGCTGTACGCGCTGGTCGAGCACCGCATGCGCGAGGCGCAAGAGCGGCGCGAGGAGCGGCGCGAAGACCGCCGCGACGAGCGGCAGGAAGACCGGCGTGACGAACGGCGTGACGAGCGACGTGACGACCGACGCGACGAGCGGCGAGACGAACGGCGCGAGCGTGCCGACCGCGACGGCGACGGCCGCGTCGAGCCGGCCGAGAAGAAGCGCGCCCAGCAGGTGCGCGGCAAGGAGGGCTGCGAGCACTGCCGCGAGAAGGCGACCGGGAAGCCGGCGGAGAAGCCGGCCGAGAAGACGCGCACCGACGTGAAGCCGAAGGCGAAGTCGAAGCCCGCGCCGCGACCGGCGCGCGACGGCTGAACCGTTCCCTCAGGGCCGCAGCGGCACGAGCACGCTCGCGGCAAGACCCGGATCGCCGCGTTGCTGCAGCGTCGTGCACAAGACGCGCAGCGACGGCTCCAGCGACACCGGGCGCGACTCGCCGTCGACGACGAGTTCGAGCGGCACCGTCAGGTCGGCGATCCGCGCGTCGAGCCACGCCTGCGCGCCCGGGACGCCGCTCGTCGTCACCGCGAGGCGCTTGCCGTCGAGCCGCGCGTCGATGCGCCCGCCGCGCGACGGCGTCGGCGCATGCAGCCAGTAGTGGTCGCGCACCACGCCGTCCGTGAGCTGCCAATGCAGCGCGCGCGGCGGCGCCACGCGCACCTTGCCCACCAGGTCCGCGAGCAGATCGCGGTCGGGCAAGCCGGTGTGGCCGTTCTTCTCGACCAGCGTGAACGTCGTCGCGTAGCGCCCCGCGTGCTCCTTCTGCAGTTCGCCGAGCCGCGCCGCGAACGCTTCGCAGCGTTCACGCCGCCCGTACGCCGTGTCGCGACCACCGACCATGAACGAGAACGCCAGCGTGTGCAGCCCGACCGGTGACGACTCGCCGTCGGTGGGCGCGGCGGCACTCGCGTGCACCGCTGCGAAGCGGTGCGGCAGCTTCGGCCCCAGTGCGAACGCGCCGTAGCCGCCGTGGCTGTAGCCGATCGCGATCACGCGCTCCGGATCGACGTCGCCGCAGACCACGAACTGCCGGACCAGGCGTTCGAACAGCGGGTAGAAGTAGTCGGTGTAGAAGCCGTTCCACTCGTCGGTCGGCGCCCGCAGCGCGCAGTACAGGTAGCCGCCGGCCTGCGGCTGGTCGCGGTAGTAGACCTGCATGTGGCGCCACTGGCCGTCGTTGACCTCCTTCTTGACGCCGCCGCCGCCGTGCATCGCGACCACGAGCGGCCAGCCGTTCGCGGGCCGTTCACCGACCGCGCGCACCACGTACGGACTCTCGTGGCTCCCGGTGCGCACGCGGTTCGCCGCGAAGTCCGCCTGCAGCGCCGCCCGTTCCGCGGCCTTCCACGCCGCGAACGCGATCGCGCGCAGCCGCGCGTCGCCGGCCGGCGTGCGTAGTTCGGCGTCGAGGTTGCGGTCGAACTCGAACTTCGCCTGCCGCGCCGCGTCGGCCGCGAAGAACCGTTCGCACTGCGCGCGCAAGCCATCGTCGCCCTGCACCCGGGCGGCAGCGACGTAGCGCGCGGTCTCGTCGGTCCCCCACGCCAGCACGGAACGCGTCCAACCGAGCGGGAAGCGCTGCCCGGAGGCCGCGAACGACACCGCCCAGACGCGGTTCTCCGCGGCCGCGTCCGCGCAGAGTGCGGCGTCGGCGACGAACCAGCCGCGGTCGAGCCCCGCTGGATCCGGTTCGTCGGCGCCGACGAAGCGCCAGGCAGCTCCGTCCCAGACCTCGACCCAGGTGTGGTTGCCCTGCTTGTGCGGCCAGCGCACCGACACGAGCCGAGCCGGCACGCAGCACGCGCGGCACGCGTCGGCGAGCAGAATCGACAAGCCGGTGCAACTCGCCTTGCCCTGCGCGATCGACTCGCTCGGCGCCTGGTCGGCGCGCGCGCGCCCGGTCGAGTAGTGCACGTTCAGCAGGCCGAAGATCGTCTCATTGAGTTTCTTCGCGGCCTCGCCGGGCGTCGTGCAATCGCGCACCAGCGGCAGGAAGCGGGCCTGGAAGTCGGTGCGCCAGTGCTCGCGGCGCTCGTTCGCCTGCGCGTAGGGAACGACGTAGCCGAGGAACAGCGCGTCGGGCAGGGCCGCCCCCCACGGCACCGCGGCGCGCGCCTCGTGCGCCAGGCGGACTTCGCGAAGGAGGAACTCCGGGTCGAGCGTGCCGGCGTCTTCGTCGGGCAGGTTCTCGATCAAGAACCGCAACGCGGCCTCGTGCTCGCGCGGAACGGCGGCAAGGGCCTGTCGCATCGCAGCCGCGTGCGGTCCGAAGCGATCCAGCGCAGCGGCGAGGTCGGGGTCGACGTCTTGCGCGGCCGCCGCAGCGGCGAGGAGCAACAGCGGCAGGCAGGAGCGTCGCATGCGCGCTCTTGTAGCGACTCGGGGCACTGCGATCGCCTGCGGGCTGGCGAGCGGCGCGCGGCAGCCCCCCTCGCGCCTCGTCTCCAGACGCCCGGCGGCAGCACTGCGCCGCTGACGCGTCAGCGCGGCGTGCCGTGGGCGAACATCCACAGCCCGGTCGTCGTCGCCAGGGCGACCGCCAGCAGCCAGACGACGATCGCCGCGCGGTGCCAGTTGCGCGCCCGCGGACGGCGCCAGTACCAGATGCCACTCGCGATCACCGGCAACGCCAGGAGCCCGCCCGCCTTCGCGCACGGCAGGTGGATCGCCTTCACGTCGGCGGGGAAGTCGTAGCGCGCCAGCAACTGCTCGGTCAGCACGATCGTCAGCGCCAGCGACGCCATCGTCAGCGGGCCGGTCAGCAGGTGCAGCCGTCGGCGGCCGCGCAGCCCCGATGCCAGCGTCACGACCAGCAGCAGGACCGTGAGCACGAACGAGAGCCAGAAGCCGAGCGCTGCCATGCGCGGCCATGCTGCGCGACGGGCGCTTGCGGCGGAAGCGTGAACTCGTCTCGCCCGCCCCTACGCTGCCGCCATGGTCCACGTCCTGCACGGCGCCCCACGTTCGCTGCCGACCCGCGTCGGCGTCGCCGTCGCCCGCTTCAACGAGGTCGTCACCGAACGTCTGCTCGAGGGCGCGCTCGCGACGCTGCGCGCACACGGCGTGCGCGACGACGACGTCACGGTCGTCTGGGTGCCCGGCGCTTTCGAACTGCCGGCCGCGTGCCGGTGGCTCGCGGCGACGGGCAAGGTCGACGCGCTGGTGATGCTCGGCGCGGTCGTGCGTGGCGGCACCGACCACTACGAGTACGTGTGCACAGGCGTGACCGACGGCGCGATGCGGGTCGGCCTCGAGACCGGGCTGCCGCTCGGCTTCGGGGTACTGACGTGCGCCGAGATGGAACAAGCGCTCGCGCGCGCCGGCGGCGACCACGGCAACAAGGGAAGCGACGCTGCCATCGCCGCGTTGACGATGGCGGATCTGCGCGCCCAGCTCCGCGCCAGGTGACCACGCGCGAGTGGTTGATCGTTCGCGCCTGACGGCTAGCCTTGGCAGCCGTTCCTCCGGCCCACGCCACGCTCTTTCCATGACCGCCCCCGTTCGTCGCCGCACGCGCGCTCGCGAGATCGCCATGCAGGTGTTGTTCCAGTTCGACGTGCGAGGCACCGGTTATGCGACGGAGGTTGGCCGAACGACGGCGCAGTTGTGCGCCGAGGACGGCGAGGCGGCGGCCGACGTCGTCGAGTTCGCGGCGAAGCTGGTCGACGGCACGCTGCAACACCGCGAGGCGATCGACAAGCGGCTGCAGGGCGTGACGCGCAACTGGGATCTGCGTCGCATGGCGAACGTCGACCGCAACGTGCTGCGCATGGCGGTCTACGAGCTGATGTTCTGCACCGACGTGCCGCCCAAGGTCGCGATCAACGAGGCGATCGACCTCGGCAAGAAGTTCTCCACCGCGAACTCGGGCGGTTTCGTCAACGGCATCCTCGACCGCATCCGCATCGACCTCGAGCGGGAGCGCAGCCAGCCGGCAGCCCCCCCGCCACCGTCGACGGGCGCCACCGGGGCCGCGGAAGCTCCGGGCTGACACGCCCGGATCGTTGCCGCCGCCGCCGGTGCGGCGCACACTGACGCGCCTCCCCCATGGTGTTCGGCAAGTTGCTCGGCGCGCTGAAGAAGACGCGCGATGTCCTGACCGCGGGTCTCGCACGCCTGTTCCACGGCCGGCAGCTCGACGAGGCGTTCCTCGACGAACTCGAACAGGTGCTCTACCACGGCGATCTCGGCCCGGTCGGCACGCGCATCGTCGACGAGCTGAAGGCGGCGTGGAAGAAGCGCGAGGTCAAGGACATCGCCGAGGTGCCGGCGTTCCTGCGCGCGCGGCTGCTGCGACTGCTCGCCGGCAGTGAAGCGCCGCTCGGTCGCGCCGCGAGCGGCCCGACCGTGGTGATGATCGTCGGCGTCAACGGCGCCGGGAAGACGACGTCGATCGCCAAGCTCGCGCGCTTCCTGCAGCAGCAGGGACGCAGCGTGATGCTCGGAGCCGGCGACACGTTCCGCGCCGCCGCCGTCGAGCAGCTCACGCTGTGGGCCGGGCGCCTCGGCATCCCGATCGTCAAGCAGGCGACCGGAGCCGACCCAGCCGCCGTCGCGTTCGATGCGGTGTCGGCCGCGATCGCCCGCAAGGTCGACTACCTGCTGCTCGACACCGCGGGCCGCCTGCACACGCAGAAGAACTTGATGACCGAGCTCGAGAAGATCGTGCGCGTGGTCAAGAAGCAGTTGCCGGACGCGCCGCACGAGACGCTGCTGGTGCTCGACGCGACGACCGGGCAGAACGCGATCCGCCAGGCGAGCGAGTTCCAGAAGAGCGCGCCGGTGAGCGGGCTCCTGCTCGCGAAGATGGACGGCACCGCCAAGGGCGGTGCTCTGTTCGGCATCCGCGAGGTGCTTCCGGTGCCGGTCAAATTCCTCGGCGTCGGCGAGGGCATCGAGGACCTCGAGCCGTTCGCCAGCGCCGCCTACGTCGACGCGATCCTGCAGTTCGAAGCCGGCAAGACCGCATGAACGCGCCGGCAGAACCGGCCAGAACCGCCGTCCCAGGCGTCGTGACGTGGGTGTTCCTCGTGCTGCTGGTCCTGCCGCTCGATCCGTTCTGGCTCGACGCCGAGCAGGCGCGGCGCGGGTTGCTGCTGGTGCTCGCGGGAACGGCGCTCGCCCTCGTGCGCCCGCGCGCCATCGTCGGCGAACGCTGGCTGCACACGTTCGCGGGCGTGCTGCTGGTCGCCGCCGCCGTGGCCTGGCTCGCCGACACCGGGGACCTGCCGTCGTTCCACGGCTGGGACGCCCTGTTCCGCATCGCCCACTGGGCAGCGTTGTTCGTCGCCATGCGACTCGGTGCGGCGAGCGACATGGTCGCGACCGGGCGGGCGTTCACGGTCCTGCTGCTCGTGACGTCGGCATTCGGTCTGCTGCAGCGCCTCGGGCTCGCCGAGATCGCCGGCCACGGCGTCGCGCACGAACCGGTGTCGGTGTTCGGCAACCTCAACGTCGCCGCCGAGTGGACCGCAGTCGCCGCTGCGGTGGTCGCCACCAGCGCTCCCTCGCTCACCGGCGCGTTCCGTTCGCTCGCGTGGCTCGCCATCCTGCTCGCCGGCGCCTACACGCTCGTCAACGGGTCGCGGTCGGGTCTCGTCGCGCTGCCGCTCGGCCTGCTGCTGCTGGCGTGGCTGCGACGCGGCACGCGATCGTGGCTGCCGCTCGGCCTCGCCGTCGCCGGCGCCGCCGGCGGCGCCCTGCTCGGCGCGATGGCGCCCGTGTCGCGCCCCGTCGCCGAGGCCACGCCCGCCGACGCCGCGTCGCGCGGCGCCAACACGCTCGCCGTGCGGCTCGAGATCGCCCGCAGCACGCTGCGGCTCGTGTACGACGATCCCGTGCTCGGGCTCGGTCCCGGCCAGTTCGCCGCACACTACCCGCGCGTGCGCAGCCAGGCCGAGATCGAACTGTCGAGCCACGGCCGCCAGTTCGCGAGTGAAGTGCGCACCGTGCACGACGACTGGCTCGAACTGCTCGTCGACGGCGGCGCGCTCGGCCTGCTGGCGTTCGTGCTGGCGCTGTACACGCTCGTCCGCGCCCAGTCCGACCGCAGCCGCCTCGTGCCGCTCGTGGTGCTGCTCGCCCTGATGGTCGTGCGCGCGCCGCTGTGGAACGCACCCGCCGCAGTCGCCGCGTTCTGGCTCGTCGGCACGCTGCCCGCGACGCGCGAGCCCCGACGCGCGCCCTGGCTCGCGTTCGCCCTCGGCGCCCTGCTGATCGCCCTCGGCGGTTCGCTGCTGGTCGGCAACCACTTCGCCGCGCGGTACCAGCAGACCCACCAGCAGCAACCGCGCGACGTGGCATCGCTGCAGCGCGCGGCGTGGTGGCTGACCGGCGAGCCGCGCATCTACCAGCTGCTGACGCAGGAACGGTTGTTCGCCGGCGACCTCGACGGCGCGTCGCGCGCCGCGGCGAAGGCGCTGCAGCTGCGCCCGCACGATCCACAGCTGCACGTGCACCTCGGTGAAGTGCTCGCCAGGGCCGGCAAGCACCCGGAAGCCGCCGCGGTCGCGCGCGCCGGCCTCGCGCTCGACCCGGCGCATCCCGAGCTGCGCGTGCTGCTCAGCACGGTGCTCTGCCAGCGCGACGACGTCGATGGCGCGATCACCGCCGTCACGATCGACCTGCACCCGGTGCTGCGCGCGCGGCTGGCGTCGCACTTCCGTTCGCTCGCCGAGATCCGGCAGCGCGAGCAGCCACGCTTCGCCGTGCGCTACCTGCTCGAACATCACGTGATCGCGGCGATCGACAACCTCGGTGACCCGAGTCCGGCAGGGCTCGCCGCCGCGACCGAACACACGCGCGAGGCGATGCAGGCGATGTCGACGTCGGGCGCGGCCGACGCGCGACCCTGGCTGCTGGTCGCCCTGCAGCTGGCTGCGAGCAAGCCGAAGGATGCCGAAGCCGCGATCGCCAGGCTCGCCGCCTGCCCCCCGCTCGCCGACTGGCAGCGCGCGCTGTTCGGCACCAAGCTCGAGCCGCTGCTCGCTATGCCGGGCGCCCGCGAGTTCCTGGCGCGCCGTCGCTGAACGCGGCCCGCCGGGCCTACATCAGCACGGCCTTCGCGAACGCGATCGCGGCGAAGCCGACGGCGACGAACACCACGACTTCGACCACGACTCCGACCGAACGCGGCAGCCGTTGCGAGGCGAGCGCGGTCAGGAACCATCCGAGCACCGTCGTGAGGCCGGCGACGACGAACCAGAGCGCATCGTCGAGCCTGAGCCACGTCGGCACGATCCAGCCCGGCACGATCGGCGCGCAGGCGAGGTAGGTCCAGAAGCCGTTGCCGCCGCCGCGCAGCATGCCGCTGACGAGCGGGATCAGCACCGGCAGCCACAGAACGATCGCCGCCCGGCCCTTCGGTCCCATCGCGCGCACGTTCAGCCGTCCTTGCCAGCCCCCGCGGCCGCCTTCTGCTTCGCGACGATCGCCTCGAGTTCGCCCTCGGCTCCGCACGCCGCGACGAACTCCTCGAGCCGCCAGGTCTGGCTGCGCAGCGCGTGGCCTTCGGGGAACAGACCCTGCAGCGTCGGCTGCAGCAGCAGGCCGAGGTACGCCATGCCCAGGCGGTTGGGATGCAACTGGTCGCCCTGCAGCAGCGCCCCGGGCGGCGTCGGCATCGGCCCGCCCGCGAAGGGCAGCACCGCGCCGGTCGTCTTCATCGTCTGCACGATCGTCGCCATCTCGACCAGCCGGACGTTCTTGTGCTCGGCGACGAACGCCGCGAGCAACGCGTTGAGTTCCTTCAGCACCGGCGGCGGCGGGATCTGGGCCGGCGCGAGCATGCGCACCGCCGCGCCCTGCATGTCGGGCAGGTCACCGACGACCACCGGCACCTCGAGTTGGCCCAGCAGCGCGAGTCCCTTGGCGAAGCGCTCCTTGCGCACGGCCATCTCGTCGTCGCCGCGAATGTGGCCGTAGGCGAACCAGAACGGGAAGTCGAGTGCGAGGACCGCGTCGGGCTTCGCCTTCTTCGCCGCGTCGATCTGCTTCTTCCCGATCGGCTCGGGGTTGGTGAACATCGCCATCATCTCGAGCGGCGCGTGCGTCGAAGCGCGCGCGTGCTCGCCGCACCACGCCTTCAGCACGTGCTGCAGCGTGACCGATTCGCCCGGCTCGGTGGCGCCGGTCAGCGGGCCGTCGCGGAAGCCGCCGCTGAGGCTGGCGCCGATCACGTGCACGCGCAGCGACGCGGGGGCGGCGGCGGGCGGCGGCGCGCTTTCCTGCGCGAATGCCGGCAGGACCAGGAACAGAACGGCAAGCGGGGTCTTCGTGCGCATCAGGAACTCCGCGGCGGAGCGTAGCCGCGCTGCCTTGGCCGTCGAGGACCGGCTCGCGCCGGGCGCGTTCGCCGTCGACGTGCCGCCCGGTGGTTCGCCCGACCTGCACCACGAAACCGCGAGGCGAGCCCGCGGGCTCTCGCATCACCGCAGCGAGCCGAGCACCCGATCGTGCAGCGCCCGCCGGACCGCCGTGATCTTGTTGTTCACGCGCGTCGGATGCACACGGTTCGTCAGCAGCACGACGCAGAGGTCGCGGCTCGGCTCGCACCACAACGACGTGCCGGTGAACCCGGTGTGCCCGAAGGTGCCCGCCGGGACGCGCGTGCCACCCCACGTGCCGTCGGCCAACAACTGGAACCCGATCCCGCGCGTCGTGTCGCCGCCGATGCCCGACGGCCTGCTCGCCGCGTCGACGAGGTCGCGCGGCAGGCGGCCGCGCCCGCCGGCGAGCATCGCGACGCCGTACCGCAGCACGTCGTCGGCCGTCGCGAACAGTCCCGCGTGCCCACTCACCCCGCCCATCGCGAACGCGTTCTCGTCGTGCACGAAGCCGCGCACGATGCCCGAGCGCGCCTCGTCACGTTCGGTCGGCGCGGCGTCGAGGGCCGAACCGTTGGTCGGCGCGAACGCCGCTCCACGCATGCCGAACGGCGCCAGCACCGCGCGCTGCACGAACGCCGCGAAGTCTTCGCCGCTCGCCCGCTCGACGATCGCCATCAGCAGCACGAAGCCGACATCGCTGTAGACGACGCCGCTGCCCGGTTCGCTCATCAGCGGCTCCGCGCACGCCGCCGCGACGATCGCCTCCTTGCCGCGCAGCGTCTTGTAGTAACGCTCGTACGCCGGCAAACCGGCCTGGTGCGCGAGCAGGTGGCGCACGGTGACGCGGTCCTTGCCGGTACCGGTGAACGCCGGCAGCCACTTCGCGACCGGGTCGTCGAGCGACACCACGCCGTCGGCGACGAGACGCAGCACCGCCGGCGTCGTCGCGCAGACCTTGGTCAACGACGCGAGGTCGTAGCGCGTCGCCGGCGTCACCACCGGCGCGTCGGCCTCGTAGCCGAGCCGCCCGACCACGACCTCGGCGACAACGCGGCCGCGCCGCGCGATCGCGCACGAAGCGCCGGGGAACGCACCGTCGCGCACCGCCGCCTCGAGCAGCGCACGCACGTCGTCGGCGAGGCTCGGCGCGAGGTCTTCGTCCGCCGGCCCAGCGACCGCGAGGTCGTCGCCGACGAGCTGCGTCAGCCCGGCACCTGCCATCGCGAGGCCCGGCACCGTCACCGGCAAGCGGCCGGTGATCGGCGCATCGCCCCGCAGCGCGCGCGCCGCGGCCGCTTCGACGACGTCGGTACTGACGAACGCCGCCACGTAGGCATCCGCGTGCGGCAGGTCGCGCAGCAGGTACGGATTGCCGAACGACACGGC
Source organism: uncultured bacterium (assembly GCA_937952215.1). Classification (GTDB taxonomy): domain Bacteria; phylum Planctomycetota; class UBA1135; order UBA1135; family UBA2386; genus UBA2386. Next base: position 256,168 of record CALFZH010000059.1, read on the forward strand.
GACCACGCGTTGTGCTGGCGCCAGCGCCTCGAGCACGGGCAGCAGCACCGGCGGCAACCCGACCCCGCCGGCGTACTCGCGCACCTTGACGTGCAACGACAGTACGACGGTCGTCGCCGCGGCGACGCGCGGCACCAGGCGGGCGACCTCGTCCGCCGAACTCGCGCCCGACAGCCGCACCTGGCGCTCGGGCGGGAAGCTGCCGAGCGTCGTCGCGAAGGCCTGGCCCTGCCCCTCGTCCTTGTCGACCAGCGTCACCAGCATCACGCTGTCGTCGGGGCGGTCGGCAACCAGCGGCAGCACGCCATCCCGCGAACGCACCAGCACGAGGCCCCGTTCGGCGATGCGAGCGGCGAGCGCTTCGTTCTCGGGTCGCCGCAGCCGGTCGCGCCAGTTCGCGTCGACGCGCCCGCCGCCCGCCAGCAACCCGACCGTGGCCTTGGCGCGCAGGATGCGCAGCACCGCGTCGTCGAGCCGCGCCATCGGCACGCGCCCGCCCTTCACCGCCTCGACCACCGCCGCGCGCGCGACCAGCGGATCGGGCGGCATCAGCAGCACGTCGGCGCCGGCCAGCAGCGCCCGCACCGCGACCTCGCCCGGCGGGAACGCGTTCTTGACGCCGCCCATCTCGAGCGCGTCGGTGACGACGAGGCCGCGGAACCCGAGTTCGCCGCGCAGCACGCCGCCGAGGATCTTCGTGCTGAGCGTCGCCGGCACCGAGGGGTCTTCACCGAGCCCCGGAACACCGAGGTGCCCCGTCATCACCGCTTCGAGGCCCTCGGCCGAAGCTCGCTGGAACGGCAGCAGTTCGACCGCGCGCAGCCGCGCGAGATCGCCGGGCACGGTCGCCAGCGCCAGGTGGCTGTCGGTGTCGACGTCGCCGTGCCCGGGGAAGTGCTTGCCGCACGGCAGCAGCCCTGCACCGCGCACGCCGCGCGCGAGCGCGCTGCCCAGCCGCGCGACCAGCTCCGGGTCCTCGCCGAAGCTGCGCACGTTGATGATCGGGTTCGCCGGGTTGCTGTTCACGTCGAGCACCGGCGCGAACACGACGTGGAAGCCGAGTGCCTTCGCCTCCTCGCCGGTGATGCGGCCCATCGCCTCGGCGAGCACCGCCGAGCCGGTGGCGCCGACCAGCATCTGGTTGCCGAGTTCGGTCGCCCCGCGCAGCCGGAACCACACGCCCCCTTCGAAGTCCCCCGCCAGCAGCAACGGCACGCTCGCCGCCGCCTGCAACCGCGGAATCAACGCCGCCGCATGTTCGACGTCGCCGAGGCTCAGGATCACGCCGCCGAGTTCGGCGTCGCGCACCGCATCGAGCAGTCGTTCGTGGTTCGTGCCCGCGCCGCCCTCGGGGCGCGACAGGCACCAGACCATGAACAGCTGCCCCGCCTTCTGCTCGAGGCTCAGCCGGGCGAGCAGGGTCGTCGCCGCGTCCTGGGCGGCGACGGCGGCGACGAGCACGAGGACAGTGGCGGCACGGAGGGCGGTCGTGATCACGACCAGAGCCTACTGCCGCCGCCCTCGATCAGCCGAGCGCCGACAGAGCCGCGCCGAAGTTGACGTGGCAGACCTTGCCGCCGAGCACGAGCGCGGGCACCGACTGCACGCCGGCCTTCTTCGCCTCCGGCAAGCGCTTCTTGTCGGTCCCGAGGTGCACGACCTCGACGTCGTAACGCGCGCGGTCGAGTGCAGCGACGACGGTTTGTTCGGCGGACACGCAGACCGGGCAGCCGGCGTGGTAGAAGATCGCTTTCTGTTTCATGGCTCGTGCTCTTGGTGAAGGCGCGGCGACGTGCCGCGCACGAAGAACTCTGGAGCACGCCTCCACGCGAACGAAGATGGCACCTTTCGGTGCCCTGGGTTGCTGTCGATGAGCACGCCTCGCCGCCCGAGCGTCGCCGAGATGGTCGAGAGCATCGTCGGCTGCAAGTGGTCGCTGCGCCTGCTCGGCGTGCTCGCGCAAGGGCCACAACGACCGAGCGCCCTGCGCCGGGCCTGTCCCGGGCTCTCCGCCAAGGTCATGAACGAGCGCCTGCGCAAGTTCCAGCGGTTCGCCCTGACCTCGCGCACCGCGCACGGCGTCAAACCGCCGATCGAGGTCGTCTACGCGTTGACGCCGCTCGGCGCGCGCTTCTGCGGGCTTCTCGCCGAGATCGACGCCCTGCAGCGCCAGATCGAAGCGCGCTGACGGCTCAGCCGGAAGCCGCCGCGCGATCGAGCAGCACGAGCGCGTTCGGATGCCGCCGCAACAGGCTCGCCGGGCAGCTCGGGTCGATCGGCCCGTGCCGCATCGCCGCGACCGCGGGCGCCTTCGCCGCGCCGAAGGCGCACAGCACCAGGCGCTTCGCTGCCAGGATCGTGGCCAATCCCGAAGTCACCGCATGCGTTGGCGGCTCGGTCGGCGCAAAACGCGCGCGGGCGTCGTCGCGCGTGCTCGCCGCCAACGCCGTGACGTGGAAGCCGCGGTCGAACGGAGTGCCCGGCTCGTTGAACGCGAGGTGCCCGTTCCGGCCGATGCCGAGGAACTGCACGCCGACGCCGCCCGCACGCGCCAGCCGTTCCTCGTGCGCCCGCACCGAGGCCGGGTCGCCGTCGTGCGGCACCGGGAAGAACGTGCCGCGCGCGAGCATGCCCTGCAGCGCCGGGCACGCGGTCGTCAGTTCGTGCACCATGCCGCCGGCGCGATCGGGCGCGAAGCCGAGGTACTCGTCGAGGTGCGTCGCCAGCAGGCGGTCGGCGCCCGCGAGCCGGCCGCCGGCGAGTTCGGCGCCGAGCGCCTGCAGGAAAGCGGTGAAGGTGCCGCCGGTCGCGAAGCCGAGCAGCGGCCGCGCCTCGCGGGCGAGCAGCGCCCGCACTTCGTCGAGCAGCATCGGCACCGCGGCAACGGCGTTCGGCAGCACGCGGACTTCGACGGGAGCAACGGCCATGGCGGACGCGGCACTGTGCAGAAGTGCCTGCCCGCCGGCAAGCGCGTGCACCCCTCGACGACTCTGGCATGCTGTGACCATGCCGCTACGCCGCGACCAGCTCGAACGCATCCAGCGGCTGCGGGAGCTGTTCCTCGACGACGACCGCGGCGCGCGCGCCCTGCCCGACTACTGGCGCGACGCCAACGACCTCGCCGCCTACGACGCGCTGCTCGGCGCCCGCATCGGCTGGAAGTGGGATGCGGTGCTCGGCGAATGCCGCGACCGCGGCCTGCCCCGCGCCGACGACGCCGTGGTGCTCGACTTCGGCTGCGGCACCGGGATCGCGGCGCGCCGGTTCGTTGCAGCCTTCGGCGCGCGCGAAGTGCGCTGCCACGACCGCTCGGCGGCGGCGCGCACGTTCGCCGTGCGGCGGCTGCGCGCGGAGCAACCCGGTGTGCGCGCCGAGCCGATCGCCACGACCACGGGGCAGTCGCCCGACATCCTGCTGGTCAGCCACGTGCTCGGCGAACTCGACGCCGCCGGCCACGCGGCCCTGCGTGCGTTGATCGCGACGAGCCGCACCGTGCTGCTGGTCGAACCCGGTCGCCCGACCGAAGCGCGCGCGCTCGCCGCGCTGCGCGACGAGCTGCTGCCGTCGTTCCAGGTGGTCGCCCCGTGTCCGCACGCGCAGAGTTGCCCGACGCTCGCAAGCGAACGCGACTGGTGCCACTTCTTCGCCACCCCGCCGCCGGAGGTGTTCACCGACGGCGCCTGGGTCACTGCCGCCCGCGAGGTCGGCATCGACCTGCGCGCGCTGCCGTACTCGTTCGTCGCGCTGTCGCGCACGCCGGTCGGCGCCAGCCCCGACCACCGCCTGCTCGGCCGGGCCGACGTCGGCAAGCACGAAGCCCGCGTGCAGGCGTGCACGGCGCGTGGCCTCGAGGTGCGCACCGTGACCAAACGCGCCGAGGCCGCGTTGTGGCGGCAGCTGCGCAAGGACCCGGGCGGCCACCGCACCCTGCCGCCACCCACCGTTGCCGATGGCGGCGGGACCTCGCCGGGCCGCGGTTCGCCGGACTAACGCCCCGCCTTCTCGGTGGCGGGCGCGACCGGTCGCTCCGGCATCGCCGCCGCCGTCGTGCGCGTCGGGATCGCGTACACCGAAGTGCGCGCGGTGACGAACAGGGTCGTGCCGTCCTCGCCGCCGAACGCGCAGTTGGCCGGTTGCTCGGGCAGCGTGACCGTCGCCAGGTGCACGCCGTCGGGCCCGTAGACGCGCACGCCGTCGCGCGCGGTGGTGAACAGGTTGCCGTGCCGGTCGCAGCGCATGCCGTCACTGCCGCCCTCGAGCCACATCGTCGCCGGGCCCAGCCCGCCGTCGGCGAGGACCGGGAAGGCGCCGACACGCTGCTTCTTGCCGCTGTCGGCGATCCACAGCCGCGCGTGGTCGGGTGCGAAGCACAGGCCGTTCGGCTGGTCGAAGTCGCGCTGCACGACCGTCGTCGCCTTGCTCGCCGGATCGAAGCGGTAGACGAAGTTGCCGGGCTGCTCCCGCTCGCGCTTGCCGAGACCGTAGGTCGGATCGGTGAACCACAGCGTGCCGTCGCTGCGCACCACGGCGTCGTTCGGCGAGTTCAGCGGCTTGCCGTCGTGCCGATCGACCAGCACGGTCTGCGCGCCGTCGGCCTCGTGCCGCACGATGTTGCGCGCCTCGTGCTGGCAGGACAGCACGCGGCCTTCGACGTCGAGCGTGTTGCCATTCGCGGCAGCACTCGCCTGCCAGGGTTTGCAGCCCGCCGCGGCCGACCACTTGAGCCACGTCTTCGCCGGGATGTCGGAGAACAACAGCGCCTGTTCGCGCGGCAGCCAGACCGGGCCCTCGGTGAACTGCCGCTCGGCGACGATGCGCTCGATCTTGGCGTCGCTGGCGAGCAGTTCGCGACCACGTTCGTGGTGGAACGCGACCTGGGCAGGAAGAACGGTCGGCAGCAGGCCGAGGACGAGCACGCACGGTCGGATGGTCATGATGGGCCTCACACCCGCCAGACGATGCCGCGCCGGAACAGCCACGCCAGCACCGAATACCAGCCGCACAGCCACAGCACGCCGAACGCCAGCGAAGCGAGCTTCGGCTCACCGATCGGCCCGAGCAGGCAGTTCGTGAAGAACCACGACTGCACCGACACGGTGCCCTCGCCCGCGGGCACGTGCACGAGCCGACCCAGCGTCTTCGCGAGCAGCGAACTGCCGACGAACACCAGCAGCGCGTTGCGTCCGTAGACGACCAGCGGGTGCGCGAAGCCGGTCCAGCCCCGCTGCTCGAACGCCCACACGCACAGGCCGAGACCGCAGGTCGCGATGCCGGCGGTCCACACCGCGTAGCTGCTGGTCCAGATCGGCTTGTTGAGCGGCAGGAACCACGCGAACACCGCCCCCGCGAGCATCCACAGCACGCCGAGGCGCAGCAGCGACGCGACGCGCGCCGCCGCGTCCGACTCGCGGCGCAGAACCCGGCCCGCCTCGACGCCGAACAAGGCCGTCGCGACGGCGGGGATCGTGCTGAGCAGTCCCTCGGGGTCGTAGGACCCTTTCACCCAGATGTGGTCGCCGAAGACCACCCGGTCGAGCCAGCCTTGCAGCGTGCCGGCCGGGTCGTCGAGGTTGGGCATGCCGACACCCGGTACCGGCACCCAGGTGATGAGCGCCCAGTAGCCGAACAGGCAGCCGAGCAGGACCCGCCGCTGCACTCGCACGGGCGTGAACAGGAACAGCAGCGCGGCGATGCCGTAGCAGACGCCGATGCGCTGCAGCACGCCGGGAAAGCGCGTCGCCAGCAGCGGATCGAACAGTCCCTTGCCGTCGGCGAACGTCAGCAGCGGGAACGCCGACAGCAGCATGCCCAGCACGACGAGCGACAGGACGCGCAGGCCGATGCCGCGCACGAGCGGTGCGGTCGCTGCCCCCCGTTCCACCTTGCCGCCGAGTGCCGGCACGATCGCGACCCCGGCGCAGAACAGGAACGTCGGGAAGACGAGGTCCGTGAACGTGCAGCCGTGCCAGGCCGCGTGCCGCAGCGGGTCGTACTGGTACTTGGCCCCCCAGGCGCCGGGGTTGTTGACCAGGATCATCGCCGCGATCGAGAGTCCACGCAGCGCGTCGAGGCCGAGCCACCGCGCTGCGGCGGGCGCCACGGTTGCCGTCGGCGTCACGGCGCCGCCAGCGCCTGCCGAACGCTGCCGTCGTGCGTGAACAGCAGCGTGCGCGCCACGTGCGGCGCCACGTGCTTCCGGGCGGCGACGATCGCGGCCTTCACTTCGCCGTCACAACTCGCGAGCACTTCGGCAGCGCGCGCTTCGTCGCAGCCGGCCGCCTGTCCGACGATGCGCACCGCGCGCGCCTTCAGCTTGGCGTTCGTCGCCTGCAGATCGACCATCAGGTTGCCGTAGACCTTGTGCAGCCGCACGAAGGCGCCGGTGCTCAACATGTTCAGCACCAGCTTGGTCGCGGTACCGGCCTTGAGCCGGGTGCTGCCGGTCAGCACCTCCGGGCCGGTGACCACCTCGATCGGCAACTCGGCGGCCGCGGCAACGGCACTCGCGCGATTGCAGACCACGGCGACGGTCAACGCGTGCGCGGCCCGCGCCGCGCGCAGGGCGCCGAGCACGTACGGTGTGCGGCCACTGGCGGCGATGCCGACGACGACGTCCTTTGGGCCGATCGTGAGCGCGCGCAGGTCGGCGGCGGCGAGCGCTTCGTCGTCCTCGGCGCCTTCGACCGCGTGCAGGATCGCCGCGGGACCACCGGCGATCAGGCCGACCACCTGCCCGGCTGTCGACGAGAACGTCGGCGGGCACTCGGCGGCGTCGAGCACGCCGAGCCGTCCCGAGGTGCCCGCGCCGGCGTAGACCAGCCGACCGCCCTTGTGCATGCGGGCAGCGATCGCGTCGACGGCCGCGGCGATGCGCGGCAGTTCGGCGCGCACCGCTTCGGCGACGTGGCGATCCTCGTCGTTCATCGCCGTCACCAGTTCGATCGTCGACAGGGCGTCGAGATCCTGGGTGCGAGGGTTGCGGGCCTCGGTCGTCAGCGCGGCCAGATCGATGCGCGTCATGGCGGCAATGTTGGCCGCCGCGCGCCCGCGACGCGAGGGGCGTTCTCTTCCGGTCGCCGGCCAGCGCCGGTATAGCAGCCCGCCGATGGCGATCGCTCCGCTCGACCTCGTGCTGCTGGTCGTCTACCTCGGCGGCACGATCGCGTTCGGGCTGTGGATGGGGCGCGGCCCGACGTCGGCGCAGGACTACCTGCTCGGCGGTCGCAACCTGCCGTGGTGGGCGCTGCTGCTCTCGATCGTCGCGACCGAGACCAGCACGGCGACGTTCCTGTCGGTGCCCGGCATCGCCTACTCGGCGCAGTTCGGCACCGGCGACCTGCGGTTCCTCCAGCTCCCGCTCGGCTACCTGGTCGGGCGCACGATCGCGGCCTTCCTGCTGGTGCCGCTGTACTTCCGCGGCGAACTGTTCACCGCCTACGAGGTGCTGCGCGTGCGCAGCGGACCGGCCGTGCGAACGCTCGCCAGCGGGCTGTTCCTGGTCACGCGCACGCTCGCCGACGGCCTGCGGCTCTACCTGACGGCGGTCGTGCTGCAGTTGATGTTCGGCTGGTCGTTGCCGCTCAGCGTCGTCGTCACCGGGGCCTGCACCGTGGCCTACACCGCCCTCGGTGGCATCAAGGCGGTGGTCTGGACCGACGTCGTGCAGTTCGTCGTCTACATGCTCGGGGCCGGCACCGCGCTGCTGATGATCGGCGCGGGCGTCGACGGCGGGCTGCCCGGCGTGTTCACGCAGGCCGCGGACGCCGGTCGGCTGCGCGTGTTCGACCTCGGCTGGGATTTCAGCACGCCCTACACGCTGTGGGCCGGCGTGCTCGGCGGTGCGGTGCTGTCGATCGGCAGCCACGGCGTCGACCAACTCATCGTGCAGCGCTTCCTGTCGGCGCGTTCCCAGCGCGACGCGCAGAAGGCGCTGCTGTGGAGCGGCCCGTTGGTTCTAGCGCAGTTCACGCTGTTCCTGGCGATCGGGCTCGGGCTGTCGGCGCTGTTCGCCAAGAACCCGCCGCCGACGCCGTTCGCCAAGGGCGACCACGTGTTCGCGCACTTCATCGTGCACCACCTGCCGACCGGGCTGGTCGGCATCGTGCTCGGCGCGCTGTTCTCGGCGGCGATGTCGACGCTGTCGAGTTCGCTGTCGGCGTCGGCGAGTGCGCTGGTGAACGACTTCCTGCTGCCGGCCACGGGCCACCGCCCGGACAGCCGCTTCGCGCTGCGCGCCGCCAAGCTCGCCACGGTGCTGTTCTGCGCGCTGCAGGTCGTGGTCGGCGTCATCGACTACGGCGACGGCAGTGCGGTGGTCACCAAGGTCCTGGCGATCGCGACGGTCACCACCGGCGTGATCCTCGGCCTGTTCGTGCTGGCGCTGCTGCCGGGCCGCTCGCCGACGGCGTCGCTGCTCGGCCTGTGCGGCGGCATCGCCGCGATCGTCGGCGTCGTGTTCGTCCTGCCGGCGCAGGACGTCAAGCTCGCCTGGCCCTGGCACGGGCTCGCCAGCTGCGGTGCGACGGTGCTGGTCGGCTGGCTCGCCTCGCGGCTGCCGCTGCGCACATAGCTCTGGCTCGGCCCGACGCCCAACCTAGGATCCGCGCATGCGTTCGTCGTTCCTGCTGCGCACATCCCTCGCCCTCGCCGCCACGGCGTTCCCCGCGTTGGCGCAGGCGGCGGCGGCATCGACGCGCACGGGCATCGACGTGCTCGCCGGCGACGGCAGCGACGTGCTGCGCGGCCGCAAAGTCGGCCTGATCACCAACCACACCGGGCGCACCGCCACCGGAGCGCGCACGGTCGACGTGATCGCGGCCGCCGACGGCGTGCGGCTCGTCGCCCTGTTCTCGCCCGAGCACGGCTGGGAAGGCAAGGTCGACGAGAAGGTCGGCGACAGCCGCGACGCCGCGACCGGGCTGCCGGTGTACTCGCTCTACGGCGAGACGCGGGAGCCGACCGACACGATGCTCGCGGGCATCGACACGCTGGTGTTCGACATCCAGGACATCGGCTGCCGCTTCTACACCTACGTGTCGACGATGCGGAACTGCCTCGAGGCGGCCGCTCGCAAGGGGCTGCGCTTCGTGGTGCTCGACCGACCCAATCCGATCGGCGGGCTGCGCATGGAAGGGCCCGTGCTCGCGGCCGCGCGCCAGGACTTCGTCGGCAGCCACCGCATTCCCCTGCGCCACGGCATGACCGCCGGCGAACTCGCGCGCATGATCGTGGGCGAGGACGGCCTGAAGGTCGACCTGCAGGTCGTGCCGTGCGTCGGCTGGCAGCGGGCGGATCTCTGGGACGCCACCGGGCTGCCCTGGATCAACCCGTCGCCGAACATGCGGTCGCTGACGCAAGCACTGCTCTATCCGGGCATCGGTCTGCTCGAAGGCACCAACCTGTCGGTCGGCCGCGGCACCGACACACCGTTCGAGGTGCTCGGCGCGCCGTGGTGCGACGGCGTGCGCCTCGCGCAGCGACTGCGCGCCGCCAACCTGCCCGGCGTCACGTTCGTGCCGATCGCATTCACCCCGAACGCGAGCAAGTTCCGCGGCGAAGCGTGCTCGGGCATCAACATCGTCGTCACCGATTGGCGCACGTTCGAACCGGTGCGCACCGGCATCCACGTCGCCTGCGCGCTGCGCGCGCTGTTCGCCGACGGTTGGGACCACAAGAAGCTCGACTGGCTGCTCAAGCACGAGGCCACGCGCGACGCCATCGTGGGCGGAAGCGCCGCCGACACGATCGTCGCGACCTGGCAACGCGACCTCGACCTCTTCCGCATGCGGCGCCAACCGTTCCTGCTCTACGAGTGAACGCTCCCTCGCCCGTCCTGTTCGGTCTCGAAGTCGCGAGCCAGACGCCGCCCGACGTGCTGCGCAGCGCGCGGCGTTTCGGTCTGCTGGCCAACCAGGCGTCGGTCGATCGTGGCTTCCGCCACGCGGCCGATGTGCTGGCGACCCGGTTTCCGGGTCGGCTCGCGGCGCTGTTCGCGCCACAACACGGCGCCTGGTCGACGGAGCAGGACAACATGATCGAGACCGCGCACGGCCGTCATGCGCGCCTCGACGTGCCGGTGTGGAGCCTCTACAGCGAGACCCGCAAGCCGTCGCAGCAGATGCTCGAAGGCCTCGACCTCCTGGTCGTCGACCTGCAGGACGTCGGCACGCGCGTCTACACCTACGCCTGGACGCTGACCTACTGCCTCGAAGCGTGCGCGCAGAAGGGCATCCCGGTGCTCGTGCTCGACCGCCCGAACCCGCTCGGCGGCGAACGGGCCGAGGGCCAGGCGCTCGACCTCGCGTTCGCCAGCTTCGTCGGCCGCGCGCCGATGCCGATGCGCCACGGACTCACGCTCGGCGAGCTGGCGCGATGGTGCAACGACCGACTCGCGCTCGGCTGCGACCTGCGCGTGCTGCCGATGCAGGGCTGGCGGCGTTCGATGCTCTGGCCCGACACCGGCCGCGCCTGGATCCCGCCGTCGCCGAACCTGCCGCGCCACGAAGGTGCGCTGGTCTATCCGGGGCAGGTGCTGCTCGAGGGCACGAACCTCAGCGAAGGTCGGGGCACGACGACGCCGTTCGAGCAGTTCGGGGCGCCGTTCATCGATCCGTGGCAGCTGCTGGCGCTGGCGAGCACGCACGACCTGCGCGGCGTCGCCCTGCGCCCGGTGCACTTCGAGCCGACGTTCCAGAAGTGGCACGGGCGCGCGTGCGGCGGGTTGTTCCTGCACGCCACCGACGCCGCCGCGTACCGCCCGTACCGCACCACGCTGGCGCTGCTGCGCGGCGTGCGCGAGCTGTGGCCGCACCATTTCGAGTGGAAGCAGCCGCCGTACGAGTACGAAGCCGTGCGCCTGCCGATCGAGATCCTCACCGGCGGGACCGCCGTGCGTGAGTTCGTCGACGGCGAACGGCCGCTCGCCGATCTCGACGCCCTGGCCGCCCCGCCCGCGGACTGGTGGCAGCGCGTGCGCCGGTTCCTGCTCTACTGATCTCGGTCCATCGGCCCACCGCGCGGCGGCCCGGCGCCATCGCATCCACCGCGCTCGATCCGTTGCTCCGTATGTGAGGCGCCGCCGAAGCCGCGGCCAAGCGTCCGGACGACGTCGACAGGGGCCTCGTGATGCTGTTCATTGCCCGCCTTCCACACCGGCGCGACCCCTTCCCCTGCCCATGCTGCGATCCCTCACCACCCTCCTCGTTCTCACCGGCTCGGCACTGTGCCAAGGCCTCACCTTCGGCAACCTCTACGTGGTCCGCGTCGGTGATGGCAGCGCCACCTTGACCAGCGCCTCGACGCCCACGTTCGTCGACGAGTACACGAAGACCGGCACGTTCGTGCAGACGATCGCGATGCCGATCACCCAGAGCGGCGCCAACTACCCGCTGACGAACGCCGGCTCGTCGACGTCGGAGGGCTTCCTGAACCAGTCCACGAACGGCCTCTACCTGACCCTCGCCGGCTACGCCACGGCGCCCGGCCTGGCCGCGGTGCCGACGACGGCAGCGTCGGCGACGCCGCGATGCGTCGGCAGCATCTTCCTGTCCGGCGCCGTCGACACGTCGACGACCCTGACCGACGCCTACGGCGGCGGCGGCGCGGGCAACAACGGCAACATCCGATCGGCGGTCAGCGACGACGGCCTGCAGTTCTGGACCTCGGGCAATAGCCTCAATTCCGCGGGCATCCGCTACGTCACGCTCGGCGGTACGACCTCGGTCGGCATCAACGCCGGGGCGCCGCAGAACACGCGCGTGGCCGGCATCCACAACGGCCAGCTCTACACGAGCAGTTCCTCGCAGAGCAACTACGGCGTGATCCAGGTCGGCACCGGCCTGCCGACCGTCGGTCCAGCGACGCTGTCGCTGCTGCCCGGCATGGCGACGATGAGCGGCCCGTCGATCTACGACTTCTGGTTCGCCGACGCGGTGACCCTCTACTGCGCCGACGACAGCGCGGGCCAGGGCGGCATCAAGAAGTTCGCGCTGATCGCGGGCATCTGGACGCTGCAGTACACGCTGGCCGCCGGCCAGCCCTGCCGCGGCCTGACCGGCACGCGCGCCGCAGGCGTGACGACGCTGTGGGCCACGACCGGCGGCAGCATCATCCGCGTCGCCGACACCGGCCCGAGCGCGACGTTCTCGGCGATCGCGACGGCGGCCCCCAACACGGCGTTCCGCGGCCTCCGCCTGCTCAAGCGCCCGTCGACCGTGCAGCGCATCCCCGCTTCGTGCTCGCCGGTCGAAATCGACATGGCCGGCAACGCCGAAGTCGGCACCGACATCGTCGTCACGATGATCAACCCGGTCGGCACGCCGCTGATCAGCTACGGCCTCAACCTGCTGATGGCCCCGATCTGCGGCACCTGCACGCTGGTGCACGACCTCACGTTCACGGTCGTCGGCGGCCAGCACGTCTTCTCGATCCCGCCGAACCCGTCCCTCGCGGGCATCGCGGTCTACGCGCAGGGCGTCGACTACCTGGCGCCCGGCGGCTGCACGACTCCGTTCCTGGTCACTGGCACCGACGGCTTCGTGTTCACGATCCAGTGACCCGAGGAACCTGAGCCCAAGGCGTCCGCGCCTGGGCGAAGGCTCGTGTCCTGGATAGTCTGGCCGGCGGGCCTCGAGCGGCCCGACGATGCCGAGACCGCCTTCGCGCTTCAGCCACCGCCACCTGCTCGCGCTCGGCGCCTACCTGGTGCCGCTCGCGTTCCTCGCCGCTCTCGGCTGGAACGAGCTGCAGCGCACCAGCGCCACGGCCCAGCAAGCCCTCGCCGGCGAGGCGCGCCAGTTCCTGGCCGCCGCCCGCCAGGCCGTCGACCAGCAGATCGAGCGGCATGTGCCCGCCCTGCTGGAAGAGAGCAAACGTTGGCTTGCGCAACACGGCGTCGTGCGCACCACGATCACGTTGGCCGCCGAAGAACGGTTCGCGGCCCTGCGCGGCATCGTGCTGCTCGACGACTTAGCGACGGTGATCTGGCCGGCCTTGCCGCTGTTGCCGATCAGCCTGCCGCTCGCCAGCGAGGAGTTCCTCAGCGCCGACAGTCCGCTGCGTGGCGAAATGCAGCGAGCCGACCACCACCTGAGCCTCGGCCAGCACGCCGAGGCGATCCTGGTCCTCGAGCAGACGCTGGCGAAGCTCGACAAGGCCTGGTCGTCGGACGACGATCGGCGCCCCGACCTCCAGCAGATCGAGGCCGTCGCGCGCTTCCGCCTGGCCACGGCGCACCGCGCGCTCCGCGAGGTCGGGCAGGCCCTCGAGGAATGGAAGCACTGCAAGCGGCTGGTCGACGGCATGCGCATCCGTCGCGACAGCCCGCTGCCCGCACTCGGCCTGTTGTCGGAGTTCGCGATCGCGCTGGCGGGCCCCACCGACGAACGCCTGCGGCTGCTCCGCGCAATCGCCGAGGGTCGGCGCGACCAGCACCCCGATGGCCTGCTGACCGCGCTCGCGCAACGCCTCGGCGAGTCGATCGACGCCAGTGACGCCCTGCGCGAGCAGGCCGACACGCTGCTGCGCGAAGAACGGCAACGCGCCGCGATCCGGTCGTTCGCCGCGGAGTACGAGAACAACGTCAAGCCCTGGGTGCGCCGCTCACAGCGCTCGGCCCCGGGCAGTGACGACGGGCCGTTCGAAACCCGACTCGTCGCGCCGGTCAGCGACGGCAGTTGGCTCGTCAGCATCCGGCCCGCGACCGCCGACGAGGCGCAGCAGTGGAACTGCGCCAGCGTCGCCATCCAGGTCGATCCTCGCGCTCTGCTGGCCGCCACGTTCGCGAGCCTGAACGAGACCGGCGGGCGCTTCGTGCTCGCCGTGCACGACGCCGACGACCAGCCGCTGGTCCCCCCCCCCCGCGCGGCGCCCGCCGACTACGAGCCGCCGTCGGTGCGCACCGACGACCTGCTGCTGCGCGCCTGGCCGGCGGACCCGCAGCGACTGGTCGCCGAGGCCGAGGCCTCCAAGAACATGCGCACGCTGCTGGTCGTCGCGTTGTTCGCGGCAGCGCTCGGCGGTGCGCTGTGGTCGTGGCGCTCGGTGTCGCGCGAGACCGAGCTCGCAGCGCTCAAGGTCGACCTGGTGTCGCGCGTGTCGCACGAGCTGAAGACGCCGTTGGCGCTGGTGCGCATGTACGGCGAGACGCTCGGCATGGGCCGCGCGCGCGACGCCGGCCAGGCGGCGGAGTTCGGTTCGATCATCGCCCGCGAAGCCGAACGGCTGACGGCGATGATCCAGCGCATCCTCGACTTCTCGCGCCAACAGGCCGGCACGCTCGACTACCACAAGGAACCGCTCGACCTCGGTGAACTGCTGCGCGAGATCACGGCCACCTACACGCCGCACCTCGAGTCGCGCGGCGCGATCCTGATCGACTCGCTGCCGCTCGGCATCCGCGTGCAGTGCGATCGCAACGGCTGCGAGAACGCGATCGTCAACCTGCTCGAGAACGCCGCCAAGTACGCGCGCGAGGGCGACGACGAGCACGAGATCGAACTCGTGCTCGAACGCCACGGCGAGTCCGCGGTGGTCGAGGTCCGCGACCGCGGCCGCGGCATTCCGCCAGGCGAGCACACGCGCGTGTTCGACGGCTTCTACCGGGCCAGCAACGCTGGCGAGGTCCGCGGCGCCGGACTCGGCCTGGGCCTCGTTCGCCACTTCGCGCGCGCCCACGGCGGCGAGATCCTCGCGCTGCCGCGCGAGGGCGGCGGCACCGTGATGCGGCTCGAGCTGCCGCTCGCCGGGACGCCACCACCCGCTTCTGGCCCGCCGCCGCGGGCGACCGATCCATGAGCAACCTCTCCGAGACCCACATCCTCGTCGTCGAAGACGAGCCCGATCTGCGCGCCGGCCTGCAGCACAACCTCGAGCTCGAGGGCTTCAGGGTGCTGACCGCCGCCGACGGCAAGGAAGGCCTGCGCAAGGCCAAGGAAGGCCAGGCGTCGCTGATCCTGCTCGACCTGATGTTGCCCGGCATGCCCGGCCTCGAAGTGCTGCGCCACCTGCGCGAGACCGGGCGCGAGGTGCCGGTCATCATCGTCTCGGCCAAGGGCCAGGACCGCGACAAGGTGCAGGGCCTCGAACTCGGCGCCGACGACTACCTGACCAAGCCGTTCGGCCTGTCCGAGTTGCTCGCGCGCATCCGCGCCGTGCTGCGCCGCACGCAGACCGGTGCCAAGGCGGGCGTCGGCGAGAGGCAAGCGCTCGGCGGCGTGATGCAGTTCCCCGACCTCGTCGTCGACTGGAAGCGCTTCACCATCTCGCGCGATGGGCAGGAGATGCAGCTGTCGCGCTACGAAGCCGAGATCCTGCGCATGTTGATCGAGCACCGCGGCGAAGTCGTCAGCCGCCAGGACCTGCTGCGCAAGGTCTGGGGCTACGTGCACCTGCCGACGACGCGCACCGTCGACAACCACATCGCGCGGCTGCGCAAGAAGCTCGAGCGCGACGTCGACAATCCCGTGCACGTCGTCACCGTGCACGGCCTCGGCTACCGGTTCGAATCGACGCCGCTGGAGGAAGCATGAAGCGACATCTCGCGACGTTCCTGGTCGTCGCCGGCACCGCCGGCCTCGCTGCGACCCAGACCCCGGCCTCCCCCGGCCACGACGATTTCACGCGGCTGCACTCGGCGTGGATCAAGGAGGTGCTCGACCTCGACGTTGCCGGTGCCGTCGCCGACTACCAGACGATCGCCAACGACCGCCGTCCCGCCAACCTCGAACGGTGGATCGCCGTGGCTCGCCTGGCCGAACTGTCCCGCCTCGGCGTGCCGACCGGCCCGCGTGGACCGCTCGACGAAGCTCCGGCCCAGGTACGCACGGCGCTGCAACTGCTGGTGCCGCTGCCGGACGTCGGACCGAGCCCGACCACGACCCCGGCGACGGGCGCGCCGAACGCGAACACCACGCGACCGATCGACCTGCGCCCCGCGGTCCCCGTGGTGCAGAACTGGGTGCGCAAGCTCGTCGGCCCGAGCCTCAGCGCGCGGTCGCTGCAGCGCTGGCAAGCGGCCAACGCGCGGCCCCAGGTCGACAGTCGGGCCATGGAGCAGGCGCGACAGGCCTACGATGCGCAGGAGGTGCTGCGTTCCGAACTCGAGGGACGCAGCGAGCAGGCGCAGAGTCGCCGCGAGCTGCTGTTCCGCGACTGGAAGCCGCCGGTGATCAAGGACGACCCCACCGTGGCGCTCGAGCGCGTGCGCACCAACCTGGCGGCGTGGCTCGCCGATCCCGATCTCAGCGCCGGTCGCCGGGAGCGGCTGGTTGCGCTGCGTGACGAAATCCAGCATCGGTCGGCGACCAGCGCGGCCGCCGCCTTGGACTTCGTGCTGCGCCTGCCGTGGATCGCCGAACGGCTGCTCGCCGAGCCAGGCACCACCTCGGATCGTCGCTGACGGTTCCGCAGGGACTCAAGGCACCGCCGATGGCGCCCGCCGAGCGGGCGCGGCGATCACCTGGCTTCGCCGCTCTCGGCGTCGGTCTTCTTGGCGTGCTTCTCGGCCCACGTGTCGAACCAGGTGCCCTGGTAGGTGTCGATCGGCTTGACCTCGGGGCCGTGCGGGTGCAGTTCGGCAGCGCCCCAGAACAGGCACAGCGGCAGGTCGATGATGTGGACCAGGCCGTAGCAGAAGTGCTCGATGCCGTGGTAGAGGAACGTGAACGGGAACGCGAGCACCTCGGTGCCGGCACCGCTGCCGAGTCCGCTGCGCACGTTCTGCGCCGACGTCGCACCGTCGGTGGCGCCACCGTAGATCGGCAGCACGGGGATGATCGTGCAGATGCCGATCGCGGCGTCCTTGCCGGCGCGGTTCAGCGTGCCGCACGACGTCAGCGTGGTCGCGGCCAAGACGGAGAGGGAGAGAAGGGCGTTGCGAGCGTTCACTCTGGGTTCCTCGGTCGGGCCCGGCCCGGCGCCGACACGAGAACGGTGCGGCCGGGTGATCGGGAGGATTCGAAAGGGGCTGTCCGGGCGGTGATGCAAGCGCCGTGCTCGACGCCGGACAAGCCCGGCCTCGAAAAACTCCTGCCCGCCGGCACCGGACGCCAACCTCGAATCCCCTCGACGCGACGCCGGCTATAGTCCCGTCGTCGGCGCGTCGATGGGACAGCGCCGCGCCCGGACCGATGATGCCCCTGCCGTCGATGCTCGCCGCCTGCGTGCTGCTGCTGCCGCTGCTGCCCGCCCAGGATCCCGGCCGTGACGTCCCGCCGCGCAAGGGCACCGAACGCTCGGTGCGCGGAGCGTGCAGCGCCGCGCAGAGCCGCGACCTGTTCCGCGCCTGCGATGCCGACGACGACGACCGGCTCGACGTGTTCGAGGCCAGCGACGCGCTGGAGGCCGTGCGCAGTCCGCGCGACAACGCAGGCTTCAAGCGGCTCGACGGCGATCGCGACGGCTACGTGTCGTGGCCCGAGTTCGATCTGGCGCTGCGGGCCGTCCTGACGACGGGATCCACCTTCCGCGTGCACACCACGCGACCGCTGACCGAGTCGGGTACCACGCCGCGCGCCGCGACGCCCATCCGGCAGTTCCTGCAGTTGCACGACCGCAACGGCAACGGCGGGCTCGATCCGAGCGAGGTCGCCGAGTTCCTGCGCCAGGCCTCGTTGCCGCCGACGCTCAGTTCGTCAATGCGGCAGCTCGATGGCGACCAGGACGGCCGCATCAGCGAAACCGAACTGCAACCCTGGTTCGAGCAACTGTCCGGCAAGACCCTGCCAGCGCCGACGGGTGCCGGCAGTCCGCTCGCCCCGCCGTGGGACGCCGCCGACAAGAACCACGACGGCGCGATCGACGCCGCCGAGCTGCGCAGCGCCCTGCGGCGACTCGACCCCGCACTCGACGCCTGGACTGCCCAACTGCTGAAGGCGCTCGACAAGGACCGCGACGGCACGCTGCGTCCGACCGAACTGCCGGGTGCGCCGCCCGGTGGCGCCGCCCCGGGCCCGTTGCCGAAGCAAGCGCCAGTGCGCTAAGAAGCGGCGGTGCAGAACCGCTCGTACCGCGGCCTTTTCGCCGCCGTCTGCCTGTTCCTGACGTCGCTTCTGCCGGCCCAAGAGCTGCTGCCGAAGGAGACCGAAGCCCTGCAGGCGCGAGCCGACGGCCAGCCGCTGGCCGCGACGCGCGCGCTGCTCGCGCAAGCCGCCGAACTCGCCGCAGTCGCCGACGTCGACGCACTCACGGCCGCGCGCATCGAGGCCTGGACCACCCTCGCCGCACGTCTTGCGCGCAGCCTCGCCGACGCCGACGCGTTGCCGCAACTCGACGCGCTGGCCGCTTCGCCCGCCGCGCGCGCTACCCCCCTGCTGGCAGACCGCGTGCGCCTCGCGGCGTTGGAACTGGCCGAGACGCTGCCGGGCGGTGATGCCGCGCGACGCGCGCACGCACTGGGCTTCCTGACCGGCGGCCGACTGCTGGGCCCGTTCGCGAACGAACGCAGTGCTGGCTTTGCGACCGACGTCGGTCCCGAACGCGCCGTCGACTTCGCCGCGGAGCTGCCGGGCAAGCGCCGTCCGGTTCGTTGGCGGACGTTGCCGACGAGGCCGCAGTCGCCGGCGGTGCCGCTCGGCCAGATCGTCCATCCGAGCGAACAGTCGCTGGTGTTCGTCGCCTACGCGCTCGTCGCCGAACAGCCGATCGAAGCCGTGCTCGAACTCGGCTCCACGGGCAGCTGGGCGGTGTTCGTGAACGGCACCGCCCACGGCGATCGCCACGTCGAGCGGCCGATGCAGTACGGCCAGGACACGCTGGTGCTGCCGCTGCAAGCCGGCCCGAACCTGGTGCTGCTCAAGCTCGGCCACCTCGAAGGCGCCGAGTTCGCGTTCGCGGCCCGCTTGCGCGCGCGCGACGGCGGGCCGCTGGCCGGCGTCGTGCACCGCGACGACGAGGCGACCCTGCGCGAGGCCGCGGCGGTGCGCGCAGCACCTGCCCCGGCAGCGGCACCTCCGCACCTCGGCGCACGCACGACCTGGCCGATCGGCGGCGCCGCCGCGGCCGACGCGTTGCGCCTGGCCTGGCTGTGGAACGCGCGCCAGAGCGACGGCGATCGCGACCGCCGCGACGCCGCCGCCGCGACGGCCGCGACGCAGGCGTTGCCCGACGTCGCCGCCACGTGGCTCGCGCTCGCCGCGAGCCAGCTGCGGCACGGCCGCAGCGCCGCCGACCGCGACGACAACGAACGCCGAAGCACCCTGCTCAGAGCACTGCGTTGCGACCCCGACCACGTCGAGGCCAAGATCCTGCTGGCCCGCCTGCTGCGCGACAGCAGCAATCTCTGGCGGCAGGCACGCACCCTGTTCGACGAGGTGCTGGCGGCACATCCCGACCAGCCGATGGCGCGGTGGCTCCGCACGCTCACGCTGCGCGACGAGGGTCTGGGCGAACTGGCCGACGCCGAACTGCTGCGCACCGCCGCGACCGCCGAACGGCCCGAACTGTGGCGCGCGGCCGCCGGCGTGCTGACCAACCGGGATCCGGGCGCGGCGATGGCGTTGCAGCAGCGTGTGCTCACGCGCAGCGTCGCCGAAGCGGACGTCGCGGCCGCGATCCGGCTCGCCCAGCGCCTGCCAGCATCGCCAGCGTGGCCCGATCCAGACCCGTTGCTCGCCGACCCGTTCGCGCGCAGCCTGCATCTCCTGCGCGCCGAACTGTTGCTCGGTGCATCGCAGCCGCGGCAAGCGTTGGCCGTGCTCGAGCGCTGGCTCGGCCTCGCCACCGACGACGCCGAGGCGATGACGCAGGCGGCGCGCTGCTGGCGCGCGCTGCGCGGCGACGACCCGACGGCGCACGAGCGGCAACTGCACTGGTTGCGGGAGGCGCTGGCGATCGAGCCCAACCGCCGCGACGACGAACGGTACGCCGAGTTCCTCGCCGCCGAGGCCGCCGCCACGGCGGGCAGCGGCGAGGGCACGGACGCAGCAGCGTTCCACGCGGCGTTCGCCGTCGATGCGACCGAGCGCGTGCGGAGCGACGGCGGCCCCCCCGCCGACGCGGCAGCCGCCAACGACCCGCTGCACTGGCTGCTGCGCCAACAGGTGGTGCGCGCGAACAGCAACGGCACCACGAACGTCTACCACCACGACATCGTGCGCGTGCTGACCACCGACGGCGCCGCTTCGCTGTCGTCGTGGAACCTGCCGCACTGGCCGGGCGAGCAACGTGCGCGCCTGCTCGGCTGCACGGTGTTCCGCGCCGACGGCACGGTGCAGCGACCGGCCTTGCAGGGAGCGCGCGTGCGGCTGCCCGATCTGCGCCCCGGCGACGTCGTCGCCATCGAGGGCCGCGTCGACGACCTGCAGCCGACGTTCTTCGGCGACTACTTCGGTCTCGTGCACGTGTTCGCCGGGCCCGACGGCTCTCCCGTGCGTGCCGACGAGCTGGTGGTGCTCGCCGCACCCGGCCGCGAGTACCGGTGGCAAGCGGCGAACGGCGCCCCCGAGCCCGAACGCAGCACGCTGGCCGACGGCACGCAGGTGTTCCGCTTCGCGATGCGCGACCTGCGCCGCGACCAGCCGGAGATCCGGCGGCCGCGCCGCACCGAGCTCGAGCCCGTGGTGCGCATGACGACGTACCGCGACTGGGACCAGTTCGCCGCCTGGTGGTGGAACCTGATCAAGGACCAGCTCGAAGTGACGCCGGCGATGCGCGCGACGGTGCAGAAGCGGTGCGAGGGCCTGCCGACGGTCGAGGCGAAGATCCGCGCGCTCTACCACTTCGTCACCACCGACGTGCGGTACGAGGCGTGGGAGTTCGGCGTGCACGGCTACAAGCCGTACTCGACCGGCGTGATCCACGAACGGCGGCATGGCGACTGCAAGGACAAGGCGCTGCTGCTGTGCGCGCTGCTCGGCGAGATCGGCGTGCAGTGCCACCCGGTGCTGATCTTCGCCGACCCGCTGCGCAGCAACGACGACCTGACGCTGCCCCTGGTGCAGCAGTTCAACCACTGCATCGCCTGGCTGCCGCCGCAGGATGGCCGGCCCGGACGGTTCCTCGACGGCACCGCGACCTGGCATCCGAGCGACACGTTGCCGGACATGGACCAGGGTGCTTCGGTGCTGATCGTCGATCGTGGCCGCGCCGAGCTGCGCGAGGTGCCGTGGACCACGCCGGACGTCAACGTCGACCGGCAGACGTTCCACGTGCAGCTCGCCGCCGACGGCAGCGCGTCGCTGCGGCGCGAGAGCCGACCGGGCGGCAATCAGGCCGTCGGCCTTCGCGAAGCGCTGGCGACCGAGCCCGCGCGTCGGCGCGAGACCTTCGAACGCGACCTGGTGCGCACGTTCGGCCGCGCCGAGCTGCGCGCCGTCGAACCCGGCGGCACCGAGGACCCGGAAGCTCCCGTGCACCTGACCGTGACCGCGTCGCTGCCCGAGATCGGCCAGCGTCGTGGGACGGCGTGGCAACTGCCGAGCGCCTGGGACGAGGGCCACCTGCTGGCACTGACTGCCGAAGGCGAACGGCGCTCGCCGTTGCTGCTCGGCGCACCGTCGGCCGAGGTCCACACGCTGCGTTACGAACTGCCGCCGGGCTTCCGCGTCGGCGAGCTGCCTCCCGACGCCGGGCGCACGGCGCCGTTCGGCGCGTTCTCGATGCGCTGGCGCCAAGACGGCTCGGCCGTGGTCGTCGAACGCGAACTGCGGCTCGCCACGAGTCGCATCGCGCCCGGCGAGTACGCGCAGTTCCGCGACTTCGCCGCAGCGTTGAAGGCTGCCGACGGACAGTTCGTGCTGCTGCAGCAGGAGGGCGGACGATGAGTCGCCGCTTTGCCTGGCTCGCCGCGCTCGGCCTCGTGCTCGCGGCCGCACCCGCCCAGACCGACGTCGAAGCGCTCGCCGCAGCACTGGTGGCCGCCCAGGCCCCCGCCGCCGACGATCCCGACGCGATCGCGCGCGACCTGCTCGCTGCCGCCGCACGGGCCGCGCGGTCGCCGATCGCCGCCCTGCTGGTGGCCGAGGCCGCGCGCAGCGTCGGCGAGTTGCAGGACCCTGCCGCGCGGCTGCGCGAACTCGCCGCGTTCGACGGCCAGCGCCTGCACGGACTGTGCGCGCAGGAACTCGACGGCCTGCGCTGGCGGCTGCAGCGCGCCGTCCAACCACCGGCGACGATCCCGTCGTGGCCGGTGCAAGGCCACGCCGAGGAACTGCTCGCCGTCGGACCGTTCGGCGACGGCGGCGACTCGTTCGCGGGCGTGCCGTTCGCGCCCGAGTTCGTGTTCCCCGAGCTCGGAACGTCGCTCGTGGGCGCCGGCGGCCCTGCCGTCCCCCGCCTCGTCCGCCGCAACACCGAGTCGCGCTCGATCCAACTTGCCCCACCGGGTCGCCGCGGCAACGGCTGCCACTACGGACGCTGGCGGGTCGTCGCCGCCGATCCGACCGAGGGCTTCCTCGAACTCGAGCACGACGGCGACAGCCAGGTGTTCGTCGACGGCGCCGAGGTCTTGCGCGTCGAACGGTGGCGTGGTGGCCAAGGCCGCCGGTCGCGCGTCGGCATCGCGCTGACCGCCGGCGGCCACGAGATCGTGGTCAAGACCGCCAACGCCGACCGCAGCCGCGTGGCGCTGCGCCTCATCGACGCCGAAGGCGCTCCGCTCGCGGGTGTGCAGCCCCACCGCGGCGCCGACGAGTTCGTGCGCGGCGCTGCCGCGACGCGGACCGCCGCGACGTTCGTGACCGGCGAAGCGATCCTCGCGCGCCTCGCCGCTGAAGCTGGCGCCAGCGACGCCGTGCGCATCGCCGCCGTCCTTGCCGCCGTGCGCGACGGCAACCGCGAGCAGGCGATCGACCTGGCGATGGCTGTGCACGAAGCACCGCCGCAGGCCCCGCTCGCGGCGCTCGCGTTCGCGCGCGTGCTGCGGCTGGTCGACCTGCCCGACGAACTGCGCAAGGCCTGGGCGCGCGCGCTCGAGGAACGGGTCGTGCCCGGACTGCTGACCGGCCACCACGAGGCCCGCGTCGCGCAAGCACAGCTGCACGAGGAGCAGGACCAGCGCGAACAGGCCCTGCGCCTGCTGGCGGCGCACCCGACCCCCGGGCCCCGCACGTTCGCGCGGCGCGCCGAGTTGTTGCGGCAGCTGCGCTTCCGCGCCGAACTCGTGCCGTTGTTCGCCGCCTGGGCGGCAGCGTGCCCGGGCGACGCCCGGCCGTTCGCGCAGTGGGCGCAGGAACTGGCGCAGGCTGGCGCCAACCGCGAGGCGGCGGCGATGCGCGCGCGATCGCTGGCGCTGCGTCCCGACCAGCCGACGCTCGCGCGCACGGTCGCCGCCGACCGCATTGCGGCGGGCGATCCGGTCGACGCCGAAGCGCTCGCCGCGGCCTGGCCCGCGTTCGGCGGCGACGCGCCGCTCGGCCGGCTGCGCCTGCACCGCGAATGGGCGTTCGCGCGCGGCGACTCGGCCACGGCCGGCACGCTCGCGGACGCGATCGCCGAGCACGCCGATGCGACCGCGGCGATCCTGCTCGACCTCGCCGGCGACCACGCGAGTGCTGGCGACGACGCGCGCGTGCGGACCTGCCTCGAGCGCTGCGAAGCGCTCGGCGAGACGACGCCGGCGGTGCGTTCGTGGCTGGCGACCGTGCGCGGCGACGCCCTGCCGATCGACGAGATGGCGTCGTTCCGGCGCGACGGCGACGCGGCGATCGCGGCGTTCACGCCGGGCGAACGCGAACGCGGCGCGTCGACGACGGTGCTGATCGACCAGACGATCCTGGCGGTCGCTGCCGACGGCAGTTGGACCGCCGAAGGCCACTCGCTGCGGCGCATCAACGATCAGGCGGGCGTCGAGGCGTTCCGCGAGCAGCAGGGTCTCGGCCGTTTCGCCGAACTGCTGTCGCTGCGCACGCGCGCCGCCGATGGCACGGACTGGGTGCCGTCGCGCGTCGACGGCGACTACGCGCTGACCCGGCTGCAGCCCGGCGCGTTCGTCGAATGGCGCTGGCGCGAACACGGCGACGCCCCGGGCGCGAGCCCGTTCGCGACCGAACCGTTCTTCTTCGGCTCCGAGCAGGAGCCGATCGCCGTCGCCGAGTACGTCGTCGTGCTGCCGAGTGGCCGCGGCGAACTGCGCACGCGCGGACTGCCCGCCCCGACGCGCACCGCCACGCTGGACGACGGTCGCACCGTGCACGTGCACACGCGCACGGACGTGCCGTCGCTCGGCAAGGAACGCCACCTGCCGCCGCTGCTCGATCTGCTGCCGGTCCTCGCGGTCGGCGAAGACACGCCGCTGCAGCCGACGCTGCGCGAACATCGCGTCGAGCTCGGCAAGCGCACGACGTCGACCGCAGCGCTGCGCGACGCCGCGGCCGCGGCGATCGCCGGCATCGAGGAGCCCGGCGCGCGCGCGCACGCGATCTGGACGTTCTGCCAGTCGACGATCGAGGACGGCCCCGCCGACGACGCGCTGCAGACGTTGCTGCGCAAGAAGGGCAACCGCTTCCTGCTCGCGGTGGCGCTGTGGCGCGCTGCGGGCCTCGAAGTGCTGCCGATGGCGTGCCAGGACGCGCGCGCCGAACTCGGCGGCGGCGCGTCGTCGCTGTTCGCCGACGCCGAGGCCGGGCAGGTCCCGGGCGTACTGCTCGTGCTGCCCGACGGCCGACGGCTGCCCGCGTTCCTCGACGCACCGCGGCACTGGCCGCTCGGCGACATTCCCGCCGCGCGCGCAGGCACGGTCGCGACCGTCCTGCACGACGATCGCAGCGAGCCGTTCCCGTTGCGCGGCGCCACCGGCGCGTCCCAGCACCTCGAGATCCGCGGCACCGCCACGATCCGCGGCAAGGAGGTCGTGCTCACGATGACGGCGCGCATCGGCGACGTGCAGGGCTTCCAGATCGCCGAGCAGTTGCGCCAGCAGAAGGCGAACATCCGCACGATGGCGGCGCGACAGATCGCGCAGCAGATGTTCCCGGGTTGGCGCGTCGACGCCGCCGCGCTCGCGAAGGACACCCCGGGGCAACCGATCGCACTCGAAGCGACGCTGCGGCGCAGCGGCGTGCAGCCCGACGGCGAACGCTTCGTGCTGGCACTGCCGCTGCCGGCGACGCGGTTCGCGGCCGCGTTCGGCGACCGCGCCGAACGCACCCAGCCTTGGCACCTCGCGATCGATCTGCTTGCCGACACGCACATCGAGTTCGATCCGGGCGAGGAACTGCGCCTCGCGGCCCTGCCGACCAGCGTGTGGCTGGCCGAGGAGCCGCTGGTCTTCCGACAGGACGTGCAGCGCGACGGCGAACGGGCGGTGATCACCCGCCACGTGCGGCTCGGCGCGGCGACCCGCCCCGCCGCGTCGTTCGGCGACTGGCTGCGCGCGCTGGCCGCCGCCGACCGCGCCGAGCAGCAGACGCTCGAACTGGTCGCACGCTCGCGCTGACGCCGCGGCGACCGGTCACGGCGAGGCGGCTGGCGGCCGCCCCGGCTCCCACGCGCGGCCCGTGATCAGCCGCGCGCCGCGCGAGAACGCGAAGTACTGCCACGCCCAGCCGATCATCACCACGAGCCGGTTGCGGAAGCCGATCAGGTAGGCGATGTGCACGAGCCACCACACCCACCAGGCGAAGAACCCCACGAGGCGCAGCCGGCCGATGCTGCCGACGCCCTTCGCGCGGCCGATCGTCGCGAGCATGCCCTTGTCGCGGTAGCGGAACGGCGCCATCGGTCGGCCGAACAGCGCCGCGAGCACGTTCTTGGCCGCCGCCCGACCGCTCTGGATCGCGGCCGGCGCCACGCCCGGGATCGGCTGGCCGTCTTGCTGCAGGCTCATCAGGTCGCCGACCACGAACACGTGGTCGTGTCCGGGCACGCGAAGGTCGGGCTGCACCAGCACCCGCCCGGCGCGATCGAGCGGCACGCCGAGCGCCTTGCCGAGCGGCGACGCGGCGACACCTGCGGCCCACAAGACGGTGCGCGCGGCCAGATGTTCGTCGCCGAACCAGACGCCGGTGCGATCGATGCGCGTGACCTTCGCGCCCAGGCGCACTTCGACGCCGAGCCGTTCGAGCTGCTCCTTGGCGCTCGCGGACAGCGGCGGCGTGAACGGCGGCAGCACACGGTCCGCGGCTTCGACCAGCACGACGCGCAACGTCCGCGGGTCGAAGCTGCGGAAGTCGCGCGCGACCGTCCAGCGGCCGATCTCCGACAGGGCACCCGCGAGCTCGACGCCCGTCGGACCCGCACCGACGACGACGAACGTCAACGTCTCGCGCAACTGCGTGCGGTCGGTGAGCCGTTCCGCGGCCTCGAACGCCGACAGCACGCGTCGCCGGATCTCGAGCGCGTCCTCGATGGTCTTCAGCCCGGGCGCCCACGCTTCCCACCCATCCTGGCCGAAGTAGCTGTGGGTCGCCCCGGCAGCGACGATGAGCCAGTCGAACCCGAGTTCGCCGTCGGCGAGCGTGAGCGTGCGACGCTGCAGGTCGATGCCGTCGACGCGCGCCAGGATCGTGCGCGCGTTCGCCTGGTGGCGCAGCACGGCGCGGATCGGGTAGGCGATGTCGCCGGGATTCAGCGCCGCAGTCGCGACCTGGTACAGCAGGGGCTGGAACAGGTGGTGGTTGCGGCGGTCGACGACCGTGATCCGGACCGGAGCCTTGCGCAGCGCGCGCGCGGCGGACAGACCAGCAAAGCCGGCACCGATGATGACGACGTGGGGCGCTGGCTCGGAACGAGAGGCGGGCGTCACGGAACGATGCGGCGGGCAGCAGACGGCACTCGTGCCGTGACTGCAACAGCAGACACCGTGGCTGGCGCCGGCCGCAGCAGCTGCGTACGAGCACGCGCATGCCCTACCGCCCGACGCGGCCGTTGCCCGCCGCCCTGCTGCTCGCTGCCGTTCTCCCGGCCCAGCAAGGACCACAGACCGTTCCGGAGGCGACCGACCACGCGCGCACGTCGCGCGCCGCCGAGGTCGCACGGTTCGTCGCCGCCTGCACGACGCTGCCGCATGGCGACCGGCTGCACGTGCGTTCGGCCGGTCGGTCGAAGCAGGACCGCGACCAGTTGCTGGTCGAGGTGGCGCTGCCGTCGGCGCCGACCCCGCGGCTGCGCGCGCTGATCATCGGCAACATCCACGCCGGCGAAATCGAGGGCAAGGAGGCGATCCAACAGCTCGTGCGCGAGTTCGCGCTCGGCGAGCACGCCGACGTGCTCGCGCGCTGCGATCTGTGGCTGCTGCCGATCTACAACGTCGACGGCAACGAGGCCGAAGGGCTGAAGAACCGCGCCGGGCAGAACGGACCCGACCTGGTCGGGCAGCGCGCGAACGCGCAGGGGCTCGACCTCAACCGCGACTTCGTGAAGGCCGAGGCGCCGGAGACGCAGAACCTGCTGCGGCTGTTCGTCGACGTCGACCCGCACCTGTTCGTCGACCTGCACACGACGAACGGCTCCTACCACGGCTACCACCTGACCTACGCGCCGAGCCTGTCGCCGAACCAGGATCCGGGCCTGGCCGCGCTTTCGCGCACGCTGCTCGACGACGCGCAGGCGGCGATGCTCGGCGGCGGCTTCGCGACCTTCGACTACGGCAACTTCGAGACGCGCGACTGGGACGGCGGCGGGGCGCCGGAGTCGGGCGGCGTGCGTGGCTGGTACAGCTACGACCACCGGGCGCGCTACGGCGTCAACTACTTCGGCCTGCGCAACCGCATCGGCATCCTCAGCGAGGCCTACAGCTACGCCGACTTCAAGACGCGCATCGCGGCGACACACGCGTTCATGCTGGCACTGCTGCGTGGTCTCGTCGCGCGCGCCGACGACGTGCTCGCGAAGACGGCCGAAGCCGATCGGCGGCTCGCCGCCGCGGAACCGGTCGCCTTCGGCTACGACACGACGTTCGCAGCGCCGGAGACGATGCCGGTGCTGGTCGGCGCGGTGACGCGCGAGGAGGGCAGTGGCGAACGACCGCTGCGCTTCGTGCGCGCCGGCGACGGCACGGCCGAGACGATGCCCGTGTTCCGTTCGTTCGCCGCCAAGGCGAGCGTCGCCCTGCCGGCGGCGTGGGCGATCCGTGAGCCCTCGCCCGAAGTCATGGCACTGCTCGAGCGGCACGGGGTGGCGGTGACGCGGCTCGATGCACCGCGCGTCGTTGCGGCGCAGACGTTCTCGGTCACGAAGAAGCGGAAGCCCAAGCGCCCGTTCCAGGGGCACCAGGAGCTGCACCTCGAGGGAGCGTGGGGCGAGGCGGTGTCGGTCGAACTGCCGGCGGGCACGCTGCTCGTCGAGGCGAAGCAACCGCTCGGGAGGCTGTGCGCGACGCTGCTCGAACCGAAGAGCGAGGACTCGCTGTCGACGTGGAACTACTTCGAGGCGAAGACGACCGACGTCTATCCGGTGCTCAGGGTCGTGCGGCGCTGAGGGCGCGCACCTACCGCGGGAACGCTTCCGGCAACCCACCGTCGACCGGCAGCACCGCCCCGGTTGTCGGCGTGCGTTCGCTCGCGAAGAACACCACCGCCTCGCCGACGTGCCGCGGCAGCACCGCGACCTTGAGCAGCGAGCGCTGCCGGTAGAACTCGCGCAGCCCCTTCTCGTCGAGCCCACGCGCCTGCATGCGCCCCGGCCCCACTTCCTGCCAGAGCTGGCTCGGCACCGCTTCGTCGCCGAACACCGCGTCGGCGTTGATCGTGTTGACCCGCACCCCGAACTCGGCGAACTCGAGTGCCGCGATCCGCGCGAGCTGCAGTTGCGCCGCCTTGCTCGCCGAGTAGGCGCCGAACCCCGCACCCGGCGCGAACGTGTTCTTGCTCGCCTGCACGACCACGCTGCCGCCGGTGCGCTGCGCGCGGAACACCGCCGCCGCCTCCTTCAGGACCAGCATCGTGCCCGTCGTGTTGACCGCCATCACCTTGGCGAAGCGGTCCGGGTCCATCGCATCGAGCCGGCTGACGTGGGCGATGCCGGCGTTCGGCACCACGCAGTCCACGCCGCCGAACGCGAGCACGCAGTCGTGGAAGAGCGCAGTGACCGAGCGCGCGTCGGTGACGTCGGCGACGCCGGTCGCGAGCTGCCCGCGGTGCTTGCTGAAGCGTTCGGTCACCACCAGCAGCCGCGCGCTGTCGACGTCGGTCGCGAACACGCAGGCGCCGTGTTCGAGCAGCGCTTCGACGATGCCGCAGCCGATCGCGCCCGCGGCTCCCGTGACGAGCGCCACCTGTCCCGCCAGCGTCGGCTCCTTGGCGGCGCCGAGCTTCGCCAGCTCGAGCGGCCAGTACTCCATCTCGGCGAGGTCGTGGTCGTCGAGCGGCGTGTAGGCGCCGAGCGCCTGCGCACCGGCCTTCACGCGCAGCGTGTGTCCGGCGATGTCCGCGGCGATGCGCGCCGCCTTGCGCGATGGCTGCAGCGCGACGAGGCCCGCTCCTTCGACGACGACGACGACCGGCGTCGGCCGCAGCATGGTGGCCGAGAGCCGCGCGCAGTGCGCGGCGTGGTAGCGCGCGTAGTTCGCGACGTAGGTCGCGACCTGCTGCCGCATCGCCTCGGGATCGACGGCGTGGGCCTGCGTGACGTAGAGGTAGGGCCCCTTGGTCCGGATCACGTGGTCCGGCGTGACCGGGTTGGTCGCGAGCAGCGCGCGAGCGTCGGGATGCGCGGCGAACGCGGCGAACGCGTCGTCGCTGCGCGCCTCGGCGACCACGCGCTGCCACGCCGGGCCGAGCGTCGACGTCGCCGGCACCGCCAGCGCGCCGCGCAACACCGGCAGGGCCTTGGCCAGGAACGCGCGCCGGTCCGATGCCGGCAGCGGTGCGGGACTGCCGCGCAGCATCGCCGGCACCGGCCCGATCCGCTGCGCGATGTAGCGTTCGGCGCGATCGACCAGCTCGATCGTGCGTTCGTAGCTCTCGCGCGCGGTCTCGCCGAACGTGAACAGCCCGTGCTTCAGCAGCACGATGCCGCGGCACTTCGGCTGCCGTTCGAACGCGTCGGCGACGGCCTTCGCGAGCGGGAAGCCCGGCATGATCCACGGCAGGACCACGACGTCGTCGCCGAACGCCTGCCGCACGTGCAGGGCCGGGTCGGGCTGGTCGCTGAGCACCAGGATCGCGTTGGCATGCGTGTGGTCGACGAAGCGATGCGGCAGGAACGCGTGCAGCAACGTCTCGACCGACGGGTTCGGCGCCTTGCTGTCGAGCAGCGCCCCGCGCACGGCGTCGACCATCGCCTGGTCGGTGAGGGCCGACAGCGCGCGCAGTTCGCGCAGCGGCACGAGGCGCACGGCGGGCAGACCCGCGGGCTCGACCTCGGCGAGGTCGCTACCACTGCCCTTCACGCACAGCACGTCGATCTCGCGCCCGAGCAGGTCGCGGGCCGTCGTCTTCACCGAGGTGTTGCCGCCACCGTGCAGCACCAGCTCGGCATCGCGGCCGAGCAGGCGCGAGGTGTAGACACGCAATGCGACGTGTTCGCCGGCGGCCGCGTAGCGGCGCACGAAGTCCTGGGCCTCGGAGTCTTGCCAACGGCTCTGCATGGGGGCCGGGACGCTACCCGATGACCCGGTCGCCGCGCGCGCGTCAGCGACCCATCGCGGGACTTCGCTCGCGGCGCAGCCAGGCCAGCAGCGCCTCGAAGTCCGGCGGCAACGGCGCCTCGAACACCATCGGCTCGCGCGTCGCCGGATGGACCAGGGTGAGCCGATGCGCGTGCAGGCACTGGCGCCCGGGGGACGGCGCCCCCGGCGGCAGCGCATCGTTCTGGCGCAGGCGCGAACGGTAGACGCGGTCGCCCACCAGCGAGTGCCCGATCGACGTCATGTGCACGCGGATCTGGTGCGTCCGCCCGGTCTTCGGCTCGCAGCGCACGTGCGCGAAACCGCGGAAGCGCTCGACCACTTCGTAGAACGTCGACGACTCGCGGCCGCCTTCGTCGACCACCGTCATGCGGTCGGGATGGCGCGGGTCGGTGGCGATCGGCCGTTCGATCCAGTCGCTCTGGAAGCGCGGCTCGCCGAACACGACGCAGCGATACTGCTTCTGCACGGCGCGGTCCTTCCACTGCTGGCGCAGGTCCACCATCGCCACCTCGTTCTTGGCGACGACCATGACGCCGGTGGTGTCGCGGTCGAGGCGATGCACGATGCCGGGCCGCACGACGTCGGGCGCGCTCGGCAGTTCGCCGAAGCGGGCGCGCGCCCAGCTCGCCACCGTGTGCTGCACGAAGTCCTTGTCCTCGGGCGGGTGCGCGGCGAGCCCGGCGGGCTTGTCGATCACGCAGAACCACGGGTCGTCGTAGAGCAGCGTCACCTCGGGCAGCGGCAGATCGGGAGCGAGCGGATCGCGCAGCAGGTCGGCCAGCACGCGGAACTGCACCACGTCGTCGGCGACGAGGAACCCGCCGGCACGGGCGCGGCGGCCCGCCACCGTGACCATCCCTTCGTCGAGCAGCCGCCGGGCCACGGTGCGGCTCCCCACTTCGGCTTGCCGCGCGAGGAAGACGTCGAGACGGACGCCAGCGTCCGGCGCGGTGACGGTGCGAGTGATCGGCTCGGCCATTCGAGTCGCGCAGGATTGGCGGCGGAGCACGCGGGTGCAATGGCGCAGCGACTCGGATTGCCAACAACTCTCCACAGTTTCTCCAGAAGGCGGTTGAGCCTGGCGCCGGTGCCATGCAGACTTCCGCGCGGATACGGCCCTCCGCGGGTGGCAGTCGTTCGCGGCTGGGTTGCGGTGCGACATGAGCCTTCCCGAGCCCGACCCTGCGTGGCGCCGGCCTTCGCCGACGCCGTCCTCTGCGAACGGATCGAACCCCCGACTGCGGTTGGCCGGCGAGGAAGCCGCCCCCCGCTCGGGCGTGCGGGTCCTGCTCGTCGACGACGAACCCCTGGTGCTGCAGAGCCTGGCCCACATCCTCACCGGCGCTGGCTACGCGGTGACCCTGACCAGCACCCTGGCGGCGGCCACGGAGCGCCTGCGTCGCGAGTCGTTCGACCTGGTGCTGACCGACCTCTATCTCGGCGACGACGAACTCGGCGTGCAGATCGCGGAAGTCGCGCGCGAACGCCGTCCGCAGGTGCCGGTCATCGTGCTCACGGGCCGCCCGACGTTCGACGGCGCCCAGGAAGCGGTGCGCAACCACGTCGCCGACATGGTCGTGAAGCCCGTCGAGTCGCGCACGCTGCTGGCCACGTGCCGGCGCGTGATGCACGA
Organism: uncultured bacterium; assembly: GCA_937952215.1. Classification (GTDB taxonomy): domain Bacteria; phylum Planctomycetota; class UBA1135; order UBA1135; family UBA2386; genus UBA2386. Next base: position 288,303 of record CALFZH010000059.1, read on the forward strand.
GACGGCCCTCGCCCACCGCAACGCCGAACTCGAGACCTGCAACCGCGTGCTCACCAGCGTGCTGCCGCGCACGATCGAGATGAAGGACCCCACGACGAGCGGGCATGCCGCGCGCGTCGTCGGCTACACCGACACGCTGGCACGCCGCTGCGGGGTCAACGAGGAAGACCGCCGATCCCTGCGCATGGCCGCGCTGCTGCACGACATCGGCAAGATCGGCGTGCCCGACCAGATCCTGCAGAAACCGGGTGCGCTGACCGCCGACGAGATGGACGTCGTGAAGCGCCACCCGGCGATGGGGTACGAGGTGCTGGCCGGACTGCAGGAGCACGCCGACGTTCGCAACTGGGTGTACCAGCACCACGAACGCTGGGACGGCAAGGGCTACCCGAACGGTCTCGCCGGCGAGGACGTCGCGCTGCCCGGGCGCATCCTGGTTCTCGCCGAGGTGTACGACGCCCTCGCCGAGCAGCGCAGCTACAAGTCGGCGTGGCCGATCGAGAAGATCGTCGCCCTGTTCCGGGACCAGGCCGGACGCCAATTCGACCCCGACCTTGCCCACCTGGTCGCGGATGGGCTCGAACAACGCGGCCAGCGCTTCTTCGCCAGCGCCACGGACCAGCTGTTCTGACAGAGCCAGGAGATCCGTTCCCACCGCTGCCACCGGCCGGGCCGGACCGCCCTGGCCCCCTGGCGAACCGTCGATCCCCAGGCCGCCCGACCGGGACCGGCCGGGGCGATCGTTGCCGAGGGACCACCGCGGTGAAGCCCATGTGAGGACGGGGCTTGGCAGCCGTTGCAACCGGCAGACAATCGTGGTCGCCCCCAGAGGTGCTGGCTAGCATCCGGCACCCCTCCGAATCCCGTGAGCGCCGACCCCCACGCTCGCGGCATGCTCGCTCCTGCCTCACCGACGAACGATGCATCTGCATTCGCTGCGCGTCCCGGTTTTCGCCACGGTCTCCCTCGGTGCACTGCTCGGCGGTGCTGGCGCGCAAAGCGGCGCCAAGCCGAGCGCGACCGTCGTCCCCGCCAACGGTCAAGCGCCGCGCGCGGGTGCTGACGACAAGCTGCTCGACGGCCTGCCTTCCTTCCTGAAGGTCGTCCCGGCCGGAACGGTCGACATGGGCCTCGACGTCGAGGCGTTCCTCGCCGCGGCCTGCCAGGTCGTGAACGAATCGAAGCCCGAGATCGCCGCCAAGATCTCCCCGGCCAAGGTCACCGAAGCGATGCGTCGCACCGCCTCGCTGCTCGGCAGGCGCAAGGTCCAGGTCGAGTCGTTCCTGCTGGCCACGTCGCCGGTGCGCAACGCCGAGTACGAGATCTGGATTGCCGAGCGGCGGAAGGCCGGCCAGAAGGTGCGCGCGCCGTTCCACTGGTGGCGAATCGGCTGCAAGGAAGACTTCAACGAGCGCCTTCCGGACGTGAACAAGAGCTTCCCGAAGATGCAGAACGCGCCGCTGCTCTACTGGGACCGGCACGGGGCCGACCTCCCCTACAAGGTGCAGGACGACAAGGGGCGCCCGATCGGCGATCTGCCGGTCACGCACGTGAGCTGGCGCGAGGCCAACGAGTTCGCCGGGCGCTTCGGCATGCGCCTGCCGACCGAGGCCGAATGGACGCGGGCAGCGCGCGGCGATGGCGCCAACGCGTGGCCGCTCGCGATCGCCGGCGACCCGGCCAGCGACCGGTTCACGAGCGACCTGCTGAAGAAGCTGCAGATCTACTCGTCGCGCGAACAGGAACTGAAGGCGGTCGGCACGGTGCAGAGCGCCGTCGGACCGTTCGGCCACAAGGACATGTTCGGCCAGGTCTGGCAGTTCGTCGGCGACCTGGGCTACCGCGCGATCAACGGCAGCGATCCGTTCGCAGCCGAGTGGAAGAAGCTGCAGAAGGACAAGACCGGTGCCCTGCTGCAGGCGCCGCCGAGCTGGAAGGACGACCGGGCGCTCGCCAAGGGCGGCTCGTACTTGTCCGCCGGCGAGCCGATCCAGCTGCTGATCGACACCCGGGCGCCGGTGCGCACCGACGACGTGATGGAGAGCCTCGGCTTCCGGCTCGCGAAGGACCTGCGCCCCGGCTTCGACTACCTGTATTCGATGTCGCGCGGCAGCTTCAACAAGGGCGCCTTCGGCATCGACCAGGAGATCGAACTCAGCGGTCAGGTCGGCGCCGAACGCTACGAACTCGACGCCGCCGGCTACCCGACCGACTACCACGCGGTCTCGATCGCGCCCGTGACGTGGCTGAGCCACGAGAAGAACGCCGAACTGCAGCGAATGCTCGAGAAGAGCATGACCACGCCGCTGCTGATCGGCGCGGTCGCGTGCACGTCGACCATGCTCGAGCCGGCGGCTCCGCCGGGGCTCTACTCGCTGCTCTACCGCAAGGACGGCCTGCCGCGCGACCTGGTCGAAGCGATCAAGCAGGGGCACCGCGAGCTCTCGGCGATGGCGAAGTCCAAGCCGAAGGCCGACGCGAAGACCGACAAGCAGGAAGGCGAGGAAGACGGCAAGGACGGCAAGGACGACAAGAACAAGAAGGCGTCCTGGCGCGACCTGATCGCCCGCTTCGGGCTCACCGAGAAGGACATCGAGAGCAAGGACGCCGCCGACGGCAACGTGAAGTTCATCCGCATCGACGGAATCGAAGTGCCGACCGACCGCGACTGCTTCCTGCTGCACGGCAACGAAGGCAAGGTCATCGCGTGGGTCCCGGCCACCAACGCCAAGCCCGCCGTCGGCAACCTGGCGCCGAGCACGCTCGCCATCGAGGCCGACGACAAGGGCAAGGCGGTCGCGAAGTTCCACTTCGGCGTGCCGCTGTCGCCGGCCAACCAGAAGCGCGTCGCCAACTTCACCCTGCGCATCGTGTTCGACCGGAGCGCCCCGACCGCCGAGCAGCCGTGGCGGCTGCCGGCGAAGTGACGGTGCCGTGACCGCCCCGTCCCATCCGGAGGCGAAGGTCCGCATCACCGACGCCGCCAAGGCGGCGTTCTTCGTGCAGGACTACGCCGGCAAGCCCCCCATCGACGGCGTGCAGATCGTCGAGCTCAAGCGCTTCAACGACGACGGTGGAGCGATCACCGAACTCGGGCGGCTGGCCGCGGGAATGCACGGCCAACTGCCGGGCTTCGAGTGCAAGCAGGTGAACTACTCGGAGATGGCGCCGGGCGTCATCAAGGCGTTCCACATGCACTTCCGCCAGACCGACGTCTGGTACGTGCCGCCGTGCGATCGCCTGCTGCTGGTCCTGCACGACTGCCGGGTCGGCTCGCCGACCAGCGGCCGGTCGATGCGGTTCATGCTGGGCGACGGCAAGGACCGCCTCGTGCGCATCCCACCTGGCGTCGCACACGGCGCCCGCAACCTGGGCTCGGCGACCGGCCGCATCATCTACATGGTCGACGTGCAGTTCTCCGTCGCGGCCAACGAGTGCGACGAGGGACGGCTGCCGTGGGACCACCTCGGCGCGGACATCTGGGAAGTCACGCGCGGCTGATCCGGCTGCGCGCCGTGACGGCGTTGGCGCGGCGAGTGGCTCGCGTCTCAGAGCACCGGTGACAGCAACCCGCAGGCGGCGTCGAGCGCGCGCTGCCAGGGCTTGGTCGGCAGGTCCTGTTCGCGGATGCGCCGGAACCCGTGCTGCCTCTGCGCGAAGGTCCTGGCCACCTGGGACGCGAGCTCGGGCGCGTCGACCACGACCGCAGCGACCTCGAAGTTGAGGTGCGTGCTGCGCAGGTCCATGTTCGCGCTGCCGACGATCACGGTGCGACCATCGACGACGATCGCCTTGGCGTGGTTGTAGTCGGTCGTCGTCTCGTGGATCTCGACGCCGGCACGCAGCAGCCGGGCGTAGTAGCTGCGCTGCGCGTGGTAGAGGATCGCCGCCTCGACTCGTGGGCCGTTGGTGAGCACCCGGACACGCACGCCGCGCGCCGCTGCGAGTTGCAGCAGGAACACCAACGTCGGCGGCGGCACGAGGTACGGCGAGCTCAGATCGATGGTCAGCCGGGCGTCGCCGATCGCCTGCGCCACGGCGTACCACAGATCCGATTCGTCGCGATCCGGCCCGGAACAGACGACACCGACGCGGACCGACCCCACCGGCTTGCCGGCGACGAAGGTGTCGGCGAGCACTTCATCGGTCGCCGTGCACCAGTCCTCGGCGAACACGTCCTGGAGCCGGTCGACGGCCGGACCACGAAGACCGAGCATCGCGTCGAGCCACAGGCGCTGCGCGCCCATGCGATCGGTGAAGTACTCGTCGCCGACGTTGCGACCGCCGACGAACCCGATCTCTCCATCGACGATCAGCAGCTTGCGGTGGTTGCGCAGGTTGACGGTGAACGGACGCCGCTTCCACAGCAGCGGCAGGAACGCCTCGGCGCGACCGCCGGCGGCGCGCAGTTCGGCCAGATGGGCTGCCTTGAGCCCGAGGCTGCCGAACGAGTCGTAGAGCAGCCGCACGGCGACGCCACGGCGCGCCGCGGCCGTGAGCATCGCCAGGAACCGCAGTCCGGCGGCGTCCGGACGGAGGATGTAGACGACGCAGTGCACGTGGCGTTCGGCGCTGGCGATCGCTGCGGCCGCGGCCGCGAAGAACTGCTCGCCCGTGGGCAGCCACTGCAGTTCGTTGCCGCCGACCAGGCCCTTGCCGTCGGCGCCGCCCAGCAGTGCTGCGAGGTCGGCATGCGGGCACTCGCTCCACGGTCGACGCGTGCCGTCCCGCGCGCGCACCTCGCGCACACGATCGCCGCGGACGCGCAGCCGCCGCAGCCTGCGGAGCTGGAGGCGACGCGGCAGCAGGTAGTAGAGCACCAGCCCGAACCACGGCGCGGCGATGATCACGCCCATCCACAGCAGCGTGCTCGCCGGCGAACCGCCGCGCACCAGCACGCGGTAGACGAACACGATCGCGAGCAGTTCACCGAGCAACGCGAGCGCGACGGCGATCGTGTGCCACGACATCGCCGACTCGGCGACCGCCAGCGCGATCATCAGCGGCCGACGGGCGTCATCCCGGCGTTCGTCGCGAGCAACGGCAGCGAGCGACGCTCGACCTTGCCATCCGGATTGCGCCCCTCGACCGTCAGCACGAAGTACTGGCCGAGCACCGGATCACGGCCGAGCGGCACGTCGAGGTAGAACGTGCCGCGCCAGCCGTTCTCGACCACCATCGCCTGCATGCAGTTGTAGGGCAGCGCATCGCCCCCGCTGACGCCGGGTGGCGCGTCGACCTGCCGCAGCAGCACGGTGCCGATCGCACCCGGCGGCGACGCCGCTTCGGGCCCCATGCGCATCTCGACCGGCGCACCCGAGCCGTTGGTCACCGTCACCTGCACGCGGGTCTGCGTGAGGTTGAGGTCGATCGCGACGTCAGCACCGTGGAATCGCGCGAGCAGCAGGCCGTCGGGCCCCTGGGTCCAGGTGTGCTGGCCGGCCGGCTGGAACCGGAGCCACGGCTGGGGAGGCGGCGTGTTGCACGCGGCGAACAGCAGCAGCAGAGCGGAGGCGCTGACGAACTGGTTCATGGTCATTGCCTGTGCGTGTGGGCCGGCACGGCCGGCGTCACCACGCTCGACGATACGGACCGCGCGGACCGAAGCCACGGCAGGATCCGAGCCATCGGCGCGGCCAGGATGCGGGCGGCACCGGCGCGGGCGGTGAATGGAGCCGACAGCGGGACTCGAACCCGCGACCTATGCTTTACGAAAGCATTGCTCTACCAACTGAGCTACGTCGGCGCGCAACGAGGCGGAGGAGAGTAGCGAGCCCGCGCGCGGCCGTCCAGCGGCAAGCGACGCGCGGTTTCGTTCCGCGACTCGAGGCGACGCGACTCGGCGACGGCGATCAGCCGTTCGACGGGGCCGAGGCGATGCGATGGAGCTTCTTCAGTAGCTCGCCGTGCTTGTCGGCCGACAGCTTCGCCTTGCCGAGCGCTTGCCCGATCGACGTGCGGAGCCCGACGTCGGTGGCGCCATCGAGTGCCGCGGCCAGCGCCGCCAGCACGTCGTCAGGGCACGAGGGCAGGCGCTGCAGGATGTCGCCACAGGCCTCCGCGGCCGCCTTCTTCACCTCGATGCTGGCGCTGTTCGCGAGCGCCGCCGTGAGCGCCGGCAGTTGTTCGGCGCCACCGGCCAGGCCGAGCGCCAGTGCAGCCGGCACCGCGACGTGGTCGCCGCGGTTCAGCTGCTGCGCCAGGACGCCGACCGCGCCGCGGATGTCGCCCTTGCCGGCTGCCATCGCCAGCAGCGCGGCGCTGGCCTTGCCGGCCCACGCTTCGGAGCGCTCGCTGTTGGGGTTGGTGACGCCCTCGAGGGCGGCGTTCACCGCGGCAACCAGGCTCTCGCCGGTGAGCGGGCCCTTGACCACGCCGACGCCGTCGCCGAAGCGGGTCTTCGCCTGCTCTTCGTCCTTGGCGATCACCACGATCTTGGTGTGCGCCATGCGCGAGTCCTTCTTGACGTTGCCGATCACGTCCTCGGGCAGACGGTCGGGCAGGATCTCGTTGATCACCACCACGTCGACGCTCGGGTTGATCAACAGGCTGCGCATGCCGCTGGTGGCGTCGGCGGCCGCGTCGACCGCGTAGCCGCGCACGCGGCCCGTCGACTCGACGGCCGTGCGCGAATCACCGGCCGGGGCGATCACCTGCACCTGCCGCACGCCTTCCTCGGCCACGGCTTCGGCCAGTGCTGCCACGACGGTCTCGGCCTGCGGAACGGCTCCCCCGCCCGCGGCGTGCACCAGCGCTTCGGCGGCGGCGTAGCGCACGCTCTTGTTGGTGCTCTGCAGCGCGGTGACCAGCGAGCTCTGGTCGACGGTCGCCGGCGTCTCGGCCTTCGCGAGCACGCGCGTGGCACCGAGCGCGATCGGAGCCATGCCCGCCTTCACGCTGGCATCGAGCGCATCGCGCACGGCATCGAGGCCGGTCGCCATCGCCGCGATCTTGAGCTCCGCGGCGACGGGCTCGAGCGCCTTGGCACTCTCGTCACCGCCGGCGATCGCCGTCTCGATCAGGCTGACCTGGGCGATGTTGGCTTGGGCGAGCATGCTGCGCGCTTCCAGGCTCGAAGGCGCCAGGCGCACCGCGTCCGCGGCGCAGGCCTTGGCCAGTTCGCTCGGATACAGCATTGCCGGCACGTCGGTGGCAACGAGCTTGTCGTCGCGCAGCGACCAGACCACCTGGCTGAACGCGCCGGGCGGCACGTTGCCCTGCAGGTAGCCCTTCGCCTGCGCGAGCAGCAGGTCGACCGCGTTCCCCGACCCACCGACCTTCGTCACGAACTTGCGGGCGATGTCGCGGACCGTCGAGCGGTCGTCGTTCGACATCTGCACCATCGCCGGCAACGCCCGCGCGTCGCCGACCAGCAGCAGCACGGCCGCCGCGTTCTGCACCGCCGTGTCGTTGCTGCTCTTCAGCGCCTCGATCAGCGGCAGCACCGCTGCCGTGCGGATCTGCTGCAGCGCCGCGATCGCCTGCACCTGGGCCTCGTCGTCCTGCTTGTCGCCGAGCTTCTCGAGCAGGGCCGGCACGGCGTACTCGCCGTGGTCGGCGATCAGCTTGTTCACCGCCGCCTGCCGGGTCGGGTAGTCCGAGTCCTTGGCGGTCGCCGTCGCGACCAGCGCCGCGATCGCGGCCTCATCGCGCGAACGCTCCTTGGTCTCGACCTTGGCCCGGTCGAGGATCGACTGGGCGATCTTCTGGATGTCGCTCGCTTCGCCGTTGGCATCGCGGTGCGTCATCAGCAGGTACCACTCGTCCTGCGACACCGAACGGTACATCGCCAAGGCGTCGGCGTTGGACGGGTCGGCAGTGATGATCTCGCGCAGCTTGGCCAGCGCTTCGTCGGTCTTGTTCAGCCGCAGCAACGTCACGGCCTCCTGCAGCGGAGTGGCCTGGGCCAGAGCCGAACCACCGAGAACGACGGCGACGGCGGCCGCGAGGAGGGACTGGGTGAGCGAGCGAGCCATGAAGCGGACTCCTTGGGGAGGATGCGGATGCGAGGGGTCGGGGCGAGCAGAACGGCGGGCGCCGGGGCGTCGTGGGGAGAGTCGGCGCCGGGCTGCCTTCCGCCGCGAGGGCGAACAAAGGGCCGACGAATGCTAGAGGTGGTCCGCGGTCGGTCAAGGGCGCGAAAGGGCGACGCGGCAACCTGCGGTCCTGGCATCCTTGCAACCCCGGTGGCTATACCGCTGGGATGGCCGCACCGACCGCCGTCGTGCTGATCGTCGACGACCACCGCGCCGTTCGGGAGGAACTGGCGTTCCAGCTCGGCTACGACGGCTGGCAGACGCGTGAGGCCTCGGACGGCCCGACCGGCGCGCAGATGGCGCTCGATGCGGGTGTCGACCTGGTGCTGCTCGACGTCAAGCTGCCCGGCCTCGACGGGCTCGACGTCCTGGCCCGCATCAAGGAAGCGCGGCCCGAACTGCCCGTGGTGATGATCAGCGGGCACGGCGACCTCGACACGGCCGTGCTGGCGGTGCGGCGCGGCGCGCACGACTTCCTGCAGAAGCCGTTCGCCAAGGAACGGCTGGTGCTGTCGCTGAAGAACGCTCTGCACGCCGGCCAACTGCAGCGCGAGAACACGAGCCTGAAGGCAGCGCTCGCCACCGAGCACCAGCTGCTCGGCGACAGCCCGGCGATGGTCCAGGTGCGCTCGCTCGTGGCGAAGATCGCCCCCACCGAGGTCGCGGTGCTGGTCACCGGCGAGAACGGCACCGGCAAGGAGCTGGTCGCACGCCAGGTGCACCTGCAGAGCCGCCGCGCGCACGGCCCGTTCGTGGCCCTCAATTGCGCGGCGGTGGCGCCGGAACTGGTCGAGAGCGAGCTGTTCGGCCACGAGCGCGGCGCCTTCACCGGCGCCGTGGCGGCACGTCAGGGCGCCTTCGAGCAGGCCCACGGCGGCACGCTGTTCCTCGACGAGGTCGGTGACATGCCGCTGCCGATGCAGGCCAAGCTGCTGCGCGCCGTGCAGGAACGGGTCGTGCAGCGCGTCGGCGGACGCGACACCCGCGCGGTCGACGTGCGCATCGTTGCCGCGACCAACCACGACCTGCAGCGCGGCATCGCCGACAAGACCTTCCGCGAGGACCTCTACTACCGTCTGCACGGCGTGCGTGTGCACCTGCCGCCGCTGCGCGAACGGATCGAGGACATCGAGTTCCTCGCGAACCACTTCCTGGCCGCCGCCGTCAAGCGGAACGGACTGCCGGCCCGACGCCTCGCCAAGGACGCGGTGGCGTGGCTGCGCGCGCAACCCTGGCCCGGCAACGTCCGGCAGCTGCGCAACGGCATCGAAGGCGCTGCCGTGCTCGCCGACGGCAACGAGATCGGCCGCGCCGAGCTGCAGTCGATCCTGACGCCCGCACCCGCGCGCAGCGACGGTGGCGGCACCGACTGGTTCGCGTTCGCGAAGCTCGAGGACTTCCGCGCAGCGACCGAGAAGGAGTTCCTGCGCCGCAAGCTGCTCGAGTTCAGCGGCAACATCAAGCGCACCGCCGAGAACATCGAGCTGCAGCGCAGCAACCTCTACAAGAAGCTCGAGCGCTACGGGCTCAAGTAGCGGACTGCGCTACGAGCCGGACGTCGGCGAGGACTTCGCCTCGGGGTCGCTTGGCAGCACGAGCTTCTGGCCGACCTTGATGTCGTCGTCGAGACCGGGGTTGGCCGCCCGGATGAGGGGCAGCATGCGGTCGGCGTTCTTGCGGCCGTAGGTGCGGTCGGCGATGCGCCACAGGCTGTCACCGGACTTGACCGTGTAGCCCGTGCCCACGGCGGCGGCCGGTGCCACCTTGCCAGGTGCGGCGACCCGCAGGTCGCCGCCGGGCTCGACGAAGTCCAGCCGTCGGCTCGTCGCCGGCGTGGCCTCCCCGCGCAGGGCCGCCTCGCCGACCGAAGCCTCGCTCGCCAGCATCGTCTTCGGCTTGCGCGCCTCGGCAGCCGCCAGCACCACTTCGTCGTCGACCCACGGCACCGCCACCTCCTGGCCGACGCGCAGCACGACGAGTTCTTCGTTGAGGCACTTCGCCTCGGCGAGGAACGGGTCGCGCGCGCCGCACCAGCGCTGCACCAGCAGGTCGAGCGAGTCGCCTTGCTTGGCGCGCACGAAGCGCACGTTGCGATCGCGGCGGCTGATGCCGAGCTGCTGCGACACCAGGTCGGCAGCGAGCATCGGCTTGTTCGTGGCGACCAGCGGTTGCTGGCCGATCCCTTCGCTCGGCGCCGGCACGCCCGTGCGGTTGCCGTCGCCGGTCGCCCCCGGGGCAGCACCCGGAGCGCCGATCCCGGAGATCTGGTCGAGCCCGACCGGCTTCTTGACGTCGCCGCCCGGCTTCGCGGGGCGGCTGAACAACACCGCCGCAACCAGGATCAGGCCGAGGAAACCCGTGACCGCATACACCAACCAACGCTCGTTCTGCTTCATGGAAACCCTCCAGCGGCAAATTGCCGCCGCGACCGCCGTGGACGCGCCGCCGCGAGGTTGGCGCACACGTCCGTATCGTCGCCGGGATGACCGCCCGTCGACGCCCGCATGCTAGCAACCGCGCGCGCGCCGCCAACATCGAGGCGGACTTTCCCGCCCGGCGAACTCAGCGGCCCGGACGCGCCCCGTGCTCGACGACGACGGTGTCCGGATCGATCGCGAGCTGCGCACTCGGCGGTGCGGGCGGATCGGGCCGCAGCGCCCGCAGCTCGATCGCGACGAGGTCGCCGGCGGGATCGCGATAGCCGACGGCGGCAAGCTCAGCCGACTCCGCATGCAGCGTGACGGCGATCTCGGGCAGCCGTTCGCGCGCGGCGGCGGCCTTCGGCTGCAGCCGGATCTGCACCTGGCCCGGGGCCGCCGCGACGTCGGCGCAGCCGACGACGACGAAGTCCGCGCGCAGGCGTTCGACGTCGCCGCCGACCACGGCAAACAGCCCCGCCGCGAGCTCCGGCCCGTCGAGCACGAACCGCTCGAGCTGCTTCTTCTGCGGCCGATGCACTTCGTAGGTGGTCGTCGTCAGCCGCACCACCGAGACGCGCGGCTCGCGCGCGAAGAACAGCACGGCGGCCGGTTCGCGCACGAACAGGAACTCGCCCTTGCTGACCAACGGCTCCTTGCGCAGCTTGGTCGTGCGGCGCTGCACGTAGTCGGCGACCAGCACCTTGACCTTCTTGGCGCGCGCACCGTGGGCCGCGAGCAGCGCCTCGGCGCGCACGACCTGCTCCTTCGGTGCCGGGACCGGCTCCTGGGCCGACGCCGAGAGCACGAACGCGAACGCGACGAGCGCGGGCTTCATGCCGACCGCTCCCGCACCGCCGGCTCGGCCGCAGTACTGAGTCGTGGCACCATGTCGAAGCGTTTCTGCAGCCGACCGAGCAGGAAGAAGACCTGCAGCCGCAGCCGGTCGAGCCAGCCGAGTTCGAAGCCGCCGGCGAGCACGGTGGTCACCGCCCGCGCCAGCCCGAGGAAGCGGCGCGGCGCGAAGAACATGTCGCGCGTGGCCGCATCGTAGAAGCCGGTCACGAACCTCCGCACGAACCAGTAGCGGGACTGCAGCGTGCGTTGGTAGCTGGCGAGCGCCCGCTGCGGATCGGGCCGCGCCTGCAGGTAGCCACGGTCGACGGCCGCGGCCGCTTCGACGCCGCTCTGCAGCGCCATCAGCACGCCCGTCGAGAAGATCGGGTCGAGGAACGAGCCCGCGTCGCCGGCGAGGAACCACCGGTCGCCGCAGTAGCTCGTGCTGCGGTAGCTGAAGCCGCTCTCGACGTGGAAGTCGGAGATGCGCTCGGCCCCCGCGAGCAAACGCGCCGCCAGCGGCGCCTCGGCGAGCGACTCGGCGAACAGCCGCGCGGGATCGCCCTTCTCGCGGCCCTGGTAGTCGGCGATGTCGAGCACCGCGCCAACACTCATCACGCCGTCCTTCAGCGGGATGAGCCAGAACCAGCCGAGCCGCGGCAGCGCGATGATCCGCGTGTCGCCGCCGCGTTTGCCGTCGTCCACCGCCACGCCGCGGAAGTGCGCGTAGATCGCCGCCTTGCGCAGTTCCTCGTCGACGACGCGCACGCCTTGCCGCCTGGCGACGACGCCCGCGCGCCCGCTGGCGTCGATCAGCGCCTTGGCGCGCACCGTTCGCTCCACCCCGTCGGCGCCGACGTGCGTGACCTCGACGCCGTCGTCGCCGATGCGGAAGTCACGCACCCGCGCGGTTTGCAGTTCGGCGCCCGCGCGCACGGCGTGCTGCAGCAACAGGTCGTCGAACTCCGCCCGATGCACCTGGTGCGTGAACGGCGGATTCACGCGCGTCGCCTCGAAGTCGAACAGCACACGATGGCCGCCGCACGGCGTCAGCAACTGCGCGCCACGCTTCTGCACGAACCCCGCGCGCTGCAACGTCTCGGCGACGCCGAGTTCGGCGAACACCCGGTGGCCGAGCGGCAGCAGCGATTCGCCGATGTGGAAGCGCGGGAACCGTTCGGCCTCGAGCACGCAGACGCGACGGCCGCGCCGCGCCAGCGCCGCCGCGGCGGCACTGCCCGCCGGACCGGCCCCGACGACCACCGCGTCGAACGTCGCCGCCGTCACGCGTTCAGCCTCCTAGGTCGACGCCGTGCTGCCGCGCAAAGGCGCTCGCCGCCGGATAGCCGGCGTCGGCGTGGCGCGCGATGCCGGTGCCGGGATCGCAGGTGAAGACCCGCTGGATGCGCGCGGCGGCCGCCGGCGTGCCGTCGGCGACGGTGACCTGGCCGGCGTGGATCGACTTGCCGATGCCGACCCCACCCCCGTGGTGGATCGACACCCAGGTCGCCCCCGACGCGACGTTCAGCATCGCGTTGAGCAGCGGCCAGTCGGCGATCGCGTCGCTGCCGTCGGCCATCGCCTCGGTCTCGCGGTACGGCGACGCCACCGAGCCGCAGTCGAGGTGGTCGCGGCCGAACACGATCGGCGCCGATACCTCGCCCTTCGCCACCAGTTCGTTCACGGCGAGCCCGAAGCGCGCACGCTCGCCGTAGCCGAGCCACAGGATGCGCGCGGGCAGGCCCTGGAACGCGATCTTCTGCTGCGCCTTCTCGAGCCAGGTCCGCAGCGAGGCGTTGTCGCCGAACATCGTGAGCGCGAGGCGGTCGGTGCGCGCGATGTCGCGCGGATCGCCGCTGAGCGCCACCCAGCGGAACGGCCCGCGCCCTTCGCAGAACAGCGGCCGGATGTACTCGGGGATGAAGCCCTTGATGCGGAACGCCTCGGCGACGCCCGCCTCGCGCGCCTCGGTGCGGATGTTGTTGCCGTAGTCGAAGGTGACGGCGCCGCGTTCCTGCAGGTCGAGCATCAGCGACACGTGCTTGGCGACGGTGCGCGACGACTCGCGCAGGTAGGCCTTCGGATCGCGTTCGCGCAGCGCCTTGGCCGCCGCCACCGTCATGCCGTCGGGCACGTAGCCGATCAGCATGTCGTGCGCGGAGGTCTGGTCGGTCAGCAGGTCCGGCACGACGCCGGCGTCGCGCACCACGGCGAGCAGTTCGGTGGCGTTGCAGCAGACGCCGATCGACCACGGCACGCCCTGCGCCTTCTTCGCCAGGGCGGCGCGCAACGCCGCCTTCGGATCGTCGATGCGCTCGTCGAGGTACTTCGTCTGCAGCCGCTTGTCGATGCGCCACCCCTCGACGTCGGCGGCGAGGCACACGCCGCCCGCCATCGTCACCGCCAGCGGTTGCGCGCCGCCCATGCCGCCGAGACCGGCCGTCACGGTGAGGCGGCCCTTGAGGTCGCCGCCGAAGTGCCGTTTGCCGGCGGCGACGAACGTCTCGTAGGTGCCCTGCACGATCCCCTGGCTGCCGATGTAGATCCACGACCCGGCGGTCATCTGGCCGTACATCATCAGGCCCATCGCGTCGAGGCGGCGGAACTCGTCCCACGTCGCCCAGTCGCCGACCAGGTTGCTGTTGGCAAGCAGCACGCGCGGCGCATCGGCGTGGGTGCGGAACACGCCGACGCACTTGCCCGACTGCACGAGCATGGTCTCGTCGGGCCGCAGCCGGCGCAGCGTGGCGAGGATCTTCTGCAGCGCTTCCGGGTTGCGCGCCGCCTTGCCGAGCCCGCCGTAGACGATCAGGCGTTCGGGATCCTCGGCGACCTCCTGGTCCAGGTTGTTCTGGACCATGCGGTAGGCGGCCTCGATCTGCCAGTTGGCGCAGGTCAGCGTGCTGCCCCGCGGGGCGCGGTAGACGGTCATTCCGCGATCGTGGCGAGCCGCGCGAGGGCACGCAAGCGCGCCCGGCCCGCCCCGCCCTCCGCCCACGCACGGACTGGCGGGGTTCGCGCCAATCCGTGCATGATGCGCGCATGCTGCTCGCGCCGCGGTTGCCCGCCTCGCTCGCCATCGCGTTGCTGCTCGCCAACGCCCCCGGCCAGGCCCCGCCGCCGGCGGCACCCGAGACCGGCTTCGTCGCGGCCTACCTCGCCGAAGCGAAGGGCAGGCTCGACGCCGGCGACCTCGCCGCGGCACGGCTCGCCGCCGACCGTGCGCTCGAACGCGACGCCAACAGCAGCGCCGCCCTGGATCTGCTCGCGACGATCGCCGAGCGCCAGACCGATCTCGACACCGCCGTGCACGCGTTGCACCGCTGGCTCGATCTCGATCGCAGCCGCCAGGGTTCTGCCACCAACCCCGAACGCAAGGCCCTGCTCGATCGGCTGCTGCCGCTCGACAGCGAAGCGGCAGCCTGGGGCAAGCTGCAGAACGACTACGCGACGGGCCTGCTGACCCTCGGCAAGGAGTACCGGCGCGGCAAGGACCTGCTGGGCGCGATCGAGATCTACCAGCACCTGCTCGCAGTCGTTCCCGACCACGCCGAAGCGCGCGCCGCGATCCACGAGATCCGCACCAAGGGCGGGCGCGAAGTGGCGGTCGAGGACGTCTACGCGGGCACCGATCCGACCGGCGGTCGCGGCGAGGACGAACTCGCGGCGATGGACGCCGCGCATCGCGAGTGGGACCAGGCCTACACCGCCGAGAGCGAGAACTACCGCTACCGCACCAACGCCGGCTTCCTGGTGCTCGAGACCTCGCGCATCGCGATGGAGCAGATGAACCGGTTCTACCGCCGCTTCTTCCGCTTCATGGAGGACGGCGGCCCGACGCCGAAGATCGAGATCCGCATCTTCAAGAGCCGCGACGAGTACCTGAAGCTCGGGGCCGGACCGCCCGTGGAGTGGTCAGCCGGCCACTTCATCGGCAGCGCCGTCGAGACGTACGCCGGCGGTGCGAGCGGCAAGGAGTCGGTGCGCGCGATGTACGGCACGCTGTTCCACGAAGCCGCGCACCAGTTCGTCAGCCTGACCGGACCGATGGTGCCGGGCTGGCTGAACGAGGCGTACGCGTCGTTCTTCGAAGGCTGCGTGATCCTCAGCAATGGCTCGGTGCAGTGGAACCGCGTGCCGCCCGGCCGGCTGTTCCCGCTCGCCTCGCGCCTCGAACGCGGCTGGATGGACAGCCTCGACGAAGCGGTCCCGGTCGGCGGTGGCCAGTTCCGCGACCCCGAACGGGCGCCGCCGTTCCGCATGGTCGTGGAGGGCAAGTACGCGTGGGGCCCGCCGTGGTACGCGCCGACCTGGGGCGTCGTGTACTTCCTCTACAACTACCGCAGCCAAGACGGCCGCCTCGTCTACCGCGACGCGCTGCACGCCTACTACCAGTCGTTCCGCCGCGGCCAGCCGAAGGACCCGGCCGCGCACTTCACGGAGCTCGTGCTCGCAGCACCGCTCTCGCCGGCGAAGACCCTCGCCGAACTCGACCCGATCTGGCGCGACTGGATCCTGCGGCTGCGCGACATCGAGACCGGCAAGGTCACCGTCGGCGACGAACTCGTGCAGTGGGCGAAGGCGGCGACGGCGCGCGGCGAGCACGCGTTGGCGATCGAGTTCCTCGACGAAGCCCGCGAACGGGCGCCCGCCGACGCCGAGGTGCTGTGGTCGCTGGCCTCGTCGCTCGAGCGCGACAAGAAGCGGCGCGGTGAGGCCGCGGCGCGGTTGCGCGAGTTCCGTCGCGCGCTCGAGGCGAGCGGCAAGACCGCCGATCCGCGCCACGCCGAGGCCGAGCAGCGCATCACCAAACTCGACCCGCTGGTCGCGCGGTATCGCCAGCAGAAGCAGGCGTTCGCGCAGAAGGGCCTGCAGCTCGCGCGCGGCTACGAAGCCCGCAAACTGCCGACGATGGCGCTCGAGATCGCGCGCCGCATGACCGCGAACTACTCGGTGCCCGAGGCGATGGCCTACTACGCCGAGCTCGCGGCGCGCACCGGCAAGAGCCTCGCCCGCTGGCGCGTCGCCTACGACGAACGCAGCCTGGCCGGTTGGTCGGGCGGCGACGACGCCTTCCAGGCCTACGGCAAGCTGGTGCGCGCGGCAGTGCCGCGGGCGGGCACGACGATGGTCACGCGCGAACTGGTCGCCGACGTGACCTTCGACGCCGACTTCTCGCTGGCCGCCGAAGTGCAGATCCCCGACGACAGCAAGCAACCCGGCACCTGGCTCGGCGATCTCGCCGGCCTGTGCTTTGGCCGCAAGGGCGACCAGCGCTTCCACGCCGTGCTGCTGCACCCCAAGGGCTTCCTCGACATCGCCACCAACCAGGGCGGCGTCTGGGAGATCCACGACCACCGCAGCCTGCCGGTCGGCGGCGCCTGGCACGAACTGCGCATCGACGTGACCGGCCGCCAGCTCGACGTCTACTTCGACGGCCTCTACGTGCGCTCGCTCGAGTTCCCCGATGCGAGCGTGGTGCGCGGCGCGTTCGGGCTGCTGTGCGGCCCGGGCCAGGCGGTGTTCCGCAACGTCCGCATCCTCGGCCGCGATGCGTTCGATCCCGCGGCGCGCATCGAGCGTGAGATCGCGATGCAGCGTGTGCTCGCCGACGCCAGCAAGCGCACGCCCGGTTCGTTCACGGGCTTCGCCGCCCCCGAGCTCGGCCCGCTGCAGTTCGAGCAGGGCGACAGCACGACGCTGGCCGCGCTTCGGGGCCGCCCGGTGCTGCTGCTGTTCTGGTCGCCGGCGCAGGACCAGGTGATCCCGTGCACGAGTTGGCTGCGGCACGTGCTCGCGCGCAGTGCCCCGCGCGGTCTGGCGACGATCGTCGTGTGCGACGCCGGCACGACCCGGGAAGGCCTCGCGGCGCATCTCGCCAAGGAGCCGTTGCCCGGTGCGACGATCGCGATCGACGCGAGCGGCGGCACCTACGACGCCTACTTCGTGAAGGCCGGCTTCTTCGGCATGCCGCGCGCGCTGCTGATCGACACGAAGGGCGTCGTGGTGTTCGAAGGCGATCCCGGGCTGCGCCGCGGCCAGCCGTGGCAGCCTGCGGATGGTCCGACCTACGTCGACGGCCCGCTCGACAAGCTGCTGCAGAACTGACGGCGAGCGGCTCCGGCCGAGCGGCCCGCCGTTCACTCCGCCGCTGGCGACGAACGTTCGCGCAGGGTCTGCAGCACGCGCGCGAAGCGCTGCCGGGCCGCGGCTTCGTCGACTCCGAGCCGCTGGCCGATGACCTCGAACGAGAGGCCGTCGAGCCGGAGTCGCACGACGTCGGCGTACTTGGCGGGCAGCTTCTGCAGCAACGCCCGCAGCCAGGCGACCTCGTCGGCGGCCGTCACCACGCCCGTCGACGCCTGCGGCGACGGCGTCGCGGCGGGCGGCGTATCCCCCGCGGACTCCCCGCGGCGGCGCGCCGCCGCGCGACCGTGGTTCTGCAGCACCCAGTCGGCGTGTCGGTAGAGCCAGCGGCGGAACGTGTCGGCGGTCGCATCCTCGGGCATCGCGCGCATGGCCACGAACACGCGCAGGAACACCTCCTGCGCCAGATCGGCCGCCGACACGTCGCGCCGCAGTCGCTGCCCCGAACGGCGCTCGAGATAACGCCGCAGCCGCGGCGCGTTGGCGGCGACCAGAGCCGTCCGCGCGGCCTCGTCCCCGTCGATCGCGGCTCGCAGCAGCGGGTCCACGTCACCGCTCCTCGACGCGCAATGCGCGCACGTCGACGGTCATGCCGACGAACGTCGGCAGCCGCAGCGCCACGTACCGCCAGTGCGGCGGCGTCGATGCGGGGAATGCGAACGGCAGGCGCGCCACCGGCTCGCCGTCGCAGGCAAGGGTCGCGACCGCGCCATCGCCATGCGGCCCGATCTGCAGGCGCAACACGGCGCTCTCGGCCCGCTCGGGCATCGCCACGCTGGCGACCACGGCGTCCCGGTGCACGACGTGCATTGCCCTGGGCAACAGGCGCACCGCCAACCGTTCGTCGTGCGCGTCGAATCCCGGTTGCGTGCCGAGCACGAGGGCCACCTGGCTGCGCTCGGGCGCGCGCACGCATCGGGCCGTGAACTCCAGGTCGATCGCGGCTGTCGCCGCCGGTAGTCGCACCGGCTGCCAGACGACGAGTTCCGGCGAGAAACTGCCGCCATAGCCATCGACGACGACGCCCCCGTCCTGCCAGCGCACGCGCTCGTCGACCGGCAGCTCTTCCTGCAACGGCCCGCGCACGGCGACGACGCGCAGCC
The DNA here is from genome assembly GCA_937952215.1 of uncultured bacterium. Lineage (GTDB taxonomy): Bacteria > Planctomycetota > UBA1135 > UBA1135 > UBA2386 > UBA2386. The sequence continues at coordinate 306,843 of CALFZH010000059.1, forward strand.
GCGCCGCCGTGACGTCCTCGAGGCCGAGCCGCGACGGGCCCTCCGGCACCACCGGCAATGGCGCGCGCAGGAGGCGCAGGCCGACGTCATGTACCGTGTCGCCGTGCACGATCGTGCGTTCGTTGGTCAACGCGAGATCGTCCGGATCGACCGAGAACGTCGAGCCGCCGCACAACAGGAACAGCCGCGTGCCGAGACTGCGCAGCGCGTCGCCCGGCAGGCAGACCTCGCGCATCGAACCCGCCAGTTCGTGGATGCCGAACGGCGACACGTCCTGTTCGGGCGACGCGCGGAAGGAGAGATCCTGGCGGGCATCGGCCACCGACCAGTAGTTGCGCGAGAACCGCAGGTCGTGCACGAATCCCCAAGGCCAAGGCCGCCCGTCGGCGCCTTGCCCGGCGCGGCGCCATTGCGCTGGCGTCGGCAGGGCGACATAGCGGCCCGTGCCGAGTCTGGCTTCACGCGCATTGAGCCGACCGAGAACGTGCACGATGCGATTCCAGTCGGTCGCCGGCAGCAGGGTGCGGCCGGCCTCGAGTTCGCTCTGCTCGAGGGCGGTCGGCGGCTCCCCGGACCAGCGCAGCCAGTCGGCGAGGCGCAGTTCGCGATCCTGGATGGTGAACGCGTCGTGCCACCTGATCCGGTCGCGAACGCCACCCGCGGCCGCCGCACCGCCGCTGACGACGCCGAAGCCGGCGTGCACGGGCACGAAGCCGCCGTCGCCGTCGTCGGCGGCCGGAAACACGAGGTCGACCCGGTGCTCGTCCGGATCCGCCACCGCGGTGCGACGCACGAGCAGCGGCAGCCGGATCGGGCCGAACGACGGCAACGTCGCATGCAGCAACCAGCTGCCCTCGGCGATCCGCGTCGCGCACGGCGTGCTACCGAGCGCGACGCTGCGCGCATCGTCGGGAGCCGTCCAGCGCGCGCAGCCGTCCGCATCGACGACGGCAGCACAGAGCACCGCGCGCGCCGCACCTTGCACGCACCCGACCTGCAGCAGCGCCGTGTCGTCGAGCAGCGCCGTGTGGCGCCCCGACGCGTCGGCGCGCCGCAGTCGCTCCTGCGTGCGGGCCACGGCCTCCGCCCGATGCACGACGCCGCCACCGGCCAACAGCTCGCGCAGCCGCGCGGCCAGCAGGTCGGCGTGGCGCTCGTGGACCAGCCGGTCGTGCGGGGCGAGCAGCAGGCACTGCTGGACGATCTCCTCGAGGGCGGCGGCGAGTCGTTCGGCCGTCGCGTCCAGGTCCCGCAGGCGCCGTTGCTGCGCATCGAACGCGCGATCGAGCACGATGCCGGGCCGCCGCTCGCGTGCCGCGTGCAGTTCGTCGGCCAGAGCCGTCGCCGCGGCCGCGACGGTCGCGTGCTCATGCGCGAGTTCGGCCGCGGCGCCCAGCCTGGCTTGGACCGTTCGTGCCGGCTGCAACCAGGCGAACCAGCCCACGACCGCGGCGATCACGGCCAGCGCGACGACGGCGCCGATGGCGGCGACGCGGTTGCGGCGCATGACCGACCAGACGGTGGCGACCCAACTGCGCGGCCGGGCGGCGATCGGTCGGTAGGCCAGGAACGCGTCGAGATCGGCGGCGAAGGCGTTCGCATCGACGTAGCGGTCGCCGGGCCGTGCCTCGATCGCCTTGCTGCAGATCGTCGCCAGGTCGCGCGGGACCGATGGCGTATGGACCCGCGGCGAGGCATGGTCGCCGCGCAGGATGCGCACGAGGGTGGTTTGCCGCGACGACTCGGCGAACGGCGTCCGGCTGCACAGGCATTCGAACAACGTGATGCCGAGCCCGTAGACGTCCGTGCGCGGCCCCACCGTTCCCGCCGTGCGATCGATCTGCTCCGGGGCCATGTAGTCGAGGGTGCCGAGGGAATCCGTCGACACGGTCAGGTCGGTCCCCTCGGCCAGGCTCGCCAAGCCGAAGTCCAGCAGCATCGCCCGCCCCTGACCGTCGACGATCACGTTGCCGGGCTTGACGTCGCGATGCACCACGCCGTGCGAGTGCGCATGCGCCAACGCCGCCGCGAGGTCACGCACCAACGAAGCGATCGTCCGCCACTCGCCGCGCAAGCTCCCGTCGCGCACGAGATCGCGCAGCGACTTCCCGGCGACGAACTTCATCGCGAAGTACGGCACGCTGCCGTGCACGTCCGAAGACAGGATCGGCACGATGTGCGGGTGGTCGAGGCGCCCGATCACCTCGACTTCGCGTGCAAAGCGCTGGCGCGCCACCGGCGACAACCCGGCGCCGGGCAGCAACTTCACCGCAACCTTGCGCCCGGGCACGGACACCTGCTCGGCGATACGCACGACGCCCATGCCCCCCTGCCCGATCACCGGCCCCAGCCGATAGTCGCCGACCACGGTTCCCACGTCGGGCAGGGATGCGGCCAACGAGGCGACGGCATCGGCCACCGCCGCCGGCCCGAGATCCTGGCCCAACGCGGCCGCCGCCGCGCGCAAGGCCTCGCCGGAATCGTCGCGAGCATCCGAAGTCACGCGACCATCAAAGCAGGGCGGCCCGAGCGGCGCTCGTTTCCCGGCGAGTCGACCGCGATTTCCTGCTCGGGCCGCCATCGGCGTCGACGCCGCGGGCCGTGCGGGCCGCGACGAACGGCGCCGGGCCGGCTTGACCACCTCGGCGGCGCCCACCACCATGCGGCACCGCCCCTTCGCCACCGCCAGCATGCGCCGACTCCTCTTCGCGTCCCTCTCGTTCGTCGCCACGCTCGCCGCCCAGGTGAACCCCGGCCACATCGCGCTCACCGGCTTCTCGAGCACGACGTTCGGCATCTTCCCCGGCACGACGCCGGTCACCGCCTACCCCACTCCGGGCTTCCAGGGCACCGGCACGTCGCAGGCGATCCTGTGGGATCCGCAGAGCCCGTCGAGTTTCCTGATCGGCGGCTTCGGATTCCTCGGCCGCGCCACCGTGCTCGGTCCCGGCAACGTCGTCTACACGCTGCTGACGTCCAACATCGGCATCGTGTCGCAGATGTCGTTCGACGAGAACCACCACGTCGTCTTCGTCGACAGCACCAGCGCGCAGGTGCGTCGGCTGGACCCGGCGACCGGCGTCGTCACCGAACTGTCGAGCGGCGTCCAACCGTGGGGCAGCGAACTCAGCTCCGGCATCGTCGATCCGTTGACCGGCGACGTGGTGGTCGGCGGCAACGGCGGCATCTACCGCCTGCCGAACGGCGCCACGACCGGCGTGCCCGTCGTCGGCAGCCTCGGCGGCTACGTCACCGGCATCGCCTTCGATCCGGTGACCGGCGACGTCATCGCCACCGTGCTCTCCGTCAACCGCGTGATCCGCGTGGACGCCACCGGCACCGTCACCAACGTCTGCCCCGCCGGCTCGGTGCCCGGGCCCAACGCGCTCGACGTCGACCACAACGGCGACTTCATCGCCGGCGGCGGCACCGGCCAGGTCTACCGCATCCCGCGCGCGGGCGGCACGCCCGTGTTCCTGGTCAACAACACCGCTCCGCTCGGCAACGTAAACGGCATCGCCGTGGCGTGGGGCGGCGGCTACGGGCGTCCGTTCGGTGTTGGCTGCGCCGCCACGTTCGGCACCGCGACGCTGCGCGCGACCGGTCCGTTCCGCGCCAACCAGACCGTGACGACGATCTCGACCGGGCACGGTGCTGGCGCCGCCGGCCTGCTCGTGCTCGGCCTGTCGTCGAGTGTCTGGGGCAGCGTGCCGCTGCCGGCGTCGCTCGATCCGACCTTCGGCACCGTCGGCTGCAACCTGTACGTCAGCGCCGACGCCCTGCTCAACGGCGTCGCCAACGGCAGTTCGCCGGCGAGCCTGTCGTTCCCGCTGGCACTCGGGCCGGGCTTCGCGGGCCGCACGTTCTACGCGCAGCACGTCGCCCTCGACGCAGCACCAGGCGGGCTGTCGTTCAGCAACGGGATCGCGTTCGCCATCCGCTGACGCCGCCGCCTTTCGCGCACCCCGTTGCGGGACTACAGGGGGCACCCGATGACGAACTCCCCCACGATCCGCCGCAGCCAGGGCGCCCACTGGGTCGGCGACGGTTTCCCGGTGCACTCGCTGTTCTCCTACGGCGACGGGCCATCGATCAGCCCGTTCCTGCTGCTGGACTACGCGCCGCCGACGCACTTCGCGCCGAGCCGCACGCCGCGCGGCGTGGGTCCGCACCCGCACCGCGGCTTCGAGACGGTCACGATCGTCTACGCCGGCGAAGTGGCGCACCGCGACTCGGCGGGGCACGGCGGCACCATCGGCCCGGGTGACGTGCAGTGGATGACCGCGGCGAGCGGCGTCGTGCACGAAGAACTGCACGGCGCTGCGTTCACCAAGCGCGGCGGCGAACTCGAGATGGTGCAGCTCTGGGTCAACCTGCCGGCGAGCGCCAAGATGTCGCCGCCGCGGTACCAGGATCTGCGCGATGCGGCGTTCCCCCGCCACGAACTGGCGGGCGGCGCGGGCAGCGTGCGCGTCATCGCCGGCGAGTACGGCCGAGCCCGCGGCCCGGCGCGCACGGTGACGCCCGTGCACCTGTGGGACGCCGACCTGCGCGCGGGCGGCCGCCTGCCGATCGCGCTGCCGCCGGCGTTCACCAAGATGGTGCTGGTGCGGCGCGGCGAGCTCGAGATCGACGGTGCGCGCGTCGTCGCTGGCGAACTGGCGCAGCTCGCGACGGGCGGCGGCGAGCACGTGGTGCGAGCCACCACCGCCAGCGCGCAGTGCCTCGTGCTCGCGGGCGAACCGATCGCCGAACCGGTCGTCGGCCACGGACCGTTCGTGATGAACACGCGCGCCGAGATCGCGACCGCGATCGCCGACTACCAGGCGGGGCGCATGGGCGCGCTCTGAGCCGCCCGCATCACACCGCCAGCGCGCCGACCTTCTTCTCGACCGCCGCGACCAGCGAGCCGTCGCGCACGAGCCGCTCGGCCGTCGCCAGGTCCGGCGCCAGGAACCGATCGCCGTCGAGCCCGGGCACTTCGCGCCGCAGCGCGCCGTAGGCCGCCGCGACGCCCTTGCCGGGGCGCAACGGTTCGCCGAGGTCGAGGCCCTGCGCCGCGCACAGCAGTTCGATGCCGAGCACCTTGGCGGTGTTGGCGACCACCCGATCGGCATGGCGCGCGGCGGTGACACCCATCGACACGTGGTCCTCGCGGTTCGCCGAGGTCGGGATGGTGTCGACGCTGGCCGGATGCGCGAGCGACTTGTTCTCGCTCGCCAGCGACGCGGCGACGACCTGCGGGATCATGAAGCCGCTCTCGAGGCCAGGGTTCCTGGCCAGGAACGGTGGCAAGCCGCTGATGTCGGGGTTCACCAACTGCTCGATGCGGCGCTCGCTGATGTTCGCGAGCGTGCTCACCGCGATCGCCAGGAAGTCGAGCGCCTGGCTGACCGGCTGGCCGTGGAAGTTGCCGCCGCTGACGACGTCGCCTTCCGGGAACACCAGCGGGTTGTCGGTGACCGAGTTGGCCTCGGTGACCAGCACGTCGAGCGCGTAGCGGATGCCGTCCTTCGCCGCTCCGTGCACCTGCGGCGCGCAGCGCAGCGAGTAGGCGTCCTGCACCTTCGCGCAGTCGACGTGGCTCGGCACGATCGCGCTCGCCGCCAGCAGCGCGCGCAGGTTCGCCGCGGTCGCCTCCTGGCCCGGGTGCGCGCGCACGGCGTGCAGCCGCGCCTGGAACGGCTTCTCGCTGCCGCGCAGCGCCTCGACCGTCATCGCGCAGGCGACATCGGCGGTCTTGGCGACGAGCAGCGCCTCGTGCAGCACGAGGCAACCGATCGCGGTCATGATCTGCGTGCCGTTGATCAGCGCGAGCCCTTCCTTCTCGCGCAGCTGCAGCGGCGCGCGACCGAGGCGCTGCAACGCCTTCGCCCCCGCGATCACGCGCTCGCCGTCGTGCACTTCGCCGCGCCCGATCAGCGGCAGCGCCATGTGGCTGAGCGGGGCGAGGTCGCCCGAGGCGCCGACGGACCCCTGCGACGGGATCACCGGCACGAAGCCGGCGTTGAACAACGCCAGCGCCTGCTCGAGCAGTTCGATGCGCACGCCGGAGAAGCCCAGCGCCAGGTTGTGGATGCGCAGCGCGAACGCCAGCCGGCTCTGCTCCTGGCGCAGCGGTTCGCCGACGCCGGTCGCGTGGCTCAGCAACAGGTTCTGCTGCAACTGCGCGAGCTGCTCGTCGGCGATGCGCACGCCGGCCAGCTTGCCGAAGCCGGTGTTGATGCCGTACATCGTGGCGCCGTCGGCGACCGCGCGCTCGACGACCGCGCGGCTCGCGCGCACGCGCTCGCGGCTCGCCGGGGACAGCTGGAGGCGCGCACCGGCGCGGCTTGCCGCGACCAGGGTCGACAACGGGAGATCAGGTTGGCCGAGACGGATCGTGGGCACACGGCGAACCTAGCCATCCATCCCCGCGAAGCCAACGCGCGGAGTTGCTAGCATCCGGAAGCCCGACTGCCCCGACGGAGCCCAACCATGCGCCTTGCCACGTTGCTCGCCCTGTTTGCCTCGTTCGCCACGGCACCCGCCCAGACCAGCACCACGGGCGTCGTCGACGTCGGCCTCACCATGCAGGCGGTGTCGCTGGTGGCCATTGCGACGCCCGTGGTCGGCCAGGTCTGCGGGCCGTTCACGTGCGCGCCGCTCGGCGCGCCGACCGCTACCACGACCTCGTTGTCGTCGACGCGCCGCATCCGCATCTACGGCGGCGCCAACTCGCTCTGGATCCTGGGCCTGAGCACCACGCCGCCGAGCCCACCGTGCGTGCCGTTTCCCGGCATCGGCAACGCGCTGATCCTCGGCGAACCGCTCGTCGTCGTCGCCTGGGGCGTCACCGGGCCGCTGCTGCCGAGCCCGTCGGTGGCCTGCCAGCAGGCCGTCGCGACCTACAACCTGACGCTGCCGCCAGTCGCACCGCAGGTGCTGCCGTTCTTCCTGCAGGCGGTGGTCGACAGCCACGCCACCGGCACTCCGGCCTTCACGGTCGCGGTGCGTGGCTTCGCGCACTGAGTCCACCCGCATGGCGCACGACGCTCCCTTCCATTTCCGCACCGAGGTTCGCGTGCGCCTGCCCGAGACCGATGCGATGGGCATCGTGTTCCACGGCAACTTCTTCGTCTACCTCGAGGTCGGGCGCGTCGACTACCTGCGCAACCTCGGCCTCACCGACGCCGGCCGGCCGATCAAGGACTTCGACAACGTGGTCGTCGCGGCCCATCTCGACTTCAAGTCGCCGGCCCGGCTCGACGACGTGCTGACGATCGACGTGCGCATGCGCGAGATCCGCACCTCGAGCTTCACGTTCGACTTCCGGCTGCGGCACAAGACCGAGAACCGGCTGGTCGCCAGCGGCCACACGACGCACTGCGCGCTCGACGCGAACTTCGCGCCAGCACCGGTGCCGGCGGCCTTCCGGACGGTGATCGCGCGCTTCGAAGGCTGGTAGCAACGCCGGCCACGACCACGACGACGCCGCGGGACCGCGCCAACTCGCCGTGGCGACGAGCGCCCCGCTGTGCGATCCTGCGGCGATGGCGCTCACGTCCGTAGCCAACGCCGCCGCTGCCGGCAGCCGTCCCGTCCTCGCCGTCGCCATGGTCGGCCATGCGTTCATGGGCCGCGCCCACGGCAATGCCTGGCGCCAGGCCGGGCACTTCTTCGACCTGCCGTTCCGCATCGAGCCAGCGGTCGTGGTCGGCCGCGATCTCGATCGCGCCAGTGCGGCGGCGCAGAAGCTGGGCTTCGCGCGCGCCTCGACCGACCTCGACGCCGTGCTCGCGGATCCCGGGATCCACGTCGTCGACGTGTGCACGCCGAACGACAGCCACCACGGCATCGCGATGGCAGCACTGCGGGCGAAGAAGCACGTGCTGTGCGAGAAGCCGTTGGCGATGACGCTGGCGCAGGCGAAGGAGATGGCGGCCCTCGCCAAGAAGCAGAAGGTGCGCGTCGGCCTGTGGCACAACTACCGGCGCGCGCCGGCGACGGCGCTGGCAGCCGCGATGGTCGCGCGCGGCGACCTCGGCGCCGTGCGGCAGGTGCGCGCGGTCTACCTGCAGGACTGGCTGTGCGATCCCGAGTTGCCGGCGAGCTGGCGCACCAGCAAGAAGACCTGCGGCAGCGGCGCGCACGGCGACCTCAACGCCCACCTGATCGACCTGACGCGCGCGCTCACGGGTCTCGAGTTCGAGGCGGTGTGCGGCGTGCAGCAGACGTTCACCAAGCAGCGGCCGGACGGTCGCGGCGGCAAGGCGAAGGTCGACGTCGACGATGCGCTGTGCTTCCTCGCGAAGTTCCAGGGCGGCGCGATCGGCACCTACGAAGCGACGCGCGTGGCCCCGGGCCGCAAGAACCACAACTGCATCGAGATCAGCGGCGAGAAAGGCTCGATCCGCTGGAACCTCGAACGCATGAACGAGCTCGAGGTGTTCTCGTTCGCCGACCCGCGCGACGGCCAGGGCTTCCGCACCGTGATGTGCATGGACGGCGCGCATCCGTACGCCGCGAACTGGTGGCCCGACGGCCACATCGTCGGCTACGAGCACACGTTCGTGCACCACGTCGTCGACTTCGTGCGCGCGCTGCACGCGGGCAAGCCGTTCGCCCCGGACTTCGCGGACGGCGTCGCCGTGCAGGCCGTGCTCGAAGCGGTGCTGGCGTCGTGCGACGGCGGCGGCTGGGTGAAGGTGCCGCGCTGAACGACGACTCGCCGCCGTCGTCGTGGGCAAGCCCCACGCGGTCCGCTAGGTTGCCACGACCCCCGAGGTGCTCCCCATGATGAAAGGTCCCGGCATCTTCCTCGCGCAGTTCATGGCCGACCACGCGCCACTGAACCGCTTCGACACCGCGTGCAAGTGGGCAGCCGGCCTCGACTACGCCGGCGTGCAGGTGCCGTCGTGGGACGCGCGCTGCATGGACCTCAAGAAGGCGGCGGCCAGCAAGGCGTACTGCGACGACCTGCGCGCGATCGCGGCCGACGCCGGCGTGCAGATCAGCGAACTCAGCACGCATTTGCAGGGCCAGTTGGTCGCGGTGCACCCGGCCTACACGTCGATGTTCCAGGTGTTCGCGCCGCCCGAGGTGAACACCGCGGACGCGATGTGCCGCTACGGCACCGAACAAGTGAAGCTGTGCTTGCAGGCCAGCAAGCACCTCGGGCTGACGGCGATGGCGACCTTCAGCGGCGCGCTGATGTGGCACACGGTCTACCCGTGGCCGCAGCGGCCGGCCGGTCTCGTCGAGGAGGGCTTCAAGGAACTGGCGCGGCGCTGGCGGCCGATCCTCGACTTCGCCGACGAGTGCGGCGTCGACTGCGCCTACGAGGTGCACCCGGGCGAGGACCTGCACGACGGGGCCAGCTACGAAGCGTTCCTCGACCACGTCGACGAGCACCCGCGCGCCTGCCTGCTCTACGACCCGAGCCACTTCGTGCTGCAGCAGCTCGACTACCTCGAGTACCTCGACCTCTACCACGAGCGCATCAAGGCCTTCCACGTCAAGGACGCCGAGTTCCGCCCGAACGGCCGCGTCGGCGTCTACGGCGGCTACCAGGGCTGGCAGAACCGCGCCGGCCGCTTCCGTTCGCTCGGCGACGGCCAGGTCGACTTCACCGCGATCTTCAGCCTGCTGACCAAGTACGGCTACGAAGGTTGGGCGACGCTCGAATGGGAATGCTGCTTCAAGGACAGCCAGCAGGGCGCCGAGGAAGGCGCGCCGTTCATCGCTCGGCACCTGATCCGGCCGCCGGCGCGCGCCTTCGACGACTTCGCCGGCGGCAAGGTCGACAAGCACGCGGTGCGGCGCGCGCTCGGGCTCGAGTGACGATGGCGAACGCCCGCCCCTTCTGCGGTTGCCGGCAACTGGCGCGGCCAGCGAGGCGCCGATGAAGGTCTGGTGCGCCGTGCTGCAGAACGCGCTGCTCGGCATCCCCCTGGTCCGCCGCCTCGCCGCGAAGAAGCACGTCACCGGCATCGACGGCGATCCGGCGCGCGCCGCGGAGCTCTTCGCGTTCTGGCAGTCGTTCGGACCCGTCGCCGGCGCCCGCATCCTCGAGCTCGGGCCGGGCAAGACGCTCGAGGTGCTGCAGCTCGCTCGGCGTGCGGGCGCCGCCGCGTGCGCGGCCGTCGACATCGTGCGCTACCACGATCCGGGCGCGGCACGGCGGGCCGGCATCGACTATCGCGTCTACAGCGGCGAGGCGCTGCCTTTCGCCGAGGCCTCGTTCGACCTCGTGTGGGCCAGCTACTGCCTGCAGCACGTGCGCGCTCCGGTGAGAGTCGTCGCCGAGATCGCCCGCGTGCTGGCGCCGGGGGGTGCCCTGGTCTGCCGCGTCGACCTCCGCGACCACTACCACATGTTCGACGCCGGCCGTCAGTACGAGTGCCTGCGCCACGGCGAACGGCTCTGGCGGCTGATGACCAGCAACCGTGGGTCCTACGTGAACCGGCTGCGCTGTTCGGACTGGCAGCGCACGTTCGCGGCCGCCGGCCTCGTCGCCGAACAGGTCGTTCCGCACCACGACGCCGAATTGCTGCGCCAGAACCGCGCCCACGAATACCTCCGGACGCTCCACGACGACGACCTCCGGACCTACCGGTTCGACGGCCGCTACCGCCGACCGCAGGCCTGAGACTGCAGGCGCTACTTGCCGGCGCGCTGCCACGCCGCGAGGCGCAAGAACGGCAGCCACTCCTCCGGATCGAACGTCGACTGCTTGGACGCGATCGGCGTGCCGACGAGCGCGATCAGGTGCGCCTCGGCCGCCTCGCGCAGCATCGGCTCCGGATCGCGCAGCAGATGCCAGAGCACCAGCGAGTCGACGCGCTCGCGGCTGGCGGCGAGCACCTGCTTCACCGCCATCGAGCGCTGTTCGAGGTCCGCGCCCTTCGCCGTGACCTCGTCGTACTCACGCACCGACTTGCGCAGTTCGGCCGCGGCGTCGTCGAAGCACGGCGTCAGCGGCCCGCCGTTGCCAACCACCGCCGACGCTCCCGCCGGCACGAACACCGTGCGGTCGCGGCCGACGAACGTCACCGCGCCCTCGGTCACGCGCACGGTCGCCTCGCCGTCGCGCACCGAGAGTTCGTAGCGACAGCCCTGGTCGATCACGCGCCCGAGCGGCGTGTCGACGACGAACCACGCCGGCTGCACCTTGGGCGGCGGTTCGACGCGCGCGACGAGGCCGCCGCGCTCCAGTGCGAACAGCGCCTGGTCCTCGCGCCAGTGCACGAACACCAGCTCGCTGTCCGGCAGCAGGGTGACCTCGGCGAGGTCGCCGAGCACGATGGTGCGCGGCGCCGCCGCACTGGCGAACACGCGCTTGCGGCTGTCCGGTCGCAGCGACTCGTCGCCGCCCGGCAACGCCCACCAGGCGAAGGCCGCCACCAACACGGCCGCCGCCACCACGAGCCAACGCGGCCCGATGCGCCGCGACGCCCTGGGCGCCCGCATCCGCTCGCCCCGCCAGCGCAACGGCGCCAACGCGCGCTCGAGCGCTGCCACTTCGGGGTCGGGCTTCGCCCCAGGATCGAACAGGTAGTCGTCGTGTTCGCTCACGGCAGTCCTGCCTCCTGCAGCAGCGGGCGCAGCAACTGCATGCCGCGCGTCAGGTTCACCCGCACCGAGCCGTGCGTCATGCCGACCCGCGCGGCGATCTCGGGGCCCGAGAGTCCGCCAACCAGCCGCAGCAGCAGCGTCTCGTGGTAGGCGTCCGGCAGCCGTCGGATCGTCGCCAGCACCTTCGCCGCGAGTTCGGTCTGCTCGGCAGTCGCCGCCGGCGAGGGCCCAGGTTCGCACAGTTCGTCGGCCGGCACGGTCTTCGGCGCGCGCGACCGGGCCCGCAGCACGTCGCGCGCAGCGTTGCGCGCGGCGGTGCAGAGGAACGCCGGGAAGGCGGCCGAATCGCGCAGGCTGCCGAGCGAAGCGAACACCGAGCTGAAGACCTCCTGGGTGACGTCGTCGGCGTGCTGCGCGCCGACATGGGCCAGCGCGATGGCGTGCACCGTGCGTGCGAACCGCGCGTACAGAGCCTCGCACGCGGCAGGGTCGCCGCGTCTGGCCAGGGCCACCTGCTCGGTCCACTGCGCGTCGCGGTCACCCGCCATGCGTGTGCGCCCCTGGACGCCGGGGGGCCGTCCGGCGTTAGCGCGACGGCGACTCGAGCTGCAGCGGCGGTGCGGTCGGGACCAGCAGGAAGCGGCCGACCTTGACGTGGAAGCGCGCGCCATCGTCGCGCTCGAAGGTGTAGCTGCCCTCCATCGTCCCCCACTTCGTCGCCAGCGGGCAGAAGCTCACGTAGGAGTAGCTCTCGCCCGCACCGAGCTTCGGGAACTCGCCGATCACGCCGCGGCCGCGCACGTCCTCACGACGACCTTCGCCGTCGACGATGATCCAGTGGCGGAGCAGCAGGCGCGCGGGACGGGCGCCGAGGTTCGACATCGTGATCTTGTAGCGGAACACGAAGTGCTTCTTGCGGTCGGCGTCGGCCGCGAGGAACTCCGGCGGCAGGTTGTCGTGCGGCAGGTACTCGGCCGCCGCCTGGATGCGGATGCCGTCCGTGGTGGTGTCGGAGTGCGGCGTGTTGGCCATGGCGCGTTCGGGGCAGCGCGAACGATAGGCGCGCGGGCCGAGAAAGCGAGGCCCGTCGCGGTCGCGGCGATCAGTGCGCCGAGCCGCCCTTCTTGAACTTCAGCGTGTCGGCGCCACCGGTCAGCGTCAGCACCTCGCCGGCGAGCGCGCCCGTCCAGGCCTCTGCCTTGGCATCGCCGAGCAGTTTGCCGTTCACCGTCACGGCCTTCGTCGCCGCGTCCCAGGTGTAGGTCGCCGCGGGGTGATCGTGCGTGCCGTCCTCGCGCGGCGCGCCGTGCACGATGCACTTGGTGCCCGAGGTGTCGAACTCGAGGTAGACGCCCTTCTTGTCGCTGCCGGTGTCCTGGCCCCAGCTGCCAGCCAACGGGTGGTCGTGGGAGTGTTCGCTGGTGCAGGCGGCGAACACGAACGCGGTGAGGAGAGCGAACGGCAGACGGCGGCGCATGATCATCGTGGCGCAGATCATGCCTGCCCGCGTGCGGTCCGTCACCCGCAAGTCCCCGGGTGCGGGAAGGTCTCCCGGCATTTCTCGCGTTGGCTCCGGCACCGGCCGTCGCGTACACCTGCGGCATGGCCAAGATCACGTTCAAAGGCAATCCCGTCGCCACCGTCGGCGAGCTCCCCAAGGTTGGTGCCAACGCGCCCGACTTCACCCTGACGAAGAACGACCTGTCGCCGCTCGGCAAGAAGGACCTCGCCGGCAAGAACGTCGTGCTCAACATCTTCCCGAGCGTCGACACCGGCGTCTGCGCGACCTCGGTGCGCACGTTCAACCAGAAGGCAGCCGCGCTGCCGAACACCGTCGTCGTCTGCGTGTCGAAGGACCTGCCGTTCGCAATGAAGCGCTTCTGCGGCGCCGAGGGCATCGAGAAGGTGACCACCGCGAGCTGGTTCCGCGGGCCCGACTTCGGCAAGGACTACGGCGTCACGATGCAGGATGGGCCGCTCGCCGGGCTGTTCGCCCGGGCGGTCGTCGTGATCGATGCCGCCGGCAAGGTCGTGCACAGCCAGCTGGTGCCGGAGATCGCGCAGGAGCCCGACTACGCGCAGGCGATCGCGGCCGTCCGCTGAGACGCGGTCCCCGCTAGGCTGCACGGATGCTCCGCGCGTTGCCGTTCTTCTGCCTGCTGCCGCTGGCCGCCGCCCAGATCGCGCTGCCGAGCAGCGACGGCCCGCGCTTCGTCGACTTCCATCGCGACCTCGCACATCCCGGCGCGATCGTCGCGATCGGCACGCTCGGCAAGTGGAAGGAGGGCAAGCGCGAGCGCCTCGCCGACGGCCAGCTCGGTGGTGCCGGGTCGCTCACCGTCGTCAGCGGCACGCAGTACTTCAAGGTGCCGGTGACGGCCACGCTGCAGCCGCGTGCGCACCTGCTCGGCAAGGCCGACGGCGTCGTGCTGACGTTCGACGTGCAGCTCGCGCGCCTGCCCGACGGCAAGGAGCATCGGCAGACGAAGGACGGCTCGCAGCTCGCCGAGGGCACGCTGGCGATGTTCGTGATCGCGCCGCGGCCGAAGAAGGGCTTCGAGCTGCGCGCGGTCGTGGTGTGCGATTCGGCGAAGGGCGGCGACGCCGAGGCCGTGTTCGCCGACGCGATGCGCGACCACTTCGCGATCAACCGGCGCATGCACGACCTCGCCACGGCCCTCGAGCGCGTGGCGGCAGCGAAGGACGAGGCCGACAAGGCCACCGCGCTCGCGGCCCTGCGCGAACGTGTCGCCGACAAGCCGCAGCTCAAGCAGCCGGCGAACGACGCGTTGCTGCAGCAGCACGCGGGGCCGCTCGAGCAACGCGCCGAGCAAGCGCTCGCCAAGGCCGCGCCGCCCGCCGACAAGTAAGCCCGCATGCCGCGTCGCCGGACCCTGCTCGCCGCCGCGGCCCTCCTGCTCGGGGGTGCGGTCGTCGTGGCGACCCTCGACAGCGGGCGCCCGGTCCCGCCGCCGCCGGACTTCGGGAGCGACGCGCCGATCGACACGATGTTCGCGCCGGCCGCCGCCGTCGTCGCGACCGAAACCGGGCCGCGGCAGGCCGCGACGCCGGCCGCCACCCGCACCCTTGCCGGGCGGGTCGTCGATGCGGACGGCGCGCCGATCGCCGGGGCGCGCGTGCGCCTGGCGCCGGCATGGTTCGCCGAGACCCTGATCGAACGAGGAGCCAGCGCCGCGGACCTCGGGGCGAGCACCGACGCCAGCGGTGCGTTCCCATTCTCGGCGGTCCACGCCGAGCCCGGCGGGCTGGAGGTCGAGGTCGACCACGCCGACTACGTGAGCGCCGAGGAACGGTGGCCGCTGCGGTTCGGCGAGTTGGCGACGATCGTGCTACTGCGCGTGCACGAGGCGCCGCTGCGCGTGCGCGTGCACGAACGCCAGGGCAGCGTGCCGGTGCCGTCGTTCCGCGTCTCGGCGACGACCTTCCTCCGCGTGACGGCGCCGGGTGAACCGCTCCGCCTGCCGCTGCCGCACCTCACGTCGCCGAACGATGCCGCCGGCGTCAACGGCGAGTTCCGCGGCACCGCGCGATTCGTGCCGGGCCTGCCGCTGCACGTGCGCGTCGAGTGCGCGGGCTACAGCGCCGGCGAGTGGAGCGAAACGACGCCCGAACCGCTCGGCGCGATCGTGCAGCCCGTCGCCGGCCAGCCGATCGAACTCGACCTGCTGGTCGACTTCGGCCTCGCCGAGGCGCTGGCTCCCACCGTGCAGCGCGGCCGCGTCGTCGTGGCGGCCACCGGCGCGCCGATTGCCGGCGCCAAGGTGGCCACCCGCGTCGAGACCGCCACCGGCTGGCGTTCGCCGCGCGCCGTGCAGACCCGCGCCGACGGCTCGTTCGCACTCGCGCTGCCGAAGGACGGTGCTACGTGCACCATCGTCGTCGAGCACGACGACTGGCAGAGCCACACGTTCGCGCCACAGCCCGAACTCGAGCCGACCGTTCGCCTCGAGCCGCGCGCGAGCCTTCGCCTTCGCGTCGTCGACGCCGCCGGCACGCCGATCCCCGGCGCCTGCCTGCTGGTGACGATGCAGGCCCGTCGACGCGGGCTCGACTTCCACGAACGGGCGCGCACCGACGCCGAGGGCCGTGCGCACTTCCCACGCCTGCTGGCGGGCAGCTACTACGTCGCGGTGCTGGCGCACCCGTTCGACTCGGACGACGACGCCCTGGTGACCGAGCGCTACGCGATCGCCGCCGGCGAACAGGCGGACGTGACGATCGCGACCGAACCGCCGGATGCCGTGCGCGTCGTCGGCACGATCGTCGGCGGCGCCGAGGGCCTGGTGCCGCATTTCGTGCCGCATGCCGGCGCGCGGCGCTGGATCCGGGCCAAGACGCACGGGCGCAGCTACGACGCCGGCGGGGTGCCGCGCGGCGACCACCTGGTGTTGCTGCTGCCCGACGATGGACCGGGCGACGGGGCCAGAGCCATCGCCCTGCCCCGCGTCGCCGTGCAGGGCTTCCGCACGTTGGCGCTCGATCTCGTGGCGCCGACCGGCGAGGTGCGCGGGCGCGTGCTCGCCCCGGGCAACCGCGTCGGCTGGCGCGTGGTGGCGCTGCCCGACGTGCCTGCGGGCGGACTCGCTGCCGAGCTGCTCGGCATGACGCAGGTCGCCGAGGTGCTCGGCACCGCACTCGCCGCCGATGGCTCGTTCGTGCTCCCAGCCACGGCCGACGGCAGCTTCCGGCTCGAGATCCGCGCCGGCACCCGGGTCGTCGCCACGCGCCCCGCGACCGTGCGGAACGGGCTCGACCTCGGCAACTGGATCCTGCCCTAGGCGGCAGCGCGTCCCGTTCGCAGCAGCGCTCGGCACGGTCCGGACGGCGCCGCGACCCCGCGGCTTTCGCGGCAGCGGCGCTCAGGGCGAGCTTGCGACGAACACGTCGCACGCCGCGAAGAACGCTTGCAGCATCCTCGGCAGGAGCGCGAACAACGGCTCCATCCTCGGCCAATCCAGATCGAGGAACGTCGCATGACGCGATGCATGCCGGAAGGCGCGGAACTCATCCAGCTGCTCGCGAAGGGGCGTGGACAGCAGCGCCGCTCTTGCAGCTGTCGGGGCCGACATCTGCTCCAGCAGGTCGCGGTGCCAAGCGTTGGTCGACGGCAACACCTCTCCATGCAGCTTGGCAACGCCTTTGAGTATCTCCTCCACTTCGTTGTAGATGGCGCCAAGAAGCCACGCCAATCCGGCGAGATCTGGGCCATTCGGCTCCATTCCTGGATGTCGGCAGAGAATGGCATCGATCGCCTCACGATCGGCGATGATGCGCGCGCGACGCAACGTGAACAGCGCCCGCAGCTCAGAGGACAAGCTCGAGTCCCTCGAACCGCCGCAGGGCATCGGCCACTTCGCCGCCCCGATCCAGCGGGACGACGTCCACGGGTCTTCCGACAATGCGCGAAGCCTCGGCCACCGCTTTGAAGAACACGCGCGCTGGCAACCCGGTCACGGCCAGATCGATGTCCGAGTCGTCTCGCAACGCTCCGCGAGCCGAAGAGCCGAACAGATAGACCGCGGTCGCTCCGCGCTCGCGAAGGCGAGCCGCGGCGTCGCGAACCCTCTGCTGCAGCTCGGCGTCCATCGCTCCGAGTCACGGTATTAGCGCCCGGGCAACCGGGCAAGGCGCGCCGAACGGCGACGGTTACGCACCCGCACCGTGCGTCGAGTTCGTCGATGCGCCGCTCCAAGGACGCCACCACCGCGTCTTCGTTGGTGCCGGGAGCCTGCGCAGGCCATCCCAGGCCGCACACGACCCGTCCTCGATCGCCGGCGACCCGCGAACCGGCGCCGGATTCCGCCACCCTCGCCGTGCAAAACCCCACGAACGGCTCTTCCAGGGCGAACCACTCCCCCATCCCCATGCGCCTGACCCTCGCCCTCCCGTTCGTCCTGGCCGCGGCCGCGACCGCCCAGACGCTCCCGAACCTGATCGGCCCGACGCTCAACACGCCGCTGATCCACCAGGCCGTGCACGGCACCTGCACCCCGCTCGGCAGCTGCCCGATCGGGCTGCCGACGCCGACCATCCTGCCGTTCCCGTTCTGGGCCGGCGGTTCGGCGTGGGACTCGACGAACACCGCGCTCTGGGTCACCACCGGGCAACTGATCGCTCGCTACGGGATGAACGGCTGCTCGCTGCAGTGCGGACCGTTCCCGGTGCCGAAGTCGTCCCCCATCGCCGAGGCAACCGGCATGGACATGCACGATGGCAACAACCAGCTCTGGATCATCGACAGCGCTGGCATCATCACCCGCGCCACCAACACCTGCCCACCGGTCGCGTTGACGCCGACCTACAACACCGGCCTGCCGATGGCCGGCTTCACGGTGACGTCGGCGATCGCGCTCGACGAACTGCGCGGGCTGGTCTTCTACTCGACGTGCAACTTCACCGGCAGCGGCACCATCTACGTGGCGCCGATGGCGAACCCCGGCGCCTGGTTCGCATCGACCCCGGTGTTCGACTGCTTCACGAACCCGACGCTGATCACGGGCCTCGCCTGCGACGCCGCGAACAGCGCGCTCTACTGGACCAACGGCCGCGGCACGCACCGCTGGACCTACAACTACACGCCCGGCCCGTCGATCACGTGGACGCCGGGAACGTGCTGCCTGCAGGTGGCTCCGCCGCCCGACCCCTACATCGACCTCTCGATCCGCTGGGGCGGTGCGACGTCGACCGGCGGTCCGTGCGCGAACGGCACCTGCCCGACCTGCCCGATGGTGCACTCGCTGCGCAATGCACCGCTGCTCGGCACCACGCTGCAACTCGGTCTCGACCAGGCCTCGCCGAACTCGCTGGCGGTGTGCGCGATCGACATCGGCCCGTGCAACGGCACCGGCCCGATCATCGCGCCGCTGTGCGGCCCGGCACTGCTGCCGCTGACGCCGGCGATGGCCATCCTCGGCCCGAACACGCCGATCGGGGGCACTCCGTGCAACGCCTCGACGACGTTCTTCCTGTGGCTGCCGCCGAACCCGACCCTCGCCGGCATCGTGGTGTCGTCGCAGTGCGCCGCGGTGTGCAGCAACACGTCGGGCACCGTCACCGGGACGATGATGAGCAACTGCCTGACCTGGGTCCTGCAGTAGCAGGTCGGCGGCTCGTCACAGTCGCACCAGGACGTTGCCGCGCTTGTGGCCCGTGTCGACTCGCCGATACGCGTCGACGATCGCCGCGAGCGGAACGGCCAGATCGTGAACCACGGTCAGCTCGCGGGACGCCACGAGTTGCAGCAGGAACTCGAAGTCGGCGACGCGCTCGGGAGCGGTGCCGGCGACGATGTCGCCACGCGCGCGCAGCGTCTGGCCGAGCGTCGCTGCCGCGAGCACCAGCGTGCCGCCGGGTCGCAGCAGGCGGCGCCCGGACGCGATCGTCAGGTTGCCGACCGCGTCGAACACGATGTCGAAGCGCGCAGATGCCGCATCGAGAGCGACGGTCGTGTAGTCGATGACGTCTGCCGCGCCGAGCCGGCGGACCAGTTCGTCGTTGCCGCCGCTGGTCACCGCCGTGACCCGCGCTCCGAAGCGCCGCGCCAACTGCACCGCGTTGGTGCCGACTGCGCCCGCGGCGCCATGGACCAGAATGCTGCTCCCGGGACCGACACGGACCTTGTCGCGCAAGAAGAACAGCGCCGAGGTGCCGCCGAACAGGACGCCTGCGGCATCGTCGTCGCTGACGTTGGTCGGCGTGCGCGCGAGCCGATCGGCGCGCACGGCGACGAACTCGGCATGGGCACCCTGGCCGAGCCCGGTCATGCCACACACACGTTGGCCGGCGGTGAAGGCGCGTACGCCGTCGCCGGCGGCCTCGACGACGCCGGCGAACGTGGTGCCGAGGATCGACCGCCGTGGCCGACGCACTCCGAACACCAACCGCGCGATCCACCCGAAGCCGCGTGGGAAGCGGGCCGCGCGAATTCGAGCGTCAGCCGACGTGACGGCGGCTGCATGGACGCGCACGAGCACTTCGCCGCGGCGTGGTTCGGGACGTGGCACGGCGGCGACGCGGACGACCTCGGGTCCGCCGTAACGATCGACGATGGCTGCGCGCAAGGAGTGGCGTTCTAGTCGCTGCGCGTGTGCTGGCTACGCCTCGATCGACGCGAGGCCCGCTTCACTTCGTCGCCGCAGATGCGGCGAGGGCGGCGAGCTGCTGCGCGACCCGCACGCCAAGCCCGGAGTCGAGTTCCTTGCCGTCGCTGCTGCGTTGCGGCGAGAACATCGTCGCCAGCCACTCCTTCGGCAGCATCCGCCCGTCGAGCAGCGCCTGGCCGAGTCGAACCATGTCCTCGGCCGACGATCGCACGCTGCACGCCGGCGACGAAGTACTGCGGCCACCACCAGAGCGGCCGCGGCCGCGTGCGCCTGCTGCGGCTGGCGCGCACGATCGGCGAGGCCGACGTGTTCGAGGTGGCGGCGGGGGCTCGCCCTGACTACAGCCCCCCTACGACCGCCTTCGCCGCGTCCGACACCACGGCCGACCGCGCGATCGGGAGCCGGGTTTTGGGCTCTACGAATCGGTGAGCAGCTCGAGGTAGTCGTGGTAGGCGTAGGCCCGGTCGCGCTGCTTGCCGGTGGTCTCGTGGAGCACACCGAGCTCTTCGAGCAGATCGATGGCCTTGCGCGCCGGGGGTGCGGTGATGCCCAGCAGCTCGCTGGCCCGCGGGACGGTCAGGACCGGGTTCGCGGGCAGCAGGTCGAGCAGCTTCACGACCGTGATCGTTGCTCGTTCGTGGTGGACGACGCGGGCGCGATCGCGACCCATGAGTGCGTGGATGGCCTGGGCGATGCGCGCGCCATCGTCGGCTGCATCCTTGACGCAGTCGAGGAAGAACGCGGTCCAGCCCTCCCAATCGCCATCGGTCCGCACCGCGGCGAGGCGAGCGTAGTACTCCTGCTGGCGGCGCTTGAACGCCACGCTCGGATACAGAAGCGGTTGGTCGAGCAGGCCCCAATGCTCCACCAGCAAGGTGATGAACATGCGGCCGATGCGCCCGTTGCCGTCGAGGAACGGGTGGATGGTCTCGAACTGCACATGCGCGAGTCCGGCCTTGACCAGCGGCGGGAGCGGGTCGGTGGAATGAACCCACCTCTCGAGGGCGGCGAGTGCTGGGGCGACTTCCTCGTGGGGAGGCGGGACGAAGCGGGCGTTGCCCGGGCGCGTCCCGCCGATCCAGTTCTGACTCCGACGGATCTCGCCTGGGCGTTTGTCCTCGCCGCGCACGCCGCGCATGAGGATGCGGTGGACGTCGCACAGGAGCCGCGTGCTCAGCGGCAGGCCGGCGGGGTCGGCTATCACGGCGCGGGCGTGGTTCAAGCCGTCGACGTAGTTGCAGACCTCCTCGACGTCGTCGGGTCGGTCGGTGCTGCTGGTGGCCTCGAAGTTCGCGATGTCGCGAAGGGTCGCCTGGGTGCCCTCGATCTGCGACGACAGCACGGCCTCCTTGCGGACGAAGCCGTAGAGGAACCAGCCGGGGTCGGGGACCATGGCTCCGGCGACGCGGAGCAGGCGGATGGCCGCGACCGCCGCGTTGTGGCGGTCGGCGAGTTCGCCATCGATCACCAACGGGGGCGCGGCCGGGGGGAGTGGGTGCGGCACGAACGCCTTCACGGTCTCGCCGTGGGTGGTGCTCGTTCGGTAGGTGCCGGTCTCGCGGGGCATGGCTGGGAAGCGATCGTTTGCTAGCCTCGATGCTAGGAATCGGTCATTTCTCAGTCAAGATCAACAAGAAACGG
This sequence comes from uncultured bacterium, assembly GCA_937952215.1. GTDB lineage: Bacteria > Planctomycetota > UBA1135 > UBA1135 > UBA2386 > UBA2386. The sequence goes on from CALFZH010000059.1 coordinate 328,163, forward strand.
TCGTTTCTTTGTGCCGCGGGCGCGGCTGCCGCTGACGCCGGCGATGGGCATCCTCGGTGCGAACACGCCGGTCGGGGGCTCTCCGTGCAACGCCTCGACGACGTTCTTTCTGTGGTTGCCGCCGAACCCGACGCTCGCCGGCATCGTGCTGTCGTCGCAGTGCGCAGCGGTGTGCAGCAACACCTCGGGCACGGTCACCGGGACGATGTTGAGCAACTGCCTGACCTGTGTCCTGCAGTGACGCGACGGACGGCGCTCGGCGCCGGCCCCATGCCGGTAGCTCGCAGACTCGACCTTCCGACTGCTACCGAGTCAGGGCGGTAGCGAACCCTGATTCCGAGCCATGTCGACCCAGGGTGCCCATGCCAACGACCGTGCACGGCGGCTGCCCCCTTGGGCGGCCAGCCCACGTCGGCATCACTTCTCCCGAAGCGGCGCGGCGAGGTTGGCGATCTGCTGCGCGAGCGGCTGCAGCCGGACGCGTTCGAGATTGCACAGCAGCACGACCACCACGCGCGTCTCGGGCAGCATCAGCAGCATCGTGCTGACCCGCGACTGCGCCCCGCTGTGCGCGACGACCAGCCGCCCGTCGCGGCGCGCGACCCGCACGCCGAGCCCGTAGTCGAGTTCCTTGCCGTCGCGGGTGCGCTGCGGCGTGAACATCGCCTGCAGCATCGCCGGCGGCAGCAGCTTCCCGTCGAGCAGCGCCTGGCCGAACCGCACCAGGTCCTCAGCCGACGAACACAGCCCGCCGCCGCCGAGCTTGTAGCTGCTGTCCATCAGCTCGCTGTTCTCGAGCACGCCGTCGCGCCGCACGTAGCCCTGCGCGCGGCCGCGGATCACCCGCCGCACGTCGTCGTCCTGCAGCGTCGGCGCATTGCAGGGGCCGGCGATGCGTTCGCGCACGACCGTCGCGAACGGCTGCCCGGTCTTGGCCTCGACCACCGCGGCGATCAGGTTGTAGCCGTAGGTGCTGTAGTGGTAGGCGGTGCCCGGCTCGTGCAGCAGCGGGTCGGCGGCGAAGCGCGCCAGCGCCTCGGTCTGCGTCGCGTAGTGGCGCGTGCTCTCGCCTTCGCCGCGGTAGTGCCGCACGCCGCCGAGGTGCGCAAGCAGCTGGCGCGTGGTCACCGGCCACGCCTTCGCCGGCCATTCGCGCACCAGCGTCGTGACGTCGGCGTCGAGGTCGAGTTCGCCCTTCGCCGCGAGCTGCAAGGCCAGGACGGCGGTGATCGGCTTGCTGATCGACGCCAGCCGGTAGACCGTCTGCGCCGTCGCCGCCACCTCGTTCTCGACGTCGGCGAGACCGAAGCCCCGCCGGAACGGCATCTCGGCGCCAACACCGATCGCGCACGACAACCCGGGCACGGCGGCGTCCTTCATCACCTGCTCGATCGCGGCGACGGCGGCCGGCGCCCAGGCCGGTTCGGCGGTTTGGGCCGGCAGGGCAACGACGAACGTCCAGGACCAGGCGACGAAGCGCAGCGACATGGGAGGCCGCAGCCTACTCGGCCAACGCCGCCGATGCCGTCTCGGCCGGCGGCGAGGTTGCGATGGCGGCCCGCAGCCGGCACGCTCGGCGGCATGACGAGCTCGCCGCCGCCGCAACCGCCCGATCGCCTGGAGCGACGCGTCGTCGCCTACTGGATGATCGGCGACACGCTCAGCGTCGCCGTCGTCGCCGCCCTGGCCTGGTTCATCGGCCAGCCGCTGCTGGCGAAGCACTGGGACGCCTGGTCGCCGGCCTGGGAGCTGGTCCTGCTCGGCCTCTGCATCGGTCTCGCGGCCCTGGCCTTGCTGGCGCCGCCGCTGGCGTTCGCGCGCTGGCGCTACGGCTTCCTCGGCGACCTGCTGCTGATGCGCTACGGCATCCTGTTCGTCGAGGAACGCGCGGTGCCGGTGCGCCGCATGCAGCACGTCGATCTCGTGCGCGGCCCGATCGAACGCCTGTTCGGCCTCGCGACCCTGGTCGTGTTCACCGCCGGCAACGAAGGTTCGGCGTTCCGCGTGCCCGGCTTGTCGGCCGCGCGCGCCCGCGAACTGCGCGACCGCATCGTCGAGGCGCGGGGTGACGGACGCATCTGAATCGGCGGCGCCGCCGCCGCCCGTGCCGCCGCCCGCGGTCGCCGCCACGACGCCGGCCACCGGTGCGAACGCGCCGGTGCTGGCGCGTGGCCACCTGCACCCGGCGATCCTGCTGCTGCGGTTGCTCGATGCGCTGCGCGAGGCGGTGTTCCCGGTCGTCGCCGGCCTCGTGCTGCAGATCTGGTGGCTGGTCGGCTTCGGCGTGGTCGCGTTCGTGCTGCGCCTGGGCTACGTCATCGCCCGCTACCTGACGCTCGAGTACATGCTGACGAGCGACGAGCTGCGCGTGCGCGAGGGCCTGCTCGAACGCCAGGAACGGCGCATCCCGCTCGATCGCATCCAGGATCTCGGCTTCGAGTCGTCGCTGCTGCGGCGCGCGCTCGGGCTGACGGTCGTCATGGTCGAGACCGCCTCGGGGCGCGGCGTCGAGGCGCGGCTCGACGCCCTGTCGCGCGCCGACGCCGACCACTTGCGCGAAGTGCTGCTGGCGGCGCGCGCGAAGAAGCCGGCACCCGCGGCGCCGGACGCCGACGCCACCGCGCCCGCGCCACCGCCGCTGCCGGAGCCGGAATGGCTCGTGCACCAGAGCACCGGCGGCGAACTGCTGATGCGCGGCGTCACCGACCTGCGCCTCTCGGCGTTCGCCCTCACCGGCTTCGCGGCGCTGCAGTTCGCCGACCAGATCGGCTTCGCGGCGCAACTCGCGGGCGCGGCCAAGAGCGTGCGCGGGTGGCTGGGCCAGTTCCCGCCGCTCACCGTGGCGCTGCTGCTGTTCGGGCTGCTGTTCCTGGTGATGGCGTTCGGCGTCGTGACCAGCACGCTCGGCAACCTGGTGACGTTCCACGGCTTCTCGCTGCGGCTGCGCGGCGACGTGCTGCAGCGGCGGTTCGGCCTGCTGACGACGCGGCAGAAGACGCTGCCGCGCGAGCGCATCCAGCGCGTCACGATCGAACAGACCTGGCTGCGGCGGCTGCTCGGGCTGTGCGTGCTGAAGGCCGACTCGGCCGGCGGCAGCCGCAGCGACGGCCAGGACACCGCCGGCGGTTGGGACGTCGTGGTGCCACTGACGCGACTGCCCACCGGCCAACACCTGCTGCCGGCGTTGCTGCCGGGCATCGAGCACGAGTCGTTCGCCTGGCAGCGCGGTTCGCCGCGCCTGATCCTGCGCACCGCCTTGCAGGGCGTGCTGCTCGCCGCCATCGCCGCACCGCTGCTGTGGCTGCAGGCCGACTCGCCGATCGCCGCCGCAATCGCGCTGCTGCTCGTGCCGGTCTGGGCGGTGCTCGGCGTCCTGATCTACCGCAACCTCGGCTTCGCGCACGGCGAGCACTTCCTCGCCCTGCAGCACGGCATCATCGGCCGCAATCGCGCCTTCGTGCCGACGGCGAAGGTGCAGGCGGTGGTCGTGCGGCAGGGGCCGATCGCGCAGGCGCTCGGCCTCGCCGACCTCACCGTCTACGTCGCCGGCGGTTCGCCGACGCGGGTGCCGGACCTGACACTCGCCGACGCGCGTGCCCTGGCGCAGGCGATCGCTGCCCGCGCGGCGGTCGCGGCGGCCGCCGGATGGTGAGAACGGTCCGGCTGGGAATTCCCGGCAAAGTGCCACCGCGGCGGTTTCCGGGGCACATTGCCGTGTGCAAGTCCCCACCGTCACGATCGGCTGCGGGCAGGTGCAAGGGGTCGATGCGGTGCCAGTGCGCGTCGAGGCCACCGCTCGCCATGCCGGCGACGGCACGCCGCGCCTGCTCGGCCTCGTCGACGCCTGCGTGCGCGAGGCCTACCACCGCGTGCTGCAGGCGTTCTTCGCCCTCGACCTGCCGGCCCCGCGAGGCGTCACCACCGTGAACTTCGCGCCCGCGGCGGTGAAGAAGCACGGCAGCGGGTTCGACCTGCCGCTGGCCTTGGCGTTGGCCGGCGCCGGCGGCCTGTATCCGGCCGAACGCGCCGAGGGCCTGTTTGCGTTCGGCGAAGTGAGCCTGCGCGGCGAGATCCTGCCGGCGCGCGGCGCGGTCGGCGTCGCGATCGCGGCACGGCGGCACGGCGGACGCGCGCTGCTCTGTTCACCCGCCGACGCGGCCGCTTGCAGCCAGCTCGACGGTCTTCCTGTGCATGCCGCCGCGACACTCGCCGACGCGATCTACTGGTTGGCCGGACGGCGCGAGCTGCCGCCGGCACCCGCCCCGCCGCCGCCACGAACGGCAGCCGTTCCCGATCTCGCCGACCTTCGTGGCCATGCCACGCCCAAGCGCGCGCTCGCCGTCGCCGCCGCCGGCGGCCACAACCTGCTGTTCGTCGGCCCGCCCGGCACCGGCAAGAGCGCCTTGCTGCGTCGCCTGCCGGGCCTGCTGCCGCCGCTGTTGCCGGACGAACGGCTCGCCGTGCTGCAAGTACACGCCGCGGCCGGGCTGCCGCTGCCCGGCGAGCAGCGGCCGATGCGCGCGCCGCACCACACCAGTTCCGCGCCGAGCCTGCTCGGCGGCGGGGCCGACGTGCGGCCGGGCGAGGTCACGCTCGCGCATCACGGCGTGCTGTTCCTCGACGAGTTGCCCGAGTTCCGGCGCGACGTGCTCGAGGCGCTGCGGCAGCCGCTCGAAGACGGCGAAGTCACCGTCGCGCGCGCGCGGCTCGTGGTCACGATGCCCGCGCAGTTCCTGCTGGTCGCGGCGATGAACCCGTGCCCGTGCGGCTTCCACGGCCACCGGCAGCGGCCGTGCCTGTGCACGCCCGGTGCGCTGGCGCGCTACCGCGGCCGACTCTCGGGGCCGCTGCTCGACCGCCTCGACCTCCAGGTCGAAGTGCCGGCACTGCTGCCCGCCGAACTGCGCGGGCCCGAGGATCCAGCAGGCAGCACGCGGGTGCTGCGCGAGGCGGTGCTGGTCGCGCACGCGCGCCAACGCCACCGGCAGACGCAGCGCGGGGTGTTCGTGCCGAACGCCCGCCTCGGCGACCGCGCGCTGGTCACCGCCTGCGCCGCCGACGATCGCGCGCTGCACGCCGTCGACGAAGTGCTGCGGCTCCACCACCAGAGCGGCCGCGGCCGCGTGCGCCTGCTGCGGCTGGCGCGCACGCTCGCCGACCTCGACGACCGCGCCGCGATCGGCGAGGCCGACGTGTTCGAGGCGGCGGCGCTGCGCGGGTTCGCGCGGGCTGCGCGCTGCTGACTACCCGTCGCGCGGAATGCGCACGATCGGCTCCTTCGCGGGTTGGATCGGTCGGCCCAGCCCGCGGCGGCGGTCACCTTGAACCCGGACGAACGTGAGCCACAACAGGACGTCGAACCTGCACAGGGCGGAAGACGGATACCGGAAGCGGGCCGTCGGTGTGCTGACCGCGTTTTTCGACGCGAACCGCGAGCAAGTGTTCTACTCGCGCCAGTTGGAGGTGAAGTACGAGCGTTCGTTCTACCACTGGATCATGAACGCTGCGGTGCACGAGGTGCGCGATCGTGGGTTGATCGAGGTCGAAGAGGCCGAGGGCGTGCTGCTACTGCGGCACAAGTCCTATCGGTTCTTCCGGCGACGCGCGCGCGAAGTGCTGGATCTCATCGGCGAGTATCGGCGGGAGTGTGTGGTGAAGGCGGTCGGCGAGAGAGGGGAGCAGTTGGTGCTCGAGGCGTTCGCGAAGCATCAGTTCGTGCAGCGTGGCCGCAACGGGAACGAGTTCAACGGCAAGCGGTGGACCACGACGAACCACAACCTCGACTTCCTCTTCGAGCGCGACGGGATCGGCTACGGCGTCGAGGTGAAGAACGTCCTCGGCTACTCGGACCTGGGCGAGGAGATCGCCACGAAGATCGAGCTGTGCCGTGCTCTTGGCATCCGTCCCGTGGTGGTGGCACGCTACCTGCCGAAGGTGTGGATCAACGACCTCTTCAAGGCGGATGGCTTTGGCCTTCTCTACGACGTGCAGCTGTATCCGCCGTTGCTGCGCGACCAGGCGGAGCGGCTGCGGAACGAGTTGGGCTTGCCGGTGGAAGTCGTCGGCGCGCTGCCAGACGGATGCATGAAGCGGTTCCTGGACTGGCACGAGGAGAACCGGGACCCGGAGTTGAAGGCGAGGCGGAAGGCCGAGCGGGCGGCCGCAAGGAAGAGCCCCAAGGCTGGTGGTAGTTCGTGAATTGGGCAGGCGATTCACGGAAGGCGATGCGGAAGCCAAGTCGCCGCCACCACTTACGTCGTATCCCCTGAATACTTAGTTGCTAGGCACTGCCCGCCCACGAGGCTCCCAGACACCACTCCCAGCCTGCTGCCGAGCCTGTACCGCAGCAGTCCAGCGCCGGAGACCTGTCAATCCCTGGCACCGTTGCCACCGACGCGACACGAAGCATGCGCCCCGCTGGCAGGGCCTTCGTTACTCGGTGGCGCGCTGCTGACTACCCGTCGCGCGGGATGCGAACGACCGGCTCCTTCGCCGGTGCCGGAGCAGGTGCCGACACCGCGGCTCCGCGCGAGGCCGGCGCGTTCGACGCCCCACGCGGCAGCGGCTTCGCCAGCGGACCCTGCAGGCGCGGCGCCAGCGACTGCGCCTCCAGTTCGATCGTCCGCCGCAAGAACGCGAAGTCCGCACCCAGTTCGTCCCACGCCTGCTCCGGCGCCGTGCAGACCAGCACCAGGAACTGATCGCCGTGCGCGAGCACGTCCAGCGAAGCGCGCGTGGCGACGCCGCCTCGCCGGCCCGTGGCGATGAGCTGCACGCACGGCCGGTCGCGGATCGCATCCGGCGCCCGCGAGCGGATCGCCAACTCCGGCTGCAGCAGCCCGAACCAGTTCGCCACCGCATCGGCGGCGACGTCGAGCGGCGTGCCGGCGGCGAGATGGTCGAGGCGCGTCAACGACGCGCTCGCCGTGTGCGGGGCGCAGGCGAGCACCAGCTGTCCTGGCGGCGCGCCTTCCTGCACGACCCAGGCCGGGTTCGGCACCCAGAGTCCGAACGTTCCGCCGGCGTCGGCGGCGATCGCCGGCGCGATCGCGGCGCGACCGACGGCAGCGCGCGCGTTCGCCGCTGAAGTCGGCACCGCCACCAGTGCCGGTCCCGAGAGTTCCCGCCGCAGCGTGCGCGCGCTGGCGTCGACCCACTCGGCGTTGCGGCCGTTGACGCCCGTTTCGGCGAACTCGGTGATCTGCACCGAAACGCCGTCGATCACGACCGCACGGCGGCGCGCGCCGTCGTAGCTGCGCACCACCAGTTCGTCGCTCGCCGGATCGAACAGCACCGCGGCCGGCATCGCCTTGCCGGCGGCCCGTGCGTGTTCGCGCGCGAGCAGCGGGAACGTCGCGGCCTTCGGCCAGGCGAGTTCACGCTCGGCGCGGCCGTTGCCGTCGAGGCGGCGCACGACCAGACGATCACCGATGCGCACGGCCTCGACGATGCGCTCGTCGACGACCCGTTCGTTCTGGCCACTGTCGTCGAAGCCCAGGCGCACCGCCGCCAGCACCGGCTCGGTGATGCGCTCGCGGAAGTAGGCGCTGGCCGGCTCGCCGGCGGCGTCGAGCGTGGCGAGCGACGTGACCTGGTAGCGGCGCGCGCCCTGGCGGAACTCATACTCCTCGTTCACCGCGGAGCCGCCGTCGCGCGCTGTCACCGCACACTGCAGCCAACCGACCGCCTCGCCGCCGGCGTCGTGGAGCACGAACGCCTCGCTGCGCGGTGGCAGCGCACTCCCGGCCGCCACCGCCGGCGCCGTGCCGCGCCGGATGGCCGCGATCTGCGCCTTGCCGATCCCGAGCACCGCCCCGGCCTCGAGTTCGAGTTCGACGTAGCCTTCGACTTCCGCGGTCACGCGTCCGACCAGGACCTCGCCGTTCCTCATCTCGACGACGTCGCGAAGAGCGCCAGCCGTCACCGTAGGCGACGGGTCCTGGCAGCAGGCGAGCAACAACAGGCCGAACGGGTGCATGCGATCCTCCGCCCCCGCTATCGAACCGCCGATGCGATGGCCTTTACCGCGCGGCGAGGGATTCCGGGACCGCCGGAGGCGGCGGGCGGAACGCGACGAATGCTGCGGCGGCGCCGAGCAGCAGCAGCGGGGCCAGCAGCAGCCAGCCGGGCACGCCGAGCACGTCGGCCCAGAACCGGAAAGCCAGGTGGCGGCCGTTGCGGTCCTCCCAGCGGACCGGGGCGAGGCTCTGGCGTTCGCTCTGCGCCGTGGCGCCGAACACGGCGGCGATCGCGCGGCCGTCGCGCCGGCCGTAGCCGTCCTGTTCGAACTCGCCGCGAGCGCTGGCGAACGCGTAGCGCCAGTTCGCGAGCAGCGGCGTGTAGGCGGGCATCCAACTCACCGGATCGGCAGCGTCTTCGCCGTCGGCAGCGATCCCGCGCGACGATGCAGCCTGGTCGGCGAGTTGCTTCACGCCGCGCACCGGGGCGAGCACGCTGGTGACGGCAGCGAAGAGGCCGAGGCCGACCAGGATCCACCACGCCCTCGGCCAGCGCCGCCACGGCGTCGTCTGCGGCAGCACGATCGCGAGCAGCAGCACGAGCCCGTGCGTGACGTACCGCGCGCCCCAGCATTCGCCACCCTGCCAGCCGCGCGCACGCGCGAAGAACAGCAGCGGGAACAGGAACGTCGCCCACGCCACCCACCGCCAGCGGATCGGGCGACCCCACTGCGCAGCGAGCGGCAGCGCCAGCCAGACCAGCGGCGACAGCCAGGCAACACCGCGGCCCGCGGCGAACAGGATCTTGGTCACGCCGAGCCACACCGGCTGGTCCAGCCAGTCGTCGACCTGCGGGTAGCCGGTGTCGAAGACGTTGCCGAAGCGCGCGTGGTTCACGGCGAGCAGCAGTGCCGCCGCCGGCAGCACGCCGAGCGTGAACGCAGCGATCGGTCGCCAACGCCACGGCCGCAGGCATCCGGGCAGCAGCAGCGCGCCGAGCGGGATCACCAGGGCCGCGTTCTGGTAGCGCAGCAGCACGGCAGCACCCGCGCACAACCCGCCGACGAACGCGGCCCGCGCGGTGGCGCCGCCGTGCACGTTCGCCACGGCGAGCAACGTCGCGAGCAGGAACACCAGCCCCGGCCCGTCGGACAGGGTCTCGCGGCCGAACGCGAACGCCTGGGTCGCGAACAGGATCGCCGCCGCCGCGAGCCACGCGTCGCGTTCGCTCGCACCCAGGCGCCGCGCCAGCGCCCACAGCAGCAAGACCAGCGATGCCGCGCACGCCGGCGGCACGACCACGGCGATCAGCCCCTGTGTCAGCACCGGGCTGCCCATCACGTGTTCGAGCGTGGTCGCCGCGAGTTCGGGCGGCTGCCGCGGCGCGATGCAGCTACGGAACGCTGCGTCGACGCCCGGGAACGCGCGTTCGAGCGCGTCACCGGCCGCCGCGAACGGCACCAGCAGCAGCACGTGGCCGATCGGGAACCAGGTGTAGGCGACGCCATCGCGCCCGACCTTGCCGGAGATCCCGCGCGCGATCGCCTCGGCGGCCATCTGTTCGCCGAGCGACGCTGCGCCCTGGTCGGCGCGCAGGATGCCGCTGTCGCCGCGGGCGACAAGGTTGCGCGCCGCGAGCAGGGTGAAGCCGGCGTCGGTCGTCTCGAAGTTCCCGTGCGCGACGGTGGCGAACAGGCACCACGTGAGCAACCACACCGCCACGAGCCGCCGCCATGCGCTCCGCACGCCGTTCATCGGCCGCCCCCCAGCGCCTGCACGTCGACACCGAGGATCGGCAGCGCCCAGAACCACAGCACCGGCACCAGCAGCAGCGCCGCGAGCAGGTCGATGCAGAACCCCCCGCGCGCCATCTGCCCGAACGTGATCTGCCGCGACGCGAACACGATCGTGTTCGGCGGCGTCGCGATCGGCAGCATGAAGCCGCACGACGCCGCGAGCACCGCGGGCAGCATCAGCACCAGCGGGTCGAGACCGGCCGTCTTCGCCCCCGCGGCGAGGATCGGCAGCAGTAGCGTCGCCACGGCGGTGTTGCTCGCGACCTCCGACAGCAGCGTCACCAGCACGACCATCACCAACAGGAACAGCGCCGGGTGCATCGCATCGATCATCGGCTCGAGCGCCGCGCCAAAGGCCGCCGACAGGCCGGTCGGCCCGAACGCGTCGGCCATCGCGATGCCGCCGCCGAGCAGCAGCAGCAGGTCGAACGGCAGCTTGCGCGCAGTCTCCCAGTCGACGAGCGCCTTGCGATCCGGCGTGCCGGCCGGGACCAGGAACGCCAGGATCGCGGCGAACACCGCGACCGAACCGTCGGCGATGTAGCGGTCGCGCTGGCCCGTGGGCACCAGCCAGTGCGCCCAGCCGTGCAGCACTTCGCCGCCGCCGAGCTGCACGTCGCCGCGAGTGATCCACGCCACCACCGCGAGCCCGAACACCGCGGCGGTGCGTCGTTCGGCCGGGCTCCACTTCGACAGCGCGCGCGCCTCCTGCAGCAGTTGCTCGCCGCCGCGCAGGCGAATCCCCGGCACCGGCAGGGCGAACCGCACCAGCACCTGGCTCGAGAGCAGTGCCAACAACACCGCGAACGGCGTGATCGCCAGCATCCAGGTCAGGAACGACACCGGCCGCGCGCCGGCTGCGACCATCGGCTCGTAGTTGGCGAAGAAGATCGCGTTGGGCGCAGTGCCGATCGGCGTGGCCATGCCGCCGATCGACGCGCCGAACGCGATCGCGCACATCACGCAGGCGCCGAAGTTCGACATGGCGCGGGCCGGCAGTTCGTCGAGCGCCCGCATGCGTTGCACCAGCACGGCGCCGATCGGCAGCAGCAGCAGCGCCACGGCGGTGTTGTTGATCCACATCGACACGCCGACGGCGGCGAGGAAGAACCCGGTCACGAGGCGGCGCGGGTTGGCGCCGAGCGCGCGCACCACGCCGAGCGCGAACCGGCGATGCAGGCCGCAGCGTTCGACGGCCTGCGCCAACACGAAGCCACCGCCGAACAGCCACAGGATCGGATCGCCGTAGCCGCGCGCGAGTTCGGCGGTCGACTGCACGCCGAGCAGCGGCAGCAGGGCCAGCGGCAGCATCGCCGCGGCGGCGATCGGCATCGCCCCCAGCAACCAGCACGACGTGGTCAGGGCGGTGACGAACAGCAGCCGCTGCGCCGGGCCCGGGTCGGTGCCGTCCGCGAACGGCAGCCGACCACCGAGCCAGGCGCAGACCGCCGCGATCGCCAACGCCACCAGGATGCGGCGCCAGTGCACGTCGCGTTCGGTCAGAACGGGCGGGGTCACCATGCCCCGCTCACCTGGCACCCACGGCACCACACAACCACTGCAGGTAGGCAGGCAAGCCGCCGTCGACGGCCACCTCGACGATCTCGGGCACCTCGTAGGGGTGCAGCTGCACGATGCGCGAGCGCAGGCGCTCGCGCATCGTGGTCGTCGTCTTCAGCACGAGCAGAGACTCGTCGGCGACGTCGACGCGGCCCTGCCAGCGGAACACCGACGTCACGCCCGGCAGCACGTTCACGCAGGCGCAGATCCCCTCCTCGACGAGCGCGCGAGCCAGCGGTGCAGCAGCAAGCCGGCCGGCGACGTCGGTCTGCGCCGGGGCCGTGCACAGGACCAGCAGGGCTGCGGTCATTTGCCGCGCGCGAGACGTTCGGCGAGGGCGGGGTGCAGCCCGGCGGCGAGGATCTTCGCCTGCGTGCGGCGGAAGTCGTAGGCAACGCGATGGATCTCGACCTTGCCGTCGTCGACCACCGCGAACGCGGCGCGCGCATCGCCGTCGCGCGGCTGACCGACGCTGCCGACGTTGACGATGCACGGGCCGTCGAGCGGGAACACCCGCTGGTCGTCGGTCGCCTGGGTGAAGCGGAAGTCGGGCCGGTGCACACC
>CALFZH010000060.1:0-332367 GCA_937952215.1 uncultured bacterium
GCCTGCTGGAGGCGATCGCGCGTGTGCTGGAGCTTGCCGGCAGCGCGCGCAAGGCGGGCACCGCCAGTTCGACGAGCGGCAAGCGCAGCGCGCGGTCGGTGCCACCAGCCAGGTGCACCTTCTCCTGAACGGCGTGCGCAAACGCGACATCGCCGCGCGGCAGCAACGCGAGTTGGGCGGCGCGGGCGCGGGGGTCGCGGTCGAGCAGCAACGCCACGACCAGCGCGCTGGCCGCCGCCGGCTCGTGCACTGCGGTCGCGAGATCGAGCGGCAGCGCGCCGAGCAACGCCTTCGCCGCCATGACGTGCTCCGGTCGTGGATCGCCCGCCGCGGCCACGAGGTCGCTCGCCGCAACGGGGCTTCGCGCCGCGTTGGGCGGAGCGGCGGCGGCGACCGCCGAGAAGCCGGGCGGCAACGGCGTCGCTGCGGCCGCGGCCGTCATCGACGGCGACTTCGCGAGCTGGCGCGCGAAGCCCGGCAGCACGCGCTCGATGCGCTGCCGCAGCGGCGGGTGGGTCGCGAAGATGCCGCCGAGGAGGCGCGAGACGCCGTCGGCGAACAAAAGGTGGCTCGCTTCTTCGGCGTGCGGCGACTGCAGCTTGCCGCTCACGCCGCCGATCTTCGCGAGAGCCATGCCGATGCCGTGCGGGTTGCGCGTGTACTGCACGGCGGACGCGTCGGCGAGGAACTCACGCTGCCGGCTGATCGCGGCCTGGATCAGGCGCGCGAACAGCACGCCGAGCCAGCCGATCAGCACGAGGCCCACGCCGAACAGCGCGATCGCCGCGGCCCCGCCCTTCTTGTCGCCCCGGCTCCTGCCCATCGTGCGCAGCAGGATGCGGCCGATCGTGGCGATGCAGACGATGCCGAACAGCACGCCGATCAGGCGGATGTTCAGCCGCATGTCGCCGTGGAAGACGTGGCTGAACTCGTGCGCGATCACGCCCTGCAGTTCGTCGCGGTCGAGCTGCTGCAGGCAGCCGCGGGTGACGGCGACGGCGGCGTCGGCCGGGCTCCAGCCGGCCGCGAAGGCGTTGATGCCGCTCTCGTTCTCGAGCACGTAGATCTCGGGCACCGGCACGCCGGAGGCGATCGCCATCTCCTCGACGACGTTGCGCAGCACGCGTTCCTGCGGGTCCATGGGCGACAGCGGCACCGGCGTGCCGCCGAGCATCGTCGCGACCTTGCCGCCGCCGCTGCGCAGTTGCGAGGTCTTGAACAGCATCGCCAGGCCGACCACGCCGAGCGTGCCGGCGGCGACCAGGCCGAAGATCGCCGGCTGGAAGCCTTGGCCACTGCCTTCGGCGAACGTGAACGCGATGTGCGCGACCACGTAGATGCAGACGACCATCGCGGCGACGGCGAGTACGAACAGGAACACCAGCCGGCCGCTCGCCGAACGCGCGCGCGCCTGATGGCCGAAGAAGTCCATTCCGCTCATGGTCAGGTCATGGGCTCTCGAGTTCGAACAGGCTGCAGCCGGCGGCCCGCGCGACGAACACGCCGCCGCCGCAGCTCTGGAAGTGGCGCGCGAGCCGGCGGCGGTACCACGCGCCGTCGCGCAGGTGCACGTCGCCGTCGGTGCGTTCGCGGTCGCAGTTCTCGCGCCAGTCGCGTCTGGTCAGCGCTTCGAGGAACAGCACGCCGTCGGTCCAGCGGGCCAGGTTGGCCAGCGCCCGCGCAGCGGTCCGGTCGTCGAGGTACTGCAGCACGCCTTGGCAGATCACGAGGTCGAAGGTCGCGCGGCCGAGTTCGCGCGCGGGGTCGAACGTGGCCACCGAGCCGCGGACCCAGCCGAACTGCTCGCAGAGATGTTCACTCCACTCGACGCCGTGCCAGCGCGCGCGCGGCCAACGCGTCGCCGCGGCGCTGCGCCAGTGGCCGAGGCCGCAGCCGATGTCGAGGATGTGGCGCACCGGCAGGTCGAGATAACGCAGCCACGCCGCGGCGAGGTCGGCGAGCTTGTGCACCGCGGCGAGATCGCTGACGCAGGTCCGGTGATCGCCGTAGAAGCGTTCGTAGTAGGCGGCGTCGAAGGCCCCGCTCGACGAAGGCGACGCAGCGGCTCGGCGCGGAGTGGGCATCCATCGACGATCGTGGCGCGGCGACGGCACTGATGCCACGATGCGTCCGGCGGACGTTTCGCCTGTCGCTCGAGCGGGCGACCCGATGGCGACACCCGGCGACGTTCGTGCGCGCGTCGGCCCGCGAACCGCGATGTCGCGTGTGGACCCTGCCGCACCGTTCCCGTGGCGACGGAACTGCCGCCCGGGCACCCCCGCTTGATCGATTGGCCGTGGCCCGCCTACACTGCTCGGCCCGCTGCGTCATCCGCGCAGCACGGTCCCGGCGCGCGTGGCGGCGCCGACGGCCGCGCGCCACCCCGCCACTGGAGTGTTTGTGCCGAAAGAAGAAGCCATCGTCCTCGACGGTACGGTCGTCGAAACCCTCGCCAACACGAAGTTCCGCATCCAGGTGGACGGCGGGCACACCGTGCTCGCGCACATCTCCGGCAAGATGCGCAAGAACTACATCCGCATCATCCCGGGCGATCGCGTCACCGTCGAACTGTCGCCGTACGACCTGACCCGCGGCCGCATCACCTACCGCGCCTGAGCGCGCCCCGCGGCAAGCGCCGCGATGCCATGACCGCCGCCCCTTCGCTGCTCGTGCGCCCGGCGGTTCCGGCCGACGTGCCGCAGATCGCGACGTTCATCCGCGATCTCGCCCGCTACGAGAAGCTCGAGCACCGGCTCGATCTCGACGAACGGCGGCTGCATCTGCATCTGTTCGGCGCAGTGCCCGCCTGCGGCGCGCTGCTCGCCGAATGCGACGGCGAACCTGCCGGCTTCGCGCTGTTCTTCGCGACCTACTCGACGTTCCGCACCCAACCCTGCCTGCACCTCGAGGACCTGTTCGTGCGGCCGGAGTTCCGCGGGCGCGGCGTGGGGCTCGCGCTGCTGCGCGCCGTCGCCGCGGTCGCCGTCGCGCGCGGCTGCCCGCGGCTGGACTGGCAGGTGCTCGACTGGAACACCTCCGCGATCGGCTTCTACGAACGGCAGGGCGCGCAACTGCTCGCCGACTGGCGGGTGTGCCGGCTCGACGGCGAGGCGCTGGCTGCGTGCGCCGCGGCCGCGCGTTCGTGAGCTTCAGCGCGGTCGGCGCAACGCGAACGGCAGGCCCAGCACCACGACGGCGAGACCGGCGAGCGAGGCAGCGCCCTGCTGCCACAGTGCACCGGCCGTGATCGCCAGCGCCGCGAGCAGGAACAGGATCGCGGCGATGCCACCGCCCGGGATGCGCAGCGCGCCGTCGGTGCGCCGTCCGCGCAGCCGCAGCAGCGCCGCCGCGCACGCCGCGTAGAAGATCCAGTCGACGAACACCACGCCGTCGCAGACGAAGCCGAGGGTGTGCATCGTGGTGCCGCGGGCGAACACGAAGTGCACGACCAGCAGCAGCGCGACCGCCCACAGACCCTGCGCCAGCACCGCGAGCACCGGCGTCCGCAAGCGGTCGTGCAGCCGGCCGAACGCGGCGGGGAACAGCCGTTCCTGCGCCATCGCGTAGAGCACGTACGGCGGCGCCATGCAGATCGTGTTCATGATCCCGGCGGCCGAGACCACGATCGCCAGCGCGAGCACGCGGCCGCCGCCTTCGCCGAGCGCCACGCGCGCGGCATCGGCGCCGATGGTGCGACTCTGGGCCGCGCCGTCGAAGCCGAGCAGCGACAGGTAGGCCAGGTTGATCAGCAGGTAGACGAGCACGACGGTGGCGACGCCGGCCAGGATGCCGAGCGGCACGTCCCGCCGCGGGCGCGCGGCGGCGCCGGCGAGGAACGAGCCCTGCTGCCAGCCGCCGATCGCGAACAGCACCGGCAGCATCGCCGCGGCGAGCATCGCCAAGAGCCCGTCGTCGCGCGGCGTGAGCGGCGGGGCCGGCGGCCGTTCCGGCGCGACCACCGCCACCGCGGCCAGCAGCAGGATCGCGGCGATCTTCAGCACGGTGAGGGTGTTCTGCACCCGCTTGCCCGTCCGCAGGCCGAGCACGTTCACGGCGGTGAACACGAGCATCAGCAGCACGGCGAGCCAGACCTTGGTGGCCGCCGCGAACGGCGCGCCGCCGAGCACGACCTCGAGGTTGTCGACGAGCACGAGACCGACGACGCCGAGCGCGCCGGCCTGGATCACCAGCCAGTTGGCCCAGCCGAACAGGAACGCTGGCACGCGACCGAACGCGGCGTGCACGTAGCGGAAGATGCCGCCGTGGCCGGGCACGATCGTCGCGAGTTCGGCGAACACGAGCGCGCCGAGCACCGCGAGCACGCCGCCCAGCGCCCACGCGAGCATGACCTGCGCTGGCGAGTCGAGCGCTGCGGCGACGCGAGCGGGCGTGAAGAAGATGCCGACGCCGACGATGCCGCCGACGACCACGCAGCCGATGTCGAAGGCGCCGAGCGGTCGCTGCCCGGCCTCGTCGTCGGTCGTCACGGGATCGCGCGTACTCACCGTCGCGGCCCAGGAGCACAGGTCCACGACGCGCGTTCGCCGGACATGATCGTTCCTGGCGTCATCGCCGCTGAGCCGCGCCCGGCTCGGCGGGCGTCGGCTCCTGCGGGCGTGGCTGAGACCGTCACTTCGCCTAGCCTAATAGCCTGCGGTTTTCGCCAGCCAGGCGCGCCACGGCTCGTCGAGGTTCTCGACCCGCGTGCCCATCGCCTTGTCGAACGCCGAGCTGCTGTCGCCCTTGCGGTCGCGCAGCGCTGCGACGACGAAGGCGAGGAACGGCGCGCGGGTCGCCGGCTGGTTGTCGGGCTCGAGCAGCCAGCCGACGAACATCGTTGCGGCGCTCCAGTTGGTCGCCGTTGCCGTGTCGTCGGTCAGGTAGAAGCCGCCGTACATCGGCAGGTGCAGCAGGTGGGTGAGCCGATAGCCGCGGCCGAGCGCGCTCAGGGCCTGCACGTCCTTGCTGCGCAGCGGCCCCGGCGCCGCGAAGCCGGCGGGCCCCTGCATCGTCAGTTCCATGCGCATGCCCAGCCCGACTTCGAGCCACGCGCAGACGCGGTCGCGATCGTCCTGGCGATCGACCTCGCCGATCAGCGAGCGGTAGAGCAGGCCCTGCGTCCCGACGAAGAACAGCCGCTCGGGGCGCGTTGGCGCGGGGCCGAACCAGAACGTGCGCGCCTCGTCCCCGTGCGGCGGGGGTACGTAGTACGGCAGCGGCCGGAAGCCCCACTTCGGAAACGCATCGCCGTTGCGCGACGCGACCACGTCGATCGGCTCGAGTGCTTCGTGCAGATCGAGTTCGGCGCCGAACTGCAGAAACCACGCCACCCCGAGCAGCTCGAGGTCGAGCAGTGCCGCGACCGAACGCTCGAGGCCGCCGTCGAGCCGCAGCGTGAAGCGCTCGCCGCGCAGCGTCATCGGGCTCTTCGCCAACGCGACTTCGAGCTGCTCGCGGGTCATCCGCTTGCCGTCGTGTTCCCAGAGCCAGCCCTTCGGTCCCTTGGTGTGCCCGAGGAAGCGGTGCGCCTTCTCGTCGGCGTCGTCGCGCAGCGCGAGCCACATCGCCTGCAGCCGGGCGATGCCGGGCAGGCCAGCACCCTGCGCCTGGTCGACGAGGAACTGCTGCGCCTTGGTGCTGTCCTGCTGGCGCACGCGTCGCTCGGCGAACGCGCGCAGGCGATCGCCGACGAGGTCCATCGACGCGACGTCCGTCCTGGCGATGCGCACGCGCTTGCCGCCCTGCACGAGCACGAGTTCGTCCTTCGCCCACGGCGCGACGACGCGGCCGTTCACTTCGCGGCCGTCGGTGCGAACGACGCGGTCGCGCACATCGTCTTGCGCGGTCGCGAACGCCCCGGCCAGGGCCCATGCGACCATGCGTGTCGGCAGCAGCATCGCCGTATCGTAGCGCGTCGCGTGCCTCACCCCGCCCTGCTGCACACCGAGCATCGTCCCTGGCCGCTGCCGCCGCGGCCGTGGGTGATGACGATGGACTGGGAGGATCTGGCGTTTCTCCACTGGCCGATCGCGGCGGCGACGCTGCAGCAGCACCTGCCCGCGGGCGTCGAGGTCGAGACGTTCGCTGGCACCGCCTGGCTCGGCGTGGTGCCGTTTCGCATGGCGCGAACGCGGGGGCGTTGCTTGCCGCCGGTGCCGGGCACGTCGG
Organism: uncultured bacterium; assembly: GCA_937952215.1. Taxonomy (GTDB): domain Bacteria; phylum Planctomycetota; class UBA1135; order UBA1135; family UBA2386; genus UBA2386. Next base: position 6,169 of record CALFZH010000060.1, read on the forward strand.
CCTGACGGGAATCACCGCGGGCGCAGCAGCCGGCGGAAGTTGCGCGCGCCGATCCAGGCTCCGAGCGACGCGACGACGGCCCCGTAGACGATCGCGGCGGCGACGACCCACGGTGTCCACGCGAGCGCCTCGTCGACCGTGAGCAGGCGGTGCCGGGTGTGCGCGTTCAGCCACAGCCACGCGGCGACGCCCGGGGCCGCGGCCAGTTCGAACGCGACGACCAGCAGCAGTGCGGCTAGGAAGCCACGTCCGCCTTGCGCGACGTGACCGTCATCGGGGCGCATGAGCTGCGGCCAGGTGCCGACGACCGCGAGCACGCCGACAGCGGCCAGCGTGCCGCCGATCGCGATGCCCGAGAACGCGAGCAGCGTGCGCGGTTCGACGTCGAGCACCAGCACGCCGGCGACGGCGACCAGCAGCAGCGGCCACAGCAGCAGCACGAACACCGCCTGCAGCTTGCCGCGCAGGATCGCCGCCGGGTTGGCGGGGGAGCACACCCACAGCGACCACTGCGGACCGTCCCACAGCACGAGCCGGCCCATGTGCGCGTAGAGCACCAGCATCACCGCGAGGAACCACTGCGCGCACATCACGACGGCGTGCAGTGCGAACGTCGGCACGCGCGGGTTGCCGAGCAGGCTGCCGACCAGCACGCGTTCCTTCGCCAGCGCGAACACCAGCAGCGCGAACACGAGGAACCCGATCACGGCGCCGGGCTGCTGCAGCAACTGCGCCCATTCCTTGCGCCGGACGACGGACGTGAGCGCCTGCGGCCAGCGCCGGCCGGCGGATCGCCAGATCGGCGGTTCGGCGGCCAGATGGCGTTCGACGGCGCGGGGGTGCAGTTGCGCCGCGAGGCGGAACACCACGAACGAGGCCACGATCCAGCCGCCGACGACGAGCAGCGCGCGACCGTCGAGGCTGCCGTTCGCCGCGGCGCCGAGCAGTGCCGCGCCGGCATCGACCGTCCACGGCAGTTCGTGCGGCGTGCGCGCGGCGGCGACGACGTCGTGGGCGCGGTCGCCGCTGCGCGTGAACATCGTCAGCAGCAACCAGGTCGAGAACGCCACCGAGGCGAGTGCGCCGAGGCACGCGAACAACAGGCGCAGCCAGCGACCGGCGAACGCGCGCACCAGCACGATGTGCACCGCCAGCAGCAGCGACAGCAGCGGCGCGGTGCCGCCGAGCACCGCGATCGGGACGAGGGCGAACGACCACCACGGAGCGCCGTGGCGCAGCAGCACCGCGGTGGCGAACGGGCCGGCGAGCGCCAGCGCCCAGCAGGTGGAGAGGAAGGTCGCGCGCGCCAGCACCTGCAGCGCCGGTCGTGTTCGCGACAGCGGCGCCTGCCGCCACAGCGGCAGTTCGCTCGCGTCGAACAGCTGGCGTTGCGCGAGCGCGAGCCCGAGCCAGGTCGCGACCAGAGGACAGGCGAGCAGGCCGTAGCCGAGCAGGCCATGGACCGGGTCGCTGGCCGTGCGCTGCAGCAGCGACTGCACCTGGCGGTTGTCGAGCACCGCCGCGGCGAACCACCACGCGAGCATGCCGAGCAGCAGCAGGCCGATGCCGGTGCCGAGCGCGAGCCGGCGGCCGGTGCGCGTGGTCGCCAGGTTGCCGAGCACCTGCAGGTCGGCGCGCAGCAGCTTCATCCGAGCGCGGCGGTGGTGGCGAGGAACACGTCTTCGAGCGAACGGTTGCCGTTCTGCGCGCGCAGTTCGGCGACGGTGCCTTCGGCGCCGAGCCGGCCGCGCGCCAGGATGCCGACGCGGTGGCAGATCTGCTCGGCGAGTTCGAGCCCGTGCGTCGACAGCATCACCGTGGTGCCGCGCGCGGCTTCTTCGATCAGCAGGTCCTTGAGCCGTCGCACGCTCAGTGGGTCGAGGCCGCTGCTCGGTTCGTCGAGCAGCAGCACGCGCGGTGCGGTGGTCAGCACGGCCGCGAGGTGCACCTTCTTGCGCATGCCGTGCGAGTAGCCCTTGCACAGTTCGTCGGCCGCGGCGGTGAGGTCGAGCGTCGCGAACAACCGCTCGCTGCGCGCGTCGCGTTCGGCCCGCTCGACGTGCCAGAGGCTGGCGACGAGTGCGACGTACTGACGACCGGTCAGGTAGTCGTAGAGCGGCGGCGTGTCGGGCACGAAGCCGAGGCACTGCTTGAGCGCGCGTGCATTCGTGGCGTGGTCGAAGCCGGCGATGCGCAGCGTGCCGGTCGACGGGCGCAGGATGCCGGTCAGCATGCGCAGCGTCGTCGTCTTGCCCGCGCCATTGCTGCCGAGGAAGCCGTAGATCTCGCCCGGCCGCACGGCGAGATCGAGGTCGCGCACGGCCCACTTGCCGGCGAACTCGCGGCCGAGGCCGTGCGTCTCGATCGTGGGGGTGGTCATGGCGCGTCGTCCGCGAACACTGCGGTGACCGGCGCATGGTCGCTCGGCGAAGGCTGCCGGCGCACGTCCTTGTGCACGACGACATCCGTGCAGCGGGCCGCCGCCGCCGCGGTGCCGAGCACGTAGTCGATGCGCAGACCATCGTCGGCGAGGTGCGCGCCGGCGCGGTAGTGCCACCAGGTGTGGATGCCGGCTTCCTGGTGGTGGAGGCGCAGGAGGTCCTGCAGGCCGAACGCGAGCACGCTGCGCATCGCCTGCCGTTCGGGCGGCGAACACAGGATGCGCCCCTGCCACCACGCCGGGTCGTGCACGTCGCGGTCCTCGAGCGCGACGTTGAAGTCGCCGACGACCACGAGCTTCTCGCCGGCGGCGAACGCGCGGTCGAGGAATGTGCGCAGGCGACGGAGCCAGTCGAGTTTGAACGAGTACTTGTCGGTGCCCACGTCCTGGCCGTTCGGCACGTACAGGTTGAGCACGCGATAGCCGCCGACGCGCGCCGCGAGCACCCGGCGGTCGGCGTCGGCGGGATCGTCCGGCATGCCCTTCTGCACGTCGGTGATCGCGCCGGCGGCGAGGATCGCGACGCCGTTGTAGCTCTTCTGGCCGAACGCCACGACGTCGTAGCCCTCGTCTTCGAGCGCCGCCCGCGGGAACAGGTCGTCGGTGACCTTGGTCTCCTGCAGGCAGAGCACGTCGGGTCGTACCGTGCGCAGGAAGTCGAGCACGTGGGTCAGGCGCGCCCGCAGGCTGTTCACGTTCCAGGTGGTGATCTTCATGCCGCGCGTTCGGGGCCGCATTCAAGCGGGGGCTGCCGCCGGCGGAAGCCGGCGCTGCCCGAATCGCGTGACGTGGGCGTGACGCGCCGCCGGCTTGCCGACCCTGGCGGCGACCGTTCTGATCCGTGGATGCGCGCCACCAGTGTCCTGCTCCTGCTGTTCCTGCTCCCGGCCTGCGCCACCACCGCCCGCATCGTCACGACGTCCACGGGCGCCGACACGTCGCTGGTGAACGTCGCGCGCGACCTCGCGGGTGCCGACGTCGTGGCGCTCGGCGAACTGCATCGCACGCCCGCCGTCCATCGCACACACCACCGGCTGATCGCGGAACTGCACGAACGGCGCCCGGATCTCGTGATCGCGATGGAGATGTTCGAGCGCGACGTGCAGACGTTGCTGCTGCAGTACCTGACCGGGATGGTCGACGAGGCCACGTTCCGCGCCGGGTCGCGGCCATGGCCCGACTACGAGCGCGACTACCGCCCGGTGATCGAGTTCGCGAAGGCGAACGGCCTCGTGGTGCTCGCCGCGAATGCACCCAAGCCCCTGGTCAGCAAGGTCGCCAAGGAAGGCCTCGCCGCGGTCGCGGGTGAGGCGAACATCGCGCGCACCTCGACGCCGCCCTCGGCGGCCGAACGCGCCGCGTTCGACGAGGCGATGAAGGGCCACCCTGGCGCCAGTGCCGAGACCATGGCGCGCATGCTCGAAGCGCAGAGCCTGCGTGACGACACGATGGCGGAGGCGATCACCGACCATCTCGCGGAGTGCGCGAAGTCGGGCAGCAAGCCGCTGGTCGTGCTGATCTGCGGCCGCCATCACAGCGACCACGGCCGTGGCGCGGTCGCACGCGTCCTGGCGCGCATGCCGGACCTCGACGTGCGGGTGCTGTCGGCGGAGACGATGGCGGACGTGCGGGCGCCGTTGCCTGCGGACAGCAAGGCGCTCGGCGCCTACGTGGTCGTGGCGCCGGAGATGCCGCGGTCGCAGGCGGCGGTGGGACCGATCCTCGCCAAGCCGGTGGCCGCTGGCGGCGCGACGAAGCCCAAGGAGGGCGCACCAGCGGCGTCCGTGGCGGCGCCGGCAACCGAAGCCGCGGCGGAAGACCTGCGGCCGGCGCTCGGGCTGATGCCCGACTATGCCGGCGAAGAAGGCGGGGTGAAGGTCGGCTCCGTTCGCGAAGGGGGTTCTGCCGAGAAGGCCGGCATCGAGGCCGGCGACGTGATCGTGATGCTCGCCGGCCAGACCGTCGCCGACGTCGAGGGCTACACCGAGATCCTCGACGGCCTGACGATCGGCAAGACGGTCACGGTGCGCATCCGCCGCGACGGCGCCGAAGCGGACCTGCAGGTCGGCGTCGGCTCGCGGCCGGGCCGGCGCTGATCGGCAGCAGGCGTCGCTACGGCGCGGTCGATGGCGAACGAGGCCGTCGCTTGCTGCGCGCGGCCAGCCACAGCGCGAGCGCTTCGAACCTCGCCGCCCAGAACGCGCGGCGCTGTGCTACGTCGTCGCGCGACGCGAGCCTGGTGTGCTGCAGGCTCGCGACCGAACGGCCGCGCTCCTTCGCTGCGAGCTGCACGTCGACGTGCGTGCCGTCGGCCTCGGTCCACCGCGCGACCTTCGGCGTCGCCTTGCGCGGCGTGACCTTCGTCTCGCCGAACCAGTGCCGCAGCGCCGCCGGTGCGAACGCGCGCCGCAGCGCTGCCAGCGGCACCGCGAACGTGCGCGTCTTGCTCACCGCGAAGCCCTTCGCCGTCTGGTGGAGCTCGCGCCGGCCGCGGATGCGTTCGTAGCCGACGGCGACGGACTGCGACCACCAGCCGCCGATGCCGAACGTCGTGTGCACGAGTTTGGCGAGCGCCGTGTGGTCGAGCAGCGGGGCACCCGCGGCGTCGAGCGCTTCGACCCACTGCGCCCACGTGCGGCCGGTCTTCGCGGCGACGGCTTCGTCGCGCATGCCGGCCCGCTTCGCGAAGTCGGGCGGCGAAACCGCCGTTGGCGGGCGGGTCGGGTGCGGCGTTCCGGTCTCGCGGCGGTCCGCGCGCAGCAACTGCATGCGGGCGGTGGTGTAGGACTCGCCGGTCTTCGCCATGCGAGCGCGCACGAGGCGCTTCCAATCCTTGTTCTTCGGCATCGTTCGGTCCTCGGTTTCTGCCGCAGCGGAGGCCTCCTGGCAGCCCGCCGTGCAGCGGAACGGAGGTGAGTCGATGCCGATCCGGAGGTGTGCCCTCCTTGGCCTCGCATGGGTCCGCGCCAGGAGCGGACCTCTGAGGTTGGGCGTGGATCGTTCGCCGAGGGGAACGCTAGCCATCGGCAGCCCGTCCGCCAAGCCCGGCATGGCGCGCGGCCGACCCTTCGCTATCGTGTTCGCCCCTCAGTCGCGCCAACCCCCCGCGGACCCGTGAGCAACACCCTCCAGATCACCGATATCCCCGTCGCCGGCTACGAACGAGTCGTCCGCGGCGTCGATCCGAAGTGCGGCCTGCACGCGATCATCGCGGTGCACGACACGACGCTGGGCCCGGCCCTGGGCGGCCTGCGCATGTGGCCCTACGCCTCGGAGGACGAGGCCCTGTTCGACGTGAAGCGCCTGAGCCGTGGCATGACGTTCAAGTCGGCGGTCGCGCAGACCGGCCTCGGCGGCGGCAAGGCGGTGATGATCGGCGACCCGAAGAAGGTGAAGTCCGAGGCGCTCTACCTGGCGATGGGACGGCTCGTCGACTCGCTCGGCGGGAAGTACATCACGGCGGAGGACGTCAACACGTCGGTCGCCGACCTCGAGATCATCCGCCGCGCGACGAAGCACGTGACCGGGCTCGAACGCAAGGACGGCGGCAGCGGCAATCCGTCGCCGTACACCGCGATCGGGGTGTTCCTCGGCATCAAGGCGGCGCTCGGCTGGACGTTCGGCAACGACAGCCCCAAGGGCCGCACGGTCGCGATCCAGGGCACCGGCGCCGTCGGCGGCGCGCTGGCCAAGCGGCTCGCCGATGCCGGCGCGAAGGTCTACGGCGCCGACCGGAACACGGAGCGGCTGGCGCAACTGCAGAAGGAGATCGGCCTCGTCCCGGTCAGCGAGCAGGAGATCCTGACGATGAAGTGCGACGTGTTCGCGCCGTGTGCCCTCGGCGCGATCCTGCACGACGAGTCGATCCCGAAGCTCAACACGCCGATCGTCGCGGGCGCCGCCAACAACCTGCTGCTCGAGCCGCGCCACGGCAAGGTGCTCGCCGATCGTGGCGTGCTCTACGCGCCCGACTACGTCATCAACGCCGGCGGCATCATCAACGTCAGCGTCGAGTTCCATCCGGGCGGCTACGACGAGAAGGTGTCGCTCGCCAAGATCGAGCGCATCCCGCAGGCGCTCAAGGAACTGTGGACGATCGCCAAGGAAGAACGCATTCCGCCGAGCGATGCCGCCGACCGGCTCGCCGAGCGCATCGTCGCGGACGCCCGCGGCAAGAAGAAGTCGGCCGCGTGTGCGGTGCCGCCGCGCAAGAGCGGCGGCGGCTGAGGCTGATCGCCGCCGCGCGTGTCGCGGCCAAGGCGACTCAGACTTCGTTGCGGTCGCGCCGCGGGCGCGGCGGCGCCCGGCGGCCACCACGCTCGGTCTGCGGGCCGCGTTCGATCCGCTCGCCGCGTTGACGCGGTCCGGCCTCGGCCCGCAGGTGCTCGCGGATGCGTTCGAGCAGCTGCGGGGGCAGGTGCGGGCGATGGCGCGGGCCTTCGCCGCGCAGGCCGTGTCGCCGTTCGCCGCGCGACCCCTGGCCGCGACCTTCCGGTCGGCCGGGGCGGCGCTCCGATTCGCGCAGGCGCTCGCGCATCTCGCCGCGGCGTTCCTGCATGCGTTCGCGCAGCTCTTCGAGGCGCTCGCGCAGGCGCGGCATGCGTTCCGCGGCTTCGCGCAGGCGTTCGCGCATTTCGGCGCGCGGCGGACCTTCGCGGTGCGTCGGGCGCTCCTGGGCGCACACGGCGGTCGGGATCGAGACGAACAGGGTGAGCATCAACAGCAGTCGCTTCATGGCAATGGCCTCCTGGCTTGCGAAGGTCATGGGCAACGGGCCGTGACGGCGCCTTCCCACAGACGCCGGCGCGGCACGGTGTCCCATTGGTGCAGCGGGCGCGGCGCGGCCGTTGTCAGCGGGCCTTCGCGGCGTCGCGGTAGGCGGCGAGAACGCCCTCGGCGGTGCGCGTCCAGGTGAACGTGCGCGCCCGCGCCACGGCCGCCCCGCGTTGCTCCGGCCATGCCGGCAGCCAGGTCTCGATCGCCGCGACGATCGCGGTCGCGATCGCATCCGCGTGGTTGGGGTCGAAGTAGCGCGCGTGCTCCCCGCCGGCTTCGGGCATCGCCGAGGTGTTGCTCGTGACCACCGGCGTGCCGAGTGCGAGCGACTCGCAGACCGGGATGCCCCAGCCTTCGATCAGGCTCGGATACACCGACAACGACGCGCCCGCGTAGACCGCGATCAGGTCCGCCTGGCTGAGGTACGGCAGGAAGCGCACGTGCTCGAGGGCGCCGGCCGCGGCGGCGCGTTCGCGGAAACGATCGACGGACTTGCCGAGGCCGGACACCAGCAGCAGGTGCGGCCAGTCGGGGCGCTGTCGGCGAAGCAGCCCCCACGCCTCGAGCAGCCGGCCGGTGTTCTTGCGTTCGAGCGCCGCACCCGGCGAGAACACGTACGGCCGGCCATCGGCGAAGCGCGCGCGGGCCGCTTCGCCAGCACCGGGAGGCGCGCCGGCGAGCACGTCGGGATGCAGGCCGTTGAGGCTGAGGCGCACCTTCGCCGGATCGGCGCCGAAGCGTTCGAGGATGTCGCGCCGGCTCCACTCGCTGACGGTCAGGATGATCGTGGCATCACGCACGACGCGCGGCGTGACCGCGCGCGCGTAGCGCACGAACGGATCGGCGACGTCGTCGGGCCACCAGGTGACGATCACGTCGTGCAGCGACACGACCATCGGCGGGCTGCGCCACAGCGGCCAGCGCGGCGGCAGGGTGTTGTAGGTGCCGTGGTAGACGTCGAGCCGATCGCGCCGCATGCGCCAGGGCATCTGCAGCCGTTCCCAGAGATGCAGTCGACCGCCCGGAATGTCGGTGTGCACCGCGCGGGCGTTCGCGGGCGGCGTGAAGCCGGTCGCCGCCAGCTGGTGGTAGAGGAGGAACTCGTCGTCCGGGGCGAGCGCCGCGAACTCGCGCATCAGGTGCCGCACGTAGAGCCCGATGCCGCGCGGTTCCGGCCGGAACGCCTCGCGCGCGTCGACGCCGATGCGCATCGCCGCCGTCACTCCGGGGGCCGGGTCATCACCTCGGCGCCGGACTCGCTGATGAAGATCGTGTGCTCGAACTGCGCGATGCGCACGCCGGGCCGTTCGCACAGCGGCGGGTACTCGTCGACCAGGTCCTTCTTGCGCAGCGCCTTCAACGCGTCGTTGCCCGCGGCGAGCGAGCCCAGCCACCGTTCGAGGTCGCGGCGAGCGAACGGCAGCCCGTCGCTCTGCGCGATCGCGCGTTCGATCGCCGCCGGCACGTTGTCCTTCGGTCGCAGATCGCGCTTCAGCATGAACACCTCGGCCGCGCCGTCGATGTCGATCATGCCCTTGCCGTCGCTCGCGAACGGTTCGCAGGCGATCGTCATGTTCGGGCGCAGCTTCGCCGCCTTGGCGTCGGCGTAGTTCGGCACCGATGGCGCGCAGTGGATCGTGTAGCGCGCGACGCCGTGGCCGCAGAGATTGCGCACCGGCTTGAAGCCGAGCCCTTCGATCGTGGTCTCGACCTGGCGCCCGACCTCGGTGAGCGACACGCCCGGCCCCATCACCGCGATCGCGTTCTCGAGCGCCATCTTGCTGGCAGCGCATAGCAACGAACCTTCGCCGTCGCGCAGGTCGACCGTGGTCGCGTTGTCGGTCACGTAACCGTCGACGTGCGTGCCGCAGTCGAGCTTGACGATGTCGCCGGGCTGGATCGTCGTCGGATCGCCCGGCGGCGAGCAGTAGTGCGCGGCGATGTGGTTGCGCGAGATCTGCGCGGGGAACGCCGGCGCGCCGCCGAGTTCGCGGATCTTCGCTTCGACCGCGCGCTGGATGTCCTCGATGCGCGCGCCGGGCACGATCATCGCGCGGCCGTGCGCGAGCGCTCGCGCCGAGATGCGGCCCGATTGCCGCAGCTTGTCGAGTTCGAGCCTCACCGGATCACGCCGAGCTGCTTGCCGACCTTCGCGAACGCGCCGACCGCGGTCTCGAGCTGCGGGATCTCGTGGGCGGCGCTGATCTGCACGCGGATGCGCGCCTTGCCCTTCGGCACGACCGGGAAGGCGAAGCCGATCACGTAGACGCCTTCGTCGAGCAGCCGGGCGGCCATCTCCACCGCGAGCTTGGCGTCGCCGAGCATGATCGGGCAGATCGGGTGTTCGCCGGGCACGATCTGGAAGCCCGCCTTCGTCATCGCGTCGCGGAAGAACCGCGTGTTCGCGGCGAGCTTGTCGCGCAGCGCCGTCGTCGCCGCCAGCCGGTCGAGGCAAGCGATCGTGCTGCCGACGATCGCCGGCGCGAGCGTGTTCGAGAACAGGTACGGCCGACTGCGGTTGCGCAGCAGATCGACGATCTCCTGCTTGCCGGTCGTGAAGCCGCCGGCGGCGCCGCCGAGCGCCTTGCCGAGCGTGCTGGTCATCAGGTCGATCCGTGCCTGCACGCCGTGGTACTCGGGGGTGCCGCGGCCGGTGGGGCCGAAGAAGCCGGTGGCGTGGCTGTCGTCGACCATCACCATGGCCCGGTACTTGTCGGCGAGTTCGCAGATGTCCGGCAGCTTCGCGACGAACCCGTCCATCGAGAACACGCCGTCGGTCGCGATCAGGCGCGAACGGCAGTTCATGCTCGCCTGCAGATGGGTTTCGAGCTCGGCCATGTCGCCGTTGGCGTAGCGGAAGCGCTGCGCCTTGCTCAGCCGGATGCCGTCGATGATCGACGCGTGGTTCAGCGAGTCGCTGATGATCGCATCCTGCTCGCCCATCAAGGTCTCGAACAGGCCCCCGTTCGCGTCGAAGCACGACGAGTAGAGGATCGTGTCCTCGGTGCCGAGGAAGGCCGAGACCTTGCGTTCGAGGGTCTTGTGCGCGTCCTGCGTGCCGCAGATGAAGCGCACCGAGGCGAGGCCGAGGCCATGCGAGTCGATCGCCGCCTTCGCCGCCTGCTTCAGGCCCGGGTCGTTGGCAAGGCCGAGGTAGTTGTTGGCGCACAGGCACAGCACCTGCTTGCCGTTGACGGTGATCCACGGCCCCTGCGGGCTCTGGATCACGCGTTCGGACTTCCAGAGTCCGGCGGCGCGGATCTCGTCGAGGTCGGTGCGGATGCGGGCGCGGTCGTGTTCGAACATGCGGCGGCGGGGCGGAACCAGGAAACGGGATGCCGACTCTGCAGGTGGCTGCGGAGCCGATGGCGGCCGGCTCGACGCAGTCCCCGCGGCGGGTCGGGGCGTCGAGCGGGGGCGGCCATTCTGCGGCAGCGACGCGCCCGGCGCCACCGCGCAGGCGAGGTGGCCCGGACAGCGGTGGTCTGCGGCGCGATGGCTCGCTAGAAGCGAGCCATGGCCCACCGTCCAGGGCGTTGGAACGTGGTCGACGCGCTGCCTCTGGCGCTCCTGCTGGCCGCGTGCGAGGCAGCACCCGAGCCGCTGCCGCACGCCGCGCGGCCGGTCGTCGAGATCGCGCGGTGGGAGGTCTTCGACGGCGACGCGCACGTCGGCACCGTCCGCCAGCTCGAGATCCACGATCCGCAGGGCCCGCAGGCGTTCTATCGCATCGAGGACCGCCGCGGGCGGTGGCTCGGGCATGCGACGACGGCCGGCAGGTTCACGCGCCGCGTGCCGTTCCGCGACGAAGAGCAGGACCTCGGCGTGTGGTCGCTGGCGCGCGGCACTGCACTGCTGGTCGAAGCCAAGGCCGAGGTGCGGCTGCAGCCGGTGGCGCTCGACGCCGACATGCGCCGGCGGTGACTGCGGGTGGAGCGGCGGCTCGCCGCGTCCTCTCGATCCAGCGAGGCCCCGGACGTCACGGCGCCGGGCGGCGGTAGAGCACGTCGTCGCGGCCGAAGACGAGCAGGAAGCGGCGCCGTTCGTCCTCGCGGCGGCCCGACGGCGTCTCGACGTGTTGGTCGTGGTCGTAGTAGAGGAAGCCGAGCAGCAGTCCGAGCACGCGGTCGCGTTCGATCACGGCGCCTTGCCCGTCGACGATCGTCTTCTGCGTGTCGAACGCGCTGAACAGCGGGCCGAAGCCAGCCGTCTCCGTCAGCGTGTATCCGGCCGGATACTGCGGGTCCGACGCCGCGAACGTCGTGGCGTCGAAGTGGACGAGCGGAAACCACGAACCCTCGCTCAGCCGTTCCTCGCCCGACGCCTTCAGGTCCGCGATCAGCTTCGGCAGGTCGTAGCTGCCGTCCGCATGCCGCGCGCGGGCGAACTCGTAGTTGCTGCAGGCGGCGAGCAGGAGGGTCAAGAACGGCAAAGCGGTGCGCACGAGCATCGAAGGATCTCCGGTCGGGGTGGGGGTCGAAAAAGGCGGCGCAGAGCGTGCTTCCGCGCGGCGCGTGTCACCCTACCATCGGGCGCGAGATGAGCACCCCCGAGCAACCGCTGCCGCCGCGCCCCGTCGCCGCCAGCAGGGTCGAGATGACCGAGATCGTGTTCCCGAACGACGCCAACCCGCTCGGCAACGCGATGGGTGGGCGCGTCATGCACTGGATGGACATCGCCTGTGCGGTGGCCGCCGGTCGCCACGCGCGCACACCGGTCGTCACCGCGAACGTCGACAACATCGACTTCCACAACCCGGTGCCGGTCGGCGGCATCATCGTCCTGCTCGCGTCGGTGAACTTCGCGGGCCGCACGTCGATGGAGGTCGGCGTGAAGGTGTTGCAGGAGGACCGCGCGACCGGCACGCGCAAGCACGTGGCGTCGGCGTACATGACGTTCGTGTCGCTCGACCCGGTGACGAAGGCGCCGCGGCCGGTGCCACCCGTGGTGCCGGAGACCGACGACGAGAAGCGCCGCTACGAGGCCGGCCGGCAACGCCGCGCCGCCCGCCAGGCTGCGCGCAAGTAGCCGCGCGGCAGGGGCCTGCGACCAACCGAGCCCGTGGCCTTGCCAGTTATGGTAGTGAGCACTAACATAACGACATGACGACGACGCGGTGCGTGTTCCTTCCCGCGCTGCTCAGCGCTTTCGCCGCCTGCTGCAGCCCCGACCCGGTGACCCAGGATCCCGAGCAGCAGGCCCGCATCGACCGGCTCCGTGCGGCCGGGGTGGCGGCCCCCTTGGCGCTGCACCCGATCCGCGTGCTCGGTCGTGCCGACGGCACGGCTGCCGAGGCTCTCGGCCTCGTGCTCGAACGCCACGGCATGCCGGCACTCGAGGTCGCGGTCGCCGAGTTCGACGCGAAGGACCTCGCGTGGGATGCGGTGCCTGCCGCCTTCGGTGCGCACGTGCGCGCCGCGGCAGGGCCCGCGGCGGCCGGCGGCCACGCGCTCTACGCCGAGTTCCTCGGCGATCCGCGCAGCGGCCCGACCGAAGTCCGGTTCGTCGTGGTCGACGCCGCGGGCGCGCTGGTGATCGCCGATCGCCAGACGCCGGCCGACGCGACGTTCCGCCGCACCGCCGGCGCCGACCCCGATCCGCTGGGCTGCGCTTCCTGCGTCGGCGAGCGCCTGTTCGAGGTCGTCGGCTGGAAGAAGGTGTCGGGCGGCGTGCGTGATGGTCGCTTCGCGGCGATGTGGGAGCGCAAGTCCGGCATGCCGGACCGCAAGGAACGGGCGGCCATGAACGAGCGGGCGGCGGCGCTGCGGAAGTCGCTCGCCGATGCGACGTTCGCCGTGTTTGCGCCGGCCGGAGCTGGCGAAGCGGCGCCGGCCGCAGCGTCGCTCGCGGCAGCCGTGAAGCGCGAACTGCCCTGCAAGTCGGTGACGGCGGTCGCGACCATGCTCGTGGTGCCGCCGTCGCCGAATCAACAGAAGCGCCTCTACGACCTTGCCAGCGCGCTGCGGGCGAGCGTCGTGAAGGAACCGCCCGCCGCCGGCCATGCGGTCGCGGTCGAGATGGGCTTCGCCGACGACGGGTCAGCGGGCTTCTGCAACGTCGTCGTCGTGAACAAGGCCGGCGAGCTCGTGCTCGCCGAGTTCCAGAACGACCAGCACACGTTGTGGAAGAGCCTCGCGCCGCGCACGCCGGCCGACGGCGAACGGTTGGCCGCGGCGATGTTGGCGAAGGCGCTGCGCTGAAGCGGGCTGCCTCAGCCGAGCCGATGCGAATCCAGCGTCGCGAACAACCGGCGGCGCTCGTTGGCGGCGAGCAGGTCGAGGGCTGGACCGCCGACTGCGCTTCTCGCGGTTCCTGGCCTGCGCGTGCGCAATCTCCTGGTGGATTGACGCGCTAGTGAATACCCCGGGAGCCGCAGCTGCTCCGGTGCCTCAGCCGGCCAGCTGGCGCCACAGCATGAACGCCGCGACTGCAACCAACAGGGCGCCGAACAGGCGCCGCAGCAGCGCCTGGGGAAGGCGCCCGCCCAGCCGTTCGCCGAGCAACGAACCCAGCGCGCCGACGGCGGTGAACACGGCGAAGACCTGCCAGTCGATGCTGCGGCCCGCCGCGGCGAGTTGCGCCAGGTACTGCACGAAGCCCGCCGCGGACTTGAGGGCGATCAGCAGCAGGCTCGTTCCCACCGCGATCCGCATCGGCAGGCCACCGAGCAGCACCAGTGCCGGCACGATCAGGAAGCCGCCGCCGACGCCGACGAGACCCGTGATCAGGCCGACGACCAGGCCGTCCAGGGCAATCCAATGCGGCCGCCGCGGCGCGGGAGTCGCGACGAGTTGCCGTTCCGGCCGCAGCATGAACCACGCGGCGATCAGCATCACGCAGGCGAACAGCAGCAGCTGGAAGGAACCGCTCACGTAGCGCGACAGGAACGCACCGCTCCAGGTGCCGGCGATCCCGGGCAGGCCGAACAGCAGCAGGCTGCGCCACGAGACTTCCCGCCGTCTGGCATAGGGGATCGCGCCCAACGAGCTGATCGCCGCGACGATGCCGAGGCTGCCGGCGATCGCGAGCTTCTCGTCCTGACCGAGCACGTAGACCAGCACCGGCACGGTCAGGATCGAGCCGCCGGAACCGAGCAAGCCGAGGCTGAGTCCGATCAGCAGGGCTCCGGCGATCGCGAGCAGGTTCACGGCCGGTCAGCGCTGCGGCGGTAGCTTCGGCGCCGCACAGGCGGAGGGCGGGGAGTTGGGGCCGGGCGCCGGAGCCGCGCAACCGCTGGCTGCGCAGGCCGAGGGCACCGCGCCTGCCGCGCTCGGTCGGCGGCGGTTCCAGGGCGCCCGCGCAAGCAACAGCCCCATGCCGCACCAGTCGCTGACACCGGCGAACACCAGCCCGGCGCCGACGAAACCCGAGAGCCAGACGAATGCCGGGTGCACGGCTGCGGCCAGCACCACGCCGGTGAGCACGATCAGTCCGGCGGCGATGCGCACCTGGCGTTCGAGGGAGATGACACCCTGGCCCTTCACGACGCTGCCGCCCTGGGCCACGTAGGCCTCGATGCCACCTTCGATGACGGTGAGGCCGCCGATGTGCAGACGTTCGAGGGCCTCGCGAGCCATCGTGGCGCGGCTGCCGGTGCGGCAGAGCAGCAGGCGCGGCGCCGGCGTCTCGCGCACTCGATCGGCGAGTGCGACCAGCTGGTCGAGCGGCACATTGCGGGAGCCGGCGATGTGCTGGCCGTCGTACTCGGCGCCGGTGCGCACATCGATCACGCTGCCGCCACCGCCGTCGGCGACGAGGCGCAGTGCTTCGGCGGCCGGGATGGCGCCGGGGATGTCGACGCCCTCGCGGTTGAGGCGCAGCAGGTCGTCCATGTTCGCCGGCCGCGGTGGTGGGTTGGCCCGCAGCTGGCGGGCGAATGCCTCGCGGTCGCGCAGGCGCAGCCATTCGTTCTGCTGCCGTTCCGCGCCCAGCGTCGAGCGCACCCGGCCCTGGTAGTCATGGCCCGGGTAGAGCACGGTCTCGTCGGGCAGCGGGCCGAACACGCGCTGCAGCGTGTCGAACAGCTGGCCGGCGTCACCACCGAGGAAGTCCGTGCGGGCGACGCCGCCGATCAGCAACGTGTCGCCGGCGAACACCGCCCCGTCGACCAGCAGCACGAGGTGGTCGGGAGTGTGGCCGGGCGCGTGACGCACCGTGACGACCGTGTCGCCGAGGTGCAGCGAATCGCCGTCGGCAGGGTGGCGGCTCACACCGCGGTGGTTGGCCTTCTGGTGGGCGATGCGCGTGCTCCGGTTTCGCGCCGCCAGCGCGGACGAGCCCGAGGGGTGGTCGGCGTGGGTGTGCGTGTCGACCACGTACGGCAGCGTCCAGCCGTTCTGCTTCACGGTGGCGGCCGCGATGTCCACGAGGTCGAGGTGGATGTCGATCGCCATGGCCTGCCCGCTGGTGGCATCGGCGACCAGGTAGCCGCGGCACCCCTGCGGGTGCAGCAGCGGCAGGACGGTCAGGGGACCGAGGGTGGCCCGGTTCTCGGGGAGGGCGGTGGTCTGGCTCATGGGAAGTCCGAGGGTTTCGGTGCGGGAACTCCGCATCGATGATTGAACATATGAGCATACGATCATATGTTCAAGGCATGGCCACGAAGAAATCGGTCCATGGTGCGCTCACCCCGGCACAGCTCGAGCTCGTCGCCGCGCGCTTCCGAGCCCTGGGCGTGCCCAGCCGCCTCCGCGTGCTGAACGCGCTGCGCGATGGTGCCATGGGCATGGGCGAGTTGGCGGTCGCGACCGGCATGCAGCAGTCCAACATCTCGCGGCAGGTGACCGAACTCGAGCGGGCCGGCTGCGTGGAGCGCGATCGCCAGGGCCGCGAGGTGACCGTGCGCATCGCCGATCCGACGCTGGTCGAGCTCTGTGACCTGGTCTGCGGTTCGTTGCTGCGGCAAGCCAAGCAGGAGCACGCTTCCCTGCTGGGGCGATGACGGCCGCGATCCGCGCTCGGCGCGCCCCGCGCCCTCACGTCACCTGCAGCCCTTCGATCCCCGGCTCGCCGTCCGGCAGCCGGAGGTCCATCGTCGCCAGCGTGTCGACGATCACCTCGCTGACCGCCAGGTCGCGGTACCAGTTGCGATCTGCCGGCACGACGTACCACGGCGCCTCCGCCGTGCTGGTCGCTACGAGTGCGTCCTCGTACGCCCGCTGGTAGTCGTCCCAGCGCGCACGCTCGTCGAGATCGCGCGAGCTCCACTTCCAGCGCTTCTTCGGGTCGTCGATGCGCTCCTGCAGGCGCTGGCGTTGCTCGTCCTTGCTGATGTGCAGGAAGAACTTGCGGATCGTAGTGCCCTCGTCGACGAGCATGCGTTCGAAGGCGGCGATGTGCTCGTAGCGCCGGCGCCACGTCGTCTCCTTGCACAGGTCGTGCACGCGCGCGACCAGCACGTCCTCGTAGTGGCTGCGGTTCCAGATGGCGACCTCTCCACACGCTGGCGCGTGCGGGTGGACGCGCCACAGGAAGTCGTGCGCCAGCTCGATGGGCGTCGGTTGCTTGAAGCACGCGACCTTGACGCCTTGCGGGCTCACGCCGTTGAACACGCTTCGGATGGTGCCGTCCTTGCCGCCGGCGTCGAGCGCCTGCAGCACGACGAGCAGCCGGTGTTTGCCCTGCGCATACAAGGCCTCCTGCAGTTCCTCGAGCCGCGCGTTGAGCATGGCCAGCCGCGCCCTGCCCACCTCCCTGTCGCCGCTGAAGCCCGGTGTGCCGCGCGGATCGCGTTCGGCGAGCTGCAGCTTCTTCCCGGGCGGCACGAACAGGCGGTCGGCGAACGTCGTCATGCGCGCAGGCTAGCCGCTCGCGATCGGGCTCCGCCGTGCCGTCTTGTGCGCGGCGGGTTCTCCTGCACGCAGGAGTGGTGGTGGCGGGCGACTGCAACGTCGTCGTCGTGAACAAGGCCGGCGAGCTCGCGCTCGCCGAGTTCCAAACGACCAGCACGCGTTGTGGAAGCGCCTTTCCCCGCGCACGCCTGCCGACGGCGAACGGCTGGCCGCGGCGATGCTGGCGAAGGCGCTGCGCGGAAGCCGGCGTCGTCAGCCGAGCAGGTGCGAACCCAGCGTCGCGAACAACCGGCGGCGCTCGTTGGCGGCGAGCAGGCCGAGTTCGCGGCCGAGGTTCGTCGCGGTGCCAAGCCCGAGCAGCGCCCACGCCGTGAGCTCCGGGGCCGGCAGGGACTTCGCGCCGCCGCCGCGGTGCGCGGCGACCAGCTCACCGATGCGTTGCAGCAGGCGGCGGTAGACGGAGCGCAGCGCCGCGCGGATCGCCGGCTCGTCGGTCTCCGAGAACCCCGCGAACAGGATGCGGTGGAACCCGAACTCGCCGAGGTGGTCCTGTTCGTGCGCGAGCACCCGCTCGGCGGCCGAGCCGCGACCGCGCGCATCCGCGGCCTCCTGCCAGATGCGGTCGGTGTGTTCGCCGACGAACTCGATCGCGGCGACGAACATCGCCGTCTTGTCGGGCCACAGACGGTAGAGCGCCACTTCGGTCAGGCCGCAGCGCGCCGCGAGGCCGGCGGTGGTGGTGCGGCGATAGCCCGCCTCGGCAAACGCCTCGGCGATGGTGCGGATGACCTCCCTGCGCCGTTCCTCGCCACGGTTGGGCCGAGCCATGCCCGCATCCTGGCGGTGCAGCTGTGGGCGGGCAAGCACGGCGCCACGGGGAGAGACAAGCCACTCGAATGTGGGGCAGCGCGCGCACCGGTCGCCGGGATCGTGCGTCCGCGTCGAGCCGCACGAACAGGTCGAGCAGGCGCGAGGCCTGAGCGTTGGCGCGCTGCGGGGAAACGAGGATACGGGGCTGGTTTCGATGGGCCGGGAAGCAGTCTGATTCGCTTGTGCGCCCCACGCCCAGTTCGGAGAGAGCGTCCGCCGCTGTGGCAGCGGACTCTGCGTCCCTGGTTCGCGCGCGCTGGTCGCGGGTAGCGATTCTGGTCGCGGCGATCGCGATCGCGGCGATCACCGCGTTCACGGCGGCCCCGCTGTTCGTGAGCCCGCAGCTCGAGCCCGACGACTACCGGTTTCTCGATCTGGTCGACCAGTTCCGCGCCGACCGTGTGGGGTTCATGCGGGCCGCGATCGTCGAGAACGGCTGGGACCACCTGTGGTGGGTCGACATTGCCGGTGCGGTGCGGTTCTTCCGGCCGACCATGTTCGCCAGCTACTGGTTCGACTCATGGCTGCACGGCGGCAGCGCCCTGGGCCTGGTGTGCACCAACGTGGTTCTGATGCTGGCGTGCAGCGTGCTGGCGGCAGCGCTGTTCTTTCGGCTGCTAGCGCCGCGAACAGGCGCCGGCGTCAGCCCGTTGCGCGAAGCACTGCCGCCGGTGCTCGCCGCGGCACTGTTCGCCGGGTTCGCCTGCCACGCCGAGTGCATGTGGTACATCGCCGGGCGCAACGAAACGCTCGCTGCCCTGCCGTTCCTCGGCGCGCTGGCTTTGCATGCCTACGCCCGCCGGACCTGGGTGCGGCTGCTGGCGCCCTTGTGCTTTGCCCTCGCGATGGGCAGCAAGGAAGTCGCGGTGGCGCTGCCGTTGGTGGCCGCGGGGCTCGACCGCGCACTCGCGCCCGCGGGGTCGACACTGCGCGCGCAACTGCGCGCGGACCGCTGGCTGTACACGGCCTATGCCGCGGTTGCCGTTGTCTACTTCGTCTTCCGGCAGGTGGCGGTCGAGGCGGCCGGCGGCAGCGCGTTCATCGCTCCGTATCTGACCCACCCGCTGCACGCCGACTACTGGCCGCACGTCGCGCTCCAGGTGCGCACCTACTCCGAGAACCTGCTGCTCGGCGGCGTCACCGCTCCGTTCCTTCATGCGGGCATTGCGCATCGGTGGTGGGTGCCGGGTGGGCTCGTGGTCGTGGGCCTCGCGTTCGCGGCGACGGTGATCGTGTTGCGTCGCGAGCCGCGCTTCTGGGCGCTGGCGGCGCTCGCGCTGCTGACTTGGCTGCCGGCCAGCGTGGCCTACGTCTCGGAACGCTACGTGCTGCTCCCGTCGTTCGCCGTGGCCGGCATCGCCGGGCTCTGGCTCCGCTCCTCCTCGCGCATCATCGCGGCTGTCGCGACCGTCGTCGTGCTGGTGTGGACCGGCCACCAGACCGACCTGCTGCAGCGCAAGAACGCCCAGATCAGCCAGCGGTCGGGCGAGGCGCTGCGCTTTTCCGAGATCCTGGGGCCGCTGCGCAACCGCCTGCCGCGTGGTGCGCACATCGTGCTGCTGAGTTTCCCGGGCGAAGTGTTCTTCGCGCAGTTCGCGGCGAACGTGCTGCGCCGCGAGCTGCAGGACCTGACGCTGCAGTGCAGCGTGCTCACGGTGATGCCCGACGATCCCACGCTCGCCGGCAACGCGCGCGCGGTGCGTCGCGGCGACCACGAGCTCGAGCTGAGCGCCACTCCGGCGCTGATGGCCAAGCCGGCGTGGAAGTTCCCCTGGCTCCAACTCGTGGCCGGCGCGAGCCGAGCGTCTGCGAGCCTGCCGTTCGCGGTGGAAGTGCTCGATGGGGATGGCCCGAGCTGCCGACGGCTTCACGTGCGTTTCCCGGCGCCCTTGCGCGACTACGTCTTCGTGGCGTTCGATCCGCCGCCAGAACCGAACTCGCTGCCGAGAGGCGACTTGATCCGGCGCGGCCAGCTGCGTGTCGTGAAGCTCTGATCTCCCGACTTCGCGATGGGTGAGGTGCTGCGGCCGCGGTGACGGCAGGCGTCAGGGCAGGATCACTTCCAACGGCTCCGTGGTCGCTTCGAGTCGCGGGATCGCGACGTGGCGACCACGATGCTGGGCATTGAGGCGCGACTGCATGCCCTCGAGAGGGAGAAAGGCAAGGTCCGCGCGGCCGTTCGCATCCGTGCGTGAGCGGGTCAGCATGTTGTTCGTCATCGACCACGCGACCGGTCGCAGCCAGTCATCCTCCGGCGTGCTGTTGCCGCCCCATGACGAGCCGCGCGTGTTGAAGGTCGCACCCTCGATCGGCTGCCCCTTGGCATCGCGCACGACGACCTGCATGCGAGGCAACGACTCCAGCTTCAGGGTCAGCGGTGCATGACCTGGCTTCACGTCGATCACGGTGTGGGCGAAGCTCGATCCGTGCGCGGCGGCGACGATCCAACTGCCCGGGCGCACCAGCAGCAGCGTGCGACCGGTGCGGTCGGTCGTCGCGTGCATGCTCGACGCGGCTTCGACGAACTCGGGGTTCCCCTTCGGTGCGCAGACCACGCTCGCGGCGATTGCCGGTGCCTCGGCGGCATCGAGCACCAGGAGTCGTAACGGCTGGACGTCACGCAGGTCGATCGCTTGCTCACCCTGCAACGAGGACTGCGGCAACACGAGCACACGCGGGCGTGCGATCCGCGACCATGGATCGTCGGCGGCGAGTGCTGGCATGTCGACGGCGACATCGATGGTGCCCGGCGACCCTCCGGTCGGGGTGTGCGGCATCGTGAGCATGCCGTCGACGATCGGCAGCGGCGTGCTGTCGAGGATCGTCGTCATGCCGTTGCCGTCGTACGGTACGTGGAGATGGCCGAGCCACCGCGCCGGGCCTACAGGGTGCCCGGGAAGGGAATCGAGTCGGAGCGAGGCCGGCTTGCCGACGTGCAATGTGAAGGGCAACACCCCGGACTTCAGCTGTTCCTCCGACAACTTCTTGTCGTTGCAGAAGGCGTGGTGCACGCGGCCGGAGACGCCGCTGCGGAACCCGTCCCTGGTCGCCACGAACGCCAACATGGTGTAGTCCGTGCTCACCAGCGGGTCGGTGTCAGCGGCAACGATCAGCTCGGCCGTGCCGTCGTCGGCGGTGATGGCGAGCGGCACGCGCGTGGCGCCTGGGCGGGTCGGGAACGGACCCGAATGCCGCGGCCACCGGCTGATGCAGCGCTCTACGGAAGCGCCCGCGATCGGCTGGTCCTTCTCGTCGGCCACGCGTACGCGCAGTCGGTGCGGGCCTGGCAGCGTGAGTCCGCCATGCACGCCGCCGTCCGTCGCATGCACCAGTTTGCCGGCGCAGAACACGCGGACCTCGTAGCCGGCGGAAGGCAAAGCCGGCAAAGCCAGGCGACCCTTGGCATCGATGTCGCCTTCGCACGTGAGGGATGCGCAATCGTGAACACCGATCTGCACACGCAGCGGACCGAACTCCTTCCAGGGTTCGAGTCCGACGAGTTGCAGATGACGTGGCTGCGGCGCACTCGCGAGCGTGAGCTCGGTGGCGTCGGCACCGACCTCGACGAGAGGCGAGACGAACGTCAGCTCACGCTCGACGCTCGCCCAGGCGACATACCGGCGTGCCGGTTGCAGCGCTGCGCGGAAGCGGCCGCTGGCATCGGCTTCGACGCGCACGACGTCGCCCTCGAGCAGGCCGCCGTGTTCGTCAGGAGCGACGAGCACGACCGTGGCGCCGCTCGCGGGCTTGCGTTCGCTGTCGAGCACCCTGCCGGGATGCGTGACCCGCACGGCTGCCGGTGTCTGGCCGCGCAGCGTCGGGGTGGCCACAACGCATGCGATCGCGAGAACGATGCTCGACAGCGCGAAGTGCATCCACCGAGCGTAACGATCGGCGTCGACGCCCGCGCGCCCCGCGGCGCAGCGCAGCAGGCTCAGCAGCCGGGGGCAGTGCTCGCGAAAATCCCGGCGCTTCTGCACCATCTGGTGCGAGCCCGCTGCCAGCACCAACGCGGCCGGACGTCGTCACCATCGCCGGAGTCCTGTCATGACCTGCGTCGCATCCCGTGGTCGCTTCCCCGTTCTTCCCATCGGTCTCGCGGCCGCGCTGCTGGCGAGCGTGCCGGTCCACGCCCAGCAACCCGAACGCACGTTGCCGGTGTTCAAGGACGGGCAGGCGCAGGTCGTCGCCGGGTTCGACAAGCCGGATGACTGGATCCGCCACTTCCTCTGGGTCGAGGCGCCATTCGATTCCGACGGTGACGGCAAGCCCGATCGCCTGCACGTCGACGTCACGCGGCCAAAGCAAACCGAGACCGAAGGGCTGAAGGTGCCCGTGGTCTACGAGACGAGCCCCTACTTCGCCGGCACCGGCGGCACCGACAGCCGTTGGTTCTGGGACCCCAAGCAGGAGGTCGGCGCCGTGCCGCCGCCGCGCGCCCCGATGCCGGCGATCCCTGCGGGCAAGGCGCCTGGCATGATCGCCGGCACCGAGGTCAAGACGTGGGTGCCACGAGGCTTCGCCGTCGTGCACTCGTCGTCGCCCGGCACCGGCTTCTCGCAGGGTTGCCCGACCGTCGGCGGCGACAACGAGTCGCTGGCGCCGAAGGCGGTGATCGACTGGCTCTGCGGCCGCACCAAGGGCTACACGACGATCGACGGCGACGTCGAGGTGAAGGCGACCTGGTGCACCGGCAAGGTCGGCATGACCGGCACGTCGTACAACGGCACGCTGCCGCTCGCCGCCGCCACCACGGGCGTCGCCGGCCTCGAGGCCATCATCCCGATCGCTCCCAACACCTCGTACTACCACTACTACCGCAGCCACGGCCTCGTCCGGCATCCAGGCGGCTACATGGGCGAGGACATCGATGTGCTCTACGACTTCATCAACAGCGGCAACCCGGAGCGGCGGGCCCACTGCAACCAGCAGGTGCGCGACAGGGAGATGCTGCAGGGCTTCGACCGCCAGCACGGCGACTACAACGACTTCTGGGCCGGTCGCGACTATCTCGTCGACCTCGGTCCGCTGCGCGCGCCGACGTTGATGGCGCACGCGTGGAACGACTGGAACGTGATGCCCGAACACAGCGTGCGCATCTACGAGGCACTCAAGCAGAAGGGCGTGCCGTGCATGGCCTACTTCCACCAGGGCGGGCACGGTGGTCCGCCACCGCTCGTGCTGCGCAACCGCTGGTTCACGCGGTTCCTCTACGGCATCGACAACGGCGTCGAGAAGGACCCGCGCAGCTGGATCGTGCGCGAGGACGTCAAGGGCAACGATCCCACGGCCTACCCGGACTACCCGCATCCCGCCGCCGCACCGGTCGTCCTGCATCCGCACGCAGGCGGCGCGGCAGTCGGCGAACTGCGCACGGCGGCGATCGCCGGCGCGAAGGCCGAGACGCTCGTCGACGACGTCGCGGTCGCCGGCGCCGAACTCGCGAAGGCCGCGACCTCGCCGCATCGCCTGCTGTACGCGACGCCGCCGCTGGTCGCACCGCTGCACCTGTCGGGCACCTGTCGCCTGACGGTGCGACTCGCGAGCAGCAAGCCGGCGACCAACCTGTCGGTGTGGCTCGTGCAACTGCCGTGGACGGGGGGCGAGCGCATCACCGACGACGTCATCACGCGCGGATGGGCGGACCCGCAGAACCACGCTTCGCTGCGGAAGGGCGAGCCGCTCGTCCCGGGCCGGTCGTACGACCTGACGTTCGACCTGCAGCCCGACGATCAGGTGCTGGTCGTGGGCAAACGCCTCGGCCTCATGCTGTTCGCCAGCGATCGCGACTTCACGCTGTGGCCGCCACCCGGCACCGAGTTGACCTTCGATCTCGCCGCGACTTCGCTCGAGCTGCCGGTAGTCGGGGGCATGGCCGCATTCGAAAAGGCCATCGGGGTTCGCTGACGGCCGGCCGATGGCCGATGCGGTTGCCGCCGGACTGGCCGAACGCGTCGGCGTCGGCAGCAATCGCCGCGGTGTCTCGCTCACGCTGCTGGCGTTGGGCGCGGCCGCATTCGAACGGGCGATCGGGGCGATGCCGCCCTCATGCACGGCGCCGCAGCCGCACGCATGCGAGCGCTGGCCAAGCGAGGCACAGCACACCGCCGGCCGCGATCAGCACGGCGAACTTCGCGGTCGTGAGTTGGACGAGCATCCACGAGCCGCCGGCCTCCGGATCGAGCAGAAGCCGCGCGATGCACGCGTTCTCGCCCAGGTCGCAGAGCGTGGCCGCGATCGCCAACCACGCCAGGTGCGCGAGCACCGCGTGCAGGCGCTGCAGCGGGAACCGCAGCAGCACCCAGAGGAACACTCCGTGCACCAGCGTGAAGATCGTGTCGAGCGCCAGCACGGTGCCGTACTGGCTCCGTCCGGCCGGCCCGAGTTCGGCCAGGAAGGCGCTGACATCCGGTCGCGGCAGGGTGTCGAGCAGTTCACCATCGGGGGCGTTGGCGGCGAGGTCGTGGTAGGGCCCGAAGCCGAACACGACGACGGCCGTGAGTGCCAGCGCGCCGACGGCGATGGCGATGTGGCGTCGGCGCAGCCACGTCGACGTCGGTACCGTCGGCGTGGTCACGGATGCACCTTGCGTCGCACGAGCCGCTGCGGGCCTCGACCCGGCAGTCGCCGCAGGACCCCGCGCGCCTCGAGGTCGAGCTTCACGGTGACGACGTACCAGGGGACCGAGGTGCCTTCGCCGTAGACGTCGTCAGGCAGCAGCGGGCGCACGAAGTCGCAGAGATCGCCGAATGCCGCGCCGGGAGCGCGAGCCGGGATCACGCGGAGGAGGGCGCGGCGCATCACCTCGTACTTGCGTGCGTCGATGCGGACTCCCTGCTTGCCGGGTTCAGGGTGCAGGGTCGCGACACGTTGTAGGGTCTCGGTCATGGCTTGGTTCGGTCGGGCGCGCGTCGCCCGGGAATGAGGTTCGCGAGTCGGGCGAGCAGCCACTGCGTCGCCGACATGCACGCGCGTGGTGGCGTCGGGCCGTCGAGTTCCTCGAGCAGGCGCGGCAGGCGACGGCCGTAGAGCGTTCGGCTGCCGATGGCGAGGATCATGCGCACGATGCGCGCGCGCAGGCCGGCGAAGCCGGTGTGCGTCATCCGCAAGCGCGTGCCGCCGGGTACCGGCTCCAGCTCGAAGGTGACCTTGGTGTCGAGCGGTCCGCCGCGCCACGACCAGACCATGCGGCGTTCGGCGTCGAGTTCGAGCACCTCGCAGTGCACGATGCCGTCGAAGCCGGGCGCGGGATCGGTGCGGAACGTGAAGCGGTGGCCGATGCGCGGAGCGAAGTCGTTCGGCATCAGCCAGCGCGCCAGCAGCTCGCGTTCGGTCAGGGCACGCCAGAGTTTGGCCGGTGGGTGCGGGTAGACGCGGTCGATGCGGATCGAGGCCATGTCAGTCCTTCTCGTCGTCGAGCACCTGCCGCAGGCGGTCGAGTCGCGTGTGCCAGAACACCCGGTAATGGCCGACCCAGTCGTGCACGGCCCGCAGGCCGCGCGCGTCGAGGGCGTAGCGACGCTCGCGCCCGACCTTGCGCACGGCCACGAGGCCGGCGTCGAGCAGGACGCGAAGGTGCTTCGACAGGGCGGGCTGGCTGAACCGGAAGTGCTCGCCAAGCTGAACGACCGCCTGCTCGCCGTCCCGGAGCAGGTCCAGGATGGTGCGGCGATGGGGGTCGGCGATTGCCCGGTAGACGGCGGCAGTGCTCACGCGCCAAAGCATAACCGTACGGTTATTACAAAGCAAGGCCCGGCGATCGGCTCGCGATCGGGCGCAGCGATCCACCGGCTGCGCCTACCCCGGCACCGGGGCTGTCGGCGGTGGCGTCGTGCGTTGCGCCGCGGCGCTTGCCGCGACTCGCTCACGGCTCGCCCGAGCCAAGGAAGGTGCCGCCGGCAAGTCGGGCGACCGCCGCGAGTCGTTCTGCGCCGGTCAGCTCCAGCGCGCCCGGTACCGGCGATCTGCAGGCGCGGTGCTGGGATCGTCGATCCACTCGAGGTCGTGGGATCGCGCGTCCTCGTCGAGCCACACGAACAGGTCGAGCAAGCGCGCGCCCGCCTTGCCGGCGCGGAATTCGTGCACGTTGTCGCGGCTGCGCGTGAGCAGCGCGAAACGACCGGCGCCGAGCCAGGTGCGGTCCATCTCCCGCAGCGCCACGGTGGGGGTGTCACGGTCGCCTTCGACGAGGTCGAAGCTGCGGATCTCGCATTCGCCGGCAGCGCCGACGATCGCGCCGAACATGCCCCGATGGTCGTGCAGCGGGATCCGGCCGCCGGGCGGGATGTGGATCTGGTGCGTGATCACTGCGGGTCGCCGGCGGTCGGCGGGGACGGAGTCGACGCGGCGGAACGTCCAACCGTGCTGCTGCAGGAAGGCGCGCTCCGGCGCGGTCATGTCGCCGAACGGGTCCGGCGGTAGTTCGCCGAGTTGCGCGAACAGGGCAGTCGCCGCGTGCACCCACGCTTCGTCGTCCGGATGCTGCCCGCCTGCCAAGTGCCGATCGATCAGTGCATGCGCGCCGGCCAGCACCTCGGCGAGCGACAGGCGGCCGGCCTGGCCCGGCCGGTCCGCGCCGACCGCCGACGCGGCGGGGAACACGGGCGCGGCGAGGGCATGGGCGAGGAAGCCGCGGCGATCGAGCGGCATCGGGTTCGACGGGACCGTCATGCGCGCTGCTACGACAGTCCGCCGTCAGCAGCGAGGACGAGACGGCGCGAAGGCGACCCAGCGCGAGTGTCTGCGACGGTCGAGACCGGCGCGCGGCGCCCAGGGCGCCGGGATGCCGACTCAGCCGATCGACTCCTTGAAGCGGAGCTTGGGCAGGGCCTTCTGGATGGTCTGCGCTCCCTGATCGGTGACCTTCGATTTCTCGATCAGCAGGATCTCGAGGTCCGGGAGTCCGGCCAGGTTCGGCAGACTCGCGTCACCAATCTGCGTGTCGAACACGCTCAGCTTCTTCAGCTTCGCGAACGCGCGAAGATGGGTCGCGCCCTCGTCCGTGATCTTGGTCCCTCCGACCAACAGGGTCTCGAGGTCCTTGTTGCCGCTGAGGTGCACGAGACCGTCGTTGGTGATCTGCGTGCGGAACAGGTTGATCAACCGAAGCTGCTTGAGCCCTCGCAGGCGAGCGACGCCCGCGTCCGTGATGCTCGTGCGCCGAAGGTCCAGGGTCCGGAGTTCGGGCAAGGAACCGAGGAGCTCCAGGTCGGCGTCCGTGATCTTGGTCTCGTGGAGATCCACCTTGACCACGGGCTTGCCGGGCCGTTGTTCGTCGATCTCGACCATCCCGCCGAGCTTCTTGATGGAGGCGACGACCTCCGCCTGGTCGACGCGCGGCTTGATCCGCTGCAATTCGACCGCGAACTCGATCCCCTCGCCGTGTTGGAACGCCGTCGGTCGCCCGTTGCCGGTGCCCGCCAGGCAGACCTCGAGCCGGTCGTCCTGGAGCGTGTAGATGCCGAGGAACAGCACCTCCTTGCCCTTCGCTTGCCGGACGACATCGATCTCCCCCGGACTCCGGGTCGGGTCGAGCTTGTAGCCGCGCTCCAAGCTGCCCGACTTCAGGCGGGTGGTGAGCCTGTCCGCCGTGAACTCGAAGGTGAAATGTCGGGGGTCGTCCTCCGCGATCACCTCGCGTTTGCCTTGCTCATCGATGACTCGGACTACCGTCCACGTTCCCCGGAGCCCGTGGGAGTCCTGCTTGCTCCCGTCCTGGGCAACCGACAAGCCGCCGAGCCCCAGGCCCGCTACGACCGCTAGCAACCTGCTCATGCTCATGTGCCGCTCCTTGGCGTCGTGAGAATCGGACGCACGGCGGCCCACTACGCAGCGCGCTGCCTCGACGCGAATCGGAAGCCCCTCGTGGGTGAGATTCCTGGCACTCGCGCATCGACCACGAAGCAGCCACGCCCGCGTCCTGGCGGTGGGGCTGCGGGCGGGCAAGCACGGCAGCACGACGCGGGACGGCGATTCGAGCAGCGATCCTGAACCGTCCGGAGACCTTCGCGCCATCCTGCCCCACCCTCGTCCAGCGGGTCGCCGCGGTCGGTCCCGGCGCCGACCGCTCGATCTCGCCGCGACTTCGCTCGAGCTGCCGGTCGTCGGGGGCATGGCCGCATTCGAGAAGGCGGTCGGGGTTCGCTGACGGCTGCGTTGGCGCAGGCTGCGGGCGCGCCTTCGGCAGCCCGGTTCGTTGCGTCGACGACTCGCGTCGCAGTGGCGGTGCCCGCAGCCAACGGGCGATGTCGCCGCTCCCAGCCAACGCGCACGGTCTCCGTCCGCTCGCCACCTTGCGGCTGCGCTGCGCGCAAGCAGCCATGTGCGTGTGGCTTCATCTGCCCGGGGTGCCTGGTGGCTTCCAGCTTCGTGGGCCGGGCGGTCTTCTCGGCGGGGACCGGTCGCAGCTACGGCTGCACTGTCACGCTGATCGCGTGGCTCGCCTGCAAGCCCGACACCCCACACGGCGCTGGCGACAACCATGCCACTTGCAGGCCGAAGGTGAGCCCGACCAGCGAGTTCGCCAACGGGGCAGCCAGCATGGCTCGGCCGTCGGCATCGGCGACGAGGTCGGCGACGACGGCAAGACCAGGACCGACGTGCGCCATCAGGTCGAGCACCGGCAGCCCCGCCGGCAGCGGATCGCCGAGCACGGCGAGACCGGGCGCGTTGGCGGGCGCGCGGGCGGCCAGCAGTGCGAAGTCGGCGTTGCCGGCCCGCGCCGGGCCACTCCCGTTCAGCCACGCGCCGGCCGCGCACGAAGGCGAACCGGCGCCGACACAGCTGACGCCGACCGGTAGCACCGCCGCGTCGATCTCGCGCCAGATGCGCTGCACGCGCGGGAACGTGTTGGCGTTCTGGTTGCGCACCAGGAACACCCCGCTCACGCCGTGCGCACGATCGACCCAGCCGGCGAAGCCGAACGCGCCGACGCCGCTCGCCAGCAAGGTGCGCCCCTGGCTGTCGCGGCGGTCGAGCCAGATGCCGATGCCATAGGGAGCGCTGTCGGGATGCGGCGTGCTTGCGATCGGAATCGCCGAGGTCTGATCGCTGAGCATCGCATCGACGCTCGCCGCCGACAGCACCTGCACGCCGTTCCAGACGCCGCCGTTGCGCAG
Source organism: uncultured bacterium (assembly GCA_937952215.1). Taxonomy (GTDB): domain Bacteria; phylum Planctomycetota; class UBA1135; order UBA1135; family UBA2386; genus UBA2386. The sequence goes on from CALFZH010000060.1 coordinate 35,163, forward strand.
CATGTCGACGAACACGGCGTAGTCGCGCAGGTTGCAGCGCGCACCGCCGGCGATGCGCGGATTCTGGGTGAAACCGAACGCGTAGAAGTCGGTCGTCGTCATCTGCAGCGGCGCGGCGATGCGCTGCTGGAACACCTGCGCCCAGCTTTGCCCGGCGACGACTTCGCAGACCGCGCCAGCGACGTGCATCGACACCCCGCCGTACAAGAACCGTGATCCCGGGGCGTGCTGCAGCGGATCGCTGGCGAGTTGCAGCGCTGCCTGGCGCAGCGTGATGGTGTCGTCGCTGATCAGCGGGCTGGAGCCGGCCATGCCGGCCGTGTGCGTGAAGCACATGCGCAGCGTGATCTGCGCCCGGGTGCCGACGTTCCACTCGGGCAGGTACTGGCCGACCCGGTCGTCGAGCGCCAGCAGACCGCTGTCGACGAGCGATAGCAGCACCGCCGCCGACAGGGTCTTGGTCGCCGAGGCGATCGGCACGACCTGCTGCAGCGTGAACGAACCGAACGCCTGCTCGAAGACCGTGGCACCGAGCAGATCGACGCGCACACACGAGCTGCCGGTCAACGGGAACTGGGTCAGCAGCTCCTGTGCGATCGGCGGGATGCCGGCGAGGTTGTGGCAACCCAGCGACTGAGCCACGAGCGGCGTCTGGCAGACGGCGGCCAGAGCCAGGGGCAAGAGCGGTTTCATGCAGCGCAGATCGCGCTCCAGACCGTGAGCGGGGACAGCCGCCCACCGGGAAAGTCCGCGAGTTCCGTTTCGCGTCCGGCCTTGGCGGCCGCATTGGACCGCAGCAACGATGGCTCCGACCGGCTGCGGATCTTCGGCGTGTGTTCGAAGCAGGATGTTCAGCGGGAACGGGGTTGCCCCCACGCTCGCCGAGCACGCAACCGCACACGCCGCATCGCAACTGCGCGCCGGTCGGTTTCCCGCGGCGTGGCCACAGCTCGGCGGCTGACGACGGCGAGGTGCATGAGCCGGTAGCGAAAGGGCTCCGAGCTCGACGCTGGCGTCGAAGACGGCGTCTTCCCGATCCGCTCCGCCGCTCGGGCGCTGTCGTTCGCAGCGGACTTGACGACGCGGTAGCGCCCCTTGCGGCCCGTCGCTAGAGTCCTGCCCCCCCTATGTTCGAGGACTTCGCCGAGAAGACGGTCATCGCCATCCGGAAGGCCGAGGAGCTGGCCAAGGAGCTCAACGACGAGTCGGTCGCGACGGGGCACCTGATCTTCGGGCTGACGGTCGATCGAAGCGTCTGCCTGAACCACATCTTCCAGGACCTGAACGTCGACCCGGACATGTTCCGGAAGTACGTGAACGACCTGCCGCGGGAACCATCGGTGCCGAACGGACCGTTCAACCGCCACGTCCGCACCGCGTTCGAGCGGGCGAAGGACGCGTCGCAGCAACTCGGCGGCAAGAAGGTCGAGCCGGAACACCTCGCGCTGGCCCTGCTGTCGGTGAAGGCCGGCTCGTGCTACGAGACGCTGAAGGAGTTCGCGATCGACCCGGCCTACGTGCAGACGCTGATCCTGCAGGCCATGGGGCTCGACCCGGAGGTGGTTCCGGAGTGGTTCTGATCGGGGCTCGCATGCCGGCCGCGAAGCGGCCGGCGGCGAGACCCGATCAGGACCTGGCCTCGCCGTGCGCCGCTGCCTGCGGCAGCGGGCGCAAGGCAACGCGGCGGTTCTGATCGCGGCTGCGAGACCCGATCAGGACCTAGCCTCGCCGTGCGCCGCTGCCTGCGGCAGCGCGCGCAAGGCGACGCGGCGGTTCTGATCAGGGCGGCGAGACCCGACCAGGACCTGGCCTCGCCATGCGCCGCTGCCTGCGGCAGCGCGCAAGGCGACGCGGCGGTTCGGATCGGCGCCTCCGTTCGCCCGCCTTGCCTGCGCACCGGCGGTAACGTGGCGGCGTGAGTTCGCCGCGCACGATCCTGCATGCCGACATGGACGCGTTCTATGCGGCCATCGAGCAGCGCGATCATCCGGAGTGGCGCGGCAAGCCGGTGATCGTCGGCGGCAAGGAGCCGCGGCAGGTGGTCAGCACCGCGAGCTACGAGGCGCGCAAGTTCGGCGTGCACTCGGCGATGCCCGGCGTGCAGGCGGCGCGGCTGTGCCCGCACGGCATCTTCGTGGTGCCGCGCATGGACGTCTACGCGGCGGTTTCCGCGCAGGTGCGCGCGGTGTTCGACCGCTTCACCGACCAGGTCGAGCCGCTGTCGCTCGACGAGGCGTTCCTCGACGTGACCGGCAGCCGCGCCCTGTTCGGGGACGGTGCTGCGATCGCAGCCCGCCTGAAGCGCGAAGTGCTCGCCGCGACGCAGCTCACGGTTTCGGTCGGCGTCGCGACGTCGAAGTACGTGGCGAAGGTCGCCAGCGACCTGCGCAAGCCCGACGGCCTCGTCGTCGTCGCGCCCGGCGACGAGCGCGCGTTCCTGGCGCCGCTGCCGCTGTCGCGGCTCTGGGGCGTGGGGCCGGTGACGCAGCAGCAGCTCGAGCGCGCGGGGTTGCGCACGATTGGCGACGTGCAGGCGCGCTGCGAAGAGGCCCTGGTCGCCGCGTTCGGCGACAACCTCGGCCAGCACCTGTTCGTGCTCGCGAACGGGCTCGATCCGCGCGAGGTCGAACCGGAACGCGCCGCGAAGTCGATCGGCCACGAACTGACGTTCACCGACGACTTGCGCAGCGAAGACGAGGTCACCGGGATCCTGCTGCAGCTCGCCGAGATGGTCGGGCGGCGGCTGCGCCGGCATGGACAGCGCGCCACGGTCGTGCGGCTGAAGCTGCGCTACGGGGACTTCACGACGTTGGTGCGGCAGCGCAAGGTCGCGCCGACGGCCGACGACCTCGAGCTGTACGGCGTTGCGCGCGAGCTGCTGCTCGCGAACTGGAACCGCGGGCGTGGCGTGCGCTTGCTCGGCGTCACCGGGGCCATGCTCGTCGGCGCGGCCGACCCCGCGCAGCAGTCCTTGTTCACCGCCGGCCCGCGCAAGCGCGACCGCCTGCTGCGCGCGATGGACGCGGTGCGCGACCGGCACGGCGAAGACTCGCTGCGGCACGGCGGCGAACGGCGTCGCAGCAACCCGTGGGGGCCAGACCGCGAATGACCGCGCGCGTCAGTCGACCTTCCACGCCGGCCGGTAGGCGAGGCCGGTGGCGAGGATGCGCTGCAGCAGCTCCGGATAGTCGACGTTGGCGTGCTTCGCCGCCGCCGGGAAGTCCTCGCCCGGCGACAGGTCGGGGTTGACGTTGGCCTCGAGCACGAAGACGCGGCCGTGCTCGTCCATGCGGACGTCGATGCGCGCGTAGCCCGACAGGTGCAGCGCGCGGTAGGTGCGACGCGCGATGCGGTCGATCCGTTGTTCCAGTTCCGGCGGCAGGTCGCGTGCGCGCTCGCTGCGCAGCCCGACCCGCTCCTGGTAGCTCGGGTCCCACTTCACGCGCGCCGTCGCGATCGGTTCGTTGCCCGCGGGCAGCTTGTCGAACCACGTCTCCCAGATCGGGAACGTCGTCAGCCGGTCGTTGCCGAGCACCGCGATCGAGAACTCGCGCCCGGGCAGGAACTGCTCGACGATCACGTCGCCGTGCAGCGTGCGGTGCAGGAAGTCGACGCGCTCCGCGAGTTCACGGTCGTCGCGCACCACCGAGGCCTGCGCGATGCCGGCACTGCCGTGCTCGGCGGCGGCCTTGACGATCACGGGGAACGCCATGCGCCGGGGCAGGCGCGCGCGCCGCTGCGGGGCGAACACCGCGAACGCCGGCACCGGGATGCGATGCCAGGCCAGCACCTGCTTGCTCAGCGCCTTGTCGCCGGCGAGCACGATGCCGCGCGGGTTGCAGCCGGTGTACGGCTGCTTGCACAGCTCGAGCAGGCTGACGACGTGGGCCTCGTAGGCGACGACGTCGTGGAAGAAGGAGACGATGTTGAAGACGATGTGCGGCTTCTTCTCGGCGATCGCGTCGCGGATCGGGCGCAGTTCGTCGGCGACGCCGAGCCCGTGCACCTCGTGGCCGAGCGCGCACAGCGTGCGCACGACCGAGATCTCCATCAGGTAGTCCCACTGCTCGGCAGCCGGGCGCGATTCGGCGTCCGGCGGCGGCACGACCTCGTCGTGCATCAGCACCAGCACGCGCAGCTTCCGCATCGCGATCGGCATCGTGTCGCCGCGGCGGTGCGCGCGCAACGTTCTGCGTTGGCGCGCCGGCTCGCCGGCGCTTCGATGCGGCGACGCCATGCATCACTCCGCACCACGGCTCTTCCGTTCCAACGCCGCCGGCATCGCGCCCGGTGGCCACTACTCGCACGCGGTCGGCGCCGGACCGTTCGTGTTCGTGTCGGGCCAGCTGCCGATCCCGCCGAACGGCAAGCCGGCGACGCGGCTGTCGGTCGCCGAGCAGACGCGCATCACGCTCGAGAACGTCGAGCGTGCGCTCGCGGCGGCGGGTGCCTCGCGCACGGACGTCGTCAAGGTGACGGCGTACCTGACGAAGGAAGAGCACTGGGACGCGTTCAACCGCGCCTACGCCCGGTTCTTCGGCGAGCACCGGCCCGCGCGTGCGGCGGTGCCGGTCGGCCGTCTGCACTACGGCGTCGCGATCGAGATCGAGGCGATCGCGTACGTGGGCACTACCGCGCGCAAGCCTGCAGCCAGCCGTGGCCGAAGCGCTCGTCGGGCTCGAGGTAGTGGCCCTCGCTCCACTCGTTGAGCGACGCGACGAGCACGAGCGGATCGTCGACGCCGGGGGTCGGCGATCGAAAGGCCCGGGCTCGGGCCAGCGCCGCCGCGAAGTGCTCGGGATGCTCGCCGGTGACCACCGGCCACCACGGGTACTTGTCGGGCCGCGCGGCGCCGAAGTCCGCGCCGCGCGGGCTCGCATCCCAGCCGGGCGCGACCGCGGGCATGTACGGCAGCCCCGAGCGGTCGGCGAACGTCGACCACTGCTGCGCGCGCAGCGCGGCCATCGTCGCGTAGTCCTGCTCGAACGGCCCCTTCCAGTCGGGCAGCAACACGTAGTGCGTGACGCTGTCGAAGCCGATCGCCGCCACCAGCGGCAGCGTGTCGACGTTCGGCTCGATCGCGGCGAGGTGCAGGTCGCGATGGCCGTGGTCGCGCAGCCAGCCACGCGCTGCGGCGATCGCCGCGCGGGCGCCGTCGACGCCGAGTTCCTTGACGAAGAACGTCGAGTCGAAGATCGACAGGTAGCTGCGGCCCGAGACGGTCAGGTAGTTCGGCCGCGCGAAGTAGTGGGTCGCCAGCATCGCCACGAACGCGACGAAGTCGTCGACGTCGCTCGGCACCGCGCGCGCCGGGTCGAGCACCGGCAGGTCGGCGCGCGTCACCGGCAGCACGCGGCGCGGCATGCGGTTGGCCCACATGCACGCGAACGGGGCCGTGCCGCCGACGTCGCTGCCGAGGAAGCCGCGGTCGAGGCCGGCCTCGAACACGCGCTTGCCGCGGCACCAGAACACGCCGAACACGAACGCGTCGATGCCGTGCGCGAGTGCCAGGCGCAGCCGCATGCCGAGTTGGCGTGGATCGCGGTCGTCGTACTCGCCGAGCAGCGGCACCCGCGGCTGGGCATGCCCCGGAAACCGCGGCCGGCAGGCGCGCACGAGGTCCCACTCGGTGAACCCGGGGTGGAACGCGACGTCGCGCTCCGGGATCGGATGCCAGCCGGTGTAGACGTAGGCGGCGGTGCGCACCCGGGGGTGATAACGGCCGCCCCGGTCCGCCGCGAACCCCGATGCCAGCGGCCCGTCCCCGGCAGGGACACTGGTGTGTCCCCGCGGCCCACGGCCGGGGACAATGGAGCCGCCGTGCAGCCCCGCGACCTGTTCGAGATCCTGACCCGCGAGCACATCGACTCGGTGCGCGCCTTCCTGCTCGCCTCGCTGCGCGACGCGGTCGCGGCCGAGGACGTGCTGCAGGAGACGTTCCTGGTCGCCTGGCGGATCCTGGATCGTTACGACCGCAAGCTGCCGTTCGGGCCCTGGGTGCGCGGCATCGCCGGCAAGCTGCTGCTGAACCACCGCCGGCGGCTCGGCCGCAGCCGCGTGCACTTCTGCGACGACGAGGTGCTCGGCCGCATCGACGGCGGCTTCCGCGCCGTGCAGCAGCTCAAGGGCGACACCTTCGACGAGAAGCTCGACGCGCTGCGCGATTGCCTGCAGCACCTGACCGGCCCGCAGCGCGACTCGATCCGCCTGCACTACGAACACGGCATGCACTGCAAGGAGATCGCCGCGCGGCTCGGCATCGGCTTCGAAGCGGTGAAGAAGCACCTGCAGCGCGGCCGTTCGATGCTGCACCGCTGCCTGCAGAGCAAGTTGCCGCAAGAAGGAGTCGCATGAACGACCCGCACGACGACCTGCCGCGCGAACTGGTGCCCGAGGACTGGCGCGACCTCGACGACACGCTGGCCGATGGACCTGCTCCCGGCGACGTGCCCGCGGCCGCCAAGAACTGGCTCGCCGACCAGCGCTGCATGCACGGGTTGCTGCGGGCGCTGCACACGCCCGACGCCGCGGCGCGTGAGGGACGCATCGCCGCGATCCTCGCCCGCATCGATGCCGAGCGCGCTGCACAACCGCGGCGCCGCTGGCTTCTGGTCGCGGCCGCAGCACTCGTGTTCGCGAGCCTCGGCATCTGGGCGCTGCAGCCGCCGTCGCTGCCGACCGCCGAAGCCGCTGTTCAGCGCGCCGTCGTCGAGTTGGCGCGCGACGTCGCCCGGAAGTTCCACGTTGCCGTCGTCGGCACCGATGCGAAGGGGTCCACCGTGCAGCGGCACGAGTTCGACCTCGTGGCCATGTCGGAGGGCCGGTTCCGCGTCGACGGCCGGTTCGGCTTCGGCGGCTTCCAGTCCGGCCCGATCACCGTCGGTTCGGACGGCCAAGAACTGTGGATCACGGCCGGCAACGGGCAGTTCCGGCGCGCCGCGCCGCTGGCCGAGCGCGAACGGCTGCTGCAGGGGCTCGGCGACGCGCTCGAACTCGGCTACGTCGACGTGCACGACCTCGTGCGCAAGCTGCCCGAGGACTTCGAGCTCGCGGTGGTCGGTCGCGAGGTCGAGGGCGGGCGTCCACAACTGCGCATCGAAGCGCTGCGCAAGCGGCCGGCGGCGAGGGCGCGGTTCAACGCGGCCTGGCTGTTGTGCGACGAGGCGAGTGGCATGGTCACGCACGTCGAAGTCGAGGTCGAGTTCGCGCGCGGCGCCACGCGCCGCTTGTCGATCGACTACCGCGGCGAGGAGCCCGCGGGACAGGTCGCCTTCGCGCGGCCGTGGTGACCCGTTCGCCCGTGATCGCGGGCGGAGGGTCCCTATGATCGCCGCCCGCTCGCCAGCGGGTTCATGACGTCAGCCGACTCGCAGTCCCACGCCGCGCTCCGCGCGCTGCTGCACGATGCGACGACGGCGCCCGCCGAGGCGGCGCGCGCGTTGGCCGCCGAACGTGAGGCCTTGGCCGGCAACGGGCCGCTCGCGCACGAGCTCTTGGCCGCGGAGATGCGCTGGCTCGGTGCGCAGCAGGCGACGCAGGGGGCGGTGATCCCCGACTTCGCAGCGGCCCGGCGCGAGTGGCTCGCGCTGCGGGCGCGTGGGCTCGCCGGTCGGCCGCCGGATGCAGCGGTCGTCTGCGACCTCGCCGAGGTGCAGGCTGCGGCCGTCGCGGGCGGCGAAACGGCGATCGCCGGGCAGTGCGCCACCGCGTTGGCGGCGGCCACACCGCGGGTCGCCGCCGGTCCCGCGGTCGACCAGGAAGTCGCGGAACGCTTCGCGCTGCTGTCGACGGCGATCGACGACCTGCCACTCGCGCATCAGGTCGAGCTGCTCGGGTGCACGGGCCGGGCCGTGCAGGCGATGGCGACGACCACCGGATCGAAGCCCTGCCGCCGCCTCGCGCGGCGCCTGCGGCGCGCGGCCGACGACCGCGAACTGGCGCGCCGCCTCGAAGCGCGCATTGGCCGGGAGGGCGTCGCCCGGATCGAGACGACGAACTTCGTCCTGCTGCTGGTGGTGCTGGCGACGTTGCTGCTCGAGGCGACCGTCGCGCTGTCGCCGGCGCAGACGGTCGTGCTGCACTGGATCGACGCGCTGGCCTGCGCGTTCTTCGTCGCCGACTTCCTGTTCGAACTCTGGCTGCACCCGTCGCGCGGGTCGTGGTTCCTGCGCAACGCGCTGACGGACCTCGTGCCCGCGGTGCCGTCGGTGTTCTTCCTGCTGCCCGGCGTCGAGGTCCCCGGCGGCGTCGAGAGTGCTCTGCTGCTGCGAACGCTGCGTCTGCTGCGCGTGACGTGGGCGGCGCGCTACGTGCAGGCGCTGCGGCCGCTGCTGCGGTCGGCGCGGTTGCTGCTGTTCCTCGTGCGTGGGCTCGACGGCCTCGTCGCGCGGTTCAACCAGTTGCTCAACCGCGAGTTCGTGTTCGTGCCGGCCGCCGCCGACGTCGGCCGGACGGCGGTCGAGGAAGACCGGCGCGATCTGCTGTTCGATGCGCTGCGCCGCGAGCACGAACTGGTCGCCACGCTGCCGGCGGACCAACGCGACGCGATGCTGCGCCTGCGCGCACAGGGCGCGTTGGCGACGACGCAGCGGCTGCCGGCCGACGGCGTGGTGCGGCGCGTCACCGGCGCCGAAGCGCGCGACGTGCCGATCGGCGAGGCGATCGAGTTCCTGTGGGCGCTGCGGCCGCAGGACGTCGGCAGGTGGCTGCGTCCCGCCGACGTGCAGTCGCTCGACCGCGTGATCCGGGTGCTGTCGGCGCCGGCCGTGCGCTGGCTGCCGATCGTGCGTCGCGTCGCCGTGCATCCGTTGCCGGCGTTGCCCGAGGAACGCATCGTCGGGCTGGCGCGGGCCGTCGCCGAGTGGGTCGACGGGTGGCACGGGCGCATGCTGTTCCTCGCCGACCTGCACGGCATCGTCACCGGGCCGCAGCTGCTCGATCGTGTCGCCACGGCGATGGTCAAGACGAGCCAACGTCCGGCGGTGCGGCTCCTGCTGTTCGGCGGCCTGTTCTCGATCGCCAGTGTGTTCTGGGAGGACAACTGCCTCTCGAAGATCGTCGGCCTGCCGCTCGTCGTGCTCGGCAGCATCTGCCTCGTCTTCCTCGTCGTCGGACACTGGCTCAAGCGGCTCGCGGGACAGGCTGCCGAGGGCTACCGGCTGACGGCCGAGGCGCACTTCCTGTCGCAACTCGAACGCATCAAGCCGCGGTACGAGGCGCAGGACCTCGCGTTCCTGGCTACTCGCGTGTTCGAGGACGAAGCGCAAGCAGCGGCCGGAGTGCGCATGCTGCATGCGCAGGTGAGGAGCCAACGGACCGGCGTGCCGATCGAGGACGAGACGACCACGCCGCAGGTCCGCCTGATGGCGAACCGCGTCTCGCTGCTCTACCTGCACTTCCTCGACGGCGCGCCGCTGCACCTGAGCGACGTCAAGGCCACCGAGCAGCTGCTCGCCAACCAGTCGCTCGAGAACCTGCGCCAGCGTTTCCTCGCGATCGACCAACGCGAGCGCAAGCGGCTGCGTCGGCTCAAGCTCGACAACGGCACGATCCTGGCGGGGCCGTACCTCTGGTTCAGCTTCATCACCGAGAGCATCGCCGTCGAGGCCGCCAAGCGGATCGCGGGCTACAACCGCTACTGCATCCCGCTCGCCGAACGCGCGACGGCTTCGCCGCAAGCGTTGGCGGCGATGGATGGCTGGCTGCAGCGGCGCGCCGACCCACGCGGTGGCCGCACGCTGCGCGAACGGGCGCCGAGCGGCGCCTGCGCGTACCCGACCGCCGAGTTCACCGCGCTCGACTTCGTCGGCGGCGATCCGGAGCGAGACCGCCACCTGGCGGCGCTGTTCGGCGACGAGGTGCTCGCGGTGGTGCAGAAGGACCGCCGCACGATGGTGCGCGAGATCTTCGGCACGCGGCCCGTGCACGCGCTGCCCAAGCACGAACGCAGCTTCAATCCGCTGCGGTTTCACCAGCGCCGGCTCGCCGGCGGCCGCGTGCTGCTGCTGCCGCTGCTGATGGGGTGGCGGTTCGTGCGATCGCTGGCGTGGTTGGTCGGTCGGGTGCGGCAGATCGTGCGCGAGGTCTTCGATCCCGAGCTCGCGATGCAGCGGCGGGAGATCGGCGAGGCGCCGTTCGCGGTGGCGTTGCGCAAGATCCATCGCATGCGCGCGCCGGGCCTGCTCGAGGCGATCCGGATGCGGCTCCGGCTCGACCCGGTCTACGCCGGCGCGCCGGCTGGCTGGAGTGCGGGGGCGGCCTTCGCCGACGAGGCGCCGTTCGAGCGTGACGTGCGCTTCCTGCAGCTGCGGGAGAAGGAAGCCGTCGGGCTGCGCGATCTCGCCGCGGCGGTGCGCACCAGCGTGACGACGCTGCACGCCGCGCTGCCGTTGCTGCCGGAACTCGGCAAGGGCGCCGACGCGGATGCGCGCGCCGCCGGCGAACTCGCCGCCACCTGTGCCTGGATCGCCGACCAGGACGGCGCGCGCACGCTGTTGTTCGCCGAACGCTGGCGCACCGAGACGCTGCCGCTGTTGGTGCGTCAGGGTGTGCGGCCGTCGCGCACGGCGCGGATGCTGCGTGCGGTGGGCGCGTGGTTCACGGTGTCGCCGGTCGAGCGGTGGTTGCAGCGCCATGGCCGTGGCATGGCGGCGGCCGAGGCGTTGGCGCTGCGCGAGGCCTGGGCGCGCGACCTGCACGGCGCGCGGGCGATCGTGGCCCGGCAGGCGGCGTTGCCGGCCGGGACGTCGCCGGCAGAAGCGGCGATCGCGACGCTGCGGGCGGCGTTCGCCGACGGCGCGGCCGTGCGGCGTGACCTGATGGTGCTGCGCGCGGTGCAGTCGCTCGCGGTGCTCGACATCCGCAACTACCGCGATCTCGTGTTCGATCTCGGCCAGTACGCCGCCGACGGCGAGAACGTTGGCCGCAGCACCGAACTGCCGTGAGTCGGTCTCGGACGCGCCGGCGGACTTGACCCTTGCCAGCACCCGGGGCCCGTGCGATAGGGGCGGCTTTTCGAGGACCATCCATGAAGACCCTTCTCGTCGTTCCGCTCGCTGCAGCGCTGTTCGCCTTCCCCACCCCGCCAGCCGGCGCCGAGACCGTGCGCGGCGAACACGACTGGCAGGTGGACACCGGGCACAGCAGCGTGGTGTTCCGCGTCAAGCACGCGAACGCCGCCTGGTTCAAGGGCTCGTTCGACGTGATCCAGGGCAAGGTGACGCTCGATCCGGCCAACCCCGAGGCGGGCAGCGTGCAGTTGACGATTCCCGTCGCCAGCGTCGACAGCAACGACGCCAAGCGCGACGACCACCTGAAGGCCCCGGACTTCTTCAATGCGAAGGAGAACCCGGAGATCACCTTCACCAGCACCAAGATCGCCAAGAACGGCGCGGCGCTGGCGGTGACCGGCAAGCTGGCGATGGCCGGCAAGACCAAGGAAGTGACGATCCCCGTCGAGAAGGTCGGCGAGGGCGAGTTCTTCGGCAAGCGCGTCGGCTACAGCTCGACGTTCACGATCAAGCGCTCCGAGTTCGGCATGACCTACGGCGTCGACAAGAACGCGCTCGGCGACGAGGTCACGCTGATGATCGACCTCGAACTCGTGGTCGCGAAGTAGGCCGCGAGTGGACCTGGAAGTCGTGCGGGATGGAGCGCTGCCGCCGATCGCGGCAGCGCTGCTGCTGGTCAGCCTCGGCGGCGCGCGCCTGCTGCCGCTGGCGGTGGCGGTCGGGTTGTTCGTCGCGTTCGGCCTGCTCAAGGACTGGAACGACTGGCCGACGTGGCCGCACGAACTGTGGGACGCGCCGAACGGCACGATGTGGCTCTTGTGGGGGGCGTTAGCCGCCTGCGCGATCGCCCTGCTCGAGCATCTCCGCGTCGTGCCGCGCAAGGCCGGATCTCCGCTCGCCGTGCTCGTCGCGATGGCCAGCGTCGGCCTGCTGCTGCAGAAGACCGCCACCGCCAACCGCTGGCCGGTGGCCGACGTCGTGCTGCACGTCGGCGGCGGCATGTTCGTCGTGTCGCTGCTCGCGATCGCCGGCCGCCGCGCGCTCGAGCGCGCCCCGGCCGGCATCGGTCCGGCGATCCTGTTCGCGACGACGTTGTCTGGCGCTTCGGTCGCGATCGCCTTGAGCAGTGGGCTGCTGGGACAGCTCTGCGGCGTTCTCGCCGCCGCGGTCGGCGCTGCCGCCGGCACCGCGCTGTGGCGGCGGCCGTTCGCGCTCGGCGTCGCCGACGGCACCTGGCTCGGCATCGCGCACGGGCTGTTCGTGCTCGCCGGCGTGCACCTCAGCTCGTTGCCGTGGTCGGCCGCGGGCTGTGCGCTGCTGGCGCCGTGCACGCTGCTGCTGCTCGGGCCGGGAGTGGCCAAGCGCCCGGTCGGCTGGACCGTCTCGGCGTTGCTGCTCGCCGGCATCCCGCTCGCTGCCGCGGTCTGGTTCGCGGCAGCGTGAAGGTCAGCCGCCGGCGGGGCGGTCGCGGCTCGTGATCACGACGCCCGCGATGATCAGGCCGCCGCCGACGAGTTGCGGGACGCCGAGCGCATCGTCGAGCATTGCCCAGCCGCACAACGCCGCGAACAGCGGCTGCAGCGCGAAGAGCAGGGCGAGGTGGGTCGGTGGGATGCGGTGCTGCACCCGCGCCTGCACGCCGATGCCGACCGCCGACGCGAGCACGCCGAGGTAGGCGACCAGCAGCAGCAGTTCGACGTCCCAGACGATCGACTCCACGCCCGCGGCCGCCCAGCCGCCGCGCATTGCGAGCACGGTGCCGGCCAGGGCCACGATCGCCAGTTGCCACGTCGTGAGCGCGGCGATCGGCGTCGAACGGCCGAAACGCGTCAGCAGCAGCACGTGCGCCGCGTAGCTCGTCGACGAGCCGACCTGCAGCAGGATGCCGCGCAGCGTGTCGGCGCGATCCGCCGGCGCGCCGCTCGGCCAGCAGATCGCGACGATGCCGGCGATCGCCAGCACGAGGCCGGTGATCGCGAACGTGCTCATGCGGGCGCCGAAGAACAGGAAGCCGCCGAGCCCGACCAGCGGCACGATCAGTCCGGCGAGCAGGCCACCGGTCGCGGCCGAGGTCTCGTTCATGCCCTGCATCTGCAGCACGTAGCCGAGCGCAAGCGCGCTGCCGGCCACGAGCCCCGGCACGAGCGCGGCCCGCAGCTCGGCGAGCGCGCCACGTCCGAGCAGCGGCAACACGCAGGCAATCGCCAGCCAGAACCGCGTCGCGACCAGGCCGTCGGGCGACAGCGAGCGCATCGCCAGCTTCGACACGACGAAGCTGAGGCTCCAGATCGCGATCAGCGACGTCAGGACGAGGTGGGGGACGTAGCGGCCGGCGGGCATCGGGGGGCGGGCACGATAGGCATCGGCCGGTGCTTGGCCAGCGAACGCTGGTCGCGTAGCACTGCGCCCGGCCGCCTCACCGGCCAAGCACCTCGTGCGTAGTCACCCCGTGCCCCTGCTGCTGCGTTCGTTCGGCCTCGAGGCCGCCACGCCGTCCGAACGTCGCGCCGCCGGCTGGATCGCGGTGATGTTCGGCGCCGGCCTCGCGTCGATGTTCTTGCTGCGACCGCTGCGCGACCAGTTCGGGGTGCACGCCGGCGTCGACAGCTACCCGCGGCTCTACACCTGGACGCTGCTCGCGACCACGTTGGCGGTGCTGCCGTTCTGGTGGCTGGCCAACCGCATGCCGAGCCGCCGCTTCGTGCCGCTGATCCTGCACGTGTGCACCGGGCTGGTCGTCGTGCTGGCACTCGCGCTCGCGGCGATCGGCGACTACGACTGGTCGAGCGCGCCGAAGGTGGGCGAGTGGTTCTGGGGCGCCTTCTCGGCGCTGAACGTGGTCGTGCCGACGCTGGTGTGGATCCACGCGGTCGAGCACTGCCGCACCGACCAGGCGCGCCGGCTGTTCGGGTTGATCGCGTTCGGCGGCACGGTCGGCGCCGTCGTCGGTTCGTGGCTCGCCGGCCAGCTTTGCGACGGACTCGATCTGCCGCCGTGGACCGCGGCGTGTGCCTCGGCGGTGCTGCTGCAGGGGATGCTGGTCGCGTTCCGGTGCAGTCTGCCGGCGTGCCGCGAACTCGGCTCGGCGGCCGATGCCGGGCGCGTCGCATCCGGCGGCGTGTTCGAAGGGCTGCGCATCCTGCTGCAATCGGGCCGCGCGCGGGCGATCGCCGCCTACATGATGCTGCTCGGCATCCTGGCGACGGCGTTCGCGGCGGCCGAGACCGAACTGGTCGGTGCCGGCGTTGCCGGCAGCCGCGAGCAGCACTTCCTGCTCGCCAGCGTCGAGTTCTGGAGCCAGAGCCTCGTCCTGGTGCTGCAGCTGTTCATGACCGGGCGCCTGCTGCAGCGTTGGCCCGCGGCGGTGCTGCTGGTGTCGCTGCCCGTGGTGTCGGTCGTCGGCCTCGCGGCGTTGTGGATCGCGCCGGTCGTGCTGACGATCAACCTGGTGCGGATCGGGCGTCGCGGCGCGCAGTTCGCGTTCGAGAAGCCGGCGCGCGAAGTGCTGTATGCGCCGCTGGCCTTGGCGACCAAGCACAAGGTCAAGTTCCTGCTCGACACGTTCGCGTTCCGCCTCGGTGACCTGTTCGGCGCGTGGCTCGCGGTCGGCCTGCGCGCCTCCGGACTCGGTGTCGGCACGGCCGCCGGCGCCACGACGTTGGTCGCGCTGGTCTGGATTGCGCTCGGCCTGCGGCTCGGACGGCGCGAACGTCAGCCCGCGTCGACTTCGTAGCGCAGCCACCGGCACTCGATCGTGCCGATGCGCAGCGGGTGCTTGCCGCTCGCGCGCAGGCCGAGGTGCTGCGTCAGCCCCGGGTCGCCGCAGAGCACGAACGCCGATGCACCCCGGCAGCGCCGGTGCAGGAACGCGCCGAGCGCCCGCCAGCTCGCCGCGAGTGCTTCCGGCTCGGCCTGCAGGCGATCGCCCCACGGCGGGTTGGTCACGACGAGGCCCGGTGCGGCCGGTGGTTCGTAGTCGGCAGCGTCGCCGTGTGTGAGCTGCACGCGGCCCGCGAGCCCGGCTGCGGCCAGCGCCTTCTGCGCGAGCGCGATCGCGCCGGGATGGCGGTCGTTGCCGAACAGCGGCGGACAGTTCGCCGCACCACGCTGCGCGCGCGCCTCGGCGTCGTCGTACAGCCGGCGCCACGCGTCGAGCTCGACGTCCTGCCAGCGCTCGAACGCGAACGACCGGCCGAGTCCCGGCGCCCGGTCGGTCGCCAGCCACGCGGCCTCGATCAGGAACGTCGCCGAGCCGCACATCGGATCGCACAGCGCGCGGCGTTTGTCCCAGCCGGTCAGCAGCAGCAGGCCCGCGGCGGTCGCCTCGTTGAGCGGGCTCTTGTGCTGGATCTCGCGGTAGCCGCGCTTGTGCAGCGGCTCGCCGCCGAGTTCGCGGTAGAGGATCGCTTCGTCGCCGTGCAGCACCAGCTTGATCGGCAGGTCGGGCCGGTCCTTGCCGACGTCCGGCCGCTTGCCGAAGCGGTCGCGGAACTGGTCGCACACCGCGTCCTTGACCACCAGCACCGGGAAGCGCGTGTCGTTCGCGAAGCTGTCCTTCACCGCGCCGTCGATCGCGAACGTCTGCAGCCAGGTGATGCTGCGCGTCCAGTCGACGGTCCGTGCGAGCGCGTAGAGCTCGTCGCGATCGCGCGCGCGGCCGCGCGCCAGCTCCTCCTGCACGCGGATCGCCGAACGCGCCCACAGGCACGCGGCGTAGCCGACGGCGGGTTCGCCGACGAACGCACAGGCGCCGCGGCGCACCTCGACGCGCTGCCCGCCCAGCGCCTGCAGTTCGCCGGCGAGCACGGTTTCGAGCCCGAGCGTGCAGGCGGCGTAGTAGCTGCGTTGCGTCACGTCACGGCCCGCCGGCAGCGGGCCCGGCAGCGGCCTCGAAGTCGAGCGCGAAGCACCGCACCGCACTGAGCACCGGAGCCGCCGCCATCTCGATCAGCGAGCAGAAGCCCTTCCGGCGCGAGAACTCGGCGAGCTTCTGCAGCTTCTCGGCGAAGCCCGGGCCCTTGCCGGCCCGCACGGCCTGCAGGATGTGCACGAACTGGTTCGTCTCCATGCGGCACGGCGGGCACTGTCCGCACTGCTCGCGCATGAAGAACTGCGCGATCTCGAGCGTCAGCGCCACGACATCGGTCGCGTCGTCGACGATGCGCACGCCCCCGCACCCCGGCGAGGTGCCGAGCGGGCGCAGGGTCTCGTAGGCGATCGGCACGTCGAGGTGCTCGGCGAGCAGGAACCCGCACGACATCGCCGGCAGGATCGCGCGCACGACGCGGCCCTGGCGCAGGCCGCCGCCGTGGTTGTCGAGCAGCTGGCGGTAGGTGGCCCCGAACGGCAGTTCGTACACGCCCGGCCGGCGCACGGCGTCGGGCAGCGTGAACAGCAGCGTGCCCTTGCTCTCCGCGGTGCCGATCGCGGCGAACGCCGCGCCGCCGTGCCGCGCGATCCAGGCGACGTGCGCCAGCGTCTCGACGTTGTTCACGGTCGTCGGCTTGCCCCACAGCCCCGCCTCGCCGGGGAACGGCGGCTTCTTGCGCGGCTTCGCCGGCTGGCCCTCGATCGCCGCCAGCGCCGCGGTCTCCTCGCCGGCGACGTAGGTCGGCGGGCCGAGATGGACGTCGATCGGGAACGGCAGCAGGCCCGCGGCGCGCAGTTCGCCGAGCGCAGCCTCGGCCGCCGTGCGCGGACCGTGCATGTCCTCGATCAGGTAGAGGTAGCCCTGGCTCGCGCCGGTCGCGAGGCCGGCGAGCAGGAGCCCTTCGAGCACGGCGTGCGGGTGGCGTTCGACGAGCACGCGGTCCTTCGCGCTGCCGGGCTCGTGTTCGCCGCCGTTGGCGACCACGTACTTCGTCGCGGCGTTCGCGGCGGCGGCGAGCTCCCACTTGCGTGAGGTCGGGAATGCCGCACCGCCGCGGCCGCGCAGCAGCGAGGCTGCCACTTCCCCGCGCAGCCAGGCGCCGCCGCGCTGCTGCACCGCCTGCAGGCCGGTGTAGCCGCCGCGCGCGCGGTATTCGGCGAGGGTCTCGGTCCCGGTCGACGAACGACCGGGCAGGAGCAGGTTCGGCGTCACGCCGGCGATGGTAGAAGGCCCCCGAGGCCGTTCCACCGTGCTCCGGAAAGCGAACCGGCCCGGCGCGCGATCACTCGCGGGCCGGGCCGGAACGCGGTGCGCGGCGCGCACCTACACCAGGCTCAGTTGGTGTTCAGGACGTAGTTGAAGGCGTTCGTCATCGAGAACTGGAAGCCGCCGCCGAGGTCGCAGGTCAGGCCGGCGCCGCCGAAGGGGTCGACTTCCGCGCCCTGGAAGCGGAGGTTTGCACCCTGGAGCCCCGCGTTGACCGGGATCTGCGAGTTCATGCTGACGCTCTGGCCGGGGAGGGTCCCGACGAACTGGAAGTCGGGTTCGACGTTCCAGGTGGCGCCGCAAGCCCCCAGCGAGACGGGCCCGGGCCCGCCGACCGTCGGGAAGTTCGAGCTCGCGATGATGAGGCCGAACGCCGCAGGATTGACGCCGGTCAGGTCCGCGCGCACGTAGCCGCCGACAACCGGGGCGCCATCAACGTTGAGGGTCGCAGTGACACCGCCGCCAGCGCCGCCGTAGTTCGTGATCGAGCCGAGCGTGCCGGCCGAGCCCATGAGCTTGAACGGCATGCCCTGAGGAACGCCAGGGCTGTAGTAGGGGTTGATGCTGAACGTTGAGGCCGTTGGGGGCGTCACCCATGCGTTCGCTACCACGATCGTCGTCGCCGTGTTGCTAACGACAATGTTCGTCGCGGGAGAGCCGACGCCGGCCGTGACGGAGACCGTTTTGCCGACAAGTTCGTTCGGGATCCACGAGGCCGCGGCGACCGTGATATCCGTCGCTGTCGCGGCGATCGACGTGTAGTTGCCCCTGAAGCCGGTGTCCACGATGGGACCCCACGTTGCGGTGATCAGCTGGATGCAGTCGCTCGTCCCGCCGGTCTGGAGCTGATTCAGCGTCGTGCGCGGCGGGCAGAACGAGAGGCCGACCGTGCCGTAGTGGAGGTAGTAGGTGCCCGCGGTCAGGACGAGCGGGACCGCCAGCTTGACGTTGACCTTCTGCACGCGCCGGGCCGTCGACGCCGGCGTTCCAGCCGCAGCTCGGTACAGCGGGACCCCGGGCGTTGCTTCGGCCCAGCCGGTCGAGCACGTGTAGTTGCCCGTGACCGTACCCGCGACCGAAACCGGGAGCTGGGTGCCGCCCGATGCGACCATGCCGGCGCCCGTCAACAGCTGCGCCGGCGTGCCGGTGCTGGGATTGCCGTCGTAGAGAGCGATCTGGATCGCGGTGCAACCGTTCACCACCGCGTTCGTCAGGTAGCCATAGACCTCGATCTCATCGAGGATCAGCACGTTGGCGACGGTGAATTGATCGCACCAGCTCACGTTGCTGGCGATGTTGTGCCCGTAGCCGAGGACGTTCAGGTAGAGCGGGTTCGGATTGGACTGGAGCAGGCTGAGGTCGTTGAGGCCGTTGAGGCCGGTCTTGAGCGGGCCGTTGTCGTAGATCACCGGGCTCTGCGCGATGGCGTAGGCGGAGAGCAGGGCAAGAGGTGCGATGCGTGAAAGCATGGGTAGGGGAGTGAGTGAAGGGTGAGGGAACGCGGACAGGCTAACTCGCCACCGGCCGAGCGCGCGCTCGGTACCCAGCGGCAGTTCCGGTCTGAGACCGACTCAGACGAAGCAACTGTCTACTTGGGTTCCGCGCGGCTCGCAAGTAGGGGCGAACGAGCGATCGGCGCCGTTGCGCTTCACCGTTCGAATGGCGGCTCGCTGGATCGTGCGGGCGATTCCGTCGTGCGGTTCGCTGCGTCGCTCGCGGGAAGCGCCGAGCCGCAATGCGGGCACTTCACCGCGTGTGGTCGGGCGGCGCCCATGCCATCGCCCGTTCGCGCCTTGCCGAGTTCGTCGACGAAGGCCGCGCCGAGCAGGCCCGCCGGCAGCGCGAACATGCCGATGCCGAGTACGGCGATCACGCCGCCGAGCGCGCGGCCCGCGTCGGTCGCCGGCGCCAGATCGCCGTAGCCGATCGTGGTCAAGGTGACGATGCCCCACCACATCGTCGCCGGGATGCTCGAGAATCTCTGCGGCTGCGCTTCGTGCTCGAGGTGGTACATCGCGGTCGACGAGAGCACCAGCAGCACGACCAGCACGAAGAGCAGCGACAGCAGGTCGGGCGCCTTGGCTCGCAGAACGCGCTGCAGTGTCTGCACGGCCAGCGAGTAGCGGCCGAGCTTGCCGATGCGGAGCAGCCGCGACAGGCGCACGAGGCGCAGCGCGCGCAGGTCGGCGCCGAGGAACACCAGCAGGCTCGGCAGCACCGCGAACAGGTCGATCAGGGCCGCGGGGGTCAGCGCCCAGCGCAGCCGGCCGGCGATCGGCGCGCGGAAGCGTTCTTGTTCGGGGGCGACCCACAGCCGCGCCAGGTACTCGACGCCGAAGACGGCGAGCGAGACGGCTTCGAGGATCGCGAACACGTCGTGCCAGCGAGGGCCGAGCGTCGGCACGGTCTCGAGCGCGATGGTGGCGACGTTGAGGACGATCAGCAAGCCAAGGGCGAACCGCACGAGCATCGCAGCGCGCGCGTGGTCGTCCTCGAGCAGCCGGTGCACGGTCGATCGCAGGGTCACGCGAGGAGCTTAGGCCCACGAGGCTGTTCGCCGCAGGCTCGAGAAGAGCGGCAACCCCGACGTGAAGGCCGCCGCGCTGCTCGCGCGCCACGCCGACACGATCGAGAAGGCTCCGCTCGACGGCGACGCCTACAAGGCGGCGAAGAGCGACCTGCTCGCGGCGGCGGGTGCTGCGAAGGACAAGCGCCTGAAGGGCGAGATCCAGGGCGCGATCGACACCCGCGAGAAGTTCGGCGTCGGCAACGTGGCGCCCGACATCGAGGGCGTGGACCTCGACGGGGTGTCGTTCAAGCTGTCCGACTACAAGGGCAAGGTCATCTTCCTCGACTTCTGGGGCGACTGGTGAGGCCCTTGCCGGGCCATGTACCCGCACGAGCGGTCGCTCGTGGAAGAGATGAAGGACAAGCCGTTCGCCTTGATCGGAGTGAACTCCGACAAGGAAGTCGCGCGCGCCAAGAAGGCGATCGCCGACAACCAGCTCAACTGGCGCAGCTTCCACTGCGGGCCCGAGGGCACGCGTGGACCGATCCCGACCGCGTGGGCGGTGAAGGGTTGGCCGACCATCGTCGTGCTCGACGCCGAGATGAAGATCCACTACCGCGGCCACAGCGGTGACGAGGCGACGCAGATCGCCAAGGGACTCGTCGCGAAGATGCAGGGCGGCTGAGCCGTCCTGCGCGGGCTCTCCCGTCGCCGGGGGAGCCCGCTAGAGTGCGCGCCCCTCGTCGTCCCGTGCGCACTCCCCACGTCGTCGTCGTTCTGTCGGCCCTCGTCGTCGCGCTGCCCGCGCAAGGCAGGTCCAAGGAACTCGACCGCGCGCGCGACCTGCTCGAACAGCGGGGCGAGCAGCAGGTGCAGGAAGGCACCGCCGTGTGCGTGAAGGCCAACGACGTGCCGGCCGTCGAGCTGCTGCTCGAGACGCTGGCGACGAAGGAGCGGCGCTCGCGCCTGCACCTGTCGCCCGGCCACTACCGCGACATCGTCTGGGACGGCCTGCTGAAGATCACCGACGTCTACGCCCGCCGGCGCGTCGAACTCGAACTGCGCACCGGCCGCGATCCCGACGTGCGGTCGTGGTGCGCGGAGCTGCTCGGCATCTACGGCGACGCCGGCTACGGCGAGACCCTGCGCAAGGCGCTGTCGGCGAAGGACGAGGACGTCGTGCGCCAGGCGGCGCGTTCGCTCGGCATGTTGCGCGATGCCGCGGCGGCGCCGCAGTTGGCGGCGCTGAGCAAGCACGCCGACGACTACGTGCGCGGCAACGCGATCGAAGCGCTGGCGCGGTGCGATGGCGCGCAACTCGCGACGTTCCGCGCGGCCATCGTGCAGGACAAGTCGGGCGGCGTTCGTTGTGCGCTGCTCGGTGCGGCTCCGGACCTGGTCGGCGACGACCTCGAGGCCGTGTGCACGGCGGCCCTGCGCGACCCCGACTGGCGCCCGCGCATGCAGGCGGTGAAGAACCTCGGCCGGTTGCGCAGCAAGACCGCGGTCGACGCCCTGATCACGGCCTTGCGCGACGGCCGGCCGGTGGTCGCGGTGCGCGCGCAGCGCGAACTGCAGGAACTGACCGGCCAGCCGATCACGCAGATCGAGGTCTGGGAGAAGTGGTGGGCCGACCACCGCGCGGCGTTCGCGTTCCCCGAGGGGCGCGGCGTCGCCAAGCGCGACGTCGGCACGGTCGTCTACAACGGCGTGCCGGTCGACAGCGACCACGTCGCGTTCCTGCTCGACAAGTCGGTGCAGATGCAGGCGCGGCTGCAGTCGAAGGGCACGAGCAAGGACGAGGCGGCGCTGGCGGAGCTGGCGCAGGTCCTCGGCAAGCTCGACGACAAGATCGCCTGCAACGTGTTCGCCTACGACACCGAGGTGCGCGCGTTCGAGAAGAAGGCCGTCAAGCTGACCGCCGCGAGCCGCAAGCGCGCGCTGGCGTTCGCGACCGAGAAGCCGGTCGGCAAGGAGAAGGACATCTGGCAGGCGCTGGTCGCCGTGGTCGCCGATCCCACGCTCGACACCGCCTACCTGCTGTCGTCGGGCGAGCCGGACACCGGTCGCTACGTGCACTGGAACCGCGTCACGCGGCACCTCGCCGACCTGAACCGCTTCCATCAGGTCACCGTGCACGCCGTCGCCTACACCGACAACGAGTGGTTCCGCGACCAGATCCAGAAGATCGCCGAGGTGACCGGCGGTCACTTCGAGTGGTTCCGCTGACCCCGGCATCGGGCACGGCGAGCGGCTCGGGCGTGGTCTCGGCGCGAAGGATCCCTATCATCCCCGCCCCCGTGCGCCGCCCTGGCGACGGTTCCCCGAGGCACTGCATGCATCCGACTCCGCTCGTTCCGTTCGCCGTCGCCCTGCTGGCGCTCGGCGCCACGTTCCCGACTTCGATGGCCCGCCCCGACGAGGGCATGTGGCCGTTCGACGGCCTGCCGCTGCAGGTGTTGAAGGAGAAGTACCAGTTCGAACCGACCGCCGAGTGGCTCGACCACGTGCGGCTGGGCTCGGTGCGTTTCGACACCGGCGGCTCGGGTTCGTTCGTGTCGCCGAACGGCCTGGTGATGACGAACCACCACGTCGCCTTGACCACGATCCAGGCGATCTCGACGCCGGAGAAGGACTGGGTCGAGCCCGGCTTCTCGGCGAAGAAGTACGGCAAGGAAGTGCCGGGGAAGGGTCTGACGCTGCGCCAGCTCGTCGAGGTCCGCGACGTGACCCAGGAGATCCTCGCGGTGAAGGCCAAGGACGACGCGGCGGGCAACGCCTGGCGCGCCAAGCTCGAGGAGATGTGCGCTGCGATCACCGACGAGAAGAAGCACGTCAAGGCCGATCCCGTCACCCTCTACGACGGCAACCAGTTCCGCATCTACGTCTACCACGTCTACGACGACGTGCGGCTCGTCTTCGCGCCGGAGAAGCAGGTCGCGTTCTACGGCGGTGACTTGGACAACTTCACCTACCCGCGCTACTGCCTCGACTGCGCGTTCTTCCGCGTCTACGAGGACGGCAAGCCGATCGACTCGAGCAAGTTCTACTTCCAGTGGGACGGCGATGGCGCCAAGGCCGACGAGCTGGTGTTCGTGTCCGGCCATCCGGGCGGCACCGAGCGGGCGCTGACGCACGCCGAGATGGAGTTCCACCGCGACTTCCGCGTGCCGATGCAGGTCGACCGCTTGCGCCAGATGCTCGACATGACGAAGAAGCAGATGGAGTCGAGCGAGAAGGCCGCGTTCGATCTGCGCGACCAGTACTTCGGCATCAGCAACTCGCTGAAGGCCTACGAGGGGCACCTCGCCGGCCTGCGCGACGGCGCGATGATGGCGAAGATGAAGCAGCGCGACGAGGAGCTGATCGCGCGCTCGGGCAAGCCCGAGGTCAAGGCGGCGTTCGATTCGATCGCCACGGCCTACGCCGACTACCGCAAGGCGATCGAGGACAAGGCGCCGCAGTCCGAGCGCCAGAAGGTGCGGCAGAAGATCGATCGCGAGATCGCGCCGCCGGCCAAGGCCGCCATCAACCAGGCGCGCTTCGATGTCTACGGCGCCTCGAACTACCCCGACGCCACGTTCACGCTGCGGCTCGCCTTCGGCACCGTGAAGGGCTACGAGGCCGGCACGACGCTGGTGCCGCCGAAGACGACGATCAACGGCCTGTTCGAGCGCAACGCGGCGTTCGACAACGCGCCGCCGTTCGATCTGCCGAAGCAGTGGACGGACAAGAAGGGCAAGCTGAAGCTCGACACGCCGTTCAACTTCGTCTGCACGGCCGACATCATCGGCGGCAACTCGGGCAGCCCGATCCTCGATCGCGACGCCAAGGTCGTCGGCCTCGTGTTCGACGGCAACATCGAGTCGCTGCCGAGCAACTACTGGTACGACGAGCGGGTCAACCGCTGTGTCGGCGTGCACACCGCGGTCATGACCGAGGCGATGACGGTGATCTACGAGGAGCACGACCTCGTCAAGGAACTGACCGGCGGCAAGTAGCCGCCGCGGCGCCGTCAGCGCTCGAGCACGTCGTCGACCCAGCGCATCGCCGCCATCGTGCTCGGGAAGCCGAGCGTCGTCGTCGCCATCACGACGACGTGCCGGATCGCCTCGCGCGAACAGCCGGCCGCCAACGCGCGGCCGGCGGCGCTGTGCACCGCTCCCTCGCGCCAGGCGCCGACGGCGAGCGCCAGCTTGACCAGTGCGCGCGTGGTCGCATCGAGCGGGCCGGCGGCCTGCGTGGCCGTGCCGAGCGCTTCGTAGGCGGCGGCCACTTCGGGGTAATCGGCGGCGAAGCGCTGGAAGTGCGACTTGCGGGGACCGCCGGCGGAACGCTTCGGCGGACGCGACGATCGACGGGCTGTCATTTGGGTGCTCGTGGCTTGCCGAAGTACTGTTCGTAGAGGGGCGCGAACCGCGGGTCCTTGCGCAGGGAATCGATGTCGTGGTCGGTGTCGACCAGCGCCTTGCCCAGCGGTTGGCCGGCCTTCTTGCCGGCGGCGAGCGCCTTCTCGAGGTAGGCGAAGGCCTCGTCGATCTGCCCGGCGAGGGCGAGGTTGCAGGCCGTGTTGTAGACGGTCGTCGGGAAGCCCGACGGCAGCTCGGGCTGCGCCTCGAGTCGCTGCACGGCGGTCTTGTAGTGCGCGGCGGCCTCGGCGTGGAGACGGGCTGCGTAGAACAGGTTCGCCAGCGTGTCGATGATCGGCAGTTGGCGTTCGGGGCCCGCGTCGGCGAGCTGCTGCTCGAGTCTGCCCCGGATCTCGTCGAACGCGGCGGCGTCGCCGTACTCGC
Source organism: uncultured bacterium (assembly GCA_937952215.1). Classification (GTDB taxonomy): domain Bacteria; phylum Planctomycetota; class UBA1135; order UBA1135; family UBA2386; genus UBA2386. The sequence continues at coordinate 59,610 of CALFZH010000060.1, forward strand.
GCAGGGCGCAGATCGCGTTCATGAACAGGTCCTGGTTGCGTCCGGACTGCGCCATGCCGGCGATCTCCTTCAGGTTGGCGCGCACGAGGTCCGTCGCGTGCTCTGGCGCCAACGCGTCGCGCAGCGCGCGTACGCACGCGGTGCGGAAGGCGTCGGGGTTGGTGACTTCGCGCGGCGCCTCCTTGGCCCAGCGCAACAACAGGTCGTTGCCGTCCGGGTGGAAGTCGCGCAGCTCGCGGTACTGACCCGCGAAGATCGCGTTCGTGTCGATCTTGCGGCGCACGATCGCCGTGACGGTGCGTTCGAGGATCTTCCGGCCGCGTTCGTCGAGCTGCTGCAGCGCCAGCGTGCCCGCGGTCTTGTCGGCGGCGAGCGCTTCGATCGCGGCCTTCTGTTGGGCAGCGTCGGCGGCGACCGCGGTGTTCATGTGTTGGCGGATCTCCGCGGCGAACTCGGGGGGCTTGGGCGGCGTCCCGGCGCTCGGAGTCGGCGCTGCGGACGGTGGCGCCACGGCGGCGATCGCCCGCAGCGTGCCGACGAACCACGCGCGTCCCGCAGCGTCGGCGGCGATCACCTTGTCGGCGGCGGCCATGATGACGAGCTTGCGTCCGCCGTCGGCATCGACGAACGCCTTGCGCAGTTCTTCGCCCGCGGGCCCCGCGGTCTGGGCGAACAGCCACGGCGCCAGCAGCAGCAGCGGACACGAACGCACGAGCAGTGGGTGCAGCATGGCAACCTCGCGGGCGCCGGACCGGCGCGACTGCGGATCTGAGCGTGCCGCCGGCGACTGCGCCAAGTCCCCGCCGCGGAATATGCCGTTCGCTGACGACTGCCCGGGCGTTCGGCGTCAGCCGGTGACCAGCCGCCAGCCCACCGTCTCGCCGGCGCGCATCGGCACCAGCGCCTCGCCGCCGAACGGCAGTTCGGCCGGCACGGTCCAGCTGGCGCGCTCGAGCGTGATGCGATCGTGGTTGCGCGGCAGCCGGTAGAAGTCCGGTCCGCGCCAGCTCGCGAACGCCTCGAGCCGATCGAGCGCGCCGGCCTGCTCGAACGCCTCGGCGTAGAGCTCGATGCCGGCGTGCGCGGTGTAGATGCCGGCACAGCCGCAGTCGTGCTCCTTGCGCGAACGCGCGTGCGGCGCGCTGTCGGTGCCCAGGAAGAAGCGCGCATCGTCGCCGGTCGCCGCGGCGACGAGCGCCTCGCGATGGCGTTCGCGCTTGAGCACCGGCAGGCAGTACGCGTGCGGCCGGATGCCGCCGGCGAACAGCGCGTTGCGGTTCCACAGCAGGTGGTGCGCGGTGATCGTCGCCGCGAGGTTGGGCCCGCCGGCGCGCACGCAATCGACGGCGTCCTTCGTCGTCGCGTGCTCGAGCACGATGCGCAGGCCGGGGAACGAGCGCTGCAGCGGCGGCAGCGCACGGTCGAGGAACACACGCTCGCGATCGAACACGTCGACCGCCGGATCGGTCACCTCGCCGTGCAGCAGCAGCGGCACGTCGTGCCGTTCCATCGCCGCGAGCACGCGCTGCACATGGCGCCAGTCGGTGACGCCGTTCTCGGAGTTGGTCGTGGCTCCAGCCGGGTAGTACTTCACCGCGTGCACGAACCCGCTCGCCTTCGCCGGACCGATCTCGGCGGGATCGGTGCGGTCGGTGAGGTAGAGCGTCATCAGCGGCGCGAACGACGAGCCCGCGGGCAGTGCAGCGAGGATGCGTTGCCGGTAGGCGGCGGCGTCGGCCACGGTCGTCACCGGCGGCTTCAAGTTCGGCATCACGATCGCGCGGCCAAACCGCCGCGCAGTGTCCGGCAGCACGGCCGCCATGGCCGCGCCGTCGCGCAGGTGCAGGTGCCAGTCGTCGGGGCGCGTGATCGTGAGGCGCATCGCGCGGGATCCTCGCGGGGCGCGCGCGAAGCGCAAGCACGCGCCTCGCGGCGGGTGTCCGGACGGCGCACGCTGCCGTGCACCTTCCGGACGTCGGGGCTAGTCTGCTGGACCGGCACGCTCGTTGTGCTGCGTAGAGCCCATGACCATGAAGAACCTCCTCCTCTTCGCCTCCCTGGCGCTCTGGTCGGCTGCGGCGTGCAGCGGTTCGGGCAGCGGGTCGGAAACCACGACCACCGGCGCGGTGCACGTCGTCATCGACACCGCGACCGGCGCCGACGGCCTGGTGCAGTTCCAGGTGACGGGCGCGGTGCTTGGCGATGGCACGGGCGCCGTCACCGGCAACCTGCTCGCCGCGGCCGAAGTGGTGACGTTCGCCGATCCGAGTGGCGAGGCCTCCGCACTCGAGCTGCGGGCGGTGCCGACCGGCAATTACGCGACGCTGCACCTCGTGCTGGTGCCGGGCAGCGGGCAGGTGCTGCGCGCCGACGGTTCGGTGACGGCGATCGCGGGGCCGGTCGACCTCGCGATCCCGATCGCCGACGGTCTGCAGCACGACAACGCGACCAACACCTGGCTCGCGGTCGGCCACGGGCTTGGCAACGCGATCACCGACACCGGCAGCGGTCTCGTCTGGTCGCCGGCGCTGACCGGGAGGTTCGACGGCAGCGAACACGAACTCGGCGACCTGGCGCCGGTCCTCGTCGACGGCGAAACGGTCGTCGCGCGCGATCCGGCGAACGGCGGTTTGCTGCGCGTCGAGTTCGCCCCGGACTGCGCCTTCACCGCCGAGGACGACGGCCGCAGCGCCGAGTCGCGCGGTGAGTTCCTGCAGCGCGTGCGGGAAGCGGGCGAACTGCGCGTGCGCGGCGACCTGCATCGCGACGGCCGGCTGCTCGCGCGCGACGCGCGACGCGGCCGCGGCCACGACGGCGTGCGCTTCCTCGGCCGCATCGTCACCCTCGAACCCGCGACCGAGAGCTTCGTCTTCCGCGTGCAGGCCGAGACCCGGCGCGGCGGCGAGCGTCGCATCCTCACGCCGCCGCGCGACGTGCGCGTGCTCACGCAGAACGCCGTCATCCGGCGCCCGGCCGCGCAGTTCGTGCTGACGTTCGCCGACCTCGCCGTCGGCAACCTCGCGAAGGTCAAGCCGTTCACCGTGACGGCGGTGCCGGGCGGTCTGACCGAGATCGGCGCCCGCGAGATCGAGGTGACGTCGGGCGACGGCGTGCCGCCGCAGCCCGAGTGGCAGGGCCGCGTCACCGGCGTCGACCTCGTGCTGAAGGAGATCACCGTCGAGCCGCGCAACGACGATCCGATCGTGATCGGCGGCGTCTCGGTGCCCGTCGCGACCGTTCGCGTCGATGCGCAGACCTGGCTCGAACGCCGTGAGCGGCAGGGACCCGGGCGCTTCGTGATCGAACTCGGCGACATCGTGCCGGGACAGGACCGCATCTGGTGGCGCGGCTCGGTGGTCGGCCCGGCCACCGTGTTGGCCCGGTGGGTGCGCGTGCGCGAGGATTGAGCGACGCCGAGCATCTGCCGGCGGCGCTGCGCGCGCGCTTTCGCCTGCTCCGGCGCTACGCCGGCGGCGAGGGACTCACCATGGCCGTGCTGCCGCGCGATGGCGGCGGTGCGCAGCTCCTGAAGGTGCTGCCGGCGGGGGTCGAGCCCGCCGAAGCGTCCCTGCTGCTGTCGCTGCGGCATCCGGCGATCCCGGCGGTGCACGAAGTGGGCCGGCTGCCCGACGGGCGCGCCTTCGTGCTGCGCGAACACGTCGAGGGCGAAGTCCTGCGCACGCTGCCGCGCGAACCCGGCGCGTTGCGCGAGTCGCTGCAGGAACTGCTCGAGGTGCTCGCCTACGTGCACTTGCGCGGCGTCGCGCACCTCGACCTGAAGCCGGGGAACTTGCTGCGCGGCAGCGACGGCCGCCTGCGCCTGCTCGACTTCGGCCTCGGCGCGCGGTCCGGTCAGGCGGGGCGCGGCGGCACGCCGTTCTTCGCGGCGCCCGAGCAGTGGCTCGGACTCGCTGCGGACGCCCGCGCCGACTTGTTCGCCGTCGGCGCGATGGTGGCACAGGCGCTGTGGCCGGGTGATGGCCCGGACGTCGCCCGGTTCGTCGCGGCATTCCCGGCGCAGGACTTCTTCGTCGCCGCCGGGCTCGATGCCCGTTCGCTGCCCGCACCGTTCGACCGTTTCGTCGCACGTTGCACGGCGAGGCAGCCGGCCGAACGGTTCGCCGATGCGCAGGCAGCGCTCGAGTTCCTCGGCGGCGGCAGCGGCCGGCCCTCGGCATCGTTGCTGCATCCCGATGCGGTGTTGCTGTGGTCGTCGGAGTTGGCGCGCGCTGTCGTCGCGGCCGGCAGCGTGGTCGTGCGGGGTGGCGCGCCCGCCGACCGGCGCGCGCTGGCGTTGCACCTCGTGGCCTCGCTGCCCGGCGTGCGGGCGGTGCGCGAGGACGCCGATGCCGTGCACGTGCTGCGCAACAGCGGCGAAGCGGCGTTCGAACTCGACCTGCCGCCGCTCGACGCCGACCGCCTGCTGCCGCACCTCGACCGCGCGTTCGGTCTGAGTGGAGAGGCGGCGACGAGCGCGGCGCGATGGCTCGCCCGACGAGGCGCCACCGGCACCGAGGCAGTGGCGCGGAGCCTGCTCGCGCTCGTCGATGCCGGGGAGATCGTGCCGTCGGGCATGCGCTGGACCTGGCCGGCCGCGCGCAGCGGGCGCCTGGCGGCGGCGGGCGACGCGATGCCGGCAGCGCCCGCGACCGTCGACGAACTGGGGCGTGCGGCCGCGAGCGGGCGGGCCGAGTTGGCCTTCGCGGGCTGGCGCCGCATCGCCGCCGAGCACCCCGCAGACGAACCTGCGGCGCGCGCCGCGCTCGTCGCGGGGTTGCTCGATGGTGGCGAGCCGGCGCGGGCGCTGCCGCTGTGCGCCGACCTTCCCGGCCTGCGGGCGCAGGCGCTGCTCGATACCGGTCGCATGGCCGAAGCCGCCGACGCCCTGGCGTCGATGCCGGACCCGACGGCGACGCCTCGCCTGCGCAGGACCGGCGCGCAGCTGGCGGCCGCGAGAGGCGACCTGGCGGCCGCGCTCGCCCAGCTGCACGACGACGGCGTCGACGTGCTCGAGTCGCTGACGCGCGCAGCCGTGCTCGAACAGGCGGGTCGCGCCGCCGACGCGCACGCGGTGCTCGCCGCGGCCGCGCCGGTTCTCGCCCGCGGCGAGTTGCCGTTCGCCGAAGCGAGCGCCGCGACGGTGCATGGCCACCTCGCGCGCGCCGCCGGCGATCTGCAAGCGGCCCGCTCGCACTTCGAACATGCCGCCCGGACCTTGTTCGCCCTCGGCAACGTGCGCCATGCCGCCAGCGCGTTGCTCAACCTCGGCGTCGTCGCCAAGGACCTCGGCGAGCATGCGCTCGCGGTCGAGCGACTGCGCGAGGCGCGCACGCTCTACCAGCACGTCGGCGATGCCGTGCGGGCGGCGATCGCGGCGGCGAATCTCGGCAGCGCCTCGCTGGCACGCAACGACGCGGCGGCCGCCCGGCAGTGGCTCGACGCGGCGGCGGCCGAACTCGCGCGTCTCGGCGAGCGACCGGCTGCCGCGCTCGCGACCGCGATGTTGGCGCGCGCTCATGCACAGCTCGGCGACGCGGACGCCGCGTCGGCAGCACTCGCGCGCGTCGGCGATGCGACGTCGGCTAGACTGCGCGACGAGGTCGCTCGCGTGCACGAGTTGTTGCGCGGGCCGCTCCCCGCAGCCCCGCCGCCGATGACCGAACGCCCGCCGAGCGGCCCGAGCCGCGAACTGTTCCGCACCTTCCTGGCGGTGAACCGCCAACTGGCGCAGGAGGTGGACCTCGACAAGGCGATGCGCCACTTGCTGGACGCCGCGGTGACGCTGACCGCGGGGCGCATCGGCTATCTGCTCGTCGCGCACGACGACGGCATGCGCCGCGAGTTCCAGAGCGGCGATGCCGGGCCGATCGGCCAGGCGTTCAGTCGTTCGTTGGCGCATCGCGCGATGCAATTGCAGCGCACGCTGACCGGCGCCGACGGGCTCGCCGACCGCGACCTGCAGGACATGCCGTCGATCCGCAACCTGCAGGTGCGATCCGCGATCTGCGCGCCGTTCCGCAGTGCCGGGGGCGTGGTCGGGGCGATCTATGTCGAGCATCCGGGACGTGCCGGTGCGTTCACGGATGTCGACAAAGAGGCGCTGGAAGTGCTCGCCGACCAGGCCGCGATCGCCGTCGATCGAATGCTGCGCGAGCAGGCGGTGCTGAAGGAGCTGACCGCGAGCCAGCGCGAACTCGCAGTGGCCAAACGCAGCTCGTCGCGGCGCGACGGCGGCCAGTTGCTCGGCGACAGCAAGCCGATGCGGGATCTGCGGGCGCAGATCGACAAGATCGCACCGCTCGAGCTGCCGGTGCTGGTGCTCGGCGAGACCGGCGTCGGCAAGGAGCTCGTCGCCCGCGCGCTGCACGATCGCAGTGCGCGCCACCGCGGCCCGTTCGTGGCGGAGAACTGCTCGGCGCTGCCTTCGGAGCTGATGGAGCGCGAGTTGTTCGGCCACGTTCAGGGCGCCTTCACCGGCGCCGACCGCGACCGGCCGGGCCTGCTCGAACTCGCGAACGGCGGCACGCTGTTCCTCGACGAAGTCGGGGACATGCCGCCCGCCCTGCAGAGCAAATTGCTGCGCGCGCTGCAGGAACGCTCGATCCGTCGCGTCGGCGGCAGCGAGACGATCGCGCTGGACCTGCGACTGCTCGCGGCGACGCACAAGGACCTGCGCGCGATGGTGCAGGCCGGCACGTTCCGCGAGGACCTGTTCTTCCGGCTCGCGGCCGTCGAACTGCTGGTGCCGCCGTTGCGCGATCGTGGCGACGACGTGGTGATGCTCGCCGAGAACTTCATGCGTCGGCACGCGGGCGCGCGTGGCATGGCCCTGCGGCTGTCGGGCCCCGCCAAGGCGGCGCTGCGCGGGCACCGCTGGCCGGGCAACGTTCGCGAACTCGAACACGTCGTGGCGCGAGCGGCTCTGACTTGCGAGGGCGACGAGATCTTCGATCTCGGGCTGCCTGTCGATCCGGGGGACGCCGGCAGCGTCGGCAGTGCGGGCGGCGGTGGCGAGGCGCTCGTCGTTCCGGTGCGCACGCTGAAGGAGGTCGAACGGCTCACGATCGTCGCGGCACTGCAGGCGTGTGGTGGCGACAAGGCGAAGACGGCGCGTGCCCTCGGCATCTCGCGGACGGCTCTCTACGAGAAGCTCAAGCGGTTCGGATCGACGTGAGCCGTCCGGGATCCGGGCGCTTCGGCGATCGCTTGTTCGGAACCAGGACACTGGCAGTGAGGGAACCGGTCGGCGCATTCGTTGCCACGTTGCGCCCGGCCTCCGGCACCCCTTCCCCTTCGGTATGCTCCTACCCCCTGCCATGCGTCACGCCCTGTCCCTGTTGTTGGTCGCGAGTTCGGCGATCGGCCAGACCATCACGCTCGCCGAGGGCACTGCCACGTCGCTGACGATCGTCGCGATTCCCGAGGCGACGCCGAACGTGCCGGGCACCGCGGTCCTGCTGGACGCCGAACTGATGCCGATCGAGATCACCGGCCGCACGTTGGCGCAGCAACTCGATGCGACGCGTTCGCGTCGGATCACGCACAACGGCACGACGCGCGTGGAGCTGCCGGGTGGTGGGCGCCTGTTCCGGTATCGCCGAGGCGCGGGCCAGTTCTGGGGGTTCCTGCACATCGCTGGGCACGGCGCGCCGACCATCGTGGTCGAACGCGCAGGCTCCGGCCCGCTGATGCTCGATCCGTTCGCCGACCGCATCGCGGTGGCTGCCGACGGCAGGCATGCGGCGTTCGCGCTGGCCGCCGGGGGGCTCGTCGTCGCGCGACTCGACGGCGGCACGTTCGCGAGCACCGGCGCGCCGTGGCGTCAGGTCGTGGCGCCCGGCGTCGACGTCGTGCCGACCTCGGTGATGGTCGGTGCAGCGAGCGTCTGGTTCCAGGCCGGTGCGGGCGCGCCGCAGCTGTATCGCTGTGCGGTCGCCGACGGCGCCCAGCCGGTGGACGTGACGCCGCCGAGCCAGCCGCTCGCTGAGCTGAAGGACCAGATGGTGATCTCGCCCGACGGCGCGCATCTGGTGTTCCTCTACGGTCCCGACGACCAGCAGCGGTTGTGGCATTGCGGCGAGGTCGGCACGAGCAGCGTGCTGCCGCCGCCGCCGGGGAAGTACGAAGAGCCCGGCTACCTGCCGGAGGATCCGGGCGAACCGGCGATGCTGCTGAACAACGCGGGCACGCGGCTCTTCTTCGTCGAGTCGGCGGTGCGCGACGAGCTGTGGTTGCTCGACCTGACCGGGGCCATACCGGCGCTGGCGATGACTGCCGACGCGGTGTTCGAGCCGTACATCGGTGTGCACATCCTGCCGCGGTTCCGCGGCGATCGGCTGCTGATCGCGATCGGCGATCCGGCGCAGATGGACTGGTTCCGCGCCGAACTGGCGCCGGCAGGCGGCGTGGTCGCCAACCTCACCGGCACCGGCTCGATGGTGCAGCCGTTCCCGTCGGGCACGATCGCGCCGGTGCAGGCCGTCGAAGCGAATGGGCAAGTGCTCGCCGTCGAAGGTCCGCCGGGGGCGCAGGTGTTGCGCCGGATCGACGCGATCGTCGGGACGCAGGCGGTCGTGCAGCAGGGGCTCGTCGGGACGCCCGAGGTCGGCGGCACGCTCGGCCCCATCCCCGACCTGCTGGTGCGCACCACCGCTGGCGAGAGTGTCTGGTTTGCGGCGACCGGTTCGTTGTTCGCGAGCGTGCCGCCCGGGATCACGCTGACGCCGCCGGCGCGCGGACGCATGTTCTCGGCAACGTGGGTTGCCCTGCCGAGCCAGTGGGGAGTCGCGGCGTTCTGGCTGCCGGACGGCACGCTGGCCACCGGTCCGCTCGAGTTCGACCTGCGGCAACTCTGCCTGACGCCGCAAAACGGCGTCGTCGTGATCGGCAATCCGCTGCGCTACCTCGCCCCCGGCGTCTACACGGTGCTGAATCGACCGCCCGTGCCAATGCGGCTGTGCTTGTCGGGCGCTGGCGCGTGAGACTACGTTGCGCGCGGTGAACGGTCCGCGCCGGCTGCGATTCGGCTTCTCGCCGTGCCCGAACGACACGTTCGCGTTCTGGGCCGCCGTGCACGGCGTGGTGCCGTCGCCGGTCGTGCTGGTGCCCGAACTCGCCGACATCGAGGCGCTGAACGAACGGGCACTCGCCGGCGGCGATGCGCCCGAGGTCACCAAGCTGAGTCTGCCCGCCCTGGCGCGACTCGCCGATCGGTACGCGGTGCTGCCGGCGGGCGCGGCGTTGGGCTTTCGTTGCGGGCCGCTGGTCGTGTGCCGCGCCGACTCGCCGCTGCGTTCGCTGGCCGACCTCGCCACCGCCCGCGTCGCCATTCCCGGCGTGAACACGACCGCCAACCTGCTGCTGCGCAGCCTGTCACCCGTACCGCCGCGCGAGGTCGTGCCGATGCGCTTCGAGCAGGTGATGCCCGCCGTCGCGCGCGGCGACCTCGACGCCGGGTTGGTCATCCACGAGGGCCGCTTCACCTTCGCCGCGCACGGCCTGCGTGCGCTCGCCGACCTCGGCGAGCTCTGGGAACGGGCGACCGGCGGCCCGTTGCCGCTCGGCGTGATCGCGGCGCGTCGTGATCTGCCGGCGGCGACGTTCCGTGACGTCGGCGCGCTGCTGCGGGCTTCGGTCGAACTCGCGCGAGCGGCGCCCGAACGGCCGCGCGCCTGGGTGCGCGCGCACGCGCAGGAACTCGCCGACGACGTCTGCGATCGGCACATTGCGCTCTACGTCAACGACTTCACGGTCGACCTCGGCGACGTCGGGCGCCGGGCGATCTTCGACTTGCTCGCGCGTGGTCGCGCGACCGGGCTGCTGGCCGATGGGCCGTCGCCGTTCCGGGAGGACGCGTGATCTTCCCGCTGGTCGCAGCGCTGGCGTTCACGCTGGCGACGCTGCTGCCGTGCACGCTGCTCGGCGTCGTGCTCGGGTGGTTCGGGCGGCGGCCGGCGCGCTTCTTCGGCCGCGTGCTGTGGGCGCACGCGGCGTTGTTGCCGGTGCACTGCTTCGCGACGTTCCCGGTGGCGCTCGGGCTGCTGGGCTCGCGCGGGCTGGGCACGCGCCCGCACGAATGGGCCTACGCCGGGCCGCGGCTGGGGGTGGACGGTGCGGTGCTCGTGCAGACCTGGGAGTCGCTCGCGGCCGAGACCAAGGCGGGTCGCCCCGCGGTCGCTCCCGACGTGGCGGCGGCCGCCGCGGCGCGCGTGCGTTCGATCGCGAGTCGTGACGGCGTGACGCTGCGCGCGTTCCGGCTCGAGGCAAAGGCCGAACCGCCGGTCGCCGTCGCCGTGCTCGTGCACGGCCTGTTCCGTTCGGCGATGGAACTCGAACCGGTCGCCGCGATGCTGCGCGCGCAGGGCTGCGAGTGCTGGCTGGTCGAGCTGCGCAACTTCGGCGGCAGCACGCGCGCGCCGTTCGGTGCCGGCCTGCGCGAGAGCGACGACGTGGTGGCGGCCGTGCAGCACGTGCGCGCGCAGCCCGGTCGTGCGAACGCCGACATCGTCGTGTACGGCGTCAGCTTCGGCACCGTCGCCGTCAGCATGGCGTTGCCGCGCCTCGAGGGCATCAAGGGCGTCGTGCTCGACGCGCCGATCGACGACATGCTCGCCGGCGCGCACCGGCTGCTCGGCTTCGCCCGCGACAAGCGTTCCTGGTTTCGCGTCGTCGAACCCTGGGCGTCGCTGGTGCTGCGCGCGTTCGAAGCCTGGTCCGACGTCGAGCTCGCGCGCATCGTGCCGTCCGACGTCCTGGCGACGCTGCCGTTCGACCTGCCGGTCCTCGTGGTCGGTGCGGGCATCGACGACCGCGTGCCGGCCGAGACCGTCGAACGCCTGTTCGCGCGGCTGCCGATGCACGAGAGCAAGAAGCAGCTCTGGATCGCGCCGGGCACGACGCATGGCCGCGTGTTCGTCGAGCGGCCGGAGGAGTACGCCGAACGGCTGCGTTGGCTGCTCGGCAACCTCCGGCGCTGACGGGGACGAGTTCTTCGGCGGTGCTCAGTTCCGCTTGCCGGACTTGGGCGCGATCCAGACGAAGGGCCGGGCCCCGTTGCCAGGCGGCTGGCAATCGACGTTGCCCGACCCGACGGCGACTGCCTCGAGCCAGTAGCGGACGGTGGTGCCGGCCTCGACGGCGGGCAGGCTGGCGCCGAACACGCCATCGCCGGCGCGGCCGTCGGCATGCTGGCCGTCGTCGGCCATCTCCATCGTCGTGTAGGCGCCGAACGTTCCCTGGTCGTGGTGCAGGCGAACGGTAGCAGCGGGTGCGCCGGTCACCTTGGCGGTCAGGTGGAGCACGTGCTGCCCGTCGTTCTGCGGCCGTGCCGTCGTCTCGGGCGGCGCCAGGTCGGGCCACGCGCCCTGCATCGAGGCGTCGTCGAGGATCGCCTTCCTGCGTGCGGCGACGACCGCCATCAGCGAACGCGCGGCGGGCTTGCCGGCGTCATCGGTCGCGAACGCGGCGCGGAAGGCGTCGAGGCCGTAGAGCGAGTGGGCATCGACTTCGACAAGCGGCTCGAGCAGCCGGCGCCAGGCCGTGAGCTGCGCGCCGAGCACGTCGTCGCTCATGCCGACCGTCGCGATCTCGCGCAGGTTGGCGAGGTAGCGCTTCTGCCACGTCGGCACCGACAACAGCTTGTGCAGCAGCGGTCGATCGGCGCGCGACGCGCCCTGCAGCGGCGTCGTCGCCGTGCCGCCGCCGCCGGGGCCGCGCCGACCGCCGGGGCCAGCGCCAGGGCCCGTGGGCGGCGGGCCGCCGGGACCGGCACCCGGAGCCTCGCCGCCGGGCGGCGCATCGGGGGGGCGCCGTTCGCCGGGCGGACCGCCAGCGCCGGGACCACCGGGACCACCGGGACCACCAGGTCCACCAGGACCACCAGGACCACCGGGACCACCAGGACCGCCAGGGCCACGACCACGCGCGCCGAGCAGGATCTCGTTGTTGTCGCGCGGGATCGGATGGAAGCGGCCCTTCGGATCGCGGTAGAGCACGTAGTCGCTGGCGCGCGAGAAGTAGCCGTCGTCGTCACCGACCGCGTTGTCCATCGCCAAGAACCACAACGCCGCGTCGACGTCGAGGTGCTGCGGCAGGATCGCTTCGAGCCGGTCCGCCGGCGCCATCTCGAGCGCGGCGCAGACATCGACGAGCCCGCGCCAGGCCTGCTCGCTCTCGCCGGACTTGAGCTCGTAGTTGCGCCGATACGCCTGCGGGTCTTCGCCGAGGTAGCGCAGTCCGCCGCCGCCGCTGAAGTCTGGCGGCACCTTGAAGCGATCGCCCTTCTTGCTGCCGAAGTGGTCTTCGAGGAAGTCCTTGTCGAACTGCTGCACGGCCGCGTAGACGCCGTAGTCCTCGCCGTTGATCACGACGCGCGCCAGCGCCACGCGCGGCGCCGGGAAGTAACGGTTGGCGAGCCAGCCGTGCACCATCTCGCGCAACGACGAGGCGTCGGTGTTGCAGTTCAGCAGGTCGAGGTTGCGCACGCCGAGCACGCTCTGCTCGGCGTCGGCGAAGTCGAACTGCAGGTCGATCGACTTCTTCTTACCCGGCGCCATGGCGAACGACGTGTTGCCGCGGAACTGCACGCCGACGTCCGCGAACGTCTTGCCGTCGACGGCCAGCTTCGCCGGCAGCGCGACGTCGGTGCGGTAGAAGTCCGTCAGCTCGGCGAACCAGTCGTCCCCCGGCAGCTCGAGGAACCAGGTGCGCACGATGCCCGGGTCGAACAACGGCTTGCCCTCGTGGCTCGGCACCGAGCCCGGCGACACCTTGCCGCCCACCTTCGGCTGGCCGCTATCGCGCGGCGCGTCGCCGCCAGGTGGGCCACCGAAGCCACCGGGGCCGCCAGGGGGGCCACCGGGACCACCGCCGCGCCGGCCGCGCTGCGGTCGATTCTCCTTCACCCATGCGCGCGCCGCCGTGCGTTCTTCGGCGTCGAGGCGACCGTTCTTGTCGGCGTCGAACCGTTCCTTCACCTGCAGCGACTGGCCCATGCCGCCCGGACCGCCCGGACCGCCGGGCCCACCGGGGAAGCCACCACCCGGCGGGCCGCCCGGTGGATCCTGGGCGTGCAGGGCCGCGATCGAGACGAGCAGGAACGACGACAGGGCGCGGGCAGCCATGAAGGGCGCGTGTTACGCAACCCTGCCGCCGGGTCCAACACCGCGTCGCCGAAAGACGGTCTTGCGACGCCGTCAGCGCCGCGCCGGGTCCGCGGCGGGCGGGGTCGCGGCCTTGCGCTCTTCGGCCTCGATCGTGGCGAGCGCTGCGCGGAGCCATGCCTCCATCGTCGTCGTGCTGCCGTCGACGCGGCGAACGTGGTACGCCTCGCCCGTCTGGCCCGAGACGCTCGCCAGCGTCGTCAGGAAGTGCTCGAGCGTCACGTCCCCCTTGTGGTTGGTGACCTTCGCCACCAAGAACTGCTTGGCCGTCGCGCCGTCGTACTCGACGCCCTCGCGTACGAAGGCGTCGGGACTCTTGCCGACGGCGCGCACGAGTTGCGCGATGCGGTTGGGGCGGAAGCCGCGCTCTGGCAGGACTCGCAGCACGGCGCGGTCTTCACCGATCAGCTGGTTGCGGAGCCGCTCGACGACCAGCACGTAGCGTTCGTCGGCCAGCGCGAACGGTACGAAGTCGCCGGCGAACATCTCCAGCGTCGCCACGACCTCGGCGCGGACGCCGTCGACGACGCGCACGAACGTGCTGCCCATCGTGATGTCGTCGATCTGCACCGTGAGCCAGCCGCGGCTGCCGGGAACCGGCGCCTCGCGGCGCTGCTGCACCACGAACTCGGCTGCGCCGCCCTCGAGCTCGAGCCGCGCGGGCACCAGGGCGAACCGGAACAGCACGCTGCCGCTGCCGAGCTTCGCTTCGAGCTGGAGAGCGTCGGCGTCGCGCAGGTGGCGCTGCGTGGTCTCGTCGCAAGCCAGCACCCAGGTGCCATCGGCCTCACGCCGCTGCAACGGCAACGTCACTTCGCCGAGCTGCGCCACCGCCGCGGTCTGCCGGGCGCCCACGCCCTGCAGTTCGAGGCGGTCGAGGTTTGCGAGGTCGAGCCACGTGAGCGTCCCCGCGACGACCGTCCTTGTAGTGCCGTCGCGTCGGCGGACGAAGCAAAGCACGTGACCGTCGTCCCGAGTCGCTCGCGCCCAGATCACCGCGGCGCTCTGTGTCGTGCGCCCGTCGATCCTCGCGAACACGAACAGGGCGCCGCCATCGTGCGCAGTCGGCAGCAGTTCGGCGACGCGTGGGTCGGCGAGATTCACCTGCCAGCGATCGGCGCCGGCAGAGACGAGTCGCACACGATCGGTCGCCGTGGCCGCGGTCGCGAGCCAGACCTCGCTCGGCTCGCCTCCGACCGCCGCCTCGAGCACGAGGTTCTGGCCGGCCGCCGCGGGCAGCCGCACCGCATCGGGCACCGTCACCAGTCGGATGCCCTGCGCCGCGACCGCGCTGGCGAGCAGGACGAACACGGCCACGAGCCGCATCGAGGAGCGCATGGTCCGCATGCTACCGCCGAAGCACCGTGCTACCGTTCGCCGCCCCGATGACGACCGCAGCGGTGATCTTCGACATGGACGGCGTCCTGGTGCTCAGCGGCCCGGCGCATTGGGATGCGTGGCGCGACACCGCGGCAGCACACGGGCGCGTGTTGACGCAGGCGGACTTCCTCGCCGTCAACGGCATGACCAACCAGGACATCTGCGCGCGCCTGTGGGGGGCGCGCGCGACGCCGGAGTTCGTCGCCGCGGTCGCCGAACGGAAGGAACGCGCCTACCGCGACGCGGTGCGGGCTGCGGTGCCGTTGGCGCCCGGCTGCCGCCAGCTGCTCGGCGAACTGCGCGGCCATGGCCTCGCTCTCGCGGTCGGCACGTCCGGGCCCCGGGAGAACGTCGATCTGATCCTCGACGGCGGCGGCATCCGCCCGTTCTTCGGCGGCGTCGTGCACGCGGGCCTGGTGCAGCGCGGCAAGCCGGCGCCCGACATCTTCCTGCGCGCGGCCGAACTGCTCGCCGTGCCGCCGGCGAACTGCGTCGTCGTCGAGGACGCGCCGTCGGGCGTGCGCGCGGCGTTGACAGCCGGCATGAGGGTCGTGGCGGTGTGCACGAACCACGACGCCGAAGAACTGCGCGAACTCGGAGCGCACGTCGTGCTGCCCGATCTCGCGGCGATCACGATCGCGCACATGCGGTAGGCGTCGTTGCCGGCGGGCGCGGTATGGTCGCCCGCGCCATGTCCGCCACGAAGTTCGGGCGCTGCGCGCGCAGTGCGTTGTTCGCCGTGATCGCCGTAGCCGTTGCCCCAGCGCAGACGCCGACGCCCGCGCCGACGCCGCCCGCGGGCGCCGAGGCGAAACCGACCCAGGATCCTGCACCGCCGCGGCGTCGCCGGCCCGAGTGGAAGCCGACGCTCGCCCTGCCGGCCGACCTGTGGACCGACGTCACGGCGGCGACGATCGGCGAGGTCGGCGAGTGGAGCAACAAGGTCGAACTCGCCGACGTCGATCAAGACGGGCGCGTCGACGTGCTGTTCAGCAACGGCGGCGACTACGACGAGGCCGGCGAGCCGGTGCCGAGCCGCGTGTTCCGCAACGTCGCCACGGGGCCGTGGCCGGAGATCACGACGCAGGTGTTCGGGGACCTGCGCGGCTGCGCTCGCGTGATCAAGGTGCGCGACTGCACCGGCGACGGCATCCCGGACGTGTTCGTCGGCATGGCGTTCCAGGCGCAGAGCCGCCTGTTCGTGGGGCAGGGCGGTGGCCGTTTCGTCGATGCGACTGTGGAGCGGCTGCCGGCGATGCTGCAGTCGGTCGGCGACGTCGAGTTCGGCGACGTCGATGGCGACGGAGATCTCGACCTCGTGCTCGGCGTCTGGGGCGACGGTTCGCCGATGAAGAACGAAGGGGCGCCGCCGCGGCTGTGGCGCAACGACGGCGCGCGCTTCGTCGATGCCGGCGATGCGGCGATGCCGGCGTGGCGCGTGAAGTTCTGCTGGGAGCTCGAGCTGCTCGACGTCGACGGCGACTTCGATCTGGACCTGCTGGTCAGCAGCAAGCGGTCGGCGGGCTCGTTCCTCGCGCACAACGACGGTGCGGGCACGTTCAAGGCCGCGGCTGACGGCCAGCTGCCGCAGTTCACCAACAACTACGAGTTCGAAGCGATGGACGTCGACGGCGACGCGGTGCTCGACGTCGTGACGATCAACGACGGCGTGGCGCCCCAGCGCTTCAGCGAGCACCTGTTCCTCGGCGACGGCAAGGGCGGCTTCCGCGACGCGACGGCGAGCCATTGGCCCGCTGCCGACAATCCGAGCTTCGACGACAACATGATCGCGTTCCTCGACTACGACTCGGACGGCGACGCCGACTTCCTGATCGGCTCGCTCGACGGCCCGGATCGTCTGCTGGTGAACGACGGCAAGGGGCGTTTCCAGGCCGGAGCGCCGGTGTTCGCCGGCGATCCGACCCGCGGCACGATGGGCGTGGCACTTGCCGACCTCGACGGCGACCGCCGCATCGACGTCGTGCACGCGCAAGGCGAAGTGAAGGGCGCGATGGCCGACAAGGTGTTCTTCGGCAAGGCGATCGCGCCCGACACCGGGCTGCCCTTCGTCGGCGTCATCGACGCGCCGTCGCGGGCCGCGAGCGGTGACCAGGTGCTCGTCCGTGTGCGCGTGCACGACCGCAAGAGCCCGTGCATGCCGCACGACTGGCGCCAGGTCGTCGTGCGCTGCACGCGTGATGGCGGCGACGAGGTGTTCCCGGCGCAGTGGTACGGCGAGTCCCTGTGGCGGGTCCGGTTGCCGCCGGCGAGCGGGCCGATGACGCTCGTGGTCGAGGCGACGGATGCCGCCGGCAACACGACACGATCGGCCGTCCACCGCGTCGACGTGCGCTGAACAGGGGTGCTGGGCCGCGGCGCGTTTGCACCTGCGCGGGGCGACGAGTAGCTTTCCGCCCCTCTGGAACCGCGGGCAGTCGACGCATTCCGGATCGTCCCCCCGACTGCATCCCCGCCCGGCGTCTGCGCCGGCATCCGGACTGTCTCCATGGCCAAGCGTCTCTTCGTCGGCAATCTGTCGTTCAACACCACCCAGGACGGGCTCGCTGCCCTGTTCCAGCAGGGCGGCTGGCAAACCTCGAGCATCACGGTCGTCGCCGATCGCGAGACCGGCCGCTCGCGCGGCTTCGCGTTCGTCGATCTCGTCAACGACGCCGACCTGCCGGCGGTCATCAAGGGCCTCGACGGCAAGCAGCTCGACGGCCGCGCGCTGCGCGTGAACGAAGCCGAAGAACGCAAGCCGCGCAGCGGCGGCGGCGGCGGTGGTGGTGGTGGCGGTCGTCGCGATGGCGGCGGCGGCGGCGGTCGCTGGTGATCGCGTGAACGCGCCGCAGCTCGGTGCTGCGGCGCTGCTGCTCGCGCTGGCGCGCACGCTGTGCGCGCAGGCCGAGGTTGGCGCCGTCGCGGCGCAGATCGTCGAGCCGGGCGCGTGGCTGAGTCGCGAGGTCGGCGAAGGGGTGGAGTTGCGGCAGCGCCGCTTCCCTTCGTTGTTCGACGCCCCCCAGAGCCTCAGCGTGCTGGTGGTGAGGGGCGGCGGCACGTCGCGCTTCGACGTCGTGGCTCCTGGCCGGCGCACCCGCACGAGCGCGATGGGCGAGGCCGGTGGCGCCCTTGCCGCGATCAACGGCGGCTTCTTCGAGATCGAGACCACCGGTCTGTCCCGTGGCCTGCTGCGCCTCGACGGGAACCTCGTGACGGCGGCCAGCCCGGGGCAGGCGAGCGTTGGCTTCGATGCGCGTGGCTGGCCCGTGCTCGCGACGCGCGATGCCGGCGACTGGCCGGAGGTGCACGACGCACTCGGGGCCGGGCCGATGCTGCTCGTCGCCGGCAAGGTCGTCGACCACGGGCCGCGGCAGCGGGGTATCCGGCATCCACGGTCGGCGCTCGGTCTCGCGCCCGACGCGGTGGTGTTGCTCGCGATCGACGGCCGCAACGCGGTGGCGGCGGGCATGACGTTCGAGGAGACCGCGACTGTTCTGCAGGCATTCGGCTGCAGCGACGCGCTCAACCTCGACGGCGGTGGCAGCACCACGATGTGGCTCGCGGGGCTCGGCGTCGTCAACCACCCGTGCGACAACCGCAAGTTCGACCACGCCGGGGAACGCGCCGTCGCGAACGCGATCCTGCTGCGGGCGCCGGCCGTGGTCGTCGTCGACGACGACGCGGCGGAACTGCACGGGGATGGCTGGCGGCAGCGCCAGGATGGCGGCGGGTTCCACGGTGCTGACTTCGCGACGTGCGAGGACCGTGCGGCCCGCGCGGTGTTCGTGGCCGAGTTGCCGTTCGCCGGGCGTTGGCGCGCGTTCGGGCGCCAGCCGCTCGCGGCGGGGGCGTCCTGGCGCGTCGCGTTGCCCGGGGTGGCGGGCGGTGAGTCGGTGCCGGTCGCGCCGGGAGCCTGGCGCGTGCTCGGTGAGTGCACGCTTGCGGCGGGCGGGGTGGCCACCGTCGAGATCACCGCGGCCGGCGGGATGCTCGTGGTCGACGCGGTGCGCTGGCTGCAGGTCGTCGAGTAGCCGCGCTGTCGCGCCGCGATCCGACGAGCGCCGCGCGGCCGCTTCCGAACGGAAGAAACTGGTGGGCAGAGCCAGGGTTGAACTGGCGACCCCGGCATTTTCAGTGCCGTGCTCTACCAACTGAGCTATCTGCCCGACCAGCGCCGCGGCTCCCGGAGGATCCGCGGGGCGCGGAACGCTAGCGAGGTCCACGACGACGCGCAAGCGCGCACTTCGGCGGTGTCGGCCTATGCCGGCAGCACGTCGCGGCGCCGCAGCCGATAGTGCGAGACGAGCCACTCGCGGCCGCCGGCGAAGCCCCACAGTTCGGCGCACGCCAGGAAGAACACGCGCCAGTTGTTCGCCATCGCCTCGGCGCGATCGCCGTATGCCTCGCGCAGCACGGGCGCGAGTTCGCGCCGCGCCCGGTCGAAGTTCGCGAGCCACGCCTCGGCGGTCCGCTGGTAGTGCACACCGGACACGCGCCAGTGCGCCTCGACGGCGAAGTGGTCCTGGAAGTGCAGCATCTGGGCGTCCGCCGGGATCTGGCCGCCGGTGAAGAAGTGGCGCCCCATCCAGTCGTCGCTGCCGTCCACCGCGAACGGGTAGCCGACCGTCGCGTGCGTGAACACGTGCACGAACATCGCCCCGCCGGGCACCAGCCATCGCGCCGCGCGCGCGAGCAGGGCGCGCCAGTTGCGCGTGTGCTCCATCATCTCGATCGAGACGATGCGATCGAACGTGCCGCTCGGCGCGAACGCGTTGGCGTCGGCGGTGACGATCTCGACGTTGGTGAGCCCTTCCTGCGCGGCGCGCGCCAGGATGTCGGCGCGCTGGCTCGCCGAGTTGCTGACGCCGACGACGCGGCAGTTCGGGAAGTGGCGGGCGATCCACAGCGACGCCGAACCCCAGCCGCAGCCGAGATCGAGCACGCGCTGGCCGTCGTGGATGTCGGCCCGTTCGCAGGTGACCGCGAGCATCGCCGCCTCGGCGCCGTCGAGGTCGTGCACGCCGTCGCTCCAGAGTCCGCTGCTGTACTTGCGGTGCCGGCCGAGCACGCGCGCGTAGAACGCGGCCGGCACTTCGTAGTGCTGCGCGTTGGCGGCGCCGGTCTCGATCGCGATCGGGCTGCGGTCGCACGCGGCGATCCATGCCTGCAGGCGGGCGGCGGCGCGCTCGGGGTCGTGCGCGTGCTCGTCGCGCAGGCGCGCGCGCAGCAACCGCCGGATGCCGAGTCGAACGAGCCAGTCCGGCAGCACGCCGCGTTCGAGCCAGCGATCGAGTCGCGGGCTCATCGTTCGCCGTCGCCGCGCGGGAACCACGGCACGAACGCGTTGGTCTCGGCCTGGTAGCGCCGGTAGTCGTCGCCGCGGCTCTTGATGGACTGCAGCTCGGTGAACGGCACGCCGCTGACGAAGCGCACCAGCACGAACATGACCGCGGGTTGGACCGCTGCGAGCCACCCCGCCGCTGGTGCTGCGACGAGCGCGATGCCGCACCACGTCAGCCATTCGCAGAAGTAGTTCGGATGGCGGCTGAAGCGCCACAGGCCCGAACGGCACGTGCGGCCGCGCTGCGTGGGATCGCGGCGGTGGCGTTCGAGTTGCCGATCGGCAGCGGTCTCGCCGACTTGCGCGACGGCGATCACCGCGAGTCCGCCCCACTGGATGCCGGCGAGCGTCGGCGAGGAGTGGGATGCGAGCAGGTGGAACGGCATCGCGAACACGAGCGCGGCCATCGCCTGGGCCTGGTAGAACCAGAACAGGTTGGCGTTCGCGCGTGGACCCCAGTGCTCGCGCATCGCCCGGTAGCGGCCGTCCTCGTGCGCATGCCCGAACACCCGGTGCACGAGCAGGTGCCACGACAGCCGCCCGCTCCAGAGGCCGGCGATGGCGCCGGCCAGCCAGCGCGGTAGCGGGGCGCCGTCGCCGAAGACGGCGCTGCCGACGCCGAGCGCGCCGATCGCGAGCGCCCAGGCCGCATCGACCGAGGTGGCGTTGCGGGTGCGCGTCTGCCGCCACCACAGCAGGGCGAACACGACGCTGCACGCCGCAGCGGCGATCACGATCGGACTCACGGCCTCACCTTCCTCGCCGATTCACGGTTGTGTCGTTGACGAGCCGGGGCGATAGCCGGTTGCATCTTCGCTCCGCTTCGCGACCCACCACATCCCTTTGGCCGAACCCGACGAACTTCACGCCGCGACCTCCACTGCCCTGCTCGAGGAAGACGAAGCGGCGGTCGTTCCGGTGGTGGCCGAGCCGCCGCCTTCGCGGCTGCCCGGCGAGCGCATCGAGTGGGCGCGCATCTGGCCGTTCCTGCTGCTGCAGTCCTGCTGCCTTCTGGTGTTCGTTGTCGGCTGGAGCCCGATCGCGGTCATCGTCTGCGTCGCACTGTATCTCGTGCGGATGTTCGGGATCACTGCGTTCTACCACCGCTACTTCTCGCACCGCTCGTTCCGCGTCGGCCGCGTCGTCCAGTTCGTGGGCGCTCTGCTCGGCGCGTCGGCGACGCAGCGGGGTCCGTTGTGGTGGGCGGCGCACCATCGCCAGCACCATCGGCACAGTGACACGAAGCAGGACGCGCACTCGCCGCACGCGCACGGCTTCCTGTGGTCGCACATCGGCTGGATCGCGAGCCGGGCCAACTACCGCACGGACTACGCGCAGGTGCCCGACCTGGCGCGTTTCCCCGAACTGCGCTGGCTCGACCGCAACGACCTGGCGGTGCCGCTCGTGCTGCTGGCGTCGATGCTCGGACTCGGCGCCTTGCTCGAGGCGGTTGCGCCGAGCCTCGGCACGAACGCGCTGCAGATGGGCGTGTGGGGCTTCTGCATCTCGACGACGGCGTTGTTCCACGGCACGGCGTCGATCAACAGCCTGGCGCACCTGTTCGGTCGTCGCGTCTGGCCGACCAAGGACAAAAGCCGGAACTCGTTCCTGCTGGCGCTGGTGACGCTCGGCGAGGGCTGGCACAACAACCACCACTGGTGCCCGGGCACGGTGCGGCAGGGCTTCCGTTGGTGGGAGATCGACGTGTCCTACTACGCCCTGCGGTTGATGGCGATGTTCGGGCTCGTGCACGAACTGCGGCCGTTGCCGGCGCGCGCGCGTGCCGACGAGCGGCGGTTGCGCGCACGGCGCGGATGACGCGCGCGGCGCGGTTCCTCGGGTCGGGCAGGAAGCGGCTCGCGATCGTCGGCGCCGGCATCAGCGGTCTCGTCGCGGCGGAACGGCTCGCCCGCGATCACGACGTCACGGTGTTCGAGGCCGACACCCGCATCGGTGGTCACACCCACACCGTCGATGTCGAGGGGCCGACGGGCCCGGTGGCGGTCGACACCGGGTTCATCGTCTGCAACGACCGTACGTATCCGGGCTTCCTCGAGCTGATGCGGCGGCTCGGCGTGCCGTTGCGCCCGTCGACGATGAGCTTCTCGGTGCGCTGCGAACGCACCGGGCTCGAGTACGCGGGCGGCGGATTCGCGGAGATCTTCGCGCAGCCCCGCAACCTGCTGCGCCCGTCGTTCTGGGGCATGCTCCGGGACATCCTGCGGTTCCACCGGCAGGCGCCCACGTTCGCCGACAGCGACGCGACGCTGCAGGACGTGTTGGCTCGCGGGCGGTACGGCCGTGCGTTCGCCGACCACTACCTGGTGCCGATGATGGCGGCGATCTGGTCGGCCGAGCCCGCCCGCCTGCTGGCGATGCCGGCGCGGTTCTTCGTCCGGTTCTTCGCCAACCACGGCATGCTGACCGTGAACGACCGCCCGCAGTGGATGACGGTGGTCGGCGGGTCTCGCCGCTACCTCGAACCCCTGACCGCCACGTTCCGCGACCGCATCCGGCTCGGCGCCCCGGTCGTCGATCTGCGGCGTTCGCCGACGGGCGTTCTGGTCACGGTGGCGGGGCAGGGCCCGGAGCGGTTCGATGCCGCCGTGGTCGCCACGCATGCCGACCAGGCGCTGCGAATGCTCGGTGACGCTGCCGCGGCCGAACGTGCCATGCTCGGCGCGATCCCGTACCAGGAGAACGACGTCGTGCTGCACACCGACGAGCGGCTGCTGCCGCGCGCCCGACGCGCCCGCGCGGCCTGGAACTACCACCTGCCGGCCACGACCACGCCGCAGGGGCGGGCGACGGTGACCTACTGCATGAACGTGCTGCAGGGGCTGGCCGGGCCGACGACGTACTGCGTCACGTTGAACCGCACCGAGGCGATCGATCCGGCGAAGGTGCTGCGGCGTCTCGTCTACCACCACCCGGTGTTCGATGGCGCGGGCGTGCGGGCGCAGGCGGAGATCGCCGAAGCCAATGGCCGCGGTCGCGTCTGGTGGTGCGGTGCCTGGTGCGGGTTCGGGTTCCACGAGGACGGCGTGCAGGCAGCGCTGCGCGTCGCCGCCGACTTTTCCGCCACGGGGCAGGAGGCGGGAGCATGACGCTCGCAGCAGAGGCGCGGCACCACGCGATCTACGTCGGGCGTGTCCAGCACCGCCGGTTCGACCGCGTCGGTCATCGCTTCGGCGTGCGCGTCTGCTACCTCTACCTCGACCTCGACGATCTCGACGCCGCGTTCGCCGGCCGTTGGTTCTGGTCGGCGCGGCGCCTCGCGCCAATGCGCTTCCGGCGCGCGGACTACTTCGGCGACCCGACGCGGCCACTCGCCGACGAGGTGCGCGACGCCGTCGCGAAAGAACTCGGTTCGCGCCCCGACGGCCCGGTGCGCATCCTGACGACGCTGCGTTGCTGGGGCGTCGTGTTCAACCCGGTCAGTCTCTACTACTGCTTCGACCGCTCCGAACGGCTGGTCGCGGTGCTCGCCCAGATCACCAACACGCCGTGGCGCGAGCGGCATCACTACGTGCTCGGCGGCGACGGCAGCGGCGGCACGCTGCACGGCGAGTTCGACAAGGCCTTCCACGTCAGCCCGTTCCAGCCGATGGCCCAGCGTTACCACTGGGCGTGCGAACCGCCGGGCGAACGGCTCGTCGTGCACATGGCCAATCGCCAGGGCGGCGAGCTCGTGTTCGACGCGGCGTTCACGCTGCAGCGGCGGCCGTGGACGACCGGCAACCTGCTGCGCGCCTGGTGCAGACATCCGTGGATGGCGGTCCGCATCGTCGGCATGATCTACCTGCACGCCTTCTTGCTGTGGTGCAAGCGGGCCACGTTCCACACGCACCCGAAGAAGCAGCGCGCCGAACGATGTCCGGTTCGATCCTGATCGCTGGCAGCGAGGGAGATGAGGTCGCTCGACCGGTCGCGCCGCCGACGCTGGTGCAGCGGCTGATCCGCCGCGGCGTCGTCGCTCGTTTGCGGGGCCTGCGCAGCGGTGCGGTGCGGCTGCGCTGTGGCCTGGGCGAGGAACTGCTCGGCGACCCGGCCGGGCCGTTCGGCATCGTGCCGCTGACCGTGCACGCGCCGTCGTTCTGGAACGCGGTCGCCGCCGGCGGCGACGTCGGCGCGGGCGAGGCGTTCGTCGCCGGCGAGTGGTCGAGCCCGGACCTGGTGCGCCTGCTGCGCCTGTTCGTGCGCGATCGCGACGTGATGCTGGCCCTGCACGAAACGCCGTGGTCGTGGCCGCGCCGGGCCTTGCTGCGGGCAGGCCAATGGCTGCGGCAGAACAGCCGTTCGGGCAGCCGCCGCAACATCGCCGACCACTACGACCTCGGCGACGAGCTGTTCGCGCACTTCCTCGACCCGACGATGACCTACTCGGCGGCCTGGTTCGAGCACGACGGCCAGAGCCTCGTCGACGCGCAGCGCGCCAAGCTGCGGCGGCTGTGCCGGCTCGTCGACCTGCAGCCCGGCGAGCGCCTGCTCGAGATCGGCACCGGGTGGGGCAGCCTCGCGGCGACCGCAGCCGCGGAGTTCGGGGCGCACGTGACGACGACGACGATCTCGGCGAACCAGTTCGCCGCGGCGACGGAACGCGTGCGCGCGGCCGGCGTCGCCGACCGCGTCGAGTTGCTGCAGCGCGACTACCGCGACGTGCCGGGCACCTACGACAAGCTGCTGTCGTGCGAGATGATCGAGGCGGTGGGCGCGGCGTACCTGCCGGCCTACCTGCGCGCGTGTGTCGCGCGACTGCGGCCGGGTGGGTGCCTTGGCCTGCAGGCGATCACGATCGCGCACCGGCACTACGCGGCCGCGCTGCGCAGCGTCGACTACATCCGGCGCCACGTCTTCCCGGGCAGCTTCATCCCGTCGGTCGAGGCGATCGCCGCCGCCGCCGCGCGCCACACCGATCTGCGGCTCGAGTTCGTCGAGGACTTCGGCCCGCACTACGGGACGACGTTGCAGCACTGGCGCGGGGCGATGCTGCGCGATCCGGCGCCGTTCCTGCGTCGCGGCGGCGAAGCGCTGCTCCGCGCGTGGGACTACTACTTCGCCTACTGCGAGGCCGGCTTCCACGAGCGCCACATCGGCGTCGCGCACCTGCGCTTCCGCCGCGCCGGCGGCTGACGCTCGCCGGTCAGGCTTGCAGCGCGGCCCGGGCCGCGGCGATGTCGCGCTCGATCTGCGCGCGCAGCTCCGCGGCGTCGGCGAAGCGGCGCTCCGGGCGCAGCAACCGGCGGAACGTCACTTCGAGTTCGCGGCCATAGAGGTCGCCGTGGAAGTCGAGCAAGTGCACTTCGAGGCAGGGCTCGTCCGCGGCACCGCCGCCGCCGAACGTCGGCCGCGTGCCGAGATTGGCGACGGCGCGGAACACGACACCGTCGAGGATCGCTTCGCAGGCGTAGACGCCGCCGGGCGGCAGTACGCCGGGCTGCGGCACCACGTTCGCCGTCGGGAAGCCGAGCGTGCGGCCGCGCGCGTCGCCGTGCACGACGGCGCCGATGGCGCCGGGGAAACGGCCGAGGTAGCGGTGCGCCAGCACCAGGTCGCCGGCGCGGATCGCCGCCCGGATCGCGGTCGACGAAACCGCCTGGCCGTCGACGAGGAACGGCGCGCCGGCGTGCACTTCGAAGCCGAACTCGCTGCCGAGCTCGCGGAAACGCGCCGGCGTGCCTTCGCGGCCCTTGCCCAGCGCGCTGTCGTAGCCGAGCAGCAGCCCGCGCGTGCGCAAGGCACCGACGAGCACCTGCTGCGTGAACTCGCGCGCCGTCATGTTCTGCAGCCTCGGCTCGAACTGCAGCAGCACGAGCCGCGACACGCCCGCGCGTCGCAGCAGGCGCAGCCGGTGCGGCACGCTGACCAGCGGCGGTGGCGATTGGCCGTGCAGCACCTGGTCGGGGTGGTTGGCGAACGTCACCACCGTCGGCATGCCCGGCAGCGCCGACGACATCTCGAGCAGGTCGTGCAGCAGGCGTTGGTGGCCGAGGTGCACGCCGTCGAACACGCCGACGGCGACGACGGAACGGCTCGACGGGCTGTCGCCGTAGAGGCCGACGAGATCCAAGGCGAGCAGCGCGTCGAGACCTTCGATCAGCCGCATGGCGTGCGATGGCGGGCCAGCTACACGCGCTGGCGGTACTCGGCTTCGAGCTCCAGCAGCGTCGGCTTGACGCGCAGCTTGTCCGAGGCCGTCAGCCGGTCGACGAAGAACACGCCCTCGAGATGGTCCATCTCGTGCTGGACGATGCGCGCGAGCCAGCCGCTGCACGGCAGCGTCTGCTCCTTGCCGTCGAGGTCCTGGTAGACGACCGTGATGTCGACCCAGCGCTCGACTTCGGCGTGGATGCCGGGGAACGACAGGCAGCCCTCCTCGCCGAACTCGCGGCCCTTCTTGCGCAGCAACCGCGGGTTGCAGAGCACGCGTTCGCCACTGCGATCGTCCTTGCTGCCCGAGGGATTGAGCACCAGCAGCTTCTGCTCGATGCCGACCTGCGGGGCCGCGAGTCCGACGCCGCCCTCGACGTACATCGCCTCGAACATGCGTTCGGCCAGCGAGCGCAGTTCGGCGTCGAAGCCGGTGATCGGTTTCCCGCCGCGGCGGAGGATGGGGTCGGGGTAGACGAGTACGTGCATCGGAACGGCCCGCAGGGCGGCGAACGGCGGCCTCGGTGGTCGGCTCGGCCGTTGCGGCTCTTCTCGGCGCGGAGTAGATTCTTCGCCCCTTTCGCCGGCGTCAAGCGCCCTGCGCGCTGCCGGCGGACTCCCGCCACCGCATGGATCTCAGCAAGTACCTCGAGCAGGCCGCCGACGCCGGCAAACGCCGCAACTACGCGATGGCGGTGAAGATCTACGGCCAGGTGCTGCAGATCCAGCCGGACTTCGGCGAGGCGCGCGCGGGGCTGCGCAAGGTGCTGTTCCAGAAGGTCGCGCAGAAGCCGGCCTCGAAGCTGACCGCGATCCTGTTCGGCGGCGTGCACCTGCTGTCGGCGCGCCTGTGCCGCACGCTCGGCCGGCACGCCGCGGCCGCCCGCGCCTACGAGCGGTACCTCGTGCACGATCCGCTCGCCGAGGGGGCGAACCTCGCGTTGGGAACGTCGCTGCAGCGGGCGGGGCATCCACGTTCGGCGCTGGCCGTGTTCGCGGCGTATGCCGAACACCAGCCGCGTTGCCTCGATGCCTGCCGCGCCGCCGGCGCGCTCTTCCAGGGGCAGGGCAAGTTCCCGGAGGCGCTGGCGATGTACGAGGCCGCGCTGAAGGTCGACCCGCGCGACCAGGAATCGCTGAAGGCGCGCAAGGACCTCGCCGCCGAAGGGGCGCTGCGCAGCAGCGGCATCGAGAAGGCCGGCAGCTCGCGCGAGCTGATCAAGGACAAGGAGCAGCAACGGCAGCTCGAGCGGCAGGAACGCCTGCAGCTCAGCGCCGAGGAGCTCGACGCCGAACTGGCGCAGATCGAAGAGAAGCTGCAGGCGGCCCCGAACGACGGCAAGCTGCTGCGCCGCGGCGCACGGCTGCGCGAGATGGCCAAGGACCTGGCCGGCGCACTCGATCTCGTCGAACAGCTGGCGCGTCTGCAGCCCGGCGACGGGGAGATCGCCGAACTGGCGGGCGACCTGCGCATCCGCCTGCAGGAGCAGATGGTGGCGAAGGCCGAGAAGGCCGGCGACACCGCGGCGGCGAGCCGGGCGCGCGCGGCGCTGCACCAGCTGCGGGTCGCCGAGGCGCGTCGGCGCGTCGAGCGCAACCCGGCCGACCTCGCGGCCCGCTTCGATCTCGGCTCGGGCCTGCTCGCCACGGGCGAAGTCGACGCGGCGATCGCCGAACTGCAGCAGGCCGTCAAGGACCCGCGCAAGAAGAACGACGCGCTGTTCGCGCTCGGCCGCGCCTTCCAGCAGAAGCAGCTGCCGGAGTTGGCGCTCGGCCAGTTCGAGAAGGCCATGGCGGCCGCCGGCACCGGCGTGCTGGCCAAGGAAGCGCTCTACGAGATGGGCGCGATCAGCCAGTCGCTCGGCAAGCGCGACGACGCGTTGCGCCACTACACCCGCATCCTCGAACAGGACATCGGCTTCCGCGATGTCGCCAAGAAGGTCGAGCAGCTCAAGGGCTGACATCGACGCCACAGCTCACTTTCCTCGAACGCACCACCGACCCAGAAATCCCGATGGCTCACAGCAAGCAAGCACTCAAGCGCGCCCGACAGGGCGAGAAGAACCGCCTCGTCAACAAGGCCAAGATGTCGCGCCTGAAGGGCGCGATGAAGAGCCTGATGACGCTCGTCAAGGCCGGCGACAAGGCGAAGGCCACGGCGATGCTGCCGACGGTCTGCAAGATCATCGACAAGGCCGCGCAGGGCCACGTGATCCACGCCAACAACGCGGCGCGGCGCAAGAGCCAGGCGACGCGCGCCGTTGCGGCGATGAAGTGATCGGCGACGCGCCCGGCCGTCAGCGGACGAGGCGCGTGTAGCGGTAGTTCGCCTGCAGGGTGAGCGCCAGGATCGCGGTGCTGTAGACGCGGCCGCCGTCCTCGCCCCACGCGCACGCGGGATCCCAGGACCCGAACGTGTTGCGGTTGCCGCGGTCGCGGTGCTGGCGCTGCACGAGCACCGGCTCGATCTGCCGTTTCCAGGCGGCCCAGCGAGGACCGCCCATCTGGTAGAGCGCGTAGGTCGCGTAGTACCAGTAGTAGTGATCGACGGCGCTGCCGCCGGCGTCCCACACCGGCGGCTTGCGCAGCAGCTGGTCGGCCGCGGCGAGCATGATCGGCTTCTGCTCCGGGTCCTGGCCGAGGAAGTAGCGGCAGAACAAGCCCACCGCGGTCATCGCCGCGCCCTTGTCGATCGGGAAGCGCGTGCCGTGATCGCCCGGCCTGCGCGAACTGCCCTCGCCTGCCCGGCTGTAGCCGTGCGTGCCACTCGGCTCGGTGACCTGGTCGAGCCAGGTCGCCGAGAGCTGCAGCGCACTGTCGTTCACCTGCAAGCCGAAGTGCTTGGCCGCGCAGTAGGCCATGATGCACCAGCCGGTGATCGACGTGTCGTTGTCGCCGTCGCGCGGCTGGTAGCGCCAGACCGAGTACGGGTTGCGATGCGACTCGAGGTAGTTGATGCCGCGCTGCGCGGTGTCGCGGAGCAGCCGGTAGTCCGACAGCCCGAACGCCTCGCACATCGCGTAGGCCGCGATCGCGTGGTCGTAGACGAAGTCGTGCGACGCGGCGGTGCCGAACAGGCCGTTCTCCTGCTGCTGCGAACGCAGCCACAGCACGCCGGCCCGCACGGTGTCGCGGTAGGGACCGCTGCGCATCGTGTTGCCGTCGCCGAGGAAGGCGAGCAGGGCGAGGCCGGTGACGCCGACGTCGTGCACGGCGTTGCCGGGACCGGTGCACGCCGGCAGCGACGGGTCGTCGTGCTTCATGAACTGGTCACAGTCCCACTTGCCGTCGGCGTCTTGATGCTCGCGCAGCCATTGCAGGGCGCGTTCGATCGCCTCGGGCCCGGGCCCGCGCGGGCCGCGGGGACCGCGTGGGCCCAGGCAGCGGGAGCCGTAGGGCCCGCCGGCGCCGCCGCCGATGCCGACCGCCGGATTGTCGCCGCTCGAGGGGAACGCCGACGGCGTGGAGCGATCGGTTTCGCTGTCGTGTTCGCTCGGCGACTCGACCGGATCCTCGATGACGGTCGGATCGACGACGACGGGATCGGGCACGTCCTCGGGTTCGGTCACGGGCGGGGGCGGCGGCGGCGTTTCGACGACGTCGACCAGGTCCGGCGCGGTCAGCGCCACGTGCTTCTCCGTGGCCGCCTTCGGCTCGGCCGGGAACAGCACCCACAGCAGCAGCAGCACGAGCGCGTGCGCAGCGGCGGACGCGACCAGCCACGGCGCCTGCCGCAGCCGTTCGGCCATCAGTTCCTGGAACGACGATTCGCCGATCGGGTCGTCATGGGTACGGACCGGTGGCGCAGAGGGATGCATGAGAGGGAGCCTCCTGTCTTCGCTGCAGCCAGTGCCTCGGCTGCGGCAGGGGCGCGCGCGAACGCGCCGGACGAAGCGGGACAACGCCGCGACGCCGCGCGCGGATCACACGCGTCGTGGATTCTCCGCCGCATCACGCAGCACGCAGCACGCAGCGCCAGCACTCTCGCCGCAAAATGAACGCGGCCCGCAGTTCCTCGGGGAACTGCGGGCCGCGTGTTCGCTCGCTCGTGGGCGAGCGGGTCAGCTCACCGAACCGGTCACCGAACCAAGCGGCTGTAGCGGTAGTAGGCCTCGAGGGTCAGCACCAGCGTCGCCGTGCTGTAGACGCGGCCGCCGTCCTCACCCCAGGCGCACTTCGGATCCCACGACCCGTACAGGTTCTTCTTGGCCTTGTCGCGGTGCTGGTTCTTGATGACCGCGGTCTCGAGCTTCTTCTGCCAGTTGGTCCAGTGCGTGCCACCGGCCTGGAACAACGCATAGGTCGCGTAGTACCAGTAGTAGTGGTCGATGGTCCCGGCCTTCTCGTCCCAGACCGGCGGCTTGCTGGCGATCAGGTCGGCTGCGGCCTTCATCACCGGCTTCTCCTTCGGATCCTGGTTCATGAAGTAGCGGCAGAACAGGCCGACTGCGGTCATCGACTCGCCCTTCTCGACCGGGAAGCGCGTGCCGTGATCGCCCGGCTTGCGCGAGCTCGGTTCGCCCTGCTTGCTGTAGCCGTGGCGGCCGGTCGGGTCGCTGACCTGGTCGAGCCAGACTTCGCTGTACTTCAGGGCTTCCTTGTTGATCGTGAGCCCGAAGAACTCGCCCGACTCGTAGGCCATGATGCACCAGCCGGTGACCGACGTGTCGTTGTCGTTGTCGCGCGGCTGGTAGCGCCAGACCGAGTACGGGTTGCGGTGCGACTCGAGGTAGTTGATGCCGCGCTGCGCCGTGTCCTTGAGCAGCTGGTAGTTGGACAGGCCGAACGCTTCGCACATCGCGTACGCGGCGATCGCGTGGTTGTAGATGAAGTCGTGCGAGTTGGCGGTGCCGAACAGGCCCGTGCGCTCGTCCTGCTGGCCCTTGAGCCAGATGACGCCCTTCTTGATCTGGTCCTTGTAGGCGCCGCCGCGCATCGTGCTGCCGTCGCCGAGGAAGGCGAGCAGGGCGAGCCCGGTCACGCCGACGTCGTGCACGGCGTTGCCCGGGCCGTCGCAGATGTCGCTGGCCGGGTCATCGTGCTTCATGAACTGGTCACAGTCCCACTTGCCGTCCTCGTCCTGGTGGTTCTTCAGCCACTGCAGGCCGGCGTCGATGGCCTCGGCGTACGACTTGCCGCCGCCGCCCTTGCCGCCCTTGCCGCCACGGCCGCCGTAACGACCACCGGCACCACCGCCCAGGCCGACGGCGCTGTTCCACTGGTTGCTGTCGAAGGCCGACTCCTTCTGGTTGACCTCGTCGACCGTCTCGAACGTCTGCTCCTCGGTGACCGTGTTCTCGGTGACCACGACTTCGTCGGTCACTTCTTCGGGCTTGGTCTCCGGCGGGGGCGGGGGCGGCGGCTCCTCGACTTCCTTGTTCTCCTGGATCGCCATCTCCGCCTTGTTCTCGATCTTCTTGGCGTCGTCCGGCGGCGTCAGCACCCAGAGCACCAGGAGCAGCACCGCGTGGATGCCCGCGGAGAGGATCAGCCAGGGTGCCGCCCGCAGGCGCTCGGCCATCATCTCCTGGAAGGTGACCTCGGTCTCCCAGATGGGGAGCGCGTTGGACTGGACTTTGATCTTGGTCGGGTCGACTTGGGCCATGACGGCTCCTGTAGCAGGCGCTGGGATCCGCACTGCCGGGGGGCAAAACCCGGAAGGGCTCGCGCTGCCGACGGGATGACGGCAACCGAGCCCAGCGGTCGGCCGCAGACAACGGCGCGATCCGCAGTTCGGTTCAGAGAGGGCGCGCCAGTAGAGCGATGGCGGCGGGCCATGGCAACCGTCGGGCGTCGGCCTTCGCCGGACTGCCACGCGCGGGTCACCACACCCCGGGCCGGACGCGGCGCCGGCGCGGCGAACGCTACCGAGCCTCTTGCGGCGGCCAGACTTCGGTGCGCTCGATCGCTCGTTCCAGCGACTGCTGCCGGAACTCGCCGACGACGCGCCGGAAACAGAGGTCGCGCAGTTCCTCCTGCACCTGCGGGTCCTCGAACGCGGCGTTGCGGGCCGGGGTCCAGGCCTTCACCTTGGCGACCAGCAGCGCATCACCGACGGCGACCGGGGCCGACACCGCGTCGACCGGGCCGGCCAGTGCGAACGCGGCGACCGCTGCGAAGTCCTCGGACAACGACGCGACGGGGAGTTCGCCGAGTGCCTGCGCGGCGGCATGCCGCGCCGCGAGGGTCCGGGCGTCGACGGCTTCGTCGGCCCACGCCGCCGCGGCCGCCGTCGCCTGGGCCTGCCGGTCGGGGCCAGTGAACCGGATCAGCAGCACGCGTGCCGACGCCTCACGCACGAACTGACCGCGGTTCTCGTCGTAGGTCTCGCGCAGCATGCGCGGCGTCAGGAACAGGTTGCGCTGCTGCCCCATGCGCGCCCAGATGCCGAACTCCTCGGCGACCTCGTACAGCTTGGTGATGCGCTGCTCGCGTTCGTAGCTCGGCCAGGTGCGGCCGGTGCGCTGCAGTTCGCGGGAGAACTCGTTGAGGCTGCCGAGGTCGCGGATGCGATCCTGGCGTTCGCGGTCGAACGTGCTCGCGAGCATCTGTTCGACCTGGGCCGGCGGTATCGAGCCCAGCGACAGGGCCGCGTGGGCCAGCCGGTGGCGGTTGATCTGGTCGCGCAGCGCTTCGCTGTTGAGCACGGCGCGCTCGCGCGCATTCAGCGGCCCGTGCTCGGCTTCGAGCGTGTTGATCCTGCCCGCGGTGATCGTCATCAGCGTGCTGCGCAGGATCGCGCTGTCGTTGACCGTCGCGACGACGCCATCGACGGGATACCACTGCAGGCGGCGGGGCTGCTGGGCCGGCACGGCAGCGCACAGGGCGAGCAGCGAGAACACGATGCGCATGCGCCGATGATGCGGCAGGTGGCTGCCCGCCGCAACGACACGATGCCGCCCGCCGGTTGCAATCGATGGCGGGCCGCCGTTCGCTTTCTGCATGGCATCCGGCAGCGGCACCTGCATCGTCGTCGGCAGTTCGTCCGGGATCGGTCTCGCGGTCGCGCGCAGGCTCGCACTCGCCGGGCGCAAGGTCGCGATGCTCGCGCGCCGCGAGAACGAACTGCGCACGCAGGCCGCGACCGTCAACGACGCGCTGGCGCAGCAGCGGGCGTTCCCGTTCGTGCACGACGCCGCCGATCTCGACGCCGTCGAGCCGTTGTTCGCGCGCATCGAGCAGGAACTCGGCCCGGTCGACGAGGTCCACTACGTCGCCGGCGTGATGCCCGAAGTCGCGATCGACGAGTTCGACGTCGGCAAGGACCGCCTGCAGGTGCAGGTCAACATGCTTGGCTGCATCGCCTGGGGCAACGCGGCCGCGCGGCGATTCCTGCCGCGCCGGGCCGGCTGCTTCGTCGGCGTCGGCTCGGTCGCCGGCGACCGTGGTCGCGTCGGTCGGCCCGTCTACAACGCCAGCAAGGCGGGCATGGACTGCTACCTCGAAGGGCTGCGCAACCGGCTGTGGCGGCATGGCGTGCAGGTCACCACGATCAAGCCCGGGCCGACGCAGACGCCGATGACGGCGAACCTCGGACTGAAGAACGCGATCCCCGCCGATCGCGCCGCCGAGCTGATCCTGCGCGCGCGCGATCGCGGCCGGGCGATCGCCTACGTGCCGGGCAAGTGGCGCGTGATCATGTTCGTGATCCGCAACATCCCATCGTTCCTGTTCCGCCGCCTCTCGATCTGAGGCCGATCGAGCCGAAGACCGCGGCCGCAGCGAGCCGATGAGCCGACGGTGCACCCCGCACGCCCCATGACCGAGACCACGAGCATCGCCTGGCGCGACGAAGACGTGCGGGGCTTCGGCATGGCGGTCGGTGGCGCTGCGCGCGTGTTCCGGCCGACGACGGTCGAGCAGGTCGCCGATGCGTTCGCGGCGGTGCGCGCGGCCGGCGGTTCGATCGCGTTGCGCGGTGCGGGCTGCAGCTACGGCGACGCCGCGACCAACACCAACGGCCACGTGCTCGACCTGTCCGGCATGCGGGCCGTGCACGCATTCGATCCGGCGACCGGCGTCGCGATCGTCGAGCCCGGTGCCACGATCCGCGACCTGTGGCGTCGGTCGATCGAGCACGCGCACTGGCCGCGCGTCGTCAGCGGCACCATGGCCGTGTCGCTCGGCGGTGCCGCGGCGATGAACATCCACGGCAAGAACAACTACGTGCTCGGCAGCTTCGGCGATTCCGTGCGCGCGTTCGACCTGCTGACGCCGCGCGGCGAGCTCGTGCACTGCACGCGCGAGGGGCAGCCCGAGCTCTTCCACGCTGCGCTGGGCGGCTTCGGCATGCTCGGCTGCTTCACGCGGCTGTGGATCGAGACCAAGCGCGTGCACTCGGGGCGGCTGCGGGTGTGGGGGATCGTCGCCAAGGACCTCGAGCACAACCTGCAGCTGCTCGAGGATCTGCGCGACAAGGCCGACTACCTGGTGTCGTGGGTCGATCTGCACGGCAAGGGGGCTGGGCTCGGTCGTGGGCTGATGCACCGCGCCGACCATCTCGGTCCCGGCGAGGATCCCGACGGCCTGCGCTACTTCGATCCGGGGCTGCAGGAAGTGCCGTCGACCCTGTTCGGCGTCGTGCCCAAGGCCTGGCTGTGGCCGGGCATGTGGTGCGCGGTCCACCTCGGCCGCGTCGGGCTCGTCAACGCGATGAAGTTCGCGGTCGGCGCGCGCGAGCAGCGGCAGTCGCCGTACCTGCAGACGCACGGCGCGTTCCACTTCCTGCTCGACTACGTGCCGCGCTGGCAGTGGATGACGAAGCCAGGCGGACTGATCCAGTTCCAGCCGTTCGTGCCACGCGCGGAGGGGGCGCGCGTGCTGCGCACTCTGATCGAGAAGTGCCACGCCGCCGGTCACGTGCCGTACCTCGGCGTGCTCAAGCGCCATCGGCCCGACCCGTTCTTGATGACGCACGCCGTCGACGGCTACTCGATGGCGATGGACTTCGCGGTCAGCGCGCGCAAGTCGGCCCGCGAGTCGTTGTGGACGCTGTGCCGCGAGCTCGCCGAGATCGTGCTGACCGCGGGCGGCCGCTTCTACTACGCGAAGGACGCGGTGCTGCTGGCGTCGTCGTTCGCGCGCGTGCACGGCGAGCCGACGGTCGCGAAGTTCCGCGCGCTCAAGGCGCAGTGGGATCCAGACCGCCTGCTGCAGACCGACTTGTCGCGTCGTCTCGGCGTCTGAAGGGCTGCGGGCGCGGCGCGCTTGAGCGAGCGACGGCCGGCGCCTACCATCCCGGGGCGTCGGAAGGTGCCGGGGTTCCGGCAACGCACGGTCTCGTCGCCGCGGTCTCCAGTCGAGTTCGCGGAATGCCGATGCCAAGGCCGGTCCGACTCCCCCTGCATCCGCGGGCCATCCTGCCCGCCGGTGCCCTACCTGAGAACTGCGTGAGTTTTGCTTCCCTCGGGCTCAAGGAGCCCATCCTCCGTGGCATCGAAGCCGCTGGCTACGAGACGCCGACGGAGATCCAGGCGCATGCCATTCCCAAGATCCTCGGCGGCGCCGAGATCATCGGCCTCGGCCAGACCGGCAGCGGCAAGACCGCGGCGTTCGGCCTGCCGATGCTCGACAAGCTGTGCGGCGGCCCGCCGGGCCTGCGTGGCGTCATCATCGTCCCGACCCGTGAGCTGTGCGTGCAGGTCGCCGAGAACCTGCGCGTCTACGCGCACCACACCGGCCTGCACGTCTGCACGGCGTTCGGCGGCGTCGACATGTCGATCCAGGAGAGCGCGTTCAAGCGCGGCCTCGACGTGCTGGTCGCCTGCCCGGGCCGGCTGATCGACCACCTCGAACGGCGCAACATCTCGCTGGCGCAGGTGCAGATGGTCGTGCTCGACGAAGCCGACCGCATGCTCGACATGGGCTTCATGCCGCAGATCCGGCGCATCTTCGTGCGCCTGCCGCAGGAACGGCAGAACCTGCTGTTCTCGGCGACGATGCCGAAGGAAGTCGAAGGGCTGGTCGGCGACTTCCTGCCGAACGCGGAGCGCGTGCAGATCGGCGCGCGCAGCCAGGCGGCCTCGACGATCTCGCACCGCTTCGTCGCGGTGAACGCGCACGACAAGCAGCACGCGCTCGAGCAGATCCTGCTGCGCGAAGACGGCCGCGTGCTGATCTTCGTCAACAAGAAGCTCGGCTGCGAACGGCTCGGCAACGCGCTGAAGCGCACCGGCCTGCCCGCCGACGCGATCCACGGCGACAAGAGCGCCGAGGCGCGGTACGCCTGCCTGCAGGCGTTCGCGCGCGGCAAGACGCGCTTCCTGGTCGCGACCGACGTCGCGGCGCGCGGCATCGACGTCGACGACATCGAGCTGGTCGTGAACTACGACTTCCCGCTCGCCCTCGAGGACTACATCCACCGTTCGGGCCGCACCGGCCGCGCCGGCAAATCCGGGCGCGCGCTGTCGCTGGTCGCGCCGATGGAGAAGCGCCTGTTCGCGGTCGTGCAGGGGCACCTGCAGGGCAAGGAAGTGAGGAGCGTGCCTGCTGCCGGCCGCGGCTACGGCATGCCCAAGCGCCGCGAGGGCGGCGGTGGGCACGGCGGTCGCGGGCGTGGTGGTGGTGGTGGACGTTCGCGCGGCCGGGGTCGCGAGGGTGGCGGCGGCGGTCGTCAGCGATCGCGCCACGCCGTCGACGCGAACGGCTGATCGTCTGTCCCTCGAGCGCGGCGGATCCCAGCCACTGCCGCGCCGGACGCGCTCAGGTCGCGCGAGCAGCTTCCTCGGCGCGCGGCAGCAGCGCGTGCAGCAGCAATCGGACCGTGCGCGGATCCGGCACCTGGTAGCGCGCCGCGCTGGCTCCCGAGCCGACGTGGATCGTCAGCGCGTCCGCGGGGGCGGCGACGAACATGTCCTCGTCGGTGCGGTCGTCGCCGATCACGACCACGTTGGGCGATCCCGACGTCGCCGCCAGCGCGCGCGTGACGACCATGCCCTTGTGGATGCCCTGCGGCCGCACCTCGAGCACCGCCTTGCCCTCGACCACGGACACGCCGACGTTGCTGAGCAGCTCGAGCAAGTGCAGGCGCAGCTCGCTCGCGACCACCGCCGCGAACGCCGGCTCGACCTGGCGGTAGTGCCACGCCACCGACTGCGCCTTCACCTCGAGATGCGCGCCCGGGATGTGCGCGGCGACGCGTTCGAGCAGCGCGATCACGCGGCTGCGCCAGGCGGCTTCGCCGCCCGGGCCGCTCGACCAGGCGGCGTCGCCGGCGAGGCGCGACACGAGCCCGTGTTCGGCGTGCAAGTGCAGGCCCATGCCCCCGAACCAATCGTCGAGGAACTCGCGGGCGCGGCCGCTGACGAGGTGCACTTCGACACCGGGGGTGGTGGCGAGGCGGCGCAGCAGTTCTCGCAGTTCGACGTCGGGCGTCGCCAGTTCGGGGCGCGGCGCGAAACCGACCAGCGTGCCGTCGTAGTCGACGAACGCCAACAGCGGGCGCCCGGCCTTGTGCGGCTGCAACTGCTGCAGCGCCTGCACGATCATCGGCAGTCCCGACCGCGGTTCGGGGGCTGGCGCGCGATCGGCCGCGAGCTCGCCGAGGAAGGTGCGCACCCAGGCGTGCACGTCGTGGCGCAGCACGGCCGGCCGCAGCGACGCCATGCGTCGACGCCGTTCCTCCGCCGGCATCGCCAGCGCCTGGGCGAGCGTGCGGGCGGCGCCTTCGATGTCGTACGGGTTGAACTGCAGCGCCTCGGGCATCTCGGCGGCAGCGCCCGCGAACTCGCTGAGCACCAGCACGCCGTCGCCGTCCTGGCGCGTGGCGACGAACTCCTTGGCGACGAGGTTGAGCCCGTCGCGCAGCGGCGTCACCAGCATCACGTCGGCGGCGAGGTAGAGCGTCGCGACCTCACGCGGCGAGAGGCCGGTGTTGACGTAGCGGATCGGCGTGAAGTCGGGCGTGCCGAAGCGCCCGTTGATGCGACCAACCAGCTCGTCGACGCCGCGCTTGAACTGCTGGTACTCCTTGACGTCGCCGCGCGACGTCACGGCCACCTGGATCAGCTGCACCGGCGGCTCGTCGGGTCGGCGCTGTTCGAGCAGGCGCTCGAACGCGTACAGCCGGCGCAAGAGGCCCTTGGTGTAGTCGAGGCGGTCGATGCCGAGCACGACGCGGGCGGCGCCGCGGCGGTCGCGCGCTTTTTGCGCCTCGTCCACGACCGTCGGGTCGTTGGCGAAGCCGGTGAAGGTGTCGACGTCGACGCCCATCGGCAGCGCGGTGAGACGCACGTCGCGACCCTCGTGCAGGAACCGGTCGATGGCCACCTCGATGCCGAGGTGGCGCAGCAGTGCGGCGGCGAAGTGGCGCGAGTAGCCCAGGGTGTGGAAGCCGATCAGGTCGGCGCCGAGCAGTCCGCGCAGCAGTTCCTCGCGCCACGGCAGCACGCGGAACACCTCCGACGCCGGGAAGGGGATGTGCAGGAAGAAGCCGATGCGCGCGTCGGGCAGCTTCGCGCGAAGCAGGCGCGGCAGCAGCATCAGGTGGAAGTCGTGCACCCAGACGACGTCGCCTGGCTGCCAGTGGGCGACGACCGCGGCGGCGAAGCGTTCGTTCACCGCGACGTAGTCCTGCCAGTCCGGCGTCTGCAGCGGCAGCCGGTCGATCAGGTAGTGGAAGGTCGGCCACAGCACGCCGTTGCTGAAGTCGTTGTAGTAGCTGTCGACCTCCTTGCGGCTGAGTTCGATCGGCACGAAGCGCTGCGCGGCCAACCGCTGCAATGCGTCCTTCTTGACGGCGCCGCGGATGCCGCGCAGTTCCCCCGGCCAGCCGAACCACAACCCGTTGCCCGACTCGTGCGGTCCGCGCAGGCCGGTGGCGAGCCCGCCGGTGCTGTGCGCGATACGCGGCCCGTCCGGGCCGGCGGACACGGTCAGCGGCAGCCGGTTGGCGACGATCAACAGTCGAGGATCGCTCATGCCCAGGCCCTCACCACGCCGTCGCGCGCGGCCAGCAGTTCGCCGATCGTCGCCGCGGCGTTGATGAGGCCGACGTGCGTGTAGGCCTGCGGGAAGTTGCCGAGCAGCGCGCCGCTGGTGGGGTCGACGTCCTCCGAGAACAGGCCCAGCGGGTTGGCGTGCCCGCACATGCGGTCGAAGATCGCGATCGCGTCGTCGAGCCGGCCGGACAACGCGAGCGCTTCGGCCCACCAGAAGCTGCAGATCGTGAAGCCGCTCGTGGTTTCGCCGAAGTCGTCGAGGTTGCGGTAGCGCAGCATGAAGCCGCGATCGACGAGCAGCCGTTCGTAGGCCGCGATCGTGCGCGCGAAGCGAGGATCGCGCGCGTCCAGCAGCCCGATCGTCGGCAACAGCAGGTTGGCCGCGTCCGGGTTCGTGCCGTCGAGGCCCTGGGTGAAGAAGCCCAGCTCGTCGTTGAAGCCGCGCCGCAGCACTTCGTCGCGTTCCCGCACGGCGATGACGCTCCACGCGTCGGCGAGTTCGGGCCGGTGCCAACGCCGCGCCAGCCGCGCGCCCCGCTCGATCGCGGCCCAGCACATCGCGCGCGAGAACGTGTGCTGCTTCAGGATCGTACGGTACTCCCAGATGCCGGTGTCCGGCGTCGGTGCGGCGGCGATCGCCTCGCGCACGAACCGCTCGACCAGCGGCAGCAGGCGTTCCGGCCGGTCGTGGACCAGCCGCGGGTCGGCGAGCAACGACTCGAGGCTGAGCATCAGTTCGCCCATCAGGTCGTTCTGGCGCTGGCTGTAGGCGGCGTTGCCGATGCGCACGTGGCCGTTGCCGCCGAAGCCCGCGAGGTGCGGCAGCATGCGCTCCTCGAGGTCGCGGCGACCGTCGAGGCCGTAGACGGGCTGTAGCGGGCCCGACTCGGCGACAGTGTGCAAGAAACGCAGGAACGCTTCGCCTTCGGTCAGGTGGCTCAGCCGTCGCAGCGCCTCGACCACGAACGCGGCGTCGCGCAGCCAGCAGTAGCGGTAGTCCCACGTGCGCTGCGTGCCCATCGCCTCGGGGATGCTCGTCGTCGTCGCGGCGATGATCGCGCCGGTGTCGTGGTGGGCGTGCAGCTTGAGGCACAGGGCCGAGCGCAGCACTTCCTGCTGGCGGAACGGCGGCAGCGCGCACGAGCGTGCCCATGCGCGCCAGCCCTCGACGGTCAGGTGCAGACTGCGCAGCACGGCCGCGAGGTTGGTGTGCTGCGGGCTGTTGCCGAGCCCGAGCACCATGTAGACCGGTTCGCGCAGCACGAACGGCTGGCCGGACAGGATGAACGGGGCAGGAACGTTGGTCGCCAGCCGCAGCCGCAACGACGGGCTCTCGACGTCGATGCCCTGTTCGCTCGGGATCAGGCGCACGGCGTCGCGACCGTAGTCCGGGCGCGGGTCGAAACGGATGCAGAGCCGTGGCTCGCCTTGCAGCGGTCGGATCAGGCGGACGAGTTCGTACGGCGCGCGCACGTCCAGGCCTGCAGGAATGCGCGGTGCGAAGTCGACGATCTCCCAGGCAGCGCCGCCGTGTTCGAACCGGTTCTCCAGGACGTTCGTGTTCGGCGAGTAGCGCAGTGCTCCAGCGATCGCTGCGTCCGGAGGCTGCACGCTCCACGTGCCGCCGAGGTTCGCGTCGAGCAGCGATCCGAAGACCGAGGGCGAGTCCCACTGCGGCAGGCAGAGCCATTCGACCGCGCTGCTCGGCGCGATCAGCGCGAGCACGCGGCCGTTGCCGATCACGCCGTGGTCGAGTCGTGGGGGCGGTTGCATCGGATCGGTTCGCTCCTGGGCGGCCGGTGCCGCCGCGGATCCATGCCCTGGCGGCCCGACCAGTGCTTGCCTGCGCGATCCGGCGGATCGGCACCCTTGCGTGCTGCGCACCCTAGGCAGCTGCGCCGCGAGCGGCAAGCGCCATGATCGGCCGCGCCCTCGACGTCGCCCTCGCTACCCGAGGATCGCGCGGGCCGCCGCCCGCGGATCGCTCGCGCGCACCAGCGAACGGAACACCGCGTCGAGGCGGGCGTCGGCGCCAGCACCGGCTTGTCGGCGCAACTCGGCGGCTGTGCCGCACGCGAGCAGCCGACCCTGGTCGAGCACCGCGATGCGATGCGCCGTCGACTCGACGACGTCGAGCAGGTGGCTGCAATGCAGCACCGCACCGCCCTTGGCCGCGAACTCGCGCATCAGTTCCTTCACCACCAGC
Source organism: uncultured bacterium (assembly GCA_937952215.1). Taxonomy (GTDB): domain Bacteria; phylum Planctomycetota; class UBA1135; order UBA1135; family UBA2386; genus UBA2386. Next base: position 100,785 of record CALFZH010000060.1, read on the forward strand.
GTCGTCGTGACGTCGAGCCCCGACAGTGGCTCGTCGAACACGAGCAGCTTCGGGTCGGTGAGCAGCGCCCCGGCGATCGAGACCTTCTGCAGCATGCCCTTGCTGAAGCCGACCATCGGCTCGTCGGCGCGGTCGAGCAGGTCGAAGCCACCGAGCATGCGTTCGCCGCGGGTGCGGATCGTGCCGTCGTCGAGGTCGAACAGCCGCCCCTTCAGCAGCAGGAACTCCCACGGGGTCAGTACCTCGTGCAGCCGCGCCACCTCGGGCAGGTAGCCAACGGCGGCTCGCGCCGGGGCCGGGTCGGCGAGCGCGTCGATGCCGGCGATCCGGATGCTGCCCGCATCGGGGCGGAGCAGGCCGACGAGGCACTTCACCGTCGTCGACTTGCCGGCCCCGTTGGGCCCGAGCAGCGCCAGCACTTCGCCGGGTGCGATCGCGAGGTCGAGGCCGTGCAGCGCGACGAACGCACCGTAGGCCTTGCGCAGACCGGTGATCGAGAGCATCCGGGCATCTTGGCGGCTGCGTTCCCGGGCGGCCAGCGAGGTTCGCTACCTCACGCTCGCACGTAGCCCACCGCGACGGCGCGCCGTATCGGCGCTGCCACCGGGAGATTCGCGCGAAAATCGTGGTCCGTCGTGACGAGTGCTTCGCGTATGGACGCGATCCTCGCGGTCGCCCCCCGCGAGCCACGTTCCCGCGCCGCTTGGCGCGTGGAACCGCACCTCGAGACGACACCCATGCACCGATGGCTCGCGGGCATCGTGCTGACCGGCCTGGTCAGCCTGCCCTCCCAGTCTCCCGTTACGCAGCGTTGGTCGGATCCCGCCACCTGGCCGCACGGCCGGGTGCCCGGTCCTGGCAGCCGCGTGCACATTCCGCCAGGGCATACGGTCGTGCTCGACACGGCGACGGCCGCGCTCGACCAGCTGCGAATCGAAGGCACGCTCCGCGCCCACACGGCGATCGACGCGAACGTCGCGATCACGGCGAACACGATCGACGTGCTCGGCACCGGGGTGCTGGAGATCGGGACCGAGGCGCGACCGTTCCCGGGGCGCGCCGTCATCACCTTGACCGGTTCGCGCGGCGCGCACACGCCGCGCACCGAGGACGGCGGTCTGGACAACGACGGGCGCTCGCGCGCGATCCACGTCGTCGGCGGCGGCACGTTGCGCCTGTGCGGCGCGGTCCCTTCGCGAACGCGCACCTGGCTTGGTGATCACGCCGCAGCCGGTGTGCGCACGCTCCACCTCGCCGACCCGGTCGCCTGGCGCGCCGGCGATCGCATCGCGGTGTCGACCACCGACTTCCATGGCGTCGGGGAGACCGCGATCCTGACCCTCGCCGCGGACGCCAACGGCACGACCTTGGCCACCATGCAGCCGCTGCCGACGGCCCGATGGGGCCGCTTGCAGTACCCACGCAGCGCGACGATCGCGGGCCAGTCGATCGGGCTGGCGCCGGCGCCGTTCTGGACGCCGCGCGCCAGCACGGCGCGCGTGCTCGACCAACGCGCCGAGGTGGCGTTGTTGACGCGCTCGATCGTCGTGCAGGGCGCCGACGACGCCGACTGGAACACACACGGCTTCGGCGCGCACGTGATGGTGATGGGGTACGCCAGCGCGGCCCAGGTCAGCGGCGTCGAGTTCCGCCGCTGTGGCCAGCGCCGGGCGATGGGCCGCTATCCGTTCCACTGGCACATGTTGTCGTGGACGCCTGCGAATGCGCAGGGCCAGGGCGGCGGGGCGTTCGTCGGCGACGTCAGTGCACGCCGGCACTACCTGCGGGAGTGCACGATCGTCGGCAGCAGCAATCGCGGCGTGACGATCCACGGTACCTGCGGCGTGCTCGTCGAACGGGTCACGGCGGTCGACATCAAGGGCCACGCGTTCTTCCTCGAGGACGGCAGCGAGCAACGCAACACGCTGCGGGATTGCGTGGCGATGAAGGTGCGCGACCCTGGCATCGGTGCACGCATCAAGGTGCACGACGCCGATGCGTCGGGCTTCTGGATCACCAACCCCGACAACGTGGTGGTCGGCAACCGCGGCAGCGACTGCGACGGGCGTGGTCTTTGGAACAGCTTCGCCGCGGCGTGCCGCGGCGCCTCGCGCAACGTGCCGATCCAGCCGTCGTCGCTGACGATCCGGCTGCAGGAGGACAACGTCGGCCACGGCAACCGCCGGCAAGGGATGATGACCGACTTCGTCGTCACCGACGAGGCTGGCAACTTCGCGTCGATCCGCTACCAGCCGGCGACGCCGTTCACGTTGTCGCGCGGGGTGGTGTGGAAGAACAAGGAGGGCGGCTACCAGAACCGCGTCGGCCGCGGCACCTACCTCGACTGGGTCGCCGCCGACAACAACACGCGCGACTTCACGGGTTCGGCGATGACCTCGGTGATGCGAGGCACGTTGCTGGTGTGTCGCAGCCTCAACTCCGCGACGCCGTTCATGGATCCACGGCGCATCGGCTTGTCGAGCTACCACTACCAGCTCGACGTCGAGGACCTCGTCGCGCTCGACTATCCGTTCCAGCCGCCGACGATCACCGCGAACTCGCAGTTCGTGTTCGGCGGTGGCGTGTTCGACTCGTCGGACCTGTACCCCAAGTCGATCGGACTCGGCGGCTTCCGCAACTCCGGCTGGCTGCTGACGAACTCGCACGCCGGCTACCTGACGCCGCCGCCGTACTTCGACGGCTTCCCGCTGACGACTGCCTTCGCGGGCAAGCAGCGCTACTGGACCCTGCCCGGCGCGATCCACGATCCGCACGGCTATTGGGGACCGGCGGGCAACTACCTGATCCCGGACCGCCCGTTCTACGTGCACGGCCTCGCGAGTCTCGTCGCGGTGGCGCCGAGCGGCAGCGGCACCTGGTCGACGCCGCACCGGTTCTACGGCCTGCAGGACGTCGTGCTCGACAACCAGCTGACGCAGGCGTGGATGGGCCCGAGCTTGATCGCCCTGCGGCTGCAGCGCCTCGACGGCAATCTCGGCGTGGTCGACGAGCACACCGTCGGCAACCCGGCGCAGGCGCTGTTCTTCCCGGGCATGCGGTCGTTCTCGGTGGCGCGCGGTGGCACGTATCGCCTGTCGTTCCCCGGCGGCCAGATGCCGCAGACGGCGCTGCGCGTCACGATGCACAACGCCTTCCGGGCCGACGATTCGCTGGTGCTCGGCCTGCCGTGGCCAGGGTCGGTGCGGGCCGCCGGCCGCTACGACGCCGGCTACGACTCGCTGTCCCAGGCGCAGAAGATCGCCCAGAACAAGACCCGGATGTTCGCGAACACCGGCACGTCGCTCGCCGACGTGCGCAACGACCCCACCGGGGTCGTGATCTGGCAGGACCAGGCGAACAACCTGCTGTGGCTCAAGCCGGTCGGCGGCATGGCCCTCAACGTCTACGGCTTCGACGGGCGGTCCGAGGAGAGCCTCCAGCGTGCCCACGTGATCCGGATCTGGGCGCACTGAGCATCTGGTGCCGCGGAGTCGCGAACGCCGTTCACGATCCTCGGCACCAACAGCCCGCATCGGATCGGGACAAGCCCGGGTCGGGTCGCCGGCGCGCAGCGAAGGCGCGTGCGGTGCCGGCGCCGGTCGCGTAAGCAATGCGCATGCATCGCCGCGTCGTGCCGTTCCTGCTCGTGTCGATCCTCGCGAATGCCGTGCGTGCGCAAGACGAGGAAGAGCCCGGTCTGCCCACCGGTCCGGCGATCGCCTACGTGGACGCGTTCCCGGCGCAGGGTGGGTTCGATCGCCCGCTGTTCGTCGCGTTCGACGCCAGTGATCCGCAGCACGCCTACGTCGTCACGCAGCCGGGGCAGGTGTTCGTCGTGACTCGCGACGGAACGAACGCAGGGCGGCGCACGTTCCTCGATCTCGGCAAGGCGGTGTTCCTCGACAACTGGGAGGAGGGCCTGCTCGGTTTCGCCTTCGATCCGGCCTACGCCGAGAACGGCCTGGTCTACGTCTGCTGGTCGGAGCGCATCGAAGTGCGCGAGGCGGAGATGCCGAACGGCAAGACCCATCGCAGCAACCGCCAGTCGGTGGTGTCGCGGTTCGCGACGGTGGCCGGCGATGGCGGCCGCGTCGTCGATGCAGCGAGCGAACTGCGGCTGCTCGAGGTGTTCCAACCGTTCGGCAACCACAACGGCGGCACCATCGTGTTCGGTCCGGACGGCATGCTCTACGTGGCGCTCGGCGATGGCGGCGCTGCGAACGATCCGTTCGGCGCCGGCCAATCGCTGGCGACGCTGCTCGGCAAGGTGCTGCGCATCGATGTGCGTGGCGCCACGAGCGAGAAGCGCTACGCGATCCCGGCGGACAACCCGTTCGTCGGCACGGACAAGGCACGCGCCGAGATCTGGTGCTACGGGCTGCGCAATCCGTGGCGCATCGCGTTCGATCGCGCGACCGGGGATCTGTGGTGCGGCGACGTCGGTCAGAACCGGCTCGAAGAAGTCGACCGCCTGGTGAAGGGCGGCAACTACGGCTGGAACCCGCTCGAAGGCACCGAGGTGTTCACGCTGCGCAAGGGTCGCGCCGTGCCGGCCGGCGCGATCGCGCCGGTCGCCGAGTACGACCATGGCGAGGGGCTGTCGATCACCGGCGGCCACGTCTATCGCGGCAAGGCTCTGCCCGGCCTGCAGGGCTGGTTCGTCTACGGCGACTTCATGACGCTGAAGATGTGGGCGTGCCGCGAGGACCGCGAGGGCGGCAAGCACGCCGTGGTCACGCTCGCCCGCGCGCCGCAGCAGGTGTCCAGTTTCGCCGAGGAGCCGGACGGCGAACTGCTGCTGACCGGGTTCGACGGGAAGAAGGGGCGCGTCTGGCGGCTGGTTCCCGCCCCGAAGTAGGCGCGGCTGCGAACCGGGGCTCGTCGGGTATCGTTGCGCGTCCCAACGTGCGTTCCGGGTTTCTCGTCACTTCGATCGTCGTGCACGCGGCCGCGATGGCCTGCGGTCTGGTGATGAGTGCGTACGCACGGCGCCAGCTGCCGCCGCCGTTGCCGCACGTCACGATCGCGAGTTCGGTCGCCAGCATGCCGGTGGCGCCCGCCGAAACGCCCCGCCCCGATGTCGTCGTCGAGGCGTTGGTGGTCGACATGGTGGCGCACGAGTTGGCGGTCGTCGAACCGCTGCCGCCGCCGGTCGCGACCGTCGCCGAACCGTCGCCTGCGCCGCCGCGGCGCGAGCCGACGCGCGATCGACTGCGGCCGCCGCCGGAACCAACGCCCGAGCCGTCGTCCGCGGCGACCGCCGCGGCGGCGCAGCCCTTCGTCGAAGCGCAGCGCTGCGCCGACAATGTCCCGCCGCAGTACCCCGACCACGAACGCCGCGCCGGCCATGAAGGCGTGGTGGTGCTCGCGGTTTCGATCGACAGCCTCGGCGCCGTCACCGGCATCGAACTGCGCACGCCCGCGCCGTTCCCCGGCCTCAATCGCGAGGCGCTGCGGGCGGTGCGCGCCTGGCGGTTCGTGCCGGCCCGGCGGGACGGCGTGCCGGTCGCGAGCACCACCGAAGTCGTCGTCGAGTTCCGGCTGCGCGACGCCGCACGCTGAGGCGCGATCCGGGAACGTCCTACTCGGACGATGCGCGCAGGCGGTAGATGCGGCGGCCGAATCGTTCCTGCACGAGGTCCGCGTGCGAGGCGAGCCACTCGCTGGTCGGCGCCGACGTCTCGGCCGGCATCTGGTCGATCACGATGCGCGCGCCGCGCTGGTGCAGTTCGGCGAGTTCGGCCGGCGCGAAGTCGTCGCGCGGCAACACCCAACCACGGCGGCGGGCGTGGTAGAGCATCATCGGCTCCTCGAAGTTGGTGCGCCGGCGCCAGTACTCGTCGATTCGCTCACGGTGGCCGCGCACGACGGCGAGTTCGTCAGGAGTGCTGATCGCCGCCACGGCGGCGCCGACCTCGGCGAAACCCGAGTCCAAGCACGAGAGACGAGTGGCTCGCTCCTTGGCGAGGTGGAGAGATCCCTGCGCCACGATCGCAACGGCGAGCAGGGCCCACAGGGACCATCGCGCTTGCTGCGGCCACACGCGGGCGACGAACCAGGCGCCGCCGACCGCCGCGAACACGTGGTACTGCGGGCCGACGCCGTGGTGGAAGCTGTAGCGGAACGTGCCGATGAGGCCGAGGGCGACGACGAGCAGCAGGCCGAGATCGCAGCGGTCGAGGCGCCGGCGGACGGCGACGACAGCCAAGGCGATCAGCCCGAGCGGGCCGAACCCGTACTCCATCGTCGTGCGGAACAGCGACAGCCAGTGGTCCGGATTGCGCAGGCTGCGCAGGGTCGGGAACTTCGTCTCGCCGCCGGACGCCACACCGAACGTCAACCCGGTCTCCGCGTGCAGCTGCACGCCATGCCAGACCCACGCCGCGCAGACGGCGAGGATCGTCGCGAACGCCAGCCACGGCCTCGCTTCCCGCAGCCGCGACGGGGCGGCGGCGAGCGTCCACAGGAACAGCAGGAGGCCGACCTGCAGCGCCGTTGCCTTGGTCAGGCAGCCGAGGGTGATCGCGGCCGTCGCCAGCCACAGGGTGCGCGTTCGCCCCGACGCCAGGAACTCGACGAACGCGGCGGTCCCCGCGATGGCCAAGGCCGTGCTGGTGGCGTCGGGCGTGACGCGGCCGCCGAGCAAGAAGGCATGGCCGCCGGTCAAGAACACCATCGTCGCTGCGAGGGCTCCCGCCGGGCCGGCGCGCGCGGCGCACAAGCGATGCAGCGACATGGCTGCGAACAGCATCGCGAGCACCGAGATCACCCGCCCAGGCCACTCGGCTTCGCCCACCACCGCCATCACCGCGGCGACCATGGCCTGGTAGAACGGGAACTCGCACTCGACGGCGCCATCGGTGTCGCCTCGCCAGTCGACGCGGGGCCGCAGCGGATCGAACCCCTCGCTCACCATGTTGCGGGCGATCGCCTGGGTGTCGCATTCGCGCCAGGACGAGCCGATCCCCATCGGAATCGCCAGCAGCACCGCCGCGGCCCAGATCGCGAGCACCACCGCCAGCCAGGGTCCGGTCCGCGCGCGTTGGGGATCCGCTTGTGACGCGGATAGCCAATGCGCAGCCGTCCGCTGCGGTTCGGATGGGTCGGACATGACGGGGGGGGCGCCGGTGCCGATCCGGCGGGGTGGTGGCCTCTCCTTACGCGGCCGCGACCCGACTCAGCCCGAAGACTTCGTGAGTTTTCCGAGCCACCCGAGGATTGCCGCTGCGTGTGCGTGGGGCGCGGCAGGCAGTCGCCCGGGGAAGGTGGCTCGTGTGAGTCGTACTTCCCAGGTTTTCCCCAGAAGGCGTTGCTGGAAGACGTGCAGCTGCGTGGCCGAGCTGTCGTCGAAGCGCTGGCCGCCGACCTCGAAGGCGTAGTAGACGTGCATGGACTCGAGTTCGCGTTCGCTGTCGAGGGCGATTGGCCACCACGTCTGGCCGGCGACTTCTACCGGTGCGGCGTAACGGATCTGGAGTCCTGGCCGGGCGACGCACGCGGCGACCTTGTGCACGCACAGGTGGCTGCGGGAGCGCGTCGTGTAGTGGAACAGGTCGAACTGATGCCCCTGCGTGCTCTCGTAGCGGGCGTTGTGCAGCCAGCGCGTGCCGTAGGCGAGGCGGTCGCTCGCCTCCGACGACGCGTGCCGGAGCAGCCGGTGGTCCGGGGGGGCGGCCAGCTCCGCGAACCACGCCGGCGCTGGGAAGTCCACGTCATCCGGCCGCCGGCAGGCGAAGTGGACCAGGGCCAACAGCACGAGGATCCCGAACACCGGCCAGCGACCGCGCGCGGCCGAGGGCATCGCCACCGGCGGGGGGAGTGGTCGGTGGGTGCGCAGGGCCAGCCAAACCAGGACGGTCACGAACGGCAGGAACACGCCGAAGCCGAGCAGCGCGTGCCAGGTCGGGTCGTCGACCGCCGTGGTCCAGCCGATCCCGACGAAGAACACGAAGGCGCTGACGCGGGCGAGGTTGGAGAGCCATGCCAGCACGACCGCCAGCAGCATCAGGGTCGCGGCGCGACGGCGGTTGCGTGCCGAGCTCAGGATGGCGAGGCCGGCGATTCCGGAGAACGTCAGCAGTTGCCCCAGTCCCGAACAATCGGCGGTGATCGCAAGGTCGTAGTGAGGGAAGTCGACGATGGCGCCGCGCACTGTGTAGTTGGCGATGCCGAGGTGGCTCGGCAGAGCGATCACCTGCGCAACACCCCACTGCAGGTGCGAGGTGATCGGATACCAGACGGCGTAGGGCAGCCCGAAACACAGCAGCAGCAGCAGGCCATGGGCCAGGCAGCGCGTCAGCGGCCAGCCGGGAACGACCAGAACCGCTAGTGCCGTCAGGAACACGGCCAGCGACGCGCGGGTGCCGGTGCTCGAGCCGACGGATTCGCTCGCGCCGAGCAACAGGATCGCTGCGATCGCGAGCCCGAAGCCGACTCTGCTGCGTGCGGAGTTCAGCGCGAAGTGCGTGCCAAACGGGCCGCGGAGCGTTCGCGTCAGGGCGAGCCCAAGGAACACCCAGAGGTAGAGGAAGTGCTCCTGGTAGTACTGGTCGAGGAGGTAGCTCTCGAGCGTCTCCCAGTAGACCAGCAACAGGGCGATCGCGGCCGCGATGGCGGCTCGCACGCCGCTCAACTCTCCTTCGTGTCCTTGTTCCGCTTCAGGCGCCAGGCCCCGTAACCGAGCGCGCTACCGACGAGCAGCAGGATCGAGCCCGGCTCGGGCGTGCCGCCGCTGGGCCCCACGGTGTCCTCTGCATCCGGGAAGAACTGCACAGGCGGACCCTGTGGCTCGACGGCCGCGATCGGCGACGCGTGGTCGGCGGCGATGGCGACGTTTGCATGCACGTCGGCGCCAAGGAAGGCGAGCACGCACAGATTCGACAGGAGGATCATGATGGCTGCTGCTGGATGTCGCGGGAATCGAGGGCGCCGCAACGTCCAGCTCTCGTTCTCGTGGCAGTCCATGCTACCCCCGATGGCGAGAAAAGGAAGCGCTGGCGTGAACGGTCAGCGGGCGCCAAGGCGCCGCAGCAGACGATGCCATCGGGATTCCCTGCGTGCGAACGGTGCTTCCGCCCATCCCAACGCGCCGCCACGGCTGGCGAGCTCGCCGGCGACCAGGTTGTCGCGCATCTGGACGTCCGAGGTGGCGCCGCAGATCGCCGAAGTGACTCCGGGTTGCTGCATCACCCAGCCGAGTGCCGCTGCGGCTGGCGCGATGCCTCGTTGGCGGCTCGCGGCGACGAACTCGCTTACGGCCCGCCGCTGGCGAGGAGATCCGTAGTCGTCGAGCCAGCGGCTCGTGGCCCCGCGGCTGCCGGGGGGCATGCCATCGAGGTACTTGCCGGTCAGCACGCCGCCGGCGAGCGGGCTCCAGGCGACGATGCCGATGCCCAGTTCGCGACAACACGGCACGACGTCGTTCTCGATCGCGCGCACGAGCAGGCTGTAACGGGGTTGCTCGAGTCGCGGCGGCGGCACGTGCAGTTCGGCGGCGAGGCGATGCGCCGCGCGCAGCGTGGCCGCGCGCCAGCAACTGGTGCCCCACGCGACGATCTTGCCGCTGACGACCAGATCGCCCATTGCCTGCACGGTCTCCGCGAGTGGCACGGTCGGATCCTCGCGATGGCAGAAGTAGACGTGCAGTTGTTCGCGCCCGAGCCGCTGCAGCGTGCGGTCGATGCTGGCGTGGATGTGGCGGCGCGAGAGACCGCGGTCCTCGGCGCGATCGCTGGTCGGCCAGAACACCTTGCTGCTGACGACGACGTCGGCGCCGGGGTTGGCGCGCAGGAACTCGCCCACGACGCGTTCGGCGCCGCCGTTGCCGTAGACGTCGGCGAGGTCGAGGAAGTTGATGCCGCCGGCCACGGCGGTGTCGAGCAGGCGCATCGACGTCGCGTCGTCGAGCCGATCACCGAGCGTCAACCACCCGCCGAACGCGAGGCTCGACAGCCGCAGTGGCGTCCCCGGGACCTCGCGGTACTCCATCAGCGCCCCGTGCGCGCTTCGCCCGGGAACAGCCGGAACGCGATGCCGATCGGCGATGGGCCGCGTTGCTGTTCGCGTTGGTTCGCGCCCCAGGCTCCTTGCCGCGTGCCGAGCGCGACCAGGTCGAACCGGACGAACCGCTTGGCCGCGGGATCCCACTCGGCGCGGCCGTGCAGCTTCACGGCCAGCGCCGCCTTCGGCGCTTCCATGCTCGCCTCGCCGGAGTACTCGAGCGTCCAGGTCTTGCCGGCCGAAACGCGGCGAACGGTCAGCGACGCGCGTTGCACGTGCCCGTCCTCCCAGTGCGGCGCCTGGCCGCGCACGTTGTCGACCAGCACTTCGCGGCACAGACGTCGGAACGTGGCTGCCGGCACGTCGCGCGGCTGCGCTCCGTCGGTGACGAAATCACGCGGATCGTCGAGTTGGAACCAGTTCTGGTTCCACGCCCAGCCGATCCACGTCGTCCAGTTGCGGTCGTCGTAGGCGCCCTTCTCGTAGCGCGGCGTCGTGCCGTCGTCGCCGACGAGATCGCGCAACGACACGCGCAACGTCGTGCGGCGGGCGTCGAGATCGCACGGCAGTTCGACGCCCTTCGCCGGCACCGGTGCGTTCCGGTACCGCTTCTCCTTGCGCAGCGCGTCCCAGCGTTCGAGAGCCGTGCGCAGGCGCCGCGCGATGTCGGCGGGATCGCCGCTGGCGGCACCGAGTCCCTCGAGGTACTCGCCGTCGGGGCCGAGCATGTAGATGCCCTGCTTGGTGCCCGGGTGATGCCACGCGCCGCGCGGCATCGCTTCGCCGAACTTCTTGAACAGCAGGTGCCCCGGATCGTTCGCGACGCGCGCGAGGTTGTGCGGATCCTCGGGGTAGAGCAGATAGACCTCGTCGGCGACGGTCACGAACTCGCGGCTCAGCTTCTGCACTTCGGGGTCTGACCAGACCACCTGGCGTCCACGGACGCCGTTGTTTCAGGTGCAGCCGAGCGGGTGCCCGTTCATCGTCCAGAACAGGATCGGTCGGCCGAGCTCGCGGGCCTCGAGCACCGCCGGCCAGAACTCGTTGCGCCAGGCGACGCGCAGGTAGGCGAGCTCCGTCGCATCCGGTTCGATGCGCGTCTGCCACTGGCGGAAGTTGTCGGCGTCGGGAACGGGAGGCGGATCCTGGGGAGGGCCGGCGAGAGCGCTGACGAGGGCGACGACGAGCATGCCTGCAGCCTATCGGCAGACCGCCTGCGCGGCAGCCCGCGGTTCCGCCGCTGCGTGCCGCGTCTTTCCGGGCGAACGGCTGACGCGTGCCTTACGAGGGCCGGCCTGCGCCGGGTATCGTCGAGACCGAGTCGCCATGCACCGCACGTTCCTCGCGTTCCTCGTCACGTCGATCGCCGCAGCCCACGTCCTGGCGCAGAAGGATGCCGACGCGATCGTCGAACCCTCGACGAAGGTGCCGCGCGGCAAGCTGCTCGAATGGAAGAGCGCGCAGGGTCGACCCTACTGGTACCGCGTGCCGAAGGACATCGACGCCAAGAACCCGCCGGACCTGCTGCTGATGTTGCACGGCACCGGCATGAACCACGGCTGGAGCTTCTGGAACTACCCGATCCTCGGCGACTTCCGCCGCCGCGACATCGTCGTGTCGCCCGATGGCCTCACTCCGGGCAACGGCGACACGTTCAACTTCGTGCAAGGGCCGAAGGACGGCGAGCAGATCGCCGGACTCATCGCCGACTTCAAGAAGCGCTTCCCGATCGGCCGGGTCTACCTCTACGGCCACAGCCAAGGCGCGTTCTTCTGCTACTGGTTCGCGGGCGAGCACCCCGAGCTCGTCGACGGCATCGTCGCGCACGCCGGCAACGTGCTCGACGTCAAGCACGACAAGCTCGCGAAACAGAAAGTCGCGATCGGCATCCTGCACGGTCGCGCGGACGCGGTGGTGCCGGTCGACTGCGCGATCCGAACCGACAAGATCTACCGCGAACAGGGCTACGCGAAGGTGCGGCTCGAGATCGTCGACGGGCTCACCGAGCAGAGCGGGCACTGGCCGCTGCCCGTGCAGGTCGCATCGATGCTCGAGTGGCTCGACCAGGTCTCCACGCAGTCCGCGGCGCAGGCCATGCGCACCGCGGTCAGCGAACTGCAGCGCGAGATGCCGGATCTCGGCGTGGTCGGTGACCTGCTCGGCCGGGCGAAGAAGCTGCTGCCCAAGGCGGATCCCGCCGACAAGGCCGCGTTGCCCCCGGCGATCGAGGCGATGCAGGCGTTCCTCGACAAGGCGGTGCTCGTGCATTCCCAGGCCCTGCTCGCGGATGGCGCGGCGCTCGCACCGAACGCGGCTTTCGGCGAATGGGCGCCGCAGTTCTCCATCGCCGACCGGGCGTTCGCGGACCACGCTGAATGGAAGAAGGCGATGGCCAAGACGCGCGAGACCAAGTCGCGCCACGACAAAGCCGTCGACAAGGCCATCAAGGCTCTGGCGAAGCCCAGCCGCGACTCGCGGGCGGCGGCGACGAAGTGCTTCGACGAGGCGTTCCTTGCCGAGCGGGCCGAGGAGTTGCGCGAAGCGTTGCACCAGGCGCTCAGCGCGGCCGGCGCGGTCGAGGCGGAGTCGCTGCAGCAGCTCTCGGAGCGAACGCGCGAACGCGGCGAGGTCGTTGCTGCCGCGAGAAAGACGATGGCGACGCGCATGAAGCCGCTGCTCGAGGAGCTGCGCACGACGCTGGCCGACTGGTTCCGGCAGTAGCAGGACGCGCCGGCGGCACGGGCAGGTGGGCGTCGCGCGCCTCTGGCGGCGCCGCGATCCGCGCCTTCGTCACGACGATGCGCCGAGCCGTAGACCGCCGCCGCGCGGGTTGGATCGATGAGTTCGCGTGGTAGGCTGCCCCACGTTCCTGCGGTGGCGGCTTTCGCCGCCGCGTTTCTTCCTGCCCCGTCCCGAACTTCCATGCATCGAGTCCTGACCTCTGTCCTGTTCGCGGCGATTGCGTCGCCACTCCTCGCCCAAATCTGCCCGGAACGCAACCTTGGCGTGGTCGTCGGCAACGGCGACGACGTGATGTTGACGATCCAGCCGATCGGCTTCGCGTTCCCGTTCGCGGGGACGACGTACACGGACGTCCACATCTGCACCAACGGCTTCTTCCATCTCTCGAACGCCGGCACCCCGGCACCGGGCGGTGGCGATGGCACGTCGACCGCCGCGGAACTCGCGTCCGGCTCGCCGCGCATCTGCCCGAAATGGTCGGACGACAACCTCTTGGCCGCCAACGGCGCCAACGTCTACATCAACAGCTCGCCGGCGAAGTGCACGATCACGTGGGATCGCGCTGTGAACTTCGGCGGCACGACGTTGTTCTCGTACCAGGCGCAGCTCTTCCCGACTGGCGAGATCCGGTTCATCTACGACGCCAACACGACGAACAACTCGACGTTCAGCGCGGCCTATGCCGCGGGCCTCGTCGGGCTGTCGCCGGGCGGCGGTGTCACGCTGCCGGCCGCCAGCGACTTCAGCCTCGGCGGAACGACGACGGACAACACGCTGTTCGAGACGTTCGCCGCGCTCGGCTTCGACATGCAGGGCCTCACCGTGCAGATCATCCCGACCAACCCGGGCTACGTCTGGCTCGTGGCGCCGCCGTCCGGCTGCGCGTCGTCGACCAACTACGGCGTCGGCTGCTACAAGAACCCCGACAGCTTCTACGAGTTCTTCAGCCCGGCCGCGGCCATGGACCTGACCGGCAAGACGATCACCATGTTGCGCAATTCGACGGGCTACACGGTGCTCGATGCGTTCGCTGGCATGTTCCAGCCGACGACGAACGCGGCCACGATCGTGGTCGGCGATGACGTCACGGCGCCCGTCGCCCTGTCGGCGCCGATGCCGGTTCCCGGCGGCGGCACGACCAGCAGCCTGCACGTGAGCAGCAACGGCGTCATCACGCTGTCGCCGACCGGCATCGGCGCTGCCTGGACGCCCGGGCTCGCGGCCTTCCTGGGCTGGGCGCAGACGGCGGTCTGCTGCTGGCACGACTACAACAACACCCTCGGTGGGTCGGTGAAGTTCGAGGAAGCCGGCGGGATCGCCTACGTGACGTGGGACGCGGTCGTCAGCCACCAGACGACCGTGGCGGACACGCTCCAGTTCCAGTTCAACCTGGCGACGGGCGACATCACCATGATGTTCGTGACGATGGGCGCTGCCGGTAACAACTACCTGGTTGGCTACTCGGTCGCCGGCGCGTCCGCGGATCCGGGTGCGACGGACCTCTCGAACACTCTTGCCTATCCGATCAACGTCGCCGACGTCCCCTCGCTGGAACTGCAGCTGACCAGCGTCGGCGTGCCCTTCATCGGCAACTCGGCCTACGCGCTCGAGGTCCGCAACGTGCCGGCCACGTCGCCCGCGGCGGCCGTGTTCTTCGGCTCCGCGCAGGCCCCTGGCACGGACCTCATCGGGCTCGGGATGCCTGGGTGCAAGCAGTGGTCGACGGCGGAATTCGGCGCGTTCGCGACGTTGCCGACGGTCGGCACCACGGCGCAGATCCCGTTCCCGATGCCGGCGAACCCGAGCCTCGTTGGTGCGTCGGCGACCGTGCAGGGTGCCGCGCTCGCTCCGGGCGCCAACCCGTTCGGCGTGATCGTCTCCAACGGCACCGAGATCGTGGTCGGCTACTGAGCCAACGGCTCGAGCGAGGGGCGCGTCCTGCGCCCCTCGATTCCCCGACGACCTGCATTGCGAAGTGACGCGGTGCAGGTCGTCATCGTGTACCGCCGAGCGGTGCCCGCGGCAGGACGATCTCGGTGAAGCCGGCCGTGCCCTCGACGACCCGGATCGTGCGGTCCGCCGGCACGTCGTTCAGGACCTGCACCTCACGCGAACGTGGCCACCGGATCGACAGCGACTTGACCTTCGTCGCCGCACCGAGGCCGAAGTGCTGGCGCAGCGGATTGCTGCCGAAGCACCCGCCGCTGCCCACGTCCCGCCAGATCGAACGTTCGACGCCGTTCTCCTCGACGACGGCGTGGATGCGCGCGCCGACGGCCGAACGGTTGCTGTGCGTCCCGACTGCGACCACTGCGAGCCAGTGGTTGCCGAAGCCCGGGTTCTCGTAGAGCACGTCGTGCGCCGCGTCGCCGGGGTAGGCGCCGCCCTGGATCGAGTAGACGTCGAGGTCACCATCGCCGTCGAGATCGGCGAACACGGTGCCGTGGCCCTTCTGCAGGTGGCCGAAACCACCCGCCATGGTGACGTCGTCGAACCGCTTGCCGCCCCGGTTCCAGAACATCAGGTTCGGCATCAGCGAGTAGTAGTACGGATCGCCGGTGCCGAAGTGGAAGTCGAGGAAGCCGTCGTTGTCGAGGTCACCGAAGTTCGCGCCCATCGGCAGTGCCGGATAGTCGAGGCCCAGCGCCGGCGCTGCGTTGGTGAAGCCGCCCTTGCCGTCGCCGCGCCACAGGCGCATGACCTCCTTGTGCGGCCGTTCGACGCCGAGGTGGTAGGCGGCGACGTCGCCGATGCCGGTGCTGTAGGCGGCGCAGAACAGGTCGAGCGCGCCGTCGTTGTCGTAGTCGAGGAACCAGGCGCCGAAGCTCTCGATCGGTTCGGTGACGCCGGCCTTGCTCGCGACATCGACGAAGCGGCCGTTGCCGGCGTTGCGGTAGAGGCGGTTCGGTTCGTGCAGGTTGCTGACGTAGAGGTCGATGTTCCCGTCGTCGTCGTAGTCGCCGAACGCGATGCCCTTGGTGTAGCCGAGGTTCTGCACGCCAGCGCGCGCGGCGATGTCGAAGAACGTGCCGTCGCCTTCGTTGCGGAACAGTTGGTTTGGCGCCTCGATCTTGGGCGACGTCTCGTTGCCGACGTAGAGGTCGAGGTCGCCGTCATTGTCGACGTCCGCCCAGTCGCAGGTGGACGTCGGGAAGTGCACCTCGCCGAGGCCGGCCGCGAACGTCACGTCCACGAACCGCCCGCCGCCCTGGTTCTGCAGCAGTGAGTTCGGGTGCCGACCGCCGTCGTAGAGCCAGGCGCCGCGGCAGACGAACACGTCGAGGTCGCCGTCGTTGTCGTAGTCGACCTGGAAGATGTTGATGCCGCTGGTGATGCCGACCAGGCCTGCTGCCTGCGTGTCGTCGACGAAGCGGCCAGCGCCGTCGTTGCGCAGGAAGCGCAGCGGCCCGGCTGCTCCCCAGCTCGAGATCATCAGGTCGAGGTCGAAGTCGCCGTCGAAGTCGTCGGCGATGATGCCGCCGAGCATTCCGAACGCGTCGAGTCCGGCGCGCGATGCGACGTTCGGGAACTTCGGGAACGCGACCTTGGACGTGAACGTGTCGGCCGGCAGCCGCGCTGCCTCGGGCACGCCTGCGGGCCACTGGCCGAGCGCCATGTGGGCGAGGTTGAGCAACCAGCGCGCGCCGAGGTGCCAGTAGTCGCCGGCCGGGGTGTTCGCGATCACCTGTTCGAAGAAGGGGATCGCGTTGGCCGCACCCTCGGTCGCCGTGTGCAGGGCGCCGCCCTGCAGCGGCAGGATGCAACTCTCCGGCGTGTTGCGCGCGCAGCAGTTGTCCGTTTCGGCGAGTCGCAGCCACGCCATGCCGAGGTAGAAGCGCACCGCGTTCTTCGCGTCGACGTCGCCGTCGATCGCGCCGCTGCCCAGGCCTTCGTGGGCCTGCTCGAGGATCGCGATGCCATCGCGCGTCGCGCCGAGGCGCAGGTGCGCCAGCGCGGCGTCGAGCCGCAGCTTCCACGGCGCCTTGTCGCCGAGCCGCGCCATCTCGGCCCACAGTTCCTTGGCCGCGGCGTCGCCGTGGTACTTGTGGTCGTGCACGGCGCGTTCGGCGATCTCGCGCAGGGTCTTGACCATGCGTTCGTGGCTCGCCGCCTTGGCGGCGTCGTCGATGCGAGCCTGGGCGGTGAGCAGCCCACACACGGCGAGGATGCAGGACGAGGCGTTGACGATGTTCATGCGGCGTCGGCGAGTACACCACCGCACGGGGATTTGCGCGAGCGCGTGAGTCCCACGGCGCCGTCACCCGATGGACTTGCCGGACCTCCTGACCCGGCATCTACTACCGGATTCACTGCATGACCATCGACCAAGGCAAGATCGCCGCCTACGAGGCTTCGCGGAAGGGAATGGCGCAGAAGCCGTTCCGGTCCGCGTGCTACGCGCCGTACACGTCGCTGTACTTCAACACCAACGGCGACGTGATCGCCTGCTGCAAGAACACGACCTACGTGCTCGGCAACGTCGCGACGCAGAGCCTGGAGGAGATCTGGCGCGGCAAGAAGGCGAACGCGATGCGCAAGGCGCTGAAGGACTACAAGTTCGGCGTCGGTTGCGAGTTCTGCGAGTGGCAGCTGCAGGGTGGGCAGTACGACCAGGTCTACGCGACGATTTTCGATGAACTGCCGGTGGCTGGCCTCGACGCGGAATGGCCGGCGCGCATGGAGTTCACGGTCAGCAACACCTGCAACCTCGCGTGCGTCATGTGCTACGGGGTGCTCAGCTCGACCATTCGCGCGCATCGCGAGAAGCTGCCGCCGTTGCCGAAGGTCTACGACGACCGGTTCTTCGCCGACCTGCGCAAGTTCCTGCCGCACCTGAAGGACGCCAAGTTCTTCGGCGGCGAGCCGTTCCTCGCGCAGGAGAACTACCGGATCTGGGACATGATGATCGAGGACGGGATCAACATCCCGTGCCACGTCACGACCAACGGCACGCAGTGGGGCAAGAAGGTCGAGCGGGTGCTGGAAGCGTTGCCGTGCTCGATCTCGGTGTCGCTCGACGGCGCCACCAAGCAGACCGTCGAGAGCGTGCGGGTGAACGCGAACTTCGAAGAGGTGCGGGCGAACGTCGAGCGGTTCCTGGCCTACACGCGCCGTCGGCGCACGCACTTCAGCCTCACGTACTGCCTGATGCGCCAGAACTGGCACGAGTTCGGCGACTACCTGCGCTACGGCGAGGAGCGCGGCGTGAAGGTGTTCATCAACACCGTCGTCAACCCGGCCGACTGCAGCCTCTACACGCTGCCCGCGGCCGAGCTCGAAGCGATCGCCAAGCGCATGGACGAGATGGATGCGCGCGAGGGCTACAGCAAGCTGCCGCGGAACGGCGAGACGTGGACCTCCGCGGTCCAGGCCCTGCACAAGAACGCCGACGAGAAGCAGCGGGCGCGCATCGAGGAGATCAAGCGGGCGCGCTTCGCCAAGGACCCGGTCTCGACGGGTTGGAGCCTGGTCGGCGAGGGCAAGCTCGAAGAGGCGCTGCGGGCGGTCGCCAGCGTCGACGCCGAGCACCAGAGCTACTACGCGCGACTGATGCTCGAAGGGCGAGTGTTGCGCCGGATGGGCAGACTCGACGAGGCCCGGCGGTCGTTGGACGCGGCGGCGGCGCTCAATCGCCGCGGCGCTCAAGCGTTCACCGAGCGTGCCTGGCTGAACCTCGACCAGCAGCGATGGCAGGAGGCGCTCGCCGACGCCCAGATCGCCGCGAAGAACGTCGAGGGCGAATCCGATGCGGTCGCCATTGCCGGGGCGTTCTCGGCCCTGGCGCATGCCCACGGCCACCTCGGTGACTTCGATGCCGCCGCCGCGATGTCGTCGCGCGCCATCGATGCTGCGCCGAAGAACCCGAACATGCACGTGCAGCAGGCGTGGGTGTTCTGGCATGCCAAGCGCTTCGCCGACGCGGCGATCGCCTGCGATCGGGCGCTGCAGCTCGAGGCGGGGCACGCCGAGGCGTTGCGCTTGCGCGGCATGCTGCCCGTGCCGCAGGCCTGATCGCCGTCAGTCCGACGGGCGGGGTGCCGAGGCCAGCGCGTTGACCACGAGTCCGCCGTGGCGCGTGGTGAACACGCTGCGCAGTGGCACGGCCGTTCCGCGCGCGAGCCGCGGGTCGTGCGCTACCACGCACAGGCGCCAGCCGGGGCCGAGCGCCGCCACCCGGGCGCCGAGCGTCTGGTAGAGCGGCAGCAGGTCCTTGCCGGCGCCGACGCGACGGCCGAACGGTGGGTTGGTCACCACACAGCCGTGCTCGGCCTGGACGTCGCGCCGCAGCGTGGTCGTGGCCCCGATCGCGGCGTTCTCGAGCGTCAGGACCTCGCGCACCCCGGCGCGCGTGGCGTTGCGTTCGGTCGCCGCCATCGCCCCCGCGTCGCGGTCGGAGGCGAACACGGTCCGCCCGCTCGGCGTCGCCGTCTTCGGCACGGCGGCCCAGCTCGCCTCGTCGAACAGCGCGAGGTGGGCGAAGGGCGGCGGCCGTAGGCGACCCGGCGGCAATCCACGCGCGAGGCCGGCGGCTTCGATGGCGATCGTGCCGGAGCCGCAGAACGGATCGACCAGGGGCTCGTCGGCCCGCCAGCCGGCGGCCAGCACGAGCGCGTGCGCCAGGTCTTCGCGCAGCGGCGCCTTGCCGGTCTCGAGACGCCAGCCGCGCCGGTGCAACGGCGTGTCGGTGGCGTCGATCGAAAGCGTGCAGACGTCGTCGCGGAAGCGCACGTGCACGTTCGCCTTGGCATCGTCGTCGCCAGCGCCCGCCGGCGAAGCGGCGCCGAGCACGCGCTCGATCGCGTTGCCGACGCGCTCCTCGGCGGCTCCGGTGTGGTAGATGCGCGAACCGCGGGTCGTCGCGTGCACCGTCCGCGGCGTCCGCGGCAGCAACCAGTCGCGCCACGGCAGTTCTGCGGCCTTGCGTTCGAGTTCGCCGAGCGCGCGGCAGCGGAATTCGGCGAGCCGCACCAGCACGTGGCTCGCGGCACCCAGCCAGTACGCCGCGCGCATCGCGTCGACGACGCCGCCGCGGAACGCGACGCCGCCGCGCAAGTTCGTCGGCGACAGGCCGAGGGCTTGCAGTTCGCCGGCGACCGTCGGCTCGAGGCCTGGCAGGCAGGCGGCGAACAGCTCGAACGTGGCGCCCATCGGGCGAGGCAGGCTAGCGACGTTCCGGACTGCGTGCGAACGTCGCTTGCGATCAACCGCGCAGCGCGCGGATGCGGGCGAGCAGTTCGCCGACGTCGGGCAGCTTGTGCCGCAGCTTGCCGCGGCGCTGTCCTTCGGCGACTTCCCACGCATCGAGCCGTTGCCAGTCGTCCCAGCTCACGACGTCGATGCCGCGACTGCGCAGCTTCGGCAGCAGGTCGTCGTCGGTCGGTTGCAGCAGGCGGCCCTCGGCGCGATCCGCCTTCATCGCCTCGACCGTCGCCTTGGCGTCGAGGCTGTTGGTGCCGATCAGGCCGGTCGGCCCTCGCTTGCACCAGCCCGACGCGTAGTGGCCGACGCGCACCGCTCCTCCGGGAGCCTCGACGACCCGCCCGTCGACGTTCGGCACGATGCCCTTCTTCTCGTCGAACGGCACGCCGGGGCACGGGATGCCGCGGTAGCCGATCGCCTTGAACATCAGGTCGACGCCCAGCTCCTCGAACGAGTTCTTGGCCTTCGGCCGCATCGAGCCGTCGGCTTCGGCGACGAGTTCCATGTGCTGCAGACGCACCCCGCTCAGCCGGCCGCCGGTGGCGCGCACTTCGGTCGGCGCGACCAGGAACCGGCAGCGCAGCTTCTTCGGCCGGTCGCCTTCGCCCAGGGCCACGCGCCCGTGCAGGAACTCGACGTTGCGCTGCTGGCTGCGCGCGCCGTCCTTGGCCAGCCACGCCGCGCTCGCCGCATCGACGTGCGCATCGGCGGCGGACACCACGACGTCGACGTCGGGCAGCTCGGCGATCTCTTCGATCTCCTTCGGCGAGAACGCGGCTTGTGCCGGGCCCCGGCGGCCGAGCAGCACGACTTCACGCACGGCGCTCTCGCGCAGCACCACCACCGCGTGGTCGGCGATGTCGGTCTTGGCGAGTTCGTCGGGCGACGCCAGCAGGATCCGCGCGACGTCCATCGCGACGTTGCCGTTGCCGACGAGCGCGACCCGGCGTGCCCGCGACAAGTCGAAGCGATGGTGGCGGTGGTCGGGGTGGCCGTTGAACCAGCCGACGAAATCGGTCGCGGCATGGACGCCGGCCGCGTCCTCGCCCGGCACGCCGAGCTTCTGGTCGCTCTCGCAACCGAACGCGTAGACGATCTGGTGGTAGTGCGCTTGCAGCTCGGCGACCGTCGCGTGCTGGCCGATGCGCACGTTCCCGGCGAAGCGGAACCCGGGCGTGGCGGCGATCTTGTTGTAGACCTTCACCACGCCCTTGATGTTCTGGTGGTCGGGCGCGACGCCGCCGCGCACCAGCCCGAACGGCACCGGCAGCCGGTCGAACAGATCGACCTGCACCCCGCCGGGCGCTGCCTTCAGCAGGGCCTCAGCGGTGTAGAACGCGGCCGGGCCGGAGCCAACGATCGCGACACGCCAGGAACGGGGTTCGGCCATGTCGGAGATGATGCAGCGTGGCCGGGGCTCGCGCACGCTGGATGCCATGGCAAGGGCGTGCTGGTCCTGTGGACCAGCGCCTCGGTGTTCGGCTAGAACGTCGCTCCCCATCGGCGTTCTGTGCCGGTCCAGGCGCGTCCAAGCGCGCCCGTCCGAGCCGTGGATTCCGCTCGCCGCGGACGCCCGATCCTGCCGATGGACGCACGGCGCGCGCCGCGCCCCAGACCCCCGAGAACTGCTCGCCCATGAAGATCGCCGTCGTCGGCACCGGATACGTTGGCCTCGTCACGGGCAGTTGCCTCGCGGACGTCGGCATGACCGTCACCTGCGTGGACGTCAACGCGCAGAAGATCGACAACCTGAAGCGCGGCATCCTGCCGATCTACGAGCCCGGGCTCGAGGACATCGTCGCGCGCAACACCAAGTCGGGGCGCCTGCGGTTCACGACCAAACTCGCCGAGGCGATCGTGGGGGCCGAGGCCGCGTTCATCGCCGTCGGCACGCCGCCCGGCGAGGACGGCAGCGCCGACCTGCGCTACGTGCTCGCGGTCGCGCGGGAGATCGGCGAGCAGATGCAGGACTACCTCGTCGTGATCACCAAGAGCACGGTGCCGGTCGGGACTGCCGAGAAGGTGAAGAAGGAACTCGCCGCCGCGCTGCACAAGCGCGGCAGCAAGCTGCCGTTCGACGTGGCCAGCAACCCCGAGTTCTTGAAGGAGGGCGCGGCGATCGAGGACTTCATGAAGCCGGATCGCATCGTCTGCGGCGTCGAGAGCCCGCGTGCGCAGGAAGTGCTGGCGCGGCTCTACAAGCCGTTCACGCTCAACGGCCATCCGGTGCTGTTCATGGACGTGCCGTCGGCCGAGATGACCAAGTACGCGGCCAACGCGATGCTGGCGACCAAGATCTCGTTCATGAACGACATCGCCAACCTCTGCGAACTGCTGGGTGCCGACGTCAACCAGGTGCGCAAGGGCATCGGCAGCGACCCGCGCATCGGCAACCGCTTCATCTATCCGGGCATCGGCTACGGCGGCAGCTGCTTCCCGAAGGACGTCAAGGCGCTGGTCAAGACCGGCAGCGAGAACGGCTACAAGCTGCGCATCCTGCAGTCGGTCGAGGACGTCAACGAGTCGCAGAAGCACGTGCTGTTCACCAAGGTGCACAAGCACTTCAAGGGCGACCTGAAGGGCAAGCGCTTCGCGATGTGGGGGCTGTCGTTCAAGCCCGAGACCAACGACATGCGCGAGGCGCCCTCGCTGGTGATCTGCGAACAGTTGCTCGCGGCGGGCGCGTCGGTCGTCGCCTACGACCCGGTCGCGGTCGAGGAGAGCAAGCACATGATCGGCGACAAGATCGGCTACGCGAAGGACGCCTACGAGGCGCTGCAGGGAGCCGACGCCTTGCTGCTGGTCACCGAGTGGCGCGAGTTCCGCGTGCCGGACTGGGATCGCGTGAAGAAGGCGCTCAAACAGCCGGTCGTGTTCGACGGCCGCAACATCTACAGCGGTGCCGAGCTGCGGGCGATGGGCTTCGCCTACGCCGGCATCGGCGTGAAGTGAACGGAGACCCACGATGCCACGCATCCTGATCACCGGCGCCGCCGGCTTCCTCGGCTCGCACCTCTGCGACCGCTTCATCCGCGAGGGCTACGAGGTCGTCGGGATGGACAACCTCATCACGGGCGATCTGCGCAACCTCGAGCACCTCTTCCCGAAGAAGGAGTTCACGTTCCACCACAAGGACGTCAGCAACTTCGTGCACGTCTCGGGGCCGCTCGACTACATCCTGCACTTCGCGTCGCCAGCGTCGCCGATCGACTACCTGAAGATCCCGATCCAGACGCTGAAGGTCGGCTCGCTCGGCACGCACAACTGCCTCGGCCTCGCCAAGGCGAAGAACGCGCGCATCCTGGTCGCGTCGACCAGCGAGGTCTACGGCGATCCGACCGTGCACCCGCAGACGGAGGAGTACTGGGGCAACGTCAACCCGGTCGGCCCGCGCGGCGTCTACGACGAGGCCAAGCGCTTCCAGGAGGCCATGACGATGGCCTACCACACCTACCACGGGCTGCAGACGCGGATCATCCGCATCTTCAACACCTATGGCCCGCGCATGCGCCTCAACGACGGCCGCGTGCTGCCGGCGTTCATCGGCCAGGCGCTGCGTGGCGAGGACCTGACCGTGTTCGGCAAGGGCAACCAGACCCGCTCGTTCTGCTACGTCGACGACCTCGTCGAGGGCATCTGGCGCCTGTTGCACAGCGACTACCCGTACCCGGTGAACATCGGCAACCCCGACGAGATCACGATCCTGCAGTTCGCCGAGGAGATCATCAAGCTCACCGGCACCAAGCAGAAGATCGTCTTCAAGCCGTTGCCGAAGGACGACCCGACGCAGCGGCGCCCCGACATCACCAAGGCGAAGAAGATCCTCGGCTGGGAGCCGAAGGTGTCGCGCGCCGAAGGACTGAAGATCACCTACGCGGCATTCCAGGCGTTGCCCAAGGAAGTGCTCCACAAGCAGGAGCACCGCGACTTCCAGGGCTACGCGCGCAAGTGACGCGGCCATGAAGAAGGTCCTGGTCACCGGCGGCCTCGGCTTCATCGGCTCGCACACCACGGTCGAGTTGCTGGGGCGCGGCTGCCGCGTCGTCGTCGTCGACAACCTCTCGAACACGCGCGCCGAGGTGCTCGACGGCATCGAGGCGATCGCCGGCAAGCGTCCCGAGTGGGCGAACGTCGATCTCGCCGATCGCGCCGCGTGCGCGGCCCTGCTCGCTCGTCACGGCGACGTCGACGGCATCATCCACTTCGCCGCGCACAAGGCCGTGGGCGAGTCGGTGCAGAAGCCGCTCGCCTACTACCACAACAACTTCGGCTCGCTCGTCAACCTGCTCGAGTTCGTCGCCGCGCATCCGAAGTGCGGCTTCATCTTCAGCTCGTCGTGCACGGTCTACGGTCAGGCCGATTCGCTGCCGGTGAAGGAGGACGCCGCGATCAAGCCGGCGGAGTCGCCGTACGGCAACACCAAGCAGGTCGGCGAGGAGATCCTGCGCGACGCGGCGAAGGCCCACGGCTTCCGCGCCATCGCGCTGCGCTACTTCAACCCGATCGGCGCGCATCCGTCGGCGAAGATCGGCGAGCTGCCGCTCGGTGTGCCGCAGAACCTGGTGCCGTTCGTCACACAGAGCGCCGCGGGCCTGCGCGGGCCGCTGAAGGTGTTCGGCCGGGACTATCCGACGCGCGACGGCACGGCCGTGCGCGACTACATCCACGTCGTCGACATCGCACTGGCGCACGTCCAGGCGCTCGACCGGTTGTTCGCGGGCAAGGGCAGCGAGGCGGTCGAGGTGTTCAACCTCGGCACCGGCACGGGTTCGACGGTGCTCGAGGTGATCGCGGCGTTCGAGCGTGCGACCGGGCAGAAGCTAGCCTGGGAGTCGGCCCCACGCCGCGCCGGCGACGTCATCGCCGCGTACGCCGACACCGCCAAGGCCCTGTCCGGCCTCGGCTGGCGCGCGCAGCGTTCCCTCGACCAGTGCATGGCCGACGCCTGGCGCTGGCAGCTGACCCTGCCGAAGAAGTGAAGTGACATGCGCATCGCGATCCTGAGCTTCGAGTACCCACCCGAGACCGGCTTCGGCGGCATCGGCACCTACGCCTACTACCAGGCGCGGGCGCTGGCCAAGCTCGGCCACGACGTGCACGTGTTCGCGGGCGCGGTGAAGCCCGGCGTGTTCCACAGCGAGCACGAAGGCGTGAAGGTCACGCGCATCAAGCGCGAGGGCGTGGTGTCGGGTCTGCTCGACAATGCGCGCAAGAAGCGCGCGTGGTGGTTCCAGAACCGCGTGACCACGGCGGCCGACGCGTTCGCGGTGCTGGCCAAGGCGCACGCCAAGAAGCCGTTCGACTTCGTCGAAGCACCGGAGTGCGGCGCCGACGCGATGGTGACGACGACGCTGCTGGCGATCCCGACGGCGATCAAGTTCCACTCGCCGGCCCGCCTGATCATGGGCATCTACGACACGCCCAAGATCGACCGCGTGCTGACCGGTGTCGCCGAGCAGCTGGCGATCAACCAGGCGCAGGTGCTCACCTCGTGCAGCAAGTTCCTCGCCGACGAGGTGCACGCGAAGATGGGCGAACGGAAGCCCATCCACGTGGTTCCGAACGGCATCGACGTGCCGATGTTCGATCGCGACGACGGCATCGACGTGTTCACGAAGTTCGGCCTGCCGCGCGACAAGAAGCTGATCTTCTTCGCCAACCGCATGGAGGAGCGCAAGGGCATCCACATCGTGCAGAAGATGGTGGAGGGCACGCTCGCCAAGTACCCGGACATCGCGTTCGTGTTCGCGGGCCGCGACCTGTTCGGCTGGATGGAAAAGAAGATCCTGCCGTGGGTGAAGGACCGGCAGCTGCAGTCCCGGTTCTTCTATCTCGGCCAGCTCGGCTTGCCGGAGGTGCGCGCCTGCCTGAAGGCGAGCAGCATCTTCCTGATCCCGAGCCTCTGGGAGAACTGCCCCTACAGCTGCCTCGAGGCGATGACGGCCGGTCGCGCGATCGTGTCCTCGGACTGCGGCGGCATGCCGGAGCTGATCGAGGACGGCCGCACCGGCGTGCTGGCCAGGAACGGCGACCCGGCGTCGTTCGTCGCCGCGCTGACGCGCATGATCGAGGACGACGGGCTGCGCGCGCGCTGCGGTGCTGCCGCCCGCGCCGAGGTCGAGAAGCGCCTGACCGACACGGGCATCGCGCAGCGAAGCGTCGACGTCTACCGGGCGCATCTGGCCGGTTCGGGTGTGGCGACGCGCGTCGACGTCCACCCGGCGCAGCCCGCCGGTTCGGACGGGGCGGCGAGTCGCGAGATCGACGCGCTGCGTTCGCGGGTGGCGCAGCTCACGGCCGAGCTCGAGACGCACAAGCGCAGGGAGCTCGAGATGAAGACCAGCCGCCAGTGGCGGTGGGGCAACGCGCTGGTGAACGTCGCGACGCTCGGTCGCGGCGGGCGCAAGGTCTGAGCCAGCGCTCGCGGCGGAGCCCGCCGTCGGGTCAGCCGCGCGTGTAGAGAGCGCGGAAGGTCGTGTAGTCCGCGGCGACGTCGTGCGGCGGCTGCGGTCGCAACCGCGCGTACAGGGCCGGATCGCCGGCGAGCCGCTCGATCGCAGCGCGCAGCGCGCCAGGGTCGCCGGCCGCGAACAGCAGCCCGTTCTTGCCGTCGGCGACGACCTCCGCCAGGCCGCCGAGATCCGACGCGATCACGGGCAAGCCGGCCGCGAACGCCTCGAGCACGACGAACGGAGTGTTCTCGTACCAGGTGCTCGGCACGACCAGCGCGTCGAGGTCGGCGAACACGCCGGCCGCCTCGTTCTCGCCGTAGGCGCCGCGGAAGGAGATCCGCGGGTCGTCGCCGGCGATCGTGCGACAGCGGGCGATGTAGTCGGCGAACATCGACTCGTCGGCATTGCCGTGGATGCGCAGTTCGACCGCGGCGCGGCTGTCGCGCACGGCGCGAATCACCAGGTGCGGCGCCTTCCATGGCGACAGCACGCCGCAGAACCCGAGCCGCAGCGGGGTGCGTGGTCGTGTGACCGCGAGCGGCGCGATGCGACCGGGCGCGAGTCCGTACGGCACCACGGTCACGCGATCGGCGGGGAAGCCGTTCTTCGCGAACATGCCGGCGAGGAAGCGCGACGGCGCCACGACCGCGTCGGCGAGCGCCAGGTTCGCGAGCTGGCGACCCTTGCGATCGAGCAGCGCGCGCAGGCGAGCTGGCGGGTCGCTGGTCAGCGGCGGC
The DNA here is from genome assembly GCA_937952215.1 of uncultured bacterium. Classification (GTDB taxonomy): domain Bacteria; phylum Planctomycetota; class UBA1135; order UBA1135; family UBA2386; genus UBA2386. The sequence continues at coordinate 127,915 of CALFZH010000060.1, forward strand.
GGGGCGGGCGCGGGCGTTGCTCCCGCGAGATCGGGCTGGTGGCAGGGCACGCAGCCCTGGCCGCCGTCCGGCGGGCCTTCGCACAGCCCGCCATCGCTGCGCAGCAGCGTGAAGCGCGGGCAGAGGAACCAGAAGTCCATCAGGTTGACGACGGTGCGCGCGCCGTGCGCCCGGGCGACGCCGATCAGGTTCGAGCCGAGCTGCCGCAGGTGGAAGAAGTGCACCGCGTCCGGGCGGACGTCGTCGAGCACGCGCCGGAACCAGCCGTCGAGGTGCAGGTTCTCGTAGTCGCGCAGCGGCTCGTTGGGGTTCAGCCGGCGCCAGTGGTTGAGGCGCAGCACGCGGAAGCCGTCGTACGGCTGTTCGAACAGCTTGATCGGCGGCCAGTCGCGGTCGTGGTCCCAGTGCAAGGACAGCACGGTGACGTCGTCGCCGCGCGCGCGCGCTTCGCGAGCCACCGCCAGGCAGTACTGCTCGGTGCCCGATCGGCAGTCGGGGAAGAACTGGTGGACGACGAACAGGAGCCGCATCGGGTCACGGCTGCTTGACCGCGCGACCGACGAGTCTCGCGACGCGTTCGTGCAGCCGCTTCTCGGTGACCTGGATGTCGAACTCGCGGTCGAAGCGGGCGCGCGCGGCCTTGGCCAGGCGGCGTTCGAGCGCGGGCTCGCGGATCAGCCGCTCGAAGGCGTCGGCGAGCGCCTTGCTGTCGCGTTGCGGCACGATCAGGCCTTCGACGCCGTTGGTGACCACTTCGAGGATCGAGCCGGAGTCGGTGGTGACGACCGGCAGGCTCGACGCGAGACCTTCGAGCATCGCCGTCGGGATGCCGTCCTTGTCGCCGTTCTCGACCTCGACGTACGGGGCGACGAAGGCGCGGCAGCGCTGCAGGATGGGCGGCAGTTCTTCCTGCTTCTTCATGCCGTGCAGCAGGAACTGCTCCTCGACGCCCAGTTCGGCGATGCGGCGTTCGAAGTCGGCGGCGTACTCGAGGCTGCCCTTGCTGTGCGGGTCCTTGCTGCCGATCACGTGCACGACCAGCCGATGGCCACGTCGCTTCAGCTCGGCGACCGCTTCGACGAGGTAGGTGAGCCCCTTCTTCGGCTCGATGCGCGAGATCGAGACCACTTCGATCGCTTCGCCGGGCTTGCGGTCGGCCCGCTGGATCGCCGGGAAGCGCGCGCCGTCGACACCGTTGGGTTTGACGATGATCTTGTCGTCGAACTTGCCGCCGGACTTGGCCGACAGTTCGCGCTTGATGCGCGCGCTGGTCGCCACGATCACGTCCGCCAGCTCGACGTGCAGGCCGACCAGCTTGAACGGGTAGTCGTCGAGCATGTGGTCGGCGTAGCACGAGACGCCGCGCGGGATGCCGAGCAACCACGCCGCCTGCATGACCATGAACGACTGGTCGTAGAAGAAGTAGCTGTGCAGGTACTTGGCGCCGGCGAGTTCCGCCATGCGCGCGAACGTGCAGCCCTGCATCACCAGCGACTCCTTCTCGAGATCCTCGACCTTGCGACCCGTGTGCTTTGCCACGAGTTCGAGGAACGCGCGCAGCCGGCCGGGCTTGGTCTTCTCGAAGTGTTCCTTGTCCTTCTTGTGCTGTGGCCCGAGCGGCTGCAGCTGCGTGCGGTGGTCGGCCAGGTAGGCGAATGCCTTGTGCAGTTGCCCGGTGTCGCCGAGGTCCCAGTGGAACATCCGGACGTCGAGCCCCATGTGCGTGAGGCCGATCATCTCCTGGTAGACGAACGTGTGGCTGTAGATCGGCCACTGCCAGCAGGCCGCGACGATGGCGACGCCTTCGGCGCGGCGCGGGCGCCGCAGGACGGACAGGGCCCGGTCCTTGGCGTTGACGAAGCGGCGGTACCACTTCTTGCCGCGGCGAGACAAGTAGGCGAGAGGCATCTTGTTCCAGAGGAAGTTGCCTGAGCGGAACTCGCGCGAGCGGACCAACTTGTCCATCTCTTCGCGCGTGCGCCCGAGGTCGTGGACCAGGCTCTGGCGAGCCGACTCCAGGTCCTTCTTCGCCTGCCCGAGGGTGTGCACCTGAGCCCTCTCCTTGGTCAGCGCCTCGGTGGTTTCGCGATGCTGCTTGGCCAGCGCGTCCCGTTCCTGGACGAGCTTGGCCTTCTCGGCGGCGAGCGCGTCGCGGCGCTGGGTGAGTTCGCCCTTGTCCCTGGCGAGGGCGTCGCGTTCGGCGGTCAGCGCGTCGCGGCGCTGGGTGAGTTCGGCCTTGTCCCTGGCGAGGGCGTTGCGTTCGGCGGTCAGCGCGTCGCGGCGCTGGGTGAGTTCGCCCTTGTCCTTGGCGAGGGCGTCGCGTTCGGCGGTCAGCGCGTCGCGGCGCTGGGTGAGTTCGGCCTTGTCCCTGGCGAGGGCGTCGCGCTCGTGCGTGATCTCGGTCCGGTCCTTCGCCAACACATCGCGCTCGGCGGTCAGTTCGTCGCGGCGACGAGTGAGTTCGCTCTTGTCCTTGGCGAAGGCCTCGCACGCGGACGAGAGCTCGTCCCGCTGGCGAGTCGCAGCCGCATGGTCGTTGGCCAGTCGATCGCGTTCTTCCGTCACGACGTTGCGCTGACGGATCAGGAACTCGTTCTCCTTGGCGAGCGCCGTGCGTTCGGTGGCCGCGGCGTCACGCTGGCGCACGAGTTCTTCGCGTTCCTTCGCCAGCGCGTCGCGGCGGGCGACGACCTCTTCGCGGCTCCGGTGCAGAGTTGCCAGCTCGTCGCGGAGCTTCGTCGCCTCCGCATCGGCTTGTTCACGTGCCTTCCTGGCCTCGCCGGCCAGCGTCGCCTGCAGGCGATCTCGCTCCTGCCTCGCGCTGTCGCGCTCGCTGCGCGACGCCGCGAGTTCGCGGGAAACGAGCTCCCGCAGTTCGGCGATCGCGGCAGCGGCACCACGGGCGGTCGCGAGGTCGCCGCGCACGCCGTCGAGGTCGCGCTGCAACTGCTGGACGCGTCCATCGAGGCCGCCCGCGCGCTCGCGTTCGGTCTTCAGGGCCGCGGACAGGCGTTGGGTCTCGGCGACGAGCTCCGCGACGCGGTGGTCCAGCTCCCCTTGGCGCTGATGCAGCTTGGCCTTCTCGCCGACGAGCACGTCGACCTGGCCGAAGGTCTCGCGCAGCCGTGCCTCCAAGGTGTCGACATAGCCCTGGAGCCAGCGGCGATTGCCGCGCTCGACGCGCAGTTGCTCCTCCGACAGGTCGCTCAGCAGGGTACGCAGCCGCCGCTGCGGCGCGTCCTCGTTCCGTGTCTGGGCGGCGTGGTCGAGCGCGGTTCGCACGCGTTCGGCCGCGGCGTTGAGGCCCTCGACCAACGCCTGCGCCTTCGGCGAGGTCGTTGCGAGCCGGTCGACCTGGATCGCTTCGAAGGCGGTGTGCAGGAACAGCGCGAAGCCGTCGGTCTCGCGGTTCTTGATCGCGTGGCGGCTCACGGCCTCGAGCACGCGCAGGCAGGTGGCGTCGCTGCGCTCTTGCCCCATGCTCGCGAAGCGACGCAGCGCGTGCGCCACGACCCGATTCACCTCGAGGTAGTACGACCACCGGCGCCCTTCGCGGAACCACACGGTGTTCGTCGCATGCAGGCGATACGCCGCGAGCGGCTCGGGCACGTGGACCAGCACGTCGGTGGCTGCGGCCTCGAGGAACAACTGCCAGTCGAGGCAGTACTTGAGGCTCCGCAGCGACTCGGCCTGCGCGCGCAACCAGTCGGTGCGGGCGACGAAGTTGGTGCTGGTCGCCAGGAAGTTGCGTTCGAGCAGGGTGCCGAACAGTTCGGCCGCCGGCAGGTTCGTCGGCGGCGTTGCCGCCGCGTACCACGCGACCCAGTCGTGGACCAGACGTCCGTCGAGCAGGGGGCTCGTGTTCGTGGTCGTCAGCTCGCCGCCGTCGTGGTCGACCAGGGAGAGTCCCGTCGTCACCAGCTGGGCCTTCGCGTTCGTCTGCAGCGCTTCCCGGCACCGCCGCAGGCGCTCGGGATGGAACAGGTCGTCGGAGTTCAGCAGGGCGACGTAGGGCGTGTCGATGCGCTCGAGCGCGGCGAGCACGCTGTTGCCGAGGCCGACGTTCGAGGCGTTGACGACGACCTCGAGGCGCGAGTCGACGACGGCGCGTGCACGCGCCACCGTGGCGTCCGGCGACCGGTCGTCGACGACGAGCAGCTTGAAGTTGGGGTAGGTCTGCGCGAGCACGCTCCGCAGGGCCTCCTCGACATAGGCCTCGTGGCGGAACGACGGCACGAGCACCGTGACGTCGGCTTTGGCGCTCCGCGTTGGCTGCTTCGCCTTGCCGATCGGGAACGGACGGGTGCGCGGCGCTGCGCGCGTGAGACCCAGTTCCGGCGCCCACGGGCCGCCGTAGGGTCGCACGTCGAAACCGGCGACGAACGCGTCGTCGGCTTCGGCCAGTCGCTGGCGGGCTTCGCCGGCGTAGGCGTTGCGCAGTGCGGCCAGCAGCGCGGGTGGCTGCCGGTCACGCGCGATGCGGTGGCACAACACGCGCAGCCACGCCGACTCCGCGAGCACCTTGGCGCCGGCGCGCCCGGTCGCCTCCTTCACTGCCCAGGTGGAGATCGTCGCCATGCCGGTGTTGCCGAACAGCTTCGGCATCCACCAATCCGCCAGCGCCCGGTCGGCGTACCAGGGGTGGTCGATCGGTGGCAGGTCGATCGACGTCGCCGGCTCGGGCGAACGGTTCGCCAGCGTTGCCTCCCCGGTGTGGCGCAGCAACGCACGCACTTCGGCGCAGAGGTGGTCGAACGCGTTCTCGCGGATCGACTTGGGCCGCGTGGCGGAGCCGCATCGCGGCCACGCGCTCACCACGGCGTCCTTCACGATGGCCAGATCGGCTGGGGCGAGTTCTCGCAGCGGCACTCGACCATCGCGATCCAGCACGACGAAGTCGATCGGCAGGTTCGCCGCGGCGACGGTGCGCGCGGTCTCCTCGAAGTCGAACCAGTTCTCCGGCCCGAACACGAACCGCACGCTCGCCTGGCACCCGAGTCGGGCGGCAAGCTGCGCCGCCTTGGCGGCCTCGACGTTGCGCGAGGCGGCCGTGAGTTCGACGCTCGCGACGCGCACGCCGGCCAACGTCTTGGCGATGCGATCGACCGCGCCGATGGCGTGGGTGCGCAGTTCGAGCGCTGGCGGCTGCGGTGCCGCTTTCACGGCCGTCACCAGCGGCGCGAGCATCGGGTGGGTGAACAGGCGACTGGCCTCGACGACGACGCGCTCGGCGGTGGCGACGAGGGCCATCACCTGGTCGACGAGCGCCTGCGGCCACGCCCGCTTTGCCGGGGGCAGGCGCAGGACGAGGCGCCGCGGCGCCCCGCCGCCGATCGCGGCCGTCAGTTCGGTTCGCAGCACCGGCACGTGCGGCACCAGTTCGTGGGTGAGCCACAACGCGCAGCCGTTGCAGTGCGGCATCGGCAGCTTGCCGGCGGCGAGGTCCTGGCGGATCGCCGCGCTGCGCCAGGCGGCGCTCGCGTCGGCGGCGCCCGGCGGGGCGATCGGCGCGGCGCCGAACTCACAGGCGCGCACGGCGCCGTCGGCGTCGATCACCAGTTCTTCGCTGGGCGCCGAGCAGGCGGTCCAGGCCTTGGCGTCGGGCACCGCACGGTGGCAGCGGCGGCGCGTTGCATCGAGCGAGGCGCGGTCGACCGGCCAGGAGTTGTGCGTTTCGGCGGCTGCCATGTCAGGACCGGCTGGGCGGACGAGGGCGGAGCAGGCTAACGATAGGACGCAGGTTCATCGAGGCGCGGTTCGGCGATGGCGCACGATCGTCGGCGGGGCGGCGGAGGGGAGACTGCCCCGTTCGGCTCGCTCGTATCGGCAGTTCGGGCCGGTCGGATGCAGTCGGGATCGAGGCGGCCGGATCCGAGAGCTTGCCAATTCGTCGGTCGCCGCGAGGATGGGTTCGACCATGTCGAATGCCGCGTCGCGCTACGCCGAACTCGAAGCCCAGGCCAAGGCGTTGTTCGCCGAGTCGAAGCGCCACTTCGCGGCCGGAGTGCCCGCCGAAGCCATCGCCGCCTGCGAACGGGCGGCCGCGTTGTTGCCGCAGTGGGGGCGGGTCCACCTCGAACTCGGGAACGTGCTCGCGCACCACCATGACTTCTGGCTCAACCCGGACCTGCACCGGCGTCTGGTCGCCAACGGCCAGATGGATGCGGCGATGGCGAGCTGGCAGCGCTGCATCGACACCGGGTGGACGAGCGACTGGCTGCACCTGAACTACGGTCACGCGCTGACGCTGCGCGGCGACACCGTCGCGGCGGCTCGGCACCTGCGCCGCGGCATCGAGCTGAAGACGCGCTTCGATCGGCCCGACTACGTGCAGCAGCACTGGGCGGATGGAGCGGTGAAGGGCCCGGACTTCATCATGATCGGCGCGACCAAGTGCGGCACGACGTCGCTCTACGAGTACCTCGCCCAGCACCCGCAGGTGCTGCAGATCCTGTGGAAGGAGCCCGAGTACTTCCGCTTCCCGCAGTTCGGCGTCGAGTGGTACCTGTCGCACTTCCCGCGGGTGCCCAACTTCGGGCCGCGGTTCGTGACCGGCGAGGCCAGCACCTGCTACATGAGCATCTGGGACGCGAAGACCCGGGTGCGGGAGCAGTTCCCCGACGTCAAGCTGATCGCCTTGGTGCGCGATCCGGTCGACAAGACCATTTCGCACTTCCACCACGACCGCAAGATCGGCTGCGAGGCGCGTTCCTACGAGGAAGCGCTCACCCGCGAGCTGGACATCCTCGAAGCGCTGCCGCGCCCCTTCCACGATGCCGACGAGTACTGGAAGACCGAGAAGGGCTACGTGTGGCTCTCGCTCTACGTCTACTTCCTCGAGAACTGGCTGACGGCGTTTCCGAAGGACCGGCTGCTGGTCATCCCGAGCGAGGACCTCTACGCGCAGCCGGCGGAGGTCACGTCGCGGGTGTTCGAGTTCCTCGATCTGCCGGAGCACCGGTCGGGCAAGTACGAGGTGTTCTTGAAGGGCGAGTACGAGAAGAAGCAGAACGACCCGATCCGCGAGCGGCTGGTGCGGTTCTTCGCTCCGCACAACCAGCGGCTCGAAGCGATGCTCGGTCGCAAGCTCGACTGGCAGCGGCCCTGAGTCTGCGACGATCGTGCGGCGCTGGCCGCCGAGGTGTCCGCCGGCCGGACCCGCATCGGGACCGCTGTGGCACGCGCCGCCGACGCGCGGCACGATGACCCCGTGCGCATCTCGCTGGTCATGCCGACGTGGAACGCCGGCCCGTTGCTCGACGAAGTGGCGGACGCGGTCCTCGCGCAACGCGGTGTGACGTTCGCCGAACTGCTGGCCATCGACAGTGGTTCGCGCGACGGCACGCAGGAACGTCTGCAGCGGCGTGGCTTCCGCGTCGTCGGCATTCCGCAGCGGGAGTTCGACCACGGCGGCACACGCGATCGCGGCATCGCGGCGACCACCGGCGACGTCGTCGTCCTGCTGGTGCAGGACGCGACGATGCAGGGCTCCGACTGGCTCGCGCGCATGGTCGAACCGTTCGCCGACGCGGATGTCGCCGGCGTGTGGTGCCGGCAGATCCCGCGGCCGAAGTGCCAGCCGGTGCTGTCGCGGCGCATCCGCGGCTGGCCGGGTTGGGGCGAAGGCGTCACCAAGAAGAAGCTGCCGGCGGGCAAGCGGCTCGCCGAACTGCCGCCGTTCGAGCAGTTGATGCTCTGCGCGTTCGACAACGTCGCGTCGGCGATCCGGCGCACGGCCTGGCAGCGCTTCCCGCTGGGCCCACGGCGCTTCGGCGAGGACGTGTGGTTCGGCAAGCGCGTGATCGAGAGCGGCGGCACGCTCGCGCACCAAGGGGCTGCCGTGGTGATGCACAGCCACGATCGTTCGGCGTGGGCCGAGGGCAAGCGCACGTTCTGCGACCACCGCAACCTCCGGCGGTTGTTCGGGCTGGTCGGCATTCCCGATCGCGCGTGCCTGCAGGGCGCGATCGAGCACGGCACCAAGGAGCACTGCGACTACGTGCGGAGCCTCGGGCTGCCGGCCGCCGAAGAGGCCGCGGCGCTGAAGTGGACCGTGGAGTACGTGAAGTGGCAGTGTTGGGGTCAGTTCGTCGGCGCGCGTGCCGGTGCGGACCTGCCGAGCCCGGAAGGGACGTTCCTGCGGCTGCTGGGCCGGCGGCTCGAGCGCGGCATCGGCTAGGGCCGCGCCGGGCTCAGGGCTTCGCCGGCGCGTCCGTTCCCTGCAGCTTGCGCAGCGCGGTCCTCGACTCGGCGAGCAGCTCGATCACGTGTTCGACCTGCGCCACCAGGTCGGTTCGGGCCGCTTCACTCTGCTCGAGTCGCGCCCGCAGCGTCCGGTTCTCGCCGACGAGTGCGTCGAGGCTGGTGCGCATCGCCCGCAGTTCGTCGGCGCAGCGCGTGAGGGCCGCGGTCGCGGCCGGATCGGACGATGGCGAGGTCACGCGCCCGACTATACCTTGCGGTCGCCGCTCGCACCGCCGCCGCCACGATGCGCACGATCCTGGTCTTCGCCCCGTACGTGCCGCATCCACGATCGCACGGTGGCAGCATCCGGTCGCGGGTGTTGCTCGACGCGCTGCGCGACGAAGGCGCTGTCCACCTCGCGGTGCCGATCGTGTTGGCCGACGACCGCCTGCGGGCGGCAGAACTCGCGCGCGAAGCGGCGATCGAAGTGCACGAGCTGCCCGGGCGAGGGCTCGAGAACCGCGGCATGGCCGCGAAGCTCGGGTGCTGGCTGCGAGGGCAGTCCGAACTGCTCGCCCGTCGATGGGGGGCGGCGGGCTCCGTCGTGCACCGGTTGGCGCAGCAGCTGCGTCCCGACCTGTTGGTCGCCGACAGTTCGTTCGTGTTGCCGGTGCTGCCGCCGCACCCGGCCCTGCTGCTGCACCTGCACAACCTCGAGCATTCGGTGTTCGCGCGCGACGACGGCGCCGCCCGGCCCATGCGTGCGCGGCTGGCCCGTGCGGTGGAAGCGCGGTTGGTCCGTGCCGCGGAACGCCGCGCGGTGCAACGCGCGCGCTGCACGATCACCGTGTCGGACGCCGAACGGGCCGCCGCCCTCGCGATGGCGCCGGGCGCGCACGTCGTCTGCGTGCCGAACACCGTCGATGTCGAGCGGTTGTCGCCGTTGCCGGCGGCGCCCACGTCCGGCCCCGTGCGGCTGCTGTTCGTCGGCGCGATGGACTACCCGCCGAACCTCGAGGCCGTGCGCGAGCTGGTGCAACAGCACCTGCCGGCGCTGCGGCGCGCGTTCCCGGGGTTGGTCGTGCGTCTCGTCGGCCGCGACCCGGCCGGGCAGCTCGCCGCGTTCCGCGGCGTCGAGGGTGTCGAGGTCGTCGGCACCACCGACGACCTGATCCCGCACTACGCCTGCAGCCACGCGGTCTATCTGCCGATCCGTTCGGGCGGCGGTACGCGCATCAAGATCCTCGAAGCCTGGGCGCTCGGTCGGCCGGTGTTGTCGACGGCGGTCGGCGCCGAAGCCGTGGCGGCGCAGGAGGGCGTGCATTGGCGCCGGTTCGAGACGCCCGACGATGGCGTGCGGGTGTTGCGCGCCGTGCTGGCCGATGGCGGTGCGACGATGACGCGGGCGGCGCGGGAACTGGTCGCGCAGCGCTTCACGCACGCGACGGCGATCGCGGCGATCCGGGCGGCGGTGCACTCGTCGTTCCCGCGACGTTGACCGCCGCGAGCACCGCGCGGTCGGTGCGTCGGTAGTGGCGCCGCGAGCGTTGCCGTTCGCGGATGGCGTGCAGCAGGCGCGGCAGCACCGCGAACATCGCCCGCACGCCGCTCGCGATCGGCAGTTCGAGTTGGCGCGCGCGCTTCTGCAGGTGCCACGGCAGCAGTGCAGCGTGCGTGAGCACGAGCAGGGGATCCGTGATGCTCCGCACGAAGAACAGCTCGCGGTTGCGCCAGTCGAGCCGTTCGAGGGCCTCGCGGCCGAACAGTCGGCCGGTGCTGCCGCGCTGCGCGTGGTGGACGACGCTGTCGTGGACGTAGATGCAGCGCCAGCCGCGACGCCAGGCCTGCCACGACAGGCTGACGTCCTCGACGTAACACGGGTCGTACAGGGCCTCGAAACCGCCGATCGCGTCGTGCTTCTTGCGATCGAACGCGCTGCAGCCGCCGCCGGCCCACATCACGGGCGTGCTCGCTCCGGGTTGGCCGGCCAGGTGCACGAAGCGGATCTCGCCGTGCCGCACGACGCAGCGGGTGAGGCCGGTCTCGGTGCGAGCGCCGAGCATCTCGATCCGCGACGTGGTCGCGAACAGATCGCCCGGGCCGAACGGGCGCAGCAGTTCGACCAGCCAGTCGGGCTCGACCCGCATGTCGTTGTTGAGGAACACCAGGATGTCGCGCGTCGCCACGGCAGCGCCCGCGGCGTTGCCGCGGATGAAGTGCCGGTTCTCGGGCAGGCGCACGATCCGGACCCACGGGTGCTCGGCGGCGAGCCACTCGGCCGAGCCGTCGTCGCTGCCGTTGTCGACGACGATCACCTCGTGGTCGCCGGGGCAGCGGGCGACGGCGACGCGCAGGGATGGCAGCAGTTCGCGCAGGAAGTGCAGGCCGTTCCAGTTCAGAACCACGATCGAAGCGTTGCGCGACGGCGGCGCCTCGTCGGCGGAAGGATGGCGTGACCACCGGACGAACGGCGTGCACAGCAGGTCGATCGCGAGCAGCAGCACGGCGACGGCGATCGCGCCGAGCCACGCCACCGGCAGCAACAACAGCAGCAGCAATCGCGTCGCGGCCGTCATCGTTCGATCTCGGTGATCAGGCGGCGCACGAGGTCGTCGACGTCGAGCATCGCGTGGGCGGCCGTGCGGCCACGTTCGGCGATCGCGCGCGTCGTGGCGCGGTCGCCCAGGGCGCGGGCGAGTGCGTCGGCCAGCGACGTGCTGTCCCCGGGAGCGGCGAGGAAGCCGGTGTCGCCGTCGCGCACGATCTCCGGGATGCCGGACACCGGCGTCGTCACGACGGGGACGCCGAGCGCCATCGCTTCGCACAGGAACACCGGGATGCCGTCGCGTTCGCCATCGGCCGCGAGCACGCAGGGCAGCAGGGCCAGGTCCGCTGCCAGCAGTTGTTGCTTCACGAACGCGTTGTCGCGGGAGCCCAGGAACTCGACGAGGTCGGTCACGCCGCGATCCGCACACTCGCGCTGCAGGGCGTCGCGCTGCGGGCCGTCGCCGATGACGCGCCAACGGCAGGCGATGCCGCGTGAGCGCAGCGTTGCGAGCGCCGCCGGCACGACGTGCAGACCCTTCTTGGCCACGAGGCGCGCCGCACTCACGACGACGCCGTTGCCGGGGAGCGTCGCACGCTGCTGCCAGTTGGCCCGGTCGAGGCCGAGCAGGACGACCGGTGTGCGAGCGGGCGTCAGCGATGCTCCCTCGGGCAGTTCGAGCAGGCGACGCTGGCAGTACTGCGTGACGACGCGGCAGAACGTCGCGCGCGCGACCTTCTGCGCCAGCATCTTGTGGGCGTACGGAAACTCGAAATCGACGTACGACGAGATCGAGAACGGCACGCCGAGCAGGTGTGCGGCGCCCATCACGACGTTCGCCGGGTACGTCGACGCGTAGACGTGCAGGTGGCGCGGGCGCAGCGGCGCCAGCTGGTCCGCCAGCAGGAACGCGTTGCCAGGATGCTCGGCATCGCGCAGCGGCAGCTTGCCCAGCAGATCGCCGACGCTGCCGCCGGGTTCGCCGCGATAGAGGGCGAACAGCTCGCGGCCGCGGCGGTGGCACAACCACCGCAACACGCGCGCGGCGGCGGCGGTGATGCCGTCGCGGCGCAGGAACGTCGTGCGCGCCAGCAGCGCGCGCGCCTCGTCGTGCACGGGGGCGCGTTCGTCGCGTGCCAACGCGAGCACGTGCCAGTCGGGGCGCTGCCGGAGCATCGCCAGCGCTTCGCGGTAGACGAAGGTGTGCGACTGGTCGGGCAGCACCGGGATCACGACCACCACCGGGCCGGGCCCGGGCTTCGTCGCGCCGATCGGCGGGGTGCGCTTCGACGTCGCCAGCCAGACGCATGCGCGGAGCGTCGCCGTGCAGAGGCGCAGCCAGGCATGGCGCGCGGCTTCGCGGATGCGCGTCCAGGCGGTGATCGGGATCTCGTTCCCGGCGTCGTCGACGGGCACCAGGGTCACCCGCCCGCGGCCGTCGACCGTCGCGTTCGGCAGGAACACGGCCAGCGGCGCTGGCGCGTGCGGCCAGCCGCGCCACGGCGTGTGCCGGCGCTCGGTCATCCGTTCGCCGCTCCGGCGTAGATCGCTTCGAACTCGTCGACGGCGCTGGCGAGCGACTTCGGCGGTCGCACCGCGGCCCGATACCGCGCGAGCCGGGATGGCTCGTCGAGCAGGCGCTGCATGCGGCCGGCGAGATCCGCGACGTCGCCCGGCGCGAACAGTTCTCCGTCCTGGCCGTCGGCGACGACTTCGGCGAGTCCGCCGAACCGGCTCGCGAGCACCGGCAGCCCGGCCGCGCGCGCCTCGAGTACGACGAACGGCGCGTTCTCGTGCCAGGTGCTGGGCACGACCAGCACGTCGATGGCGCCGAGCGCTGCGGCCTGTTCGGCGCGCGTGAACGGCGGCAGCACCGCGACGCGTGGGTCGCGTGCGGCGGCCGCGACGAGTGCCGCCGAGTAGTCCGCGAAGTCGCTCTGGCGGCCGCGCAGGACCACGCGCACGTCGCCGCGGACTTTCGCCAGCGCGTCGACGAGCACATGCGGCCCCTTGTGCGGCGAGAACGTGCCGAAGAAGCCGAAGGTCAGCGGTCGAGTGGATGGACGCGCGGCGGCGGCGCCGGCAGCGATGCCGGCGGCATCGATGCCGTAGCCGAGGTGCGCGATGCGCGGCGCGGGCACGCCGTTGCCGACGAACACCGACTTCAGGAACGCCGTCGGTGCGACAATCGCGTCGGCCGCGAGCAGCCGTGAATGCAGGTAGGCCGGGCGTTCGAGCAGGGACGCGACGCGCGAGCGCACGTCCCAGCCGGGCTTCGACGTGCCGCGCGACGCCGTGTGCAGGCGCAGCAGCTGGTCGCCCGCCGGATGTTGGGCGAGCGCCGTCTCGAGATGCGGGGCGTGGCATGGCAGGCAGCCGCGGCCGGCGTCCGGCGGGCCTTCGCAGGGGGTGCCGTCGCTGCGCATGAGGATCGTGCGTGGGCACAGGAACCAGAAGTCGGTCAGCGAGACCACCACCCGGGAGCCGTGCGCCCTGGCAGCGTCGATCAGGTCGGCGCCGACGTGGCGCAGATGGAACGTGTGCACGACCTCGGTGCCGCGTTGGCGAAGGTGCCGCGCGAACTGCTCGGCCATCAACGGGTGCCGGTACTCCATGCGGCCCCAGTCGCGCCCCAGGTTCATCCAGAAGTTGATGCGGCGAACCGGCAGGCCCGCCACGACTTCGCGCGACTCCCGCCACGGTCCGGTCGCTTCGCCGAACGCCGGGTCGAGGGTGAACACGTCGACATCGTGGCCGCGGCGCTGGAGTTCGCTGCCGACCGCGAGCGCGTACGACTCGGTGCCGGTGAAGTAGCGCGGCGGGAACTGGTGGACGACGAACGTGATGCGCACGCCGCGGGGCAGCCTACCGGGGACGTGCGCAGGGCCGAAGGACCTTGCCGGCCGGCGCAGTATGGTCCTCGCCATGGTGGCTGCCGACGACCCGCCAGCGCGAAGGGCGGTGCGCTTCGACCTCGCCGACCTCGTCGAGCAGGTCGAAGCGTTCGCGGCGCGCTGGCCCGACGCGCATGCCGACGACAGCGGTCGGACGTTCGTCGCGGGTCCGTCGGCCACCCTGCGCGTGCCGCTGCTGGCGCCGCGAGTGCAGCCCCGCGAGAGCGTCACCGGCTACCTGCAGCGGTTGCCGGGAGGACCCGAGACATGCGTCGTCGTGCTCCTGCAAGCGGGCGCGATGGCGTTCGGTTACTGGGACGGGGACGAACTGCTGCGGCACAAGGCGGTCCGCCGCTACGTCGTGCGCGGCAGTGGGAAGGCCCAGCCGCTGCATCGCAAGACGGCCGGCAAGTCGCGCTACGGCTCGAGGCTGCGGCTGCAGAACTGGCGGCGGCTGCTGGTGGAGACGAACGAACGGCTGCACGCGTGCTGGCGCGAGCTCGGCCCGCCGGAGCGCGTGTTCGTCGCGATTCCGGTGCGCGTGTGGAGCGACCTCGCGGATGCCGTGCCCGGGCCGCCGTTCGCGCGCGACGACGCCAACGTGCAGCGCGTGCCGATGCACGTGCACCGCCCGGATTTCGCGGAGCTGCGGCGCGTGCATGGCTGGCTGCGGCACGGCCGACTCGAACTGCCGGCGACGTGAAGGCCTACTTCGCGGCGGGAGCAGCTTGCCGTTCGAGTTGCAGCGGCCGCACCCAGATGTTGCGGAAGCGGACCGGGTCGCCGTGATCCTGCAGGCGGATCGGACCGGTAGGCGCGTGGGGCTGGTACTTCGCGAGGGCGCGATGCGAGGTCGGGCCGAGCAACGCTTCGTCGAGATGCACGACGATGCCGTTGTGGACGACCGTGGCGCGCGCTGGCGCCGTGAGCGTGCCCTGCTCGTCGAACCGGGGTGCGCGGAAGAAGATGTCGTACGTCTGCCATTCGCCGGGCGCGCGGCAGGCGTTCACCAGCGGCGGCTTCTGGCCGTAGAGCGCTCCGGCCTGGCCGTCGGCGTAGGTCGCGTTGCCGAACGAATCGAGCACCTGGACCTCGTAGCGTCCGAGCAGGAAGACGCCGCTGTTGCCGCGGCCCTGCGACTCGCCCTTCGCGGGTGACGGCGACGCCCATTCGACGTGGAGTTGGCAGTCGCCGAACGCCGCTGCGGTCTCGATGTCGCCGGTGCCGTTGACGCGCATGGCGCCGTCGGCGACGTCCCAGCGCGCGTCGCCGTCGCGGCCGCGCCAGGCAGCGAGGTTCGAGCCGTCGAACAGCACGATCGCATCGGCAGGCGGCGGCACCGGATCGGCGGCGGGAGCCGGTGCGACGACGGGCGGGTGCGGCCGATCGGCGTCGTGCACGCGCCAGCCATCGGGCAGTTTCGGCGTGTCGCGGTAGCCAGGGCGCGGGTCCTGCGGCCAGGCGGCGAAGGCGACGAAGCTCACGGCGGCGAGCACGGCAATGGGTAGCGGCATGGATGCCGCATGCTCGCGGCATGCCGTTCAGGTGTCGAGTTCGAACAGCACGCCGGGGTTGTCGGCATGGGGATCCGTCAGGAGGCGATCCGCGAAGACCGACTGCGCCTTCCGCGTGATCGCGACGAGGTGGCGCCGGAAGTCCCGCGGCTGCATGCCGCACGAACGCGCAGCCGCACGCGTCCCGTTGCAGCGGCCGACGGCGGCGAGCGCATCGCTCTGCCGCGGCGACAGGCACGCTTGCAGGTTCTCGCGCAACTGCTCGACGCCGACGCAGCGTGGTGCGCGATACGGAGCCTGATGCTGCTGGAGGTCCTCGTCGGCGAGGGTCTTGATGCGCGCCCAATCCGACTTGAGCAGCGCGAAGGCCGAGCGGCGAGCGACGCTGCGCAACCACGCGTGCGGATGGTCTGGGGCATGGCCCTCGAGCACGGCGACGGTCAACAGGTGCAGGGCGCGCTCGCTCGCCTCTTCGGCGAGCAGGCGGCGACGAACGACCTGCGAGGCGGCCCGATAGGCGATGGGCTGCAGGGTCTTCAGATCAGGGGGTGTCATCTGGCGTCTCCTTTGGTAGTGCCGAGTCGAGCGATGGCATGACCAAGTGTCAAGTTTCCACATGGTCAAGCTGCGGACCGGAATCGGATGGATGTTGCGCGCCAAGCACGCGACGCCAAGGGGAGTTGGGCGTCTTCCGTTCGGTCAGGCCGGGAGCGAGAATGTGGACGTAAGGCACGGTGTCCTGGTGCCGATGTCCGATCCCGTGAGCGAGCAACCCGAAGAACTCGTCCCGCGCCCGTTGGCGAGCCATCTGGCGGCGCGGCTCCGCGAGTTGCGCGCCCGGCGTGGCCTCACGCAGGACCAAGTGGCAAAGCGACTTGGGGTGCATGAGTCGGCGGTGTCGCGGTGGGAGAGCGGCACCCGCTTCCCGACCGGCGAAGACCTGGTGGCCCTGGCCGAGTTGTTCGAGGTCAGCACCGACGACCTGCTGGGAAGGGCTCGTCAGTTCGCCAATGCTGGCACCGCCCTGCTCGACATGCGGTTGCTCGCGCGCCTGGCCGGGGCGGCGAACGTCGATGAGTTCGACCGCCTGCTGATGGAGAACGAAGAGCAGGCAGTCTGGCTGCCGGTGCCCGATGGAGCGGTGCTGGTGCCGGTGCCCGAGGCGATGCGGCTGACCCGGAAGGTCGCCGACAAGTTCCCCTCGAGCAAGAACGTGAACCGGATGTTCCGGCCCCGCAGCTGAGCGTCAGCGACCCGCGAGGCGCGCGCAGACCGCGGCGGTGAACTCCGCGGTGTTCTTGGTGCCGCCGAGGTCGCGCGTCGATTCGCCGGCGGCGATCGCCGTTCGCACGGATTCGTCGACCATCGTGCCGAGCCCGCGGAACCCCGCGTGCGTCAACAGCATCGCGAACGCGAGCAGCGACGCCGACGGATTGCACACGCCCTTGCCGGCGATGTCGGGTGCGGTGCCACCGGCCGGATCGAACATCGCGAGCGCCACGTCGCCGCGTTCGTCGAACGCGTAGTTGGCGCTCGCACCGAGTCCGAGGCTGCCGATCATTCCGCACGCCATGTCGGAGAGGAAGTCGCCGTACTCGTTCGGCGTGACGATCACGCGGTACGCCTCGGGCTTGATCAGCAGCTTGTAGAGCAGCGAGTCGAACAACTCGGAATGGTGCTGCACTTCGGGGAACTCGCTCGCGACGCCGCGCACGATCTCCTCGAACAGGCCGTCGGTGGCCTGCTGGATCGTGTGCTTGCTGCTGCTGACGACGCTCGACGACAGGCGCCGGGCGAGACGGAACGCGAACAGCGCCGCTTCACGCGACGGTCGGCGTTCGATCACGCGGATCGACACCGCGACGTCGTCGCCGATGCGGCGGCCGGCGTCCTCGTAGGTGCCGCCGACCGCGATGCGCACGATGTGCAGATCGACCTTGCCGTCGTGGCGCGTCTTCACTCCGGGCAGGCTCGCGACCGGACGGTGGATCACCGAGAAGTTGCAGCGCTCGCGCAGCACCTTGTTAGGGCTCTCCTTCTCGGTCACCGTCGGGTACTTCATCGCGAGGCGATGCTCCCGCATGGCTGCGAGCGCCGCGGTGTAGCAGGCCGCGGCGTCCTTGCGTCGGGACGCGAGCGTCAGGTCGACGGGATGGAACTGCACGCGCAGCGGCAGTGCCGCGGCAACGGCGTGCACGCTGGCCGACAACTCGGCCGAGATGCCGTCGCCGTGCAGTTCGGCGACGTGCAGGGTTTCGCGTTCGGGCATCGCAGGTGGGGAGAGCTACGCCCGGCCGCGGAACTGCGGCCGGCGACGCTGGGGGCTGCTATCGGCGCTCGCTCGGTCGCGGCGGGAGCCGGCAGACCGAGGCTGGCTTCACTTGCCGGCTTCCTTCACCACTTCTTCCTTCGCGGGCTCCTTCGCGGACTCGGCCTTCTTGACGGCCATCGCCGCCTCGGCCGTTGTGCGCTTGGTCGTGTTGACGGCCTTCACGGTCATCGCCATCTCGCCCATCGGGCTTTCCATCTCGACGTCCATCGACATCGTGTTCGTGGCCTCGATCACGAACCCGTCCACGCGCGAGATCTTCTGCGAGCCCACGATCTTGCCGTTCTTCATCTTCATGTCCTTCATCATCTGGCGCGCCATTTCCTCTTCTTCACTGCCGGCTTCGGCGGCGGGGTCGCCCTTCGACTCGGGCTTGGTGACCGTGCCGGTGGCGGTGATCTCGAGCGCTTCGGCGTCGGCCTTCGTCAGCGTCATCTCGACCGTGTGTTCGGCGGGCATGCGCCCATCCGTGTCCTTCTGCTTGTGCTCCCACTTGCCGCCGACGGCGACCGGCTTGTCGGTCAGCACGCCGAACGCCGTCTCGACCATCTGCGTCAGCGTGCTCTTGCCCATGCCGCCGCCCATCATCATCCCAGCGCCGTCGTCGCCGACGATCTCCGCGACGCCGTCGGTCAACTCGACGACCTTGCCGTAGGGGCTCACCTTCGCGGTGAACGACTTGCCGACGCCGGCCATCTGCATCTTCTTCATCATCGCACCCATGTTGCCGAAGCCCCCTTCGTCCTCTTCCGCGGCGCCGGCTTCCGCGGGCTTCTCGGTGGCCGAATCGAACTCGTAGTCGCCCATGCCCATGGGCATCGTGGCCGCCCCCTGGGCGCGCACGATCTTGGTCTCGACCACGAGGTTGCCCTTGTCGTCGACGTCCTTGACCGTCACGTGCACGGTCCGCGTCGTCGTCTGCGAGGTCTCGATCTCCTGGCCGCCCATGTCGATCGTCGACTCCTGCTTCTGCTCCTGGAGCAGCCACACCGATGCGCCCTTCTTGGCGGTGGTGCGGAGGTCGACTTCGCCTTGGGCGCTGAGGGGGGCGGCAAGGCAGAACAGGGACAACAACGACAGCTGGTGACGGTAGTTCATGATCGTGGCAGTGTGGCCGGAGGTGGCGACATTACGTCATCGCCCGCGAGGATGCGAACGACGCGATCCGCTCAGGGATCGAAACGGAAGCCGATGCCGCGCACCGTGTGCAGGTGCCGGGGTGCTCCCGGATCGGCCTCGAACAGCTTGCGCAGGCGCAGCACCACGTTGTCGAGCGTGCGCGCGGTCGGCGTCGCCGAACTGCCGAACAGGTGCTCGACGACCATCTTGCGGGCCACCACGGTGCCGGCGTGCCCCGCCAGCAGCTTCAGCAGCTTGGTCTCGCTCGCAGTGAGTTCGACCCGCTGGCCGTCGTGGCAGGTCGCGACCATGGCGCGGAAGTCCACTCGGTTGCCACCGAAGGTGAGCGTGTCGGCGCCGGCCACGGGCGGCCGACCACGCCGCAGCAGCGCCTCGACGCGCAACAGCAGTTCGCGCAGATGGAACGGCTTGGTCAGGTAGTCGTCGGCGCGCAGTTCGAGCCCGCGGATGCGATCCTGGTCGGCGGCGCGCGCGCTGAGCACCAGCACCGGCGTGTCGTCGCCGCGCGCGCGCAGCCGGCGCAGCACTTCGAAGCCGTCGAGGCCGGGCAGCATGACGTCGAGGATCAGCAGGTCGATGCCGCCCTTCGCCATGCGCTCGAGCGCGCGGGGGCCCGTCAGCACGTGTTCGGCGTGCCATGACTCGAGCGCGAGGTTGTCGCACAGCATCTCACCGAGCGCGCGTTCGTCCTCGGCGACCAGGATCCAGCGACTCATGCGCGCACCTCGTGGCGCGGCAGCCGCACGGTGAACGTGCAGCCGCGGTCGCGACCTGCACTCGCGGCAGCGACGCTGCCGCCGTGCGCGGCGACGAGTTCGCGCACGAGGTGCAGCCCGAGCCCGGTGCCGCCCGTGGCGGCGTCGCTGCCGCGCCAGAATGGCTCGAACGCTCGCGCGAGCTCCTCGGCGTCGAGGCCGCGGCCGTCGTCGGCAACCTCCAGCACCGCGTCGCCGCCATCGGCCCGCAGCCGCACGCGCACGGTGCCGCCGGCCGGCGTGTACTTGATGGCGTTGTCGAGCAGGTTGCGCACGACGATCTGCACGGCCGTCGCATCGCGGTGGGCGGGCAGGCTCGGCGGACAGTCCGTGGCGATCACGATGTCGCCGGCCGCGCCGCGCTCGCGCATCGCGTCGATCGCCGTGCCGACGTCCGCGGCGAGATCGCCCGGTTGCGGCTTCGGCAGACCGCGCGTCGTGCGCAGTCCGGCGGCGGTCAGGACGTTGTCGAGACCGCGCTCGAGCCGCGCCGCCTCGCGCAGGCCGTTCGCCAGCCACGATGCGCGCTTCTCGGTCGGCACACGGTCGTCGCGCAGCGACTCGAGCAGCAACACCATCGTCGCCAGCGGTGTCTTCAGTTCGTGCGTGGCGCCGGCGAGGAAACGATCCTGCGCCGACCGTGCGTCGTGCTCGCGCCGCACCGAGGCGACCCACAGCCAGCCGAGCCCGCCGAGCACGAGCAGCAAGAACACGCCTTCGCTCGCGAACATCGTCCGCCGTGACGCAGCGAGGTCGGCGAGCGAGCGCCCGTCTTCGGCGCCGAGCGCCTTTGCCGCGCCGGCGACGTCGCCTGCCGCCAACGCCTGCGCCGCCGCCGCGAGCTCGGCGCTGGCGCCGAGCTGGAACGCCGTCCACCAGACGACGAGCGCGCTGGACAGCAGCAGGATCAGCGCGAACAGGAGCGTACTTCGCGTGCGCAGCACACCGTCAGAGCGTACGCAGCCGGGCCCCGAGGCCGAAGGCCCGGACCGCGTCCGCGTACGGCGCGTTCGCGTCGGTCTCGTGCGACACCAGCCAGGTGCCGCGCCCCGGCGGTGCGAAGCCGCCGATGGTCACGGCGACCGCATCGCCCAACACCAGGCCCCACGAATTCGCGGTGGGCACCAGCGAGGCCATCTGCTCGTAGATCGTCAGCCCGGCGATCGTCGCCGTGGCCGGCAGCGCGAAGGTGATGGCCGAGGCGCCCGCGACGGTCCCGGCGGCGTTCGCCACCGTGCCGACCGTGGCGTCGACGCTCGCGAGCAGTTCGCACGTCGTGCCGGGCAGCGTCCACGGCAGCGGCGCGAACGACATCGTGTTGCTGATGCCGAACACGCCGATTGCCGGCGCATCGGCGCCGAGGGAGGTGCCGCCGAGCGCATGCGCGCCGCCGGGCGCGATCAGGCCGGTCACGACGGAGGTTGCCGCCGGCGCGCCGGTCGCAGCACTGCAGCCCTGGCCGTAGTTCACGGCGGTGCCGTTCGTCGGCCCGCCCGTCGTCGCAGCGCCGTCGAGGATCGCGTGGGCGAACCCGAACAGGCTGATGTTGTTGCCCTGCATCGCGATCTCGATCACGAGCCACTGCCCGGCGCCCACGGCGATCGGCACCGGCGTCGTGAACGGGAACGTCAGCGTGCCCGCGGGACCGCCCCACGGGTGTGGTGCGACGGAGCCGTTGTCGGGCAGGTAGGTCCACGGGCCGCTGAACACCGTCGTCAACGGTTGGGTCAGGTTGCCAGCGAACCGGGCCGTCGGCGTGGGGACGCTCGACACGCCGATGCGGATCTCGAGGTTGCTGATCGAGAACGGGCCCGGTGCGCCGACCTGCGGGATCGGTCCGTCGTGGCGCAGTTCGAGGCGGTCGGCAACGAACGGCGCGCCGACCTCGGCGGCGTCGTAGAACGCCTGCACGCGGCTGTTCGGCTGCATGAACGGCACCAGCGTGTAGCCGGGCAGTTCGAAGCCCGGATTCGCGGTGGCGGGCAGCGCGACGAACGTCTGGGCGTCGGTCGACGCCGCGAGAGCGAGAGCGAGCGCGGCGGGGAGGAGTGGAGCGGGTCGGATCATGGTGGGGTGCGGGACTGCGTTTCGGCGCCAACCATGCGTTGCGCGTTCCCGCGGTGTGTCATCGCGGCGTCACTCGCGGCACGATCGACGCATGCGCTGTCGCTTCGAGGTCACCGGCCGGGTGCAGGGCGTCGGCTTCCGCGCGCACGCACGGGCGATGGCCGAGAAGCTCGGGCTCGTCGGCTACGTCGAGAACCGCGCCGATGGCGCGGTGGTCGGGGAAGCCGACGGCACGCCCGAAGCACTGGACGCGTTCGCCGAGTGGCTTCGCCGCGGGCCGACGTTCGGGCGCGTCGACGCGCTGGTCTGGGAGGGCATCGACGGAACGCGCCGCGAGCCTGCGTTCACGATCCGCCGCTGAGCCGGGTCGACCGCGTCAGGGGCAGATCACCACGTCGACACCGTTGGTCAGCGAGAACGGCAGGTCGAACAGCCCCTGGAATGCGACTCGCAAGCCGGCCAGCGGCGGCGAGGTCGGGACCGGCAGGTCGACGAACCCGCTGCCCGCGGCATCGGTGCCGATGCCGACGATCGTGACCAGCGAGCCCGGGTCGACGACGAGCGTTCCCTGCGGCAGCACGACCAGGCCACGGCCCAGCGACAGCGCCAGCACGCCGGGCGTCGACGGGCCGGCGGCGCTCCACGCGATCGTCACGGTGCTGCCCTGGGTCGTCGCTCCGCTGCCGGCGATCAGCGCCGTGTTGTTGCCGCCAAGCCCGAGGGCGTACGTCTGGATGCCGCACACCGTGAACACCTGCTGCGGTGTCGTCGTGCTGTTGCCGCGGCGGTCGGTCGCGGTGAGCGTGAACGCGATCGTGCAGCCGTTGGTGACCACGCCGGGCGGGGGCAGCAGGTCGGCGCGGTAGAACAGGCCGCCGCGGAAACGCAGCGGCGTGCTGCCGGTCGTCACGCCGCCGGTGTGCGTGATCGACCAGTCCATCGTCGCGGTCGCCACCGACGTCTCGCCGTCGTCGACCATCGAGTCCTGGATCACGGCGCGCACGACCCACGGCCCGTCGGGTTTGGTCGAGACCGCCGGCAATTGCTCGACACGCACGAAGCGCGGGGCCCGGGTGTCGGCCGGGCCGGTGCCGTAGTAGGCGCGATTGAGGAACGAACCCGACTCGCCCTGCGCGGTGACCACGTCGAAGACGCCGTCGCCGTTCAGGTCGCCGACCGCGACGTCGAGCGTGCTGTCGACCAGCGGCGAGAAGCCGGCGTTACCGGTCTGGCGCGCGAACGAGAACGCGCCGTTGTTGAGGTAGAGCTTGTCGCCGTTGCTCTGCAGCGAGCCGTTGACCAGATCGAGCCAGCCGTCGTTGTTGGCGTCGACGAACGCCCACTCGTTGTCGTCGTCGCCGTTGCCGCCGGTCAGCGCCGTGGTCAGGCTCGTGAACGACAGCGTGCCCGACGGCACGAGGTTGTTGCGGATCACGGTGTCGGTCAGTCCCGACACCGACAGCATCGTCAGATCGAGGTCGCCGTCGTGGTCGAGGTCGGCGGCCTCCGCTTCGTAGGTCAGCGTGGTGCCGGTCGGCAGCAACGAGGTCGTGACGGTGAGGAACTTGCCGGTGCCGTCGTTGAAGAAGATCTGCTGGCCCGACGACTTCCCGACGTTGATCACGTCGAGATCCCAGTCGTTGTCGACGTCGCAGACGACGACGTCCTGCTGGTTGCTCTTCGGCGCCGCGGCGACGTGCGTCGCGGTGACGTTGGTGAAGAACCCGAGCCCGTCGTTCCGGAACAGCTTGAGCTGGCCGTTCGTCGCCTCGTCGTTGCAGAACAGGTCGAGGTCGCCGTCCTGGTCGACGTCGCCGAACGCGCAGCCGGCGACCGAGATGTTCAGGGTACCGAGCCTGGCGACGCTCTGGTCGGAGAACACGCCGGTGCCGTCGTTGATGTAGAGGCGCTGCTGGCTCGGGCCGTTGCACGAGAACATCAGGTCCTTGTCGCCGTCGCCGTCGACGTCGAACGCGATCACCAGCGTGCCCTTGATCGCGAGAATGGGCAGTCGCGCGGCGGTCTCGTCGACGAGGCCCTGGCCGAGGTTGATCTTGTTGATCAGGATCGTCGGCTGGATCGCGGATCCGGCGATGTTCAGCACGTAGCCGTTGGCGAACACGACATCGAGGTCGGTGTCGCCGTCGACGTCGACCAGGATGCAGCCTTCACTCATCACGGTCGGGCCGGTGACGAGACCGACTTGTTGGGTGTAGGCGTACTGGGCGGTCAGGTGGGCGGCGACGAACGGCAGCGCCGCCGCGACGAGCAGGCAGTGGTTCTTCACACGAGCACGGGGCCGGGCCGAGCAGGGGCGTGCCGCGGCGGCGGGTGGCGGAGTCTAACGAAGCAAGCGCGTCAGGTGCTCGAGCACCACGACGTAGGCGTTCTGGTCGAACGCTTCGGGCCGCAGGAACTGCACGGCGAACCCCTCGGTGCCACGGAACGGTCGCAGGTTCCAGGCCAGCTGGATGCCCGCGAACACGAAGAGCACGAGCCACAGTCGCACCGCGTACCGGTGGCGCGGGTCGCGGGCGATCAAGGGCCGGTAGTGCCGGGCGAGCACCAGCTGCGCGGCCCAGGTCGCGCTCGCGAACAAGCCGCCATCGAGCAGCGTCTGCGCGTAGGGATCGTGCACCGAGAGCGACTGGAACACGGCGACCGGTGCCAGGGCCCCGAGCACGATGCCCAGCGTCGCCTGCGCCGCGAGCACGGCGTGCCACGCCGCCGCGAAGTCGTTCCGCAGGCCCAACACGGTGTTGACGACGTAGAAGCTCGGCAGGCACAGACCGGTTGCCAGCGCCAGCAGCATCGGCACCTTCACCGCCGCGAACAGTCCGAGGCGTGCATCGCCGGAGGAGCCGCCGAGCGCGAGTCCCATCGCCGCAGCGCCCAGCGCGCCGACCAGTGCGCAAGTGGCGCGGGCGGGCACGTCGGCCACTTCGCCGCGCAGCAGCCGTTCTGCCGCGAGTGCGATCATCCGCCGCCGAGGGCGCGCAGCGCGCGCATCACGCCGATGAAGAAGTTGTCCTCGCGCGGACGGAACATCGTGAACGGCAGGTCGGGCGAGCCGAGGAACGGCCGCAGCAGCCAGCCCATCTGCGCGCCGACGGCGCCGTAGACGAGGCACCAGGTGCGGAGCACGCGCCGCGCCTGCTCGACCGCGAGGCTGGTACGGGCCGAGCCGTGCGCGCGCGGCGCGGCCACTTCGCCGGCCGCGACCGCGTCGGGAGCGGGTAGCGGCGGTGGCTCGGCTGCCGCCGCCGTGAACATGCCGTGCGTCGCGCGGCGCAGCACGGCGAAGCCGAGGATGCCACCGATGGCGAAGAAGGCGACGTTCAGCAGCAGCATGAACGCGTAGCTCTTGGTGCTCGCCGCGAAGAACGCGAACACCGGCCCTAGGCTCGCGATCACCGCCAGGTGCACCAGGATGGCGATCAGCAGCAAGCGCAGCGTGCTGCGCACGTCGAGCGGCAAGCGCTGCAACGCCGCGAACACGTAGAGCGACGGGAAGGTGACGGCGAGCGTCAGCAGGAACAGCAGCGGCACCTTGAGCATGCTCGCGAGGATCTGCAGGGCGGCCTGGTCGGCGCCGCGCAGCGCGGCGTAGCTGCCGAGGGCGACGCCGTAGAGCGCGCCGAGACCGAGACCCAGGCCGATCAGGCGTCGCGTCGGCACTTCGATGCGGCCGCGCGTCAGTTCGTCCGGCTGCAGGAAGGTCCCGCGCAGCACGTGGTCGAGCGTGGCGAGCAACGAGAGCGGTGTCCGGTCGGCCATGGCCGCAGTGTAGTCATCTGCTTTGCGGTGCCAAGTAGGGGCGCTCCGGCAACGGCGTCGCTTCGGCAATCGCCGATGACGAGGCGGATTCCGCGGCGCGCACTGCCGGGGCGCGGCGCGCCTTCCACGCTCGCGCGCGCTAGATTCTGCGCCGCCGATGCAGTGGTCCCTGCCGATCGTCGTGGCTCTCGCACTGGTCGGCTCGCTGGCGTTCCGCCGCGACGTGGCGCCGGCGTCGGGCTCCAGTCCGCTGGTCGCGCCCACCGACGACTACGTCGGCTCGGCGACGTGCCGTTCGTGCCACCCGGCAGAACACGGCACGTGGCACGAGTCGTTCCATCGCACGATGACGCAGCGACCGTCGCGCGCGACCGTGGCGCCGACGTTCGAGCGCGTCGAGCTCGACTGGTGGGGCAAGCCGGTCGTGCTCGAGTGGCGCGGTGAGCAGCTGTGGACGAGATTCGAGCGCGGCGGCCTGCAGCCGGCCGCGGTCGAGCGCCCGATCGAGCAGCTCACCGGCTCGCACCATCTGCAGGTGTTCTGGTACTCGACGGGCAACGGTCGCGAACTGGCGCCGATGCCGATGTGCTGGAAGATCGAAGAGCGGGTGTGGCTGCCGCTGACCAGCGTGTTCGTGCTGCCGCCCGAGTACCGCGATCCGCCAGAACCCGGCGCCTGGAGCCAGAGCTGCTCGTCCTGCCACGCGACGAACGTGCGCCCGCGGCTCGACATCGGCCACAACGACACGCACGTCGGCGAGCTCGGCATCGCTTGCGAGGCGTGCCATGGCCCCGGTGCCGCGCACGTCGCGGCGAACCAGCTGCCGTGGCGGCGTTATGCCGCCCGGGTACGCGGCGACGATCCGACCGCCGTGCATCCGGGCACGCTGGCGCCCGCACGTTCGGCCGAGACCTGCGGCCAATGCCACGCGGTGTCGATCCTGCGGCAGCAGCATCACGACGCCTGGCGCGACGCTGGCTCGCCGTTCCGTCCTGGCGGCGACCTGCATGCGACGCACCTCGTGATCGGCACGGGCGACGGCGACGCGCCGGAGCTCGCCGCGGAACTGCGCAAGAACACGAACTTCTTCGCCAGCTCGTTCTGGTCCGACGGCGAAGTGCGGCTGTCGGGCCGCGAGTTCAACGGCCTGCGGCAGTCGCCGTGCTTCACGCATGGCGATCGCAGCCGCCAGCTCGACTGCACGTCGTGCCATGAGATGCACCCGGCCGAGGGTGCGTCGGCGCCGTGGCGCGACGACCAGCTGCGCGACGGCATGCGCGGCAACGCCGCCTGCACGCAGTGCCACGCCGAGTTCGCCACGCCGGACGCCCTGCGCGCGCACACGCGGCATGCCCCCGATTCGATCGGCAGCAACTGCTACGAGTGCCACATGCCGCACACTTCGGTCGGGCTGATGAAGGCCTCGCGCAGCCACCAGATCACCAGCCCCTCGGTGCAGAAGGAGCTCGCGACCGGGCGGCCGAACGCGTGCAACCTGTGCCACCTCGACCGCACGCTGCAGTGGACCGCGGAGCAGTTGGCGACCCACTGGGGGGCGGACATGCCCACGCTCGACGACGAGCAGCGCGACGTTGCCGCGGGCGCGCGATGGTTGCTCACCGGCGACGCCGGACTGCGCATGCTCGCGGCGTGGGGGGCTGGCCGCAGCGAGGCGCGTTCGACCGCGGGCAGCGATTGGCTCGCGCCGTACTTCGCGCGGCTGCTCGACGATCCGTACTACGTCGTGCGCTGGAACGCGGCGAAGGGGCTGCGGTCGCTGCCGGGTGGCGCGGAGCTCGACGGCTACGACTGGCTCGCCGAAGGCGCCATGGCGCGCGCGTTCGGCGAACGGGCCACGGCGCGGTGGGCCGCCGACTTCCAGGGTCCCGCGCGGCCCGCGGTGCTGCTCGGCGATCGTGGGCTCGATGCGGAACGGTTCGCGCAACTGTTCGCGCGCCGCGACGACCGCAAGGTCTACCTCGCCGAGTGATCTCGGCAGAGGCTGGTGCGGTCCTCGACGTTCAGCGTGCGTCGAAGCCGCCGCTGCGTCGGCACTCGCCGTCGAAGCCGATGAGCGCCGCGAAAGCGCAGACCAGGATGCTGTCCCAGAACGGGCCGGTCACGAAGCGTTGCTGCGCGACCATCGCGATGGCGTGCATCGCATAGAGGCAGCCCAGCGCCCGCAGGGGATCCAGGAAGCGGTCGGGCGACGCGTGCCGCCACCAGATTCCGCACACGATCCCGGCGGCGATCGTCGCGTGCCAGAAGGCGCCGGTGCCGAGGAACATCGCGGCGACGAAGACGACGACGGCCGCGACGAACCGCCGGTTCCGGTGGGTGCGCTGGCCGACGGCGGAGTCGATCGCTTGCGAGCGCTTGCCTGCCCACGACGTGTGCAGCCGTTCCTGCTCGGCCGGCGGCAGCGCGCGGAACCACTCGCTCTCTTCGCGCGAGTCGCGACCGTCGGTTCCGGCGTCGTACTCGACCACGGGCTGTGCTTGGGCATCGTCGGCGTGTGCGAGCGTCGCGGCGAGCCGCGCGTCGCCGGCGGCCTTCATGCGCCGCGCGGCCCGTTGCTCGTCGCGCCCCGCCTGCGCGATGAGGCTCGTCGCGGCCGGCTGCCGCGCGATCCGCTGCTTCAACTCGGCGAGTGCACGCTCCGCGGCCGGGTCCGGTGGTGCCGGCGGCGGTGGCGGCGGCGGCGCTGGTGGCTTGGGCTTGCGCGGCGTGAGATCGACGACGTCACCGGGACGTTCGCAGAGTCGCTCCGCTGGCAGCGGCGCCCAGTCGTCCTCGGTCATGGGGTGCATTTTCGGCTGGCTCGGCACCTCACCTGCGGGCCCACGTCGCGGGCGGTCGTGTCACGTCCATCGCACCGTTGGATCGCGTGTTGACGACATCGGCAGGCGCCGCCAACGTTCGCGCCTTCGTGCCGCGAGCCCCCGTCCACCCTGCGCATCGCAGTGGCCTGTTCGCCGGTGCCGGCTGCTTCCTGTTCTGGGGCCTGGTCCCGATCTTCTGGAAGCAACTCGGCCACGTCGACGCGCTCGAACTCGTCGCGCAGCGCACCGTGTGGTCGCTGCTGTTCCTGCTCGTCGTGCTCGCGGCGCAGGGACGCCTGATCGGCGTGCTGAAGTTGCTCGCGAGTCGGCGCCTGCTCGCGGTGAACGCGCTGACCGGTGCGCTGCTCATGGGCAACTGGCTCGTGTTCCTGTGGGCGATCGGGCGCGGGCAGTTGCTCGAAGCGAGCCTCGGTTACTTCCTGGTGCCGCTGTTCCACGTTGCCGCCGGCGCGCTTCTGCACGGCGAACGGCCACGGCCGTTGCAGTGGCTGGCGATCGCGCTCGCGACGGTCGGCGTGGCGTGGCTGATCGTCGCCGTCGGTCATCTGCCGTGGATGGCGTTGCTGCTGGCGATCACGTGGGCGCTCTACGGGGTCGTGCGCAAGCGGTCGCCGATGCCGGCGATCGATGGGCTCGCCGTCGAGACGCTGCTGTTCGCGCCGCTCGCGGTCGGCTGGCTCGTCGTGCACGGCGGTGGTGCGCTGGCCCGCGGTGGCTTCGTCGATCCGCTGCTGCTGGTGTCGTCGGGCTGGATCACTGCAATCCCGCTGGTCTGGTTCGCATTCGCCGCGGCGCGCATTCCGCTGACCACGCTCGGGCTCCTGCAGTACCTGTCGCCGTCGATCCAGTTCGTGCTCGGCTGGCTCGTCTACCACGAGCCGTTCGACGGCGGCCGCGCGCAGGGCTTCGCGTGGATCTGGGCGGGTCTACTCGTCTACGTGATCGAGGGCCTGCGGCATCGCCGCGCCGCCGGGATGCTGCGCGGCGCTGCGGGCGGGTGATGGGACGATCTGCGCGCGTGCAGTCGCGCCGTCGGTTCGCTACGAACGGCGGCCATGAGTTCGCCGGACCTGGCCAGCGCGCCTGCGCGGGATGCCGCGATCACCGCGGCCCTGCAGCGGTGGTTCGGTTTCGCGCTGCTGCGCGAACGGCAGCGCGAGGCGATCGACGCCGCGCTCGACGGGCGTGACGCGCTCGTCGTGCTGCCGACCGGCGGCGGCAAGTCGTTGTGCTACCAGTTGCCGCCGCTCCTGCTCGACCGGCTGGTCGTGGTGGTGTCGCCGCTGATCGCCTTGATGCAGGACCAGGTCGACGGCCTGCGGCTGCTCGGCGTGCCGGCGGCGGCGGTGCATGGCAACCTGGCGGCGGATGCGCGGTCCGAACTGCGGCGC
Organism: uncultured bacterium; assembly: GCA_937952215.1. GTDB lineage: Bacteria > Planctomycetota > UBA1135 > UBA1135 > UBA2386 > UBA2386. The sequence continues at coordinate 157,354 of CALFZH010000060.1, forward strand.
ATGGCTGCGGACCGATCGCTGCGGCTGCTCTTCGTCGCTCCCGAGCGGCTGTTCCAGGAGGCGTTCCTGCGCTGGCTGCGCGGCCAGAACGTCGCCGCGTTCGCGATCGACGAGGCGCACTGCATCAGCCAGTGGGGGCACGACTTCCGGCCGGAGTACCGGCGCCTTGCCGAGCTGCGCGAGCAGTTTCCCGGCGTGCCGTTCCAGGCGTTCACCGCGACGGCGACGCCGCGCGTGCGCGCCGACATCGCCGAGCAGCTGCGCCTCGCCGATCCGGTCGTGTGCGTTGGCACGTTCGATCGCCCCGAGCTGACCTACCGCGTGCTGCCGCGGCAGGATCTCGAGGCGCAGGTCGGCCAGGCGATCCGCCGCCATCCCGACGCGGCGGCGATCGTCTACTGCATCGCGCGCAAGGACACCGAAGCGCTCGCGAGTGCCTTGCAGCAGCAGGGCATCGACGCGCGCGCCTACCACGCGGGCTTGCCGGCCGGCGAACGCACGCAGCTCTCCGCCGACTTCCGGGCCGAACGCGTGAACGTGGTGGTCGCGACGGTCGCGTTCGGCATGGGCATCGACCGCAGCGACGTGCGGCTCGTCGTGCACGCCGGCATGCCGAAGAGCCTCGAGGCCTACCAGCAGGAGACCGGTCGCGCCGGGCGCGACGGCATGCCCGCCGAGTGCCTGCTGCTCTACTCGGCGGCCGATGCCGCGAAGTGGCGCTCGGTGATGGAGCGCAGCAGCGCCGAGAGCGGCGGCGATCCGGCGGCGCTCGAGGCGCAACTCGGGCTGCTCGCGCAGATGCAGCGCTTCGCCGGCCGCGCGCGGTGCCGCCATCGTGCGATCAGCGAGTACTTCGGGCAGGCCTACGAGGCGGGCAACTGCGGCGCCTGCGATGTCTGCCTCGACGAACTCGAGCCGGTGCCCGACGGGCCGGTGCTGGCGCAGAAGATCCTCTCGGCGGTCGCGCGCACGGGGCAGCGTTACGGTGCTGGCTACGTGATCGACGTGCTGCGCGGCAGCCGCAGCGAGAGGGTGCTGCAACGCGGCCACGATCGGCTGCCGACGTTCGGGGTGTGCAAGGGGCTGCCGGCGGGTCGGCTCGGCAACTTCGTCGACCAGCTGATCGACGCGGAGTTGCTGGTGCGCAGCGACGGCGAGTATCCGACGTTGGCGCTCGGGCCGGACGCGCCGCGCGTGCTGCGCGGCGAAGTGGAGGCCGAGTTGCGCATGCCCAAGCAAGCGCTGACGGCGCGTGGACGCCGGCGGCGCGAGGACGCTCGCCGGAGCGTCGCGGCGGCAGCCGACGACGTTCCCGAACTGTCGCCGACGGAGCAGGCGCTGTTCGACACGCTGCGCGCCCTGCGGCGCACGATCGCCGGTGAACTCGGCGTGCCGCCGTTCGTGGTGTTCGCCGACACGACGCTCGACGAGATGGCTCGCGTGCGGCCGTCGACGCCGCTGGCGCTGTTGAACTGCCGCGGCGTCGGGCAGAAGAAGCTGGCGTCGTTCGGTGAACGGTTCCTCGCGGCGATCGCGGCGAGCGACAGATAATGGCCGCGCGGCGGCTCAGGCCTGCGGCGACTGCCGACCTTCGCATCCCGATCTCCCCTCGACCCGACGCAGCATGAACGACGCCGAACTCCTGCAACGTCTGCGCGCGATCCCGGCGCCACAGCGGGGCGCCGAGCTGGCGCGGCTGTTCCCCGGCGACGCTTCGCGGCAAGCCGAGTGGCTCGCGCGCTCGGCAGCGGCGGATCACGAGGCCGGCGCAACCGCGCCGCCGCGACCCTCACAACCCGCGGCGGCGAGCGCGGGGACCATGGCGACCAACGTGCAGCCGTTCGCCGTGGGCGCATCCTCGCCGGTCGAGTCCGTTCGCGCCGCGACGTGGATCGATGGCCGCTACCAGCTCGTCGAGAAGCTCGGCGAAGGCGGCATGGGCTCGGTCTGGATCGCCGAGCAGCACGCCCCGGTGCGGCGGCGCGTCGCGATCAAGCTGATCCGTTCCGGCATCGAGTCGGCGGCGATCGTGCGCCGCTTCGAAGCCGAACGGCAAGCGCTCGCGCGCATGGACCATCCGGGCATCGCGCGTGTGCACGACGGCGGAACCACCGAACGGGGCGAGCCGTGGTTCGCGATGGAACTGGTCACCGGCCTGCCGCTGACGGACTACTGCGATCAGCGGCAGATCGGCGTGCGGACGCGGCTCGAGCTGTTCGTGCAGATCTGCCAGGCTGTCCAGCACGCGCACCAGAAGGGCGTCATCCATCGCGACCTCAAGCCGGGCAACATCCTCGTGACCGAGGTCGACGGCCGGCCGGTGCCCAAGGTGATCGACTTCGGCGTCGCCAAGGCGATCGGGCAGGCGCTGACGGACCAGACGTTCGGCGACACCGGGGCCATCGTCGGCACGCCGACCTACATGAGTCCCGAGCAGGCCGATCCGTCGTCGGGCGATCTCGACACGCGCACGGACGTCTATGCCCTCGGCGTGGTCCTGTACGAGTTGCTCGTCGGGTCGCCGCCGCTCGATGCGAGCCAGTTCGAACGCGGCGCGCTGCTGGAGATGCTGCGCATGGTCCGCGAAGTGGATCCGCCTCGTCCCAGCACGCGGCTGAGTACCGCACGCGACCTGCCGGCGGTTGCCGCGAGTCGCGCGCTCGACCCGGCGGCGCTGCGGCGTTGGCTGCGCAGCGACATCGACTGGATCGTGATGAAGGCGATCGAGAAGGAGCCAACTCGGCGCTACGAGAGCCCGCTGCACTTCGCTGCCGACATCGGGCGGTTCCTCGCGCACGAGCCGGTCGTGGCGCGGCCCCCAGGTCGGTGGTACCGCGTGCAGAAGTTCGTTCGCCGGCATCGCGCGGCCGTGGTGGGTGCGGCCCTGCTCGTGCTGGCGCTGCTGGCCGGCATCGTCGGCACGACGCTCGGCATGTACGAGGCCCGCGCCCAGCAGGTCCTCGCCCAGGCGGCCGAGAAGCGCGAGAGCGAACGCGCCGCCGGGGAACAGCGTGCCCGTGAGCAGGCACAGGCGTCGGCCGAGAACGAGCGCATCGCCAAGGAGCAGACGCAGCGACGGTTGACGCAGATCGAGGCCGGCAGTGAGTTGCTGTTCTCGGTCTTCAGCGACCTCGACATCCGCCAAGCGCGCGCCACGGAGCCGTTGGAGCAGGTGCTCGCGCGGCGACTGCGGCAAGCCGGCGAGCGGATCGACGAGCATGCGGTCGGCGATGCGTCCGTCGTGGCGACCCTGTGCCACCGGCTCGGGACGTCGTTGCTGACGCTCGGCTTTCCCGCCGACGCCAAGAAGCTGCTCGAGCGGGCCGCTGCTCTGCACGAATCGCGGTCGGGCGCCGGGCATCGCGACACCATCGCTGCTCTCGTGAACCTGGCCGAGGCGCACGAGCAGACCGGCAACCTGGCTGCAGCGCTCGAGATGAAGACGGACTGCTGGGAGCGCTTGAAGGCGTTGCGCGGGGCGGAACACGCCGATGCGCTGATGGCACAGGCCAACCTCGCCAACTGCCATTGGCTGATGGGGCGCTTCGATCTGGCGCTGCCCATGCTGGAGGAAGTGTGGGCCACCCGGCGGCGTGTGCTGGGCCCCGAGCACTTCGACACGTTGACCAGCCATTCGAATCTGGCGGTCGTGTGCGCGGACGTCGGTCAGACCGAGCGCGCGATCGAACTCGGCCGCGAGGTCGTTCGCCTGTTGGAGGCGTCCGTCGGTGCGCACCATCCCGACTCGCTGATGGCCCGGAACAACCTCGGCGTGGCGATGCGCGACGCCGGACAGGCGAGCGATGGTCTCGCGGTCTTGCAGCCGGCGTTCGATACGGCCCGGCAGCGCCTCGGCGCCGAACATCCGACGACGCTGAAGATGATGGGCAACCTCGGGATGATGAAGTGGCTGGCCGGGCAGAAGGCAGAAGGCGAGGCGATGGTCGTCGAGTGCCATCGGCTCGCCGACCAGCGTCTCGGCGCCGAGCATCCGGAGACGTTGATCGCGCTGCGGCACGTCGCCGAGCTTCGCAGTCGGGCGGGCGGGCCAGCGGCCGGCGTCGAGGCCTACACGGAGTTGCTGGCGAAGCTCGAAGCCCTGCTCGGCAGCGACCATCCGGAGACCGACGAAGTCCGCTTCGGGCTGGCGACTGCGCTGGGCGGCAAGCGTGAGTTCGCGCCGGCCATCGCGCTCATGGAGACGGTGGTCGCGCTCCGTCGGCAGCGCTTCGGCAACCGGCAGAAGGCGTTCGTCGCCATGGCCACCCTGTCGGGGTTGCGCTTCGAGGCCGGGCAGCGGGCCGAAGCGCTGTCGCTGCTCGAGGAAGTGGTGCGGCTCGAGCGAGAACATCTCGGCGATCGGCATGCCGAGACACTCACCGCGATCAACAACCTCGCGGTCCAGTATCGCGCCGCGGGCCAGATGGATCGGGCGCTGCCGTTGTACGACGAGATCCTCGCTGCGACGCGGGAGCGGTTGGGAGCGAATCACCCGCAGACGCTGGCCGCCGTGCACAACCTCGCGGTGGCGTCGTTGGTCGGCGGCAAGAAGGGCAAGGCGCTCGAGTTGTTCGAGCAGTTTCGGGCGGGATGGAAGCAGGATCCGGGCGCCGACACGGCGACGTTCGTCCGGTTGCTGACCCAGTTCTCGCGCCGCCTCTTCGCGAGCGGCGATGCCGTGACGCCACGTCCTTGGCTGGAGGAGTCGCTGGCGTTGCGCCGAGCGAACGCGATCGGCGGGTGGCAGACGGCCGCTACCGAGGCCCTGCTCGGGCGTTCGTTGCTGGCCAGTGGGATGCCGGCCGAAGCCGAGCCGTTGCTGCTCGGCGGCTGGCGCGGGCTCGATGCGCAGCGGGCCGCGATCCCCGCGAGCGATCAGGTCCTTCTTCGCCAGGCGGTCGAGGCGCTCGTCGAGCTCTACCGCGCCACGGGGGACGAAGCGAAGCACGCCGAGTGGAAAGCGCGCCTCGACGCAGCGGCGGGGGACAGGTAGATCGCGCGGCGGCGTCTGCCGCGGGGTCGCCGTGTTCGCCGACGGGATCGACGAGACGCCGATGGCGGCTCAGCCGGACCTCGTCGAGGGCCTGCACACGCGGCAGCAGGGTCGTCGGCGTGAAGGGCGGACTCGCCGCGACTCAGTGCGCCTTCTTCGGCGTCTGGAAGATGTGCACGGCCATGCTGTGCACGGCCTCGGCGGCCTCCATCATCGCTTCGGGCAGCGTCGGGTGCGCGTGGATCGTCTGCGCGAGATCCGACACCGTGGCGCCCATCTCGAGCGCGAGTGCGGCCTCGGCGACGAGCTCGGTGACCTCGGGGCCGATCATGTGCACGCCGAGCAGCTTGTCGGTCTTGGCGTCGCCGACGACCTTCACCCAGCCTTCGGTCTCGTTGAGTGACATCGCGCGCCCCGAGGCGCCGAACGGGAACTTGCCCTCGACCGGCTCGAAGCCAGCCTTCTTCGCCTCCTCGACCGACAGGCCGACGGACGCGATCTCGGGGTCGGTGAAGATCACCGCCGGCACCGACGCCGGGTCGTAGGCAGCGCCCTTGTCGCCGGCGATCGCCGCCGCCGCGACGAGCCCTTCGTGCGAACCCTTGTGCGCGAGCATCGGCTGGCCGGCGACGTCGCCGATCGCGTAGATGCCCGCCACGTTGGTCATGCGGCGGTGGTCGACCGTCACGAAGCCGCGGTCGTCGACCTTGACGCCGATCGCCTCGAGCCCGAGGCCCTTGCCCGACGGGCGGCGGCCGACGCACGACAGCACCACGTCGCATTCGAACGTCTGCGGCTTGCCGTCGACCTCTGCGGACACCTCGAGGCCGTTCTTGGTCTTCTTGAAGCCGGTGGCCTTGGTCTTCAGGTGCACTTCGATCTTCTTCTTCTTCAGCGAGCGCCCCATCTCCTTGCTCAGCTCCTCCTCCATGCCGGGCAGCACGCGGTCCATGAACTCGAGCACGCGGATCTCGGTGCCGAGCTTGTGGTAGACGAGGCCGAGCTCGAGGCCGATGTAGCCGCCGCCGATCACGATCATGCGCTTGGGCAGCTGCTTCGGCGCCAGCGCGTGCGTGCTCGACCACACGCTCTCGCCGTCGAACGGGAAGCCCGGGATCTCGATCGGCGTGCTGCCGACGGCGACGACGACGTTCTTCGCTTCGACGGTCTTGGTGCCGTCCTTGCCCTTCACCTCGACCCGGTTCTTCGCCACGACCTTGCCGTCGCCGAAGAACACGTCGACCTTGTGGTTCTTCAGCAGGCCGCCGACGCCCGACGTCAGCTTGTTGACGATGCCGGCCTTCCACGTGACCAGCGCGCCGAGGTCGATGCCTTCGAGCTTCGCCTTGATGCCCATCACGTCGGCGTGACGGATCTTGTCGACGAGCTTGCTGGCGGCGATCAGCGCCTTGCTGGGGATGCAGCCGACGTTGAGGCAGACGCCGCCGAGGTTCTCCTTCTCGATCACCGCGGTCTTCAGGCCGAGCTGGGCGCAGCGGATGGCGCAGACGTAGCCGGCGGGGCCGGCACCGAGGACGAGCACGTCGTAGGTCATGTGGGGGTGAGCAGGCTACGGACGACGGCGATGCGGCGGAAGGAGGCGGGACGAGAGAACTTCGGGTCCGCCGCTTTCAACCGTCGATCCCGTCCGCCCGCATCGCCTCGCTCGACGCCACGTCGGCCACCGTGCCCGGCGGGTGCTGGTAGTGCCCGGGATCCCCGTACTCCGTGATCCCGTCGCGCACCTTCAGCACCGTGACCATGCCGCCCATCGTCACGTAGCCGAACGCCCCCTGCCCGCCGACCATCGGCAGGCTGTTCTTCGGCAGCGTTTCGTCGGGCGCGTTCGGGTCGGCGCTCATCGCCGCCGCGTTCATCTTCGCGAAGGTCGGCACCGCGCTCGCCAGCTCGGCGTCGAACTGACCCGGGTCGACGCCCAACAGGTTGGGCAGGTCGTGCCCCATCTGCGTCATCACGTGGTGCGTCATGTGGCAGTGCATCGGCCAGTCGCCCGTCGCATCGGCGACGAACTCGACCGTGCGCGTCTGTCCGGTCGCGACGAGGACCGTGGTCTCGGGCCAGCGTGCGCTCGGCGGCACTTCGCCGCCGTCGGTCGCGACCACCGTGAACACATGCCCGTGCAGGTGGATCGGGTGGTGGTCCATCGCACTCAGGTTGCCGATGCGGATGCGCACGCGCTGGCCGGTGCGCACGACCATCGGTGCGGTCGCCGGGAACACCTTGGCGTTGAAGGTGAGCACGTTGAAGTCCTTCATCTCGTTCGGATCGGGTCGCTCCGTGCCGACCTTCAGCGCCCACTCGCTAAGCATGTAGACGAAGTCGCGGTCCGGCAGCGGCTCCTTCGGGACACGTGGGTGCACGACGAACATTCCCATCAGGCCCATCGCCATCTGCACCATCTCGTCGTGGTGGCTGTGGTACATGAACGTGCCGTGCTGCTTCAGCACGAACTCGTAGAGGAACGTCTCGCCGGGCTCGATCGAGCGCTGCGTGATGCCGCCGACCCCGTCCATGCCGTTCGGCAGGATGAGCCCGTGCCAGTGCACCGTCGTCGGCGCGTCGAGGCGGTTGGTCACGTAGATGCGAACACGATCACCCTCGACCGCTTCGATCGTCGGTCCGTGCACGCGGCCGTTGTAGCCCCAGCAGTTGGCCTGCAGGCCGGGTGCGAACTCGTGCCGCACCGCTTCGACGACCAGGTGGAACACCTTCACGCCGTCGACGATCTTCCACGGCAGCGACGCACCGTTCGGCGTCTCGACCGGCAGGTAATCGACGAACGGTTGGCCCGGCGGCTGCGGCGGCGCGTTCGGCGGCAGCGTGCTCGCGCGCAGGCTGGCGGCGCCGAGCCCTGCGGCGGCGCTGCGGAACAGGAACTGGCGGCGGTCGTGGCTCATTCGTGGCCTCGTTCGTCGGGCGGGGTGGGTTCGCCGGCGGCGTCGGTCTGGGGCAGGCCAGCGAACGCGCGGCGCGGCAGGCTGCCGGCGAGCAGTTCCTGCAGATCGAGCCGCGCGAGGTGCGCGTCGCGCAGCGTCGTCACGTGTTCCCGTTCGTCGTCGAGCTGGCGGCGGCGGGCGAGCAACACGTCGAAGGCCCCGATCTGCATCGCGTTGTAGGTCTGCAGCGTCGTACGCACGACGGCTTCGCGGTGCGGCAGGTGCGTCTCGCGTTGGAAGCGTGCGGCATCGGCGAGCACCGCGGCGCGGCTGCGCAGCGTGCGTGCCGCGGAACGGATCTCGACGGCGAGCTGCGTGTACTCGAGCAGCCCGGCGGTCAGCGCATGGGCGGCGCGGTCGCGCGCGGGTGCGCCGTCGTCGAACAGCGGCAGCTCGAGGGCCACGTGGGGTCCGAGGCCCCAGTCGCCGCCGGGCTCGCGCAGAGCACTGGCGCCGAATTCGCCGTCGGGCAGCCACTGCTGCCACGAGCGCAGACGGGCCTTCTGCGCCAGCGCGTCGAGGCGGGCGCGATGCGCGGCGATCGCCAGGCTGGCGGCGATCGCGCGATTCTCGGCGTGCGCGAGATCCTGGCCTTGCAGCGGATCCGCGGGCAGCGGCCCGGCGAGCGTCCACTCCGCGCCCGCACCCCAGAGTCCGAGCAGGCGCTGCAGCGGTTCGTGGGCTTCGCTCGCGGCGAGTTCGGCCGCGGCGAGGTCCAGGCGCGCCCGCGACTCGCCGACGCGCTCCATCGCGAGCTGCTGGTCGGTGAAGTTGCCGGCCGCGTGCAGGGCGACCGCCAGTTCGTGGGCCGAACCGGCCGCGACGACCGCCTGACGACGGAGATCCAGCAGCTGCTCGGCCGCCTGCGCGTGGACAACGGCGCGCCGCACGGCGAACACCAGCTGCACCAGCTCTGCCGCCAGCATCGCCCGCGCTGCTGCGAACTCGTGGGCGGCCAGCCGTTCGCGCAGCGGACGCTGCAGCAAGTCGACGAACGGCGCGGCCAGCCCGAGTTCGATCTCGGTGCCGCCGTCGAGCAGGAACCGCGCGTCGCCGTCGAACACCGGGTTGCGCAGGCGCGAAGCCTGCAGCAAGTCGGCGCGCGCGATGCCGAGGCGTTCGAACGTCGCCTGCACGCGGCGGTTGTTGCGGAGCGCGATGCGCACGGCGGTCTCGGCGTCGATGGGCGCGCGCAGCATCGCCACGGTCTCGTCGTCGAGCCCGGCCAGCGACGCTGGCGGCGCTGTCAGTGCGGTGCCGGTCCGCTCCTGCACGTGGCTGCGCAGCGTCGCGTCGTCGTTCGCCGGGTCGGTCGTGCGGCACGCCGCGAGTGCCGCGAGCGTCGTCACCGCCAGAGCGAGAGGACGCACGTCAGTGCCCCTTGCCGGTCGGCGCGACTGTCGGCGGTTTGCGTTCGGGCATCACCAGCGTCTGGCTCGGCGCGCGCTCGGGCGCCTCGTCGGCTTCGGGCGATGCCGGGTGCGTGCGCTCGGGGGCTGGCAGCGGCGGCGCCGCCGAGCACGCGGCCAGGGCAGCGAACACGATGGCGGCGCAGCGACGCGCCTTCACTTTCGGGCCTCGGGCTGCGGCGGCGTCTTGGCGAGCTCCTCCGCCTTCGCGAGCACGGCACTCGCGTCCTTGACGTCCGCCAGGCCCTTGCCCGCCGCCAGGTGCACGATGGCATCGCCGATCACGACGAACGCGTTCGCCGCGACCGCTTCGCCCGTCAGCGGACACGTCTTGTTGCCGACGTCGCGCACGCCAGGGCGCAGCAGCTTGACCAGCGTGGTCTGTGAGTGCTGCTGGGCAAGGGCGACCTCGGCCTCGCTGTGCACCGCGAAGCGATGGCCCTGCAGCGTGACCAGTGGCGCGCCTTCGCCGATCGGCTTGCCGCTGACGGGGCAGGTCGTGTTCTTCGCATCGGTGACGACCGGATAGGCGGTCTTGTGCGCGGCGGGAACGTTGGCGCGGATCTTCTTGAAGCACGGCTTGCAGCAGACCCAGAAGCGGCCGAGCTCGGTGTCGATGAAGAGCGGCTGCGACACCTTCTTGCCCATGATCGGGCACGTGGCGTTGGGGAACGTCGGCACGACGACTTCGACGGCCGCGGGTGTGGGTTCTGGCGCGGGTGTTGGCGCAGGCGCGGGGGGCGGCGTCTGGGACGCGGCGATCGAGCAGGAGAGCAGCAGGACGGAGAGCGAACGCAACATGGCAACCTCGGCAGGGCGCCACCCCTCAGGGCGGCAAGAGCGGAACGAACGGACACGCAGACGGACGGACCGTCGGACCGTTACACGCGCAGCGGCAGGTTGCGTTCGCGATGCGGCGGCGGCGGGCGGCAGTCGGCAGTCGGCCACGCGCGCGGCGGCGGGCAGTGCGTCCAGTCGACCACGATCGGGACAGAGTGCGACGCGCGGGCGGGTGCGGCGATCGTCGCGAGGTCGGGCACGAACGGCTCGAACCTCGGCTCGGGCATCGGCACCCAGGTGCAACCGCACCGCGCCTCGAACCGAGGCTCGTCCGACGCTGGCGCGCGCGGTCGTTCGCCGCGGTGCGCGCGGCAGCACGCGGGGCGTTCCGGCTGCTTCTCGGTGGCGCAGCACGACCGCGTCTCGGCCGAAGCGCGGGGCGCGCAGCGGCAGACGTGCAGCAGCATGCCTGCCGGCAGGATCAGCCCGGGCAGGAGCAGGAGCAGCAGGAACGCGGCGGCGCAGCGCATCGACGGGCGCCGAGTATCGTCCGGCGGGTCCCGTTCGCCAAGCCGACCGCGTCAGTTGAGCGGCCAGGGAGCCGACGAGTTGATGAAGTGGATGGTCTGCAGGTCGGTAGTGACGCTGGCGCAGACCCAGACGATCGTGCCGGGCGATCCTGGGCCGTAGTTGATGCCCGGGTAGCTGGCCCAGAACGTGCCCGAGCCGTCGAAGTAGCCCGCGGTGACGGCGATCGGACCGGTGCCGAAATCGATGCCGAGCACGGCGATGTCGCCGGGATTGCCGGTCACCGACTGCTCGATCGTGTAGGTGGTGGTCGGGACGTGCTGCGGCACGACGCGATGCGAGCCGTACGGATTGTCGTTGGCGTCGATCGCCGACGGCGTGCCGTTCGCGCCGAGATCGGTGACGAACGCCGAGGCGCCGATCGGCGACATCGTGAAGACCTGGTCCGGGTTGGGGCCGCCCGTGCAGAGCCAGAAGTCGTCGGCCGTGCGGTCGTAGGCGATCCAGTTCATGCCCGGGAAGGAGAACGGCGTGCCGGCCACGACCACGGACGCGCCGCCGGCGGCGTTCACGTAGCCCACGCTCGTGTTGCCGGTGGCGTAGTTCGTGAAGTAGACCCGCGCCGGCGTGGCGCCGACTGCCGGCCGAAACGCCACGCCGGTGATGGTCACGCTGTTGCTGGCGGGCTGGCAGGTGCCGACGAGAACGGGAGCCGCAGTGTTGGGGAACGGTCCCGGGAGCTTGAAGATGCGTCCGCCCGCGCCCGGTGATCCGTCGACGACGCCGAAATAGATGTCGCCGGTCGCGAGGTCGACATCGACGCAGTTGACCGTGCCCGACGGCGAGATCGCCGCGTGCGGCGCGAGCAGGTTGGTCACGGCGCCGGTTCGACGGTTCACGCGGAACACGCCCCCCGTGTTCGGCGGCGTGACTCCCGAAGTGACGATCGGGTTGCCGTTCTGGTCGAACGAGATTCCGGAGAACGTGCCGTTCGGGGCCGTCGGCAGCGACGCCACGAGTGTCGCGGTGCCGAGGGTCGAGCCGGTCAGTGCTGCGCGGCGCAAGCCGTGCGTCGTCGGAGCGGTGTTGATGCTGCCCAGCCAAACCGAGTTGTCGATCGGATCCAGGGCAACCGAGTTGACGTTCTGGATGTTCTGCGCCGTGAGGCCCGTGACGTTCACGCGCGGATTGGCGCGTCCGACGATCACCAGCCCGTCGGTGCCGCCGGCGTTGGCGAAGATGCTCTGGATGGCCTTGCCGGGGGCCACTTGGCCGGAAGCGATGGAAACGAGCAGCACCGAAACGAGAGCCGGTCGCATGGGGAAGCTCCAAAGCCGCTGTCGTCGAAAGCGACCCGCAACGTCACGCAGTCGCGTTTCTGCGCACGACGACGCTCTAGGAAAATCGTCGGACGGCCGCGGAATTTCGCGCCATCAGCGAGGGCCATCGGCAGTTGGCCCGCTGGGGCGCGGGAAGGTGCACGTACGTCGCTTCGGTCCGGGTGCGACCAGCCCCGGCGCCGGCAGTCCAGCGACTCGCGGAGCCGCCGTGCCGCACGCGCGCTACAGCGGGAAGGCGCCCTGGTTGACGCCGCGCCCTTCGAGTGCCAGCACGTCGGCGAGCTGGTCCTTCAGCTGCTGCGGCACCTGCGCGTAGACGTCGGTGACCAGCGTCTCGTCGGCGGGCGGGCCGTTCTTCTCGGCGGCGGCGATCGCGTCGTTGACGCGCTGCGCGATCTGCTCCTTGAACGCGACCTCCTGCGCCTCGGTCCACAGCCCGCGCTTGGTCAGGTAGGCGCGGAAGCGGTCGACCGGGTCCTTCTTCTCCCACGCCTTCACTTCGGCTTCGTCGCGGTAGCGCGTCGGGTCGTCGCTGCTGCTGTGGCCGAGCCGGCGATACGTCACCGCTTCGATGAACGTCGGTCCGTCGCCGGCGCGCGCGCGCGCCACCGCGTCGCGCGTGACCTGGTACACCGCCAGCACGTCGTTGCCGTCGACGCGCACGAACGGCATGCCGTAGGCCTTGCCCTTCTGCGCCAGCGTCTCCGACGCCGACTGCTTGCTGATCGGCACCGAGATCGCCCACTGGTTGTTCTGGCAGAACAACACGCACGGGCTCCGGTAGACCGCGGCGAAGTTCATCCCGCAGTGGAAGTCGTTCGCCGACGTCGCGCCGTCGCCGAGGTAGCCGAGCACCACGACATCGTCGCCGCGGATGCGCGCCGCCATCGCTGCACCGACGGCGTGGCTGAGCTGCGTGCCGATCACCGACGACATGCCGTAGTAGTTGCCTTCCTTGAAGGTGTAGTGGCACGGCATCTGGCGGCCCTTGCAGCGGTCGGCGCCGTTGCCGATCAGCTGGTTGATCGCCTCGGTCAGCGACAGGCCGCGCATCATCGCGGCCGCGCCTTCGCGCAGGGCCGGGAAGATCCAGTCGCGCGCCTGCAGTGCTGCGACCGAGCCGACGGTCGCGGCTTCCTGGCCGAGGATCGGCCCGTAGAAGCCGATGCGGCCCTGCCGCTGCAGCATCAGCATGCGGCGGTCGAACTCGCGCACCTGCACCATCTGCTCGTAGAGCGTGCGCAGCGTGTCGACCGGTAGCGCCGGGTCCTTGCCCTTGGCGACCGTGCCGTCGTCTTCGAGCACGCGCACGAGGCCGGCCCCGGCCGGCACCGTGGTGGCTGGCGCCGTCGCCGGAGGCTTCGGCTTGGCCGGCCTGGTGGGCGCCTTCTTGGCCTTCTGCCTGGTGTTCGCCATCAGCCCAGCAGCAGGCGGTAGGGCTGCTCGAGGTGGTCCTTGACGACGTTCATCCAGCGAGCGCCGGTGGCGCCGTCGACGAGGCGGTGGTCGATCGAGACCGACAGGTACATCTTCTTGCCCGGCACGCAGGCGCCGTCGCGGATGACCGGCGTGTCCTTGATCGCGTGCACGCCGAGGATCGCGACCTCGGGGAAGTTGATGACCGGCGTCGCGAACAGGCCGCCGATGTTGCCGGCGTTGGTGATCGTGAACGTGCCGCCGGTGAGGTCTTCGACGGTGACCTTGCCGTCGCGCGTGCGCGCCGCGAGGTCCTGGAGGTCCTTCGCCAGCTCGCCGATCGACTTGCGGTCGACGTCCTTGATCACCGGCACGATCAGGCCGTTGTCGGTGTCGGTGGCGATTCCGAAGTTGAAGTACTTCTTGATGACCAGCTCGTTGGTCACTTCGTCGAGCGAGCTGTTCATCGCCGGGAACTCGCGCATCGCGGCGACGATCGCCTTCATCACGAACGGCAGGTAGGTGATGTTGACGCCCTTGTCGGCGAACGCCTTCTTGGCTTCGCCACGGATCTTCACCAACTCGGTGACGTCGATGTCGTCGACGTAGGTGAAGTGCGTCGCGGTGTACTTCGACCGCGTCATCGCCTCGGCGATCTTGCGGCGCAGACCGCGGAACGGGATGCGCTCCTCGCTGCGGCCGGCCGGGGCCGGCGGGATCGACACCGGCGCGAAGCGGGCGGTGCTGGCAGCGGCCGGGGCAGCGCCACGAGCTGCGGGAGCGGCGGTCCCGGCGGCGGCGAGGTCGTCGTTGGTCACGCGACCGCGCGGGCCGGTCGGCGCGATGCTCGCCAGATCGATGCCGAGTTCACGCGCACGGCGACGGGTCGCTGGCGCGGCGAGCACCTTGCCGGGGCTCGACGGCACGAACGCCTTCGCGGCCGGGGCGGCGGCCGCTGCGACCGGCACCGGCGGCGGCACGGGCTTCGGGACCGGCGGGGTGGGGATCGCGACGGGGGCCGGGGCTGCGGCCTTCGGGACCGGCGGGGGCGTCGGTGCGGCGGCGGGCTTGGCCGGAGCGGGCGCGGCGGCTGGTGCAGCGCCACCGGCAGCGCCGGCGTCGATCACCGCGATCACGCTGCCGACCGGCACGACGTCGCCTTCCTTGCAGCGCAACTCGGCGATCACGCCGGTGAACGGCACCGTGATCGTCACCGTCGCCTTGTCCGTCATCACTTCGACGAACTCGTCCTCTTCCTTCACGGCCTGGCCGGCCTTGACCTTCCAGCTGACGATCTCGCCCTCGGCGATGCCTTCGCCGATGTCGGGCAACTTGAATTCCTTGCGGGTCATGTTCGTTCGTTCCTGAATGCAGGGGTGGCTGGGTGCGATGAGCGCGCGCGGTGGGCGCTCACCAAGAGAACGTCTTCTCGATGCCGGCGAGCACGCGCTTCTCGTCGGGCATGTAGAGGTGTTCGAGCGTGTAGGGGAATGGCGTGTCGAAGCCGGCGACGCGCACGATCGGGCCTTCGAGCCACTCGATGCACTTCTCGGCGAGCAGCGCCGACAGTTCGGCGCCGTAGCCGCAGGTCTTGGGGGCTTCGTAGGCGATCACGCAGCGGCCGGTCTTCTTGACCGAGGCCAGCACGGTCGCTTCGTCGAGCGGCACCAGCGTGCGCAGGTCGACGACTTCGACGCTGCGGCCGGCTTGCGCGGCGGACTCGGCCGCGGCTTCGCAGACCGGGACCATGGCGCCGTAGCAGAGGATCGTGACGTCGGTGCCTTCGCGCGCGATGCGCGCCTTGCCGAGCGGCACCACGTGCTCGCCGAGCGGGACCTCGCCCTTGCCGTGCCGGTAGATGCGCTTGGGCTCGAGGAACATCACCGGGTCCTCGTCGCGGATCGACGCGATCAAGAGACCCTTCGCGTCGGCGGGCGTGCTCGGGATCACGACCTTGAGCCCGGGCGTGTGGCAGAAGTAGGCCTCGCTCGACTGGCTGTGGTAGTGGCCGCCGCGGATGCCGCCGCCGTACGGGCTGCGGATCACCATCGGGCAGGTGTACTCGCCGCCGCTGCGGTAGCGCATCTTCGCGGCTTCGCTGACGATCTGGTCGAACGCCGGGTAGATGAAGTCGAGGAACTGGATCTCGGCGATCGGGCGCATGCCGTAGACGGCCATGCCGATCGCGGTGCCGATGATGCCGCACTCGGACAGCGGCGTGTCGAAGCAGCGCTTCTCGCCGAACTCTTCGAACAGGCCCGCGGTGGCGCCGAACACGCCGCCCTTCTTGCCGACGTCCTCGCCGAACACGACCACGCGATCGTCGTTGCGCATCTCCAGGCGCATCGCGTCGGTGATCGCTTCGAGCAGCGTCATCACTTTGGTGCCGGTCTTGCCGTCGCCGGCCTTGGTCTGGGTCGCGGTCATGGGTGGTCTCGTGGTGTCGCTGCGATCAGAGTGGGAAGTGGCCGACCTGGGCGCCGACGCCGCCCTTCGCCATGAGGTCGTGCAGTTCCTGCCGCTGTTCCTTCAGCTGGGGCGTCAGGTTCATGTAGACGTCGTCGAACATCGTCTCGGGGCCGGGGTTGGGCAGCGCTTCGGCGGCCTTCACGGCCGCGCCGATCGCGGCCTTGGCGCCCTCGGCGCACTCCTGCTCGAACGCCTCGCTCCAGAGCTTCTTGTGCTTCAGGTAGAGCTGGAAGCGCGCGATCGGGTCCTTCTTCTTCCACGCCTCGAACTCCTTCTGGTCGCGGTAACGCGCGGCGTCGTCCGAGGAGCTGTGCGATGCGATGCGGTAGGTGACGGTCTCGACCAGCGTCGGGCCGTCGCCGCGGCGCGCGCGGTCGACCGCTTCCTTGCAGACGCGGTAGACGGCGAGCAGGTCGTTGCCGTCGACGCGCACGCCCGGCATGCCGTAGGCGTCGGCCTTGATCGCCATCGACTCGCTGCACGTCTGCTTGCTCGACGGCACCGAGATCGCCCAGCCGTTGTTCTCGCAGACGAACACGACCGGCGCCTTGTAGACGGCGGCGAAGTTCAGGCCGGTGTGGAAGTCGTTGCTGCTGGTGCCGCCGTCGCCGCAGAACGTCATGAACACGGTGTCGTCGCCGCGGATCCGCGCCGCCATGCCGGCACCGGCTGCCTGCGTGAGCTGCGTGCCGATCGGCGAACTGATCGAAACGAAGTTCGCCTGGCGGAAGCTGTAGTGCACCGGCATCTGGCGGCCCTTGCTGGTGTCGCCCGAGTTGCCGAACCACTCGGCGATGATCTTCTCGATCGGCACCTCGCGCAGCAGCAGGATGCCGGGCTGGCGGTAGGCCGGGAACAGCCAGTCGCTGTCCTTCAACGCGTAGGCGGCGCCGAGGTGCGAGGCTTCCTGGCCGGTCGACTGCAGGTAGAAGCCGATGCGGCCCTGGCGCTGCAGCGCCAGCCCGCGGTCGTCGAGCGCCCGCGTCGCCACCATCAACCGGTAGAGCCGCTGCAGTTCCTTGGCGGGCAGGTTCGGGTCCTTGCCCTTCTGCGCCTTGCCGTCGGGATCGAGGATCGTCAGCAGTTCGAGGCTCATGCGGTGGTCGAGGAGGGGTTGGCGGCACGCGCGGCGCCGTGTTCGCGGCGCTGGCGGATCATGCCCGCGAGATAGAACTCGGCGGCCTTGTAGCTGGAGCGGACGAGCGGACCGGCGGCGACGTAGAGGAAGCCCTTCGTCATCGCGCGCGCCTCGAGGGCCGCGAAACGCGCCGGCGTCACGTGTTCTCGCACCGGCAGGTGCAGCAGCGTCGGCCGCAGGTACTGGCCGAACGTCACCACGTCGACGCCGTACTCGCGCAGGTCGTCCATCGCCTGCTCGACTTCGCGTTCGCTCTCGCCGAGGCCGAGCATGATCGACGACTTGGTGACGATGCCGGGGTGCAGGACCTTGGCCGTGCGCAGCGTGCCGAGCGAGCGCGCGTAGCTGCAGCGGTGGTCGCGGACCCGCGGCGTCAACCGCAGCACGGTCTCGACGTTGTGCGCGTACACGTCCGGGTTGGCGTCGAGCACCGTCGCGATCATCTGCTCGGTGGTCACGTTCTGGCGTGGTCCGGCGAGCCAGTCGCCGACCAGCGCTTCGACCAGCATGTCCGGGCTGCGCTGCTTGATCGCGCGGATCGTCGCGGCGACGTGGGCGGCCCCGCCGTCGGGCAGGTCGTCGCGGTCGACCATCGTCAGCACGACGTACTTCAGGCCCATCGCGACGCAGGACTCGGCGACCTTCGCCGGCTCGTCGGGATCGACCGGCGTGCCCTGCGAGTGCGTCTTCACGGCGCAGAACCGGCAGCCGCGGGTGCAGGTGTCGCCGAGCACCATGAACGTCGCCGTGCCGCTGGCCCAGCACTCGCCCAGGTTGGGGCACTTCGCCTCTTCGCAGACCGTGTGGAGATTGCGGTCGCGCAGCACCTTGGTCAGGCCGGCGACGGTCGGCCCGGACGGCAGCGGCACCTTCAGCCAGTCCGGCTTCTGACCGGGCGTGATGCGCTTGTCGTGGATGGAGGGCATGCCGGTTCGGCTGCGCATCGCCCGCCGTCGTGGGGATGCGAATGAGGCGCGGAAGCCTAGGAATCGGCCGCCGGGAAGGCCAATTGGATACCAACTAGTATCTGACCAGCCGGCCAGCGGGTCGCTCGTCGCTGGCGCGGACATCCGCCCGTGCCATCGGGGGTTGCAGCCGGCGGCGGGTGCTCAGTTTCCGATCACCAGCAGCATCGCATCGCTGTGCCCGATCGGGACCGGGTAGGGGCCGATGGCCGGATCCCACACCACGGCCTGGACCGCGATCTCGGCCCCGCCGAACGCAGCGTTGGCTGGGATCGGGAACGGCACGAACGCGGCGCCGAACGGGTCGGATGTCGTGGTCGCCAGCGCGTCGGGCAGCACGTAGATCGAGGTGCACGGCGGCGAGTCCGGCACGTGGACGCCGACGGTGAGCGGGGGCCCGACCTTGGCGCTGAAGATCACCAGCGACCCGGGAGCGCTGTTGTCGGATCGCAGCTCGAACGTGGTGTTGCCCGCGACCGGCTCGCCGCCGCCGGTGCCGACGAACGGCGGGCCGAACGAGGTCGAGCACGGCGCGCCTGAGAAGGTGACGCTCGCGGGATGCCGCACGAACCGCACGCCGCGGATCGCGGTGTTGGCGGCGCCGGTGACGAGCGTGGTGAACGTGGACGCAGCACCCGCATCGAAGGTGGTCACCACCTGGTTGCCGGTCGTGGTCGCGAACAGGCGCGTCGCGCCGCCGCCGACGAACCCGGACAAGCCCCGACAGCCGACGGCCGCGCCCGGCGCCAGGGTGTACTGCAGCGTCCAGGTGCCGGCCGCGAGCGCCCACTTCTGGATGCCACCGGACCCGTTGGTGCGGTCGTCGGCGACGTAGAGCGTCGACGCGTTCGCGAACCAGAAGTCGTAGGGCGACGGTCCGGACGCCGTCGCCATCCCGGGCAGCAGCGTGATCGCCTCGTTGGTGCCCGTTGGCGCGCCCGTGCCCACCGTGCCGATGCCGAAGAACGAACCCGCCGCGGACGAGCAGTAGAGCTGGCCGGCGAAGAAGTCGACGCGGCGCACGTTCGTGATCGTCGCGTTGAGCTGCAGCGAACTGGTGGCGCCCACCGGCGTGGCGAACCGCACGCCGGGGTTGTTCCCGGCGGACGCGGTGCCCGCGGTCCAGAACTCGCCGCCGAAGAAGGTGGCGGCCGCGCGCGCGTTGTTGCCGCTGTAGGCGTCCGCGAGCGCTGTCGACGTGTCGATGGTCGCATCGAGCGCGATCCGCGCCATCACCCTCGGCACGACGCTGCTCGCGGTGCTCGCGATTCCCGCCGTTCCCGGCACCGCACCGTAGCCGGCCATCACCAGCCACTTCCCGTCGACGCTCTGCGTCAGCCCGCCCTCGGAGGTCGCCGTGCCCGAACACGCGAACGCGCGCTGCGCGCCGACCGTGGTGGTGGGCAGGGGGATCGACTGCACGAAGTTCCCGGCCTGGGTGTACTCGTCGAGGAACACCGCGGTCGCGGCGTTGCTCAACGCGGCACTGCCGGTGCCGACCCGGGCGACAACCAGGTTGCCCGGCGTGATCTGGGCGAGCAGCGGGGCTGCCAGCAGGACCAGGGAACAGGCGGCAGTCGGGGCGAGCGGACGGAAGGCGCGCATGCGGGAAACCGGGGCAGGGGCGGGCGTACGCGAGGACCGTCCAATCGTCGTCGATCCCCACCGCAGCCGGAAGCCCCGCCTTGCTCGCGGCCCCTCAACGTTCGTCGACGCGCTGCCATTGGCCCGACCGCAGCACCTCGTGCGGGCGGTAGTCGGCCTTGTAGTGCATCGACCGCGAACCCTCGACCCAGTAGCCGAGGTAGTACCACGGCACCCCGATCGAGCGCGCCCACTCGATCTCGGCGAGCACCGAGAACACGCCGAGGCTGCGGTCGCGGTGCGCGGGCTCGTAGAAGTGGTAGACCGCGGACACCGAGCGCGAACAGACGTCGACCAGACTGACTGCGACCGTTTCGCCGTGCAGCGAGTAGACGACTTCGCGCGTGTCGACGACGGCGCGGTAGTGCCTCTCGCGGAACTGCGCCGCATCCTCTTCCTTATCCTCGTCGCCGGCCCGTTCGGGGTAGCGGTGGGCGAGGTAGCGGCAATAGAGCTCGAAGGTCGAGGTCGAAAACCGCGGCGCACGCACCTGCACTTCGACGTCGCGGTTCTTGCGCAGGGTGCGGCGTTGGCTCCGGCTGGGCGCGAACTCCGCCACCGGCACGCGCAGCGGCGTGCACGCGCGGCAGGCCCCGCAGTCGGTGGCGTAGAACAGGTCGCCGCTGCGGCGGAAGCCGCGGTCCATCAGTTCGTGGTAGAGCTCGCCGTCGAGGCGCTCGGCGAGGAAGCCGCGCTCACGCGCGGCGCGATCCGGCAGGTAGGAGCACGGCCGCGCGGGCAGCCGCGGCAGGCCGTCGTCGTCGACCCACTGCAGCAGTGGATGCGGCTCGCCGTCGTCGTCGTTGGGCGATGCTCGGCTGGCCATGCCCGCATGGTAGCTCGCTATGGTGGGGCAGGTGAGCGACCTCGACCTGGGCGCGGCGATGATGGGCCTGCACGACGAACTGGCGCGCACCTGGTTCGCGCACCAGGTCGCCCTGCTCGATCGCGACTTCGCGCGAAGCGGCGCCGAGCTCGCGAAGTACCGCCGCGACCTGCTCGCCCACATCGCCGACGAGGAAACGCTGGTGCTGACGCGCTACCAGGAGCTCGGTGGCGACGCGACGGATGCGCCGACGCGGCTCTTCCTCGGCGAACATCGCAACCTGCGCACCTTCGTCGACGAGTTCGCGGGCCGCGTGGCCGCGCTGCAGGCACGACCCGACGACGCGGCGCTGCTCGAACTGCTCGACCGCGAGGCGACGTTCAAGAACCTGCTGCTGCACCACGATCTGCGCGAGCGGAACATGCTGTATCCGTTCCTGGCGACGCGGCTGTCGCCCGCGCAGCAGCGCGCGCTGCTGGCCATGCGGACGTTCGCGGGCGCTGGCGGACGGTGAGCGGGCCGCGGCGGCTCGCCGCCGGCTCGACGCGTCCATGCCGTCGGATGTCCCAAGCGGCGACCCTGGGATTGCCCGCGGGGCGGATTCGGGCATCCTCTGCGGTCGCCCCGTTGCTGCCCGCCATGCGCCACCCTGTTCCCGCCGCCGTGCTCGCCACCGTCGCCGTTGCCGCTGCCCAGCAGCAGTACCCGGAAGGCGTCGACATTCCGCGTTCGCTGACCCCCGCGGAGCAGACCTGGATCCTGCAGCATCCGCTCTCCGTCGCGACGGATGCGCCGACACCGCCACCGACCGGTCCGATCCGCTGTGCCGCCGAGTACGAACCGATGGACGGCCTGTGCCTGGCCTACGAGGGAACCAGCGCGCAGCTGACCGTGGTGCAGCAGATCGCGCGCTACGCGACGACGACCGGACAGGCCAAGGTCTACGTCTACTGCGACAGCGCCAGCGAGGTGACGACGGCAACGAACGCGCTCGCCGCCGCCGGGTGCAACATGGCGCGCGTGGTCCCCCTGGTCGCGACCACCGACACGATCTGGATCCGCGACTACGGGCCGCGCTACGTCTTCGAAGGCGACTGCCGCGCGATCGTCGACCACACCTACAACCGGCCGCGTCCGAACGACGACGTGATGCCCGACCACTTCGGCGCCTTCAAGAAGCACCGGGTCTATGGCATCCCGCTCGTGCACGGCGGCGGGAACTTCCACCTCGACGGGCTCGGCAGCGGGCACGCGACGGTCCTCATCCAGAACGAGAACCCGACGCTGACGGCCGCGCAGATCATCGGCCACTGGCAGAGCTACCAGAACCTGCAGACCACTCTGTGGAGCGCGTTCCCGACCTCGGTCGACGCCACGCAGCACATCGACATGTGGATGCAGATCTACGGCGATCGCAAGGCGATGATCAGCGACTGGCCGGCGCAGCCCGGCACGACGCAGGACGTCATCTGCGACGGCGCCGCCGCCACCCTGGCGGCGCAGGGATGGACGATCACGCGCATCCCGGCGCGGACCGTCAGCGGCGTTCACTACACGTACACCAACATGGTGTTGTGCAACGACGTCGCGATCGTGCCGACCTACACCAACACGACCGTGTCGCCGTACAACGCGACGGCGCTCGCGGCCTGGCAGGCGGCGCTGCCGGGCAAGACCGTGGTGCAGGTCAACTGCCAGGGGCTCGTCACCTCAGCCGGCGTCATGCACTGCATCGTCATGCACGTGCCGGCGCACCGCGGCGGCCTCGTGCCGACCGCCTACCTGAAGACGCAGAACGGCGGGCAAGTGCTGACGCCTGGCGCCAACGTCGGCATCGAGTGGCTGGCCGACGACGACGAAGCGGTCACGGGCATCGACCTGCAGATGTCGGCGAACGGCGGCGTCTCGTTCCCGTACGTGCTGGCGAGCAACCTGCCGCACACCGGTACCTGGAACTGGACCGTGCCGAACCTGCAGGCTGGGCAGGTCCGCCTGCGTGTCGTCGCGCGCGACGCGCAGGGGCGCACCGGCCACGACGACAGCGACGCGAACTTCACGATCGCGGGCACGTTCGGCCAGGCGGCGGCGATCCCGTACGGGGCCGGCAAGCCCGGCCAGTTCGGCGTGGCAACGCTCGCGGCGACGCCGCCGGTCGTCGGCGCGACGTTCACGCTGTCGCTGACGAACGCGCTGCCGCTGGCCGCCGGCCTGTTGCTCGTCGGCGACCAGCCGGGGGCCGTGCCGTTCGACGGCGCCACGATCCACGTGCTGCCGTTCGACATCCTGCCGCTGCCGACCGACGCCGCGGGCGCCTTCGTTGCGCCGATCGCGTTGCCCGACGATCCGCAGATCGTCGGCATCTCGCTCTACGCGCAGGCATGGCTCCCCAACGACCCCGGCGCTACCGGCCTCGGCTGGTCGTCGTCCAACGCCCTGCAGGTGCGCTTGGGGCACTGAGCCCTCGCATCGCCGCGCGAGGTTGCCGACCCGCGCGCGGCCCGGGCGGGTCAGCCCGCGCGCAGCAGGCGCAGGAACCGGATCGCCACCAGCAGGAGCCAGGCGCCGAGCACGCCGCCGAACACCGGCAGGACGAACCGGCTGCCGACGACCCAGTCGGGCGTCGATTCGCCGAGGTAACGATGCCAGCCGTGCGTCGCGCCCGCGGCGAGCAGCCAAGCGACCAACACTGCCAACACCCACGCGATCCAGCGGATGGAATGCCGCTGCAGGGCGCCGTCGAGTCGCGCCGACACCGCCTGGCCGCCCGCTTCGGCGATCAGCCAGCTCGCAGTGCCGAGCAACACCAGAGTGTCGATGCCGATCGTGGTGCCCATCGCGTGCGCGACGATCGCCTGCGTGCCGTGGATCACGCTGTTCCAGTTCGGCACCGAGATCACGATCGACAGCAGCAGCATCGCACCAGTCCACCACTTCGCGGCGACGAGCCAGCCAGCGCGGCCGCAGAAACGCTCGGGGCGGCCCTTCCGGACCATGCGGCCGAGGTCGAGCATCACCTTCCAGAGGATCACGACCTCGATCATCGACACGACGAACGCGATCCACTTCACCGTCGGCGTCTGCGGCAGATGGTAGGTGTGGTGCGCGTAGTTGGTGAACGAGTTGAGGCAGCCGACGCCGAACAGCCAGAACGCGGTCGGCGACTGCGCGTACTTGCGATCCCCCGACAGCTTCTCGCCGACGTAGGCGAGCGAGCCGTACATCAGGAAGTTGAACGAGCCGACCAGCGTGCCGCACGACTTCCACTGCAGCTGCAGGTCGCGCACCGGGTTCTCGAACACCGACGGCAGGAGCCAGGCGTGGCCTTCGACGAAGGTGAGGGCGAAGTACAGGGTGCCGATCGCCCAGAACCACAGGTAGATCGGCTGCGCCCAGAAGCCGTGCCGCAGCCGCTTGCAGAACGTCCACGCGAAGGCGCACCAGCCGGCCAGCAGCACGCCGCTGAAGATCGGGTGGAAGTCGATGTACTCGCGGCCCGAGAAGATGCCGGCGGCGAGCGTGACGAAGATCCCTCCGCCGGCGACGAGCCAGCAGGCGGTGTGGAACCAGAACCGGCGGCGATCGCCGCGGTCGAGTCCGCCGTGGTGCGTCGACAGCCAGTGGTACATCACGGCCAGCGACCCGCCGAAGATCCACAACGTCGCGAACGTCGTGTGCAGCGGCCGCATGCGCGTCAGCGTCACCGCTTGCGCGTTGAGCCACGTCGACACGCTCGGCAGGTAGTGAAGGGCCGCCAGCGCACCGCCGCCGACGGCGACGACGATGCACGCGAGCGCCATGCGCAGCTGGATCACGACGGTGCGATCGACGCGCTGGCCGGCGAGGGGCAGGATCGCCGGCGGCGCGTGGGCCGCAGGTGCGGCAGCCGGAGTCGCGGTGCTGCGGTCGGCGGTGCCGGTCATCGGAACTCCCACCACGGCAGGCCCTGCGCGGCACTGTCGCCGGGCACACGATCGCGGATCGGAGCACGTTCGTCGGCCAGCCAGTGCAACCACGCGATCAGTTCTTGGATCTTCGCGTCGCCGAGCGCCGGCCACGACGGCATGCCCTTCGGCACGCGGCCCGTCGCGATGACCTGCGCGATCGCCGCGTCGTCGAGGCGCGTCGTGACCGTGCTGAGGTCGGGGGCGGTGTTGACGCCGAGTGGCGTGCTCTGCAGCGGCACGTGGCAGGTCGCGCAGTGAGCGCGGAACGTCGCCAGCCCGGCCAACACCGGCGCCGGCGGCGCCTTCGCCTGCGCGTGCGCGTCGAGCGCCGCCCACACCGCGTCGGGCGGCAGCGGCACGTTCGCACGCGCCACGCCGACGCCGGTGGCGTTCATCTCGTGCAGGAACGTCTCGAGCGCGGTGATCTGGTCGCCATCGAGGTGGTACGCCGGCATCTGCGCATTGCCGATCGTCAGCACTTCGTCGAGGCGCGCGCGGGTCAGCCGCGGGGCGGCGTTCGTGAGGTCGGGGCCGAGGAAGCCGCCGAAGCCGTAGAGCTGGTGGCAGACCTGGCAGTTGAGTTCGTGCCACAGGCGGCGGCCGGTCACGCCTTCTTCGCTGAGGGCCATCTCGGGCGTCGCCGTGTCGTCGAGGTAGACGAGCGCAGTCTGGCCGACGTAGGACGCCAGCAGCGAGACCAGCAGGATCTTGCGAAGGCCGACTTGCACCAGGCCGCAGGCTACCTGCATCGCGAGGCCGCGCCACTGCCGGCACGCGTGGCGAGGATTGGGCGTCGTCGCGACCACGGCCCGCGACGCGCCGCTACCCTTGCCCGCCGGAGTCGGCTCCCGCCGATGCGATCGTCCATGCGCGTCCCTGCCTTCGTGTGGCTGCTGTTCGTCGCCGCCTTCGGAGCCTTTGCACGGGCCCAGTCCGGCTACCTCGTCGTCGCGGTCGACCTGGCGGCCGATGCGCCCGCGGCGGCCGGGTACCGCGCCGCTGCGGCCAGCGCCCGTGCGCATCACCGCGGAGCGATGGTGGAGTGGGACGGCCGCGACTTCGATGCGCTGACTGACGTCCTGCGCGAACGGCGACCCGCGAACGTGTTGTTCGTGCTGCAGCCGGCGACGCTCGATCTCGTGCTGCATCGGCGCATCCTGCTCACGGCGGCGCGCATCGACGACGATCCGCTCGTCGACTTCGCGTTCGGCTACCTCACCGCCGAGTCCGGCGAGCAGTGCACGCGGTTGTGGGAACGCATCGCTGCACTTCATGCGCGCGGCCCGGTCACGGGGCCGTGGTGGCAGGGCTCGGTGTGCACCGCCGAGAAGTCGTTCCGGATCGCCGACCACCAGTCCCCGATCCAGGCCGCCGCGGGTTTCCACGGGCCGCACCACTGGTTCGCGAACGCCGACCCCGAGCGCCTGCAGGCGGTCGAGCGCGCGCTGGCGGAGTTGCCGGCGGCGGCGGTCGCGGAGTTCACCGGCTGCGGCGACCCCCAGGGCATCTGGCTGTTCGACGACGACCGCAACCGGCAGCGCGACAAGCACTGGGAGTACGAAGCCGGCAAGGTCGGCCACGATCCCGCGGGGGAGATGCCGCGCCTGCTCGCGCAGCGCTTTCGCACTCTGAAGCTGGCCTCGCCGATCGTGTGGAGCGGCACGTGCCATTCCGGTGCCGTCGATCGCGTCTGGGTCGAAGGTGACATCGTCTCGACGTTCGGCCGCACCGACGTTGCTACGGTGCACCACCTCGCGGTCGAGGACAGCCTGGCGCTCGCGTGGCTGCACGCTGGTGCCGCGGCGCTGTGCGTTCCGTTGGGCGCGAACCACGGCCTCTCGGTGTCGATCGAAACCGACCATGCGCTCGAGCACGGCGCGAGCCTCGGCGAGACGCTCGTTGCGACGTACAACGACGTGATGCTGGCAGCGGGCGGTGCGCTCGTGCTCGACCTCCCGGTCGCCGGCGAGCCGCATCGCCACCGCGAGAAGGTCATGCAGGGTGGCGGCGCCAACCGCATCCTGATCGGTGATCCCGCCCTGCGGCCGTTCCAGGCCACGCCGCATCCGGCGGAGTCGACGCGCAGCGAACGCAACGCCGACGGTCTCACGGTGACGATCGCGCGAAAGCCCGGCTTCCTGGCGCGGGGCTGGGACATCTACGGCCACTCGAGCCCGGACGACTGGCGCATCGGCGCCCGCGTCGACCTCGCCGCGCTCGGCGTCGATGGCGCGTCGTTCACCGCCGAAGTGTCGGCGCGCGGCCCCGACGGGACCGTGCTGCCGTATCGCGTCACGCGCTGCGTGCTCGAGCTGCACCACGGCCGCCGCTTCCTGCACCTGCAGGCCAACGGCCGCCGCAACCTGGTCGAGAACCAGGCCGTCACCGCGGAGTTCACGGTGAAGAGCGCGCGCTGAACCGCGGAGGGGTCGCGGCCTGGCCGCGCGCGGCGAGGGCTCCCCTTCGTGCGCGCCGGGCGCTGCGCGAGCTTGCCAGGCGCTGTTCCGCCGCGTTCTCATGCGGCGATGTCCGCATCCGTTCCGGCCCCGCGGCGACGAAGCACGTGGCGCCGCAAGGTCGCCGTGGCCTGCGCTTCCGCGATCGCGACCGTCGCCCTGCTCGAAGGCGCGCTGTGGTTGTTCCATCCGTTGCCGGAAGTGCGCGACCCGCGTCTGCACCGGTTCCTGCCGTCCTGGTCGGCGATCGGTCCGGCGCCGCGCACCACGACCGTCGATCCGGGGCCGCTCGCCGGCGTCACGCCGGGCCTGGTCGAGAACGCGTTCAACGCGTTGGGCTACCTCTATCCCGCGGAACGGCAGCAGCGGCGCAGCGCCGAGGAACTGCGCGTTGCGGTGGTCGGCGGCTCGACCGTCGAGTGCAACATGCTGGACGCCGCCAAACGCTGGCCGGCGGTGCTCGAGCGCGAACTGCAGGCCGTGCTCGCGCGGCCGGTGACCGTGCTGAACCTCGGCATCTCCGCCCAGGACTCGCGCACGCACCTCGCCACGACGGCGCACGTCGTCACCGCTCTCGACACCGACGTCTGCGTGTTCCTGCTCGGCGCCAACGATCTCGGGACCATCGCGTCGGGGGATCATCCGATGTTGCGCTCCGACGCCTTCTACGCCGAGCCGCGATCGCTGCACGCGGCCCTGGCCGCGCTGCGCGGCACGCAGATCAGCCGGCACCTGCGCTGGCTCCGGGCGGCGTTGCGCGGCAATCGGTCGACTCCGTACTTCGCGGACGAAGCGGCATGGCAGGCGAAGCTGCCGGAGTGCCCCGAGCCGTTGCTGGCGTCGGCGCAGGGCCTCGATCACTACGTCCGCAACGTGCGATCCCTCGCGGGCCTGTGCCAGGCGCACGGCATCGTGCCGTTGTTCGCGACGCAGCCCTGCATGTTCGGGGCGGCGCCGACGGCGGCGGAACAGGCGGCGTACTGGGGTTGCAACACGGGAACGCACCGCATCGCGCCGGCCAACTTCCGCGACCTGATCGCTGCCGCGAACGCGAGCTTGATCGCGGCCTGCAAGCGGCACGGCTTCGCCTGCGTCGATCTCGCAGCGGCAGTGCCGACGGGCTTCGCCTCGTTCTACGACCAGGTGCACTTCAACGAAGCCGGGGCACGGTTCGTCGGCGCCGCATTGGTCGGACCGATTCGCGGCATGCTGCCGTGATCGTGCGTCGGGGTGTCGCGCGCGACGTGGCGGCCTGACTCGGGGTCCGGGCCACGCGGGTAGGATCTCGCGCCATGTCGTTCGCCCTGGTGCTCGCCTTGTGCTTGCCGCAGGAACCGCCGGCGGCCCCGCCGAAGCCGCCCGCGGCGGGTCTTGCCGCCCGCTACGTCGGCGACGCCGGCATCGCCGCCGATCCGGCGGTGCGCTTCGCCAGCGGCTTCGAGAACGGTCTCGACGGCTGGCAGGTGCGGCATCGCGGCATCTTCACCGTCGTCGACGACGCGGCGTTCGCACACGGCGGGAAGCGGTGCGCGCAGGCCACCGCGACCAAGGGCAAGGACCAGGGCGGAGAACTCGCGCTGCGCCTGCCGAAGGGCGAGGACCGGCTGTTCGTGCGTTTCTACTGCCGCTTCGCGCCGGACACCGTGTGGCCGCACCACTTCGTCAAGCTGCGCGCGCTCGCGCCGGGTTTCGACGGCCGCGCGGGAGCCGCGCCGCCCGGCGACCGTGGCTTCTGGACCGGCATCGAGCCGCTGCGCGGTCGTTGGCGGTTCTACGCCTACTGGCACGAGATGCGCGGCTGGAACAACCCGGGACCGGCGCCGGGCCGCAACGACGACGGCACCGAGACGACGAAGGAGAACGACTACTACGGCAACAGCTTCACGCCCGACGGCCAGGCAGAGGCGCCAAAGGACCGCTGGATCTGCGTCGAGGCGATGCTGCAGGCCAACACGGTCGGGCAGCACGACGGCGCGATGGCGTTCTGGATCGATGGCGTCGAAGTCGGCCGCTACGGGCCGGGCGTGCCGGTCGGCAGCTGGTCGCGCAACGTGTTCGTGACCTCGGGGCCGAAGAACACCGACCCGCAGCCGTTCCGCGGCTTCTCGTTCCGCACCGATGCGACCCTGCAGGTGAACGAAGTCGCGCTGCTGTGGTACGTGTCGGACGAGTACGCGGCCCTGGGCACGGCGACGCAGAACCGGGTGTGGTTCGACGATGTGGTGGTGGCGACCGAGTACATCGGGCCGCGCGTCGTGCCGAAGGCCGCCACGAAGTGAGCGTCGGCGTCGGCTCCGTTCGCCAGCGTCAGCGGGTTGCGACGCGGCGGCCGGCGAGCAGGTGCACGATCAGCAGTACGACGAACACCGCCGAGGCGACGAGATGCGCGGCGCACCACGCCGAGCGCCACGTGTCGTCGACCGAGACCTGCAGCAGGTAGCCGCTGCTGGCCATGGCGATCGCCGACGCCAGGACGGCGAGTCCCGAACGGCGGCGCGCCGGCGCCCTGGCCCGCAGGTTCGGAACGATGTGCGCGGGCCACAGGGCGCCGAACACCACGAGCCAGAGTGCGGCCGTGAGCACGTGCGCGTGCAGCGTCGCCGGCTGCCAGGGGTGGTTGACCGCGGCGAACGGGTCTGCGGGCGTCATTCCGTACGCCATCCATGCGAACACGCCGCCGGTAGCCACCACAGCCGCGGTCGTTGCCCACGTCCAGCGCCGCAGCGCCGGCGTCATCGCGCCACCGGCAAGACCGCGTGCGCGGCCAGCACCGTGCGCACGGCGGCGACCGCCGCTACCGCACTCATCGTCGCCCCGGCGATCGGCTTGATCGCGCGCCGCAGCCGCAGTTCGTCGTCCAGCGAACGCCCCACGAAGGCAGCGAAGAACTCGGCCCGCGGCCGGTAACGCTTCGGCTCGTCGAACGCGAGCAACTCGACGCGCCGCACGGTGCCCTTGGGATCGACGACGACGAGGAGCGTCTGGCCGTGCGTTCGCACCGTGCGCGAGTCGACCCAGGCGATGGCGACGACGGCGCCGTCCTTGGTCGCAACGTGACGCACGATCCGGGCCGGCGCCGCCTGTCCGGCCGCCGCGCCGACCGCGGTCCGCTGCGCAGTCGTCAGTTCGAGTTCCTCGCGCCGCCAGCAAGCGCCGGGGCACGCGAGCGCGAGCGCCTCGGCCTCGGTGATCGCCTGGGCGGCGAGCTCTGCGCCGAACGCGACGGCGAGCGCGCCGACGACCGCGAACAAGCGCCTAGAAGACATAGCCCATCGCCAGGTTCAGGCGGTCGAAGCTGTCGTCCCACGCTTCGAAGTCGACCTTGAACACGATCCGCTCGATCGGTCGCACGTGCAGGCCGAGAGTGAAGATGTTGCTGTCGTTCGCCGCGTTCGCCGCGATCCCCGCCGGCATGTCGGCCTGCGTGTCGATGCGCTCGTAACGGACGAACGGGATCACCGCCGCGGAACTGTCGCGGCACAACCACGGCGCCACGTCGAGGCCGATTTCGGCGTAGGCGCCGAACAGCCGTTCGGCGAGGTTCCGCCCGGTCGCGCCGGCGAACGCGCCAGCGTCATCGTTCCAGCCGCTCGCGACGAGGCCACGCACGATCCAGGGCCCCGGCCGCCAGTCGGCATGGGCTTCGGCGATCACGGTGTCGAGTTCGGGGATCGGCGTGGTGCCGCGCAACCCGTCCTGGCCGGCGCGCTGGTAGAAGCCCGACGCGCCCAACGTCAGCGCGTCGCACGGCTGCACGTCGAACCGCAGCGCGGTGGCGATGTCGTCGGCGGCGACGCGATTGCCCTTCTGGCGACCGCCGCGATAGCCGGACGCCGCGAACTCCTCGCCGTCGAGGCCGGTGCCAACGAACCACTTCGCCTCGCAGTCGCCGAACGTGGCGACCGCCTCGACGCCGAGTTCACGCCACGTCGTCGGCAGGATGCGGTTCTCGGTCTGGGCGCGCTGCGCGGGCAGGAACAGGGTCGGCTCGTGCTGCTCGTTCACGAGCCCGACCGGCACCAGGACCATGCCTGCGCGCAGGGCCAGGTTCTCGCACGCCTCGTACTCGAGGTAGCCGAACTCCAAGGACACCTCGCCGCCACTGCTGGTCGTGCCGGACGAGTCGGTCGTCGTGCCGTGCTCGAGTTCGATCTCGCTGTGGAACAGCCACCGCTCGTCGAACCGGTAGCCGAAGTAGAGCACCGTGCGCAGTGCGTCGGCGACGTCGGTGCGGCCGCTGTTCTGCGTGAACAGCAGCTCGCCATAGCCGGCCAATGACACGCCGTGGTCGGTCGCGTAGATCTTGCGGAAGCCGGGAGTGTCGTCGGGGACCGTCGAGGTGCCGGCGGCTGCGCCGAACGCGTCGACCCGGGCCTTCAGTTCGCGATTCTCGCGTTCGATCCGGTCGAGCCTCTGCTCGATCGTCTCTTGGGCGCCAAGGGATGCGCATACGGCTGCCAAGGCGGCGGCGCGCGCGAGGGAGAAACAGGGAGTCGCGTTCATGGGTGCGGGGAGGTGGGGCGCATGCCGAGGCCGGGTGTGGCGACGCAGCGGACGGTCGCGTCGGTGACGCGGACGACGAACAGGGCTTCGACGCCGAGTCGTGCGGCGAGCGCGGGTCCCGCCGCCGGGCCGGCGACGAACAGCGCCGTGGCCGCGGCATCCGCCAGCGCGGGATCCGTCGCCACCGCCGTGACGCTGCCGAAGTCGTCGGCGAAGGTGCCGGTGCGCGGATCGAGCAGATGACCGTGCGGCCGGCCATCGACGATCGCGCGACGTTCGCCGTTGCCCGACGTCGCCGCCGAACGACCGGGCAGCAACGCGATCGTCGCCACGACCTGGTCGCGGTGATCGGGATGCGCGACGGCGATCCACTCGGTGCTGCCGCCTTCGACGAGCCACTGCCCGCCGAAGTCGAGTCGGGCGGTTGCGCCGGCCGCGCGAACGGCCGCAGCCGCGTGCCGCAGCGCGATGCCCTTGGCGATGGCGTCGGTCGACAACCAGGCCGTGGGCGACGAGCGCACCAACGACTCGCCGTCCAGGGCGATCGCGCTCGCGGCCGACTGACCGCGCGCCGCCGCCAGCTCCGTCGGTCCTGGCCATCGGCGAGCGCCGCGCAGGCCGTAAGCGTCGATGAGCGCGCCGAGGCCCGGAGTGAACGTGCCCTCGGAGGCGCTGGCGAACCGAAGGGCCATGCGGACGTCGTCGGCGGTCGCCGGGCTGAGTGCGAACGGGGTCCGCGGCGGCGCCTGGTTGGCGAGCGACACCTCGCTGTCCGGCCGCCAGGTGGAGAGGCGCGCCTCGACGGCGGCAACGGCCTGCACGGCGGCCTCGCTCGCCGAGAGCGCGCTGGCGCGGTCCGCCGCCGACACGCGCAGGTCCAGCCACGTGCCCATCGCCGCGACGGTGCGTTCGACCGCGGCCTGGGCCGGGACGGCCGACACGGTGACGAGGGCAGCGAGGATGGTGCGCAGCATGAGGGCCACTACTACTATTGAGACGCAATCTCATATAGTGGGATGGCCGTTCCCGTGCAAGCCTGCGCTTGGCCGAACCTCCGCCGTGCTCGGCCGCGACCGCCGGACCACGCCTCGGCGGTAGTCCGCACGAGCGCGCGACGGCGGTCAGTCGGCAGCCGATCGTGTAGTGTCGCGCGGGGCTCGAAGGGGCACGAGCTGCGCGTTCGCCGGCAACGACCACCGGCGCGTGAACGCCAGCCTGCCGTTGCGCTGGCGCTGCCGGCGGTAGCCCAGCAGATGGAAGATCTCGGTGACGAACCACCGCGCCACCACCGGGTTCACGAGGATCGTCAGCGGGTCCTCGGGGTCGCGCCGCACCCCCGGCAACCAGTGCACGATGCGGAACAGCCGCGCCCGACGCAGCCAGCGCGCCACTTCGAGCCAGAACCGCCGCACCGGTCGCGCCAGGAAGTAGCCGTCGTCGCCCAGTGCCTGGTAGAGCGGCAACAGCATGTGGCAGTCCTGGTCGGCGTGGATCGCGCCGTTCCGGTCGTTCGCCAGCAGCGTGCCCTTCGCGATCCGCTGGAAGTTCACGAACCCCGGCATCATCACGAACTTGTCGGCTGGCGTGATCGCGTGCCGGTGGACGATCTCCACGATCGGCGGCACGCCGGCCGTCGCCCGCCGCAAGTGAGCGCGGCGCGCGTCCGCCTGCACGACCTGGTCCGGCGCCATGCGGAGGTGGCCGAGCAGCAGCCACAGCAGCGCTTCGTGGTTGCCGACGGTGTCCGGGTGCTGATGCCGGCCGCCCTCGGCCGCGATGGCGACGATGCCGCGCCCGGTGAACCACTCGAGCGACGCGCCGTCGATCGTCTCCTCGATGCCGAGGATGATCGGCACTCCGGTCGCCATCGCCAGGTCGCGGTTGTCGATGGTGTCGGCGAGGCACAGGAACGGCGGCCCGTCGGCCGAGCTGGTGTGCAGGTCGACGAACACGACCGGGCCTCGCGACGTCGCCACCGTGTGCTCGAACCGGCGCAGCAGGTCGCGCTGCTGGCCGTCTTCGGGCGAGTCCGCAACCGGGTCGCGCGCCGCCAACGAGGCCATGTCCTTCGGCATCCAGCCGCGATTGAGGTCGCGCGTGAGATACCGTCGCTCCTGCAGCAGCGCCGGCAGGTTGCCCGCCAAGGCCACGATCCGGCCACGCAGTTCGACGTCGTGTTGCTGCAGGGTGGCGAGCACGCGCTGCACCGCGAGCACGCCGGCCGGTTCGTTGCCGTGGATGCCCGCGAGCACCAGCAACGTCGGCCCGGCGCGGCCGGTGTCCCAGGTGCCGAGTTCGCGCTGCGTTCCGGGCACCTGCCGCGGCGAGGTGGGGGTGGTGGTGGTCATCGGGCTCGTGGCTCCAGCCGCTCTCGTTCGGGACTGATCCCTTGGCTGTGGTCGCGCAGAGGGCTGTGCTCGTGCAGAAGATTCTCGGGAGAAGTGTGACCGATGCAGATTTCGAGGCACGAATGCCCTGACGCGCCGGCTCGTCGCCGGCGTGCCACGCATCCAAGACGGTATCCCCAGGGCCGGGTGAGGAACGAGACTCGCGGTCGGGTCGCGGAACGGTGGGCCGTCGACCGGGCGAGCACAATCAAGGGATCAGTCCCGAACGGGTCGCTCGACGGGCTGCGCGTTCGGCGGCCTGCCTTGCCATGGCTCGTTGCACGCGAGAGGCCTGCGGTCGCCAGTGGGATCGGACGCAACGGCATGACCTGCGTGCAGAGAGCAACCCGGTAATGGCCCTCGGAATTGCATCCCGACATGGGGGCGGCCGTCGTTCCGCCGGGTGCGAGGCCGATCAGCGGCCAGCGGCCGGGAAGCCGTCGCGCAGCAGTCGCCACAGGCGGTCGTCGAGGCGTCGCAGCGTCCGCATCGGCTCGTGCGCCGTGTCGGCGAGTTCGACGTACTCGTGCGCGATGCCGAGCGCCTGCAGGTGGTCGTGGAAGGCGCGGTTCGCGGGCAGCGTCTCGTCGGCGGTGCCGATCGCTTGCAGGATGCGCAGGCTCTGTCGCCCAGCTGCGGCGTGCTGCTCGGCGAGTCGCCACGGGCTGCGCGCGACGAACTCCGCCATGTCGTCGCCGAAGACGTCGCGCATCACCTGGCGCCGGCGCGCCTCGTCGGCGCGCGGCGTCGCCACCAACTCGCGCTGCAGCGGGCCGCCGCCGAGCGAGGCGATGGTGCCTACCAGGTCGTGGTGCGCGAAGCCGAGCCGCAAGGCGCCGTAGCCGCCCATGCTGAAGCCGACGAACGCGCGCCCGTCGCGGGTCGCGACGGTGCGGAACAAACGATCGATGCGCGGCACGATCTCACCGATCAGGATCGACTCGACGGGCGTGCTGCCATCGACGTTGTCGCACCACATGCCGTTCGGCAGTCCGTTCGGCAACACCAGCAGCACCGGCGGCAGCGCGTTCCGCTCGATCGCGGCCGCGAACGCCGCAGCGACCGGCGCGATGCCGTTCTCGCCGCCGCCGCTGCCGTGCAGCCAGTAGACGACCGGGTAGCGCGCCTCCGCGCGATCGAGGTAGTCCGGCGGCAGCCACACGTGGTAGCCGACTTCGGTGCCGGCGCGCGCGCTCGCGTAGACGTGGTGCACGAGTCCGGGCCCGGGCACGACCGGCGGCACCCAGGGGTTGGGCCGCGGTGTTGCGCGGAAGAACGCGGCGATGGTGGCCGGTGCCGAGGCGAGGAACTCGTGGCCGCCGTCGTGGATGCAGGTGGCGACGTGGGCGCCGTTGCCGGCCCGGTGGCGGGTCGCGCCGGGTACCTCGGGCCAGACTTCGCCGGGACCCGCATCGTGCCGCTCGATCAGCGCGTCGATCGTGCGCTGCTGCTGTTCGAAGCGCACCACCTGGTCGGCCTTGCCGGCGATGTGCAGGATCGGCCGCGGCGGCTGGTCGCCGCGCAGCTTGCCGCCAGCGCCCGCGGACGACGGCGCGAACGAAGCGAACGACGCGCCGCGGCTGGCCCACAGCAGGTAGCAGAAGCCGCCGCCGTTGCTGTGGCCGGTGGCGTGGATGCGATTGGGGTCGACGCGCAGTTCCTGGCGCAGGCTCGCGAGCATCGCATCGACGAACAGCAAGTCGCGATCGCCCTCGGCATTGGCCGCCGGTTGCCAACCCGAACGTTCGCCGGCCGCGTCGCGCGCGGTCGTGGTCGGCAGGCCCTGCGGATAGACGACGATCGCCTCCGGCCATTCTTCGTGCAGGTGGAAGCTGCGCGCGGCGCGCTCCATGCGGCCACCGTGACCGTGAAACACCAGCACGAGCGGGCAGGGTTCCGTCGCGGCGTTGGCGGGC
Organism: uncultured bacterium; assembly: GCA_937952215.1. Taxonomy (GTDB): domain Bacteria; phylum Planctomycetota; class UBA1135; order UBA1135; family UBA2386; genus UBA2386. Next base: position 193,025 of record CALFZH010000060.1, read on the forward strand.
ACGTGCACGAGCGCCTGCCGTTCGTCGCCGCCGACCTGCCAGGTGCGGCGCTGCAGCGCCCCGGCATCGGCGCCCGGTTGCTGGGGGGCACTGGCCGCGCCGATCGCGGCCAGCAGGAACGGGATGGTCAGGGGGTTCATCGTTCGAGGAGCCGGACAACGGCGGTGAGGCCTCGCAACCAACGCCAGATCGTCGGCGCGAAGCTGCAGGGGCGCAATTCGGCGCGTGGGCAGGCTTTCCACGAGGGTGGAAGTATCCGCGTGGATGTTCACGGCGCCTGGCGAGCCGCTGCGCGAGACCACGCGCAGCGAGAACGCGCGCCCCGGCGAAGTGCTGGTCGAGGTCGCCGGGTGCGGCATCTGCCACACCGACCTGGGCTTCTGCTTCGATGGGGTGCCGACGCGGCACGCGCTGCCGCTGGTGCTCGGTCACGAGATCAGTGGCACGGTGGTCGAAGCGGGGGCTGGCGCCGAGTCCTGGCTCGGCCGCACCGTGGTGGTGCCGGCGGTGATGCCCTGCGGCAACTGTGCTGCCTGCCGAGCCGGCCGGGGTTCGGTGTGTCCGAAGCAGATCTTCCCCGGCAACGATGTGCACGGCGGCTTCGGCAGCCATGTCAGGGTGCCCGCAGCGGGCCTGTGCCCCGTGCCCGATCTGCGCGACCGCAACGTGAACCGCGCCGGGCTCGACCTGGCGACGCTGGCGGTGCTGGCCGATGCAGTCACCACGCCCTACCAGGCGATCCACCGCGTGGGTCTTGGTCCGGGCGACCTCGCCGTCGTGGTCGGCGTCGGCGGCGTCGGCGGCTACGCGGTGCAGATCGCGCACGCGCTCGGTGCGTTGGTGGTCGCGATCGACGTCGACCCGGTGCGGCTGCAGATGTCGCTGGAGCACGGCGCCAAGCTCGGCCTGCGCGCCGACCAACTCGAGTTCAAGGCGCTGAAGCAGGCGGTGCGCGACCTGGCGAAGGCGAACGGTGTGCCGACCTTCCGCTGGCGCATCTTCGAGTGTTCGGGTTCGCCGGCGGGTCAGGGAACCGCGTTCTCGCTGCTCGAGCACGGCAGCCACCTGTCGGTGGTCGGCTTCACTGCCAAGAAGGTCGAACTGCGCCTGTCCAACCTGATGGCCTTCGATGCCACCGCTGCCGGCAACTGGGGCTGTCTGCCCGAGCTGTATCCGGCCGCCCTCGACCTGGTCCTCGCCGGCAAGGTCGCGCTGCAGCCGTTCACCGAGTTGCGCCCGCTGGCCTCGATCAACCAGAGCTTCGCCGACGTGCACGCGAACCGCGTGTCGCGCCGCCTCGTCCTCGTGCCGTGAGCGATGTCATGAACTTCAAGAACCACGATCTCGTCCCCGCCACCTCGCACCCCGGGATCCGCGTCGAGCAACTGCCCGTGCGCGATCCGGCCGGCAAGGTGGTCGCCGACCTGCACGCGACGCGGATCATGCTCGACAACCCGTCGCAGTACAACTCCTACACCACCGAGATGGTGAAGGGAGTCATCCTCGGCATGCGCGCGGCGTCGAACGACCGCGGCTGCGTCGCGGTGGTGTTCACCGGCAGCGGCGACAAGGCGTTCTGCACCGGCGGCAACACCGTCGAGTACGCCGAGTACTACGCCGGCCGTCCCGAGGAGTACCGCCAGTACATGCGGCTGTTCAACGACATGGTCACGGCGATCCTGCACTGCGACAAGCCGGTGATCTGCCGCGTGAACGGCATGCGCATCGCGGGCGGCCAGGAGATCGGCATGGCGTGCGACTTCTCGATCGCCAGCGACCTGGCGCGGTTCGGCCAGGCGGGCCCCAAGCACGGCAGCGCGCCGGACGGCGGCAGCACCGACTTCCTGCCGCTGTTCGTCGGCATGGAGAAGGCGATGGAGAGCTGCACGCTCTGCAACCACTGGAGCGCCCACAAGGCGCTGCGCATCGGTCTGCTCACCGATGTGGTGCCGGCCCTGAAGGTCGACGGCAAGTTCGTGGTCAACCCGACGGTGATCACGGACCGCTGGCTCGACGACAAGGGCCGCATCGTGCACGGCGAGTTCAAGACGGGAGCGGAAGCGAAGGCCGGCAAGGAACTGCTGGCGCGCGGCACGGTCGACCTGTCGCTGCTCGACCAGGCCGTCGACGGCATGGTCACGTCGCTCGCGATGACGATGCCGGGCTGTCTCAGCAAGACCGTCGAGAGCGTGCGCAAGCACAAGCTTGCGCACTGGGACAAGAACCGCGAGACCAACCGCGCCTGGCTCGGACTCAACATGATGACGGAGGGCCGCGCCGGCTTCCGCGCCTTCAACGAGGGCAACAAGGAGTGCCGCGAGCCCGACTTCCTGCTGCTGCGCCAATTGCAGGCGCGGGGCGACGCCTGGGGCGAGCCGCTGACCGAGGCGATCCTGTGGCGTGCGCACGGCAGGGCAACCGCCGAAGCGAAGCAGTGACCGGAGGCCTGCCGTGACCGAGCCCGTCCCGTCCCCGTTGCGGATCGAGAAGCGCAGCGAGCACCTCTGGTTGCTGCGCCTCGACCGACCGAAGGCCAACGTCGTCGATGCGGCGATGACGCAGGCGCTCGACGCCGCGTTCGCTGCGGCCCGCCGCGCGCCAGCACTGCGCGCCATCGTGCTCAGCCATGCCGGCCCGCACTTCTCGTTCGGCGCGTCGGTGCAGGAGCACCTGCCCGAACACGTCGCTGGCATGCTGCGCGCGTTCCACGGCCTGTTCCGCACCATCGCCGCGGCCGAAGTGCCGGTGTTGGCTGCCGTGCGCGGGCAATGCCTCGGTGGTGGCCTCGAACTGGTGACGTTCTGCCACCGCGTGTTCGCCGCGCCCGACGCCAAGCTCGGCCAGCCGGAGATCTCGCTCGGCGTGTTCGCGCCGGTTGCGTCGCTGCTGTTGGCCGCGCGCGCCGGGCGCGCCGCCGCCGAGGACCTGTGCTTGTCCGGCCGTTCACTCGGTGCCGAGGAGGCGCTGCGCGTCGGCGTCGTCGACCAGATCGCCGACGACCCCGAAGCCGCGGCGATCGCCTACGCCGAGCACCACCTGGGCCGGCATTCCGCCAGCAGCTTGCGCCATGCGGTGCGGGCGGTGCGAAGCCGGTTCCAGCGCGACTTCTTCGCCGACCTCGACGCGCTCGAACGCGCCTACCTGCAGGAGCTGATGGCCACCGCCGACGCCAACGAGGGCATCCAGGCATTCCTGCAGAAACGCGCCCCGCAATGGAGGCATGCATGACCCTCGACTCCCTGCTGCGACGCGCCGAGGATCTCTATCGCGACCTGCGGTTCACCGCCGTGCACGAATGGAAACGCCGCACCGGCGGGCTCGCGGTCGGCTTCCTGCCGGTCTACGTGCCGCGCGAGTTGCTGCACGCCATGGGGGTGTTGCCGGTCGGCGTGATGGGGGCGGGTGACGACCTCGAGATCATCCGCGGTGACGCCTACTACCAGAGCTACATCTGCCACCTGCCGCGCAGCGTCATCGAGCTCGGCCTGAACGGCGCCCTCGATTGCCTCGACGGCATGCTGTTCCCGGCCACCTGCGACGTGATCCGCAACTTGTCGGGCATGTGGATGATGCAGTTCCCGGGCAAGTACTCGCACTACCTCGATGTGCCGCAGGACTTCGCGCCGGACATCGGCGGCGCGTTCTACCGCCACGAGCTCGAGCAGATCGCCGAGGCGCTGACTGCCCGGGGCGCCCGCCCGCTGACCGCCGCGGCCCTGCGCGCGTCGATCGCCGCCTACAACACCCACCGCGAACTGGTCGAGGGTCTCTACACGCTCCGCCAGCAGCAGCCGTGGTTGGTGCCCACCGGCGAACTCTACCTGCTGCTGCGCGCCGGCTGCGTGCTGCCGGTCGAGGAGCACACCGCGATGCTGCGCGAGTATCGCGCCGCCGTCGCGGCCGCCGCCGACCGCCGGCCGATGGACCAGGCGCGCGTGCTGCTCACGGGTTCGTTCTGCGAACAGCCGCCGCTCGGTCTGATCAAGACGCTGGAACGCTCCGGCTGCTACATCGTCGACGACGACTTCGTGCAGGTGCATCGCTGGATCCGCGGGGCCGTGCGCGCCGATGGCGACGACCCGCTCGGCGACCTGGCGCTCGCCTACCTGCGCCAGGGCATGCCGAGCGCCATCCGCTACATCGACGACGGCAAGAAGGGCCAGGACCTGGTCGACCGCGTCGAGCACTCCGGCGCCGAGGGCGTCATCTTCTGCGCGCCGAGCTTCTGCGACCCGGCACTGCTCGACCAACCGATGGCGACCGCTGCCGTCGAGCGCGCGGGCATCCCGTGGACGGCGTTCAAGTACGCGGAGAACACGGGCCAATTCCAGGTGATCCGCGAACAGGCCGGCACCTTCGCCGACTCGATCAAGCTTTGGAGCGAATGACCATGAGCAATCCCGTCGTCGCCGCCAGCGCCGCCGCCGCCGCCAAGGACAAGAGCCAGGAGCGGCAGAAGGCGATGATCGCCGACCACTTCCACAAGCTCGCGATGGCCCCCGACCTGGGCCAGAAGTGCGCCTACACGTTCGTGCCCGGCAACCTGACCGAGCTGCTCGGCTCATTCGGCGTGCTGCCGGTGTTGCCGGAGATCAACGCCCTGCAGTCGGGCATGCGCGGCAAGTCGCGCGACTACATCGGGCTCGCCGAGAAGCTCGGCCACAGCGAGGACGTCTGCACCTACGTCAAGTGCGACATCGGCATGCTGAAGTCGGGCAACGTCGGGCCGACCGGCGAACGGCTGCCGAAGCCGGATCTGCTGCTGCTGTCGTACACGGGCTGCTTCACGTTCCTGAAGTGGTTCGAGCTGTTGGCGCAGGAGTACGACTGCCCGTGCGTGATGCTGCACGTGCCCTACCAGGGCGATGGCGTCATCACCGACTCGATGCGCCGCTACGTGGTCGACCAGCTGCGGAAGAAGGTGATCCCGGCGCTGGAGAGGATCTCCGGCCGCGCCTACGACGAGGACCTGCTGAAGCGGCAGCTGGCGCTGTCGGCGAAGGCCGAGGACGACCTGGTCTGGGTGCTGGAGAGCGGCAAGAGGCGGCCGTCGCCGATCGACGCCTACTTCGGCGGCGTCTACTACATCGGTCCGATCTTCACCGCCTTCCGGGGAACCCAGGAGGCGATCGACTACTACCAGGAACTGCGCGGCGAGATCGAAGACCGCATTCGCCAGGGCAAGGGGCCGATCATCCCGGACGGCGAGCTGCAGGAGGAGAAGTACCGCGTGGTCGTCGAGGGCCCGCCGAACTGGACCAGCTTCCGCCAGTTCTGGCAGATGTTCACCGACGAGGGCGCGGTGGTCGTGGCCTCGACCTACACCAAGGTCGGCGGTGTCTACGACAACGGCTTCCGCCACGACCCGAGCCGTCCGTTGGAGTCGCTCGCCGACTACTGCATGGGCTGCTACACGAACCTGAACCTGCCGACGCGTGTCGCCATGCTGGCGAAGTACGTGAAGGAGTACTCGGCCGACGGCTTCCTGATCAACTCGGTGAAGAGCTGCAATTCGTTCAGTGCCGGCCAACTGATGATCCTGCGCGAAGTCGAGCAGCGCACCGGCCGGCCGGGCGGGTTCATCGAGAGCGACCTGGTCGATCCGCGCTACTTCTCGGCGTCGAACATCAAGAACCGCCTCGAGTCCTACTTCCAGATGATCGCGCAGAAGCGTGCGGGAGGCAGCTGACATGCGCATCGAGTTCTGCGTCGGCATCGACCTCGGTTCGACCACCACCAAGGCGGTCGTGCTCGACCCGGACCGCAAGGTGCTCGGACGCGGCATCACCAACAGCCGCAGCAACTACGACGTCGCTTGCAGGGTGTCGCTCGGCGAAGCGCTGATCAACGCGCGCTTCGCGCTGATCGACGGCCGGCTGGCCGCGGCCGCCGTGGCGCCAGACGAACGCCAGCGGCTGCTGCAGGCCTTCGAGCTGCGTTTCCGCGAGCAGCAGTATCGCAGCCAGTTGCGCGCGCTGGGCGAGCGCCTGCACCACCATGCCCGCCAGCAGGCGCTCGGGACGAGCACCGGGAAGGCGCTCGACACGATCCTCGGCCGCATGACCGACGAAGCTGGCGAACTGTTCCAGGTCGGCAGCTCACGCAAGAGCGACTTCTTCCGCGACCTCGCCGGCAGCCGTTACGTCGGACTCGCCGAGGGCCTGGCCCGCGACGGGCAGCACGCCTTCGACCCGCTGGTCGGCTTGTTCGACAAGGCGATCCTCGAGACCGAGAACTCGACCGAAGCGGTCGGCACCTTTGCCGAGCATGCGCGGCAGGCGATGGTGGCGATGCGGGCGGGGGCGCTGCAGCAGGCCGTCGACGCGGTGGCGGCGATCGATCTCGTGCAGCGGCTGTGCGTCGGCACCGGCTATGGGCGACAGCGGTTGCCGTTCCCGGAGAAGCTGATCCGCAGCGAGATCCTCTGCCACGGGCTCGGCGCGCACACCATGTTCCCTCGTACGCGCACCGTGCTCGACATCGGCGGCCAGGACACGAAGGCGATCCAGATCGACGAGCAGGGCATCGTCACCAGCTTCCAGATGAACGATCGCTGCGCGGCTGGCTGTGGTCGTTACCTCGGCTACATCGCCGACGAGATGAACCTCGGCCTGCACGAACTCGGTCCGATGGCCGGCAAGGCGTGCCGCACGGTGCGCATCAACTCGACCTGCACCGTGTTCGCCGGCGCCGAGCTGCGCGAACGGCTGTCGCTCGGCGAGAAGCGCGAGGACATCCTGAGCGGTCTGCACCGCGCGATCGTCCTGCGGGCGATGTCGCTGTTGGCGCGTTCGGGCGGCGTGCACGACGAGTTCACCTTCACCGGCGGCGTGGCCAAGAACACCGCCGCCGTGAAGGCGCTGCGCGATCTCGTCGCCGAGAACTACGGCGCGCGCACACTCAACATCTCGCCGGATTCGATCTACACCGGGGCGCTGGGCGCGGCGACGTTCGCCTGGCGCGAGGTGCAGCGGCAACAGGAAGAAGCCGTGGAGGTGGCATCGTGAAGCCCGACGAACCGTTGTGGGCGGCCGGCATCGACGTCGGCAGTTCCTCGATCAAGGTGGCGATCCTGCAGGACCGTGGACCGGCGGGAGCGACCTTGACCGCCCGGGTGGTCGAGCGGCTGCGCCGGCGCGACCCGTTGCAGGTCGTCGAGGGGGCCCTGCAGCAGGCGCTGCAGGCCGCCGGCCTGCGCCGCGGGCAAATCGACTACGTCGCCACGACCGGCGAAGGCGAGAAGGTCGAGGACCGCACCGGCCATTTCTACGGCATGACCACGCATGCGCGCGGCGGCCTGTTCCTGGACCCGGCGGTACGGGCGGTCGTCGACATCGGCGCCCTGCATGCGCGCGCGGTGCTGATGGACGACCGCGCCAAGGTGCTCGGCCACCGCATGACCAGCCAGTGCGCGTCGGGTTCGGGGCAGTTCCTCGAGAACATCTGCCGCTACCTCGGCGTCACCATCGACGAGATCGGGCCGCTGTCGCTGACCGCCGACAAGCCGGAGACGTGTTCGTCGATCTGCGCGGTGTTGGCCGAGACCGACGTCATCAACATGGTGTCGCGCGGCATCTCGATCCCGAACATCCTGAAGGGCATCCACCTGTCGATGGCTGGCCGCTACGTGAAGCTGCTGACGTCCGCCGGGGCTCGTGGGCCGGTGCTGGTCACCGGCGGTCTGTCGCGTGACCGCGGCCTGCTGCGGGCGATGACCGAGTCGGCGGCCGAACAGAAGGTCGCGATCGAAGTGCGGAGCCACGACGACTCGGTGCTGGCCGGCGCGATCGGCGCCGCGTTGTGGGGCGCGTTCCGCGCGCGCAAGCTCGCGGCGAAGGGCGTGCCGCTCACCACCGGAGTCGCCCGATGACGACCGCCGTGGCCTTGTCGCTGGCGGGCCGCACCGCGGTGGTCAGCGGCGGCAGCGGCGGCATCGGGCGCGCCGTCGTGACGCTGCTGCAGCAGGCCGGCGCCGCGGTGGTCAGCATCGACCGCGACGGCGCTCCGCCGGTGGGCGGCGCCATGAACCTCTGCGCCGACCTCGGTGACCCCGCGTCGGTCGCGGCCCTCGAGCCGCGACTACCGCCCGTCGTGCATGCGTTCGTCCATTGCGCGGGCATCACTCGCGACGGCGTCGCCTGGAAGTTGCCCGTGGCGGACTGGGAGACCGTTCTGCGCACCAACCTCGACAGCGCGTTCCACTTGACGCGCCTGCTGACGCCGCGCCTGCGTCGCACCGTCGACGGCAGCGTCGTGCTGCTGGCATCGATCAACGGCGAACGCGGCAAGTTCGGCCAGTCGAACTACGCCGCCAGCAAGGCCGGCTTGATCGGTTTCGGCCGCAGCCTCGCGCGCGAACTCGGCGCCTTCGGCATCCGCGTCAACAGCATCGCCCCGGGTTGGATCGAGACGCCGATGACGGCCACCTTGCCCGACGAACACCGCCAGCGCGCGCTGGCCGAGACCGCCCTCGGTCGCCTCGGCCGTCCCGAGGACGTCGCCGGCGCCGTGCTGTTCCTCTGCTCCCCGTTCGCCGCCCACGTGACCGGCCAGGTGCTGCGCGTGGACGGCGGCCAGCTCACCGCCTGACCAGGAAGGCCCATGGATCTCGAACACGACCCCGTGCTGGTGCGCAACCTGCGCCCCCGCGACCTCGACGCCGTGATCCTGCTCGACAGCAAGATCACCGGCCGCAAGCGAACCGAATACTTCAAGACCAAGCTCGCCCAGGCCCTGTCCGACACCGGCATCCAGGTCTCGCTGGCGGCCGAAGTCGACGGCCAGTTCGTCGGCTTCCTGTTGGCGCGCGTCTACTACGGCGAGTTCGGCGCCACCGAGCAGAGCGCGGTGCTCGACACGATCGGCGTCAACCCGAACGTGCGCGGCAAGGGCGTGGGCCGCGCCCTGCTCGATCAACTGCGCGGCAACCTGATCGGTCTCGGCATCCGCGCGCTGCAAACGGAAGTCGGTTGGCGGGACCTGGACCTGCTGGCGTTCTTCCAGCGCAGCGGCTTCCAGCCGTCCGGCCGCCTCTGCCTCGACCTGCCGTTGAGCTGACGAGGCGCCTCGCCGACGAAGCCAGCGCACCGCGTCGCTTGCGGCGGTGCACTGCGCGCAGGCTTCCCGGGACGGATCCCTTGGCTGTGCTCGGGCCGAGGACTCCCTGCGGTCGGGTCGTGGAACAGTGCGCCCTCGACCCGCCGAGCACAGTCAAGAGATCAGTCTCCAGGCCACCCGGTATCGCCAGGCGGCGCGAGCCAACCATGCGAACAGGACGGCGAAGTCCGCTGCCAGCAGCAACCCTGCGCCCGTGGTGAGGGTCGGCAGGAACGTCGCGGCAACCAGTGCCACGCCGGCCGCCAGGTGCAACCCGACCTGGGCATGGGCGATGCGGTCGGACAGGAAGTGCGCCATCGCGGGCACCTGGCCGGCCGGCTTGCCGGCGTGGACCGCCGCGCGTTGCAGGTGCAGGAAGGCCAGGAAGGGCACGATCTTGGTGAGCATGCCGATCAGGATCGTGCCGAGGCCACCGACGCCGAACAGCACGCCGACGGGCAGTTCGACGACGAACCACCAGCCGACGGTCGAGGCGCTGGGCCAGCCGGCTGCCACGGCCACGACCACCAGGGCGACGACGATCGCCGACAGCCCGCCCTGCCAGGCCAGCACCGCGGCATCGCGCCGGCGCCGGCGCCGGCGCCGCAGCAAGTCCAGACCGGCCAACGCGAACCCACCGGCAGCCAACGCCAGGATCACACAGCCGATGGCCGACCATGGTCGCGGCAACACCATCAGCACCAGCGCCAGCACGTGCAGCCTGGGCAGCCATTGCGCCACGCGAGCAGCGAACGGCGGCGTGACGTGGAACATCGGCAGCACCTGCTGGGCCACGCCGAAGATCAGCAGCAATCCGAGACCCGCGCCCGCCCAGGCCGCATGCACGTTGGTCCAGGTCCGGTACGCGAACTGCACCGCCGGCCAGGCGGACGCGGCCGCCATCCAGATCCCGAGCCCGATCCCGGCGACGCCGGCGAGCAAGGCGAGGCGAATCGGTCGCAGGGCCGGGGCGCGACTGCGCGCGACGCGCACGGCCACCGCGCTGCCCAAGAGCAGGCCGGCGACTCCGAGCAGCACGACGGCGCCCTGGAGCCAGTTCGGTGACTGGCTTCCGAGTCCGACTGCAAGGCACGCGGTGCCACCGGCCAACGCCGGATGCACCAGGTGCGCCAGGAGCCTGGCGCGCGGCAGGCCGCCACCACCGAGCACCGGCACGACCTGGAACAGGGCGCCCGCCATCACCATGCCCAACACGCCCAGGGTCATGAGGTGCGTCACGGCGAGGAACTGGGGCATCCACCGCGAGCTCACGGCCGGCGCCCCCGACCAGGCCAACAGCCCGCCGCCGACGACGCCGAACAAGGCGGCCGTCAGGAAGAAACGCAACGGCACCGAGAACGGCGGCAAGCCATCCGCACTCGGGCCACGCCCGACTCCCTCGAGCGCGACCGCGGCTGCCAACGGCAGGGGCATCATGGCGCCTGCCGCGGTCGCCGGCGGATCACGATCCGGAAGTCGCCTTCGAGCCGTTCGACGTGGTGGGTGAACCCGAGGTCGGCGAGAACGTCGTAGAGCGGGAAGGGCTCGCGACGATGCAGCAGCACCAGTTCGTCGTCGCCGCCGAGTTCGGCGATCGCCTGCAACGCAACCTCGAACGGACCCGGCGGGGCCAGTTCCCGGACATCGATCGTCTTCGTGCACACGCTACGCCGACGGCGCCAGCGCCGACTGCAGTCGCGGGCGCAGTTCGCCGTGCTCGGTGGCCAGTACCTGGTCGCACATGGGATAGAGGACCTGCTCTTCCTTCATATTGTGCTGCTGGATCAGCACCATCAGCGTGTCCGAGAGGTCCAGACAACGTGGGGAGTTCTTGGCGCGCACGGCCTCGGCCAGGGTATCGAGCAGACCGCGCATCTGGTCGTGTTCCATGCGCATCACCATGGTCGGACCACCGCGTTGGCCGGTTGCGCGTTCGAAGGCGGGGAACAGCACCTGCTCCTCGGCGAGCAGATGCGCCCGCACCGTTGCTGTGAACGTGTCGAGGGCATCGGTGGCCTCGGACCAACGTCCGTCCTGGGCTGCGGCCTCGAGAGCCGCCAGGTGCTCGTCGCAGCGCCGGTGATCGGCCGTCATGATTGCAGTCAGGGTCGGGTCGTGCATGGGGTCGCTCGGCGGTGGCGTCGCGATGGCTCGGGCGCGCGGTCGGGCCCCGAGGGCGCGTGCGCCTCCGGAGCAACGTCGGCGCGACATCGGGATTGCACCGCGGTTCCGACTATGGACGTGGCGGCACCGTGGCCGCGACTCCCGCGTGGCGCCGGCGCATCATCGCACGGGCGCGTGCCGCCTCGGCGGCTTCCCCGGTCGGCAGCAGACCGAGCAGGTGCAACGCCAGTTCGCGCATGCTGCAGCGGGCGTAGAGGACGTGCAGCGGGACGTCGTGTCCGAGCGTCGAGCGCACTTCCGCGAGCAGGTGGATCGCCTTCAGCGACGTGCCGCCGGCGTCGAAGAACCGGTCGGTGGCGGTGGCGCGGGATTCGCCGAGCACGCGGTGCAGGATCGCCATCAGGCGAGACTCCAACTCGGGGACCGCGTGACGGGCGGTGTCGTCGGTCGTCGCCGCGATCGGTTCCGCTGCATGCCGGTCCGGCTCGGCAGCGGTCTGCAGCACCTGGCCCGGTACGCCGACGATCGTCGCGCCGGCGGGAACGTCGGTGGCTACCAGCGTATTGGCGCCGACCGTGGCTCCGGCACCGATGCGCAGGTCGGGCAGCACCGATGCGTTGGACCCGACGTAGACCTCGTCCTCGATGGTGACGCGCGCGTTCAACACGGCGCCGGCCGCGATCACGCTGCCAGTGCCGACGCTGGCGCCGTGGCCGACCACCGCGCCCATGAACACGACCACGCCATCGGCGAGGCTCGTCTCGGGGGACAGGATTGCCTGCATGTAGACGAGCACGCCCTGGCCGAGCACGCAGTACCGGGCGTCGACGCCGGGGTGCACGAGCGTCGCGAACGGCACGCCGCTGGCCGCGATGCGCCGGTGCACGGCGGCTCGTCCGGCGGTCTTGCGTGCGACGAGGTTGACGGCGGAGGAGTCGGCGGGCGCCTCGGCCAGCAATCGCAGTGGACCGACGATCGGAATGCCGAGCAGGGCAGTGCCATGCTTTGTCGGGTCGTCGTCGAGCAACACGATGCGATCCCACTGGCGTCGCGCTTCATTGCACTCGAGTGCCAGGCGCACGCCCTCGGAGTTGCCGGCCCCGCACAGGTAGAGCGTGCTCATGGCTGGCCAGGGGCGTCGGGAACGGCCGGCCGGATGCGCTCGGCGCTGCCGACCATCCAGTCGCGGCACGTGTGGCAGCGCTTGGGCAGTTCGCGGAAACGGTGCTGCAGGTGGAGCTCGCGGTAGGCGCCGAGCCGCGCCCACAGGTCGGTGAGCGATTCGTGCCAGGCGTTGCCGACGCCCTCCTCGCCCTCGGTGTCGCCGGGGCAGCGCGGCACGCGCCCATCCCAGAACACGTGCATCATCGTCACTGCCCACGGGCAGGCGATGCGTTCTTCGTCCGGCACACACAAGGACGTGCCAAAGCGCCCGCCCCAACTCAGCATGTGCCGCGCCTTGACGGTGGCGCCGCGCGCATGCCAGTGCGCGCGGAAGGGCTCGAGTTCGCCTTCGTTCTCCGCCATCGAGATGAACTGCACCATGATCTCGGGGCCCGTGGTGCGCTGCTGTCGCGCCCGCAGCAGGTATTCCACGTTGCCGTAGACCACGTCGCGTTGCCCGCCGATGCGGATCTTCTCGTAGGTCTCGGGGCGGAAGGCGTCGAGCCCGATGACGAACTGGCTCAGCCCGGCGTCCAGCAGGGCATCGGCGATCGCGGGCGTCAGCAACATGCCGTTGGTGTTGAGGCACTGGGCCCGCAGCCCGACGGAGCGGCCGTAGGCGAGGCAGCGCAACAGCAGCTCGGGCTGCAGCAGCGGTTCGCCGCAGAACGAGAACCACACCTGCGTCTCGGGCGCCACCGCCGCCACTTCGTCGGCGCACTTCTGCCAGAGTGCGAACGGCAGCACGCCCTTGGGCCGCTGCATGGCCGGGTGGTGGCACATCGAGCAGCGCAGGTTGCAGTCGGCGCACAACTCGACCGCAAAGCGCGACGGGAAGGTGATCGGGCGCAAAGTGCGCTCGACACCAGGCAGATTGGGTTGCGAGAGCATCGGGAAATTCCTGGAGAACGGGTCTCCGCCACGTGACTCATCGCGGGGGCGCCGGCCGGAATTGCACGTCTGCCATGATTGCAGGAAATTTTCGAGACACGCATCGGGTTGCACCAAAGCCACGCATTTGCCCAATCACCCATGCGGCCGATCGCTCGCGTCCGTCCGGCCAATAGCGACACCGACCCGAATTCGCCGGGTGTCGAAACGGGACGGATCGTTGGCCGGTCCTGGCTCGCGTGCGCGGCGGGATTCGCTGCTGGCAGGTCGCCGGGCGAGCCGACGGGCTCCGCGAGCGACGCCGTGCTGGCGTGGAGTCCATCGCATCGCGTGGCCAAGACGAACCGGTCGGGGCGCAATCACCATCGCGCCGTGACACCGCCATGAAACACGCCTTCGACCCGCTGCTGCCCTTCTGGTGCGTGTTGCTGCTCGCTGCCGCCGCGTGGGCCCAGGTGCCGCGGCCACCGGCGGCGCTGTATGCGGCCAGCTGCGCTACGTGCCACGGTCAAGATGGGCTCGGTGGCCACCCATCCTGGGTCGAACCGACGCGTGGGGCGCCGCGCATCGCCTATGGCTTCGCCGCGCCGAACCCCTACTTGGAGAACCTCTTCAAGTTCACGGTCCGGAACGGCAGCTGGTACGGAGCTGGCTTCATGCCGGCGATGCCGGCGTTCGGCCGCGAGATCCTGAGCGACCAGGAGATGGACGCGCTCGTGCGCTGGCTGCTCTACGCTCCCCCGGTGGGCGGGGCCAACATGCAGACCGGCGTGCCGCCGCCGCCGCCGCCCGCGGGCCGCGAGATCGTGCTGGAGATCCTCGACGAGGCGCCCTGGTTCCGCGACGACGGCACCGACCTGGCGGACCCGTTCGGCGACCGCCGGCGCGTCGTGCTTGCGCCTGGCGAGTACGTGAAGGTCGTCAACCGCGGCAAGACCTGGCACACGGTCAGCAACCCGGCACTCGGCGTCGACACCGGCTTCCTCGGTTGGGCGGACAACATCCAGGGCCAGGCAACCGGGTACTGCTACATCGATCCTGCATCGTTGCCGCCCGGCGCCAACAAGTACTGGTGCAGCCTGCATCCCTACATGCAGTGCGAGATCGTCAGTCCCGGTGGCGCGGTTGCCGGGCTCACGCGTGTCAGCCGCCGGAGCATCCCCAGGCCTGGCGTGGCCGGCGTCGGCGAAGTCTGGGTCGGCCTGCAGACGAGGAAGAACCCCGGCGGCCCCGACGGCGCCGTCGAAGTCATCGATGCGGCGACCTGGACGACGACCTTGATTCCCGGCGTCGGCAACAACCCGCACAATGGCTGGATCGGTCGTGCGCACGATGGCACAGCGGTGCGCCAGATCGCGGTGTTCGCGAATTGGCACGACGTCACCGGCACCGTGATCGACGCCGTGACCAAGACCGTGATCGGCAACGTGCCGCTCGGTGCCGCCAACGCGCACGTCATGACGTCGCCGGGGCTCTCCTATTCGTCGGGGGCGAACCGCTGGTTCGTCACCGTGATGGGCAGCAACAAGGTCGCCGAGATCGATCCGTTCACCGACCTGGCGTTCGGTCGGGCGACGCTGCCGGCGATGTCGCAAAGCGACGGATCGAACGGCCGGCCTGCGTTCTCTCCGCACGGCCTGTGGTTCCTCGACAACGGCAGCCACTTCGTCACCGCCAACACCTACCCTGGGTCGTGTTCGCTGTGGTCGCTGACCCGACCGTGGTCGGATGCCGCAGGCAGGACCGGCATCGGGTGCGAGGTCGCCAGCAGCGGCACCGGCGGCTCGGCGCCGTTGGCGGCGTCGGTCTTCGGGTCGGTCGCGGGCCCCGGGCAGCCGTTCATCGTCTACACGAACAACGCCGGCACCCACGACATCAGCGTGTTCCGCGCCGACGCCACGCCCGGCGCCGAGTCGCTCACCAAGGTCGCCGTGCCGGCACCGCTCGGCAACGCCGCCGGCAACCTCGCCTTGACCGACATGATGGCGATGCCGGTGCGTTGGGCGCACATGCCGATCCAGTGCGCGGTCAGCCCGCGCAACGGCAACGCGCACCGCCGCTTCATGGTCGTCTGCAACAAGGCTTCCATGAACGTCAGCATCGCCGCGCTCGACGCCGGCGGCATGCCGACCGGCATCTACACGTTCCCGGCCGGGCTCGGCTGCCACGGCGTGACGTTCGGCCTGAAGAAGATGCCTCCCACGGCGCCGGGTCAGTTTCCACGCATCGCCTACCTCGCCTACGTGACCAACACGTTCGAGGACTACGTCAGCGTCTACGACCTCGAACTGCTCGAGCAGCTGCTGTTGCTCGATGCCATCGGTCAGGCGCCCGCTGCATTCCAACCCGGTGGCGCCCAAGAGACCGTGCTCGTCTCGGGCCATGCGCCGCTGACGTTGCTCGGCGTGCGTGCGATCGTGGTACCGTTGACGCTGTTCAGTCCCGATGCGCGTGGCCTCGTGCACGTCGGCGACGTGCCGCTCACCCCGCCCGTGGTCCCGGGCCCGTGGGCCTACTTGCACGAGCATGTCTGGATCGATGTGCCTGGCTTCGGCATGACGCCGCTGGCGATGGAACTCGGTACGGGCACTGGTGCCATGGGCATCGTCGCGACGCCTCTACCGCCGCCCTGGCGGTGAGTCGTGCCGCCCGGAGACGCGGCGTGTGCGCTGTGCGGCGGCGCGATGCGTCGCTGGTTGCAGGTTCCGTGTGATTGGCGGCGGCCCGGTCTGGCCGGCGCATGGAATCTGTGGTGGTGCGATGCCTGCGCCTTCGGCCAGGTCTGGCCGCGGCCGGCGCCGAGCGAGATCCCGGCCTTCTATGACCTGCGGCGGTACTACACGCATTCGACCGCCGAAACCGGTCGCGTCGAGGCGAGGCCGGGTTGGTCGGCGCGGCTGCTGATGGCGCTCGCCTGGCGGGCGGACCGGGGGGCGGAACCCGATGACAGCTGGTGGCACCAGCTGCCGCCGGTGGGGGCGCGGACGGCGTTGGAGATCGGTTGTGGTTCGGGTCAGAACCTGAAGCTGCTGGCGGCGCAAGGGCTCGAGGTCGTGGGCGTGGAACCCGACGTTGCCGCCTGCGCGGCGGCGCGCGGGCGTGGCCTGCAGGTGTGGGCCGGTGTGGCCGAAGCGCTCCCCGCTCCGATTGTCGCGCGGCACTTCGACCTCGTGCTGCTCGCGCACGTGCTCGAACACTGCCTCGATCCGGCCGGTGCTCTGGGGCAGGCGGCGGCGCGCGTGGCGCCCGGCGGGCGCCTCGTCGTCGAAGTGCCGAACAGTGCGTGTGCGGGCCTGGCCTCGGCAGGGGCGGCCTGGCATTGGCTCGACGTGCCGCGGCATCTCAACTTCTTCACCCGCGCCAGCCTCGAGGCGCTGGTGCGGCGCATCGGCCTGGTCGTGGAGCGCGTGGAGTGGTGGGGCTATGCACGCCAGTTCCATCCCGAGTGGATCGCGACCGAGGCCGAGGCCGAGGCGGTGTTCGCCGGCCTGGCAGCGGCGGATGCCGGGCGGGTGGCGCGGCACCGGCGGCGCGCCTGGCGCCTGCTGGCGCGCACGCTGTTTGCTCACGCCGCGCGGCGCTACGACTCGCTGCGGCTGATCCTGCGCGCGGGCCAGCGTGCTGCCGTGGGGTCGGTGATGCGGCGACTTTCGACTCGCGACTGAAAACCCGGTCGTGAGCCGGCGTTGCTCGGCGTGACGGTGGTGGTCCGCCCTCGGGCCGGGCTGCGCATCCGTGACTCGCTGGAGCGCCCTGCATGAGCCACCTCGCGCCTTCGGGTTCGTCTTCGTCCGCCCTGGATCGTCGCGGGTTCCTCGCCTTGATGATGACCGCCGGCGCTGGCTCGACCACGCTGGCGCAGTCCGCGGCGACGATGTCCGGCTTGCTCGATCCGGTGCAGATCGACAATCCGCTGGCGAAGTACCCCAATCGCGGGTGGGAGAAGGTCTACCGCGACCTCTACCACTTCGACTCCAAGTTCACGTTCCTGTGCGCGCCGAACGACACGCACAACTGCCTGCTGCACGGGTTCGTCAAGAACGGCGTCGTGACGCGGATCGCGCCCACCTACGCGTTCCACGAAGCCAAGGACCTCGATGGCACACCGGCCAGCCGCCGCTGGGAACCGCGCTGCTGCCAGAAGGGGCTGTCGCTGGTGCGTCGGTTCTACGGCGATCGCCGGGTCCGTGGACCGATGGTGCGGCAGGGTTTCCTGCAGTGGGCGAAGGCCGGGTTCCCGCGCGATGGGACCACCGGCGCCGTCGACCCGAAGTACCTGAATCGCGGGCGTGAACCGTTCGTGAAGGTGAGCTGGGACGAGGCCAACGAACTGACCGCGCGCGTGCTGCTCGACATCGCGACCACGTACTCCGGCGAGCAAGGGCAGCAGCGACTGCGGGCGCAGGGCTACGACGACGCGATGGTCGAGGCGACCAAGGGTGCCGGCACGCAGGTGCTGAAGATGCGCGGCGGCATGCCTGCGCTCGGCTTCACGCGCATCATGGGGCTCTACCGCTTCGCCAACCAACTGGCGCTGCTCGACGAGAAGATCCGCAAGGTCGACGCCGACCATGCGATGGGGAGCCGGTGTTGGGACAGCTACGCGTGGCACACCGACCTGCCGCCGGGCCACCCGATGGTGACCGGCCACCAGACCAACGACTTCGATCTGTGCAACGTCGAGCACGCGAAGCTGGTGCTGGTGTGGGGCATGAACTGGATCACGACCAAGATGCCCGACAGCCACTGGCTGACCGAGGCGCGGATGAAGGGCACTCGCGTCGTGGTCATCGCCTGCGAGTACAGCGCCACCGCGAGCAAGGGCGACGACGTGCTGATCGTGCGCCCCGGCACGACGCCGGCACTGGCGCTCGGGTTCGCCCAGGTGATCCTCGCCGAGAAGCTCTACGACGAGCAGTTCGTGCGGCGCTTCACCGACCTGCCGCTGCTGGTGCGGCTGGACACCGGCGAGAGGCTGCGCGCCGCCGACGTGTTCCCGGGCTACCAGAACGCCGAGCTGAAGAACCACATCGAGGTGCTGGCCGCGGGCGCGAAGCCGCCGAAAGCGCACCTGCAGGATCGGGAGTACGTCACGGCCGAGCAGCGTGCGGCCTGGGGCGACGCCGTGGGTTGGGACGCGGCGAAGAAGCAACCGGTCGCGATCACCCGCGACATGATCGGCGTGCACGCCGATGCGCTGCCCGACGGCCTCGGGCTCGAGGTCGACGTCGAGGTGACGCTGGCCGATGGCAAGACGGTGCGCTGCCAGAGCGTGTTCACCGCCACGAAGCAACTGCTCGACGACAGCTACACGCCCGCGCAGGTGTCGAAGCTGACCTGGGCGCCCGAGGACGCGATTCGCGAAGTGGCGCGCGCGATCGCTGCGAGCCGCGGCGAGACCCTGTTCGCGATGGGCATGGGGCCGAACCAGTTCTTCAACAACGACCTCAAGGACCGCGCCGTGTTCCTGGTCGCGGCGCTGACGGGCAGCGTCGGGCGCATCGGCGGCAACGTCGGCAGCTTCGCCGGCAACTACCGCTCGGCGTGGGCGTCCGGCATCCCGACGTTCACCACCGAGAACCCGTTCGACATCGAACTCGACCCCGCCAAGGCGCCGCGCACCCGCGTGTTCTACAAGGGCGAGAGCGCCCACTTCTGGAACAACGGCGATCGCCCGCTGCGCTACGGCAAGGCCCTGCTCACCGGCAAGTCCCACGTGCCGACGCCGACCAAGTGCGTCGTGGTGAGCAACGGCAACTCGCTGATCGGCAACGCCAAGTGGCACTACGACCTCGTCGTCAACACCCTGCCGAAGACCGAGTTCATCGGCGTCGCCGATTGGTGGTGGACGGGATCGTGCGAGTACGCGGACATCGTGTACGCGGTGGACTCGTGGGCCGAGATGAAGGTGCCGGATGTCACGATCTCGGTGACCAATCCGTTCCTCTACACCTATCCGCCGACGCCGTTGCCGCGCATCCACGATTCGCGGCACGACGCCGAGGTCATCGCCGGCATCGCCTCGGCGCTGGCGAAGCTGACGGGCGACCAGCGCCACGTCGACATGTGGCGGTTCGTGCCGGACGGCGGCATGCGGCCGTATCTGCAGCGCATCCTCGACCACTCGGCGGACATGCGCGGCTTCCGGATCGAGAATCTCGAGGCGGATGCGCGGCGCGGCGTGCCGGCGTTGGTGCAGACGCGCACGTATCCGGTGTGGAGTTCGTACGAATCCGTGCACGACAGCGTGCCGTGGTTCACCAAGACCGGCCGCCTCGAGTTCTACCGCGAGGAACGCGAGTTCCGCGACGCTGGCGAGAACCTGGTGATCCACCGCGAGCCGATCGACGCGACGTTCCACGAGCCGGCGGTGCTGATCGCCGACAAGCCGTCGCCGTTGCTGCGGCCGAAGACGCCGCAGGACTACGGCGCCGACGCGGCGGACCTGAGCCCCGACGCCCGCATGGGGCGCACCGTGGTCCGCACGGTCGATGAACTGATCGCGAGCAAGCACCCGCTGGCGAAGGACGGGTTCCGGTTCATCTTCCACACGCCGAAGTACCGCCACGGCGCCCACACCACGCCGGTCGATCTCGACATCCTGGCCGCCTGGTTCGGGCCGTTCGGCGACGCGCGTCGCCACGACAAACGCTCGCCGTTCGTCGGCGAGGGCTACGTCGACATCAACCCGCTCGACGCCAAGGAACTCGGCATCGAGGACGGCGACTACGTGTGGATCGACGCCGATCCGACCGATCGGCCGTATCGCGGCGCCAAACAGAACTCCGAACCGATGGGGTTCTCGCGGCTGATGAGCCGAGCGCGCTACTACCCAGGCACGCCGCGGGGCATCACGCGCATGTGGTACAACATGTATGGCGCGTCGTGGGGCAGCGTGCAGGGCCAGAAGACGCGGCCCGACGGGCTCGCCAAGTCGCCGCTCACCGGCTACCAGGGCATGTATCGCTGCGGCAGCCACCAGAGCGCGACGCGCGCCTGGCTCAAGCCGACCTGGCTCACCGACTCGCTGGTCGCCAAGAACATGTTCGGCCGCCAGATCGGCCAGGGCTTCCAGCTCGACATCCATGGCGCCACCGGTGCCCCGCGCGAATCGTTCGTGCGCATCGCCAAGGCCGAGCACGGCGGTCTGGGCGGCAAGGGGCTGTGGCGTGGTGCTGCGCTGGGACTGCGTCCCACCTACGCCACCGAAGCGATGCAGAAGCACATCGACGGCGCCTACGTGAAGAAGGCCTGATCCCACCTCTCCAACGACAGCACAGGACCACGACCATGGCTCGCGTCGAGAACCGGCAGATCGGCCGCCAGATGGACTACCCGTACGAAGCGCCGCCGCCCGAACGGCAAGTGGCCTACGTCTTCGACATCAACAAGTGCATCTCGTGCCAGACGTGCACGGTCGCCTGCAAGACGGCGTGGACGGCTGGCAAGGGCCAGGAGACGACGTTCTTCAACAACGTCGAGACCAAGCCGTGGGGCGGGTATCCGCTGGGTTGGGACGCGCGACTGCAGGAGAAGCACGGCGTCGCCGCGTGGGAAGGCGGCAAGCTGGCCTCGAAGACGGTGTTCGAGAACCTGGCGCCGGGGCAGCCGCCGCTGGGCCATCGTCCCACCGAGCCCGACTATGCGAGTCCCAACATCAGCGAAGACGACGTCGGCGGGGGCATGGCGGAAGGGGGCGCCTTCTTCTCGGGCCTGCACCCGATGTGGATGTTCTACCTCGCGCGGATCTGCAATCACTGCACGCTCCCGGCGTGTGTCGCGGCGTGCCCGCGCAAGGCCGTCTACAAGCGGCCCGAGGACGGCATCGTGCTCGTCGACCAGCAGCGGTGCCGCGGCTACCAGGAGTGCATCAAGGCCTGCCCCTACAAGAAGATCTTCTACAACATCATCGGCCGGGCCAGCGAGAAGTGCATCGGCTGCTATCCACGCGTCGAACAGGGCGAGGTGGCGCTGTGCGTCGAATCGTGCATCGGCAAGATCCGCATGCACGGGTTCCTGTCGACCAAGCAGCCGCCGCGCCAGGACAACCCGCTCGACTACCTGGTGCACTTCCGCAAGATCGCGCTGCCGCTGTATCCGCAGTTCGGGACGAGTCCGAACGTGTACTACATCCCGCCGGTGCACGTGCCCGACGCGTATCTCGAGCAGTTGTTCGGGCCGGGAGTCGATGCGGCGAAGGACCTCTACCGCAATCTGGCCAAGGACCGCGAGCTGCTGGGTTGCATGCTGCTCTTCGGATCCAGCAATCGGATCCTCACCCGCTTCGCGGTCACCGACCGCGAGGCGATCGGCTGGGACGTCGACGGCAAGGAAGTGACGCGCGTCCCCTTCACCGAGTCCACGTTCGTTCGCGAGGTGCACGATGTCCGACATGACGCCTTCCGCACCAACAGCCCCTGATCCCGGCCCTGGCGAAGCGCGGTGCCCACGCGGCCTCGCGACCCTGTTGATCGCCCTGATCGTCTCGCCAGTGCTCGTGGTCGCACTCGCACTGGGCATTCGTTGGTGGCAGACGCCGCCGGCAGTCCGCTCGTCGCTGCAGGGCGAGGGCGGGGTTCCCGACGACGCGGGCACGGCAGTGCCGACCATCGCCGTGCTGAAGATCGGCAGTGCCCTCGGCGCCCCCGATCCGGCCGCCTCCTTCTGGGCCGACGCCGTGCGCATGGATGTGATGATGATGCCGCAGAACATGACGATGCCGATGGTCGACACGCCCGGCGCCGAGGTGCTGGCGGTGGCGGCGGCGACCGACGGCGTCGATCTTGCCTGGCGGATCGAATGGGCGGACGCGACCCAGGACGCCACACCCGACGTCGACCGGTTCGGGGATGCGGTGGCGATCCAGTTCCCGCTGACGGAGGCCGCCTCGCCGATGATGGGCCTGGGCGGCAAGGTGCACATCCTGCATTGGAAGGCGATCTGGCAGACGGACATCGAGCAGGGGTTCCAGGACGATGGCGTGACGCATCCCAACACGTTCCATGCGCTCGCGTGGTTCGCGACGAGTGACGACCTGGCGACCGGCTACACCGACGAACGCTCGCGCGTGTGGCTGACCCATCACAGCGCCGGCAATCCGATGTCGAACTTCAGCCGCGAACAACCGGTGGAGGAGACCTTCGCCGCCGGGTTCGGCACGCTGACGAGCCGCTCGTTGTCGCTCACGAAGGCCCGCGGTCGTTGGGCCGACGGACGGTGGTCCGTCGTGATCCAGCGTCCGCTCGCGCCTGCCGACGATCCGGAGGGATTCCGGCTCGCCGCCGGCGGCAAGAGCATGGTGTCGTTCGCCGTCTGGGGCGGATCGCTGGGGCACGTCGGCGGCCGCAAGATGTGGGCGAACTGGGTTCCGTTCGAAGTGCCGCGCTGAAGTCTCGGGCCGCCCCTGACGCGGCCCTCGTCGAGGAGATCCCCGATGTCCAAGCTCGCCGATCCGCTGCAACTGGTCGCGCAAACCGACCTGCTGTTGCTGTTCTCCAGACTGTGCGCGCGACCCACTGCCACACCCTTGGCCCACGTGCCGACGGCCGCTGCAGACCTCGCGACCGTCGTGCGGTTGGCCGGGCTCGCGGAAGAAGCCCTGCCGGCGTTCACCGCCGCACTCGCGGCCGCCAGCAGCTTCGACCCCGTGGCCTGGCACTGTGACTACGAGACCACGTTCGGCCCGAACACGGTCTGTCCGGTCTACGAAGCCGCCTGGGTTCGGCGCGAACGCGGGCCGTTGATGGCGGACATCGCCGGCTTCGCCAACGCATTCGGTCTGCAACTGCGGTCGGCCAGCGGCGAACGCTACGACCATCTGGCGGCCGAACTGGAGATCGTGGCGCTGATCCAGTTGATGCGGGCGTTGGCGCTGCAGCGCGGCGATGTCGAATCGGCGGCGATCGCCGAAGACGCCGTCGACCGCTTCGTCGCGGACCATCTCGGCGACTGGTTGCCGGGCTTCTGCGCCGCCCTGGCGCGACTCGAACCGCATCCGATCTGGTCGCCGTTGGCGGCGGCATTGGCGTCGTTCTGGGATCGCTGCTGCGCGTTGCACGGCTGGACCCTGCAAGCGGTGATCGCCCCGCGCAACGTGCCGCCGGGCGAACGCGAGGCCGACGAACCAGCCTGTGGGATGTCGGGAGCTTGCGCCGTGGAGGCCTGAACCGCGCCGCGCGTGCCCGCGCGCCCGTCCCGCCCACTCGTGGATCCATCGGCCCGTCCGACGCAATGAAGACCATCATCGAGCCGTTCCGGATCAAGTCCGTCGAGCCGTTCCGCCTCACCACGCGCTCGCAGCGCGAGGCCGCGCTGCGGGACGCGCACCACAACCTGTTCTTGCTGCGGGCCGAGGACGTGATGATCGACCTGCTCACCGACTCCGGCACCGGCGCGATGAGCGCTCGGCAATGGGCGGCGCTGATGACGGGTGACGAGAGCTACGCCGGCTGCAGTTCGTTCTATGAACTGGAACAGGTGGTGCGCGACCTCACCGGCTATCGCCATGTGTTCCCGGTGCACCAGGGCCGCGCCGCCGAGCGGATCCTGTTCACACTCCTCGTCGATCGCACCAAGGCGGTCCCGAACAACTCGCACTTCGACACCACGCGCGCCAACATCGAGTACCTCGGCGGCAGCGCCCATGACTTCCCCGTGCCGCAGGCCCGCGACCTCGGCCGGCCAGCACCGTTCAAGGGCGACATGGACCTCGACGCCCTGCGCGCGTTCCTCGACGCCGCCACGCCCGGCAGCGTGCCGCTCGGCATGATGACGATCACGAACAACCGGATGGGCGGTCAGCCGGTGTCGCTGCAGAACCTGCGTGCCGTGGCCGCCGAGTACCACGGGCGCGGCATTCCGTTCTTCCTCGACGCGGCGCGCTTCGCCGAGAACGCGTGGCTGGTCCGGCAGCGCGAGGCAGGCCAGCAGCACCGGCCGCTGCGCGACATCGTGCGCGAAGTCTTCGAGCTGGCCGACGGCTGTCTGATCTCGGCCAAGAAGGACGGGCTGGTGAACATCGGCGGCATCCTGGCCCTCGACGACGATGCGCTGGCAGAACGTGCGCGCGAGTTGCTGATCCTGACCGAGGGCTTTCCGACCTACGGTGGTCTCGCCGGCCGCGATCTGGCGGCGCTGGCGCAAGGCCTGCGCGAGGTGCTGGACGAGAACTACCTGGCGTATCGCGAGGCGAGCGCGCGGTACCTGGCGGACGCGCTCGATCGGCTCGGCGTGCCGACCGTGCGGCCCTGCGGGCTGCACGCCGTCTACATCGACGCGCGGGCGATGCTGCCGCACATCCCGCCGTCGGAGCTTCCGGGGCAGGCGTTGTGCTGCGAGCTGTACCGCGTCGGCGGCATCCGGGCCGTGGAGATCGGCACGCTGATGTTCGGACGTACCGACCCGCGGACCGGGGCTGCCGTGCCTGCCGAGGCCGACCTCGTGCGGCTGTGTCTGCCGCGGCGGGTCTACACCCAGAGCCACGTCGACTGGGTAGTGGAGGCGTTCGCGGAGGTGATGGCCGGCCGCGAACGGCTGCGCGGGCTGCGGATCACGCACGAGCCGCGCTTCCTGCGCGCCTTCACCGCGCGGCTTGCGCCATTGGCCTGCGGCACGCCGGAGCCGGCGTCGTGAACGCGGCGGCCGGCGCCCCGCCGCGGGACTACGGTCGCTGGCGTGCCCTCGTACTCATCCTGGTCCATGTGCTGATCGGTCTGCACATCGCCCACTGGCTCGTCGCCGGTCGCACGCTGGCGCCGCTCGAGTTCAACGAGGTGATGCACACCCTGGAACTGGGCCTGGTCACCGCGGGGTTCCTGTTGATGGCGACGGCCGTTCTGGCCACGGCGGTGTTCGGGCGCTTCTTCTGCGGCTGGGCGTGCCACGTGTTGGCGTTGCAGGACCTCTGCGTCTGGCTGCTGAAACGCGCCGGCATCGCCGCCAAGCCCGTGCGCTCGCGCGCGCTGCGCGTGGCGCCCTTCGTCGTCATGGGCTACATGTTCGTGTGGCCGCAGTTGGTCCGCTGGTGGCACGGGGATCCGCTGCCAGCGCTGCACATCGCCGGCACCGAGCAGGCGTGGGCGTCGCTGGTGACGAACGACTTCTGGCGCAACCTGCCCGGACCGTGGATCGGGTCGCTGACGCTGGCGACGTGCGGCTTCGCGGTCGTCTACCTGCTCGGCTCGCGCGCCTTCTGCTTCGCGGGCTGTCCGTACGGCGCGGTCTTCGCCTTGGCCAGCCGGCTCGCGCCCGGCAGCATCCGCCTGCGCGGCGCGTGCAACGACTGTGGGCGCTGCACTGCGGCGTGCCAGTCGGGCATCTGGGTGCACGAGGAAGTGCGGCGGTTCGGGCAGATCGTCGACTCGAGGTGCCTGCGCGACCTGGACTGCGTCGCGGCGTGCCCGGAAGGGGCGCTGGCGTTCGGCCTCGGACGTCCCGCGGGATTGCGTTCGCTGGAGCGCGGCGGCAGCCGCCGGCCGCCGAACACCTGGACCTGGTTCGAGGACGTGCTGGCGGGCGCCACGATGCTGGCCGGCGTGCTGGTGTATCGAGGCCTCTACGGCGAAGTCCCGTTCCTGATGGCCGTCGGCATCGGCGCCTGCCTCGCCTGCCTCGCGGTGATGGCGCGACGCATGCTGGCGGGCGAGGAC
The DNA here is from genome assembly GCA_937952215.1 of uncultured bacterium. Taxonomy (GTDB): domain Bacteria; phylum Planctomycetota; class UBA1135; order UBA1135; family UBA2386; genus UBA2386. The sequence continues at coordinate 218,947 of CALFZH010000060.1, forward strand.
GTGCGGCTGCGCGGCCTGGAATTGGCGCGGTCCGGACGCCGCACCGGCATCGGCTGGATCGTCATCGCGTTGCTCGGTGCGGTCGCGGCGTTCACGGCGCATTCCGCAGTCGTTCGCTGGCACGAAGCCGCGGGGCTGGCGGCCTTCGAACGTGTGCGCGCGACTCTCGCCAGCGGCGGCAACCCGCGCGACGACCTGGCGGCGGCCCTGGACGCGCACGATGTGGTGGAGCGTTGGGGGCTGAGCAACCCCGTCGACCACAGCCGTCGCCTCGCTTCGCTGCACGCATGGTCCGGTGCGCCGACCCGCGCCGAGCCGCACCTGCGCGGGGTGTTGGCCCACGCCGCTTCGGATCACGAAGCGCGCATGCGACTCGCCGCGGTTCTTGCCGGTGCCGGTCGGACGGCGGAGAGCCTGGCGGAACTGCGCGAGTTGGCGCTGGCACACCGTCGCGAAGCACTGGCCGAGGGAGTCCGGGTCGGTGCGGTGCGCGTTGCCGAACGGCTGTCGATGATGGCGCAGCAACGGGGGTCGGCCGCCGACCACGAGGCGGCGCTCGCCGTGATCGGCGAGTTGGGCGCCCGCTGAACCGCGATCAGTTCGGCGCGGCGAACGCGACGACGTGGCCATCGAGGTCGGCGCAGTAGCCGGCGCGGTGCCCCCAGTCGCGCGCGCACACGGTGCTGAGCAGGCGGGCGCCCGCAGCGAGGGCCCGCTGCAGCGCCCGCTCCGGATCGTCGACGAGCAGGTAGAGCTCCGCCCGAGGTGGTGCTCCGGCCTGGGCCGGATCCACGATTGCCGCGCCGAGCAGGCGTCGGATGCCGGCGTTCGGCATCAGCCCGAGCACGGCGCCGGGCGCCAGTTCGAACTCGGTCATGCCGGGTACCTGCAAGCGCGGCGGGCGCTGCAGCACGGCCTGATAGAACGCCGTCGCGCGCCCCTGGTCGGCGACGAACCAGACGAAGTGAGCGGTGGCGACCATGCTCCACACGTAGCGCCTCGCCAGGGCGCGATCGAGCCGGTGCTGCCCATCCCGCGTCGGATCGCTCCCGCGGTGCTGGCCCCTTCGCCGCCGCGCGCGTTCTCGTTTACACCCTGGGCGTGCCGAGCGTCCTCGATCCCATGCGCACCCTGCTCGTCTGCGTCGTGTTCGGTTCGTGCCAGGTCGGCGAACGGGTCGAACGCCTCGCCGCGGGCGGTTGCGAGCACGAACTGGTCTGGATCGATCCGGGCGATGGCGTCGATCGCGGGTTCTGGATCGGGCGGTACGAAGTCACCAACGCGCAGTTCGCGGTGTTCGTCGCCGCCACCGGCTACGACGGCAGCGATCATCCGAGCTCGAAGCCGACGGAGCCGTTCCTGGCGCACTTCGAGAACGGACAGCCGCCGGCCGGCGAGGCGACGCATCCGGTCTGCAACGTCAACCTGCACCACGCGCGCGCGTACTGCGCGTGGTTGTCGCAGTCGACCGGGCGGCGCGTGCGGTTGCCCCGCGATGCCGAATGGCAGCTCGCGGCGACGGGCGGTCAGCAGCGCGTCTACCCATGGGGGGATGCGTGGGATCCGACGCGGTGCAACTGGGGCGCGCCGGACGACGGTTTCGTCGCGTCCGCGCCGGTGGGTTCGTTCCCGAGCGGAGTGTCCACGACCAACGTGCACGACCTGGCGGGCAACATCTGGGAATGGACGCAGGAAGGCCACCTGCGCGGCGGACCGTGGTGCATGGGTGCGGAGTCGGTGCGCGTCGCCGACATCGCCGACGAGGACGACGATCGCGCCGACGACAAGTTCGGATTGCGCATCGTGGTCGAACGCTGAGATCGCCGCGCCGGCGTGCGTGCCGACGACGAAGCGCGGGGCGAACGGCGAGTCGGGGCGACGCCGTCCAGCGGCGCCGATGCGGCGGCACGCCTCGCGGTGTTTGCGTGGCGAGCAGGCTCTGGCTAGGGTCGCCCGGCGCGCCCCGGAGGCCTCGCCATCGACGCCGAGCCCACTGCCTCTCCCGACTCTCGACTGCCGCGCCCGGCGGCGGCGCTGCGCGCGGCGCTGCGCGACGGCTACTCGTTCGCGGCCCTGCGCGGGGACGTGCTCGCCGGCCTCGTCGTCGGCATCGTCGCGCTACCGCTCAGCATGGCGCTCGCGATCGCGACCGGCATGCCGCCGCAGAACGGCCTGTGGACCGCGATCGTCGCCGGCGCCCTGATCGCGCTGCTCGGCGGCTCGCGCGTGCAGGTGTCCGGGCCGACCGCGGCGTTCGTCGTGATCCTGCTGCCGATCGTCAACCAGCACGGTCCGGCCGGGCTGATGCTGGCGACGATGATGGCGGGCGGACTGCTGTGCCTGATGGGGCTCGCCGGCCTCGGTCGCCTGATCCGCTTCATCCCGTACCCCGTGACGACCGGCTTCACCGCCGGCATCGCCGTCGTCATCGCGACCGGCCAGGTGAAGGACTTCCTCGGACTCACGGGCGTCGAGCGCCACGAGCACTTCCACGAAGTCGTCGCCGACCTGCTCGCGCACGTGCACACCGTGAACTGGAACGACGCCGCGATCGGCATCGGCACGATGGTCCTGCTGGTGTGGCTGCCACGGGTCCTGCCGCGCGTGCCAGCGCCGCTGCTCGCGATCGGCGGGGCTGCGGTCGCCGTAGCCCTGCTGCGCCACCTGATCCCCGGCTTCGACGTCGTCACCATCGCGCAGCGCTTCTCGTTCGTCGGTGCCGACGGCGCCCAGGTGCCCGGCATCCCGCCGTGGCCGCCGCAGTTCGCCTGGCCGTGGGAGGCGTCGGGACCGAACGGCCGGCCGCTGCACCTCGACTGGGACCTGGTGCGGCAACTGATGCCGAGTGCGATCGCGATCGCGCTGCTCGGCGCGATCGAGTCGTTGTTGTCGGCCGTCGCGTCCGACGCGATGTCGGGCCACAAGCACGATCCCGACGCCGAACTGCTCGCCCAGGGAACCGGCAACCTGGTGGCTCCGCTGTTCGGGGGCTTTGCGGCCACGGGCGCCATCGCGCGCACCGCGGCGAACGTGCGCGCTGGCGCGCGGTCGCCGATCGCGGCGGTCGTGCACGCTGCGTTCCTGCTCGTCGCGATGCTGACGCTGGCGCCGTGGCTCGGCCACCTGCCGCTGGCGGCGATGGCGGCACTGCTGCTGATGGTGGCGTGGCGCATGAGCGACCTGCGGCACTTCCGCCACGTGCTACAGACCGCGCCGCGCGCCGACGTGATGGTGCTGCTGACCTGCTTCCTGCTCACCGTCGCGTTCGACATGGTGATCGGCGTCATCGGCGGCTTCGTGCTCGCGTCGCTGCTGTTCCTGCAGCGCATCGCCGAGATGACCGGCACGCGGCTCGTGCGCGGCGAGCACCCGCAGCTGCGCACCACGATCCCGCCCGGCGTGCTGGTCTACGAGGTCGACGGGCCGCTGTTCTTCGGCGCCGCCGAGAAGGCGATGACGACGCTGCACACGATCCACCGCGAAGCGCGCGTCGTGGTGCTCGATCTCGAAGGCGTGCTCGTCGTCGACGCGACCGGCCTCGTCAACCTGCAGTCGGTGCTCGACCGGCTGAAGAAGAGCGCCATCCCGGTCGTGCTCACCGGCCTGCACCTCGAGGTGGGGCCGATGCTCGCGAAGGCGCACGTCGCCGAGGACGGCGCGACGCTGTTCTTCCGCAACGATCTGCAGGCCGGCGTGGAGTTCGCCGGCGAACTCGTGCGCAAGGCGAACGCCGGCCGCTGAGCGTTCCGTCGCTGCTCGTCGGTCGCTGGCGTGCCGAAGCAGCGGCGGGGCCGTAGCCTCTGCCGCGGCATGACCTCGACGCCGCCGCCTGCTGCCCGCCGCCCGCGGTTGTTCGCAGGGTCCGTCGCGATCGCGATGGCGCTGCTGGTGCCGGCGGTCGTCGGGTGGTGGTGGGGAACGACAGCGAGCGGCCCGCGGCAGGCACTGCTCGCCCACGTCCTCTACTGGCTCATGCCGCTGTATCTCGCGCTCGTCGCCGTCGCCGCCTGGCGCTGGTGGCGCCTGCACGGGTCGAACGGCCGAACGAACTGGCGGCGCGTCGGTGCGGCCGCCGCGTTCGCCGCGACCCTCGCGGCAGCGACGGTCGTGGTCGTCGAGCCGCGGCAGCGCATGCAGTGGGACGAGACCACGCTGCTCGGCACCGCGCAGGGCATGCATCTTCACCGTGCCGCGCTGCTCACCGGCAGCGCCGTGCCGTTCGCCGGTGATCTCGTGCCGCTCGAGCAGACGCTCGACAAGCGGCCGCCGCTGTTCCCGTTCCTGGTCAGCGTGCTGCACGACGTGACCGGCTACCGGCCGGCGAACGCGTTCGTCGTGAACGCCATCGCCCTCGGACTCGCGCTGCTCGTCCTGTCTGTTGCCGCCGGCTGGCACGGCGGGGTGATCGCCGCGGCGACGGCGCCGCTGCTGCTGCTGGCCACGCCGTTGACATCAATCGTCGCGACGTCGGGTGGGCTCGAGATGCTCGCCGGCGCGCTGCTGCTGCTGGTGCTGGCCCAGGCGCTCGCCGTCGTGCGCGAGCCGTTGGCGGTGCGCTTCGAGCTTCTGCTCGCCACGGGACTGTTGTTCGCTTCGGTGCGTTACGAGGCATTGCCTTTGCTCGGGCTCGTGCTCGGCCTCGTGGCCTGGCAGACGCGCGGGCGCTGGTGCTGCACGACGACCACCCGGTGGCTGTTGTTGCTGCTGCCGACGCTGCTGACGCCGCTCGTCCTGCTGCTGCTGCACGGGCGGCAGGACCGCTTCTACCCCGAGGCGAACGGCGAGCCGTTGCTCGCGTTCGCCCACTTCGCCGAGCACCTCGGGCCGTTGCTGCGCGGCATGTTCGTTTGGGGCCCCGAACGCGCCGAAGTCGCCGAACTCGCCGTGTTGCCCTGGCTTTGCGTCGTGGCGTGGGGGCATCGCCTGCTGCGCCGCCGGACGTCGGCCTGCGATCTGCTGGTCGTCGTGCCCATCGCAGCGGCGACCGTGCTGACGCTTGCGTGGTTCTACGGAGACGCGCGCGAGGCGACGGCACAACGCTTGTACCTGCCGCTCGTGTGGTTCTGCGCGCTGTCGCCGCTGCTGCTCCTCGCTGGGGCGTCGCGCGGCGTGCGTCTAGGCGGCTTCGTGGTCGCCGCGGTTCTGGCGGTGGTTCGCGTCGACCTGGTGCGCCGCGATGCGGAAAAGCTCGATCACCCGGTGGCCCGGCTCACCGAGGCCGTCGAGCGCGTGCTGCCGCAACTCGGCGCCGATCGAGGCAGGACGCTGTTCGTCTCGTCGATCGCGCAGCATCTCGTCGTGCACGGCTACGCGGCCATGACGCCGGTCGCGTTCTGCAATCGCCTGCACGAGGTCGAGGCGCTGCGACGGCAGGACAACGTGCGCGTGGTCTTCGTCATCGAGACGCCGCTCGATGCCGACCTGGATGCCAGCGTCCGCGCGCGGATCGGCGGCTTCCCCAGCGACGTGGTGCATGCGGCTTCGGCCGATTCTCCGCTGGTCGTGCGCCGCCTCCGGTTCTGAACGGCGGCACTGCGTTCGGCTTGCACGCGGTGCCCGACACCCTGCGTGGAACGAAGCCTCGTGGTGCGATGCGCGGTCGTTCGCGGCAGTCGAGTTACCGGGACTGGCGTCGGGCCTATCGGCGCTCATGTTCCAGCCCTCGGTGCAGATCCAGGCGGCGTGCCTGCTTGGCGCCCTGGTCCTCGTGGCGGCACCCCCGGTCGCGGCCCAGGATCTCGACGCCCTGAAGGCGCGGGTGCTCGAGGCCTGTGGTGGTGAGAAGCCGCTACCGAGCCGCGGTCGGATCCTGTCTGGAGACGTCGCGCGCGGCGACCTGGTCGTGATCCCGGCCCCCCTGGTACCGCTGCCCGTGCACGCGTGTCCCCTGTGCAAGCAGCCGATGGTGAACGTTCCGCTGTGGAAGGAACGCCCAGGCGTCGACTCGTCGGCCGAGTGGACGGCCCACGTCTGCGAACGCGACGAACTGTTCTTCGCCACGCAGCACGGCTTCCGATGCCACGCGGAGTGCGGACCGTTCGTGCTGCCGCGTCCCGGCGAGAAGGCCGCGCGCATCGCCTTGCCCTGGGGCGCGCTGCCCGAAACGCCGGTTGCGCCGAGGCCGAAGAGCACCTGGCCGGTGCCGGACGGTTCGATGTGGACCGAAGACGCGCCCGACGGCCGGCTCGTCGTGCGCAATGCCCAGCGCACGCTGTTCCACGAACCCGCCGATGCCGGGAACGTCGCGATGGGCATGTTCGGCGACGCGTGCAAGGTCTCGCCGAGCGCACGTCTCGTCGCGTTCGCCCGATCGCAGTCGCCGCTGATCGTCGGCGATCTCGGCACCGGGGCCGTGCGCGCGCGGTTGCCGATGCGCGGCAGCAACGTAGTCGTCGTGGCGATCGCGCCGGACGGCGACGAAGTCGTGTTCCTGGTCGCCGAAGCCGGACAGCAGACTCCGTCGTTGCGTCGACTCGACGTCGCCAGCGGCAAGGTGATCGAAGTGGCGCGTGGCATGGAGCACGGGCCGAGCGACATCCTGTTCGCCGACCGGGCGGAGCTGCTGATCACGGCCGCGCACTCGCATCACGGCGTCATCACCGCCTACGCCATGGGCGGCACGGCGCGACGTTGGCAGGTCACCGTCGATGGCACGTGGACCGGCTGGCGCAGCCACACGTTGTCGCCCGACCACAAGCGGCTGCTCGTGATCACGCGCGGCGGGCTGCACGCCGAACTACTCGACGTGGCGAACGGCGTCGTGGAACGAACCATCGACCTGAAGTCGATCGCGGGCCACAGCGGTGGTGCGGGCGCCGCCTTCACCGACGACAGCCGCCAATATGCGTGGATCACGAGCGATGGTCGGATCGTGCGCAGCAGCATCGCCACGCCCCGCGACATGCACGTGCACTTCGGCTGCGCCGGCCCGTTCGGATCGCTGCGCTGGGCCGACGAGGACCGCGGTCTGCTGACGACGGACGAGGAGGGCGCCCGGTTGTTCTGGCCGGTCGATCGCTTCCTGGCGCCGCAGTAACGACGTGGACGTGCGGCCGGGCGCGTGCGGTCGCCGGGGGATGACCGCGGGTCACGCTGCCGCCGTTCCCGCTGCGTCGGGGCTTGCCAGTTCGGTCCTGGCCCGCGACAACGCCGTGCCATGCGCATCGCCGCCTTCGCCTTGCTGCTGCTGTGCACCGCCTGTTGGAGCCCGAGCTACTTCGCGCCGCGCGAGCACGCCGACGCGACCGCGCCGGGCGGCATGCCGGCCGCCAACTACGCGGTGCCCACCGGCGCGTCCGATGCGCCGCCGACCGCCGAGCTGCGGGTGTGGTCGAACGGCGCCAAGGCTCGCTTCACCGACGACAACCGGGAAGTGGTCGAACTGCACGTCGGCTTCGAGCTCGAGAACAACAGCGCGATCCCGCTGCAACTCGACCTCGGCGCGATCGCCGTCGAGGAACTGGTGCTCGACGGCGTGCTGCAGAAGCCCCTCGTGCCGCTGCACATCGCCGGCGACGGCTTGTCGCTGCCGAAGACGACGGCGCGCGTCGATGCGATCTTCGAACCGGGAACGACCTATCCACGCCACATCGACGCGTTCGCGGTGCGTTTCCGCGTCACGGGCGACGGCCGCGAAATGCTGCACCAGGTGACGCCGTTCGGGCCGCACGTGCGGTCGTACGATCGGTACCACGACTCCGGGTGGGGTTGGGGCTGGGGCTTCGGCTTCGGTTTCGCGCACACACACTGGCACTGAACGGCGCGCGGGCCGGAAGCCGAGCGGGGTGCCGCCGCCGGCCGCGGTGTTGCACGAGCCTCGGAGTTCCGGCAGCAGGTTGCCGTCGTGCGGCGTTTTTCTTCGCCCTGGCAGCGGCCGACAGCAGCCGACGGCGAACGTCGTTCCGCAGCCGCTGGTTGCGCCGCGTATTGCCGCCGGCTAAGGGTTTCGCCCCGTTTTCGGCCGGCGCGCCCTGCGCGCGCGTCGCCGACCCTGACCGCCACCGAGAACCACCCCCTGCATCGATCCATGACCGACCGAGAGCCAATGATCGAGGCCGTCGACCTGAGCAAGCACTACGGGTCGTTCGTTGCCGTCGATCGTCTGACGTTCACGATCCGCCGCGGCGAAGTCGTCGCCTTCCTCGGGCCGAACGGCGCCGGCAAGTCGACGACGATGAAGGTGCTGACCGGCTACCTGTCGCCGTCGGGCGGCCAGGCGCGGCTGTGCGGCATCGACGTCGTGCAGGACCGCGTGCGCGCCGCGCAGAAGCTCGGCTACCTGCCGGAGAACGGGCCGCTCTATCCGGAGATGACGCCGCGCGAATTGCTGACGTTCTTCGGTGAGGCGCGCGGCATGAACCGCGCGCAGCTGACGGAGCGAATCGCCTTCGTCACCAAGGAGTGCGCGCTCGAGGAACTGCTCGACAAGCCGATCGGCACCTGCAGCAAGGGCCAGAAGCAGCGCGTCGGCATGGCGCAGGCCCTGCTGCACGATCCCGAAGTGCTGATCCTCGACGAGCCGACCACCGGCCTCGATCCCAACCAGATCCGGCACGTGCGCGAGCTGGTGAAGAAGCTCGGCCAGACGCGCACGATCCTGCTGTCGACGCACCTGTTCCAGGAAGTCGAGGCGATGGCCAGCCGCGTGCTGCTCGTCACCGACGGGCGGCTCGTCTTCGACGGCACGCCGGCCGAGTTCAAAGCCCGCGGCGGCGGCCAGATGGACAACGCCTTCCACGCCCTGACCCACCAAGCCTGAGACCCTCCACGACCATGAACAAGAACGTCGTTCTCGCCGTGGCCAAGCGCGACCTGCGCAGCTGGTTCGGCAACCCCGCGAACTACGTGTTCATCACGCTGTTCGTCGGCCTCTCCTGCGCCGTGATGATGTGGAGCGGCGCATTCTTCACCAACAATCTCGCCAACCTCGACACGCTGAACGGCACCTTCCCGATCCTCGCCGGCCTGTTCGTCGCCGCGGCGACGATGGGCATGTGGGCGAGCGAACGCAGCCACGGCACCCAGGAACTGTTGTTCACGTTGCCGGCGACCGACCTCGAGCTGCAACTCGGCAAGTTCGCGGCCTACGTCGGCATCTACACGGTGTCGCTGGCGTTCACGCTGATCCTGCCGCTGGTGCTCGTGTTCCTCGGCAACCCGGACCTCGGCCAGTTGTTCGCGAACTACGTCGGCTACTGGCTGCTCGGCGTGAGTCTGGTGGCGGTGTCGACGATCGGCACCCAGCTCACCGGGTCGGGAACGGTCGCGCTGCTGCTGTCGATCGTGTTGATCGCCGCCTACCTCGGCAGCGGCTGGCTGCTCGACTGGCTCGGCTTCCCGGGTTGGCAGGTGCACGGGCCGATCGGCCAGTTCCGCGAGTTCGCGCGCGGCATGCTGCCGGCGTCGGGCCTGGTGATGTTCGTCGGCATGACCGCGACGTTCTTCGCGTTCGGCCTGGCGCTGCTGTCGCGCCGCCACTGGCGGCGCACACGGCATCACGCGCTTCGCGAGCCTCGCCGTGGCGACGTTCGCCGGCACGGTGGTCGCGGTGTACGCGTTGCCGCGCATCGACGCGACCGTCGAGGGCATCCACTCGCTCGGCGCCGAGAGCAAGAAGCTGCTGGCGAGCCTGGACCCGCAGCGGCCGGTCTACGTGACGGCGTACGTCAGCGAGGACGTGCCCGAAGCGATCGTCTCGCAGCGCAACCTGCTGCTCAACCTGATCGACCAGTTCGATTCGCTCGGTGGCGCTGCCGTCGAGAAGAGCATCGTGATGCCGCTGCCGTTCTCGCCCGAGGCGCGCGCGGCGGAGGCGAACTTCGGCATCCGCCCGCAGCCCGTCGCGATGGAACTCGCCGGCGGCGGCATCGCGCGCAAGCAGGTGTTCCTCGGCTTCGTCGTGCAGTGCGGCACCGAGGAGGTCGTCAACCCGTTCGTCGATCGCGCCGTGCCGATCGAGTACGAGCTGATGCGCAGCATCCGCACGGTGTCGCAGGTCGCGCGCAAGAAGGTCGGCATCCTCAAGACCGACGTCGAGTTCATGGGCGGCATGGACTTCCAGACCTTCCGCCAGAAGCCGCGGTGGGCGATCGCCGACGAACTGCAGCAGCAGTACCAGATCGAGAACGTCGACGCCGACAAGGACTACCCCGAGGGCCTGGCGTGCCTCGTCGTGCCGCAACCGAGCTCGCTGCAGCAGGAGCAGATGGACCGCCTGCAGAACTGGCTCGCCGCCGGCAACCCGGCCCTGCTGCTCGAGGATCCGGCACCGCTCGATGCGTGGGGCACTGCGGCCGACGACCAGAAGGGCGGCATGCAGGCCCGCATGATGGGCGGCGGCGGACCGGAGAAGGGCAACTTCGCCGGGCTGCTGTCGTCGATCGGGCTGCAGTTCCGCGCCGGCGAAGTGGTGTGGGATCTCAGCTACCGACGCTTCCCGGGCGGCGGGCTGCGCGAGGAGTTCGTGTTCGTGCGCGGCCCTGGCTTCGCGGCCGAGAGCCCGATCACGGCCGGCCTGCAGAACGTCGTCCTGCTGATGGGCGGCCACGTCGAAGCGCTCGCCAAGGACGGCTTCACGTTCACTCCGCTGCTGCGCTCGCGCGAGCCGGCGGTGACGCGCGAGCCGAACGGCATCGTGCGCAAGTCCGAGTTGTTCCAGATGGACTTCTTCGGCATGGGTCCGCAGATCAACCCGACCGCGCGCTATCTGCGCTCCAACCGCGACCTGACGATCGCCGCGCGGGTGACCGGCAAGCCGGCCGAGGGCAAGCAGAAGGGCGTCGACGTGATCTACGTCGCCGACCTCGACCTGATCGGCAACCAGTTCTTCCAGATCCGCCGGCAGATGACCGAGGCCGATCTGCGGTTCGACAACGTCACGTTCATCCTGAACTGCATCGACACGCTGGCCGGTGACGACAGCCTGGTCGAGGTGCGCAAGCGCCGGCCGATCCTGCGCAAGCTCGACCGCGTCGAGGAAGCGCAGCGCGAGTTCGAGGACCAGTGGACCAAGGCCAAGGACAAGGCCGAGGAGGACGCCGGACTGGCGCTGAAGGAGGCGCAGGCGCGCCTCGACGAGGCGGTGACGAAGATCCGCGAGGACGCCTCGCTCGACGAGCAGGCCAAGGAGGTCAAGATCGTCGAGGAGCAGCAGGTGCAGAACCGCAAGCTCGAGAACGAGCGGGCGCTGATCGACCAGAAGAAGCTGCAGAAGCTCGAGGAGGCCACGCACGACCGTGATGCCGCGAAGAAGGGCATCCACGACCGCTACCGCGTGACCACGCTGTTGCTGAGCTTGCTGCCGGGCTTGCTGCTCGGCGTCGTGACGTTCGCGCGGCGCAATGCGCGCGCCGCGGCGATCGTGCCGGTGAATCGTCAGGCGAGCGGCCCGAAGGCCAAGGGAGGTGCATCGTGAACGACGTGATGAAGACCGCAGTGTGCGTCGGGGCGGCCGTCGGGCTGAGCCTGTTGGCGCTGTCGATGGGACCCAAGGCCCAGTCGCTCGAGTTGTTCTCCGACCAGGGCGAACTGTTCTTCCCGGCGTTCACCGACCCGGCGCGGGTCGCCGAGCTCGAGGTCGTCGAGTTCCGCGAGGCGCAGGGCGCGGCGTACCCGTTCGTCGTCAAGCGCGACGACAAGGGTCGCTGGACGATCCCGTCGCACGACGGCTACCCCGCCGACGCCAAGGACCGCATGGGCAAGGCGGCGGCACTGGTGATCGGCCTGAAGAAGGAGGCCGTCGTCGGCGACGAGAAGGGCCGGCACGCCGACTACGGGCTGCTCGATCCGCTCGACAGCTCGGCCGAGACCAAGGGCCGCGGCACGCGCATCACCATGAAGGACAGCGCCGGCAACGTGCTGGCGGACCTGATCCTCGGCAAGGAGGTCGAGGGCAAGATGCAGGTGCGCTACGTGCGTTCGCCCGACAAGAAGCGCATCTACCGCGCCAAGATCGACGGCGAACTGTCGACGAAGTTCGCGGACTGGATCGAGACCGACCTGCTGAAGGCGTCGTCGTGGGACATCGCCAAGATCACGTTCGACAACTACTCGGTCAACGAGCAGGGTCGGACGCTGCGGGAAGCGATCGTCGCCGGTGACAAGTACGTGCTCGCCAAGGACGACGCCGGCAAGTGGACGTTCGCCGGCATCGACGCCGAGAAGGAGGAGCCGAACGAGGAGAAGCTGCGCGAAATCGGCGACACGCTGGGCCAGATCAAGATCGTCGGCGTGCGGCGCAAGCCCGAGGGCCTGAACGCGCGGCTCGAGCGCGCGACCGGCATCGAGGCCCAGATGCTCGCGCGCAACCTGCAGGGCAAGGGCTTCTTCCTGGCGGGCGACGGCAAGCTCTACAGCAACGAGGGCGACCTGCTGTTCGAGACGAAGAAGGGCGTGCGCTACACGCTGCGCTTCGGCGAGGTCGTGCTCGGCGAAGGCGACGAGGTCACGTCGGGCATCGCCAATCCGAAGGACAAGCCCAAGGATGGCGAAGCCGCGACCAAGCCGGGCAACAACCGCTACCTGATGGTCACCGCCGAGTTCGCCGAGGACTTGCTGGGCAAGCCCGCTGGTGCCCGGTTGCCGAAGGAGCAGCTCGACAAGCGCGCCGAGGCGCGCACGCAGATCGAGGCGATCCAGCGGGCGGTCGAGGCCTTCCGCAGCAAGAACGAGAACAAGCTGCCCGAGTCGCTGGCGAAGCTGGCCGAGAAGCCGGCCGAAGGTGAGGCGCTGCTCGCCGAGCTCAAGAAGGACCCGTGGGGCAACGACTACGTGCTGTGGGTCCAGGGCGACACCTACGCGGTCGTCAGCTACGCCGACGGCGGCGCCGACGGCGGCGACGGCATCGCTGCCGACGTTCGCAGCGATCGCCTGCCGCAGGAAGACGAGCTGAAGAAGAACGCCGACGCGTGGGCCGAGTTCGACCGCAAGGTCGACGAGGGCAAGAAGGAGGCCGACAAGCTGAGCGCGCGCTTCGGGCCGTGGTACTACGTGATCGACCAGGCGCTGTTCACGAAGCTGAAGCCGGCGCGCGCCGACCTGGTCAAGCCGAAGACGCCGCCGGAAGCGCCGCCCGCGACGACGACGACCGGCAACGACGGCAAGTGAGCCCTCGCGCCGGCCGCTGCCGGCGCGGGTTCACAGCCGCAGCGTGTTGACGTCGCCGGGCCGCAGGCTCAGCGTCTCGCGCCCGACGTCGGCCCCGGCCTTGCGCAGCACCAGCACGGCCGCGGTGTCCGGAACGACGAACACCGGCGAACGCCCCTCGGCGAGCCGCAGTTCCGCCGACTCGCTGCGGCTGCGACCCTGGAACACGTTGAGGATCAGTGGCTGGCCGTCGCCGTCGAGCACGGCGATCGCATCGGCGCGCGCGGGATCCAGCAACTCGACTTGCACGTGCATGCGCACGCGGACTTCGAGACGGAACTCGTGCGGTCGTCCGCCCGACAGGTCGAGCAATCCGCCGTTGTGGTCGCGACCCGGCTCGCTCGGAATGACGCGATCGCCCTCGAGCCGGAAGTAGGCCCAGGCCTTCGGCACCTTCGGCAACGTGAAGGCGCCGCGTTCGTCGGTCGTCGCGACTGCGGCGGCGCGTTCGTGTTGCGTGCGACCGGCCAGGCTCTGCGTGTCGATCTGCACCTGCACGCGCACACCCGGGACCGGCGTGCCGTCGCGGGCGACGACGACGCCCTTCACCTCGGCGAACAGGTGGCTCTGGTCGAGCACCAGCCGCACCCCGCGCGCCCCGGCGGGGACCGCATCGTGCTGGCACATCAGCAAGGTCTCGTGGTCGATGGCGCGCAGGCAGTAGGGGCGGTCCTCGAGGCCGTCCAGCGTGAACGTGCCGTCGGCGCCGGTGCGCACCCACGGCTGGCCGGCGGTGGGGGTCGTCCGCAGCACTTGCTGAGGGTTCTGCCCGGCGAACTCGCCGCGCTCGAAGCGGGCGCGAAGGTCGTTCATCGTCGGCAGGCCGCGGGCGATGCCCTCGACCAGCACCTGTTCGCGCGAATCGCACAGCAGCGTGGCGTCGTTGGGCCACACCACGATGCCCGGCAGGCCCTTGCCGTCCTGGTCGACGACGCGGCCATGGATCGCCAGCGGCGCCCCGCCGAGTTGCAGCACGACGTGGCTTGCGAAGCCGCCGGCGCGGGCCAGGAATGCGCGCCGATGCCCCGCGGCGATGGCGGCGAGGCCTTCGCCGCGGCCGTCGTCGACGATCACGAAGTTGCCCGCCTCGTCGCTGCGCGCGAGGGCGTTGCCGAGCCCGACCTGCGCACCGGCGACGATGCGCCCGTGGGCATCGACGACCTGACCTTGCACGGTGCCGGGCTTGCCCGAGATCGGTTCGAGCACGACCACGATCCCGGCTTCGTCGCGCATCGGAGCCGGCCGCCGCGCCGGCAGGTGGCCGGGCGCCGTCACCAGCAGCTCGGCGCCGCGCACGGCGCCGGTGGTGAAGGCGAAGGCGCCGTCGGTGCTGCATGCGGTGGACACGTTGCGTTCACTCGCGGCGTCGCTGACGTCGCGCAGGCGACTGCGCAGGTCGGCGGGCCAGACGACTTGCACGCTGGCGCCGGGCACGCGCGCCGCCGCGACGTCGCGCACGGATCCGGCGACGCGAACGCTCGGCGCGACGACGACGAGCAGGGGCGGCGGGTTGTCGCCGGCGGGCACCAGACTCTCGAGGATCGTGAACAGGCCCGGATGGTCGGCAGTCGCGACGAGCGGCTCGGCCATGGGCACCGCCACCACGAACGCGCCGACCGCGTCGCTCTTGCCGGCGACTTTGCCGACGCGCACGTCGATGCCAGCGGCGCCCGCCCCTTCGCTGTCGACCACACGACCAGCCACGGTGCGCGCTGACGGCGCCGGCGACGGCGGTGCCGTTGCCGGCTCGGCGGCAGGCGCAGCCACCCGTTCGCCCGGATCGTCGGAGTTGCCGAGTGCTGCGGCCGGGCGTTCCTCGGTGCCGCGCACGAGCGGTGGCGTCGGGGACGGTGTGTCCGGCGCGGCGTTCGGTGCCTGCAGACCGATCCACAGGGCGGCGAAGCCGACGACGACGATGGCCGCGGCGGCGGCGAGAGACTTGATGTTCATGGCGAGGATGGCGAGGGAAGGGGCGACTGCCGTGCTGCGCAGCACGGCGGGCAGCGGCAGCAGGGCCTGCCGCCAATCACGAGCTTCGGCGTCGGTGTCGAGGCGGCGCCGCAGTCGCTCGTGCGCGCGCAACAGGCGCGAGTGCACGGTCGCGACAGCGATCTGCAGGCGCAACGCGATGGCGCGCGGCGGCTCGTTCTCGAAGTAGCGCAGCAGCACGACGTCGCGGAATGCCGGTGGCAGCGCGAGCACGGCGTCGACGACGGCGCGATGGACGTTGGCGCGGACCAGCAGGTCCGTCGCCGTGGATGCGGCGGGGAGGGCGGTCATCACCGTGCGTTCGCGGGCCATGCGGCGGACGTCGCCGCGGCGCTGTTGGCGGACCAGGTTGTGCAGCACGGTGCGCATCCAGCCCCGCAGGTTGCTGGCATGCACCGGAGGCCGGCGCAACGCCTCGACGCACGCATCTTGGGCGAGGTCGTCGGCCGCATGGGCGTCACGCACCAACCCGCGCGCCAGGTCGCGCACCCAATGCGCTTCGCCGAGCAGTGCCTCCAGAGCGGGTGTCGGTGATGACGCGGACATGGAACGAGCAGTGCCGCCAATGCGCGATCCTCGCCCGGAGATTCGCCTGGAGTCACATCAGGCGTGAATCCACCCCTGCGCCACCGACCGCAGCCCGACTGGCACGTATCATCCGCGCCTTCACCCCGACCCGACCCACAGGAGTACCGATGAGACGGACTGTTCTCGCCGCCGTGCTACTGCTGGCTCCGCCCGCATTCGTCGCCGCCCAAGCCGGCGAGACGAAGCCGGCGCCGAGCCAGCAGGACCCGCAGGCGGCCTACGACGAGCTGGTCACCGCCCTGAACAAGGCGATGAGCGATTGGCAGACCGAGGCGCAAGCCGCGATCGAGAAGGCGCAGAAGGCCGGCGAGGCCTTCCCGGCGATCGCGATGCAGCCGCCGACGAAGGAGTTCATCAGCCGCGCGCAGGAGCTCGCCGGCGCCTTCGAAGGCAAGGACGACGCGGTGCGCTTCCTCGCGTTCATCGTCAAGAACGCGAGCAACGAGCGCAACGCCGTCCGGAAGGCCGTCGAGACGCTCGCGGCGAAACACGCTGGCAGCAAGGCGATCGCCGACGTGCTGCCGTTCCTGCCGATGGCGACGCGCTTTGGCGCCAGCAAGTCGGTGATGGCCCTGCTCGATCAGGTCGCTGCCGACCACGCCGACGCCGACTGCAAGGCGCTCGCCATGATCACGCGCGGCACGCTGCGGCTGCAGCAGGCGCAGACCGACGAGCAGCGCAAGGCTGCCGAGAAGGACCTGCGCGACGTGGCCGCGGTGACCAAGAACGCGGAGCTGCTCGCCCAAGCGAAGGACGCGCTGTTCGAGATCGAGAACCTGCAGGTCGGCTGCACGGCGCCCGACATCGTCGGCGTCGACGTCGAGGGCGTTCCCTTCAAGCTCAGCGACTACCGCGGCAAGGTGGTCCTGCTCGACTTCTGGGGATTCTGGTGAGGCCCCTGCCGGGACATGATCCCGCACGAGCGGTCGCTCGTGGAGAAGTGGAAGGACAAGCCGTTCGCGTTGCTCGGCGTCAACAGTGATGGCACCGACACCGAGGAAGGTCTGAAGAAGTACCGCGAGGAAGCGAAGACCATGGGCGTGACCTGGCGCAGCTTCCGCGACGAGGGCAGCACGCCGAAGATCAGCGACACTTGGCGCGTGCAGGGCTGGCCGACCCTCTACTTCCTCGATCACGAAGGCGTGATCCGCCACAAGGACGTGCGCGACGACGCGGAGATGGAGAAGGTCCTCGCCGAGATGATCGAAGCCGCGGAAGCGGCGGCGAAGGCGAAGAAGTGAGTGCGGGCCGCGCGCGTCCCCGTCGTGGGGCGCGCGCCGGCGGCACCCTCAGTACGGACTGTCGAGCATGTCCCAGATGATCTGCTCGACGTCCGGCTGGCACTTGCCGGTCAGGCGCTGCACCGGCTCGCCCTTGCCCTCGATGTGCGCCGCGATCGCCGGCAGGTCGCCTGCGGTGACCTTGCTGTAGAAGATCTTGTCCGGGTAGAGCGTGACGTTGATGCCCTGATCGCAGGCGCCGAAGCACGGGTAGCGCCGGATCTTGATGCGCTCCTCGTTCGGATCGAACTGCTTGATCAGGTCGCGCAGCTTGTCGAACACGTCGCCACTGCCTTTCTCGGTGCAGTCGCCGC
This sequence comes from uncultured bacterium, assembly GCA_937952215.1. GTDB lineage: Bacteria > Planctomycetota > UBA1135 > UBA1135 > UBA2386 > UBA2386. The sequence goes on from CALFZH010000060.1 coordinate 236,261, forward strand.
CTTCGCAGACGTAGCAGAGTCGGTTGGTCATATCGGCTCGAATGTCGGTTGCTTCGATCGGCCGCGCGAGGCGCGGTGCCGGCCGGGAGGGCGCCTTCGTGGCCGCGCGCACTGCCGGCCACCGAGGAGACGCCCGAGCCGGCGCGCGCGGTGCGCGGCGGCTCAGTGGAACTGCACGTACTGGAAGTCGATCGGCTTGTCGTTCACGCCTTGCGCGGGCGGCGCGATGTAGTTCGCGAACTTGCCGGGCTCGGTGACCCTGACCATGCACGCGTTGACGTAGTCGCGGTCGGCCTGGGTCGGCAGCCACTTGGTGTGGCTGTGGGTCCAGGTCGCTTCGTCGATGAGTTCGCCGGCCGGGTTGAACTTGAAGCCCGCGTAGACACCCTGGTAGCGGTGGAACTTGCGATCCGGCAGGGTGATCCGCTCCTTGACGCCGAGCTTCTCGAGGTCGCGGTTCCAGCGCTCGACGATGCGCTTGCAGTCGGCGATGTAGGCATCGAGCAGCACCGCGTTCATCGCGCGGCGCAGCGGGATGTCCTTCTTCTCGACCTTGCCGTCCTCGTTGGGCACTTCGAGCGTGTAGCTGGCGTTGAGTGCCTTCGGGTCCTTGTAGATGCCGTCGCTCTCGCGGTATCGGCCCTTGAGTCCGTTGGCGAACGACTCGGCCGCGTTGGTCGAATCCTCGCCGCCGAACAGGTCGATCGAGCCCGTGAACCAGAAGTTGACGTACTTCTGCACGATGTCGAGCGGGATGGCGCCGACCTTGCGCGGATCCTGGCCCTGGGCCATCAGCTCGCCGGTGCGCTTGACGATGCGGCCGACGCCGTTTTCACCCGTCTGCAGGTGGTAGGCCTCCTCGGCCAGCATGAACTGCGTGCTGCGCGCCAGCGGGTCGAAGCTCGACTCGGCGAGCGACGCGAGTTGGTACTTGCCGTCGCGGTCCATGAAGGCCGTGAAGCAGAAGAAGTCCAGCCAGTTGGTCACCGGGTAGTTGAAGGCCTGCAGGATGCGCGGGTTGTCCTGGTCGCCGCTGTGGCGCTCCAGCATCGCCTCGGCCTCGTCGCGGCCGTCGGCGCCGAAGTGCGTCTGCAGCAGGTAGACCATCGCCCACAGGTGACGGCCCTCCTCGACGTTGACCTGGAACAACGAGCGCAGGTCGTAGAGCGACGGGCAGCAGTGGCCGAGCTGGCGCTGCTGCTCGACCGAGGCGGGCTCGGTGTCGCCCTGGGTCACGATCAGCCGGCGCAGCCGGTTGCGGAACTCGCCGGGCACCTCGTTCCAGGCCTTCTGGCCGAGGTTGTCGCCGAAGTGGATCTTGCGATCGGCGGGGCCGTCGGCGAGGAAGATGCCCCAGCGGTAGTCGGGCATCTTCACGTAGTCGAAGTGCGCCCAGCCGCCCTGGCCGACGCCGACCGCCGTGCGCAAGTAGACGTTGTCCTTGTTGAAGTCGGTCGGTCCGAGGTTCTGCCACCAGTCCAGGAACTTCGGCTGCCACTTCTCGAGCGCCATCATCAGGCGCTTGTTGTCACGCAGGCCGACGTTGTTCGGGATCTTGGCTTCGAGGTCGACAGTGCTCATGGTCAGGTCCTCCTCCAGTCGAACTTGGCGCTCTCGGGCGCGCCGTAACGTGTGAGTGCGCCTTCGTCGCCGGTGGCGTTCGGGCGCGTGAAGATCCAGTTCTGCCAGGCCGAGAGACGGCCGAAGATCTTGCTGTCGCAGTTCTCGGCGCCGCCGAACCGCAGCGACGCCTCCATGCCGGTCAGCGCGTCGGGCGACAACGACGAACGCTCCTCGATCGCGATGCGCGTGTCGTCGCTCCAGTCGACCGGGTCGAGCAGGTAGGTGCAGAGTCCCTGCTCGTCGGCTTCGGCGGCGCCGAGCTTCGGCGCCTCCGCGGCCAGCCGCGCGCCCTGGTCGGGCTGCGCGAGGAAGCGGTTCTGCAGCCGCGTCAGCCCGTGGCTCATCGGCAGCGCCCCGGCACTCAGCGGACCGAAGGCGAACGCGACCCGGTCGTCGTCGAGTGCGTAGACGCGATCGCAGGCGAGCGTCAACTCGAGGAACGCGCCGGCGGCGCAGGCTTGCTCGTCGACCATCGCGTAGGTCGAGCGCGCCATCAGGTCGAAGCGGCGCAGCGTGCGCGCCATCTGCAGCAGGATCTCGTTGCAGAGCCAGTGCGTGCGGTTCGCGAACAGGTCCTTCTCGACCGCGAGCAGCGCGTCGCGGTCGCCGCGCGTCCGCAGCACGACGAGGCCGACCTGCTCGTGATCGAAGCGCAGCTGCAGCAGCGCGTCGTCGAGTTCGCGCCAGCAGCGCAGCGCCCAGGCGGCACTGCCCGCACGTTCGTAGTCGGCGCCGGTCTTCGGCTGCGGGCCGCTCGGGCCGTGCACGGTCAACGTCGCGACGCGCGTGGCGGCGGACACCTCGAGCTGCACGTGGGTCCAGGAGTACTTGTCGCCGTCCTGCTTCGCCTGGATGCGCTCCAGTTCGATGCCCTTGCTCGCCTTGGTCGGTTGCCGGCTCGCGAGTTCCTTCGCCCGCGCCGCCACCTTCTCGGTGAACTGCGACTTCGGCCAGATCGCGTCGACGAAGCCCCAGGCGAGCGCCTTCTTGCCGCGCAGGCCCTCGGCCATCGTGCAGAACACGTCGGCGCGGTCGCGGCGGATCTTGCGCTTGTCGACCAGCCGCGTGAGGCCGCCGGTGCCCGGCAGCACGCCGAGCAGCGGCACCTCCGGCAGCGACACCGCCGAGTTGTTGTCGTTGACGAGGTGGATCTCGTCGCACGCGAGCGCCAGTTCGTAGCCGCCGCCGGCGCACGCCGCGTTGATCGCGCAGAGCGCCGTGAGCCCGCTGTGCCGGCTCGCGTCTTCGAGCGACAGCCGCGTCTCGTTCGTGAACTTGCAGAAGTTCACTTTGAACGGGTGCGTGCTCTCCGCCAGCATCCAGATGTTCGCGCCGGCACAGAACGCGCGCTCCTGCGCGCTGCCGACGACGACCACCTTCACCTGCGGGTGCTCGAAACGCAGCCGCTGGACAGCGTCGGCCAACTCCATGTCGACGCCGAGGTCGTAGCTGTTGAGCTTCAACTCGTAGCCCGGCTGGAAGGGGTGCGCCGGGTCGACGTTCATGCGCAGGTGCGCGGTGTCGCCGTCGATCTGCAGTTGCCAGTGCTTGTAGCTGCTCGGGTGGCGGTGGAAGTCAGTCATGCCGCGTCGTGGTGGGGTTCGGGGGCGAGGAGTCTGGGGATCGTCGCGCGGGGTTGCAAGCACGATAGAGCACTGTTCCGAGCCTGGAATATGCAGTTTATGGCACATCGCGAAGCCATGGCGCGCGGCGGGTCGGCGCGACCTGCATTGCGGCGAAGGCCACGCCGAGTCGCGCAGTGCTCGGCGCTCGCCGCGGGGCGTGCTTGTTCTGCCGTTCGCCCGTCGTTACAGCACAAGAGACGATGACTGCCGCGAGTCGCAGCACTTGGCTCCTCGCCGTCACGTGGGTGTGCATCGTCGCCGGGGTCGCGCAACTCGCCGTGCTGTCGCAGCGCGTCGAGCGCACGCCCGACGAACTCAACTACCAACTCGCCGGCCGCGTTCTCGTCGCGCGGCAGCCGCTCACGCAGATCGAGGAGCGCTTCCAGGGGCCGTTGATCCTGGTGGGCACGCAACTCACCGACACGAAACCGCGGGCGAGCACCGACGACGCGCTGCGGGCCGCGCGCCTGGGCATGGTGGTGTTCCCGGCGGTGTTGATGGTGGTGCTGGCGATGTGGTCGGCTGCGGCACTCGGTGCGGTCGCCGGCGCCTGGGTGGCGTTCCTCGCCGCGACGAGTCCAGCGCTGCTCGCCTACGGTCCGCTGCTGTCCTCGGACGTGGCGTTCACCGCGATGGCGCTGCTGACCGCGGCCGCGCTCTGGCGCTGGCTGCGGGCGCCGGGTGCGGTGTCGCTGGTCGGCCTCGGCATCGCGGTCGGCGCCGTCGCCGCGACGAAGTACACCGCCGTGCTGGTCGTCGCTGCCGTCGTGCCGATCGCCGTCGGTGCCGTACTGCGCGGCCTTGCGCCATGGCCGGGCCGCGGTGCTGGTGCCGGCCTGCCGGCGCGCCTCGCCGGCCTCGCGCTCGCGTTCGTGGTCGTCGCCGGCGTCGCCCTCGTGACGCTGCATGCCGCCTACCTGTTCGCCTCGCCGCGCTTCGCCAGCGTCGCCGAGCCGGTCTTGCGCACGCCGTGGTTGCAGGCATTGGCGACGACCGCGCCGGCGAGTTGGGTGGTCGGGCTGCTGCCGGAGCCGTTCGTGCTCGGCCTCGACTACGCGTCGGTGTGGGCGGGCGTGACCACGAACGGCACCTTCGGCGCCACGCGCGGCAACCACTGGGCCTACTACCCCCTGACCGTGGTGTTCAAGACGCCGCTGGTGCTGCTGGTCACGGCAGCGCTCGGCCTCGTCGTCGCGGCGCGCCAGCGCGACCGGCTCGGGTACTGGGCCTGCGTGTTGGTGCCGCCGCTCGCCGTGCTCCTCTTCTGCAGCGCGACGCGCGCGCTGCAGATGGGCGTGCGCTACGTGCTACCGGTGGTGCCGGCGATGTGGGTGCTGGCGGCGGTGTTCCTTGCGCGGCCCTGGCGCCATCGGCGCCTGCAGGTCGCCACGGCCTCGATCGTGATCGCGGCGTCGCTCTTCAACGTCGTCACGGGGTGGCCGCACTTCGTCGGCTTCTTCAACGTGCTCGCCGGGGGGCAGGCCGGGGGCTGGCGCCTCTGCGCCGACGGCAACTGCGATTGGAACCAACGCGTCGTCTCGGGGCGTGACGCGCTGCTGGCCCGCCACACCGGCATCGCCGTGATCGGGCCGGGGCAGGGGCCGCGGTTGGGTCGCGTCGCGGTCGAGGTCAACACGCTGCTCGAACCGGACCCGTTCGACAGCGGCTCGATCTACCACTGGCTGCGCCGGTTCGAGCCTGTCGACCACGAAGGCGCCTCGTGGTTCTTGTTCGAGGTGACGCCGGAGTCGTTCGCGGCGGCGAGCGCGGCCGGCGACCCGCGCGCCTCGACCGACCTGGCGCTCGCCTGGCTGGAGCGCGGCGAGTTCGACCGCGCGCGGGCGGCGTTGCCGTTGGCCGCCGTCGGCGAGCCGGCTGCCGTCGCCAGGATCCGCGGCATCGTCGAGAACGCGGCCATCGCCGGCAACGATCCCGCGCGCCGTGACATGGTGGCGCACGAACTCGAAGCCGTCGGCGACTTCGAACAGGCGCTGGCGTGGCTGGATCGCGGCAACCGCGCCAACCGCACACGCGTGTTCTGGCTGCACGTTCGCATGGGCCGTCCCGGCGCGGGACTCGACTGGCTGGAAGCGCAGGGTGCCGACGGCTCGCGGACCACCGAGGAGGTAGTGTTGCTGGCAGCGATGCTCATCGAAGGCGCTACGGGTGCGGGCCTGCTGGCGGACCCGCGGCGTTCGCGCGAGCTCATGCAACGAGGACCCGCGCCGACGGCGGATTCGCCGTGGCGCGACGCCTGGAGCGAACTCGAGCGTCGCGTCGCTGCGGCGATCGAACGCGAGGCCTACTTCCGCGACAAATGAACGTCCCTGCCCCGAACGCTGGTGCGCGACCGCGCGTGGTCGTCGTGATGCCGGCGTACAACGCCGCGAAGACCCTGGCCGCGACGCTCGCGGACATCCCGGCGGGCAGCTGCGACGAAGTGATCGTCGGCGACGACTGCAGCCAGGACGACACCATCGCCGTCGCGAAGAGCCTGGGGCTGTTGGTGCTGAAGACCGAGCGCAACCTCGGCTACGGCGGCAACCAGAAGATGCTCTACCGGGCCGCGCTCGATCGTGGCGCCGACATCGTGGTGATGCTGCACCCGGACTACCAGTACGACCCGACGCTGGTGCCGTACTTCGTCGGCTTCGTGGAGCGTGGCGTCTGCGACGTGATCCTCGGCAACCGCATCCGTTCGCGGCGCGAGGCGCTGCGCGGCGGCATGCCGGTGTGGAAGTACCTGTTCAACCGCGTCCTCACCGTCGTGCTGAACCTCGCCTACGGAATGAACCTCTCCGAGTTCCACTCCGGCTTCCGTGTCTACCGGCGCGCGGTGCTCGAGAAGGTCGACTTCGAGTGCAACAGTGACGCCTTCGGCTTCGACGCGCAGTTCCTGGCGCAGGCGATCCACCACGGGTTCACCGTCGCCGACGCGCCGATGCCGGTGAAGTACTTCAAGGAAGCGTCGTCGATCGGCTTCCTGCCGTCGGTGCGCTACGGCATCGACAACCTGCGCGCGGCTGCCGCGTTCACGCTCGCCCGGATCGGCTTCCGGTTCCGAGGTTTCGCACCGCGAGGCACCGTGCCGCGATGAAGCCGGCGCGCGGACTGGCGGTCGACGTCGCGATCGCCTGCGGTCTCGCCGCCGTCGTCGCCGCGCTCTACGCGTACACGGTGCTCGGCTGCATCTACGCCAACGACGGCGCGATGCTCGCGGACTGGACCGCCCTGCCCGAACGCGCCTACCGGCAGTACCACAACACGCTCTACCTGCCGATCGCCGACATCGTCGCCGCGGTCGTGCCGCCGGGGCTGCTGGGCCTGGACGGCGATCCGTTGGCGACGGCGAAGGCGACCAGCGTCGTCTGCATGGCGCTCGGCCTCGCGTTCGTGTTCGGCTGCTGCCGACTGCTCGGGCAGTCGCGCGCCGCCAGCGTCTTGGGCACGGCGTTGCTCGCGGTGACGCCGGTCACGTGGTTCTTCGCCGCCGCGATCGAAGTGCACGCGCAGCACTTCCTGGTCGTCTCGGCGGCGGCGTTCGTGACGTTGTTGCTGCCGTGGCGGCGCCCGGTGCTCGCGACCGCGCTCGCCGCGCTGGTCTTCGTGCTGCCGTGCATGTCGCACCAGACGGCGCCGGTGCTGGGGCCGGGTTGGGTGCTGCTCGCGCAGTGCGCGCGGCGGCGTTGCGCGCCGCCGCTGTCGTGGCGGGCGCTGGCCGGCGTCGGCGGTGCCTTCGTCGCCGCGATCGTGGTGGCGCACGTGCTGGTGCAGGCGATGCGCGGCGAGGGCCTTGCGCCCGATCCCGGCTGGGTCGCCTCCACGGCGCTCGGCTGGCGGCGCGCGTTCGTGTTCGGGATCGTGCGCGACGCGGTGGTTCTGCCGCTCGTCCTGCTGCTGCCGATCGTGCTCGTCGCTGCGTGCTGGCGGCGAGTCGCGATGGAACTGCGCGCGGTGGCCGCCGCGCTGCTGCTGCCGCTGGTCGGCAGTGTGCTGTGGTGGGGGATCGCCGAACGCGGCGGCTACCTGCTCGGGCCGATGTTCGTCGCCGCCGTGCTCGCCGCGGCGGCGTGGTCGGCCCTCCCGGCCCGCGCCGCCGTCGCGGTCGCGTTGGTGCTGCTGCCTGCCCAGGCGGTCTTCGGCTGGCGCGACGTGCGTGCCTTCGATGCCGCGGGCGCGCCGCTCGTGGACCGTGTCGTGCGCATCCGGGAGCACCTTGGCGAAACGGGCCTGCTGGTGTCGGCGAACGACAACGCGCCGAACGCGATCGCCTGGCTGCCGCGCGTCAACGAGATCAACCTGTTCCCGATGCTGGCGAAGCCGATCGGGCCGACCGAGGCCGTGCAGGCAGCGCAACCGCTGCTCGAGATGGTCACTGCTGCTGGCCGGGCGCTGTTCGACACCAGCTGGCGATCGCGCACCGACCTGCCGGAGTACGTCGTGGCGGCACTCAGCGCGCTCGAGGCGAAGCTCCGCGCCGACTTCCGCGTGACGGAGCTGCCGGATCCGTCGTGGCCGTTCCTGCGGCTCGAGCGGCGTTGAGTCAGGCCCGCCGTGCCCCAGCGCGCGCACGATCGAGCGCCACCGCGCCGACGATGATCGCGCCGGTCGCGACCTCCTGCACCCAGTTGTCGAGGCCGAGCTTGGTGCAGCCGTTGTCGACGATCGTCATCACGAACGCGCCGACCAGCGTGCCGGCGATCGCGCCTTCGCCACCGGCCAGCGACGCGCCGCCGATCACCGCCGCGGCGATCGCCTTCAGTTCGAGCCCCTGGGCGGTGGTCGGGTCGCCCATCGACAGATACGCGAGCTGCAGCACGGCAGCGACGCCCGCGCACGCGCCGCCGACGAGGTAGCTGCCGAGTTCGGTGCGGGGAACGTCGATGCCCGAGAGGCGCGCGGCGTTCCGGTTGCTGCCCAGCGCCTGCACGTGGCGGCCGAACACCGTGCGACGCAGCAGCAGCGCGCCGACGACCGCGCAGCCGAGCAGCGCCCAGACGCCGGGCGGCAGGAACGTCGAGCCCGGCATCATCAGCCAGCGGATGTCGTCGTTGCCGGAGAAGTAGACCGGCTGGTTGCCGCCGAGCCCCTTCGCGAGACCGCGCAGCGCCCCCCAGAGTCCGAGCGTCACGATGAACGGCGACAGCGGCAGCGACCAGCGCAGCCGCGCCGTCGCCAGCCAGGTCGCGGTGGCGGCGACGGCCGCGGCGGCGAGGCACGCGCCGGTCGCGGGCGTGTCGGCGCTCGTGACCAACGAGACCACCTGCGCGGCGAGTGCGGCGGCCATCGCCGCGAGCACGAGGCGCCCCAGCGCCCCGGTGACCAGCGCGCCGATCGCGAAGCCGACCAGCGTGCACGCGGTGATCGTCGCGGCGGCGGCGAGCGGCCAGCTCGCTCCTTCGCGCAGCGCGATGGCGCCGACCATCGTGCCGACCGCGACCGACGAGCCGACCGAGAGGTCGATGCCGCCGCCGACGATGATCCACGTCGCCCCGATCGCGGCGATGCCGACGACGGCCGTCTGCAGCAGCATCAACTCGTGGTTGGCCCAGCTCGTGAACGTGCCGCCGGCCGTCGCGGCGAACAGCAGCCACGTGGCGAGCAGGCCGAGCAGCGGGCCGCCGCTGCGCAGCAAGCGTGCCTTGCCGCCGGTCATCGCAGCAGGCGCGCGATCGCCGGCTCGTCGGCGTTCGCCTTGGTCGCGATCACGGCGCCGGTGTCGACGACGGGCGGCACCGGCTTCTTCGCGAGCAGGTCCGCGAGCAGCTGCACCGAGAGTTCGCCCATGCGCCGTGGGTCCTGCACGACCAAGGCGTCGATCGTGCCGCCGCGCAGGGCTGCGACCAGCGGCGGCGAACTGTCGAAGCCGACGAACCGCACCTTGCCGGCGAGGCCCAGTTGTTCGAGCGCCTGCAGCATGCCGGCGGTCGCCGATTCGTTGCTGCAGAACACGCCCTGGGCGTCGCGCAGCGTGTCGGCGAGGTTGAGGGCCTGCGTCTTCGCTTCGCCGACGGTGGCGCCCGCGTAGCGGTTGTGCACGACGACCTCGAGGCCCGCCTGCTTGCATGCGGTCAGGAAGCCCGTCTCGCGCTGCTCGGTCGACGCCGAGCCGACCTGGTAGCGCAGCATCACGACCTTGCCCTTGCCGCCGAGCAGCGAGCCGAGGTGGGCGCCGGCCATCTCGCCGCCGCGCGTGTTGTCGGTGGCGACGTAGCTGGCGAAGTCCTCGCCGGGCACGCCGTTCAGCGCGCTGTCGAAGATCACCACCGGAATGCCCTTGGCGCGCGCGGCCGCGACCGCCGGCATCAGCGCCGTGTGGTCGAGCGGCGCCAGCGCCAGGCCGGCAATGCCCTCGCCGACGAACTGCTGCACGAGCTGGATCTGCTGCGCCCGGTCGTTCTCCTGCAGCGGCCCCTTCCACACGACGTCGACGCCCGCCGGTGCGGCGGCAGTCCGCGCGCCCTCGGCAACCGCCTGCCAGAACACGTGCGTCGTGCCCTTCGGGATCACGGCGACTCGCGGCTTGGCCGGCGCGCCGGGGGTCTCCGGCGTTGCCGGCGAGTCGCCGCAGGCGGTGGCGAGCAGCAGGAGTCCGAGGATCGGAGCGAGGCGCATCGTGGTGCGCCGGATGCTAGCGAGGGCGAGGTCGTGGGTCTGCGGGCTCGCCTAGGTCGCAGCGTCGTCGTTCGTCGCCGTGCGCCAGGCGCCGCTGCGCAGCAGCTCGAGTTTTTCCGCGAGCCTCGGCAGTGCGCGCTGGTAGCGCTTGCGCGCGGCTTCCTCGCTGACGCCGAACCTCTCACCCAGCTCCGGGAACGACAGCCCGTCCCAGTCGCGGCCGCGGATCGCCTCACGGTCGTCGGGATCGAGCAGTTCGAGGGCGAGGCGCAGCCACTCGCGCTGTTCGTCCGCGGCAGCGCGGGCCGGCGGCTCGGTTACCGAACGCATGGGCGCGTCGAGCAGCAGCACGGAGTCGCTCGGCAGCGCCCGCGCGCGGCGCGGATCGCGTCGCTGCCGATGCAGGTAGCGCACACGATCGATGAGGGTGTTCTCGATGATGCGCAGCAGCAGTGCGCGGAACGCCGCCGGATCGTCGATCGCGAACCGCGGGCCATCCTGCAGCACGTCGACGAGCGTGCGTTGCACGAAGTCGTCGGTGTCGCCATCGGCGCGGGCCGCGGGCGAGAGTCGCTTGCGCACCTGGGCCGCGAGCCACGGCAGGTGATCGGCAACCAGCAGATGCAGTGCCTCCTGGTCGCCGCGGTGAACGCGCAGCACGCGCTGCGTGATGGTGTCGGGTGCTGGTGCGCTCACGATCCCCCCAGGCGTTCGCGGAGTGCCTGTGCGTCGGCTCGCTGCAACAGGCTGGCGAACCGCCGATCGGCGAGCAGGCGACGGCCTTCGGCCCGCTGGACCTCGCCGATGCGCGCAAGGATGCGCACTGCCAGCGCCGCGCACTGCTCCGCCAGTTCGCCCTCGCTCGCCGCGGCGGCGCGCGTCGCGCCTTCGGCGGCGAGTCGCAGCGTGGCGACCAGCGTCGGCGCGTGCTCGAGGGCGGCCGCGGCCGCCGCTGGCACCAGCGCCGCCCGCCCCAGCGCCCCGAGAGCGTAGGCGTGATGGCCGTGGTGGATGCCGAGGAACGTGCGTGCCTGGCTGTTCTGCGGCATTCGTGCCAGCGCTTCCTGCTGGGACTCGATCGCGCGTTCCGCCCACTGCGCCGCGCTCGCGAAGTCCCGCAGCTCGTTGGCGAGCGAGGCCAGGGCGTTGCACGCGACGCCGAGGTCGACACGGAAGTCGACGTGGTGGGGATGCTCGGTGACGAGGCCCTGCAGCAGCCCCGTTGCCTGCGTCAGCAGTTCGCGGGCTTCGTCGGCGTGGGTGTTGATGTCCGGGGCCATCATCAGGCTGGTCGCGAGCTGCATCGTCAGGTCGGCGCGCACGGCGTCGTCCATCCAGGTACGCGGCACCGCCGCCGCATCGGCCGGAGTCGCGGCCGCGAGCGCCGGGCGCAGCAGGCGCGTGGCATCGGCGTCCTTGCCGCGGACGATCAGCAGCGAGCCGAGCACCGCTTGCGCACGCAGCTGCGTGCGATGCAGTTGGCGCGCGCCCGGGTATTCGCGCAGCAGCGTTTCAGCGGCGGCCAGCGCGTCGCGCAAGACCTGTTCGGCGTCGGCCGGTCGTCGCTGACGCTGGAGGGCGGTGCCCAGCGCGACCCGAGCCTGCACCAGTTCGACGCCGAGCAGCGGTGTCGGCGGCAACGCGGCGAGCTGCGGCACGAACTGCTGCAGACGCTCGAGCGCCTCGTCGGTGCGCCCGGTCGCCAGCAGCACGTGGCCGATCAGCAGTTCGTTGCGCACGCGCAGCTGATGCGCGTCGCCGTCGTCGGCGAGCTCGGGCCGGGCGAGCAGGGCTGCGGCATCGAGCAGCACCCGTTCGGCATCGCGTCGCCGATCGGGTTGATCGGCCAGCGCGCGTGCGCGCGTGACCAGCGTTTCGGCGTGCAGCAGCGCGAGGTCGGCGGTCGTCGGGATCGTCGCGTGCACGGCGTTCCAGTGCGCGAGCGCTCGCTCGAACTCCGCGTCGCCGCGCGCGGGCTCGAGCTGTTGTCGCGCGTGCAGTTCGCGCAGCAGCAGGCGGCCGGCCTGCAGCGCCCGGGCCGTGGGGGCCGGGTCCGGATCGGCGGCGAGCAGGGTGCTGGCGCGCGCACACGCGGCAAGGGCGGCGCGGTGTTCGGCGAGCTGGACCTGGATGCCGGCGACGCGCCACAACGCGAGGGCAACACGGCGCTGGCGGCCAGGCTGGTTCGCACGCAGGGTCAGGAACTGCTCGCAAAGCTGCGCGACGGCGAGCAGCTGCGGCTGCCGACGGGTGCCGGGCTCGGGCTCCTGGTCGAGGCGTTCGCCGAGGATCGCGAGCGTCTGCTCGATGCTGCGGAAGGCGAGGTCCTCGGCTTGTGCCAGCACCACACGTTCGCGCTCGACCGCGGCGGCGGTCCCGTGCACGTGCAGCGCGTAGCCGACCGGAGCGCCGACGGCGACCAGCAGCGCCGTGGTCGCGAGCACGGCGCCGAGCCGGTGGCGGCGCAGCCACTTCGCGGCACGCGTGATCTGGCCGGGCGGGGTGGCGAGGATCGGCTCAATGCGCAGGAAGCGGCGCAGATCGGCGGCGAGCGCGCCAACGCTCGGGTAGCGGTCGGCGGGGCGTCGCTCGAGTGCCTTGTGGCAGATCGTGGCGAGGTCGCGCGGCACGCCGCTCGCCACCCGGTCGAGGCGCGGGAACTCGCCGACCTCGATGCGCCGCATCACCACGCGCGCGCTGTCGCCCGTGAACGGACGAGTTCGCGCCAGCAGTTCGTAGAGCACGATGCCGAGCGAGAACTGGTCGGACGCCGGACCCGCCGAGGCGCCGGTGACCTGTTCGGGGCTGCAGTAGTGCGGCGTGCCGAAGAACTCGCCGGTGCGCGACTGCGACAGCGCATCCGCCTCCTTCGCGAGTCCGAAGTCGAGCAGCCGCACGGCGCCGTCGCGGCCGATCATCACGTTGTGCGGCTTGACGTCGCGGTGCACGAGCCCTTGGTCGTGGGCGTGCTGCAGCGCATCGCCGAGGCGCGCGACGAGCTCGGCGATCTCGGCGGCGCGGCTGCAATCGGCCCGCACGCCGAGCCGGTCGTCGTGCATCGCTTCGTGCAGCGGTCGCCCGTCGACGAACTCCATCGTGTAGTAGTGGCAGCCGTGCGTCTCGCCGACCTCGTGGATCGGCACGATCCCGGGATGGCGCAGCCGTGACGCTGCGGCCGCCTCGCGGCGGAAGCGCGTGATCGAGCGCGCGTCGCCGGTGCGGTGCTCGGGCAACACCTTCAGGGCGACGCGGCGTCGCAGTGAGATCTGCTCGGCCTCGAAGACGATGCCCATGCCGCCGCGGCCGATCTCGCGCACGATCCGGTAGTCGCCGAAGGTGCGGCCCGGCGCGAGCAGGGCGTCGCTGGTGGTCCGCGGCGGTTCGTCGGGCTCGAACATCGGCACCAGCAACTCGCGCAGGTCCTCGTGTTCGCGCAGGAACGCGTCCCGGTCGCCGCCGACGCGCTGGAAGCGCAGGAACGCGTCCATCGCCTCCGCCAGCCGCTGCAGCCGCAGCCCCTGTGCGTCGGGATCAGGTGTGGATCGTGGATCGAGGGTCATCTGGCTGCAGGCGGGCGTTCCAGCATAGGTGCCGGGAGTCTTCGCGTTCTCGGGAAGCGCCGCGCCGGCGGCAAGCGGACCACGATTCTGCGATTCGCCGGCTCGTCCGCTCCCGCGCGGGTGCGGCGCTCCAGCGGGGGTCTTTCCTTCCAACTCGACCCCGATGAACCTGAACCGAACTTGCCGTGCCGTGGCCGCGACCACCGTCGTTGCCGCAGCGTCCTTCGCCCAACAACCTGCCGACGCCCTCGCGACCCCCGCGATCGGCCGAGGACTGGTCGTTCCCATCCACACGCAAGCCGACGACGGCGGCGTGCCCTATGGCCTGTGGGCCGGCGGCGACGACTACAAGGCGTCGTTCGACGGCGGCATGGTCTTCGTGCCGTACGGCGCGAGTGCGGGCCCGGCGCCGACGTGGTCGTGGCGGACGGCCAGCGCGCGCGTCGGCGAACTCGAACTCGTCACCCACGCGCCGCGGCTGTGCCACACCGACCTGCGGGCCGAGTACCACCTCGGCGGCGTGGTCGAAGCGTACGACGTGCGCGCCGACGGCCTCGAGCAGACGTTCGTGCTCGCGCAGCGGCCGGCTGCCGCCGGCGACCTGGTGATCCGCGGCGCCGTTGCCTCGGTCCTGCAACCGCTTGCCTCCGAGGCTGGCGGGATCGCCTACGTCGACGCTGGCGGCGCGGTGCGGGTGCACTACGGCGCCGCGGTCGCGATCGATGCGAACGGCCAGCGCCGGGCGATGGCGACGACGCCGGTCGCCGGCGGCATCGAACTCCGGCTCGATGCCGGCTGGCTCGCGTCGGCGGCGTTCCCGCTGGTCGTGGATCCGCTGTTGGTGCCAGTGGCGATCGCCAGCGGCACCACCATTGGAGCCGTTGACGTTGCGCACGACCCGCTCGGCACCAAGGGCCTGTGGTTCGCAGAGGTGCGAGCCGTCGGCACCGATACGGACGTGCGGCTGATCCGCACCGAGGACGACGGCAGCGCGCCGTTCGCCGTCTACACGGATCTGTCGGCGAACTGGGCGTCGTTGGAGCCGAGCCTCGGCATCAACCGTCCGGCCGCGAGCACGGCGTTTGCGTTCACCCGCCACTTCTTGAACGACACGCGTGGCGTGCGTGTGCACGTGCACGACCGGCTCGACCTGGGTTTCGACGGCAACTGGGTGGCGATCCCGAACGTGGATGGCCGCAACCAGTGGCGCCCGTCGGTCGGCCATGAGCTGTCGCCGGTGTCGTTCACGTCGCTGCTGATCGCCTACCAGGTCGAGACGACCGGGGCGTTCAGCAACATCTCGACGAGCGCGATCCACGCCGCCGAGTTTGCGTGCGGCGGCATCGGTTCGGTGGTGAGCCAGTTCGTCGTCAACGAGGTCGCCGGCGTCGACAGCGAGCGACCGAGCGTCGCCAAGGTCGCGATCGGGCCGACGCGAACCTGGACCGTCGCGTTCCAGCGCTACCAGCCGTTCGGCGGCGGCTTCACGTGGGACATCGGCCTGCGCCGCGTCGACGCGGCATGGGCAGTCGGCGCCGAGGTCGTGTTGCCGAACGTGCAAGCGTCCCAGCACGAGATGGCGCCGCAGCTCGCCGGCTCCGACGACCGGCTGATGGTGTTCTTCACCGCATCGACGCAGGCCGAGTCGGTCGCCAAGCCGAACGGCATCAACGGCCACCGGTTCTACGGGCAACGCATCGCCGGCAACGGCAACTCGGTGTCGTTCCCGTTCGGCGTGCGACTGCTGCAGAGCAACGGTGACGCGCGGCTCGAGCTCTCGGGAGCGGACTTCGACACGATCTCGCAGAGCCACTGGGCGCTGATGTTCCGCAGCAACGCGACCGAGACGCTCTACATGCGCGTCTACGGCTACCAGGGCATCGAACTGAGCAGCGACAACATCGACGACCCGACCACGGGGCTCGGCACCAGCGTTCACGGCGGCGTCTGCTTCCAGGAGAACGAAGCCGAGTTCATCGCCGGCTATGGCATCGACGAACCCGGTGTCGGCTCGTACCTCCGCATGCGGCGCCGTGACTACCCGTTCACGCCGCCGCCCGCGACCAGCGGCAGTGCTTGCACGTCGACGGTGCTCGGCTGGCAAGGAACGCAGTGGATCGGCAGCCAGCAGAGTGGCGTCACGTTCGCGAACGCCCCGGCCGGCTCGGCGACGGCCGTCGTCGTCGCCACGCAAACCGCCTTCCTGCAGATCTTCGGTGTCGATGGAGTGCAGGACGGCTGCTGGCTCCTCGTGCCGCTGGCGGGGCCGGACTTCCTCGGCGTGCTGCCGCCGATCCTCGGCAGCGCAGGAAACTGGACGCTGCCACTGCCGGACGGGCTCCCCGGCATGGCGGTGTACTTCCAGGGCGTGACCTACGACCTGGCGACCGGGCTGCACACGAGCAGCTCGCGCCTGGCGGTCCTCCTCACGAAGTGACCGCGCGGCGACCGAGCTTGCGGCCGAGCCGCACGGCCGCATGATCGCGCCGTGCGCATCGACGCCCACCAGCACTTCTGGCGCTACTCGGCGAGCCAGTACGGCTGGATCGACGCGCGCATGCAACGCATCGCGCGCGACTTCCTGCCGAACGACCTGGCGCCGAAGCTGGCGGCGAGCGAGGTCGACGGCTGCATCGCCGTGCAGGCGCGGTGCAGCGACGAAGAGACGACGTTCCTGCTCGACCTCGCGGCGGCGAACCCGTTCGTGAAGGCCGTGGTCGGCTGGACCGACCTGTGCGCTGCCGACGCGGCGGCACGCG
Organism: uncultured bacterium; assembly: GCA_937952215.1. Classification (GTDB taxonomy): domain Bacteria; phylum Planctomycetota; class UBA1135; order UBA1135; family UBA2386; genus UBA2386. Next base: position 252,443 of record CALFZH010000060.1, read on the forward strand.
TCGCGGCGCTGGCGGACGAACCGTTGCTGCGCGGGCTGCGCCACATCGTGCAGGCCGAGCCCGACGACTTCCTGGCCCGCGCCGACTTCCAGCGCGGCGTGCGCTCCCTGCGCGCGCACGGGCTCGTCTACGACGTGCTGGTCTACCCGCGACAGCTCGGCGCGGCCGAAGCGTTCGTGCGCGCGCTGCCGGACCAGCCGTTCGTGCTCGATCATCTCGCCAAGCCGGACATCGCCGCGGCGCAGCGCGACGCCTGGGAACAGCCGTTCCGCGCGCTCGCGCGGCACCCGCACGTCGCCTGCAAGCTCAGTGGCATGGTGACCGAGGCGAAGTGGCTCGCGTGGCGCCCCGACGACTTCCGTTGGTACCTCGATACCGCACTCGACGCGTTCGGCGAGGACCGCATCCTGTTCGGCTCCGACTGGCCGGTGTGCCTCGTCGCCGCCGCCGACTACGCGCAGGTGCACGACCTGCTCGCGCACTGGGCCGAACGGCTCGGCCCGGTCGCCCGCGCCAAGCTGTTCGGCGGCAACGCCGCGCGCATCTACCGCATCGCATGAGCACCTACTTCGTCACCGGCGCGCTCGGCTGCATCGGCGCCTGGGTCTGCAAGCACCTGGTCGAGCGCGGCGACGTGCCGGTGGTGTTCGACCTCGGCGGCGAGGCGCGCCGCATCCGCGACGTGCTCGACGCCGACGCGTTCGCGCGCGTGCGGTTCGTCGCCGGCGACATCACCGACCTCGCGGCGGTGCGCGAGGCGGTCGCCGCGTGCCGACCGCGCGCCATCGTGCACCTCGCCGGACTGCAGGTGCCGTTCTGCCGTCAGGATCCGCCGCTCGGCGCGCGCGTGAACGTGCTCGGCACGATCCACCTGTTCGAGAGCGCGCTCGCAGCCGGTGTGAACCGCGTCGTCTACGCGAGCTCGGCGGCGGTGTTCGGCCCGAGCGAGGACGACGGGGTGCCGGTGGCCGAGGCTGCCGCGGGCGCGCCGATCACGCACTACGGCGTCTACAAGCAGGCGAACGAAGGCACCGCGCGCGTCTACTGGCTCGAGAAGAAGCTGAGCAGCGTCGGGCTGCGCCCGCTGACGGTGTACGGCGTCGGCCGCGACCAGGGCATGACCGCCGGTCCGACCACGGCGATGAAGGCGGCGGTGGTCGGCCGCCCGTACACGATCGCGTTCTCCGGACCGACCGACTTCCACTACGTCGCCGACACCGCCGCCGCGTTCGTCGCCTGCGCGGATGAAGGCGAACCCGGCGCGCACGTCTTCAACCTGCACGGCGACACCGTCGACGTCGCCGACGTCGTGCGCGCGATCGAACACGAAGTGCCGGCGGCGCGCGGGGCGATCCGCGTGCAGGGGCCGCGCATCCCGATCCCGCCCCATCTCGACGACCGGGCGATCCGGGCGGCGTACCCGCGGCTACCGCACACGCCGTTGGCGACCGGCGTGCACGCGACGATCGCGCGCTTCCGCGAACTGCACGCCGCTGGCCGGCTCGACACGCGCGATCTGCCGGCGACCTGAGCGCCGCGCTGCGCGAGGCACGCAGCACCGTCATACTGCGCGCCATGCCGTTCATCCGTCAGGTCGAGGACCACGAAGCCGGCAGCGAAGCGCGGCGCGAACTCGACGCGGCGCGCCAGCGCGCGGGCCGCGTCTGGAACATCGTGCGCATCATGACGCCCAATCCGGCGGTGCTGCGCGCGTCGATGGCGCTCTACCGCGCGGTGATGTTCGGGCCCTCGCCGCTGTCGCGTCGGCAGCGCGAACTGCTCGCGGTCGTCACCAGCCGGGCCAACGGCTGCGTCTATTGACTGCGGGCCCACGCGAACGACCTCCGTGCCGAGGTCGTCGACCTGGTCGATGACGGCGCGCGCGACGCGTGGGTCGACGCGGTGGCGCGCGACTGGCGGACCGCGGCGCTGAGCCCCGTCGAGCGCGCGTTGTGCGCGTTCGCGGACAAGCTCGCGCGCGCGCCGGCGGCGAACGGCGTCGCCGACGTCGACGCGCTGCGCGCGGCGGATCTCGACGACGTCGCGATCCACGACGCGACGCAGGTGGTCGCCTACTTCGCCTACATCAACCGCATCGCCAACGGCCTGGGCGTCGAGCTCGAGACGTTCGTGCGGGCCTGGGGCGCGGTTTGAGCGGCCCACGCTGGCGGCGGGGCTGGATCCGGCGCGCGCCATCGGCTTCAACCCGTGCATGCTGCACGTGCTGTTCGTCGTCGTCGCCTGCGCTGGTGTGTCGGCCCAGGATCCGCCGCGGGAGCCGTCATCCGTGACGACGGCCGAAACCGGGTTCCTGACGCGCACGATCGACGTCGCTGGGACGGAGCGTCGCTACGTCGTGTACGTGCCGGCGGGCTACACGCGCGAACGCGACTGGCCGCTGCTCGTGTTCCTGAACGGCATGGGCGAGTGCGGCACCGATGGCCAGCGGCAGGTCGAGGTCGGCCTCGGGCCGGCGATCCGCGCCGAGCCGGAGCGCTGGCCGTTCGTGGTGGTGTTCCCGCAGAAGCCCGACAAGCCTTCGCAGTGGAGCGACCACGAGGCGCTGGTGATGGGCACGCTCGCGGCGGCGGAGAAGGAGTTCCGCATCGATCCGCGGCGGCGGTTGCTCACCGGGTTGTCGCAGGGTGGCGCAGGAACGTGGGCGCTCGGCGGCAAGCGCGCCAAGGTGTGGGCCGCGATCGCGCCGGTGTGTGGCTACAAGACGCCGGCGTTCGATGGGGCGGCGCTGAAGGCGATGCCGATCTGGGCGTTCCACGGCGATGGCGACAAGGTCGTGCCCGTCGGCCAGTCGAAGGAGATGTGCGAGGCGGTCGAGCAGGCGGGCGGGTCGCCGCTGCTCACGCTCTACCCCGGCGTGGGCCACAACTCGTGGGACCGCGCCTACCGCGAGTCCGGGCTCGCCGAGTGGTTCTGCGCCGTCGCCAACGAACCACTCGGCGCGCGGCTGCTGGCGATGCCGGAGACCCTCACCGCCGTCACGATCACGATCGCGCAGCGGCCAGCGGCGTCGGCATCGAGCGCGCCGCGGACGACGCGGCTCGCGGTGGCCGGCACGACGTGGGAATGGGACCTGCCGACCGGAATGGAGGGGGCGCTGCAGGGCGGTGGCGGGACGACGGCTGCGTCGTGGCAGGACAGCAAGAAGGCCAAGCTGGTGCACGAGGTGCTGCGGTCGCTGCAGCGAGCCGGCGCGTTCGACGCACGTTCGCCGGCGGCCGTCGACGACCGTGTCGCCGGCACGCGGCTCGACGTCGTGCTGCGTGGTCCGGCCGGCGAGTGGAGCTTCTCGCGTCACGTGGCGGCCGACGTACCGCAGCACGGTTCGTTCGCTGCCGCGATGCAGCGCGTCACCGACGCGATCGCCAACGCCCGCTGACGCGCCGCGTCACTTCCACCCGTAGACCCAGTGCATCGACGGCGCCACCGGCGGCGCGTCGGCCGGCGCGAGTTCGAACGCGAAGGCCAGCGGTGCCGGGCCGAAGTCGTCGTCCCGGCCGTTGAACTCGGTGGCGCCGCGGCGTTCGCCGATCGCCAGCAGCTGGAACGTGGTGAACACGCCGCGCGCACGGTCGAAGCGCGCAGCACCCAGCAGCTTGCCGTCGTAGCCGAGTTGCTGTTCCGAATGCGGGCCGTAGCCGCGCGTTGCCCAGGTGCCACTGCGCTGGATGCGCACCTTGCCCTCGAGCAGCAGCATCTGGTTGTCGCCGTCGAGCGCATCGCACGTCAGCGTTAGCGCCGCCTCGACGACGTTCTCCGGCTGGTGCGCGAACGTCTGCCCGCGCACGTTGTCGACGAAGTGCGCGCGAACGAACCGCTGCAGCAGCGCTGCCGGCATCGCCACCCGCGCCCCGAGTTCGGCCGCGGGCACGAAGCTCGCGACCTCGGCGCGGCGGAACCACGCGTGGTCCTGGTTCCACGCCGAACCGCGCCAGCCCGGCGTCGCCTTCACGCGCGAGACGTCGCGGCTGTAGGCGCGCAGCACCAGACCGTCGGCCGGGAAGTGGCGCTCGAAGCGTTGGATCGCCGTCGGATCGAGCGCGGGGGCGGCGCCCGACCGCTGCTCGCGCGGCATCGCCTCGAACTTCGCGAGCGCCTGCTGCAGCATCTTCGCCATCTCGCCGGCGTCGCGCGTGTTGATCGACGCGAGGAAGGCGCCGGTCGCGGTCACCGCGTAGATGCCTTGGCGCGTGTTCGACGGCTTGGTGCGTCCGCCGTAGTGGCCCTGTTCGCAGAAGCCCTGGAAGAAGCGGCACTCGGCGTCGCTGTCGCGCTGCAGCCGGCTCACCTCGTCGGCGACGGCGACGAACCGCGCCGCCAGCGCCTGCACCGCGTCGTTCGACCAGACGGACCGTCTGGCCGCCACGCCGTTGTTTCAAGTGCAGGCCAGCGGATGGCCGTTCATCGCCCACAGCAGGATCGGCTTGTCGGCAGCCTGGGCGGCGACCACGCCCTCGCCGAGCGTGCCGAGCCACGCGATGCGCCGCCAGGCGAGTTCGTCTTCGCTCGGCACGATCTTCAGCCACAGGGTGCGGAAGGTGGAGTCGTCGAGAACCGGCACCGGCTCGGCCTGCGCCAGGGCCGCGCCGATCGCCAGCGCGAACGGGAGTGCGTGCATCGCCGGAGTCGCCATGCGCGGCATGGTAACTCGGGCTTCGCGACAACTCGCGGCGCGCGCGCTTTCGTTCTGGCCAGGGCAGGAGCGCATCGGAATGCGGCTGGTCGCTACGATCGCGCGCCACCCGATGACCTCGCTCTCGTCGTCCCCTCGCCCGCTCACGCAGTGCGCCGTCGTCGTCTCCGCCAAGGACAACGTCGCGATCGTCAAGACCGGGCTCGTCGCTGGCGATCTCGTCGCATTCTCCGACGGCTCGAAGCTCGTGATCACCGGCGAAGTGACGCCCGGCCATCGCTTCGCCACCCGCGCGATCCCGGCCGGACAGTTCGTGCTGCAGTACGGCCAGCCGATCGGCACCAGCTCGGGCATCGCCGCAGGCGACCCGATCAGCCACGCCAACATGCGCAACGAGGTGCCGCTCGTGCGCGACCTGCCGGCGACGCTGCACAACCCGCCGCCCGTTCTCGTGCCGCCCGCGACGCGCGCGACCTTCCGCGGCTTTCGGCGCGAGAACGGCCGTGTCGGCACGCGCAACTGGGTTCTGATCGTGCCGACCAGCATGTGCAGCAGCCACGAGGCGGCGCAGATCGCGATGATCGCCGAGTTCACGCACTGGAGCCGCGCTCGCTTCCCCAACGTCGACGGCGTGGTGGCGCTGCCGCACAACAAGGGCTGCGGCTGCAGCGACGGCAGCAACCTCGACGTGATGCTGCGCACGCTCGCCAACTACGCCGACCACCCGAACGTCGGCGGCGTCCTGTTCATGGACCTCGGCTGCGAGAAGACGAACCTGACGCTGGTCGAGAAGTACCTGAAGCAACGCGGCGGCCTGTCGACGAACAAGCCCGTGCATTGGCTCGGCGTGCAGGAGTGCGGCGGCACGCAGGGCGCGATCCAGAAGGGCCTCGAGCTCGTCGTCGAGATGCTGGCGATCGCCAACACCGCCACGCGCAGCGAGGTGTCCGCCGAGCACCTGACGCTCGGCGTCAAGTGCGGCGGCAGCGATGGCTTCTCGGGGCTGTCGGCCAATCCGGCACTCGGCCACGCGGCCGATCTGCTGGTGCAGAACGGCGGCACGGTGCTGATCACCGAGATCCCCGAGTTCTGCGGCGGCGAGCACCTGTTCGCGGCGCGCGCGAAGGACCTGGCGACCGCGCGCCAGGTGTTCGAGTACGTCGACTGGTACAAGGGCTACGCGGCGAAGTTCGGCACCAAGCTCGACGACAACCCGAGCCCGGGCAACGTGAAGGGCGGGTTGCTGAACATCACGATCAAGTCGCTCGGCGCGATGGCGAAGGCCGGCACGACGCGCGTCGAAGGGTGCACGCCGTACGCGCAACCGCCGAGTGCGCACGGGCTGCACCTGATGCAGGGGCCCGGCTACGACCAGGAGTCGACGCCGGGACTGGTGGGGGCCGGCGCGCAGGTGGTGGTGTTCACGACCGGGCGCGGCACGACGATCGGCAACGCGATCGCGCCCGTGCTGAAGCTGACGTCGAACACGCCGATCTTCGAGCGCATGAAGCACGACCTCGACCTCAACGCCGGCGGCATCATCGACGGCACCGAGACGATCGAGCAGGTCGGCAAGCGCGTGTTCGCGCACGTGCTGCGTTGCGCCAGCGGCGAAGTGCCGGCGCGGGCCGAGGAGCAGAAGCACCGCGAGTTCCAGTTCTGGGCGGAGCAGTCGGTGTCGTTGTGATGCGCGCTTGCGCCCTCGTCGCGCCGCGTCGCTTCGAACTGGTCGACGTCAACTCGCCGCCGCTCGGCCCGCACGACGTGCGCGTGCGGCCGGCGGCGGTCGGCGTCTGCGGCACCGACCTGCACATTGCGTCGGGCGAGGCGAACTTCCACCTCGATGCCCGCGGCGAGCCGATCCCGCTCGAGCGAGCGCCGCAGATCCTCGGCCACGAGATCGCCGGCACGGTCCTCGAACTCGGCAGCGCCGTGCGTGACGTGCGCGTCGGCGCGCGCGTCGTCGTCGACCAGGGGCGCAACTGTGCGAGCGAACGTCGTTCGCCGCACTGCGAGTACTGCGCGTCGGGCGACAGCCATCAGTGCGCGCACTACCGCGAGCACGGCATCACCGGCCTGCCGGGCGGCTTCGCCGAGGAACTCGTGGTGCCGGCGGTGAACGTGCTGCCGCTCGGGGACGGCGTGCCGTTCGCGACCGCAGCGATGACCGAGCCGCTGGCCTGCGTGCTGCACGCGCTCGACCGCGCCGACCGCGCGACCGTTCGTTGGCGGTTCGGCCGCGGCGCATCGGCGGTGCGCACCGCGGTGGTGCTCGGCGCGGGGCCGGCCGGACTGCTGTTCGTGCAGGTGCTGCGTGGGCTGCTCGGCTTCGAGGGCGACCTGATCGTCGCCGAGCCGAGTGCCAGGAAGCGCGCGCTCGCGACCTCATTCGGCGCGCGCGCCGTTCTGCCCGGCGAACTCGCGGACGCCGTGCACGGGCGTGGTCCGGGCGCCGAGTTCCTCGTCGACGCGACCGGCGCGGGCCACGTCTACGGCGCCGTCCCGGGCCTGATTCGCAAGCAGGCGACCGTGCTGATGTACGGCATCGGCCATGGCGACGCGCCGTTGTCGCTGCTCAACCCGCTGCAGTGGCGGGAGGCGGCGCTGGTCACGACGGTCGGCGCGTCGGGCGCGCTCGACGCCGATGGCCGCCCCGCCGTCTACCGCCGCGCCGCGGAACTGCTGGCGCGCGGCGCGGTGCGCGTGGAGCCGATGCTGACGCACCAGTACGCGGGGCTCGCGGCGGTGCCGCGCGCGTTCGCCGGCGATCACGCGCTGGCCGACTACGTGAAGGGCGTGGTGATGCTGGCGTAGGCGCTTTGGCTGTCCTGGCGCTGCCGCTACCGTCCGCGGGCCGTCATGACCCGCACCGTCGCCCTCTTCGCCACCTGCCTCGGCGACCAGTTCTGGCCCGAGGTCGTGCACGCGGCGGCGACCGTGCTCGAACGCGCGGGCTGTGCGGTGACGTTCGACCCGGCGCAGACCTGCTGCGGGCAGCCGGCCTTCAACTCCGGGTTCCAGGCCGACGCGCGCAGCGTGGCGCGGCACTTCATCACGGTGTTCGAGCGCGCCGACGCGATCGTGGCGCCGTCGGGCTCGTGCGTGGCGATGGTGCACCGCTACCCCGACCTGTTCCGCGACGAGCCGACGTGGCGCGCGCGCGCCGAACAGGTCGCGCATCGCACGTTCGAGTTGTCGGCGTTCCTGGTGCGCGAACTGCGCGTCACCGACGTCGGTGCCCGGCTGCAGGCGCGCGTCGCCTGGCACGACGCCTGCCACGGGCTGCGCGAACTCGGCCTGCACGACGAACCGCGCGCGCTGCTGCGCGCCGTCCAGGGACTCGAACTCGTCGACCTGCGCACCGGCGAAGCCTGCTGCGGCTTCGGCGGCACGTTCGCGGTGAAGTTCCCCGAGCTGTCGACGGCGATGCTCGACCACAAGCTCACCGCGCTGGATGCGCAGCCGGTCGACGTGATCAGCGCGGTCGACAGTTCGTGCCTGATGCAGATCCGCGGGCGGCTGCTGCGGCGCGGCTCGCGCGTGCGCGCGATGCACCTCGCCGAGATCCTGGCGGCGGGCTGACGCCGCGGGGCGTCACAGCACCTGGATGAACACCGCCTTGGTCGCGGCGAACCCGGCGGGGCCGAGCCCGTCGAGCGTGTAGACCTGCGTGTTGAGCGTCGCCCCGCTGACCGTCGCCGGCAGCGGGAGCGGCAGCGAGAAGGCGCCATTGGCGTCGAACTGCAGCGACTCGACCACCAGGATCTGGTCGAGCAGCAACGTGCAGCCGAAGAGCGGCACGCTGGTCTGGGCGAGGCCGAAGCCGATCGCGCCGTAGCCGCTCGGAATCGCGTTGGTGACGTCGATCGACATCGTCGTGCCGGCGGCGGGGCAGCAGTTCGCAGTGAGGATCGGACCGCCGTTCGTGCCCGGGCACGCGGTGCCGTAGCTGTAGTCGCAGGTGACGGTGACGCAGCTGCTGCTCACGCCGCTGTTGTTGCCATGCACCATGCGCAGGCGGGCGCCGGGTGCCAGGCCGGCGTTGAAGGCGCTGGTCGGCAGGACGACCGTGACGTTCGTGCCCGAAGTGCAGAACACGTTCTGCGCGTGCACGAGACCGCCGAGGCTGGAACACGCGGCGTTGCTCGAGCGCAGGTGCGCGCACGTCGCGAAGTTCTTCGAGTAGACGACCCGAACCTGGTTGGCGGGCAGGATCGTCACGCTGTGCAGCGAGACGGCGTCTTGCGCCGGCAGGGCGAACGCGAGCAGGGCGAACAGGACGAAGGTGAGGTGGTGCATCGGGGGTGGGGAGGGAGGCTGCCGCCATCCTAGTCCGGGCGCGCAAGTCGTGGGTGCTGGCGATCACCGGCTCCGCCGGTGATCCTGCGCGGCGTGAGCCACCCTGGCCCTGAGACCTTCGCTGCCAACGCCCGGGCCGCGCTCGGCGACGCGACGTTGACCGGGGCGCTGCGCCGGGCGACCGACCTGTTCGCGGAACGCCGGGCCGGCGCCATCGCGGCGGTTCCCGAGTGGGAAGAACTGCGCACCCGCGCCGCCGCGATCAAGGCGCACACGCTGGCGGCGCTGGGCGAGCACCTCGAGCGCTTCGCCGCCAACGCCGAGGCTGCGGGCGCCGTCGTGCACTGGGCGCGCGACGCCGCCGAGGCGTGCACGATCGTGCGGGACCTCGCCGCGCGCGCGGGCGCCACGCGGCTCGTGAAGTCGAAGAGCATGGCGACGGAGGAGATCCACCTGAACGCCGCGCTCGCGCAGGCCGGCGTCGAGCCCGTCGAGACCGATCTCGGCGAGTGGATCATCCAGCTCGCGGGCGAGATGCCCTCGCACATCATCGTGCCGGCGATCCACAAGACGAAGGAAGCGATCGGGGCGCTGTTCGTCGACAAGCTCGGCATCCCACCGAGCAGCGATCCGCAGCGGCTCGCGGCGCATGCGCGGCAGCGGCTGCGCGCGCACTTCGCGCAGGCCGATCTCGGCATCAGCGGCGTCAACTTCGGCGTCGCCGAGACCGGATCGATCCTGGTCCTCGAGAACGAGGGCAACGCGCGCATGACGACGACCCTGCCGGCCGTGCATGTCGCGGTGATGGGCATCGAGAAGGTGATCCCGCGCTGGCAGGACCTCGACGTGTTCCTGCGTCTCCTGCCGCGGTCGGGCACGGGCCAGCACCTGACGACCTACCAGTCGCTGCTCACCGGTCCCGATCGCGCGGGCCAGGGGCCGCGCGAACTGCACATCGTGCTGCTCGACAACGGCCGCGCGCGCATCGCCGCCGACGAACGCATGCGCGAAACGCTCGCCTGCATCCGCTGCGGCGCCTGCCTCAATGCCTGCCCGGTCTACCAGTCGATCGGTGGCCACGCCTACGGCTCGGTCTATCCCGGTCCGATCGGCGCGATCCTGACGCCGCAGCTCGCGGGCATGCACGCCGCCAAGGCGCTGCCGTTCGCGTCGAGCCTGTGCGGCGCCTGCAAGGACGTCTGCCCGGTGAAGATCGACATCCCGTCGCTGCTGCTCGAACTGCGGCAGCGCGCGGTCGCCGGCGCGCGCGGGCGTTTCGGCGAACGGACGTTCTGGCGGCTGTGGTCGTGGTTCCTGCGCGGGCCGCGGCGCTTCCGTTTCGCGGCAGCGCTGGCGCGGTTCGGCCAGCGGCTGCCGTTCGCGACGCGCCTGTTCGCGCCGCTGCGGGCGTGGTCGTCGAGTCGCGAGGTGCCGCGCCCGGCGCCGAAGTCGTTCCGCGACACCTGGCGCGGAGGCAGCGCATGAGTGCGCGCGAAGCGATCCTCGGGGCGCTGCGCGCGGGCCGGGCGCTCACCCCGCCCGCACTGCCGGCGTTGGTGGCACTGCGCAACCTGCCGGTCGCCGAGCGTGTCGCCCGCTTCTCTGCGGTGTTGACCAAGGTCGGCGGCGTCGTCGAGCGGTGCCACGACATCGCTGCGGCGCTTCGTCGCGCCGGCGAGCTGCTCGACGCCGCGGGCGCACGTTCGGTCGCGACGAGCGACGCGCGCGAACTCGCGGCGCTGCCCTCCAACCTGGCGTCCGACGTGCGCGTGGTCCCGCACGACGCGCCGCGCGCCGAACTGCTCGCCGCCGATGCCGGCGTGACGATGGCGCAGTGGGGGATCGCCGAGACCGGCACGCTGGTGCTCGTTTCGGCGTGCGAACAGCATCGCCTCGCCTCGTTGCTGCCGCCGCTGCACGTGGCGTTGCTGCCCGTCGATCGGCTGCTCGGCGGCTTCGACGAAGCGCTCGCCGTGCTGCGCGGCCCGGCCGCCGGCCCGCCGGCGTCGCGCACGATCACGTTCGTGACCGGGCCGTCGCGCACCGCGGACATCGAGCTCGAACTGGTGGTCGGCGTGCACGGGCCCAAGGCGCTGCACGTGTTGCTGGTCGGCCCGGGCTGACCGGCGCCCGCGTGCCACGGGGGTTTCCCCGCCGCGGCGGGAATGCGGTCACATCCGGGCGGTCGCGGTCGCTTCCGGGGGAAACCCCATCGAGGCTCCCATGAACCGCGCCACCCACGTCCCGTTCGCCGCCCTCCTGACCGCCGTCTCCCTGGCCGCCCAGACCCACCTCGTCGCCGACCTCAACCCGGGTTCCGCCGGGTCGGAGATCACCGCGATCACGGTCCTCGGCGACGCAGCGATCTTCGCCGCCTTCGACGGCACCAGCGTGAACCTCTACTCGTCCGACGGCTCGACCGCGGGCACGACGATCATCACGGTGCTCGACGCCGTGTCGCCCTTCGGCTCGCCCGCGCAGCTCGTGACCGTCGGCAGCCGCGTGCTGTTCGCGTGGAACGACGGCACTACCGGCTTGGAACTCTGGGCGACCGACGGCACGGCCGCCGGCACGGCCCTGGTGAAGGACATCCGCGCCGGCCTGTTCGGCAGCCTCCCGACGTCGCTGACCGAGATCGACGGGGTGTGCTACTTCAGCGCAGCCGAGACCGGCGCCAACTTCGAACTGTGGCGCTCGGATGGCACCACCGCCGGCACCTGGCTCGTGAAGGAGATCCACTCCTCCACGAGTGCCGGCTCGATTCCAGGTGCCTTCGCCAAGCTCGGCAGCACCGGCAAGTTCCTGTTCGCGGCGACCGACGCGACGGCCGGGCGCGAGCTGTGGGTCAGCGACGGCACCGCGGCCGGCACCTCGCTGGTCAAGGACATCGTGCCCGGCCCTGGCGGTGCTTCTTCGAGCAACCCGCTCTTCCTGACCTCGTTCGGTGAGCAGGTCGCGTTTGCGACGCTCAGCCAGTTGTGGATCTCCGACGGCACGGCAGCGGGCACGACCGCGGTCACGAGCACGACGATGGCTCCGCGACAACTCGCCGCGCAGAACGGCAAGCTGTTCTTCCAGGGCTTCGACGGCGCGCACGGCTACGAGCTGTGGACGAGCGACGGCACGGCGGCGGGCACGGCGATGCTCGCGGACCTCTACGTCGGCGGCGTGCCCGCGTGGGGCAGCTTCCCGTTCGTGCTGACGCCGGTCGGCAGCCGCTGGGTGTTCTTCTCGGCCACCAACGCGTTCGGCGAAGAACTCTGGCGCACGGACGGCGCGTCGATCACCGAGCTGTTCCACGACGTCAGCGTCGGCAGCGCGTCGAGCAGCCCAGGAGCGAACGGCTACCCGGGCTCGCACCTGGTCAACAGCCGGTTCGCGGTGACGCCGGGCGGCAAGATGTTCTTCGCTGCGCACGACGGCACGAACGGCCGCGAGTTGCACGTGTTCGACACCGGCGTGGTCGCGAGCAGCCCGACCTTCGGCGCGTCGTGCGGCGGCCTGTCGCTGGCGGCGACGAAGCCCTACCTCGGCACCACCGTCGTGCTGACGACGAGCGGCATCCCGGCGACGACGCTCGGCTCGCTCAACGTGCTCAGTCTCACGAAGTACGTGCCGCCGATCGACCTGACGCCGGCCGGCATCACCGGCTGCTGGCTGCACACCGGCGTCGAGTCGGTCACCGGGATGTCGGGTCATCCGACGGCGACGACGACGTTCACGATCCCGAACAACGTGCTCTTGCTCGGCTTCGAGGTCTACAGCCAGAGCGGCTCGCTGGTGCCCGAGGCCAACGAGTTCGGGCTGATCACCAGCAACGCGGTGACGCTGTCGATCGGCGATCTGTGAGCTGGCGATGGCGCGTGGCCCGTGGCGCGCCCGTTCGCGCTGGCCGGAGCGCCTCAGTGATCCTGGCGCGCGACCAGTTCGGCGCGCGCCGCGTCCACCCGCGCGAGGTCCTTGGCGAAGAATCCGGGGATCGCCGCGTCCGCTCCGCGCAGTCGCCCCGCCGCGGCCAGCCGCTCCGCTGCCGCCAGCCCACGGGCGAACGCGTCTCGCGCGCTCTGCAGATCGGCGAGCCGCGACGCGACGGGCCGCGCCGCGTCGGCGGCCAGCGCTTCGCAGAGCGTGCCGAAGGCGTACTCGAAGGCGCCGAGGTGGCGCAGGGGCCAGGGCAGGTCGGGGAACCGCTCGGCCCACGCGGCCGCCCGCGCGCACCACGGCTCGATGCGGCGCCGCGCGGCGGGCAGGTCGCTGCCAGCCAGTTCGAGATTGGCGAGTCCGACCCAGGCCATCGTCAGCAGGTTGCCCGTGAAGTGGTCGCCCGCGGCCAATGCGGCATCGGCATCGAGCAGGGCGAGCCCGGCTTCGAAGGCATGGGCCACGTCGTCGCCAGCTCCGCGCGTGCGATCGGCCTCGGCGCGGCCGATCAGGGCTTCGGCCAGGTCGATGCGCGTCGCATGGTCCTCGGCGAGCAGGGCATGCGTGGCGACCAGCAGCGGCTCCGCCTCCCGGTAGCGCGCGGCAGCGAGGGCGTGGTCGCGGCGTGCCGCCGCGGCGCGAGCGGTGCGGAGCAGGGCGCGCTGCAGCGTGCGTTGCGCCATCACGTTGGCGGTGTCGGCGGCGAGCTGCGCGCGCGCCGCAGCGAGCGCGCGTTCGGCGCGCATCGGCGCGTCCGGACCGCTCGCCGCGACCGCCAGTTCGATCTCGACTTCGAGCAGATCCCGCGCGAGCTGCGCGTCGGACGGATGTGCAGCCACCAGGGCCGTGAGCTGTTCGTGGGCGGTCGTCCACGCGGCCGCGGCCTCGGCGTCGCGGCCGAGTTGTGACAAGGCGTAGCCCTGTTCAGAACGGGCGAGTGCTCCATCGCGCCGCGCTTCCCGTTCGTCCGGCAGCTTCGCGACGAGTGCATCGAGGTCGGTGACCGCCGAAGCCAGTCGGACGAGCGCGCGCTCGGCGGCGCCCTGCGCGAGTTCGACCTTGGCGAGCTGCAACTCGAGCACGCCGCGCAGGCGGCACGTGTCGTCGCCACCGCGCCCCGTGTCGGGCAACAGCGCGCGCGCGGCTTCGTACTCGGCGCGGGCGTCCTGCAGACGGCCGAGCGCGCGCTGCAAGTCACCGGTGAGCCACCGGCCGCGTGCGACCAGCCGGGCCCATGACTCCTCGGTGGGCTGCCGCTGCTGCCACGCGGTCGCCAGGAGCACCGCGGCGGTCGCCGACCGCATCGCGCCGGCCTGGTCGCCGACATGACCGCGCTGGCGCGTGCCGCGGACCTCGGCCAGGCGCAGCTGCGCGCCGATCCACTCGCGGGCGAGCGCAGCGTCCTGCTCGGCATCGGCGGCGAGCAGCGCCAGATGTTGTTCGGCGCGTTCGAGGACGAACGCGCGCACGGGCACCGCCCCCGGCAGGGTCGCGATCCGGTCGTGCACGCCGAACACGAGGTGGTTCACCAGCTCGCGCACCTGCGCGAACCGTTGCGCCTGCGCTGCCTGCGCCGTCGCGGCGCGTTGCCGCTCGGCGCGCTCGGCGCGCCACAATGTGGTCGTCGTCGCCAGCAGGCCCAGGACTGCGATCGCCAGGGCGGCGACGGCGGCGACGGTCTTCGGGGCGCGCCGTCGCCAGAGCCGCAAGCGGTGGAGGGCCGACGGCGGCCGGGCCAGCACGGGCTCGTCGTCGAGCCAACGCTGCAGGTCGGCGGCCAGGGCGTCGGCCGACGGCGTGCGCTTGCCGGCGTCCGGCTCGGTGGCGGCGGCGAACACCGCCCGCAGGTCGTCGTCGGCGCCGGTGCCGAGCAGTTCGCGGCCGAGCACCGCGAGCGACCAGACGTCGACCGCCGTCGTCGCGGGTTCGCCGCGCAGTTGTTCCGGCGCGCTGTATCGCGGCGTCGCGAGGTAGGCCAGGGCCGGCGTGGGGGCGCGGTCGAGTGCGGCGGCGATGCCGAAGTCGACGATCACGACGACGCCGTCCGCCCGCACCAGCACGTTCGACGGTTTCAGATCGCGATGGACGATGCGCGAACGATGCGCCGCGGCCAGAGCCCGGCAAGCGGCGACCAGCAGGCGAACGCGTTCCCGGGCCGACAGCCCGAGAGCGGCGGCGTGTTCGTCGATCGCTCGACCCTCGACGCGCTCCATCGCCAGCCATGGCCTCCCTGTGGGTGTCCAGCCACCGTCGATCAGGCGCGCGATGCCCGGATGCTCGAGTTCGGCGAGCAGGGCGCGTTCACGCTCGAAGCGGGCGAACGCCGTCGGCCCACGCGCGGACGTGCGTGGCAGCTTGATCGCCACCTCGTGCGCGTAGGCACCGTCGGCGCGCGCCGCCAGCCAGACCTCGCCCATGCCGCCGGTGCCGAGGCGCTCGACGAGTCGCCACGGCCCGAGGCGTTGGTCTGCGGCGAGTGGTGCTTCGTCGGGTGCCTCGGCGAGCAGCGGTTCGAACCGCGCATCGTCGGCCTGCGCGGCGGCGAGCAACGCCACCAGTTCGGCGCCGATCGCCCCGTCGTTCGCGGCGGCCTCGGCCACGAAGGCCTCTCGTTCCGCATCCGGCAAGGCCAGGGCTTCGCCCAGCAGCAAACGCAGCCGTTGCAGCCGTTCGCGCGTCACACAGCCCCTCCGTCCAGCAGGCGCTGCAGCAAGGCGCGGGCGCAGCGCCAGTCGCGTTCGACGCTGGCGGTCGAACGCGCGAGCACGGCCGCGGTCTCGGCGATCGACAGCCCGCTGAAGAAGCGCAGTTCGACCAGGCGCGCCAGTTCGGCGTCGACTTCGGCCAGCCGGTCGAGCGCTTCGTCGAGGGCGAGCAGATCGAGTCGTCGCGCGGCCACGCCGTCGAGCCAGGCGTCGAGCGGCAGCGAGGCCGGGTCGAGCGTGCGCTTCTGCCGGCCACGCGCGCGCGCATGGTCGATCAGCACGCGCCGCATCGCGCGCGCGGCGGCGCGCAGGAAGTGGGCGCGGTCGGCGAAGCGGCGCGGGTCGTGGCCGAACAACCGCAGCCACGCTTCGTGCACGAGCCCGGTCGGGTCGAGCGTGTGGGAAGGACGTTCGCCGCGCATCGCGCCGGCCGCGATCTGCCGCAGGTGGCCGTAGAGCAGGTCGAGCAGCTCGTGGGCAGCCAGCTCGTCGCCGGCCCCGAGGCGGGCGAGGCAGCGGGTCACGTCGCCCGGTAGCGGCTCATCCGGCGCAGGGACCATGACGCGGAGAGTAGCGACGGCGAGCACGCAGCACCCAGAAGCGTCGTCTCGGTGCTGCGCCCATCACGATCGCGTGATTGGAACCCGGACTGGGGGATTCCTGATGGAGCCCGCGGGCATTCGTCGCCTTGCGGGCATCCCCGAGGAATGCCCATGAACCACACGCCCGTTCGTCTCGTCGTCGCCGCCTTGCTGACCGTCCCGGCAGGCGCGCAGATCTGCCGCCTGCAGGAACTGACGTGGCCGGATCCCCAGGCCGACGCCCGGGTCGGCGGCTCGGTCGCCCTGCACGGCGACACGCTCGCGGCCGGCGGTATCCAGGTCGACCTGGCGACGTCGCCCGGTGGCGCGGTCTACGTCTGGCGGCATCAAGGTGGCACGTGGGCGCTCGAACAGAAGATCTCCTCGCCAGCACCCACTGGCTTCAACACCACCTTCGGCCGCCACGTGGCGCTCGCGGGCGACCGGCTGGTCGTCAGCGCCAATCCGACCGCGAATACCGTCTGGCTGCTGCGGCGAAGTGGCACGCAGTGGACGTCGTCGGGTGAGCTCGTCGGAAGTGCGGCGCAGTACGCCGCCTACTACGGTCATGCGATCGCCACCGACGGCGAGTGGATCGCGGTCGGCGCCCCACACACGTGGGTGCCGCCGTCGCTCGTGCGCACCGGCGGGGTCTCGCTGTTCCGCGATCAGGGCGGCGTCGTCACCGAGGTGGCCGTGCTGCTGCCGCCGTGGGCGGCCATCCACGACGAGATCGGCATCGCCCTGGCGATGCGCGGTGGCGTGCTCGTCGTCGGCACTGCCATCGGCAACAGCTCGGCGAGCGCGAGCCTGGGGCGCGCGGTCGTCTACCGGATCGTCAACGACCAGCCGGTGCTCGAGCAGGAGCTGTCGGTGGTGAACGCGAGCCCCGGCTACGTCGGTTCGGCGCTCATCGGCACCGGCGCCGCGTTCGGCCAGATCGTCGCGACGGACGGCGTTCGCATCGCGGTCGGCGATCGCCACTGCGTGCAGGGTTCGTCCATCGGCCGGGTCGACATCTGGGTCCACCAGGGCGGCAGCTGGGTTCACGAGGGCTTCGTCGTCGCGCCGCCCGGCGCGGTCGGCTTCGTGGACCGGCTCGCGATCGAAGGCGAGGAACTCATCGTCACCCAATCGGGCGGCGACCGGGTCCATCACTACCGCCGCATCGGCGGGATGTGGACGTCGCAGCACGTGACGCCGGTGATGCCGAGCAGCGTGTTCCACACCACCGGCATCGCGATGCAGGGCGGGCTGCTCGCGCTCGGATCGACCCTGAGCCTGGCACCGCTCGCCAACGCCGGCCGCGTCGCCGTGCACGAACTCGGCGCCGGTTCGTGGCCCTACGGCGCTGGCATCGCCGGCAGCGGCGGCCTCGTGCCGAAGCTGGCCGGGAACGGTCGCCCGCGCATCGGGCAAACGTTCTCGATCGACCTGACCAACGGCCTCGGCGGTGCTGTGGCCGTGCTCGGCGCGGGGACCACGCCTTGGCAGTCCTCGCTGCTGGGGGGCACGCTGTGGTTCACGCCGATCGTCGCCACCGCCGTGCTGCCGTTGAGCGGCAGCAGCGGCGTGGCGGGGGATGGCGCGTTCCAGTTCGCGCTGTCGCTGCCGTCGCCGTCGCTGGTCGGCGCCAGCGCCTGCTTCCAGGCCGCGGTGCTGGACCCGGCGACGCCGCAGGGCGTCGCGTGGAGCAACGCCGTCGAGGTGGTCGTCGGATCGTGAGCCGTCCTCCCTGCGGGTGTTCGCGGCACCCGGACGTCAGGGAAGCGGAGCGGGCGCGGTGACGGAGCGTTCGCGGACGCGGCGGTTGCCGCGCCGCCTGCGATCCGGTTCGCTGCCGAGGTGAAACTCGTCGCCTTCTCGATCGCCGCCGGACCGCCGTGTCCCGGGGCATTGCTCGACGCCGACCAGGTCGTCGACCTCACGCACGCGACGCTCGCGTTGCCGCCGCTGCGCGCGTCGCACGATGCGTTCGATCTGGCGCAGCCGTTCCTCGCCGCGGCGCGGGTCGCGGTCGCTCGCGTGGCCGCCGATGCACGGGAACGGGAGCGGCTGCGCACCGCCGGTGCGCTGCACGCCCTCGCGGCCGTGGCATTGCACGCGCCGGTGCCGCGGCCGGGCAAGATCCTCTGCATCGGCCTCAACTACCGCGACCATGCCGCGGAGCAGAACGCCGAACTGCCCAAGCGCCCGCTGCTGTTCAGCAAGTTCACGACGTGCGTGCAGCGGCCGGGCGGCCCGATCCGCATCCCGCGCGGCAGTACGCAGACCGACTACGAGGCCGAACTCGGCGTCGTGATCGGCCGCCGTGCTTCGCGCGTCGCCGAAGCCGACGCGCTGCGGCACGTGCTCGGCTACTGCTGCTTCCACGACGTGTCGGCGCGCGACTTCCAGTTCGCCGATGGCCAGTGGCAGCGCGGCAAGTCGTGCGACACGTTCGCGCCGTTCGGACCGTTCGTCGCGACCGCCGACGAGATCGCCGACCCGCACGCGCTGCGCATCCGCATGCGCGTCAATGGCCGCACGCTGCAGGACAGCAACACGAACCAGCTGGTGTTCACGATCCCGCAGCTCATTGCGTCGATCAGCGCCGACATCACGCTCGAACCGGGCGACGTGATCGCGACCGGCACACCGCCGGGCGTCGGCTGCTTCCGCAAGCCGCCGATCTGGCTCGCGCCCGGCGACGATCCGGCGACGTCTGCGAGGTCGAGATCGACGGGCTGGGCGTGCTGCGCAACCCGGTGGTCGCCGCCGACACCGCCGACGCGGCCAGGTGACCGTGGACCTCGGCCTTCACGGCAAGGTGGCGGTGGTGACCGGCGGCTGCCGCGGCATCGGTCGCGCGATCGTCGATCTGCTGCTCGCCGAAGGCGCGCGCGTGGTGGTTGCCGACCGCGACGTCGCCGCTGGCACGGCGATGGCTGCTGCATTGCCCGCGGTGCGCTTCGTCGGCGGCGAACTCGGCGACGACGCGACCTGCGCACGGGCGATCGCGGCGGCCGTGCAGCTCGGCGGCGTCGACGTGCTGGTCAACAACGCCGGCCGCAACGACAGCGTCGGCATCGGCGCCAGCGACGATGCGTTCCTCGGTTCGCTTCGCGACAACCTGCTGCCGGCGCACGCGCTGCTGCGCCACGCCCGCGTGCATCTCGTGCGGGCCCGCGGCGCGATCGTGACCATCGGCAGCAAGGTCGCGGTCACCGGGCAAGGCGGCACGTCGGCCTACGCCGCGGCGAAGGGGGCGCTGCTGGCGCTGACGCGCGAGTGGGCCGTCGAACTGGCGCCGCACGGTGTGCGCGCCAACGCGGTCGTGCCCGCCGAGGTCTGGACGCCGATGTACGAGGCGTGGCTGGCGACGCGGCCCGATCCGGCCGGCGAACGTTCGCGCATCGCGCAGTCGGTCCCGCTCGGCGCGCGCTTCACGTCGCCCGAGGAGATCGCGGCGATGGTCGTGTTCCTCGCCTCGCCACGCAGTGCCCACACCACGGGCCAGGTCGTGTTCGTCGACGGCGGCTACACGCACCTCGACCGTCGCTGCACGTTGCCGCCAGGTCGGACGACCTGATCGCAGGCTGTCGTCACCCGCGCGTGACATCGCTCGGCAGTGGCGCGCCCGAAGGCGGACGATGGCGTCGCGGTCCAGCGGTTGCTCTGCGCGCCCCACGTTGACCGCCTCCGGGAGCCAGCACACCATCTTCACGATGCCGTTCTCGAGTTCGCTACGGCTGCTTCTGCTCGCGTCGTGCTCGCCCGCAGCGATCGCACAGTCCGGTTGGCAGCAGTTTTCCCTGCTGACGCCGAAGCCACCCGCGCGCGCCCACCACGAGCTGGTCTACGACGCGGCGAACGCGCGCACGGTGTTGTTCGGGGGCTGGGGGTTCCAGGGCACGTACCTCGGCGACACCTGGACCTGGAATGGGGCGGCGTGGACCCAGGCCGTGACGCCCGTCGCGCCGTCGGCGCGGTTGGGGCACGTGATGGCCTACGACAGCGCGCGCGGTCGCGTGGTCCTGCACGGTGGCGCGACCGGCGGCGGCAACGGCATCGACACCGACGACACGTGGGAGTGGGACGGTCTCGTGTGGACGCAACGGCAGCCGACAGTTCGGCCGCCCGCGCGGCGCGGGGCCTGCATGGCGTTCGATCCGCTGCGTGGCGTGTGCGTGCTGTTCGGCGGTGGCGTCGGCTTCACGGTCACGCCGATGCTCGCGGACACCTGGGAGTGGGATGGCACAACGTGGCTCCAGCGCGCGTCGCCGACTTCGCCACCCGCCCGCATCGGCGCCTGCCTCGTCGGCGACCCGGCGCGCGGCAACGTCGTTCTGCTCGGCGGCAACTTCGGCGCCGCGATCGGCACGCCGAGGGACACCTGGACCTGGGATGGCTCGGCGTGGCAGCAGCGCTTCCCGCAGAACCCACCGGCCGGCCGGATGGAAGCCGGCGGCGCGTACGACGCCCAGGAGCAGCTGGTGGTGGTGTTCGGTGGCCAGGAGATGGTGCCGGGGCAGACGTTCCACGACACCGTGTGGGTCTGGGATGGCGTCGACTGGCAGGAGGACACGCGCAGTCCTCGGCCGCCAGCGCAGATGGCCTACTCGCTCGCCTACGACAGCGCGCGGGATCGCATCGTGAAGTTCGGCGGCTTCTGGACCGCGGTCGAGCAGGCCACGTGGGAGTACCAGGTCGGGTCGCGCTCGACGTGGACGCCGACCGGTCCGGGATGCAGCGGCCCGTTCGGCCCACCGACGCTCACCCCCGCGAACGGCAGCCGCCCGGTTGCCGGCAGCGCGTTCACGCTGCAGCTCTCCTACGCCTTCGGCAACAACCTCTCGCTCGTCGCGTTCGGCCAGTCGGACCAGGTCTGGGGTGGAAACCCGCTGCCGCTGGACCTGACGTCGGTCGGCCTGACCGGCTGCGTGCTGCGCACGAGCACCGAGTTCCTGACCGCGTTCTTCCTCACCGCGGGTGCCGGCAGCTTCACGTGGGCGATCCCGGTGACCCCGAACGCGATCGGCTTCTCGTTCCACTCGCAGGCGATGGTCCTCGACATCACGGCCAACCCGTACGGGGCGGTGTTGTCGAACGCGGCGAGCGGCGTCGTCGGCGCCTGGTGAGCCGCGCCGCCCGCAACGGGCGAGGAACCAGTAGAGCCGGCCGCGCACGCCGCATAGCGTCTGCGCGGTGAACGCCACGGGAGTGATCGTCGAACTGCAGCACGCGCCGGCGCTGTGCTACGCGATGCAGCAGAACGCGGTGCCGTGGCTGCGGCGGCTCGCGTTGCGCAACGAGAGCCCGGTCGCGCGGCGCGACCTGCAGGTGACCGTCGAACTCGCCGGGTTCGCGACGCCGCTCGCGCTGCGCCTCGCCGAACTCGCGCCGGGGGCGGTGCACGAGCTCACGCTGCCCGACGTGCCGCTGCACGCCGAGGCGTTCGCGAACGCGATCGAACGCACGCGCGCCGCGCTCGTCGTCACCGTCGACGGCGGCGGCGAACGGCTCGCCGTGCACCGCAGTGCGATCGACGTGTTGGCCTACAACGAGTGGCCGGGGCTGGCGCCACTGCCCGCGCTGCTCGCCGCGTTCGTGTCGCCGAACCACCCGGCGCTGGCGCCGCTGCTGCAGGACGTCGGCGCGCGGCTCGGGGCGCGCACCGGCCGTCCGGCGCTCGACGGCTACCAGTCCGGCGATCCGGCGCGCGCGCGCGCGATCGTCGAGGCCGCCCACGAGGCGATCACCACGTTGGGGATCACCTACGTCGCGGCGCCGGCGAGTTTCGAGCGGGCGGGCCAGAAGGTGCGCACGCCCGAGCAGGTGCTCGGGGAACGGCTCGGCACCTGCCTCGATCTCGCGTTGCTGCACGCCGCCGTGCTCGAACAGGCGGGGCTGCGGCCGTTCGTCGTCGTCGTGCAGGGGCACGCGTTCCACGGCGCCTGGCTCGTCGACGGTTCGGCGCCCGAGGTCGAGATCGGTCCGGCGGTGGAACTGCGCAAGCGGGCGCAGCTCGACGCGCTGGTCGTGGTCGAGAGCACGCTGGTCTGCCGCGGCGGCGCGCGGCCGTTCGCCGCGGCGGTGGCCGCCGGCGTCGCCCGGCTCGCCGCCGACGCCGACTTCGTCGCTGCGATCGATGTGGCGGCGGCGCGTCGCCTCGGGATCCGGCCGCTGCCGGCGCGCACGCATTCGTTCGCGCCGGCGGCCCCGGCTGGCCCGCCCGTCGCGCCGGCGACAGCAGGCCCGGCCGCACCCGCGGCGCCGCCCGCGTCGCCGGCGTCCGCGGCCGAAGGGGAACCGCTGCCGCCGCAGGCACCGCCGAAGGACCGCCTCGAATTGTGGCAGCAGAAGCTGCTGGACCTGTCGCTGTTCAACCGGCTGCTCAACTTCGCGACGACGAAGAAGACCGTGCCGCTGCTCGGCCACGACCTCGACGCGCTCGAGGACAAGCTGCAGCAGGGCGGCCGCGTGCGTGTGCATGCGCGGCCCGCGGTCGCGGGCGGCGGCGATCCACGCGATCTGCAACTCGCTTCGCAGCGCGCGGGTGGCGACGTCTTCGCGCAGTACCTCGCCGACGAACTGCGCGCCGGACGCCTGCGGGCCGACCTCGATGCCGAGGACCTCGATGACCGCCTCGTCGAGATCTTCCGCCACGCGCGAACGTCGCTCGAAGAGACCGGCGCCAACACGCTCTACCTCGCGATCGGCTTCCTGAAGTGGTTCGAGACGCCGCAGTCGCAGAAGCCCCGCCGCGCGCCGCTGCTGCTGCTGCCGTTGGTGATCGAACGGCTGTCGGTGCAGGACGGCTTCCGCTTCGTGCTCGACGACGCCGAGCCGCGCCTCAACCGCACGCTGCTGCAGTTCCTGCAACGCGACTTCGAACTGCGGGTGCCGCTCGGCGAGACGCCGCCCGAGAGCGAACTCGGCGTCGACGTTGCGGCGGTGCTCGACGCGTTCCGCCGCGCCGTGCTCGGGCAGAGCCGGTGGGAGGTCGAGACCACGGCGTGCATCGGCTTCTTCTCGTTCACCAAGTACCTGATGTGGCTCGACCTGCAGGGCCGCGAGGACCTGCTGCAGAGCCCGGTGCTCGAGCATCTGGTCGAACGGCCCGGGACCGCGTTCGCGCAGGACGCGCCCGAGTTCGCGCGCGAACGGCTCGACGCGATCGATCCGGCGACGGTGCTGTGTCCGAAGGACGCCGACAGCAGCCAGCTCGCGGCGGTGCTCGCGGCGGCGGGCGGGCGGTCGTTCGTACTCGAAGGGCCGCCGGGCACCGGCAAGTCGCAGACGATCACCAACCTGATCGCGCAGTCGCTCGCCGACGGCAAGCGCGTGCTGTTCGTCGCCGAGAAGCGCGCGGCGCTCGAGGTCGTGCAGCGCCGGCTCGCCGAGGTCGGGCTCGGCCCGTTCTGCCTCGAGCTGCACTCGAGCAAGTCCGGTCCGAAGGCGGCGCTGGCGCAGTTGCAGAAGGCGCTCGCGGTCGGCCAGCGGCGCGAGCCGGCGGAGTGGGCGAAGGTCGCCGCGGACCTGCACGCCGCGCGCACGTCGTTGAACCGCCTGGTGCACGAGCTGCATCGGCCGCGCGAACACGGCGTGTCGGTGTTCGGTGCGATGGCGGAGCTGGTCGGCCTGCGCGCTGCGGCGCGGGTGGACGTCGGCGAAGTGCTCGCCGGCGGACCCGCGCGCGTGGTGGCGGCCGGAGCCGCGGTCGTTGCGGTGGCGGCGGCCGCGGCCTCGGTCGGCGTGCCGTGCCGTTCGCCGTGGTGGGGCGTGCGCCGGTCGGACTGGCGCCCGGCGATCCAGGATCAAGTGGCGCCGTCGGCCGCGGCCCTCGCGCGCGCCGCCGTCGCGTGCGCCGAGGCGCTGCCGCCGGTCGTGCAGGAACTGGCGCTGGAGCCGTTGTTCGGCGCGCGTGGGCCGAGCCGCGACCAACTCGCGGCAGTGCGCGATCTGGCGGAACTGCTCGGCCGCCGGCCGCTGCCGCCGGCCGCGTTGCTGCGGGTCGCCGACTGGCCAGCGCTCGCCAAGGAACTCCAGCGTGCGGTCGAGGCCGGAACGGCCCGCGACGCCGAGTGGGGGCCGCTGGCTTCGCGGTGGCGCCGCGAACTCCTCGGCGCCGACCTCGATCGGCTCGGTGGCGCCTACGCGCGATCCGCCGACTCGTTCGTGTTGGTGCGGTGGTGGCGGTTGCGTGGCCCGCGCGCCGAGCTCGCACCGTTCGCGCTCGGGCCGCTCGGTCGCGCGACAGCACTGCGCGACGATCTGGTCGCCGCGGTGCGCGTGCGCGGCCAGGAGCGCACGCTCGCAGCGTGCACGGCGGCGGCATCGGCGCTCGGCGCGGCCTGGAACGGTGGCGCTGCCGACTGGGCCCAGCTCGCCGCGTTCCGGCAGTGGATCGTCGACGTGCGCGCGGCCGTGCAGCGACTTCGCGCCGGGGCCGAAGCGCCCGACCCCGCGTGCCTCGCGGCGATCGCGCGGCTGCTCGAGTCGCTGGCGGCCGGTGACGCGTCGTTGCCGCCGAAGCTCGACGCGCTGCGCGGCGCCGAGGCCGCGCTCCAGTCCGCGCTCGCGACGACGCGATTGCTGTTCGACCTCGACGACCGTGCGGCGTTCGGCGTTCCGGCGGAACCCGGGTTCCTGCGCCACGTGCAGGCGCGCGCGCAGCAGTGGTCGGCGGCGGGCAGCACGCTGCGCGACTGGTGCGCGTTCGTCGCCGTCGCCATGCCGGCGCGAAGTCATGGGTTGGCGGCGCTGCTCGATGCCCACGCGCGCGGCGACATCGCGACGGGCGCGCTGGTGCCGACGTTCCGCGCCTCGTGGCTGCGGGCATGGCTCGATGCGGTCCACGAACGGGAGCCGGCACTCGCGACGTTCCGTGGCCTCGACCACGAGCGCGCGATCGCGACGTTCCGCGACCTCGACGAACGCGCGATCCGCCTCGCCGGCGACGTCGTGCTGGCGCGTCTCGCGGCAGCGCTGCCGCAACTGCGCGACACCACGGTCGCCAGCAGCGAGCTCGGCATCCTCGAGCGCGAGATCAAGAAGCAGCGCAAGCACCGGCCGCTGCGGCGGCTGTTCGCCGAGGTCCCGGGCCTGCTCGGCAAGCTGGCGCCGTGCATGTTGATGAGCCCGCTGACCGTCGCGCAGCTGCTCGCGCAGCCAGGCCAGCGCTTCGACCTCGTGGTGTTCGACGAGGCGTCGCAGATCCCGATGTGGGATGCGGTCGGCGCGATCGGTCGCGGGCAGTCGCTGGTCGTGGTCGGCGACAGCCGGCAGCTGCCGCCGACGACGTTCTTCCAGCGGCAGGCGCAGGGTGACGAGATCGGCGCCGACGAACTGCCGGAGGACCTCGAGAGCGTGCTCGACGAATGCAGCGCCGCCGGGCTGCCGCGCCTCCATCTCGACTGGCACTACCGCAGCCGCCACGAGTCACTGATCGCGTTCAGCAACGCGCTCTACTACCAGAACCGCCTGCTGACGTTCCCGGCACCCCAGGCGCGGCCAGCCCCTGGACTCGGTGTGCGCAGCGTTCGCGTGCCCGGCGTCTACGACCGCGCCGGTTCGCAGACCAACCGCATCGAGGCCGAGGCGCTGGTCGCCGAGGTCAAGGCGCGCCTGCTCGACCCGGCCCGGAACCGCCAGAGCCTCGGCGTCGTCACGTTCAGCCAGGCGCAGCAGATGTTGGTCGAGGACCTGCTCGACGCGGCGCGGCGCGCCGATCCGGCGGTCGAAGCGGCGTTCGCGGCGGCCGCGACGACGGAGCCGGTGTTCGTGAAGAACCTCGAGAACGTGCAGGGCGACGAACGCGACGTGATCCTGTTCTCGATCTGCTACGGGCCCGATGCCGAACGGCGCGTGTTCGAGAACTACGGACCGCTCAACCTGCAGGGCGGCGAACGGCGGCTCAACGTGGCGGTGACCCGCGCGCGGCGCGAACTCGTGGTGTTCACGTCGCTCGGTCCCGAACAGGTGGCGACCCGCACGCAGGCGGTCGGCGCGCGGCACCTGCGCGCGTTCCTCGACTACGCGCAGCGCGGCACGGACGCGCTGGCCGCCGCGACCAACGTCGATCCTGGGGCGGGGCCGGAGTCGCCGTTCGAGACCGCGGTGCGCGATGCGCTGGTGCAACGCGGCCACGAAGTGCACACGCAGGTCGGGTGCTCGGGCTATCGCATCGATCTGGCCGTCGTCGATCCACGCGCGCCGGGCCGCTACCTGCTCGGCATCGAGTGCGATGGCGCGACCTACCACGGCTCGGCGACGGCGCGCGACCGCGACCGGCTGCGGGCCGCGGTGCTGCGCGGGCTCGGCTGGCGCCTACACCGCATCTGGTCGACGGACTTCTGGCTCGACGCGGACGGCGAACTCGAACGGGTCGAGCAGGCGCTGGTTGCGGCGCGGGCCGTGGCGCCGGCGAGTGCGCCCGAGCCGCCGCCTCCACCGGCCGCTGCGCCCGCTCCGACTGTGCCAGCCGTGCCGGTTGCCGCCGCGGTCGGCGAGCCGAGTTCGGCGCCGCCGCTCGATCCCGACGGGCCGCGGCCGTTCCGCACCTGCGAACTGCCGGCGGCTGGCACCGCCGACGAGTTCTGGGCGGCGACGTCGCTGCGCACCGTGAAGAGCCAGGTCGCGACGGTGATCGCCGCCGAGATGCCGGTGGTGTTCGATCGCCTGTGCCGCCTCGTCGCGGCGCCGTGGGGCCTGCGCCTCACCGACCGCGTGCGCGAACGGGTGCGCGCGGCGTTGGCGCCGAACGTCGCCGTCGCCGACGACGTGGTGTGGTCGGACCGTGGCGACGTCGCCGCCTTCCGCGGCTTCCGCGTCCCCGGCGATGGCGCCGACCGTTCGCGCGATGCCGAGGAGCTGCCGCGTGCCGAGCTCGTGGCGGCGATGGCGTGGCTGCTGCGTCAGCACCAGGCGCTCGCCGCCGACGACCTCGCGCGCGAGACCGCGAAGTGCTTCGGCATCACGCGGCTGGGTTCGGTCGTCAAGGCGACGATGGCGACCGCGCTGCAAGCGTTGCTCGTCGCCGGCCACGGCCGTCGCGACGGCGACGTGATCCGCTTGGCGTGAGCGGCGGCGTCAGGCCGGGCGCCAGTTCACGATCGCGATCGTCGCGTCGACCACGCACTCGCCGGTGGCGTCCTGGAAGCCCGCGCGCGTCGTCAGCAGCAGCAGCGAGCGATGGGGCTTCGGCTGCGCGTCGACGATCGTGAACCAGCCGTCGTACTGCGCCGAGCGCATCGGCCGGCGGAAGTTCGCGTGGTAGGTCGCGATCAGCACGTCGGGCAGTTGGGCCCGGAAGAAGTCGTCGAGCGACCAGTGCCGCAGCTCGGGGAGCAGCCGCTGACGCGCGGTCTCGGCCAGCGCCAGGTAGAGCAGCTGGTTGTAGGTGATGTTGACCTCGACGGCGTTGAGGTGCCCCGTCGACGCGATGTAGCACGGCTCGGTGAACCCGCAGGCGCCATCGACGCGGATCCACGACGCCGGATCGCCTGGACGCGGGGATCTGCCGTTCCCGGCTTGCGTCAGCGTCGCGCGCTGCACGTAGCGGGCGTTCGGCCGGTAGGGCTGCAGCACGCGTTGGCGCAGCAGTTCGGACAACGGCGTGCCGGGTCCAGGTGTCGGCATGGCGGTCATGGTTGGTCGTCGCCGGTGATCGGCAGGCCGGGGTAGAACGGCAAGCCGTCGTAGACGCCGATGCGGTAGCTGCGGCTCGGCTGACCGTGCAGGTCGCCCGACGAACGGTGCATCACCTGGCGGTTGTCCCACAACAGCAGCACGCCCGGGGCCCAGGTCGCGGTGTGCACGCGCGCGGGCTGCTCGAGGAACGCGAAGAGCTCGCGCAGCAGTGCCTGGCTGCGTTCGTGCGGCATGCCGTCGACGCGCTGGCTGAAGCCGCTGCTCGCATAGACCGCGGTGCGCCCGTTCACGGGATGCGTGACGAACGCCGGGTGCAGGGCGCCGGGGGCCTCGCGATGGAACTGCTCCATGAGCTCGCCGATGCCGCGATCGACGTCCGGCGGCTGCACCTTGTAGAAGTAGACCGCGTCCTGGAAGAGGCGCGTGCCGAGCAACGCCTCGCGCAGTGCCGGCGGCAGGTCGCGGGCGGCGGCGACCATGTCGAGGAACAACGTGCCGCGCGCGCCGCCCGGCGGCACGATCTTCGGCATCACGAACGTCAGGGGCAGCGGTTCGGGGAAGAACTGGTAGTCGCTGTGCCACATGCGGCCGGTGCCGGCGACGCCGAGCTTCTTGCCGCCCTCCGGCACGTTGTTGCTGACGAAGATCTCGGGGAACTCGGGGTGCCAGTAGTGCCGCTGGAAGTAGCGCTGCGGCGTCCCGAACTTGCGCGCCATCGCCACGTAGTCGGCGTCGTTGAGATCGGTGCCGTGGAAGACCAGCAGCTTGTGCTCGTAGACCGCGGCCTTCACCGCGGCGACCTGGTCGGCGGTGATGCGGCGTAGATCGATCCCGGAGACGTCGGCGCCGAGGGGGCGGACGGTGAGCTTCATTCGCGGCGTGGGCGTTGGGCAGGCGGCCCGCGTCGGTTCTTCGACGAGGGCGACGACGGGGCGACGATCGCGGGGGCGGCGGCGAACGACGAAGACCGTGCAGCGCGCGGCACTCTAGCGGCGAAGGGCACGACGCGCCTGCGGTGACCCCGCGTTCGCGCCGGTGGTTTGCAAACACGATGCCGATTCGGTTCGGCGTGCCGGGGTCGGATCGGCGGTTGCCACCGCCGTCTCGCGGCGGTCAGTTGGTGCGCCGTCGCCGCTGCCATGCCCGAACCGACCACGATGCCGCAGATCCTCGCGCGGCAGGCTGCCCTTCGTCCCGAGGCCACGGCGTTGCTCGATGGCGAACGGCGCGTCGGCTACGGCGAACTCGCGCGCGCGGCCGATCGCGTCGCGCATGCGCTGCGGCGCGACGGCGTGCGGCCGGGTGCGCGCATCGCGATCCTCGACCACGACAGCGCCGAACTGTGGACGGTGGTGTTCGGGATCGCCAAGGCCGGCGCGGTGGTCGTCGGGCTCAACTGGCGGCTCGCGATCGACGAGCTCGAGTTCCAACTCGCCGATGCCGAGGTGCAGGTCCTGTTCGTCGGGCCCGAATTCGCGGCGAAGGGCGACACGCTGCGCGCACGGTGCCCGGCGCTGCGCCAGGTCGTCGCGCTGCGCGAGAGCGCTGCGTGGCTCGGCGACGCGCCGGCGAGCCCGTTCCCGGATGCCGTCGGCAGCGAAGACGTGGCGGTGCAGATGTACACGTCGGGCACCACCGGCAAGCCGAAGGGCGTGATGCTCGCGCACCGTTCGTTCGTCGCCGTCGTCGCCGGGATGCGCGCGGTCGGCGACCCGTGGATCGGTTGGTCGTCGGCCGACGTCAGCCTGATGGGGATCCCGAGCTTCCACATCGGCGGCATGTGGTGGGCGATGACCGGCTTCAACGCGGGCGCGGCGAACGTCGTGGTGCCGGTGTTCGCGGGATGGCGGGTGCTGGCGGCGATCGCGCGGCATCGCGTGACCAAGGCCTGCATGGTGCCGGCGATGCTGCAGGTGTGCGTCTCGGAGCCCGACTGCGCGTCGACGGACTTCTCCTCGCTGCGCACGATCGTCTACGGCGGCTCCCCGATCCCGCGACCGAACCTCGAAGCGGCGATGCGGGTGTTCGGCTGTGGCTTCGCGCAGATCTACGGACTGACCGAGACGGGCAACACCGCGGTGTGCCTGCGGCCCGATGACCATCGCCGCCCGGAGTTGTGGGAAGCGGCGGGTCGGCCGTACCCCGGCGTGACGGTGAAGGTGGTCGACGCGGCGGGGAACGTGCTGCCGCCGCGCGCGATCGGCGAGATCTGCATCCGTTCGCCCGCCAACATGCTCGGCTACTGGCGCCGCGAGGAGGCGACGGCCGCGACGCTGCGCGACGGATTCGTGCACACCGGCGACGCGGGGTTCCTCGACGACGAAGGCTACGTGCACGTGTGCGATCGGCAGAAGGACATGATCTGCACGGCCGGCGAAAACGTGTACCCCGCCGAGGTCGAGAGCGTGCTGTGTGCGCATCCGGCGGTGCAGGAGGCGGCGGTGATCGGCGTGCCCGACGAGCGGTGGGGCGAGGTCGTGAAGGCGATCGTGGTGGTGCGCGCGGGCATGGCGGCGACGGCCGCCGAACTGCTGGCGTTCGCTCGCGGGCGGATCGCCGACTTCAAGCTGCCGCGCAGCGTCGACTTCGTCAGCTCGCTGCCGCGCACGCCGTCGGGCAAGCTGCAGAAGCACGTGCTGCGCGAGCCGTTCTGGACGGGGCGGTCGCGGCGGGTGAACTGACGGGGCGGCGCCGGAGCGTGTCGGTTGGCCCTGCGCCCGACGCCGGCTCGGTCGGGTCCGGTAGCATCGCCGGCTCCTGGAGGTCTCGATGCGCGTCGTCGCCTGGCAGCTCCTCGTTTCGATCGCCGCCGCCGCGCTCCCCGCCCAGACCTTCCACGGCAAGACCGCGACCGAGTGGGTGGAGGGTCTTGCCGCTGCCGACCAACAGGCGCGTGACATCGCCGTGTCGTCGCTGGTGTCGATGGGCGACCACGCGGTCGACGCGGCGCTGCGAGCACTCGACGACGATCGGCCGACGATGCGTGAACACGCTGCCATCGCCCTCGGCCGCATCGGCGCGGCGGCGGCCCGGGCGCGCGAACGGCTCGTGGCACTCGCGGCCGATCCGCACGCCGGCGTCGCGCATGCGGCGAAGGTCGCGGCGATGCGCGTGCACGTCGACGTCGCGATGCTGCCCGAACTGCGCGCGGCGCTCGCGTCCCCGGACTGGCACGTGCAGCTCGCGGCCGCCGACGTGCTGGCGCAGCTCGGGCGCGCCGCCTGGCCCGCGGCGGCCGACCTTGTCGAGGTGCTCCAGCGTGCGGACGAACGGCTCGACGCGACGGTCGTGCTGGAACTGCCGGACATGCCGGCGCAGCGTTGGAACGTGCGGGCTTCGGCGGCGAGAGCGCTCGGCGTGATCGGTCCCGTCTTCGGCGTGGCATCGGCCGAGGCGTTGCGCGCGCGGCTGCGCCACGCCGACGCGTTCGTGCGGGAGCGTGTGGTGCAGGCGCTCGCCGGCATGGCGAACGTCGAGCCGACGATCCTCGGCTTGCTCCGCGTGCTGCAACAGGACGAAGCGGCATCGGTGCGACGCGCGGCGGCGACGACGCTGACGCGGCTGGTGCCCGGGGGGCATCCGTTCGTGCCGACGGTCGTGCCGCGGATGATCCAAGCACTGCACGACCACGACGGCGGGGTGCGTCGCCTCGCCGTCGATTACCTGGGAGCGCGAGGCCGCGACGCGGTGCCGGCGGTCGAAACGCTCGCGGCGATGCTCGCCACGGGTCAGCAGGAGGTGATCACCGACGCGCTGCGTGGTCTGCGCGGACTCGGTCCGTGGGCTGTCGGCGCCAAGGACGCCTTGATCAACCTCTACCAGACTTTCCCGCCAGACCAGCTCGAGCGCCGCGAGGTTCTCGAAGTGCTCGCCAGGGTCGCTCCCGGCGCGCGAGCGGAGTTGCCGGAGCTCGATGCGCTGCTCACCGCCCGTGCCGAGATGGCGGCGAATCCCGCGGTGGTCCGCCAACAGCTCGTCGTCGAGACGCTGGCGGCACTGCAGGCGCCGGAGCACGAGGATCGCGAACGCATCGTGCGGGCGGTCGTGTCGCAGCGGATCCGGGAGGCCATCCCGCACTTGCTGCAGTGGCTCGATGCACGACGACCCGGGGATCAGCAACGGTCCGCACTCGAGGCGCTGCTGGCGCTCGATGCCGAGGCGGCGGTCGCGCCGGCTCGTTCGTGCCTCGAGTCCTCGGATCCCGAGCTGCGGGTCGCCGCAGCGCGGGTGCTGGCGATGTTCGGCGACACCGAGACTCGCCAACGCACGGTCACGGTGTTGGCGGAGGCGATCGACCGCGCGAATCCGCGCGAACTGCGGAAGCTCGCACTGACGCGAGTGCCCGAGCTCGTCCCCTGGTTCGAGCGCGTCGCCTTCGACGGGGAAACTCTCGAATGCCGCAGCGAGGCTCTGGTCGGGCTCGGCGAGCTCGGCGTCCAGGGCATCGGGCCGCGGATCGCCGCGATCCTCGGCGAGATCACGAAGTCCACGACGACCAAGGCCGACGACGCGAACGAGCTGCTGTCCACCGGGCTTTGGGTGCTCGCCACCGTCGATGCCGAACCGCACCGCGACCTGTTCGCCGTGCACGCGAAGGCCGTGGACGAGCGCGTGCAGCGGTCGGCGTGGTTCGGGCTGGCGACGCTCGGCGATGAACAGGCGCGGGCGCAACTCGGCGAGCACGCGCCCGCGATCCGACACCCGCTGCAAGAACAGCTGTCGCGAACGCACTTGCGGCTCGGCCAGGTGTACTGCTGCCAGCTGCGCGAAGTGCTCGCGCTGCTCCGACGATCCACGGGCGTTGCGGTCACTCTGGCCGCGGCGGCGGACCCGACGCTGCTCGACCAGCGCCTCGTCGGCTACGCCTTGCACGACGTGCTCGGTCTGCGCCCGACGGCCGCGGAGGTGCTCGGCTGCCTGGCGAGCCGGCACGTCTTCCAGCCCGAACTCGTTGCCACGTTTCACGGCGACCGCATCGAACTCGCCCCGGAGGATGCTGGCGCGGGTTCCACCGGTCGCTGACCGTCGGCGTCGAAGGCGGGCGACGTCGCCTCAGCGCGCGCGCAACCGCTCGACGGCCGCGCGCGCCGCGTCGACGACCAACTCGCCGCTCGGCATCGTCGCGCGACCGTGGACGCGTTCGAGACTCTCGAGCGCCGCCAACGCGCGCCGTCGGTGGTGGTTCGCCTTGCTGGCGAGGTCCGGCTTCTGCGGCACCAGCGGCTGGTAGGTCCAGTACAGCTTGGCCTCGATCTCGACCTGACGGCGCAGCGCCAGCGCGTGCAGCGACGAGCACTCGCCGGTGTCGGCCGCGTCGGCGCCCTTGAGCACCTCGTCGAGTTTCTTCGAGGCGGCGTCGAACAAGACGAGCGCGTTCGCCGTGGCGTTGTCCCGCGCCAGCCCATCGGCCTCCTGCCGCAACGACTCCGCCAACAGGTAGCGCGTGTGGCCGAGTAGCGCCTCGGCGCCGGGTTGCTTCCTGACCGCGTCGGCCTGCACTTCCCGTTCGAGCCGGCGCAGCGCGTCGCTCGCCTTCTTGTGCGTGTCGAACTTCTGCGTCTCGCGAAGCCGGTCGGCGAACCACGGCACCGTGCCTTCGGCAGCGGCCGGCAACTCGGCGTCGATGCCGATGCGCGCCGCCCGGATCGCTTCGCTCTGCGTGGCGAGCGTCTGCTGCAGCGCCGCGAGCTGGGCGCCGAGGTCGGACGCGAGCTTGGCGAGCCGCGCGCGGTCGAGCTGGGTGGCGCTCTGCGCCGTCGCGTCGGCGAGCGCGCCCGCGGCCTTGGCGCGATCCTGCGCCTCGGCGGTGAGCCGCAGCAGCGCGTCGACGTGCTGCACGGCGTGCGCGAGGTCGGCGCGCGCCTTGGCTTCGGCAGCGGCCGGGTCCTGCGGTACCGGCATGAGAACGAGGAGTGCGGCGGCGGCGGCGATCATGCTCCGAGTCTAGTCCGGCGGTTCTTGCGAAGCGTGCGCGCGACGTCGGCGAGCCGTCTCGTCGCGGCGGTCGTGGTCGACGCGGCGGGTAGCATCGTCGCAACGATGGCAGCCGAAGCCGATCCGCAGTGTGTCATGCCGTTCTTCGCCGTGTCGGACATGGACGCTTCGCTCCGCTTCTACATCGACGGACTCGGGTTCGTGATGGCCGAGAGGTGGATCGACGAGGGCACCGTGCGGTGGTGCAGACTGCAGCGCGGCGGGGCAGCGTTGATGCTCCAGGACTTCCGCCGGGACGGCGGCAAGTCCTGGTCGCCCGACGGACCGTTGGGCCTTGGCGTGTCGATCATGTTCTTCTGCCGCGACGCGCTGTCGATCTACCGGGAGTTCCTCGCGCGAGGGCTGACGCCTTCGGTTCCCTTCGTCGGGAACGGTTTGTGGGTGACTTCCTTGCGGGACCCCGACGGCTACCGCGTCGAGTTCGAGAGTCCGGCGGATCGGCCCGAAGGGACGGTGTTCGGCGACACGCCGAGCGACGCCACGGCATGAGCCGGCCGGCGCGCACGGTGCTGCTCGGTCGTCGCTGACGACGGCCGCACGAGTCCTGACGGCAGGACCGGCGCCGAGCCGGGACGCTACTGCCCGCGCGGAAGCGGCTCCGGCGCCGCCTTCTGCCAGAAGTCCTGGATGATCTGCCAGCACTCGGCCGCCGTCTCGGCGTACTGGATCAGGCCCAGATCGTCGGGCGAGATCGTGCCTTCTTCGACGAACAGCTCCCAGTCGACGATGCGCCGCCAGTAGTCGCGGCCGAACAGCACGATCGGGATCGGCTGCATGCGCCGCGTCTGGATCAGCGTCAGCGCCTCGAACAGTTCGTCCATCGTGCCGAAGCCGCCGGGGAACGCGACCATCGCCTTCGCGCGCATCAGGAAGTGCATCTTGCGGATCGCGAAGTACTTGAACTCGAAGCACAGGTCCGGCGTGACGTAGCTGTTCGGTTCTTGCTCGAACGGCAGCGTGATGTTGAGCCCCATCGACTTGGCGCCGACGTCGAACGCCCCGCGGTTGGCGGCTTCCATGATCCCCGGCCCGCCGCCGGTGCAGACCACGTAGTCGCGGCGGCCTTCCTCCTGGCACTGCGCCGACACCAGCGCCGCGAACTTGCGCGCCTCGTCGTAGTAGTGCGACTTGCGCAGCACGTTCTCGGCGATGCGCACGGCCCGCACGCGTTGGCAGTCGGACGGCTTCTCGGCGAGCGCTTCTTGGGCATCGGCGAGCCGGCGTTCGGCCTCGGCCCGTTCGACGACGCGCGTGCCGCCGAACACGACCACCGTCGACTCGACGCCCTGTTCCTGCATGATCAGCTCGGGCTTCAGGAGCTCGAGCTGGAGGCGCACCGGGCGCAGTTCGACGCGGCCCATGAAGTCGGGGTCGACGTGCGACTGCCGGTAGGACGTGGAATTGCGGATGGCGAGCAGGCGGGAGGCGTGGCCGTTGTGGGAATGGCGGCCGTTCTTGCCGGGGGGGTGGCTCATGTCGGATCGGGCAGACGTTCGGGCAGCCGGTGGCATCGGCATTCGCGGGCAGGAAACCGCAGCCTGTCGGCGTCGGCGCGGTCGGAGCGACGTGCTGAATCCACGCGGCCCGTGGAACCCGGAGGGGTCGGGCGGCACCTATCGCTACCCTGGCTGCCCCGATGGACTCGCTGCGCCTGACCTACTGCGGCAACGTGCATGCAGCGCCCGACCTGCCCGCGGTCGTGGCGGGGCTGCGCGCCCATGCCGGGCCGGTTGCCGCCGCCGCGCGCGCCGCGGGGCGGACGTTCGGCGTGGGAGCCTGGTGGCCCGACGAACTGGCGACGGCGCTCGCGAACGACGCCGCGGCCCGCGATCGACTGGCGGCGACCCTGCGCGAACTCGACCTGCCGCTGTGGACGTTGAACGTGTTTCCGTTCGGCGGCTTCCACGACGCCGTCGTGAAGACCTCGGTCTACCGGCCGGACTGGGCCGACGAGGACCGGCTGCGCTACACACGGACCTGCGCCGAGGTGGCGGCGACGTTGGTGCCCGCGGGCACGGTGCTGCCGCTGTCGACGCTGCCACTCGGCTACCGTGCGCCCGGAGCGCCGCCGGCCGATCTGCGGATGATGGCGCGCAACCTGGCGCGCTGCGCGTCGGCGTTCGCGGCGATCGAGCAACGCACGGGCGTTCGCTGCGTGCTGGCCATCGAACCGGAGCCGCTCTGCCTGCTCGAGACCGTGGCCGCGACGGCGGACTTTCTCGAGCGGTGGTTGTTCGACGAGGCGGCGTGGACCACGGTGCCGGCGGCGGCGCTGCGACGGCACCTCGGCGTCTGCGTCGACCTCTGCCATCTCGCCGTGGTCGGCGAGGATCCGATCGGCGCTCTCACCGATCTCGTCGCGCGCGGCATCGAGGTGCCGAAGATCCAGGTCTCGTCGTGCCTCGAGGTGCGCGAGCCCGCGGGCCTCGATGCGCTGCTTGCGTTCGCCGAGGGCCGCTACCTGCACCAGACCGTCGGCGCCGACGGCACGCGGGCGCTCGACCTGCCGGACGTGGCGGCGGCGCGCCCTTCGTTCGCGGCGGCCGGGCGCGTGCGGTCGCACTACCACGTGCCGTTGTTCTGGGACCAGGATGGCGCTTTGGGTTCGACGCAGCGCGAAGTCGTTCGCGTGCTTCGTTGGCTGGCCCTGCAGCCGCGGCCGATGCCGCTGCTCGAAGTCGAGACCTACACCTGGCACGTGCTCGGCGACTTCGCCGGCGACGCGCCGCTCCACGAGCGCCTCGCGCGCGAACTCGCGTGGGTGCACGCGCAAATCGCCGCTGACAGCCGCGGGGCGACGTCCGTATCCTCTTTCGCCCGATGATCCACCTGCGCGACGTCGAGAAGTCCTACACGCGCGGCGCCGAGACGGTGCTGGCGTGTTCGGTGTCCGCGCTCGACATCGCCGCCGGCGAGCAGGTGGCGCTGGTTGGTCGTTCGGGCTCGGGCAAGACCACGCTGCTGCACATGCTCGCCGGGATCCTGCGTCCGGACCGCGGCACGATCGAGATCGTCGGCAAGCGGCTGGAGACCCTCGGCGAAGCCGCGCGCGATCGTCACCGCGGCGCGCACATCGGCATGGTCTACCAGACCTTCAACCTGCTGCAGCCGTTCACCGCGCTCGAGAACGTGCTGCTGGGCGCGTTGTTCGGCCGCGGTGCGAGCGGCGAGGCGCGCGTGCGGGCCGAGGCGCTGCTGCAGCAGGTGGGGCTCGCCGATCGCATGCACCATCGGCCGCGTGAGTTGTCGGTCGGCCAGGTGCAGCGCGTCGCGATCTGCCGCGCGTTGGTCAACGACCCCGAACTGATCCTGATGGACGAACCGCTCGGCAACCAGGACCGCGCGACCGGCGGCCAGGTGCTCGACCTGCTCTTGCAGATCGCGACGCACGGCAAGAAGACCGTGGTGATGGTCACGCACGATCCGCAGTCGGCGGCTCGCATGCAGCGCACCGTCGACCTCCATGCACTGCGGCCGGCGGTCGGAGGTCGGGCATGAGGCTCCTCTCGATCAGCCTGCGCAACCTGCGCCTGCGTCTCGTCGCGACGGTGTTGACGATGGCGTCGATCGTCGTCGCGACCGGCCTCTACGCGGCGATCCTGGTGATGGCCGAGCAGACCCGGCAACGCTACGAGGGCAGCATCGGCGGCTACCAGGCGGTGCTCGGGCCGAAGGACGCGAGCCAGCTCGAGCTCGTGCTGAACACGATCTTCAACGTCGGCGAGGCGCCGGGCCTGTTCCCGTTGCAGGCGTGCATCGACCTGCGCGAGGGCAAGGGCTTCAGTCGTCGCGGGCAAGTGCGCTACGCGATCCCGCAGGCCCGCGGCGACAGCGTCAGCAGCCACGCGTTCCCGGTGATCGCGACGCTCGACGAGATGTTCGGCAAGTACGAGTGGCAGGGCGCCCCGCTGCCGTTCGCTGCCGGCGGTCCGTTCCGCTTCGGCTGGGACGACTTGATGGCGTTCGCGAACGATCTCACGGCGCACGAGAACGCGCGTCGCGCCGGCGCGGCATCGCCACCGCCGCGCCCGCTGCTGCGCGAGGAATGGAAGAAGTGTGTGATCGGCGCGCGGGTCGCGCGCACGCTCGGACTCGACCTCGGCTCCGTCGTCGTGCCGGTGCACGGCAAGATGGGCGAGTTCGGCTTCCACGAGCACCCCGAGGCGGCGTGCCAGGTGGTCGGCGTGTTGGCGCCGACCAACTCGCCACTCGACACGACGATCTTCCTGCCGCTCGGCGTGCACTACCTGATCGACGGCCACGAGACCGGTGTGTTCGTCGTCGAGGTGCCGCCCGGCCGCACGCCCGACGACGCGAAACGCCTGCCGGTGTCGCCGGGGCGCCTGGGGCTGACGGCCGTCGTCGTCGATCCAAAGGACCACTTCGGCGCGCGCATCCTGCGCACCGAGTTCGGCACGCGGCCCGACGCGCAGGTGGCGTGGCCGCAGGACGTGGTGCCGAAGTTCCTGCGCCAGATCGGCAACGTCGCCGATGCGCTGACCGTCATCGCCTGGCTGGTGCTGCTCGTCGCCGCCGTGTCGATCACGGTCGCGATCTACAACACGATGAACGAACGCCGCCGCGAGATCGCGATCATGCGTTCGCTCGGCGCGCGCCGGCTGCAGATCCTCGCGATCATCGTCGGCGAGGCGACGCTGCTGTCCTTCTTCGGCGCGCTGTTCGGCCTGTGCGCGTGCCACATCGCGGCCTTCGTGTTGCGCCCGGTCGTGGAGGACCAGACCGGCGTCTACCTGGACTGGCTCACGTTCCGGCCCTGGGAGCTCTGGCTGCTGCTCGGCGTCACCGCGCTCGGCGCCGTCGCCGGCCTGCTGCCCGCGGTGAAGGGCTCGTTGACGCAGGTTGCCGACAACCTGGCGCCCGATTCCTGAGATGCCCCTGCCGCCGACAACTTCTTCGCCTCGTGCCGCTTCGCTGGCCGAGGCGCGTATTACGATGCCTGCTGCGGCGACCTGCCGCATTGGATTCCGCATGAAGTGCCTCGCCTTGTCGTTCCTGCTGGCCGGTGTGTGCGCGGCGCAATCGCCGCCGCCGGTTCCCGTGCCCGCGCCGGCTCCAACGCCCGTGCCCGTCCCGGTGCCGCCCGCCCCAGGTGCGCAGGATCCGGTGAAGCAGGACCCGGCCAAGACGCCGCCGAAGCAGGATCCGGCCAAGACGCCGCCGAAGGGCGAGACGCCGAAGGCCGAGACGCCTCCGCCGGAACCGCGCATCGATCGCCCCGATGCCGACCAACCGCTGCCGAAGGGCAATGACCCGGCCGACATCGCCGCGATGCGCAGCGCCGAGCAGATGCTCGAGGTCGAACGCAAGCTCCACGAGCAGATCAAGGCCGGCAAGATCACCGGGCTCGACCAGATCCTGCCGTTCGACGAGATCGAGAGCTGGCCCTACGAGGACGGCTTGAAGGGCATG
Source organism: uncultured bacterium (assembly GCA_937952215.1). GTDB lineage: Bacteria > Planctomycetota > UBA1135 > UBA1135 > UBA2386 > UBA2386. The sequence continues at coordinate 291,658 of CALFZH010000060.1, forward strand.
CCCAAGCGCATCCGCGACCTGTCGGGCAAGAAGGTGATGATGACCGGCTTCATGCTGCCGATCGACGAGGTGCAGAACATCAAGGAGTTCCTGCTCGTCAAGTCGCTGTGGTCGTGCTGCTACGGCCAGCCGCCGGACATCCACGGCATCGTTCGCGTCGTGATGCCGAAGGGGAAGACGACCGACTACTTCTTCGACCCGCTGAAGATCATCGGCACGTTCAAGGTCGAAGCGACGGTGATGGACGGCTACTGCGTCGACATTTTCCAACTGCACGTCGAGTCCCTCGAGGCGATCAAGCTGAAGTAGGGCAGGGGTGGGGGAGCCGGCGGCGTCGTTCGCCCCTTGGCGCCGGCTCGCCGGCGAGAACGGCGAAAGCGGCGCGCCGATGTTGCCGATAACGCCGGCACGATGGTCTCCGGGAACGATCGGCGCCCGCGGAACTGGCCTCTGACGCGCCGCCTCGTCGCGGCGCTTGCCGTCGGCTCGTTGTTCGTGGCGTTGGTGCTCGGCTTCTTCGGCGCCGAGCGCGACGAGCAACGCGCGACAGCGGCTGCCGAACGCGCGGACGTGGCGTTGGCGACTTCGCTCGCCGAGCGTGCTGCGCCGCTGCTCGAGCGCCTCGACGTCATGCGGTTGTCGGTGCTCGCGGCGGTCGTGCGCGACCAGGTGAACGGTCGTGCCCTGGTGCTCGACCAGCAGGGGCGAGTCGTCATCGACACGGCGCTGCTGCTCGGCGATCGCCACCTCGGCCTGCGGACCACGGCGGGCGCTCTGCAGCGCACGGTCGCACAGGAGTCCGGTGCCCTGCGCGAGACGTCGGTGCCGGTGCGCTTCGGCGGCGAGGTGTGCGGCGAGGTGCGGCTGCAAGTTCCGGTCGTCGCCGGATCGAGCGCGTTCGACGTGACCTGGTTCGGCCTCGTCTTCCTCGGTTGCCTGACGCTCGTCGCCGGTGCGGCGATGCTCGGCCACCACTGGTCGACGCGCGTGCGGACCGCCACCGATTCGCTGATCCGGCTGGCGGCGGGTGAGGCGGCCGGCGAGTCGCCCGCCGGCGGCGATGCCGAGCTGCAGGATCTGGGTTCGGCGATGCGCGAACTCGAGCGCGGCATGCACGAGGGCTTGGATCGCGTCGGCGAGGGCTACGCGACGCTGGCGCTGCTGCTCGTCGACAGCCTCGAGAACCGGCAGCTGTGCGTGCCGGGGCACGGCGAGCGCACGGCGGCGCTGGCGGCGCGGCTGGCCGAACGCGCGGGGCTGCTGCCCGCCGACCGCGACGAACTCGACCTCGCGTGCCGACTGGTCGACATCGGCAAGGCGTCGGTGCGGCCGTCGATCCTGAAGAAGCAGGGACCGTTGACCGAAGTCGAACAGCAATCGCTGCAGCACCACCCGGTGCGCGCAGCCGAGATGCTCGCGTGTGTTCCGAGCTTGCGCCGCGTCGGCAAGATCCTGCGGCACCAGCTCGAACGACACGACGGCAAGGGCAGCCCGGACGGGTTGCGCGGCGACCGCATTCCGCTGGCGGCGCGGATCCTGACCATCGCGGCGGCGTTCGATCTGTTGACCACGGGAACGGCGGACCGTTCGCTCGCCTGGCGCGATGCGCTGGCGGAGATGGGGCGGGCGCGCGGCGAAGTGTTCGATCCGTGGCTGCTCGAACTGCTCGCCGACGAGGTCGCGAAGAACCCGCCGGTCGCGGGCGAGAACGAGGTCATGATCGTGCCGACCGGGGCGATGCCGTGGCGCGCCGCCGTGGCAGCGGCGCGCGACGACGACGACGACAGCGGCATGGACGATCGCGAACTCGAGGTCCTGCTCGACGAACGGCGGCGCGAGGACCACGCATGAGGGCAGGGATGCTCGCCGCCTGGTCGTTGGCCGTCGCGGCCGCCTGCACGTCGACGCCGCCCGATCCGTTCGTCGTGGCCGAGCGCGCGCTGCAGGCCCGCGACCTGGCCGCTGCCCTGCAAGCCCTCGACGCCGTCGAGGTTGCGCACCCGAGCTACCCGCAGGCGCGCGCGCAGGCGCTGGCAGTCGAGAACAACCTGCGGCGATGCCACGAGTTGATGCTGCAGGCCATGCGGTTCCGCGCCGAATGGCGCGACCGCGAAGCGCTCGCGGCGATCGAGAAGGCGTGCTCGATCTGGCCGGACCTGCCGGGCGCGCACGCGCTCGCCGCAGCGACCAGGCACCGGTTGCAGATCCTCTCGGCCGATGTGCACGACGGCCGTCGCCCGGCGGTGCCGCACGCGGTCGTAGCACCCCCGCCGGCCGCTGCTCCGGCGGCGGAGATCGCGCCCGCTTCGTCGCCGCCTGCTGCCAGCACCGGGGATCCGAACGACGAAATCGCCGCGAGGCTCGTGGCGATCGAACGGCGCCTGGCGGGGGGGCAGTTCGAGGCTGCGGTTGCCGACCTTCTCGAACTCGACCGGCTGCATCCGGCCGACGTGCGCGTGCGATCGCGGTTGGCGCGGTTCCTGCACCAGCGAGCCCTGCTGCGCTACGGCGACGGGCGTGTCGAGTTGGCGATCGCCGACTGGCGTCGCGTGCTCGAACTCGACCCGGAGCACCGGGCGGCGCGTTCGGCGTTGCAGGCGGCGGAACTCGAACGCCGCTGAGGCGTTCGCGGCGCCGCACGCGCGCCTCGTGACACACACCTCTGCCTCGCCGCGATCCGCGTCAGGCGAGGTAAGGAAGCCGGGGGTGAAACTTCGGGAAAAGGGGAAGAAGGAGAGTCAAGTTTTTACGTCCGTCGCGGACAACCCCCGGCAGTGTGTCGTGTCCGGCGAAACGTGCGCCATTGCAGCGCCAGCTTCGTCGGGGTTTTTCGGTTTGTCTTCCTGCGTGCGAGCTTCGGATCCCGAACCACATCGAGGTGGTTGCTCAACCCGCAGGCGATTCACGGAGAGAATAGCCCATGTGCGGGCGCTGTCAAATCGCAGCGCTCGGTCCGTCGCCGGTATCTTGGCAGGTCTTCTGCCTGAACTCGGTGCGAGCGGGAGGCCGGCGTTGGCGATCGCGGCGGTCGTCAGCGGCGACGCCGCAACAGCAACCCGCCCGGCGTGGGTTCGATCGAACAACCTGCCGGCACGACCGTGGTTGCGGTGGCCTCTTCCACCACGAGCGGGCCGGCGCGGCGACTTCGCAGGCTGGCGCGAGAAACGACCGGAAGCGAAGCCCCGCCGAGCGGTGGTCGCCGGACGCCGGCGATCGTTGCCGGCAGCGGCGACGAGTTCGTCGCCGATGGCAACCGATGCGGGCGGTTCTCGGCGCGCACGGTGACGCGCACGACTTCGATCGCTGCATCGATCGCGAAGCCGTAGCGGTCCCGATGCGCTCGGGAAAACGCGGCAGCAAGATCGGTGACGAACGGAACGCGCAGCGTTGCTCCCTGGCCGCGGTAGCGGGCATGCACCGTCGCCGACACGCGGGCCGTGGTCGCGATCCGGTCGCGCGCCTCGGCCGCGAGTCGGCGAAGGGTCGCCGCGATGCGCCGGTGGCCCTGCGCGTCGGCATGTTCGCGCACGGCGGCACTGCACTCGGCGGCTTCGCCCGCGAGCGCCAGGCCCAACGCCGAGAACGCGCCGGGCCACGGTGGCAGCAACGCGCACGGCATGCCGAGGCGACCGATCAAGCCCGCGGCATGCAGGCCGCCGGCGCCGCCATAGGCGACCAGCGGCACCGTCGCCGGATCGACGGCGCGTTCGGCGGTGATCTGCAGGATCGCGCGCGCCATCGTCGCGTCGGCGATCGTGAGGATGCCGCGTGCGGTCCGCGCGGCGTCGAGGCCAAGCCGCCGGCCCAGGCGTTCGAGCGCGCGCACCGACGCGTCGACGTCGATCGGGAAGGCGCCGCCGAGCAGCGAACTGGCGCCGAGATGGCCCAGCGCCACGTGGGCGTCGGTGACCGTCGGCTCGTCGCCATGTCCGTAGCAGGCCGGACCGGGATCGGCGCCCGCACTGCGGGGGCCCACACGCAGAGCGTCGCCGCGGTCGGCGAACGCGATGCTGCCGCCGCCGCAGCCGACCGTGTGGACGCCGACGCCCGGCAGCGGCAGAGGCAGGCCGGCGATCGCGCCGTCGTCCTGCACCGCGTCGCCGTCGGCGACGAGGCACAGGTCGGCCGACGTGCCGCCCATGTCGAACGCCGCGACGCGCGACCAGCCCAGCCGCTGCGCAGCCAGCGCACTCGCGAGCACGCCGCCAGCCGGACCCGAGAACATCGCCCGCGCCGGGAATGCCGCGGCCTCGGCCGGCGGCAGGATCCCGAGGCTGCTGCGCATCAAGCGCAGCGTGCCGTTGCCGATCCCGTCGGCAAGGCGGGTGGTGTAGCCGCCGACGATCGGTGCGATCGCCGCGTTCAGGATCGCCGCGCTGAAGCGTTCGAACTCGCCGGTCGCGGGCAACAGCTCCGCGCTGCACGTGATCGGGACGCGCGGCAGCGCGCGCCGCAGCGCTTTGGCCAGCGCCCGCTCATCGGCCGGTGCCGAAGGGGCGTGCAGCAAGCCGATGGCGATCGCGGCAGGGCGGCGCCGCACCACGGCCGCGACGGTGCGGGCGATCTCGCGGGGCGTCAGCGCTTGCTCGGGCTCGCCATCCGGTCCGCGTCGGCAGGCGACGCCGACCCGCAGCGCGCGCGGCACCGGCGGCACTGGCCGCGACGGGGCGAGCGCGTAGAGGTCGGTGCGTTCCTGTCGGCCGATCTCGATCAGGTCCTCGAAGCCGCGGTTGGTGACGAACACCGTGCGCACGACGTCGCCGGTCAGCACGGCGTTCAGGCCGACGGTGGTGCCGTGCACGACGTCGACCGCCTCGTCCGGCTCCCGGCGCACCGCTGCGAGTCCTTCGAGCACCGCGCGCGACGGGTCGCGTGGCGTCGACGGCAGCTTGTGCACGACGAGTCCACGCGGCGACCATCGCACGACGTCGGTGAACGTGCCGCCGGTGTCGATGCCGATGCGCGCAGCCATCCGCGCAGGCTAGCTGGCGCCATCGGCGGAGGCACGTTGCGCTTCGCCGTTGGCCGCGGCCGCAGGCGCGCATAGCCTTCCGCCGATGTCCGTGGTCCTGGTCTGCGGCCTCGCGTTCGCGCTCGGGGCGATCCCGTTCGCGCTGCTCGTCGTCCGCGCGTGCAAGGGCATCGACGTGCGCACCGTCGGCAGCGGCAACGTCGGCGCCACGAACGCCAGCCGGGCGTTCGCGACGCGCCGTGGTCGGTTGATCGCGTTCGTGGCGATCTACGTGCTCGACGCGGCGAAGGGCTTTGCGCCGGCGTGGTGGGGCCCGGAATTCGCACCAACGCTGCCGGCCATGACGGTCGGTGTGCTGGGTGGGTCGGCGGCCGTGCTCGGCCACGTGTTCACGCCGTTGCTCGGCTTCCGCGGCGGCAAGGGCGTGGCGACCGCGACGGGTGCGCTGTTCGCGCTCGACTGGTTGGTGGCCGCGATTGCGATCGGCGTGTTCTTCGTCGTGCGCGCAGCGACCGGGCACGTGTTCTTCGGCAGTCTCGCGCTGGCGACGGCGTTGCCGGTCGCGGCGATCGCGATGCACGTCGACACCGCGTTCGGCGAGCGCCTCGCCTTCACGTTGCTGTGCGCGCTGCTGGCGGCGCTGCTGTTCTGGACGCACCGAAGCAACCTGCAGAAGCACTTCGCGGCGCGCACGGCGGGCGGCGCATGAGGGTCGCGATCCTCGGCAACGGCGGGTTCGGCACTTCGATGGCCGTTCTGCTCTCACGCGCCGGCCACGCGTGCTCGCTGTGGGGGCACGATGCCGTCTACACCGCCGCGATCGCCGCGACGCGGCGCAATCCGCGCTACCTCGACGGGGTCGTGTTGCCGCCCGCGGTCACCGTAGGGTGCGACGGCAAGGCAGCGCTGGCCGGCTCCGACCTGGTGCTGGTCGCGGTGCCCACGCAGCACGTGCGCTCGGTCGTCGCCGGTCTCGCTGTGCACATGCCGCGCGCGGTGCCGGTCGTGTCGCTGGCGAAGGGCCTCGAGCAGACGACCGGCAAGCGCCCGACGCAGGTGCTCACCGAACTGCTCGGCGGCCCGGAGCGCGTGTTCGCGCTCGGCGGCCCGAGCCACGCCGAGGAGATCGCCAACGACTTGCCGACGACGGTCGTGATCGCCGGCGCCGACGAGGCGGCGACGCAACGCGTGCAGGCCGCGTTGCAGACCCGCACGTTCCGCGTCTACCGCCACCGCGACGTGCTCGGTCTCGAACTCTGCGGCGCGCTGAAGAACGTCATGGCCCTGGCCGCGGGCATCGCCGAGGGACTCGGCTACGGCGACAACGCCAAGGCCGCGATCCTGACGCGCGGGCTGGTCGAGATGCAGCGCTACGGGACCGCGAGCGGCGCCGACGCACGCACGTTCTTCGGCCTCGCCGGCGTCGGCGATCTCGCGGTGACCGCGTTCTCGCGGCACGGCCGCAATCGCGCGTTCGGCGAACGCATCGGCCGCGGCGAGCCGTTCGCGCAGGTGCTCGCGTCGTCGCCCAAGGTCGCCGAAGGTGTGTGGACGTCGCGCGTGGTCGTCGCCGAAGCGGCCCGGCTCGGCGTCGAGATGCCGATCGCCACCGCGGTCGCGGCGGTGTTGTTCGACGGGCTGCGGCCGGCCGACGCCGTGCGGGCGCTGATGGAGCGCGACGCCAAGGCGGAGGCGTGAAGGCCATGGCGCGGGACGGGCGATAGGAGGCGGGCCCGGTGGTCTTCGCGTCCTTCATCTTCCTGTTCTGGTTCCTGCCGGCGTTCCTGCCGACGTACTTCGCACTGCCGACGCGCTGGCGGAACCTGGCGTTGACGCTCGGCAGCTTCGTGTTCTACGGCTGGTGGCGGCCGCACTACGTGCTGCTGATGCTGCTCAGCGTCACGCTCGACTACGCGGCGGCGCGCGCGATGGGCACGCCGGAGACCGGACGCAACCGCCGCTTCTGGTTGTGGTTCTCGGTCGTCACCAACCTCGGCCTGCTCGGGTGGTTCAAGTACGCCAACCTGTTCGTCGGCACCTGGAACGACGTGGCGCCGTGGCCGGTCGAATGGGAGCAGGTGCTGCTGCCCGTCGGCATCTCGTTCTTCACCTTCCAGTCGATGAGCTACACGATCGACGTGTACCGCGGCCAGGTGAAGCCGGTGCGGTCGTTCACCGACCTGCTGTGCTTCGTGTCGATGTTCCCGCAGCTCGTCGCCGGGCCGATCGTGCGCTACCGCGACGTCGAGCACGCGCTGCACGACCGCTCGATCGACCTGAAGACGGCCAGCGACGGCGTGTTCCTGTTCGCGCTCGGCCTGGCGAAGAAGGTGCTGATCGCCGACTCGGTCGGTCCGCTGGTCGACGCCGTCTACGCGCAGGACGCGCCGGGCCTGGCCGCGTCGTGGCTCGCGGCCGTCGGCTACTCGGTGCAGATCTACTTCGACTTCTCCGGCTACAGCGACATGGCGATCGGGCTCGGGCTGCTGCTCGGGTTCCGGTTCCCCCCGAACTTCCTGTCGCCGTACCGCGCGTTCAGCATCACCGAGCTGTGGCGACGCTGGCACGTCAGCCTGTCGACGTGGTTGCGCGACTACCTGTACGTGCCGCTCGGCGGCAACCGCGGCGGTGAAGTGAGGGCGCAGGTCAACGTCGCGACGACGATGATGCTCGGCGGCCTGTGGCACGGCGCGTCGTGGACGTACCTGCTCTGGGGCGCGTGGCACGGCCTGTTCCTGGTGGTCGAGCGCCGCATCGGCAAGCGGGCGCCCTATGGCCGGCTGCCGCTCGTCGGCCAGGTGCTGTGCACGTTCCTGATCTGGACGCTCGGACTCGTGATCTTCCGCTGCCAGACGATGACGGAACTCGCGCAGATGACGAACGGCCTGCTCGGCCGCAACGGGGTTGGCGGCGCGCCCGACCTCGGCCAGCGCCAGCCGTACGCGATCGCCGGCATGGTCGTCGGCCTGTTCGTGGTGTTCGCGCTGCCGCGCACCGAGCAGTTCGTCGCGCGCTGCCATCCGTTGGTGATGCTCGGCGCGCTCGTCGCCTTCCTGCTCGCGGTCTGCCAGCTGCTGACCGGCGACTTCGTCTCGTTCATCTACTACCAGTTCTGACCATGACCACCGTCGCCGACTCGCAGAGCTCGACGCAGACGCCCGGCCAGTGGGCCGTGCGGTGGGTGGGCATCGTCGTCGCCGCAGTGACGTGCGTCTCGGTGCCGCTGGTGCACGTCGTCTGGCACGGCCTGCTCGGCAACGCCGAGCCGCTGCTGCGCACGCGCAGCCAGTTGCCAGCACCCGCCGTCACCGTGGCGAGCCTGGCCGACGGTTCGTGGATGCTGGCGAAGGAGAAGCAGCTTCGCGAGGACTCGCCGATCACGTGGTGGTTGCGCAGCAACTGGAACGAGCTGCGCTACCGGCTGGGCGCGCCGGAGAGCGCGCAGGTGCACTTCGGCAAGGACGAGTGGTTCTACATCCGCGAGTCCGTGCTGCCCGATCGGGCGGCGTGGGATCGCGCCGCGCCGGCGCGCCGCGCCTTCGTCGCCGACGTGCGGGACCTCGTGCAGCGCGCGGGCGCCGAGTTGTTCGTGCTGCTCGTGCCGGACAAGGCCCGTGTGCATCCCGAGGCTTGCTACCCGGGTGGCGAACTGCCACCGCAGAAGCGGGACAACTACGCGGCCGCACTCGCCGAGTTCGAAGCACTCGGCATCGCGACCGTCGATCTCGCCGCGGTGATGGCCGCCGCGCGCGCGAGCGATCCCGCGGCCGAGCTCTACTACCGCCGCGACACGCACTGGCGGCCGGCCGGGGCGCTGGCGGCCGGGCGCGCCGTGGCGACGGCGATCGAGGCGCGCTACGGCGAACGGCTCGGCCCGCGGTCGACGATGCGGTTGCGGGGGCCGCTGATGGTGCGGCTGGTCGGTGACCTGCCCGCCAACATGGGCATCGCCACGCTCGAACTGCCGGATCCCGTGCTCGGTCGCCGCACCGCGCCGATGAGCCTGCTCGCCGATCGTCTGTGTGAAGTGCGCGAGTACTGGGACGTCGAGATGGAGACGCCGGCGGGGCCACGGCTGCTCGACGGCACCGACGGCGACGCCCCGGTCTGGATGCTGAGCACCAGCTTCGGCGAGGAGAACGGCGCGGACGCGATCGCCTACTGGCTCGGCCGTTCGGTGCGCACGACCACTGCCTACGGCGCGGTCGGCCTCGAACCGCTGCGGCGCGCCCTGCCGGAGCTGCGGAACGGCACCCGGTCGAAGGTCGTGATCTGGGAGATCGTCGAGCGCGGCCTGTTCGATCCCGTCTGGCGGGAGCAGAAGCTCTGATGGCGGTCGCGTTCGCGGGTCCGTTGTCGAAGTGGTTCGCCGGCGCCCGCGGCGATGCGACCCGCCTCGCGGGCGGCGTCGCCGCCTGGCGCGCCGACCTGCAGTCGGCCGTCGCCACGAAGGTCGGCGAGCAACTGACGTGGGACGAGGCCGCGCCGGTCGCCGCCGAGACCGATCTCGGCGAGGCCGGCTGGCTCGCCGTTCGCTTGCTCGGGCTCTACGCCGATCGCCCCGAACTCGACTGGCCCGATCGGGTGCCGCCGCTGCTCGAGTTGGATCCGCAGTGGCGCGCCGCTGCGGATGCGAAGTTCGACCGCAGCCGCTACGGCCATCTGCTCGCGTGCTCGGTGTGGCTGCCGGGCGACTTCCCGGTCACCTTCCGTGTGCCGTTGCCCGACGGCAGCACCGCCGAGATCGGGTCGACGCGGCTCCTGGCCGACCAGCTCGGGTGGTTGAACCAGCGCACGTTCCAGGCCGATGGCGGCGAAGTGGCAGGTTGGGCCGGGTTGCCGGCGGCCGCCGGCGGCGAGTTCGTCGCGGCCGCGCGCCGCGGCTACGCCGGCTTGCGGACCGCGGTCGACGCAGCCGTGCGAGGCGGCGTCCCGTTGGTTGTCGGCGAGGCTCGGCCGGCCGGAGCGTGACGGGCGCGGGCGATGGCGGTGGTTGGCCGGCGGCCGCCGCGCGTCACTTCAGCGCGGCCCAGACGCGGTGCACGTCGTCGTTCTCGTCGAGCCGTTCGAGGAACGCTTCGACCTTCGCGCGATCGGCCTCGGGCAGCTGCACCGGGTCCTTGCCGCGGTAGCCGAGCTCGGCGCTGGCGACGCTCCAACCGGCCTTCTTCAGCGCCTCGGCGACCGGATACATGTCGGTGCGCTCGGTGAAGAAGCGGCCGCCGCTCTCGTCCTCCTTCGCCGACTCGAGCTTCTCGACGTCCTGCGCGCCGGCCTCGATCGCAGCCGACTCGAGATCCTGGCCGGGCTTCGGGTGCGTGGCTTCGACGATGCCGACGTGATCGAACAGGAACGTGACCTTGCTGCCGAACTGCGCGTCCTTGAACAGGGTGCGGATGTCGGGCGCGGTGCGGTTCCGGTTCTCGGTCAGGCACTCGACGATCACCGGCACGTTGTGCGGGCCCATGCCCTCGTAGGTGACGAGTTCGTAGTTGATCTGCTCGTCGCCGGTGCCGCTGCCCTTCTTGATCGCGCGGTGGATCGTGTCGTTGGCGACCGACTGCTTGCGCGCGGCTTCGACCGCCAACGCCAGGCGCGGGTTCATCGCCGGGTCGGGAACGCCCATCTTGGCGGCGACCATGATCTCGCGGATCAGCTTGCTGTTGAGCTTGGCCCGGCGATTCGCCGTGACCTCTTTCTTGGCGTGCAACCACTGACGACCCATCGTGCGTGCTCCTGTGCGGGCGGCGCAGGATGGCCGCGGCGGCGGTCGCGGGCAAGGGGCACGCGGCTTGCGAGCCGCGCGCGCTCTGGCCCGGAACGGCGCTCCGGCAGGACACGCGATCGTGCGCGAATGCCCGGTGCCCGGCGTGCTGGCCGTGGGTAGCCTTCGCGCCCGCTTCCCTTCCTTTCGCCCGCTCAGGAGTCAACGCGTGACCATTGCTGCAGCCAACACCAGCCGGGATGGCTTCGCCCTGCCCGAGTTCAAGCAAGTCATGGGGCATCCGCAACCGTTGTGGATGCTGTTCATGGCCGAGTTCTGGGAGCGCTTCGCGTTCTACGGCATCCGCTGGGCGCTGGTGCTCTACATCGTCGCGCAGTTCCACGGTGGCGCGGCAACGGGAGAGGGCCCGGCGAACCTGACGTACGGCTCGTATCTCGCCCTCGTCTATGCCGTCGCGATCTTCGGGGGCTACATCGCGGACAAGGTGATCGGCTACCAGCGATCGATCCTGACCGGCGCGGTGTTCATGGCCGCCGGCTTGTTCATGATCGCCTGGCCCGACGAGACGTTCTTCGAGTTCGGTCTCGCCACCATCGTGGTGGGCAACGGGCTGTTCAAGCCCAACATCTCGACGATCGTCGGCAAGTGTTACGCGGCGGGCGACGAGCGCCGGGACTCCGGGTTCACGATCTTCTACATGGGCATCAATGCTGGCGCGTTCGTGTCGCCGCTGCTCACGAGTTGGCTCGCCGAGAGTGTCTTCGGGACCAAAGTCATGCCGGCGTACAAGTGGGTGTTCCTCACGGCCGGTATCGGCATGCTCGTCAGTCTTGTCTGGTTCTGGCTCGGTCGCCGTTCCTTGCAGGGGATCGGCGCGCCGACGGCGACGCAGCAAGGAACGAAGAGGGTCGGATACGTCGTGCTCGGCGCGTTGGTGGCCGTACCCGCGGTGTTCGCGCTGCTGTCCGTCGGTGCGGAAGCCCTGCAGTGGGTGCTCACCTTCATGTTCGTGGGCCTGTCAGCGATGCTGATGATCGAGGGCAGCCGCAACGGCGCCGTCGCGCGCGACAAGACGATCGCGATGTTGGTGATCTTCGTCTTCAACATCATGTTCTGGATGTTCTTCGAACAGGCCGGCAACTCGTTCACCTTCCTCGCCGACAAGATCGTCGATCGCGACCTGGGCGGTTGGGTGTTCCCGACCGGGTGGTTCCAGAGCGTGAATGCGCTGGCGATCATCGTGTTCGCACCGCTCGTGGCGTGGGCGTGGGTGGCGCTGTCGAAGGTGAAGGCCAACCCTTCGATCCCGCGCAAGTTCGGCCTCGGGCTCATCTTCAACGGACTTGCGTTCCTATTGCTGATGTTCGCGCTGTCGAGCCTCGTCGACCCGGCGTCGAACAAGATCCCGTTCTGGACCTTGTTCACGGTCTATCTGATCCAGTCGGTCGGCGAGTTGTGCCTGTCGCCGATCGGCCTCTCGATGGTCACCAAGCTGGCGCCCGTGCGCCTGGTCGGACTCGGCATGGGCGGCTGGTTCTTGTCGACCGGGATCGGCAACAACCTGTCCGGGATCTTCGCGAGCCACGTCAGCGGCGAGACCGGGATGACCACGCAATCGGCGCTCGGCGGCTACACGTTCGGCTTCTGGGCGCTGACCGCGGCCGGCCTGATCCTGCTGCTCGCGGCGTCCTGGGTGCAGAAACTCATGCACGGCGTCAAGTAGACGCCGTACGCATCAGCCCCGCTTCTTCTTGCCGTCGTCGACCGGATCGCGGCCGAGCCGTTCGCGCAGCGCAGCGCGCAGGATCCAGTCGATCTGCCCGTTGATGCTGCGCATCTCCTGCTCGGCCCACCGCCGCAGTTCGTCGAACACGCGCGGCGGCAGGCGCAGCAGGAACTTCTTCTCCTCGTCGGCCATCGGGCATCAGCCGTAGAGCGTGCCGGCGTTGACGACCGGCTGCGTGCCGCGCTCGCTGCACAGCACCACCAGCAGGTTGCTGACCATCTGCGCCTTGCGTTCCTCGTCGAGTTCGACGACCGAGTGCGCCTTCAGCTGCTCGAGCGCCATGTGCACCATGCCGACCGCGCCGTCGACGATGCGCTTCCTGGCGTCGATGATCGCTTCGGCCTGCTGACGCTGCAGCATGGCGCCGGCGATCTCGGGCGCGTAGGCGAGGTGGCTCAGCCGCACCTCGAGCACTTCGATGCCGGCCATCTGCAGCCGAACGGTCAGCTCGCGCGCGAGTTCGGCGTTGACCGCCTCGCTGCTGCCGCGCAGTGACACTTCGTGGTCGTTGGGGCTGTCGTACGGGTGCTGCGAGGCGAGGTGGCGCAGCGCCGACTCGGTCTGCACCTGCACGTAGCTCACGAAGTTCTCGACGTCGAACGCCGCCTGCGCGGTGTCGCGCACGCGCCAGACCACGACCGCGCCGATCTCGATCGGGTTGCCGCGCTGGTCGTTCACCTTCAGCTTGTCGCTGTTGAAGTTGTGCGCGCGCAGGCTGATCTCGCGGCGCGCCGCGAACGGGTTCACGGTGAAGAAGCCGGCGTCGCGCAGCGTGCCCGTGTACTTGCCGAACAGCACGACCACCTTCGACTGGTTCGGTGCGACGATCACGAGGCTGCGGAAGGTCAGGGTCGCCCAGACGATGACGAAGAAGCCGAGGACGAGGACCGGCACCCCGAAGGCCGGGCCGATCTGGCGGTCGTCGCACATCACGCCGCCGCCGATGAAGGCGCCGACGGCGGCGAGGACGAGCAGGATGCCGAAGAGCAGGCCGAGCAGGCCGTTGCCGGGCCGCGGGTAGGCGAGTTCGCGCGAGGGAGTGTCCATGGTTTCGGTGCTGGGTATCGGAATGATATCAGAACGATACCCATGGTGGCCAGCCGTCCCGCCGGCCTGTCATGGCCTTCCCGGATCCCGTGGTTGCCGGGGTGCTGCCGTTCGCGCCGGCCCGTGCCGGCGTCCGTGGTCGGTCAACCCGCCGTGGGATCGAAGTCCTCGGAGAACGGCAGCGCCTGCAGGAACCGCCGCCCGTAGGCGCGCGTGCGCACCCGCGGGTCGAGCACGACGACGGTCCCGCGATCCTGGCTGCCGCGGATCAGCCGGCCGAAACCCTGGCGGAACTTCAGGATCGCCTCGGGCAACGAGTGCTCGGCGAACGGATCGCGCCCTTGCGACTTCAGCAGCTCCATGCGCGCCTGCACCAGCGGGTGCCCCGGGCTCTGGAACGGCAGTCGCGTGATGACGACCATCGTCAACGCGTCGCCGCGCAGATCGATGCCCTCCCACAGGCTGTCGGTGCCGAGCAGGACCGAAGTCGGCTCGGCGCGCTTGCGTTCGAGCAGACGCGCCATCGGCGCTTCGCCCTGCACCAGCAGTTCGATGCCGGCCTCGGTCAGCGACGGCCGCAGTTCCTGCGCGAGGGAGCGCACCAGGTCCCACGACGTGCACAGGACGAGGGCGCGACCGCCGTTCCGCAGCACGTGGTCGCGGCACTGCTCGGCGACCGCCGAACGGAACGCCGCGCCGTCGTTCGGCTCCGGCATCGCCTCGGGCAGCACCAGGCGCACCGCGCGGTCGTAGTCGAACGGCGAGCCGACGCGCAGCGTCTGGGCTTCGTCGAGGCCGAGCTGGCGGCGCAGCCAGCCGAACGACGGGTCCTCGGGCACGCCGAGCGTCGCCGAGGTCAGGATCGCCGTCGGCCCCTTGGTGAACAGGTGCTCGCGCAGCGCCTGGCTGACGTCGAGAGGCGCGCCGCACAGCAGCGCCCCATGGCGCGACGGTTCGAGCCAGCGCACCAGCGGCGTGCCGGCCGCAGGGTTCGGCACGCACAGGGCGCGCAGCATCGCGCACAGCGCGTCGAGGCCGTTGGCGCGCGCCTGCAGTTCCATCTGCGCGTCGATCTCGAGCACGCGCACCGCGGCCGAAGCGAGTTCGGTGCTCAGCGCGCGCAGCACCGGCGTCAGCGGGTCGTCGAGCACGTCGTCGCGCAGCGCCAGGCCTTCGTTGTTGCCGCTCGCCGCGAGCCGGTCCTGCAGCGTGGCGAAGAACACCTCGGCGTGCTGGTTCGCCTCCTCCCACAGCAGCATCGCCGCGGCGGTGCCGTGGCGGGCCAGCAGGCTCCGCGCGCTGCGGCGGCCGTGGATCCGGCGGAGGTGCCAGCCCACCGTGCTGCGTCCGACGCGCAGCCCCAGGCTCTCGGTGGCGACGCGTTCGAGATGGTGCGCCTCGTCGAAGATCACGACGCGGTGCGGCGGCAGGTACGACGCGCCGGCGATGCGCAGCGCCAGGTCGGCGAAGTACAGCGCGTGGTTGACCACCAGCACCTGGGCCGTCTGCATGCGCCGCCGCGCACGCTGCCAGTGGCAGTGGGCGTAGTGCTTGCACGCGCGCTGCAGGCAGTTGCCGTGTTCGGCCTGCACTTCGTCCCAGACCTCGGCCATCGGCGCGAACGGCAGCTCCTGGCGCGTGCCGTCCTTCGTGGTCATCGACCAGTCGACGATCGCGCGCAGCTGCGCGTGCCGTTCCGGGTTCTCGAACAGATGCTGCTCGCGCTCGGCGAGGTGCATGCGCCGCAGGCAGAGGTAGTTGTTGCGGCCGATCGCGGTGACCGACGACCACTCGAACGGCAGCACCGCGTGCAGGAACGGCAGGTCCTTCTGCTCGAGCTGCTGCTGCAGCGCGATGGTGCGCGTCGACACGACGATCGGGCCTTCGCCCTGGTGCGCGTCGGCGTGCACGGCTGCCGGCAGCAGGTAGGCGAACGACTTGCCGGTGCCGGTGCCGGCCTCGGCGATCAGGTGTTGCCGCGCGGCGACCGCGCGTTCGACGGCGCTCGCGAACTCCAACTGCTGCGACCGTACCTCGAAGCCCTCGAGCCGCCGCGCGATCGGGCCGTCGGGCCCGAGCAGTGCTTCGACGCTCCGTTCGCTCACGGCGCGCGGTCCACCGGCGGCAGGTCGAGATCGATCGCCACCGGCGGCAGGAAGTCCTGCGGCAGCAGCATGCGATTCCACCAGGGCATGGCGCGGTCGTGCAGCACGGGCATCTCTTCGTAGCGGCCGGCACGCTGCTGCTGCAACAGGCGGGCGCCGAGTTCGCCGTGCGTGCGCACCCACTGGTGGTTGTGGCGCGTCTTCGCGTGATGGTCGCGGAACGTGTAGTCGACGCGCAGCATCTCCGGCAGCAGCCACGGCACCGCGCGCACGGCGTGCACGACGCCGACCGAGACGTCGCCGTGCACGAGCACGCGTCGCAGCTGGAACACGCCAGCGAGCCAGCCGAGCAGCAGCAAGGCGCCCGGCGTCGCCAGGACCGTGATCCAGAACTTCGCCCGCAGCCACTGCCGTTCGGCGTGCAGCGCGCCACCGACGATGCGGTTCTTGTTGGCGTCGCCGCGCAGTGCCTCGATCTCGACCGGTTCGCCTTCGCGCCAGGCGCCCGCGGGCACGAAGCAGCCGCCGTAGAAGGTGATCGACTGGCCGTCGATCGGCACCTCGAACGTGTAGCGCACGTCCTGCCAGTCGCGGCCTTGCCACGCACGCGGAGCATCGACGCGCGTCAAGGTGCCGCGGACCCGCGTCACCGGCCCGGCGTCGAGCCGCTCGGTGTCCGACATCTTGCCGCCCGCCTGCAGGAACATCAGCCACGCGAGCAGTCCACCGACCACCACGAGCAGTCCGCCGGCCGCGAGCAGCGGCCAGCGGTGCGCGAACAGCGGCCGCCAGCGGATGCGGCGGGGGGCGGGCGGGATGGCGCGAAGCTCGTGTCGCATGGCAACAGGCCGAGTTGCCCATCGTGGCGCGCGGGCTGCGCGTCGCAGAACGGAAACCCGCGTGCCGATGCATGCCAAACGTCGGCCGCGGGCGGTGGCGCGCCTGGCCGCGGCGCAGACGGCCCGGAGAGCGGCGACGGGCGGGCTGCCGCCGCGCCGGGGGCGTTCCGGCTCACCGCGCGGCGAAGGCGAGCAGCGCCGGTTTCGCGGCCAGCAGTGCCTTCTGCAGTTCGGTGGCGGCGGCGGCCGTGCTGCCGGTGCCCGCCAAGGCCTGCTGGAACGCCTGATGCGCCTTCTGCACGCGCGGGTCGCCACCGTCGAGCACGAACGCGACGACCAGCCCGGACTCGTGGATCAGCTGCGTCGAGTTGGCCGCGTCCGACGACGCCAGCTTGAACTCGAAGACCTTGTTCAGGTCGCGCAGGCCGCCGGCCTTGCGCAGGGATTCGAGCGCCCAGGTGCGCGCCCAGCGCGGGTCGGCGCCCTCGGCGGCTTCCTTCTCGACGAACCAGCGCTCGACGTACGAGCACGCCCCGAACCGCAGCCAGTGGGGGATCCGCTTGTCGCTCCAGAACGCCTGGGACTGGGCCTGGGCCCGCGCCGCGACCGCGTTCTGGTTCTGGGGCGGCGAGCTCTTGTCGAGCGCCAGGTCGCCGAGCGCCTTCCACGACGGATCGATCGCCTCGACGAACGCCTGCGCGGCGGCGTGGCGGATCGAGTGTTGGCCGAACGCGGCGAGTGTCGGCGTCGCTGCATCCCAGAAGCCGCAGCCGAGCCCGGCGAAGGCGGCTGGCTTCACGCTGTCGTCGAACCACGCATCGCAGAAGCACGCGTAGTGCAGCGACGACAGGCCGCGCGACTCGGCGTTGCCCGCGAACGCGTTGTACTGCGGCAGCCCGTTCCAGATGATCATCTCGGGCTTGTCGCCGTTGCTGCCGTGCAGGTCGGTCGCGCTCGGACGTTGGCCCGGGGCGATCCCGAAGATGCGCACGAGGTCGTCCCAGGTGCGGTCGGCGTACCACTTGACCCACTCGACGCGCTCGCGGTCGACGGTGGTGGCGATCAGGAAGTGCTCGCTCTGCACGATCCACGGCCGTTCCGGGGCCGCGTGCCACGCGTTCGCCGCCGCAGTGTCGAGCCACTGGTCGCCGCACTTCCACAGACCCTGCTTCCAGGTCTCGAACTCCGACGGGTCGATCCACTCGAGGTCCTGTTGCTGGCAGCCTTTCGCGGCCATCGCCGCGTCGTGCGCCAGCCGCTTGCTGGCCAGCGGATGCTGCCACTTGCCCTGCGCGTCCTTGCTCCAGCCGAGCCGCACGAACGGCACGTCGGCGATCTTGACCCACTGATCACCGGCCCGCGCCATGCCCTGCTTCACCATGCGCGCGTCTTCGGCGCGCTTGTAGTCGAACAGCGCGGTCTGCCCCTCGAACCACTTGCCGTCGTAGCGCACGTGCCCGAGCCCGGCCCGCGCGGCTTCGTGGTCCGGCTGCAGTTCGATCAGCCGTTTCCAGGCGATGCGCGCACCGTCGGTGCGCTTCTGCGCGATCCAGTCGCCGGCGAGTTGCTCGAGTTTCGCGACGTCGGCGCCGGCGGCCTTGACCACCGCCGCGTGGTCGACCTTCGCCGGCTTCTGCGCGCAAGCCAGCGACGCCAGCAGGACGAACGGAACGCAGAGTCGAAGCGTGTGCATGGTCGTCGATCGGGAAGGTGTCAGCGAGGCACGGCGCGTTGGGCGAGGTCGCGCCAGCGTGCGAGGTCGGAGCGGGCCCAGGTCTGCTCGTCGGAGCCGACGAGGTCCGTGTACCCTTCGAGGCCGCGCGCGAGGCACTCGCGCGCCGCCGCATCGCGGCCGGCGCCCGCGTGGATCACGGCGCGCACGAACGTCAGGCAGCCCGGCGTCAGCAGCAGGAACTCGGTGTTCTGGTCGAACTGCCCGAGGGCCTGTTCGGCGGCGGCCCACTCGCCGAGGTGCACGTGGGCGACGCACTCGATCAGCGCGCCGGCGCGCGGGTAGTCGGGAGCGAACGCCGGGTCGCGCACGATCTCGATCGCCTTCGCCGGGTCCCGCAGCGCCGCATCGGGATGATCCGCCAGCGTCAGCGCGACCCCCAGCGCCACGGTGGCGATGCCGGTGCCGTGCGCGACGCGCAGCAGTTCCTGCTTGGTGGTGAGCCGCGCGAGGTAGCGGGCCGTGACCAGATCGGCGCGGTATTGCTCCTGCGGATCGAGATCCACGGCGCGCTGCATGCACGCGACGGCCGTTTCGAAGTCGCCGAGTTGAATGTGGGCCCAGCCGAGGCCGAAGTGCGACGGCGCGTGGCCGGGCGCCTTGCTGACGCAGGCGCGATAGACGCCGAGCGCGTCGACCACGCGGCCCGCGAAGAACAGGCCCTCGCCGAGGTCGAAGCGTGCCTGCACGTTCTCGGGCTGCAGCGCGAACGCGGCGCGGCGGCACGCCAGCGCCGCGGCGTGGCGGCCGGCGAACCGGTAGATGTTGGCGCCGATCGACTGCAGCACGTAGTCGTCGGGACAGAGGAACAGCGCCTGGTCGTACATCCGGTAGACGTCGGGCCGATGCTGCGGATGGCGATCCCACAGCGCAGCCGACAGCACCCAGATCGCTCCGGCCGGCAGGTTGCCGAGCTGTTCGGGTTTCGCGAAGGCGAGCATCGTCGGCAGATCGTCGTCGCGGATCGCGAGGCGCAGCCGCATGCGGTCCGGGTCCGGGTCGAGGTCCATCGCCAGCGCCGACAGCCGCTGGAACTCCTCGGCCTGCTGACCGAACAGGTTGCGGCGGATGCGGCCGAGGTCGTCGAGTGCTGAAGCGATCTGCTCGGCGATGCGGCGTTCGCGCATGCGTTCGAGCGCTGGCGTGATCTCGGCCGCGTCGAGATCGACGCCGTAGTCGCGGAACGCGGCGACGAACCGTGCATGCAGCGCGGTCTCCTTGTCGAGGTCGCCGAGAGCCTCGATCTGCTGCAGGCGCAGCTCGTCGAGCTGCTGCCGCAGCGTCTCGTCCTGCGCCAGCAGCGCGCGCTCGCGTTCGGCGGCCGCCTGGATGTCCTCGGCGGACTGCACGAACGCCGTCGCCCGTTCGCGCAATGCCGCGTCGACGTCGTTGGCGGTCGTCAGCGCGAGACCCCGGCGCGCGGCTTCGAGCGCATCGGCGGGTCGGCCGTCCTGCCCGAGCTGGATCGATTCGGCGAACGCCGCCTCGACGGCGTCGCGCACCTTGGCGGAGCGTTGGGCGCGCTCGTTCTGCACCCACCAGTAGCCACCGCCGCCGAGCAGCATCGTCGCGAACACCGAGCCGGCGAGCGCCAGGGTGAGCCGCAGGCGGCGCCGCTGCTCCTGCGTCTTGATGCGTGCTGCCGTCGCCGCGACCTCGGCCTGGTGCGCGCGTTCCTCGATCGACGACAGGTAGTCGTGGACGGCTCTCGCCACTGCCTCGGCGTCGCGCGGGCGCGCGTCGCGCGCCGGCGTCATGCACTCGAGGCACAGCTTCTTCAGCGCTGCGTCTGCGTCGCACGCGGCGATGCGCTCGCGCGCGGGATCGAGCTTGGCGCGGGCCGCGAGCACCAGCGTCGGCTCGGCGTCGTTGCCCTCGTACGGCGGCCGGCCGGTCAGGATCTCGCACAGCGTGGCGCCCAGCGAGAACACGTCGGCGCGCTCGTCGAGCTTCTCGACTTCGCCCTGCGCCTGCTCCGGCGACATGTAGGCCGGCGTGCCCATCACCGAACCCATGATCGAGTCCGATCCCGACGAGCCCGGGCCGCTGCGCACGGTCTCGATGATGGTGAACACGCTCTGCTTGGCGCGCCGTTCGTCGGCGACGCCGCCGCGGTGCAACACCTTCGCCAGGCCCCAGTCGACGACCTGCACTTCGCCGAACGCGCCGGCCATGATGTTCGCCGGCTTCACGTCCCGGTGCAGCACGCCCTTGCTGTGCGCGTAGGCGATCGTCTGGCACACCGACTCGAAGATCTGCAGCAGGCGCGTGCGGTTCTCGGCGGTCGACTTGCGTTGCGTCAGCAGCGCCGACAGCGTGCGGCCCTTCACCAGCTTCATGGTGAAGTACGGCGCCTCGTCGGCCATCAGGCCGAGTTCGTACACCGGCACGATGCCGGGGTGCTGGAGCTGGCCGCCGATCTGCGCCTCCTCGACGAAGCGCGCGACCACCGCCGGGTTCTTGGCCAGTTCGGCGTCGAGCACCTTGATCGCGAGGTCGCGGCCGAGGTCGCCGTCGTGGCCCTTCAGGATCACGCCCATGCCGCCGCGCGCGATCTCGCCGAGGATCTGGTACTTCGCGCGGCCCTGCGGGGCGAGTTTCTTGAGCACGCTGCCGGCCGCCACGATCGGCGAGGGGCCGTGCTCGGAGCCGCTGTCGGGCAGCAGCACCTTGGAGATCGTGCCGTTGCGTGCGCGCAGCATGTCGAGCACGGAACGACGGTCCTTGCTGTCCTCGGTGGGGGCTCGGGTCATGGCAAGCAGCCGCGAACGGGGCGCCGTTCGGTGGCCACGACGAGAAGCGTGCGGATCGGGTGGCGCGGATCAGGAATCCGCCGAGGGACTTCGATCCCGGCCCCGACGGGGGTAGCTGTGGCGAGATTCGTGATCCTCGCCGACCGGCGGGCACGCTTTCCTCAGGCACGACCTGGGCGCAACCGACCCATGACTACCGCACCCTTCTCTCTTGCCTCCGCTGGCGATGCTGCCTGCGGATCGCATCGGCCGAGGACTCGCGACTCGCGTGATCTAGCTGCGGGCCCCGACGCTTGCGAGCCAGGCGTCCAGGCGGTCGAAGTCGGCCAGCAGTTGTGGCCGGACCTCGTTCACGCGTTCTCGAAGTGAGCAAAGCCGGGCGGGATCAAGTGGGACCGAGTAGGCGTGGCGGAAGAAGTGACGGAACGCCAGTAGGTCGCGCAATGCGGGTAGGTTGGTCGGCGTGAGGATTGCCGGTCGGATTCCGGGCACTTCCATCGACATGGTCTCGAGCAGGGATCGGTGCCAGTTCCCGCCAGCCGGCTCCGTGCAGAAGACCTTGGCGATTCGCGCCAACGCGGACTCGATGGCGCCATAGCCGTGATGCAACGCCACGGCCGCCCGTGCCAGCAGATTCGGATCGGTGCCCTTCGGCGTGAGGTTGCAAGTGACCAGTTCGTCCGCGCGCTCTTCGAATGCACGCCGGTCGCTGCCGATCTCCAGCCGCAGAACTTGGATCGCGCCGCTCACAGTTCGATGCCCTCGAGGGACAGGCGTGCGCCCATGCTCTCGGACGCGCGTTCGATCTCGACGAGGTCCACGGGGGCGCCGAACAGGCCCACCAGGTCGGCGATCGCCGTGAAGTAGCAAGTGCCTGCGAGCCCCTCGACGGCGAGGTCGACATCGCTGTACTCGGTCACTTCATCGCGAGCGAAGGAGCCGAAGAGGACCACCCGTCGCGCGCCGTACTTCTGCTGCAGCAGGGCCTTCGCGGCCGGCAGGTGAGAGCGGATCACGGCGGCACGTGCCCCCGCCCTTGCCTCGCGGTCCTCTTGTAGTCGGCGCAGATACGCGACCGTCTCGTCGATCGTTACGACCATGCGCTGAGCATACCATCGCATCGACAGCCGTCGCCGGAGCGGCATGCCGGGCCTGATTCTCGATGCGACGCATGCTGGATGCCACGAGCGTGTGCTTCGACTGCGTGCTCGACCTCGGCTGAACGGCGGCTCGCCGCAACGCACCGCGTCAGGCCCGCTCGTTCTCGATCGCGTCCTTCAGCCAGCCGCGCGCGAACGCCCACGCTCGTTTCACCGTCGGTGCCGAGACGCCGAGCGCCGCAGCCGTCTCGTCGATGCTCAGGCCGGCGAAGTAACGCAGGTGCACGACGGCGGCGGCTTCGGGGTCGACGCCGCGGAAGCGCGCGATCGCCTCGTCGAGGACGAGGAAACCGGCGGACTGCTGCTCGCAACTCGGGTCGGGCAGGCCGGCGAGGTCGATCGCCGCGCGTCTGGCCGCCTGGCCGCCGCGTTTCTGCGCGACCTTCTTGCGTGCGTGGTCGACGAGGATCTGGCGCATCGCCTCGGCGGCGGCGGCGAAGAAGTGCGCGCGGTTCTGCCACGGCAGTTGCCGGGGGCCGACCAGCTTGAGGAACGCCTCGTGCACGAGGGCCGTCGCCTGCAGCGTGTGGCCGGGCGTCTCGCCGCGCAGGGCGCGCTGCGCGAGCGAGCGCAGCTGCTCGTAGACGAGCGGCAGCAGGTGCTTCGCGCGATCGTCGTCGCCGAGTGCTGCGTTGGTCAGCAGTGCCAGCGTCGGCGAGTCCGCGGGATCGGCCACGGGCGCAGCATAGATTGCTTCTGCGGCGGTCACCAACCGGCTGGCCTCAGGTCCGCTGGTCGTCCCCGCGGCGCCGCGCCGCCACCGATGGCCGTGAATGCGCCCGGTCAGGGGGCGCTGGGGGACTGATCCCTTGGCTGTGCTCGGGCGGCCGAACTCGGCAGGACTCGAGTCCAGGCCGGCGCCGTGGAATTCGCAGCCGCGCCGGCCATTCCCCTGATCGGAGCACGAGCCATGGGTGACACCCTGATCCGTCCCGAATCGACGCTCGCCGACCTGGCCGGCCACTGGGTGGGTGCGTCCCGCGTGTTCCAGCGTCACGACCTCGACTTCTGCTGCCAGGGGAGCCGGACCCTGGCAGAGGCCTGCCGCGAGCGGCGGCTGGCGGTGGACACGGTGCTGGCAGAGCTGCGGGCCGAAGCGCGGGAAGTGCAACCCCACGAGGAATGGGCGGGCCGGCCGATGGCGCAGCTCATCGTGCACCTCGTCGATCACTTCCACGCGAGCCATCGGGCCGAACTGCCGCGGCTCCTGGCGATGTCCGAGAAGGTCGAGAACGTGCATGCGCGCCACCCGCAGTGTCCGCACGGCCTTGCTGCCCACCTCCGGACGATGGGCGAGGATCTCGAGCAGCACATGCAGAAGGAGGAGCAGGTCCTGTTCCCGCTGTTGCTCGCCGGTGGCAACCTCGGCGCCTACGCGCCGATCCAGTGCCTCACGGGGGAGCACGACCAGCATGCCCTCGCGTTGGCGGCGACGCGGCGGGCGACGCGCGAGTTCACAGTGCCCGCGGACGCCTGCACGACGTGGCGGGCGCTCTACCTCGGCCTGCAGGAGTTCGAACGCGCGGTGATGGAGCACGTGCATCTCGAGAACCACGTGCTGTTCCCCGGCGTGTTGCGCGCGGCCGCTGCGCAGGGCTGCGATTCGCAGCAGCACTAGCGTTTGGCGCCGAGCGCGTTCAGCCGCTGGTGGGCCGGCCGTGCTGCGCCAGCAGCCACGAACGGAACGCCTGAAGCGCTGGCAACGACGCGCGGCGCTCCGGGTAGACGAGCCAGTAGCCCTTGCCTGTCGCCGTCTTGGTGCCGGCGATCGCTTCGACCACGCGGCCGTCGGCGAGTTCCGCGTCGCACGCGAACGTCGGCAGCAGCGCCACGCCGAGTCCGGCGATCGCGGCCTGCAGCACCATCTGGTGGTGTTCGAAGCGCGGTCCGCGCCGTCCGTCGATGCCGGGGATGCCGTTGCTGCGCAGCCACTCCTCGAAGCCCTGCGGTCGCGTCGCGATCTGCAGCAGCGTTGCCCGGCGCAGGTCCGCAGCCTCGCGCAGGCCGATCCGGTCGCGGTAGGCCGGACTGCACACGGCGACGACGTGTTCGTCCATCAACGCGTCGAGACGCGCTTCGGGCCAGTGCGCCTCGCCGTAGTGGATCGCGGCGTCGAGATCCTCGCTGGCGAAGTCGAACGGCTGCAGCCTGGTCGTGAAGTGCACCTGCACGTCGGGGTGCGCGTTCGCGAACGAAGGGAAGGCCGGGATCAGCCAGCGCGTGCCGTACGTCGGCAGGATCGCGAGCTGCAGCACGCCGCCGCCGCGCTGCAGCGTGCGCAACTCGAGGGCGGCGGCCTCGAGCCGGTCGAATGCCGACCGCACGTGCTGCAGGTAGTGTTCGCCCGGGGCCGTGAGCCGGATCCGCTGGCGCTCGCGGTGGAACAGGGCGACGCCGAGGTGCTGTTCGAGGGCCTGGATCTGCCGGCTGATCGCGCCCTGGGTCAGGTGCAGTTCGCGGGCGGCGGCGGTGATGCTGCCGTGCCAGGCGGCGGATTCGAACGCCTGCAGGGCCTGGGTGCCGGGGAGGGAGCGGCTCACGTTCATGATCCTATTGCATGAACTCATGTTGAGAAGTCGTTCTGCAGCCCGACGGCAGGATGCGGGAAAGGAGGTAGCTTCCTGCCGAAGACGCGGGGGCGGCCGACACGCTGGCCCTCGCACCCGCACCCGACCTCGAGAGCCGAACATGCAGATTCTTCATGAGACGACCCTGTGGACCCTGCTCGATCGCGTCGTTGGCACCGTGCGCACGGTGCGCCTGTTCGAGGTGCTGGCGATCCACCCGAGCCTGCTGCGTCCGCGCGCCGAGACCGTGACCCGGTCCGAACTCGCCCAGGCGCTCTGCATGCTGCTGTTCGAGGACGTCGTGCGGCGTGTGCCGATGGCCGCGGCCTACGTCGGTGATGCCCTGCGATCGGCGCACAAGCTGGTGTTCGACCACGGTGCGCTGCGCACGGTCGCGGCCGACAACGGCTCGCTGCCGCGCGGCGAGATCGCGTTCCGGCGCATCCTCGAGCCGCTCGGCTTCGAGTGCCGCGGCGTCTACCCGCTCGAACGCCTCGGCATGACGGGGCGCGCCTACACGCACCAGGACCTGCCCGAGAACATCGCGCAGTTCTTCGTCAGCGAACTGCACCCGGAGCGCTTCTCGGCCGGGTTCCAGGCCGCCGTCGCGCGCGTCGTCGGCAACTCGCGTGATCCGCTGCCACTCGCAGCGAAGGCGATGCTGGCCGCGGTCGCGAAGAACAAGTCGCTGCCGTTCGAGGACGCGGCCCTGCTGCTGCCGAACCTCGTCGGCTGCTTCGAGCGCCAGCACCAGGAACCGCGCCTCGCCGACTACAAGGCGCTGCTCGCCGAGTCGAAGGAGATGGCGTGGATCGCCACCGAGGGCAACGCGTTCAACCACGCGACCGATCGTGTCGCCGACGTCGCCGCGGTCGCCGAGCAACAGAAGAAGCTCGGCCGTCCGATGAAGGAGGACGTCGAGGTCAGCAAGAGCGGTCGCGTGCGTCAGACCGCCTTCCGCGCCGCGGACGTCGCGCGGCTGTTCGTCGCCGACGACGGCACGCTGGTCGCCGAGACGGTGCCGGGCTCGTTCCACGAGTTCATCACGCGCGCCGAGGAAGCGCCGGGCAGGCTCGACCTGCGCTTCGACAGCGGCAACGCGACCGGCATCTTCCAGATGACGGCGAAGGCGTGAGGCCGACGGTCCCCGCGAGGCGGCGAGCCTTGCTGCCGTCGCCGAAGGAGCCCGGCAGGTCGCGGAACGGCCTGCCGGACGGAGCGCTCGCCTGCCCCTGCGATGCCCACCAGCTCGGGATGGTGCCGGTTGCGACGGCGTCAGACGACCTCGGTCGCGAGCATTGCCGTTTCCGCCCCCTCGCTCCACTCTGCACGGCGATCCCATGATCCCGAGCCGGCGCCGCAGTTGGATCGTTCTCGTCGTGCTGCTCGCGGCGATCGCATTCGCGATCGGCGGCCAGCGCATGCCCGATGTGGTGCCGGCAACGGCGCCAGCGACCGAAGTCTCGGGCGCGCGCGCGATGGCGTTGCTCGAGCGCATCGCCGTGTCGCCGCGGCCGTCCGGCGAGCCGGCGCATCGGCAAGCGATGGACATGATCGCGACCGAACTCGAGGCGTCTGGCTTCACGGTCGAACGGCAGCGCGGCGTCCTCGGCATGCCGCTCACCAACCTCACGGTGCCGATCGCGGGCAGTGCTTCGACCGGCACGGTCTTGTTGTTGGCGCACTACGACACGGTCGTGCGTTCGCCGGGTGCGGGCGACGACGGCATCGGTGTCGTGAGCTGGCTCGAGACCCTGCGCGCGCTCTCCGCTGCCGGGTGGCGGCCGCGCAACGACGTGCTGTTGTTGCTGACCGATGGCGAGGAATGCGGAATGCTCGGGGCGCTGCACTTCGCTCGCACCGACCGGCGCGTCGCCAAGGTGAAGACGGTCGTCAACCTCGAGGCGATCGGCAACGGCGGCCCGGCCTTCCTGTTCGAACTCGGTCCGCGCAACGGCGCGCGCGTCCGCCTCTTCGCCGATGCGGTCGAGCGCCCCGCTGGTTCGTCGTTCGCCGAAGCCGTCTACCACCAGCTGCCGAACGACACGGACTTCTCGATCTTCCTGAAGCGCGGCACGCAGGGCTTCAACCTCGCCCTCACGCGCGGCAGTTGTGCCTACCACGCGCCGCACGACACGCCGGCCAACATCGATCCGCGCAGCGTGCAGCACATGGCCGACTGCGCAGTAGCCCTCGCCCGCCGGCTCGGCGACGTCGACCTCGACGCGCTGCGCGCGGCCGACGTCACGTTCTTCGACTGCTTGGGGTTCGTGCTGGTCGTGTATCCGCGCACCTGGGATCCCTGGTTCGCCGCCCTCTCCGGGGCGTTGGCCATCGCAGCGCTCGTGCGCACACGCACACGATGGCTCGGGCTGCTGAATGAACTGCTCCGCCACGTCGTCGGCGTGACCCTCTGTGCGGCGATCGTCGTCGGCCTCGCGTGGCTGGGCGGGCTCGGTCTCGACCTGGTGGCGCCATGGCGCGGTCACGTCGCGGGAAACACGACCAGTGCGGCGTTGCTGTTCGCGGGCATCATGGCGCTCGCCATCGCCGGCACGTTGCCGCGTGCGAACGTGGACGCTGCGCAGCTCGAACGTCGCGCCGCGGTCGCCGCACTGTCGTGGAGCCTGGCAGGTGGTGCTGCCTGCATCTGGCTACCGGGGACTGCGTTCGCGGTCGCCATGCCGGGATTGGCCGCCGGCCTCGGCTTGCTGCCCGGGAAGCGCTGGCGGGAGTCGTGGTGCGCGGTCCTCGCGCCGTTCGCCATCGGCCTCACGATCGTGCTGCCGATCGTGCATCTGCTCGTGCAGCTGATGGCGCCGGAGCCCCTGGTGGCGATCGGTATCGCCGCGGCCGTGGGTGCCTCGTTCGCGCGCCTGATGTCGTTGCCGCTGGCCGCCGTCGCGCACCGACCGATGCCGCGGCGCGTGCTCGTGGTCACGGCGATGGTCGCACTGGTCGCCGCATTGGGCGTCGCACGCGGGCTCGGCTGGCGATGCGGCGCGTTGTGGCCGTGACGCTCCGCGCCGGCCGCGCTTCCGCGCGCACCTCGCTCCAACCGAGGCTTCCTGGCTGAGCATGGTCGAGAGTCGGCGGCCCGCGGACGAACGCCGGGCCACCAGACGGCGTCGATGGCACCGGCTCGTCTCGTGCGTTGTCGAGGGTTGCTTCGTCGGCCATGCTCGGCGCCATGCCCTCGTCGAGTTCGCCGCGGCCTGACTGGTGGTCCGCGTTGGCGTGTCCTCGTTGCCGGTCGCCGTTGTCGGACGAAGGGGTGGAACTGCGCTGCCGCGGTTGCGCCACTGCCTTCGACTGTGCGCGCGGCGTGCCGTTCCTGGTCGACGCCAGCTCTCGCGATCGTGGGCACCTCGCCACCGCCGACGGCAAGGTCATGGTGAGCGGCTACCGACGTCCCTCGCGCCTGGTCGCGGCGCTGCGTTCGGTCATCTCCTCGGAGTTCAGTCCGGGCAGGCAGTGGCGCGACACGCGTGCCGCGGTCCTGGCGGCGCCGGGGCCGGTGCTGGTGTTGGGCAGCGGCTGCAGCCAGGAAGCGGGGGCCATCCACCTCGATCTCGACGACTTCCCCGGCGTCGCCGTCGTCGGCGATGCGCATCACCTGCCGTTCGGCGACGGCACGCTCGGTGGCGTGGTTGCCGACGTCGTCGGCGAACACCTGTTCGACGCGGCGGGCGCGATCGCCGAAGTGCATCGCGTGTTGCGACCGGGCGGCGCGTTCTGGTTCAGCGTGCCGTTCCTGTTTCCATGGCACGGCCACCCCGCCGACTATCGCCGCTGGTCCTGCCAGGGCCTCGCCGCCGAGTTCTCGGCATTCACCGACGTCACCACCGGCGTGCGAAGCGGGCCGTGTTCGGCGCTGGTCAACGTGCTCACCGAGTTCGCCTGGGTCGCGACCGGTTGCCGCTTCCCGCGCGGCTACACCCTGGTCAAGGGGCTCGCCACCGCCCTGCTGTTCCCGCTGAAGTTCGGGGACTTGCTGCTGCGCCATGCGCCCGAGGCGCACCGGCTGGCGGCGACGCTGTTCGTGTGTGGTCGCAAGCCCGCAGCCGGCTCGGCGTGACGGGGAAACTTGGCCCAATGATCGTGCTCGTCGGGTCGCGGGGCCGGTAGAACGCCGTGATGACCGTCGATGCCGTCGTCTCCGCGCTGCGCGCCACCCTCGGCGAACGTGGCGTGCTGACCACCCCCGAGGACCGCGCGCGCTTCGAGACGGGCTGGCGGTACGGCAAGGGTACGGCGTGCTGCATCGCGCGGCCGGCCTCGACCGCGGAAGTGGCGACGGTTCTGCGCGTGTGCGGCGAACACGGCGTGCGCGTCGTCCCGCAGGGCGCCAACACCGGACTCGTGGCGTCGTCGACGCCCGACGCATCGGGCACGATGGTGGTGCTGAGCCTGGAGCGGCTGAACCGGACGATCGAGCTCGACGTGGCGGGCCGCACGGTGCTCGTCGACGGCGGCGTGCTGCTCAGCCAGCTCAACCAGGAACTCGCCAGGCACGGCTTCTGGTTCCCGGTCGACCTCGGCGCCGATCCGCAGCTCGGCGGCATGGTGGCGACCAACACCGGCGGCACGCGGCTGCTGCGCTACGGCGACGTGCGCCACAACCTGCTCGGCGTCGAGGTCGTGCTCGGCGACGGGCGCGTGCTGACGCAGCTCAACCGCCTGCGCAAGAACAACACCGGCCTCGACGCCAAGCACCTGTTCGTCGGCACCACGGGCGTGTTCGGCGTCGTGACGCGCGCCGTGCTGCAAGTGGCGCCGTTGCCGAAGCAGCGCAGCGTGGCCCTCGTGGCGTGCCGCGACGGCGACGCGGTGCTCGCCCTGCTCACCGCGCTCGAAGCCGATCTCGGCGACGTGCTCAGCGCGTTCGAGGTGATGAGTGCGAACGCGGTCGCCGCGGTGCTCGCGCACCAGCCGAACCTGCGGCGGCCGTTCGCCGAACTGCCGCGCTACGCGGTGCTGGTCGAGCTGTCGTCGACGCTGCCTGCCGACACGTTGGTCCTCGACGCCGTGCTCGAAGCGCGGCTCGGCGCGTTCCTCGAGACGGCCGGCGACGCGGTGCTCGACGTGCTGGTCGGCAAGGGCGACGAGTTCTGGCAGATCCGCCACCACATCAGCGAGAGCTTGCGCAGCGAGGGCAAGATGCTGGCGTTCGACATCAGCGTGCCACGCTCGGCGCTGCCGGCGTTCACCGCCGACGTCGAGCGTCTGCTCGCGCGCGATTGGCCGGCCGTGCGGCTCTGCGACTACGGCCACTGGGGTGACGGCGGCACGCACCTCAATCTGGTGTGGAACGAGGCGACGATCGGTCGGGCGGCGGCCGAAGTGATCGCCGCCTTGCAGCCGTCGATCTACGAACTCGCGGTGCGCGGTTACGCCGGCAGCTACTCGGCCGAGCACGGCGTCGGCCCGCACAACCAGCGCTACTACGACCTCTACACCGACCCGCTGGTGAAGCAGTTCTGTGCGCTGCTCGGCGGCTTCTGCGATCCGCAGGATCGGCTCGGTACCGTTCGGCTCGAATGACCGGCTCGCCCTCGTCGGCGTTTTCGAGGCGCTGTCGATCGCTCGGGGTGCCCTCGCCGATTGAGCGGCCTGCGCACGGCGCGTAGGGTTCGGCGCGCATGACGCGCACGTCGTTCCCTCGCCACAAGATCAAGATCGCGCTGCTAGAGAACATCCACCCGGCCGCGCGCGAGTCGCTGGTCGAATCGGGATACACCGTCGACGTGATCGGCAAGGCACTCGAAGGCGACGAACTCGCGGCCGTGCTCGCCGACGTGCACGTCGTCGGCCTGCGCTCGCGCACCAAGCTGCGCGGCGCGCAACTCGAACTCGCCAGCCGCCTGATGGCGATCGGCTGCTTCTCGGTCGGCACCGACCAGGTCGACATCGCGGCCGCCGCGCAGCGCGGCGTGCCGGTGTTCAACGCGCCGCACGCCAGCACCCGCTCGGTCGCGGAGTTGACGTTCGGCTGCGTCATCGCGCTGGCGCGCCGGCTCGGCGACAAGAGTGCCCTGCTGCACCGGGGCCAGTGGGACAAGTCGCTCGCGGGCGCGCACGAGGTGCGCGGCCGGTCGATCGGGCTGATCGGCTACGGCCACATCGGCCAGCAGGTCGGGCTGCTCGCCGAGGCGTTCGGCATGCGGGTGCTGTTCCACGACGTGCAGCGCAAGCTGCCGCTCGGCCTGGCGCGGCCGGTGCCGACGCTCGAACAACTGCTCGACGAAGCGGACTTCGTGTCGCTGCACGTGCCGGAGACGGCGCAGACGCGCGGCATGATCGGCCAGAGCCAGATCGCGCGCATGAAGCCCGGCAGCTACCTGCTCAACCTGAGCCGCGGCAGCGTCGTGGCGATCGACGCGCTGGCGGCGGCGTTGCGCGACGGGCGGCTCGGCGGGGCCGCGCTCGACGTGTTCCCGAGCGAACCAGCGCCGGTCCAGGCGGCGTGGCAGTCGGAGCTCGCCGGACTGCCGAACGTGCTGCTCACTCCGCACGTCGGCGGCAACACCGAGGAAGCGCAGCGCAACATCGGCAGCGAGGTCGCGCACGCGATCACCGCCTACATCGACCGCGGCAACAGCGAGGGGGCCGTGAACTTCCCGCAGATCAACCTGCCGTCGCGCGAGAACACGCATCGCGTGCTCAGCGTGCACAAGAACGTGCCCGGCGTGCTCGCGTCGGTCACCGCGATCGTCAGCGAACTCGGCGCCAACATCGAGGCGCAGCAACTCGGCACCAACAAGGACGTCGGCTACCTGGTGATGGACGTCGACCGCCAGCTCTCCGACGCCGTGCGCGATCGCATCGCCGCGCTGCCGGTCAGCATCCGCACGCGGCTGCTGTACTGAGGGCGGTTCCGCCGCCGCCGTTCGCCCCCGTTGGCACACCTGGAAGAGTGCGCCAAGATGTTGCGGTGACCACGTCGGATTCCGAGATCCTGGCGCGCTTCGTGCAGACCGGGAGGTTCTTCATGGGCACTTCGGACGTGCATCTCGCGATGGCGAGGCTGGTCAAGAAGTTGGAGGAGCTTGGTATTCCCTACGCGGTGTGCGGCGGCATGGCCCTGAACGCCCATGGCTATCACCGGGTGACGACCGATGTCGATGTCGTGCTGACACCCGAGGGCCTGCAACGCTTCAAGGCGCACGCGCTCGGGCTCGGCTGGATCGAGAAGTTCGCCGGCAGTCGTGGGGTGCGCGACGCGGAGACACGCGTGATGATCGACTTCCTGTTGACCGGCGGCATCCCTGGCGATGGCAGGCCGTGCGGGGTGACGTTCCCCGATCCGGCGACGGTCGCGATCGAAATCCAAGGAGCGAAGTTCGTGACGTTGGCAAAGCTGCTCGAGATGAAGATCGCGAGCGGAATGGCACCGACGCGCATGAAGGACCTCGCGGACGTGATGGAGCTGATCAAGGTCAACCGACTCGGCGAGCACTTCGCGGACCAGCTGCACCCGTACGTGCGCCCGAAGTACGCCGAGCTGTGGCGTCTCGCGCAGATCGTCGATCCGCAGCAGGAGTGAGCCCGCCGCGCCCGACCCGCGGGTTGCGCGCGCGTCGTGGCGCCCGATGATCGCGTCATGACGACGCCCGAATCGGAACGCCTGCGCGGCTGGGACCAGCTCGGCCGCTTCCTGCGCGGCACCTCGGACGTTCATCAGGCCCTGCAGCGCGTCGGCGCGAAGCTCGCCGAGTTGGAGATCCCATACGCAATCTGCGGCGGCATGGCGGTGAACGCGCACGGCCACCAGCGCGCGACCACCGACATCGACCTGCTGCTGACCGCCGACGGGCTCGCCAGGTTCAAGGAACGGGCGCTCGGCCTCGGCTGGCTCGAGAAGTTCGCCGGCAGCCGCGGGGTCAGGGACGTGCAGGCGAAGGTGCCGATCGACGTGTTGCTCACCGGCGGTTTGCCGGGCGACGGCACGCCGCATGGCGTCGTCTTCCCCGATCCCGCGGCGCCCGGCGTCGCGATCGAACGCGATGGCCTGCGCTTCCTTTCGCTCGCGAAACTCATCGAGCTCAAGCTGGCGAGCGGTCTGTCGGCGCCCGACCGTCCGCGCGACTTCGACGACGTGATCCAGCTCGTACGCAAGAACGGCGTCGCGGCGGACCTGGGCGAGGCTCTCCACCCGTACGTGCAGCCGAAGTTCCGCGAGTTGTGGGGCCTGGCGCAGCGGCCGAACGACCTGCCCGAGTGATCACCACGGAGCCGGGGCGTCGCCGCGCCGGCAGGCGGCGAGCCGGCGTTCGAGCAGGCGTCGCTCCGGTTCGGTGCACGGCTGCGTCAGCGCGCGCTCGAGTGCCGCGATCGCGGCGGGCAGTTCGCCGAGTTCCCAGTGCAGTTGCGCCTTCACGGCGCCGAGCAGGAAGTACTCGTCGAGCGCCGCCTCGTCGTCGAGTCCCGCCAACGCCAGGAGCCCGGCGTGTGGCCCGTGCACCTTGCCGACAGCGACCGCGCGGTTGAGCCGCACGACTGGCGACGGCAGCAGCGCCAGCAACCGGTCGTACTCCTGCAGGATCCGCTGCCAGTTGGTCGCCGCGTAGCTCGGCGCCGCCGCGTGCAGCGACGCGATCGCCGCCTCGACGTGGAACGCGGTGATCGTCGATCCGCCGATCGAGTCGCGGAAGGCGCGGAAGCCGTGCTCGATCCAGACGCGGTTCCATCGCGAACGGTCCTGTGCCGCGAGCGGGACCAGGTCGCCGTTCTCGTCGCAACGGGCCGGACTGCGCGCGCCGAGGAACAGCATCAGCGCCATCAGCGCGTGGGCCTGCGGCGACGGGTCGGGCAACTCGAGCACCAGGGCGCAGAGGCGGATGGCTTCGTCGACGAGCTCGGGCCGTACCAGGTCGGCGCCGGCGTGGCTGCGGTAGCCCTCGTTGAAGACCAGGTAGATCACCTGCAGGACCAGCCCGAGCCGCTCGGGCAGCGCCGTCGCGCCCGGCACCTCGAAGCGCACGTCGTCGGCCTGCAGCTTCGTCTTCGCGCGCACGATGCGCTGCGCGATCGTCGCGTCCTTCTGCAGCAGCGCGCGCGCGATCGCCGGCACGCCGAAGCCGCAGACCGTCTTCAGCAGCAGCGGCACGCGCGCGTCGATCGGCACTGCCGGATGGCTGCAGAGGAACAACATCCGCAGCGTGTCGTCGGCGATGCGGGGCTCGGCCGCGTTGCTCGGGTCGTCGGTGACCGCCGCTTCGCCGGCCCACGACTGCAGCTCGGCATCGACCTTGGCGGCGATCTTCTGCCGCCGCAGCGAGTCGAGCGCCAGGTTGCGCGCGACGCGGAACACCCAGGCCTCGGGCTGCTCGGGCACTCCTTCGGCCGGCCAGCGCCGCAGGGCCCGCAGCATCGCCTCCTGGACCACGTCCTCGACGAGATGCAGCCGGCCCGGTCCGAGCACGCGGCAGAGTCCCGCCACCATGCGGCCGTAGCGGTGGCGGAACAGGTCGGCGACGAGGTCGGGCGGCAGTGCCGTCACGCCGGGATCACGTCTCCGGGCCGCCCATGAGGTCGAGCTCGCGCACTTCGATGCTGCCGAACCGGAGGTTGGGGTGGCCGTCGCAGAGCTTGACCGCGTGGTCGTAGCTGTCGGCCTTGATGACGTAGACGCCGCCGACGACTTCCTTGCTCTCGACGTACGGGCCGTCCTTCACCTCGGTCTTCTTGCCGCGCGGCCAGATCACCTTGCCGCCCTGGTCGGTCAGCTTCTGGCCGAACTGCATGCGGCCCTCGGCTTCGAGCTTCTTCCCCCAGGCCTCGTACTCGCCGAGGATGCGGCCGAAGTCTTCGGGGGTGAACTGGCTGTAGTCGGCGGTGACGTCGCCACGCAGAAGGAGCATGAACTTGGGCATCGGGTCGTCGGGGTTGCGCCGGGCGTTCCGGCTGGATGCGCAATCGACGATCGAAGCCGCTGCCGATCGACAAGCCCACCGGAAAAAGTCAGGGCGCGCGAGGTGCGCGCGTGGCTAGCATCGTTGCCCGGATCGGATCGCTCGCATGGCAAAAACCTCGACTCGCCCGCATTCCCGTCCGTCGCCCGCCCGCCAACGCACGCGACTGGCTGTCGGCGGCGTGGTTGCGCTCGCTGCGTTCCAGCTGTTCAGCTGCCGCGCGCCGCAGAGCACCTGGACCCCGTACGAGCGGCCGACCGCCGAGGACCGCATGCAGGTCGTCGATGCGACCCGGGCCGCCCCGAGTGATGGCAGCTGCGTCGACTGCCACACGAACTGCAGCGACCCGCACCCGACCGGCCGCAAGGCGTCGTGCGTGCACTGCCATGGTGGCGACGCGACGAAGGCAGACGTCGCCGGCGCGCATCCGAAGCCGACGTTCCCGAAGGCGTGGAAGGACTCCGCGAACCCCGAGCGGCCGTACGTGCTGACGATGGAGGAGTCGGCGGAGTGGATCCGCTTCGTCAATCCTGGCGACCTGCGCGTCGCCAACGTGACCTGCGGTCCGTGCCACGCCGACGAGACCCTGCGCGTGATGAAGTCGCTGATGACGACCGCGCAGCACTTCTGGGGCACGGTCACCTACGCCAACGGCATCGTCAGCACCAAGCGTTCGATTCTCGGCGAGTCCTACGGTCCCGACGGAACGCCGCAGATCGTCAAGCACGTGATCCGTGAGCCCGGCAAGCCCGACCGCGCGCCGACGGCCGAGGAGATGCAGAAGCACAGCTGGTCGGCGCTCGCGGTCCCGCTGCCGCACTGGGAAGTGACCCAGCCCAGCAACATCTTCCGCATCTTCGAACAGGGCAGCCGGCTCGGCACGGCCGCGCTCGGCCTCAACGGGTTGAACTCGCCGGTGCCCGGCCTGCCCGACAAGTTCGAGGATCCGGGTCGTCCCAACAACCGGTCGTCGGACCGCGGCCTCGGCACGCTGAACCGGGTCGACCTGCCGACCCTGAACGTGCACAAGACGCGCCTGAACGACCCGCACCTGTCGTTCTTCGGCACCAACGACCAGCCGGGCGACTTCCGCGGCAGCGGCTGCACGGCGTGCCACATGATCTACGCCAACGACCGCGACCCCGTGCACAGCGGTCCGTACGCGCAGTTCGGCCACCTCGGCATGGGCAACGTCGGCGAGAAGGCCAACTGGCTGAAGCTGGCCGACGACAAGCGGCCGCTCGCGAGCGATCCCACGATCCCGCAGGACCGCGCCGGGCACCCGATCGTGCACCGCTTCACGACCGGCATCCCGTCGAGCCAGTGCATGGTCTGCCACATGCACCAGCCGAACAGCTTCCTGAACACGTACTACGGCTACCAGATGTGGTCGTACGAGACCGACGGGCAGCACATGTTCCCGGCCGCACAGCCGGAGAAGACGCACGCCGAGGTGCGCGCGATCAACGATCGCAACCCCGAAGGTGCGGCCGTGCGCGGCAAGTGGGGCGACCGTTCGTTCCTCGACGGGGTCGCGTCCGACATCAACCCGAAGCTCGAGCACACGCAGTTCGCCGACTACCACGGCCACGGCTGGATCTTCCGCGGCGTGTTCAAGATGGACCGGCGCGGCAACCTGCTCGACACCAACGGCGAAGTGGTCCCGTACGACAAGCCGAACAAGTTCGAGGGAGTGATCCCGAAGCTCGGTTCGGTGCCGACCGCAGCCGACTTCGCCCGCAAGTGCTTCACGCCGCAGCCGGGCCAGCCGGTGCATCTCAAGGACATCCACGCCGAGCGCGGCATGCACTGCGTCGACTGCCACTTCGAGCAGGACGTGCACGGCGACACGCACCTGTACTCCGAGTACCAGGCCGCGATCCAGATCCAGTGCCAGGACTGCCACGGCACGGCCCAGCAGCACGCGACGCTGCGCTTCACCGGCCCGGCGGCGAAGGACGACCCGACGGCGGGTCCGGGGATGAAGAAGCAGATGGGCGGCCGCACGCCGTGGGGGGAGGACCGGTTCGTGATCGAGGAGGACGGCGACGTCACCACCTACAAGCAGCGTTCGATGCTCTACCCGGGCCTCGTGTGGAAGCTGAAGCAGGTCAAGGACACGGTGACCAAGGGCCACGGTGACTACAACGCGCAGGCGGCCTACGCCAAGCTCGTCACCAAGCCGGACGGCACCTGTGCGCACACCGCCGAGCGCATGGACTGCGCGGCCTGCCACACCTCGTGGATGACGTCGTGCTTCGGTTGCCACCTGCCGCAGGAGGCGAACTGGCGCACCGACATGCACCACTTCGAGCAGAAGAAGCTGCGCAACTGGGCGAGCTACAACCCGCAGGTCGCGCGCGACGACGTGTTCATGCTGGGCATCTCGCCCGACGTGAAGGACAACAAGGTCGCGGCGGTGCGTTCGTCGTCGGCTGTCATGGTGTCGTCGACCGACAGCCAGCGCGCGATCGCCTACAAGCAGCAGCTCACGGTCGCGGCGAACGGCATGAACGGGCAGTGCTTCAACACGCACTTCGCCCACACCGTGCGCACGAAGGAGACGCGCAAGTGCTCCGACTGCCACCTCAGCGACCAGAACGACAACAACGCGTGGTTGGCGCAGACCCTGCTGATGGGCACGAACTACGTGAACTTCTTCGGGATGTACGCCTACGTCGGCGAGGCGGACGGCGGCCTCGAGGCCGTCAAGATCACCGAGTGGCCGGAGCCGCAGGCGGTGATCGGCAGCAACCTGCACCGCATGGCGTTCCCCGAGGAGCACAAGGCGCATCGTGAGAACGGCGGCCGGCTCGCCGAGGCGCACCATCACTCGGGCCACGTGCTCGGGCTCGAGCAGCGCGGCGAGTACCTCTACACCGCGAACGGTCCTGGCGGCTTCCGCGTGTACGACATCGCCAACGTCGCCAACAAGAACTTCAGCGAGCGCATCGTCACCGCGCCGGTCTCGCCGCTCGGCCAGGACACGCACGTGGCGAGCCGCTTCGCGACCGCGGTGGCACTGCCGACCAACATGCCGACGACGATGTCGCGGCCGTGGATCCCGGAGAACGACGAGCAGAACTACCCGTATCGCGGCCGCAACCAGAACCTCCACGAGACCTACCGCTACGCCTACGTCAGCGACCGGTTCGAGGGCCTGCTCGTCGTCGACGTCGACTGCCTGACCGATGGCGACCCCGACAACAACTTCGTCGCGCGCAAGGTGACCTTCAATCCGAACGGGGCCCTCAACGGCGCCGAGCACCTGACGATCGCCGGCACCACCGTCTACGTCTGCTGCAACCAGGGTCTCGTCGCCGTCGACGTCACCGATCCGCTGCTGCCGCGCATCCTCGCCACGGTCGCGCTCGACGGCGCGAAGTCGGTCAGTGTGCAGTTCCGCTACGCGTTCGTGACCACCAAGGCGGGCCTCGAAGTCGTCGACATCACCGTGCCGGCGTCGATGAAGCTCGCAGCACCCGCGGTCGCGATCCGCGACGCCCGCTCGGTCTACGTGTCGCGCACCTGGGCGTTCGTGGGCGCTGGCGCCGAGGGCATCGCCATCGTCGACGTCACCACGCCAACTGCGCCGAAGCTGCTGCAGACCTGGAACGCCGATGGCGCGTTGCGCGACACCTGGCAGGTCAAGGTCGGCATGGTCAACGACAGCGTCTACGGCGTCGTCGCCGACGGGAAGAACGGCATGCACGTCGTGCAGCTCGTGACGCCCGAGGACGGCGGCCGTTCGGCCTACGGCTTCGCGCCCGAGCCGCGGCCGAAGTGGATCGCCCGCCGCGACACGCACGGCCCGGCCGTGGCGATCGCCGAAGGCCTCGAACGCGATCGCGCCGTCGACGAGTCCGGGCACCAGGTGTCGGTGTTCGGCCGCATCGGCGGCCGTCCGTTCAACCTCGCCGAGATGCAGAAGCTCTACCTGCGTGACGGCAAGGTCTGGACGGTGTCCGACCAGCCGCCCGCCGAGTACGCGCCGCAGTCCGCTTCGAAGTGAACCCCGAGCGCCGCGCGGCGCGGCGCCTTCCGTCCTGCTCGCCGCCCGATTCCACCCATGAAAGGTGACAGTCCCTCGTCCCCGTTGGATCTCCTGGTCGTCGGCGGTGGCCCGTGCGGCACCGCCGCTGCGTGGCGCGCCCACGAGCTCGGCCTGTCCGTGCTGGTGATCGACCGCGACTGCGTGCTCAGCATCGTCAAGGAATGGGGTGAGCACCAACCCAAGCCCAAGGACGTCGACGCCGACTACGGCGATCGCACCGATCTGGTCTTCCCCAAGGGCGGCGCGCTGATCTCGCAGTTCCCGTACGACGACCAGTCGCCTGCGAACACGTTGTACGAGAAGTGGCTGAAGGTCTACGACGACAACAAGGTGCCGTACAAGAACGGCGTCGAGCTCGGCGGCTGCGAGCGGCTGAAGGACGGCACGCTCTGCGCCGAGGTGATGGAGCTGCAGACGCAGGCGAAGAGCAAGCTGTACTGCAAGAACCTCGTGCTGGCGCTCGGCAGCGGCTCGCCGGCCAAGGTGCGCTTGATCGGCGACGCGCTCGGCATCCGCTACAAGCTCGGCAACGCCGCGGACTTCGTCGGCGGGCCGGCGTGCGTCGTCGGCGGCGGCATGTCCGCGGCCGAAGCCGTGGTGTCGATCGCGTTCGCCAAGGCGACCGCGAAGGACCACAGCGACATCTTCTGGTGCTACCGCGGCCGCGGCATGCCGAAGGTCGCGCAGGGCAAGGCGCTCGCGGCGAAGTTCTACGAGGCGTGGACGCAGGGCAACATCCGCTACCTGCCGATGTCCGAGCCGCTCGCGGTGTTCAAGGACGACAAGGGCAAGGAGTTCGTCGCCGTCAAGACCAAGCGCGTCGAGCAACAGAACCTGCCGCCGGAGCTCGTCTGCTACGAGTTCGAGAAGAAGCAGGTGCTCGCGTTCATCGGCAGCGAGCGACCGACCGACCTGCTGTCGGCGATCGGCATCAAGGAGTTCGAACTCGCCGACGCGCCGGCGAAGAAGCGCCTCGCGGTCTCCGCGCTGCGCGAGTCGCAGGTGCCGAACGTGTTCCTGGCCGGCGGTCTGCTGCACCCGGCGTACATCGAGACCGCCGACTTCCGCCCCGAGGCGCTGCAGTCGACGGTCAAGGAGAGCGAGACCAGCTTCAAGCGGGCGATGAACGAAGGCGTCTCGATCGCCGAGACCGTGTTCCAGCGCATGAAGAAGGGCGCGTCGGACGATGCGATCGCGGCCCAGCTCGCCAAGCTGCAGACGATCGCGCCGCCGTCGAAGCCGGCTCTGCCGACGCCGCCGCCCGCCCCCGCCCCGGTCGTCGCCGAGCCGCAGGTCGGCGCTCTGGTCGTGCACATCGGCCCGGGCGACGCCGCCGCGAAGACCGAGCACTTCTTCGTCGTCGGCGACCACGTGATCGGTCGCACGGCGGGCC
This sequence comes from uncultured bacterium, assembly GCA_937952215.1. GTDB lineage: Bacteria > Planctomycetota > UBA1135 > UBA1135 > UBA2386 > UBA2386. Next base: position 331,705 of record CALFZH010000060.1, read on the forward strand.
GCGTGGTCGTCGGCGGCGACGCGCTCCTGCTCGACCAGCACGCCGCGTTCCGCGTCGACGTCGACGAGTGCTACGTGACCAACCAGCCGTACGGCGGCGATTGCTACGTGCGCGTCAACAGCGAACGCACGGCGCAGCCCGGCTCGGTGATCGTCGCCGGCCGCCAGCGGCTGCGCGTGGACTTGACCGACGGACGCCTCTGCCTGTCGCGCCTCGACGGCAAGGGCAACGTGGTGCGGTCGCTGCCGCTGACGCGCGAGGAGAAGTCGATCGGCCGCGACGACCTCGATCCGCGCGACTTCGCCCTGTCGCGCTCGCACTTGTTGGCGACGGATGCCGGTGGCGTTGCGCGCATCCGCGACGCGAGCCGCAACGGCACGTTCCTCGAGCTGCGTGGCTCGCTGCGCCTCAACGAGGAGGACGAAGTGTGGATGGGCGAGCAGCGCTTCCGCTTCGTCGAGCTGAAGAGCCAGCTCACCGGCACGGCGCAGGGCAAGCTGCCGCCCGCGGCGATGGCGCCAGGGACGCAGGTCGGGATCAAGGTGGCGCCGGCCGCACCCGCCGCAGGACCGGCGGCGCCCGCCGCGAAACCGGCCCCCGCGCCCGCTCCGGCAGCGGCTCCTGCCGCGGCTCCGGCTGCGGCGGCGCCCGCCGCGAAGGCCG
>CALFZH010000061.1:0-5037 GCA_937952215.1 uncultured bacterium
GGGTGTCTGCAGGGCGCGCGGCGCGTGGTCCGCCGCCTGCAGCGGCAGGTGCCAGAAGCCGACGTCGTGCCAACGATCGAACTTGCGCCCGGCGCGGGGCACGACGCTGGCGGCGACGAAGCCCAGCCGTTCGTGCAGGCGCACCGATGCGTCGTTCGGCAAGGCGATGCCGCCGATCGCCGCGTGGAATCCCTGTGCCCGCAGCACGGCGAGCAGCCGTCGGTAAAGCGGCGCGCCAAGACCCCGACCGCACGCTGCCGGCGCCAGGTAGATCCCGGTCTCGGTGGTCCAGCGGTAGGCGGCCCGCGCCCGCCACACGCTCGCCTTGGCGTAGCCGCACACGCCGCCGCCGGCGTCGGTGGTCACCAGCCACGGATACGTGCTCGCCGCGTCGCGCGCGAGGGACCGCAGTTCGCCCGCGGACTGCTCCTCGGTGCCGAAGTGGATCGCCGTCGTGCGGATGTAGTGGTTGGTGATCGCCGCGATCGCGTCGAAGTCACCGTCAGTGGCCAGTCGGATCACGGTCGTCTCCGCGTCGCGAGCACCGCGCGCGCAGCGGTCGGCGGCAACACGGCCCCGCGCGCGACGTCGGCGCGCGCGCGCTGCAGGGCGGCAGCCACCAGCGGATCGCCGAGGAACTCGGCGAGCAGCCGTTCGCGCACCAGGGCATCGAGCCACTCCGCGGCCTGGCGCTCGCGACGCGCCGCGAAGGCGCCGCCGGCGCGCGCGCGAGCACCATGGGACTCGATCGTGGACCAGACCGCATCGATGCCGCGGCCGGTCGCGGCCGAGCCGACGAGCACCGGCGGGGCCGCGTCGCCGTGCAGCACGCGCATCGCCAGCAGGCACTGCTGCGCCGCACGGTCGGCGGCCGCGGCGAGGTCGCCGTCGGCCTTGTGGACCAGCACGGCGTCGACGAGTTCCATCACGCCGCGCTTGATGCCCTGCAGTTCGTCGCCGGCTGCCGGGGACAGCAGCAGCAGGAAGAAGTCGACCATGCCGTGCACGGCGAGCTCGGACTGGCCGGTGCCGATCGTCTCGACGAGCACGACGTCGAAGCCCGCGGCTTCGCACAGCAGCATCGCCTCGCGCGTGCGCGCGGCGACGCCGCCGGTCGCGTCGCCGCTCGGCGTCGGCCGGATGAACGCGCGTTCGTCGCGCGCGAGCTCGGACATGCGCGTCTTGTCGCCGAGGATGCTGCCGCCGCTCACCGACGAACTCGGGTCGACGGCCAGCACCGCGACACGCCGCCCGGCCGCGCAGAGCCGTTGGCCGAGCGCTTCGATCAGCGTGCTCTTGCCGACGCCGGGGGCGCCGGTGATGCCGACGCGCGTCGCCTTGCCGGTCGCCGGCAGCAGCGCTTGCAGCAGTTCGTCGGCCGCGACGGCGTCCGGTTCGCGCCGGCTCTCGACCAGGGTGATGCCGCGGGCGAGAGCGCTGCGGTCGCCGCCGCGGATCGCCGATGCGAGTTCTGCCGTGCCGCTCACGCCGCGAACGCTACGCGCGGCTGGCCGCCGTTCCAGCTTCCGCGGGTTGCCGATGGGCGCCATGGTGAGCCCGCCGATCGTGGCGCCGTCGCGGGTCCGTCGGCGCCACCGGGTGCCGTGGGCCCGCCGCGCGGCCCTCCGGAGCGCGGCGGAGGATATGGCGCGAGGAAGACTGCAATTGCCAGGAACGGCATGCTAGAAACCGTGCATGGTCAACTACCGGCTGGGCCAGGCGGCCCACGTCCTCGGCGTCAGCGTCGACACCGTGCGCCGGCTCGCCGACACCGGCAAGCTGCGGACGACGCGCACCCGCGGCGGCCAGCGCCTCGTCGACGGCGCGCACCTGGCGAAGCTCGCGGCATCGACCGACGCCGAGTCGCCGTTCGCGACCTCGTCGTCGGCGCGCAACCATCTGTCGGGCATCGTCACGCGCGTGGTGCGCGATCGAGTGATGGCGCAGGTCGAGCTGCGTTGCGGACCGTTCCGGATGGTCGCGCTCGTCAGTCGGGAGTCGGTCGACCACCTGCGGCTGCGGCCCGGCGTCGCCGCGAACGCCGTGGTCAAGGCCACGAACGTCGTGGTGGAACTGGCGGACGGGGCCGGTGCGGCGCTCGACGCGGGGGAGCAGGAGCGGTGAAGGTCATGCGGTGCCCCTGGTCGTCGCTGGTGGGGCTCGTCGGGCTCGCCGTCGCCGCCTGCGGCGAGCCGGCATCGGGGGGTGCAGGGGCGCCGGCGGCGGTGCGTGTGTTCGCCGCGTCGTCGCTGGCCGCGCCGTTCGAGGCCGTGGCACGCGCCTTCGAAGCGGCGCACCCCGGCCTGACGGTGGAACTGCACTTCGCCGGGTCGCCAGCACTGGTGCTGCAGTTGCGCGAAGGCGCGGCCTGCGACGTGTTCGCGTCGGCGGACGAGACGAACATGCAGCGGGTCGTCGATGCCGGGGTTGCCGCCGGTGTGCCGGTGCCGTTCGCGGGAAATCGCCTGGCGATCGTCGTTCGGGCCGGCAACCCGCAGCGTGTCGAGGGCCTCGCCGACCTGGCGCGCGCGGACCTGAAGGTGGCGTTGTGCGGTCCCGAGGTGCCGGCGGGGAAGTACGCGCGTGATGCCCTGCGGAAAGCCGGCGTGACGGTGGTCTCCCGCTCCGACGAAGCGAACGTCAGGGCGCTGGTCGCCAAGGTGCATCTCGGCGAACTCGACGCGGGCATCGTCTACGCGACCGACACGCGGCTCGCCGGAGTCACCGGCATCGCGCTGCCCGCCGAGCACGACGTCGTTGCCAGCTACCCGATCACCGTGATCAAGAGCGGCGAGAACCACGACGGCGGATCGTCCTTCCTCGCGTTCGTTCGCGGAGCGGTCGGCCAGGCGATCCTGCGCGAGCACGGCTTCGGACCACCGTGAGCCACGTTCCCTCCCGACGTCGCGGCTTCGTGCTCGGCGCGCTCGCCGCGCTGGGCGTGCTCTTGTTCTGCCTGCCGCTCGCCGGACTCGTCGCCCGCGCGCCGTGGCGTGAACTCGGCAGCCAGTTGGCGTCGTCGGCGGTGCACGACGCGATGCGGCTCTCGCTCGTGAGCTCGGTCTCGGCGCTGGTCGTCGCCGTAGTGCTCGGCCTGCCGATCGCCGTCTGGCTGGCGAACGGGCGCTCGGCCCTGCGCACCGCCGTGCGCATCGTCGTGATGCTGCCGATCGTGTTGCCGCCGGTGGTCGCCGGCATCGCGTTGCTGCTCGCGTTCGGGCGCAGCGGCTTGCTCGGCGGTTGGCTCGAGCAGACCTTCGGCGTGTCGTTGCCGTTCACGACGCTCGCGACGGTCGTGGCCGCCGCCTACATGGGGATGCCGTTCTTCGTGCTCAGCGCCGAGGCCGGCCTGCGCTCGTTCGATCGCCGCCATCTCGACGTCGCCGCCACGCTTGGTGCTGGCCCGCTGCGACGCTTCGTGACGGTGACGCTGCCGCTGGTGCTGCCGTCGCTGCGCATCGGGGCGCTGTTGTGCTGGGCGCGGGCGCTCGGCGAGTTCTGCGCGACGCAGGTGTTCGCCGGCAACCTGGCCGGCACGACGCGCACGATGCCGCTCGCGTGCGGCATCGCCATGGAGGTCGACCCGAACCTCGCGATCGTGCTCAGCATGATCCTCGCGATGGTGTCGGTGGCCGTGCTGTTCTTGCTGCGACACGGGCTGCAGGTGCCACGATGAGCCTGTCGCTGCACGGCGGCACCCAGCGTGGATCGCTCGCGTGCCGGTTCGACATCGACGTCGCCGACGGCGAGACCGTCGCGTTGGTCGGTCCGAACGGTGCTGGCAAGTCGACGTGCCTGCGGGTCGTGGCCGGACTGCTGCCGCTGGCCGAAGGTCGCCTCGCGTGCGGTGGCGACGTGCTCGACGAGCCGCAGGCGGGCACATTCGTGCCTAGCGAGCAACGCGGCGTGGGTTGGCTGCCGCAGGACGCGCTGCTGCTGCCGCACGCGAGTGTCTTCGACAACGTCGCCTACGGGCTGCGGGCGCGTGGCGCCACAGCACCCGCCGTGCGCGCCGGCGTGGCCGCGGCCCTGCAGCAGGTCGGGTTGCCGGACTTCGGCCCCCGTCGGCCGTCGGAGTTGTCGGGTGGCGAAGCGCAGCGCGTCGCGTTGGCCCGTGCGCTCGCGCCCAAGCCCCGGCTGCTGCTGCTCGACGAGCCGTTGTCGGCGGTCGATGCGTCGGCGCGGCTGTTGCTGCGGCAAGAACTGCAGCGGCATCTCACGGGCTTCGCCGGACCACGGCTGCTGGTCACGCACGACGTGCTCGACGCGTTCGTGCTCGCCGACCGCATCGCGGTGCTCGAAGGCGGCCGGATCGTGCAGGTCGGCACCGCCGCCGAGATCGGCGTGCGCCCACGGTCGCAGTTCGTCGCCGATCTCGTCGGCTTGAACTTCCTGCGCGGCGAGGTGCGCGACAGCGTGTTCACGACCCAGGACGGCGGGCGGCTCGTCGTCGCGTCGACCGTCGAAGGTCCGGCGGTCGCAACCGTGCACCCACGCGCGATCGCGCTGTTCCACGAGCGGCCGGCGGGTTCGCCGCGGAACGTCTGGCAGGCGACCGTCGAAGCGATCGAGCCGGCGCTGACCGGCCGCCGCGTGCGGCTCGCTGGTGCGGTGCCGCTGGTCGCCGAGGTCACGGCCGCCGCCGTGCGCGAACTCGGCCTCGCCGCGGGCCGCTCGATCTGGATCGCGCTGAAGGCGACCGAGGTGCAGGTCGCGGCGCTTTGACCGTTGCGGTCACCAGTGCGTCGGCGCGTAGTCCTTCAGGAACTGGCCCCACACGTGCACGCCCGTGTTGAAGCCGCTGAAGATCGGATCGACGATGCGCGCGGCGCCGTCGACGATGTCGAGCGGGGGATGGAAGCCGTGCTCGGCGGTCTTGCGAACGGCGATCTGGGCGGGGTCCTCGTCGGTGACCCAGCCGGTGTCGACGCTGTTCATGTGGATGCCGTCGCGCACGTAGTCCTTCGCCGACGTGCGGGTCAGCATGTTGAGCGCCGCCTTCGCCATGTTGGTGTGCGGGTGCTTGTCGGTCTTGAA
>CALFZH010000062.1:0-127494 GCA_937952215.1 uncultured bacterium
GCATCGGGCCCGGGCCGTTGCGGCGTGGAACCACGCCAAGGCCGCGGCCTGCGGGGAACTGCTGGCGCGCCATCGCGGCGCGTCGGTGTTGGTGTTCACGCCCGACCGCGCCAGCGCCTACGAGATCGCGCGCGAGCACCTGGTCGCGCCGCTGACCGCCGAACTGCCGCGGGCCGAACGCGCCGCGCTGCTGGCGGCGTTTGCGCGGCGCACGTTGCGCACGCTGGTTGGCCCGCGCCTGCTCGAACTCGGCGTCGACGCGGGGGCCGCCGACGTCGGCATCGTGGTCGGCGGCGGCTTCGGCCTCGCCGATTGCCGCGCGCGCCACGATCGCATCGCGCCGGCCGGGATCGTCTACGAGCTCGTCGCCGAACACACCGCCGAGGTCGGCCGGGCCCGGCGCTTTGCCGATGCCATGCGCCGCTGATCGCGTGCCGTGCGCGCGCATCGACGGCGAACTCGTGCCGGACTGGCTGAGTGCGGCCGACCAGCCGTGGCTGCGCGAACTGCTGCTCGACGCCGGCGCGTTCGTCGGCCGCCCGCTCGCGTCGCTGCAGGCGCGCTGGCGCGCGAGCGAGCCACCGCCGCGGGCGGGTGCGCGGTGGCCGCTTGTGCTGCAGGTGGTGCAGCGCCGGCTCGTGCCGCGTTCCGCGTGTTCGGCGGCGACGGCGCTGCGGATCCGGGTGTTCGGCGCGGTCGCCGCTGGCGTCGCGCGCGCCGAGGCGCTCGCTGCGGCGGCTGCCGAATTCGGGCTGGAACCTGCGGCGGTGCCGGCTGCGTTGTTCGCCGACCTCGGCGCGCAGCGAGTCGTGCGCTGGCCCGCGGAGCTCGACGCGACGAGCCTGCGCCTCGAGGCGAACACATGGCTCGCACGCCAGCTGCTCGCGACCGCGACTTCGGCCGAACTCGAACTGCAGGGCGCGAGTCGAGCAGTGTTGCGCACCGCGTGGCTGAACGGGACTTGGTTCCGCTGCCTCGCTGCCGATCCGTCGGGGGCGCGTCTCCAGTGGCGACCCGGACCGGGCGATCGCGGCGCTGGACGGCGGCTCGCCGCGATGGTGCCCGTCCTGCCGTGGGCGCGTCGCTACGTGCTACGCGCGACGTGTCGGTGGCGGGGCGCCGCGGGCACGTTCGTGCTCAGCTCGCTGGACGAGTTGATGCCCGGCGCCGCGCCGGCGGCGTTCGACAGCCAGCTCGAACGCGAGCTCGCGGCGGCGCTGGTGCGGGAGCTGCCGGAGTGGGACGTGACGCGCGAACCAGCGTCGTTGCCGCGCGGGGATCGTCTCGCGTTCCCCGACTTCGCGCTGCAGCGGCGCTGCGGTGGTGGTGCGGCGTGGTGGTTGGAGGTCGCCGGCTTGCGCGATCCGGCGGCGTTGGCGGGCAAGCTCGAGTTACTGCGCGCGGAGGAGCGCTACTTGCTGTGCGTGCCGCGGCGATGGTGTCCGGCGGCGTTGGCGGCGGAGCCACGGGTGTGCGCGTTCGCGGGACGCGCGGACGTCGGGAGCATGGCGGCCTGGGTGCGCTCGTGTGTGGCGCGGCGGGCTCTACGCCGTGATGACGCATAGACCTCCGATTCCAGATCAAGAGGCAGGCGCGCAAGGCTGGAGGTTGGATGCCCCTGTGAAGCGGCGGCTGGTTGTCAGCCAGCACGCTCGGGCCGATTTGCCTCGGTGGGCTTGGAGCCCCGGCGGTGTCTCTTGTCCGACCGGCTCACTTCGAGCACGTTCAACAACCGTTCCACATCTGACAAGAGGTAGAGGAAGGAACTGCCCTTCTTGGAGAACCTCATTCTCCCTGCCTCACGCAAGTGCATCAGTTCGCACGTCGAGACGTGCAGCTTCTTGCGAGTCTCAGTGCTCGAAAGCCACGCATCCTCGGCTCTTGGCTTGGTCGTCATGGGCGGTTTCTGCGTCTCTACGGTCTCCGTCGCAGGGAATGCCCGCGGATCGATACTCCGGCGTCGCTGAGAGTCAACAGCCACTCGCGCAGGAACCCGATCCTCGAAGGATGCTGAAACAACCCAGCCTTCTCCTCCTGCTTCGTCAGTTTGGCGAACTTCGCCCGGCTTGGGTAGTTCTCGGGCACGAACTCCTCCTTGCGATGCAGGATCGGGGGGTTCGGCGTGCGTGTGTAGTCCTTGAAAGAGCAGCGCGCCTCATCGAGGCTCACGACGGCGGAGAAGCTGAGTGCGGGATGCGCTTCCTTGTCGAACGTCGGGTAGCAGAGATAGCTCACCTGGGGCCGGTAGCGGTGGAGCTTGATGATGTTGGCGCCTTCGACATCCCCGACAAGCCCGCGCCCGCAGGCTTCGTACAGTCGCAGGATGCTCGGCAGTAGCTCGAGCGCGCACGCGTGGACGTAGAGCGCCTGGGGCGTTTCCTTGCCGACACCGACGGACTTGCACGCGGCGTTGATCTTGTCCTGGTCAGCGACCTGGCGCAGCATCTGGATCGCGGCGAGCGTCGCTTTCGAGTAGTTGCCGTGGAACGCACGGATGTCGCCGCGCAGTTCGGGCGCCAACTCCGTGAACTTGACGGGTCGACTGAACTGGGAAGTGGCCAGGTAGAGGAGGAGGTCTTCGTTGCGCTGAACCTCGATCTGCGACCAGCTTTCGGCGCCAGTCGCTCGTCGGACTACGGCAAACGCTCGCCCGATCGAGCCGAAGGCGGCCGACACCTCGCCGCTGTTCGGAAGCTCCTCAGGCGCGGGCAGGCGCCCGCGCTCGGTGAAGAACTGCAGCAGCGGATCCAGCAAGTCCTTGTGCTCGGCGTAGAGGGCGGCACTGATCGGCACGCGCGGTCCGAGCACGCTGCGGCGGAACCGAGCCGCGATGTGCCTCTCTCGATCCTCAGGATTGCGGAAGACGAGGAAGACCCCAGGTGCGGCAGGGACTGCGGGTTCTTCCAGTACCTGCTCGATCCAGTCGCGTAGTTCCGACTGTAGGTAGAAATGCTGGAACGTTCCGCACCTGGTGACGACACCGTCGGCGTAGTCGTCGCCACGGACCTCGTCCACGTCGCTGCGCAACCGTGCGGACACGATCAGCAGCCGATTCGCGAGCGACCATGCCGTCGCGAGGGCGGCGGCGCGTTCTTCCGAGTTCTCGATGACGTTGACGACGAAACCGAGATTGACCACCTGCGATGGCCGAAGCTCTTCGCGAGGAGCGTGAGCTGGATCCCAGCCGACAGCGTCGAAACCGAGCGACCTCAGAAGCTTGAGATCAGAGCCGTGTCCGCATCCGTAGTCGAACACGGTGGATCCGGCTGGCAGCAGCTCGGCATCGAGCGCGAGCCGCAGAGGACGCGAGAGGTCAACTCTCCGCAGTGCCGTCTTGTCCCGCCGGATCTGCATCGCCTGGCTCCGAGTTCTTCCACCGAGGTTGGTCGGTCGTGGTCTTCTCGATCAGATTGCGGATGCCTTGCAGGCTGCGATCCGCGAACAGGTAGCCGATACCGCGGTGCAGGTGGAGGCGGAAGTACTTGGCGAGGGTCTCGGCATCGGTGCCTAGTCCGTCCCGGGCGCAGCGATGCCGCATCAGGGCTGCATAGACCTCTGCGTACTCACCGCCGAAGACTCTCCAGGTCATCTCGATGGAACTGTCCGAGGCGATCTTGGCATCGGGCGGGACCGAGGCTTCCGCGATCGACACGGCGAAGGCCCAGCGGCAGAGCACGTTCCAGTTGGCGATCTTGGTGCGACGCTTCAGCTGCACCAGGTGTTCCTTCTCGCGCTGCGACAGCTTGATTGTCTCGAGGATCACGATGCGACCTCCCAGAAGTAACCGTCACGGACCGTGGTGATCTGCTTGCGGTCGTCGAAGTCCAGCAGGTAGGAGCGAGCGATGTGCGGGGTCAGCTTCCGGTGGTAGTCCTGATCGATCTCCTCGTCCGTCGAGAGCAGGATCACCTGGTGGCTGGCGAACGGGAAGTAGCGGTCGATCAGGTTCTGGCGGTGCGAACTGTCGAGGCGCCCAAGCGGCGTGTCGATGACGGTTGGCAGGGGCCTCCCGGAGGCGCGTCCGAGTCCCCACAGCAGACCGATTGCGAGGAGCTGACGCTCACCGGCTGAAAGCTTGTCGGCAGGGACGACCTCGCCAGCCTCGCCCTGCAGCGTCACCTCGAACGAATCGGCGTCGATTCTGAGGTCCCGCACCAGGTGCTGCTTGCGCATCAAGGTAGAGAAGCACTCGAGGGCCAGCTTCTCGATGCGCTGCACATGGCCCTCGAGTACCTTGCGGCGGAACTGGTCGAGCGTTGCGCGAGCTTTGAGTGAGTGCTGCAGCAGCCGCTTCGTGTCTTCGTCGTCCAGCATCGTCTCCGCCAGGCTCTGGCGCGCGGCGTCGAGATCTCGCTTACAGCGCTCGTGCTCCGCTGTGTCGATGCGGAGAGTCTCCATCAAGGCTTCCTGCTTGCGAGCGACCTGGGCGACTTCCTCGCGGAGGCCATCGCGTTCGCTGAGCAGAGGCAGAATCTTCTCCTCATCCGGAAGTCCAGCGAGCTTGCGCTCGAAGTTCTGGATCTGTAGTTCGATGTCGTCCAACTTCTTCAGGAGGTTGCGCGAGCGAGCAAGTTCGGTCGGCAACACGTGCGATCGCAGCGCGTGAACGCGGGTGAGTTCCGATCGATCCAGCAGGGGCGATTCCCCTGAGCCTGCCGCCATGCGCTGCTTGCGATCCTCGTCCAGGAACGCTGACACGCTGGCCAGCAGCCCCTTCGACGCCTTCAACGTGCGAATCCGTTCCAGTAGGTGGCCGTCACGCTCCTGCAAGACCTCCAACACCGTGGTTTGTACCGCGGTGTCGTGGGTCGACTTGGCGGCCTCCTCCATCTGGCCCAGCATCGGCAGGGTCAACGCCAGCGGCAGACCGCTCCCTGCAATCCCGCGAAGTTCGTCTTCCAAGTCGCGCGACGTCTTGAGCAGTGCATCGCGGTCCGATTCGAACTTGTGCCTGCTCTCGAAGATCGCTCCGCCTTGTTGCTCGAGCTGCCGCTCCAGATCCGCGAGCCGCTTGGCCAGGCGCTCCGACTCGTTGCGAAGCACTGCCAGCGCTTGATGGCGCTGCCCCAGGCGCTCCTCTTGCTTCTCGTGGTCTCGCTCGAGATCTCTGGCCTTCTGCACCAAGGGGGAATCGTTCTTCTCGACTCCCGATTCCTTGCGCTTGCGGCGCTCGAGGATCTCGAGGTCGGTCTTGAGTTGGTCGACGATGTCGAGACCGAGAAGGGAGTGGATCGCTGCCTTTAGGATCTCGGCAGACTTGGCCGGACTCGCCATCGCTTCAATCTTCTCCCCGTCGAAGAAGAACAGCGGCGCAACTCGTGCCGGGATGAACTCCTCGACCCACTCGCTCCAATTCTCCGCGAGCACGGTGTCGAGTTCGCCGTCCCGGATCACGTCCAGCGACTCGCGGATCGAGGATCCAACCACGCGCCAGTATCGGGACAGGTGGATCGTCTGCTCTGCTCCCTGCAGGGAGCTGCGGAACGTGAGTTCGATCCCGGCGCCCTCCTGCTGGTCGGCGCGACGATGGATGCACTTGCGCAGGAAGGCGTCGTAGGAACCCTCGGAGCCCTTCCAGATGTCCGCCCGGCGCCCATAGAGCACAAGCTGCAGCGCGTTGAGGACCGAGGTCTTGCCGCCGCCGTTCATGCCGCCGAACAAGATGACGGGCCTCTTCGGCGGAGCAGGCGACAGGTCGATCTCGTGGCGGCCGAGATAGGGGCCGAAGTTGTGTAGGACGAAGCGGTCGAGAATCATGACAGTGGCAGCTGCAGCCCCTGCTGGCGCGGCTGGATGGTGGTGGGGGCGTCTTTGGCCTGCTGCCTGCGAAGAGCGCGCTGCTTGGCGTCCTCAGCATCCTCGTAGAAGCCGCGGCGCAGCGCGGACTCGAGCTTCTCGAACAGCCCTGCGCGGCGTGCCATGTTGCGATGACGCTGCTCGGTGTCGAGCAGCTCGCGAACGAGCTCGAAGTGCAGCGTGTCTTCGCCACATGATTCCCGGAGCTTGGCGATCTCCTCCGCTCCGAACGCCGAGTGCTCGTGGAGCGGTGCTCCGGGGTAGTCGCGACCGGTCGCTTCGCGGTAGATGCGGGGCAGCGAGTCTTCCAGCTCGTGCTTCTCGACGACCCACAAACGGCGGATCTCCTGCAGCTCAGGGAAGCTGATCAGCTCGAGGTCGCGCACATAGTCGGGACCGTGCTTGCGGATCCACTCCTGGGCGGTGAGCAGCTCGCGGACCCACGTCTCTCGTGCCGACTGCGTGTACGGGCCAGGGATTGGCTCGCCGTGGAACAGCTGCACGTGCCCTTGCATGCGGCGGAAGTCGCGTGTCGTGCGGTCGGCTTCCTTCAATTTGTCCCGCAGCTCGAGCAGCGGCAGCATCCACTCCTTCTCGTGGTCGTTCTGGATCATCGCCGACATGGATTTGTCCTTGTCGACGAGCGTGCAGACCCAGCACCCGAAGCGGCTGTCGCCGCAACTGGGCGTGCTCGTGTCGAGCACCAGGGGGCATTCGCCGTCGGCGGAAGCACCTTGGTACATCGTGAGCAGCTCCTTGTTGTTGTGCCCCCAGGGGTTCTGCACCTGCATCAGGAACAGCCAGACGTCGTCATTGGTCCAGTCCTCGACCGGGCTGTAGACGAGCGAGTTCGGCAGGCTGAGGTTGGGACTCAGGCGATCGCGGATGCGTTTGCCCTCGAGCTTCACCATGCGGTGCTTGCGCTTGCTGCTCTCCGCCTTGCGTGTGCCCAGCACGAGGATCGCTTCGCCGTTCTGCTTCACCATGTCGTTGATGAAGCGGTTCGCGGGGCGGATCTTCATGCGCTCCGTGCACCAACGGAACTTCACGCCCGGGGCCGGGTAGCCACGACCGATCAGGTTCACCCAGAACGTGTCCTCGACCTGCGGGAGCGCCGTGCCTCGGGGTTGCCGTAAGTGGAATCAACGACTAGCTCGTCGACTGATATCGTCGACTCCACCGGCCAGAAGAAGTCCGACGAGTAGCCTACGCGGTATCCGTCTGCACACGTAACCTGCACCTGTGCTCCCCCGAGCATGTGATGGCTCGGCAGAAGTGTTATCTCCTCGGCTCCTACGGCCTCCCTCTCGCCGAAGGCGACGCCTATGACGTTGTCGCGGTACGGTAGGTCGGCATTCTGTATTGCGCACAACAGTGAGCGCGTCTGCTCAGACATGAATATTCGCTGATTGGCCTTGCTGGTGTTGAAGTCCACCATATGGTCGGCATGAATGTGTGTCTGTATTCTGATGGGTCGGTTGCAGGCGAAGCCGTCGCAGGAAATTTGCTGGCCAAGGAGTATCGTGCCATCGTCCTTGAGCGATATGCGACTCATAGTTGGGGCGTCGACTGCATTAGTATTGCGTTAACTACGGATTCCACGCTGTTGGGCGCGATGCTCTCGCGGAAGGTGCGGGACACGGGGGTGTCCAGCAACAAAGAGAACTTGTCAGCATTGACGCGAATGGACTTGAAGAACAGATCGGGGAAGCGCTGCGCTAGTCGGCGGGACAGTAGCTTTGTGCTGTCCTCATTGCCCAATTGTGCGCAATGTGCCTTGGCCAATGGGTCCAGGATGGTCCCAATGATGAGCTCCATCTGTTCGATGCGTGGGCGGGTGAGCAATGACTGCTTCACACATGCATCGATGGGTTGGCCCGAGCGCTGATGGAGCTGTACGATCTGTCGCGCCTCTTCCTTCGATATGTTGTTGGAAAGGGCCAGGGGAAAAGCCTGCGCAGCCTTGTCGCCCAAGCGAAGAAGTTCAGAGGCCGCCGACATGCTCAATGTACCGCGGCCGCCACCCCAGCTGATGACTGCTGCCAGGCCGTCAGGCAACTGCGACAAGCGGTGTAGCTTTGTGAGCGTTGTTGCGTCGCCAAAGCCCAGGGCTTGTGCGAGAACCTGAAGGTTAGTGGCTTGGAGCGCACGTTGAACGTAGAGCCCAACTTGATAAGGAGATAGGCGACGTTGCGATCGATGGGTGTTGACGCTTAGGAGCAGATCGGTCCATTCGGAAGATGAAAGGCCGTACACGTGACTTGCTTTAGCTAGTCAAGAAACCCCGGCGAGTGAGGCCGTCTTCGAGCAACGCCGATGCAGCCTCATCCTGATTAAGACCTTCGTTCTTTGCGAAAGACTGCAGACCCTGATGCATCGAGTCTTCAAGGGTCACAATGATCTGCTTTAGCACTGGCTGCTTTCGCCCTCGCTCGATCCGTTCTTCCAAGGTGGCAGTTGGGTCCGAGGTGACAGCCTTGACAAAGTTCTTTTGCTGCGAGGTCCTCGATGCCCGTAGTGAGGTCGGTGCGGACTTGTGCGGTTCCGATGTCGACGCTGTTCAGATCGATGTCCTTGATGATGCCCGGAGTGCTGGTCATGAGAGTCCTGGGGGTCGAAGGGAGTGCGGATTAGGGTTGGCTATTCAGGCTTGAGCGTTTGTGGCGGAAAGAGCGAGAGCTGTGTCATGTGCAATACGCCGAAGTCATGGGCGGTGTTTGTTTCCAGGTTCTTCGGTCGATCGGAGGCGCTAGCCTGCGGCAAGCTGGGTCTCCGCTGGCGTGCAGCGTGCGCGCTAGCCTCGGATCGGTGTGGGTCGTTCGGATACGGGGTGCTGGCGTCCTACGCGTTCGTCGCTCCCGACCAGGTTGCGGCTCTACGTAGCTTTCATTCTCCGCGGGGCGAAACTGTAGCGAGCGATGAGGATCGAACCACCATGCAGCTTGGGAATCCAGGTTGACTCTTCCAAGCAGAGCATCGAGAGAACGCATGACGACGCCGCCCTGCCCTTGGCGTCGATCGCCTGCCAAGCTTCTGCGGGCGCGAAGTAGCCGTGAGTCGCGAGGTGCAGCCAGGTCTTGCCCGGAGCCATTGCAACGGCTTGCGCGCACTCGACGGAGCGAGAATGGAGCGGGTGATGGGGATCGAACCCACGACATTCAGCTTGGGAAGCTGACGTTCTACCGCTGAACTACACCCGCGTGCGTTCGCGACGCGGGCCATGCTGGCGAGCGGGCGCGGACAAGTCAACGGGGCGCGAAACGTCGCCGCGCCACCACCGCCGCCGGGCGTCCGCTCGACGGACTTGGCAGCGCGCGGCTACTGGTACTCGAACCGCAGCACGTGCGCGAGGTGCACGGTGGCGTTGCCCGTGGCTTCGGCGGGATGGCCGTCGACGAGCGCCATGTCGAGTGTCGGCATGGCCGAGGCGATGGTCCACTCGATGGCGTTGCTGCTCGCGACCTGCGTCCAGTCGAGCCACTGCGTGGTCAGCGAGAGGCCGAACATCGAGGTCGTCGCCGGGAGCTTGAACTCGACGTCGGCGCGGCCGCCGGCGGCGGCGAGGCCCGGGTGTGCGGTCGGCACGAACAGCCCGGGCACCACGGTGTCGACCGTGCTGAGGAACACATCGCACCCGGGCCCGGCGGGCAGGCCGAGCATCGCGAGCGGCACGCCGACGAGGCTCCGCTGGCCGAACGCCGCGACGGCGACGCCCGACGGGGTGCCGTAGGCGTGCAGGCGCGCGAAGCCGCCGGGCAGCAGCGATCGCGCGGAGACGTAGCTCCATTGGTGCGAGGGGCCGCCGTAGAGACCGCAGCCGCCGCCGAGATCCAGGGTTGAGCCGCTGAGGTTCTCGAACATGGCGTCCGCCATCCACCAGTTGGCGTTCTGGCCACTGATCGGTGTGCCGACGATGTCGATGCAGAGGGTGCCGCCGAGGTAGGTGAACGGCTGCGCGAACTGGATGCGCAGCGTGTTGTTCGGGGTCCACGGCACCGCGGTCGTCGGCGACGGCGGCGCCGTCGCGGGCGAGGTCGGGAACGTCACGGTGCCGTTGAAGACCTCGGTCGGCGAGGCGCTGGCATTGAGGGCGAACGTCGACGAACAGGTGAGCGGCGTGCGCGGCGAGATCGACAGGTTGACGATCAGGTCGGCGCTGCCGCCGGCGAAGACCTCGTTCTCGGCGGTGCGGCGCAGTTCGAGTGCGGTGAGGTTGTGGCCGATGAGCGAGGTCAGGTGCGAGGCGCCGACCAGGGTCTGCTGGCGCAGGTTGCGGCTCGCGCCGGGCAGCCAGACGTAGCTCACGGCGTCGTTGGTCGTGTAGGCGGCGGGAACGACCACGTGCTGCGGCGTCTGCGCCGCGAGCGTCGCCGTCAGCGTGGCCGCGACGAGGAGGATGCGCGTTGTTGGCTTGGGCATGGCTGGTTCTTCGCTGAGTGACGAGGTGACGACGAGGGAGTACGTGGAAGGAGGTATCGGTTGGGTCACGGGCCGGGCGAGATCACTTCGATGAGGATCACGCGCTGACGAAGTCCCTTGCCGACAGAAACGGCGATCATGGTACCTGGCGGCACCACCGGGATTGGCAGAGGAACACTCTTGCTTGGGGGGACCTCATGGCTCTGAGTTCCCGAGCCCCCAGAGTTCGACTCGACGCTGCCATCGTTCGTGCCCACGCGGACATTGACGGAGCCACCCGGAGCGGCCGCTCCAGGCGCGCTGATCCCGGCACCACCCTGCATGCTCACTTGATGTTCCGCAACGTCTGGACCGAGGAGAGTAGGGGCTTCGCATGCTCCACCTTGCTCTGCTCGATGACTTGCGCGATCCAGCGAGCAGATGCACGGCGGTTCTCGACAGGATGCCCCGCGATGAGGGCATCGACGATGCGGCTGACCCCTTGCCACATGACCGGATCGTCGACGTAGGCACTTCGTGCGTGGTTCACGAACGGCAAGTGGACCGCCATGAGTTCATCCAGCGGGCCCCTAGCGACTCGCCGAAACTCGTCGTGATCCGGATCGCCGGTCGACTCCAGCTTGTCAGTCGGCGCTGACGACTGGGCGGCTCCAACACCCGCCGAGTAGCCGCACGCACCACCGACCGCGATCCCCGCGGCGAAAGTACACCCAGCGATCACGAACGCCCGACGCGTAGGCATCGATGGCACCTTCGGCGCCGGCCTCACGAACACGGCTCCATCCAGACGCATGGCTGCTTCTCCTCGAGGGCTGAGGACGAACGGAAACGAGGCCCAGACTGTCCAAGCACCCGTTCCTGCCGTCAAGCCCACGACCGCCTTCGCACTCGCCGCCGACCTCCGCAGCAACGCAACGACCCTCCAACCCCGCGTGACCCGCCGAAGCGACCCGATAAGCTCGCCGCCCTCGTGACTGCCTCGCGCGCGCTGTCGATCCTCGTCACCCCGATCGCCGTCCTGCTCGACGGCGCCACCACCCAACAGCCCGCCGACCCCACGTTCACCGCCTACCGCCAGACCATCCCCGACTCGCAAGTCACATTCGACCTGATCCCCGTGCCCGGCGGCACCTTCCGCATGGGCAGCCCCGCCGACGAGAAGGGCCGCGCCGACCACGAAGGCCCGCCGATCGAAGTCACCGTCTCCCCGTTCTGGATGGCGCGCTGCGAAGTGACCTGGGCCGAATACGACCTCTGGAACACCGACGCCTCGCGCCCGCAGAGCAAGAAGCCCGACGGCCTGAGCCGCCCGACGCCGCCGTACATGGACATGACGTTCACGATGGGGCGCGACGGCTTCCCGGCGATCTGCATGTCGCACGTCGCGGCGCGCCAGTACTGCGCGTGGCTCAGCCAGAAGACCGGCCGCTTCTACCGCCTGCCGACCGAGGCCGAATGGGAGTACGCGTGTCGCGCAGGCAGCGCGACGCCGTTTTCGCACGGCGCCGACGCGTCGCAGCTCGGCGACTACGCCTGGTTCGCCGGCAACAGCGCGCGCGTGCTCGAGCCCGGCGCGCCGCCGGCACCCGCCTACCATCCCGTCGGCAGCAAGAAGCCGAACGCGTTCGGGCTGCACGACCTGCACGGCAACGTCGCCGAGTGGGTCGCCGACGCGTGGTTGCCCGATGCCTACGCCGAGGCGAACGGCAAAGCACCGCGCCGGGATCCGTTCTTCGCGCCGAAGCCCGACGACCGCGGCCGCCCGGTGCGCTTCCCGCACGTCGCGCGCGGCGGCAGTTGGCGCGACGAACCGAACGCGCTGCGCAGTGCTTCGCGCCAGTCGAGCGAGCCAGCCTGGAACCAGCGCGACCCGCAGATCCCGAAGAGCTGGTGGTACCTCACCGACGGCCAGCACATCGGCTTCCGTGTCGTGCGGCCGCAGCGCGAGCCGACTGCGCAAGAGCGCGCGCGGTTCGAACGGCTGTGAGTCTCGCGATCTCCGTTCTCTCCTCCGCCCCACCCCGTCACCCATGACCACGACCCGCCGTTCGTTCCTCTACGCGGCCGCCGCCGCCGCCACCGCGTCGAGTCTGCAGCGCTCGCTGCTCGCCGGCCGCTTGCCGCAGGATCCCGCGCGTGGCTCCGATGAGATCAAGGTCGGCCTGGTCGGTTGCGGCGGCCGCGGCAGCGGCGCCATCGCGCAGGCGTTGAGCACGAAGGGCATGACGCGGCTCGTCGCCGTCGCCGACATGTTCGGCGATCGCCTCGACGGCTGCCTCGATGCGCTCGGCGAGAGCGAGGACTTCCGGAAGAAGGTCACGGTGCCGAAGGAGCAGCGCTTCGTCGGTCCCGACGGGTTCCTCGGCGTGCTGCAGTCCGGCTGCGACGTGATCGTCGTCGCCACGCCGCCGCATTTCCGGCCGGCGCACTTCGAGGCCGCGGTTGCGGCGAAGAAGCACGTGTTCTTCGAGAAGCCCGTCGCCGTCGACTCGCCTGGCGTGCGGCGCGTCATCGCCGCGGCCGAGCAGGCCGACAAGCTCGGCCTGTCGGTCTGCAGTGGTCTGCAGCGGCACCACCAGAACGGCTACCTCGAAGCGATGCGCCGCATCCACCGCGGCGATCTCGGGCGCATCCTGTTCGCGCGCTGCTCGTGGAACCAGGGCGGACTCTGGGTGCGCGAACGGCAGCAGGAGTGGAGCGACATGGAGTGGCAGCTGCGCAACTGGCTCTACTTCACCTGGCTGTCGGGCGACCACATCGTCGAGCAGCACGTGCATAACCTCGACGTGATCAACTGGGCGCTGCAGGGCCATCCGACCCGTTGCCGCGGCATGGGCGGCCGGCAGGTGCGCACCGAGCCGAAGTACGGCCACATCTTCGACCACCACGCGGTCCAGTACCAGTACGCCGGCGGCGCGTTCTGCTTCTCGGAGAGTCGACAGATCGACGGCTGCGCCAACGACGTCAGCGAACACGTCTACGGCGTCGACGGCGAGGCGCACATGGACACCGGGCGCTGGCGCATCACCGGCGCCAACGAATGGCGCCACGAGGGACCGAACAACGATCCGTACCAGACCGAGCACGACGACCTGTTCGCGGCGATCCGCGCCGGCAAGCCGTTCAACGAAGGGCGCATGGTCGCCGAGAGCACGTTGACCGCGATCATGGGCCGCATGGCGACCTACTCCGGCCGCGAAGTGACGTGGGACGAGGCGCTGGCGAGCGACGAACGGTGGGGGCCGCAGAGCTACGAGTTCGGGCCGCTGCCGGTCGATCCGGTGCCGATGCCGGGCAAGCGCGGCTGAGCGCGCGCCGCGGTCGAGCGGAAACGCCGATGCCGCCGAAGGCGCGCGGACGCCTGTGAGCATGCGGTATGCTCGACGGACCACGCTGCGCCGCCCCGCGCCGCGATCTCGTTCGCCAATGAAGTCCAGCGCGTCTGTCATCGTTCTGCTCCACCTCTCTGCCCTGCTCTCCGCACAGCAGGCGTTCGAACCGCAAGCACCGCTGACGTTCGAACAAAGCAACCGCCGCGCCGCTGAGCCGCGGCTGCTGTCGCTGCGCTACGCCGAGTTCGACACGTCGCGCGCAGAGCCCGCGATCCCGGCGGACCTCGTGAACGTGCCGGCGGGCGTCGACTACTTCCTGGTGCAGGTGCGCGGCCCGGTCGACGAAGCGAACAAGCAGGCCCTGACCCGGCGCGGCCTCGAGTTGATGGACTACGTGCCCAACCACGCGTGGATCGTGCGCGGCACCGCGGCCCAGGTGGCGACGTGCGTCGCCGACGGCACGGCGCTCTGGTCGTCGCCGCTGCACGCCGCCTACCGCGTCGACCCCGAACTGCTCGCCGCCACGACCGAGCGGCGCGTCGCCGTTCTCGGCTTCGCCGGCGGCGACATCGCGACGCTGGTCGCGCAGACGCGCGCGGCCGGCGCCACGATCGTCGAAGAGGCCGAGCAGATCGGCCGGTGGCTCGTGGTGGCGATCGCCACGCCCGACGTCGTGCGCGCGCTGGCGCGGTCGCGTGACGTGCAGTGGGTCGAGCCCGAGAGTGTCGTCACCGAGCGCAACGACACGATGACGTGGTCGGTGCAGACGGGTGTGACCAACAGCCGGACGATCTGGACCAAGGGGCTGCACGGCGAGGGCCAGGTGATCGGCCACCAGGACAGTGGCATCGCCACGAGCTCCTGCTACTTCAGCGATCCGGTCAACCCGATCGGCCCGCTGCACCGCAAGATCGTCTACCGCTCGGGCACGGGCACCGGTTCGCACGGCACGCACACCGCGGGCACTTCGGCCGGCGACGCGTTCCCGATCAACGGCTCGACGGCCAGCCGCGGCCTCGCCTACGCGGCGAAGATCGCGCACAGCTCGGACTACTCGGCCTCGGTGTGGGCGACGCGCGCGACGACGCACCGCAGCAACGGCGCCCGCGTCTACACCAACTCGTGGGGCAACGACAGCACCACGGCCTACAACTCGCACTGCAACGCGATCGACGCGTTCCAGTGGACCAACGAGGACGATCTCGTGTTCTTCGCCGAGACCAACCTCTCGACGCTGAAGAACCCCGAGAACGCGAAGAACCTGGTCGCCGTCGGCAACGCCCAGAACGGCGCCAACTACAACAACAAGGGCGGCGGCGGCACGGGGCCGACCGCCGACGGCCGGCGCAAGCCCGACCTGTTCACGCCGGGCTCCAGCATCATCTCGGCGGGCACCAGCGCGTGCGCAACGGCGAGCTCGACCGGCACCAGCATGGCCTGCCCGTCGGCGACCGCTGCCGGCGCTTTGGTGCGGCAGTACTTCATGGACGGTTTCTATCCGTCGGGCACGGCCACGCCCGGCGATGCGCACACGCCGACCGGAGCGCTGGTCAAGGCGGTGCTCATCAACACCTGCACGGACATGACCGGCGTCGCCGGCTACCCGAGCAACAGCGAGGGCTGGGGCCGCGTCGTGCTCGACGAGTCGCTGCACTTCGCGGGTGACGCCGGGCGGCTGTGGGTCGCCGACGTGCGCCGCGCCACCGGGCTCACGACGGGAGGGCAGCGCGACTTCCTCATCGACGTCACGTCGACGACGCGGCCGCTCGAGATCACGCTCGCGTTCACCGACTTCGCCGGCACGACCAACGCGGCGAACCCGGTCGTCAACGACCTCAGCCTGCTCGTCATCGCTCCTGGTGGTGCCACGCAGTACCTCGGCAACGTGTTCACCAGTGGGTGGTCGTCGACCGGCGGCTCGGCCGACCTGATCAACAACGTCGAACGCGTCGCTGTGCAGGTGCCGACCGTGGGCACCTGGACGGTGCGCGTCGTCGGCACGTCGGTGCCGCAGGGCCCGTGCGGCTACGCGCTGGCCGCGACGGGCATGCTGAACGCCGGCTTCGCGTTGGCGAAGGTCAGCAACTACGGCGCGGGCAAGCCCGGCATCTTCGGGGTGCCGACGATCCAGGCGCCGCTGCCGATCCAACCGTCGGCCTGGGGCCTGAACGGGACGGCGACGGTCCCGAACTCGTTCGGCGGCGTCATCCTCGGCTACACGCAGACGGCGATCCCGTTCGACGGCGGCACGATCCTCGCGAGCTTCGACGCGCTCTACGCCGTCGCGACCGGGCCCACGATCGGCAGCTGGACGCTGCCGGTACCGCTGCCGGTGACCTACTCGTTGTCGGGCGCCACGCTCTTCTGGCAGTTCGTGATGCCGAACGACCTGGCCGCGTCGGGTGAGCACTACGCGGCGTCGGCCGGCCTGCGCACGACGATCGGCAACTGATCGTTCGCGTGCCGGGGCGGCGGCGATGTCCGCTCGCGCCCCGGCACGGCGCTCCTGGTGGTAAGGACCATGAAGACCACCAGCTGCTTCGTCATCGCCGCCCTTCTCGTCGCTGGCGCCCCCGCGGCCCAGCGGATCATCGCCATCGACTCGAACCGTGCGCTCAGCACGCTCAACCCGGTCACCGGCGCCAAGACGCCGGTGGCGGTCGTCGGCGCGGCGATCGGCACGCCCAGGGGACTGGCCTTCGACGCCACGGCGGGGACCCTGTTCGGGGTGTCGGGCTCCGGCAACGCGCTCTACACGATCGACCTCGTGACCGGCGCCGCCACGCTGGTCGGCGGGTTCGGCAACCCGTCGATGAGCGTGTTCACGATCGAGTACGACAGCACCCACGACGTCCTCTACACGGCGTCCTCGCACGACGGCGGGCTCTACACCGTCGACCGCGTCACCGGTGTGGCGACGTTCGTCGGCGCCACGGGTATCGCCGGTGCGATCAATCTCGCGCACGACAGCGACACCGACACTCTCTACGCGACGGGCACCGCTGCGGATTGTCTGTTCGTGGTCGATCGCGTTACGGGCGCTGGCACCCTGATCGGCAACCTGCAGCAGAGCGCCGGTCCGCAGGGACTCGCCTACGACAGCCAGCTCGGGGTGCTGTTGATGGTCGACAACTCCACGGACTTGCTCTACGCGATCGACAGAACCACGGGCCGCGCGCACGTCATCGGTTCGACCGGCCCCGGCAACCTGCTCGGCCTTGCGTACATTCCCGCCGGGACCGGCTCGCTGGATCGACTCGCGCATCGCTGCGGCGAGCCGACGATCACCGGGTTTGGGCATGCGTCGATCGGCGGCGCGCTCACCGTGCAACTCGACGGCATCACGGGAACGCCGTTCGTCGGCTTCGGCCAGAGCATGTTCGCGTGGGTGTACTGCGGCTGCACGATCGGCCACGAATGGGCGGCCGTCGTCGGTGGTGCGGGCGCCACGCTGCAGATCCCGATGGTGCCGACGCTGATCGGCGCGAAGGTGCGCGTGCAGGGGGCCGATCTCGGCGGTGTCGGCGGCTGCGCCGATCCGCAGGTGGCGCTCACCGACACGCTGGTGCTGACGGTCGGCTAGCCGTCGTCGTGGCGTGATCGACCGGCTCGCGAACGCGCCCTCTTGGCCGGTGCGCGGAGGCGGGTAGCCTTCGCCCCCCGCACTCCGCCATGACCAAGAACCGCCACGAGTTGCCGCGCAAGAAGCCCGGTCGTTCCGCCAAGCAGGAGATCGCCGACGACTTGCCGGTGCTCGAGCCGGTCGCGGACGAGCTGCCGACGCTCGAACCGGTCGGCGACGACCTGCCGCCGCTCGAGCTGGCCGACGGAGCCGCGCCGGCACCCGTCGTCGACGACGGCCCGGTGAAGGTGCAATGCGCGAAGGGCGGCGAAGCGGGGTTCGACATCGTCGTCGCCGTCCAGGTGCCGGCGATGGAGAAGGCGGCCGTGGTCGACGCCGTGCGCGCCCCGCTGCAGCGCGCGCTTGCCGCCGCCGCGGCCGACCTGCGCCATCGCAAGGCGCTCGTTCGCTTCGCCGGCGAGGCGATGATCGGCAGCGCGGTGAAGGACCTGGTTGCGACGAGCATCAAGGCGCACAAGCCGCTGCTCGCGGTCGTGCGGCGCGGCTTCGGCGACGAGACCGTCGCGCAGGGTGCGCTGCCGACGGTGACCGCGACGACGGCCGAGTCAGCCGGCGTGCTGCGCGTCGACGTCGCGACCGGCGAACTCGACGCCGCCGATCTGGCGATGGCGATGGCGCCCCACCTCGATGGCCTCGCGGCGAAGTCGCGCGGCAAGAAGGTCGCGTTGGCGTTCGCCGGCAAGGGCAAGCCCGATGCAGCGCTGCGCACGGTGATCGCCGAGCGGCTGCGGGCGGCGGGCGCCACGCGCGCCGCGATCGGCGAACGCGTGCTGTTCGATCTCGAACTCGCGCAGCGCGTGCAGTGCACGACCGCGGGTGACGTGACGACGATCGCTGTGACCCCCGCGGACGACGAGGCGACGACGCTCGATGCGCTCGCGATGGTGCTGCCCGAGCACGCGGCTGCCTGCCGCGGCAAGAACGTGCGCGTGCAACTCACCAAGCCCGTGGCCGCGGCGCTCGCGGCGTGCGTCGACTTCGCGCAGAAGCACGGTGCCGTACGCGTCGAGGCCGGCGGCGAGATCGTCTGGCCGAAGCTCGTGAGCGTGGTCTCGGGCGCGGAGACGACGCTGCGGCTGCTCGCCAACGGGCGCGCGCCGGCACGGATCCTCGCGGCGCTGCGCGCCGAGGCGGCTGGTCACGCCGCGGCCACGAAGGGCAAGGCGATCGTGATCGACTGGCCGGCCGGCTTCACGATCGACGGCGACGCCGAGGCCTGCGTGCGCGAGGTCGCGGCCACGCTGCAGGCGAAGTCGGTCGTCTGCACGGTCGCCGGCGAACAGCGCGAGCCGTTCGTTCCCGACCCGGTGGCGGTCGCGACGGCAGGCGACGAGACGACGGTGCGACTGGACAGCGAAGCGGGCAAGCCGGTCGAACTGCAGCGCGCGATCGACCGGCGGCTGCCGAAGGACGGCACGTCGTTCGCCGGTCGTGCGGTCCGCGTGCAGGTCGTCGGCAATGCGGCGCTGTCGCGCACGCTGCTGCGGTCGGTCTGCGCGACGTTCGAGAAGAGCGGCGTCAGGCGGCTGGCCGTCGAGGAAGGCGGCGCCACGGAGATCCTGTTGCCGGCGATGCTGACCGTCACGCGGTCGAGCGATGGTGTGCGCATCGCGGCGATGACCGCGGGTCGTGACGCGGCGCAGCAGCAGAGAGCGCTCGCGCGCGAGATCGACGGTGCTGGCATCGCCGCCGCCGACACGGTGTACGTCGGCGCGTCGAAGGTCGCCGATGCGGTCGTCGCGGCCGCGATCGCCAAGGGTGCGGCCCGCGTGCTGCTCGACGGCGAACAGCCGGTCCAGGTGCATCCGCCGCTGTGCGCGCCGCCCGAGAAGAAGGGCCTCGCGGTGCGGTTCCTGGTGCGCGGCGGCACCGACCGGGCGATGGTCGAACGCCAACTCGCCCGCGAGCTGCCGACGCTGCTGACCACCGCCGGTTCGCTCGCGGGGACGACGTGCACGATCGTGTGGGGTGGTGCGGAACCCGACGCTCAGCCGGTGCGTGGCTTCGTCGCGGCGCTGGTCGAGCGCAAGGCCGCGAAGGTGTTGTTCGATCGGGGCGATGGCAAGGCGCAGCCCGTGCATCCAGCTCCGGCGCCAGCTCCGGCCCCGGCGGCCGCTCCCGCGCCGGCTGCTGCAGCCGTGGCCGCGGCGACCGCCCCGAAGGCGGCCGCACCGGCGGCTTCCGCCGCGGTCGGCGGGCTCGTCCAACTGCTCGCGCGACGCGACGAAGCGGTGCCCCCGATGGCCATCCTCGGCATCGCCGCGGGGACCGAGGCGACGCACGTGGAGGCGATCGCCGGAGAACTCGCGCCGCAGCTCACGCGGTTGCGCGGCCGCGCGGTGCTGCTGGTGCTGCGGGCGAACGGCGCCGATGTGCCGGTGCGCAAGTCGGATGCGCTGGTCGAACGGCTGGCGACCCTGGTGCCGACGGCGGCCGCTGCGACGCTGGTGTTCCGCGGCCCCGACGCGCAGGGGCGGCCGCACTTCCAGGTGCTGCACTCGACCGTGCGCGCGCTGCCGGTCGGGGCGACGTTCGCCGACCCGCGGTCGCGTGGCTGAACGAAATCGCGATTCGTCGTAGCATGGCCGCCCCGCCGCGGACTTCCCGCGGCGGTCCCATTCCAGAGAGAGAGAATCGATGATCCGACTGTTCGTGATCGGGGCGCTCGCCCTGTTCGCGGTCGGCTGCAGCAAGACGGACACCCCGTCACCCGGCGGCACCCCGCCGGCAGCTGTGGCGACCGATGCCAAGTCCGTGTTCGAGCTCGGACAGGACGTTTGAGGCAGCTGTGTCACCACCGTGCGTGGTGCACTGGCCAAGGTCGCTGGCGTAGGCGAGATCGCCATCAAGGCGGGCGACAAGGACTTCACGGTCCACTACGACAGCAAGCAGGTGAAGCCCGAGGCGATCGTCGCCGCGCTCGTGGCTGCGGGTGAGAAGGGCGCGAAGGTGAAGTCATGAAGGCCCTCGCACTCGCCGTGGGTCTCGTGCTGGGGTTCTCGGCCTGCAGTTCGATGCAGCCGACGGCGAACACCACCGAGGTCCAGTTCGTGCTCGCCAAGGCCCCGGCTTGAGGGGGCTGTGCCGCCACCGTGCGTGGCGCGCTCGAGAAGATGCCCGGCGTGCACTCGGCCGAAGTCGAGCCCGGCAAGGTCGACATCAAGGTCGCCTACGACCCGGCGATGACCGACGTGCCGAAGCTGCTCGCGGGCCTGCAGGCCGCCGGTGAGTCCGCGAAGGTGAAGTGATCGCGACGCGGCGCCGGGCCACCGGGTCCGGCGCCGGCTCAGGACGCGTCGTGCTCGTCCGCGTCGCGGCGACTGCGGTCGACGAACGTGCGGCAGGTCGCGAGGAAGTGCGCCTGCTGGATCGGCTTGCCGACCACGTCGTCACATCCCGCAGTCCGGCAGGCCTCCATGTCGGTGGCCAGCAGGTTCGCCGTCAGCGCAACGATGGGCGTCGTGACGCCGGCGCGTCGCAGGGTCCGGGTCGCGCTCGGCCCGTCGAGGCCCGGCATCTGCATGTCCATCAGGATGAGGTCGTAGCCGGTGCCCGCGCCCCGGGTCGCCAGCACCAGGTCGACGGCCTGGTGGCCGTTCTCGGCGGTCTCGACCGAGGCGCCGGCGCGTTCGAGCACGAGGCCGATCAGGCGACGGTTGTCGGGGCCGTCGTCGACGAGCAACACGCGTCCCGCGAGCGAGCACCCCTTGGCCCTGGTCGCCGGTCCGGCGGCGGCCCGCGCAGCCGTGGCATCGATCCAGGCGGCGCCGGCGGCGAGCTGCAGCGGCAGGTCCAAGGTGAACGTCGTGCCTTGTCCGAGTTCACTCTGCGCATGGAGGTCGCCGCCGAGCAGCTCCGCCAGATGCTTGCTGATCGACAGGCCGAGACCCGTGCCGCCGTGGTCGCGAGCCGTCGCAGCGTCCGCCTGGACGAAGGCCTGGAACAACCGCCCGACCTGCTCGGCGTTCATGCCCTTGCCGGTGTCGACGACGCGCACGAGCAGGCGGCGCGGCTCGCCACCGGCGGACTGCGGGCCGCATTC
Organism: uncultured bacterium; assembly: GCA_937952215.1. GTDB lineage: Bacteria > Planctomycetota > UBA1135 > UBA1135 > UBA2386 > UBA2386. Next base: position 21,233 of record CALFZH010000062.1, read on the forward strand.
GACCTCGATCCGGATCTCGCCCCGCGCCGTGAACTTGACGGCATTGCCGACGAGGTTGGTGAGGATCTGGCGGACGCGGGTCGGGTCGCCGATCAGGCGGTCGGGGAGCCGCGACGCGAACGCTGCGTGCAACCGCAGCCCCTTCTCCTTGGCGCGGTGCTGCAGCAGCTTCTGCACGTCGGCGACGACATCGAGGATCGACATCTCGATGTTCTCGACGGTCATCTTGCCGGCGGCGATCTTCGAGGAGTCGAGCACCTCGTTGATCAGGGTCAGCATGTGTTCGCCGTTCCGCTGGATGGTGAGCGCATGGTCGATGCGTTCGCTCGATCCGATGTCCGGTTCGGCGAGCACCTGCGAGAAGCCGAGGATCGCGGTCAGCGGCGTGCGCAGTTCGTGGCTCATGTGCGCGAGGAACTGGCTCTTTGCCTCGGTCGCCGCCTCGGCGCCGGCGCGTGCCGCCTCGAGTTGGGCATTGCGCACGGCCAACTGTGACGTCATCTCGCCGGCGAGGTCCATCGCGCGCCGGCGGCCGTTGGCGAGCACCCAGAAGCACGCGACGGTGGCCGCGGTCAGCGCCAGGCCGAGCGACCACGTCCAGACCACCGAGATGCCGGCGTAGAGGGCTTCGAACGTGCGGCGCGAGCTGACCACGATCGTCCATGGGCGCCCGCCGACGTGAACCGAACGCCGCGTGGCGAACCGGCGGTCCTGGTAGTTCCGTTCCTCGATGCCGCAGACTCCCGGCGGGAGATGGCGGTCGTCGTCGTAGAGCAACACGCTGCGGCTCGCGTCCTCGCCGTCGAAGACGTCGAAGTCGACGAGGTTGTCGGTGAGCTCCGCGAGGCCGCGCATCGCGCGTTCCGCGACGATCGGTGCATAGACCCAGCCGCGCAGGGCGGCGATGCGGTCGGCCTCGGTCGCCACCGGCGCACCGCGCCCGTAGACCGGGATCAGGTACAGCATGCCGATCCGGCGGCCGTCGAGCTGGCGCAGCTTGAGAGGGGACGTGAGTGCGGGCAGGCCGGTCCGCATCGCCTGTTCCGCCGCTGCGCGCCGATTCGGCTCGGCGCCGATGTCGAGGCCGAACACGGCGTAGTTCGATTCCCGCGGCTCGATGTACTGGATGACGAACAGGTCGTCGTGCTCGCCGCGCGCACCGTCCGGCACGTGGATCGAGAACTCGGGCGCCGTCGTCCGCATGCGCGTCACGTAGTCGGCCGAGTCGGCGCGGGCGACCCGGGCGACGTAGCCGAAGCCAAGCGCGCCCCAGTGGTCGCGGTCGATGTCGCACGACTGCACGTAGGCCCGCCATTCGTCACGACCCAGTTCGGGATCGACGAGGAAGGCGCCACGGCCGCCCCGCAGCCCGACCTCGAACAGGCGGGTGCGCTCGCTGACGCGATCGACGATCTTGTCCGTCAGCCGTTCGAATTCGGCTTCCGCCCGCTGCTTGTTGGCGCGTTCCCGCGTCGTTGCGAGGAAGAGCGTGGCGACCAGGCCGACCGCAGCCACACCGAAGATCCCCAGCCGGGAGCGGCGCGACCCAGTCGAGGCTTCGACTGTCGCTTCTGCTTGTCCGGAATGGGATTCGGGCATCCGGCCGCTATCGGACCGGGCGGGTCGAATTGTTAAGAACCCCGTCGGCCGGGTGCCACGAGCGGCATGACACCGACGCCATCGGGTCGGCCGTCGCAGCGGGCGAGGCCGGCGAGCCAGCGGGCCATCGCCAGCGCGTTGCCTAGGCGCTCGCGGGCGCGACCGCGACAGGTCACGGCCGCAGGCGCGATGCCCTCTGCGGCGAGCGCTTGTTCGAGGAATCCGGCGCGGCGATTCCTGGCGTTGCAGTAGCTGGTCTTCAGCGTCGTCGTCGGCGTGCCGGCCGGCACCATCGAGGCTGCCCATTCCAGCGTCGTGCGCGTCCACGCAGTCACGGGAGTGCTGGCACCGAGCCACGCGTGGAAGCGCGCTGCCGCGGCCGCCGGATCCTCGCCGGTGGCCACGTCGGTGGGTGAGAGTCGCATGTGCGCGAGATGGGCGGGCGCTGGCGGCGCCGCGCGCGGTCGCAACACCGCCTCGAACACGTCGTCGCTGCCGATGCGCGCCGCGACCCACTGCACGAGCTCGCGCGGAGCCGCCGGATCCCCGCCGGGCAGCGCCGACTCCGAGTAGGTCACGACGAGCCGCGGATCGTGCAGCAGCGGCGAGATCGCGCGCCATGGCCGCTGGCGTTCCTGCTTGTGCCGGCCGAAGCGCTGGACGACGGCGGCGTGCGCGATCTGCCGGTCGATCATGCCGTCGAACGCGGCGAGCAGCGGGCCGAAGTCGACCGCGGCCGGCTCGATCACGCGCAATGCCTCGACGATCGCCTCGAGTGTGGACACGTAGTCCGGTCGCGGCTCCTGCCGGATGCGGTAGCGGCTCGGACTCGCCGGCAGCAGGCGAACGTGGCGGAATCGCTGCAACCAGCCGTTCGCGCGCCACAGCGACCGGGCGTGCGCCCAGGTACCGTCGATCGCGAGCAGCGTCGACGGCCGTGCGGTCGCCACGACGTCGTTCAGCAACGGTGCTTCCGGGTGCGGGAACAGCACCACGGTGTCGTCCGGAACGTCGAGGCGGTGTTCGAGCGTGCCGGTGACCCCGGCGTACGGCACGTGCACTTCGGCGTTCGGCAGGCACAGCCGCACCAGCCGCGCGGTGCCGAACGGGTGCGTGCGCTCGTGCGGGTGCTGCAGGATCACCACCCGCGTCGTGGTGGCGATGCGCGGCATCAGCGCGCAGTGGCACATCGCCTGCGGTCGCAAGCAGCGGTAGCAGCGTGCGCGTTCGGCGCCGTGGTTCATGGCGGCGACTCGCGGGCCAGCGAGAGTGCCGCGTTCCAGTCGTCCGGCGTGTCGACGTCGCGCAGGCAGCGCAGCTCGGGATCGGCGGCGCGCAGTTCGTCGGCCTCGACCACACGCGTCCGCGCCGCCAGCGCCAGATCACGCGGCCCCGCACCCGTCGCCAACAACCGCTCGGCGGTCGCGACGACGGTGGTCCGCCAGATCGCGCACAACGGCTGCCACGCGTCGCCAGTGCGCGGCACGACGGCATCGTGGTCGGCGAGGTGCGCGGCGAGCCAGCGCACGACTTCGGCGGAGACGAACGGGTGGTCGCAGGCCGTCACGAACACGGCGTCGACGTTCCGGCCCCGGTGCCACGCCAGGCCCGTCAGCAGGCCGGCCAGCGGCCCGGTGCCCGCCGCATCGACGAGCCGCGTCACCGTGGGCGGCAGCGGCGGCAGCGCCTGCGCCGCGTCGCGGGCGACGACGGTGATCGGATCGCAGCAGCGTTCGAGTTCGGCGACGACGTGCGCGAGCAGCGGTCGTCCGCGCCATGGCAGCGCGTCCTTGGCGCGACCCATGCGCGCGCTGCGTCCGCCTGCCAGAATGATCGCGCCGAGCCGCATGCTCTCCTTGTCCGGCATCCCGACGACGAGCGCAAGCGGTCGAACGCCACGCATGACCCAACCTGTTCCGAAGACCGCCGACCTCGTGTCGCCGTACGTGTTCCGCATCGAATGGAAGGACGGCGCTGTCGCCGACTACAAGGCGCGCGACCTGCGGCTGGCGTGTCCGTGCGCGAGCTGCGTCGAGGAGACGACCGGCCGTCCGCTGCTCGACCCGAAGTCCGTGAAGGACGACATCCTGCTGTTCGGCGCCGAACTGGTCGGCCGCTACGGCCTGTCGTTCTTCTGGAGCGACGGCCACAAGACCGGCATCTTCGCGTGGCCGCGCCTGCGCCAGCTCGCGGGCCTCGGGACGCCGGCGTGAAGAAGCCCACGACGGATCTGCGCGCGGTCTCGCTGCTGACGCGTCGCGTGCTCGATGCGTGCGACTGGGGCGCGCTCGGCGCGATCTACTTCCACGAGGACGGCGAGAAGTTCTGGGCCGAGCGCCGGCCGGCGGTCGTCGAGCTCGGCGAACGGCTGGCGCGAGCGCTGCTGCGGCGGCTGCCGGCGCGCGGCGCGTCGTTGTGGGTCGGGGCCGGCGTCGCCGAGCTGCCGGTGCTGCTCGCCGAGACGATGGTGCACGAGCGCACCGTCGTTGCCGCCAACCTGCGCGGTGACGAGTGCGATCTGCTCAACCGGGCGCTCGCTGCGGCGGCTCCGACGGCGTCGCTGCAGTTCGTCGCCGGGGATGCCCGCACGCTCGGAGGCGCGACGACGTTCGACCATCTCGGCTGCATCAGCGTGTTCACCGATCCGGAGACCTGGCCCGTGCTCAGCGACGTCGCCTACGGTCGCATCGCGCCGGTGCAACTCGACGTCGAGCGCTTCGTCGCCGAGCGCGAACGGGCGCGCGAGCTGGCGCACGGCCTGTGGGCGCGTCTGCGCCGGCCGGGGCTGATCACGACGTCGGCCGAAGAGGTGCCGTGGTTCCTCGAACAGGCGGCGGCGAGCGGTGCGGTCGTCGACCCCGACGACGAACTGATCGAGACGGCGGTGGTCGGTGATCCGGTCGGGTTCCTCGCGGTGCGCTGAGAGCGGCCTTGCCGGGAAACCCGCGCCGGGCGCTGACCGCCTGGCGAGGTGGTCCGTAGAGGGCCGCCGTGACCACTGCCGACGCCGCGCCCGTCGTCTCGCCCGCCGTTTCGTCCGATCGCGTGCGCACGATCGACATCGTCCGCGGCCTCGCCGTGCTCGGCATCCTGGTGATGAACGTCGTCGAGTTCGCGTGGCCCGACGACGCCTACACGAACCCGGGCTACGCCGGCGGCAGCACCGGCGCCGACGTGTGGACCTGGTACCTGCAGACGGCGCTGTTCGACGGCAAGATGCGGGCGCTGTTCTCGATGCTGTTCGGGGCGGGCATCGTGCTGTTCGCCGAACGACTCGTCGCCGGCGGCCAGGGTGCGCGCGTTGCCGACCTGCTGCTGCGGCGATGCCTGTGGCTCGTGCCGTTCGGCATCGTGCACCGCTTCTTCCTGCAGTGGACGGGGGACATCCTCTACCAGTACGGGCTGCTCGGCGCGCTCGCCGTTGCGTTCCGCGGGCTGCGCCCGCGCACGCTGATCGCGCTCGGCGCGGTGTGGCTGCTCGCATTCGTGCCGATCGGTCTCCGTCGTTACGCGCAGGTCGCCGATACGCGAACGCAGGCAGTCGAGGCGTCGCGCTTGCAGGCCGCGGGCGAGACCGTTCCCGAGGCGCTGGCGCAGGCGCAACGGCGTTGGCAGGCGCGCGAGAAGGCGATTCCGCCGACGCCCGAAGCGCTGCAGAAGGAGATTGCCGAGGTGCGCGTCGGCTACTGGCAGTTGTTCCGCAACCGCTGGGACTACCACCATCAGTTCCAGTCGTCGTTCCTCTACTACCACTGGGTGTTCGACGTGCTCGGCATGATGTGGCTCGGCATGGGGCTGCTGAAGGTCGGGTTCTTCCACGGTCAGTGCCGAACCGCGATCTACGTCGTGCTGCTCGTCGCCGGCGGGCTGGTCGCCGCGGCACAACTTGCGTGGGCGTTGGCGTGGCACGCGACGGGCTTCCGCACGACGGAACTCGGCCTCAAGCTGGTCTACGATCTCACGCACTCGCATGCGCGCGCGGTGACGGCGATCGGGTGGGCTTCGGCGGTGATCCTGGTGGTGCGCGGCGGAATCCTGCGGCCATGGCTGCACGCGCTCGAGCAGGTCGGGCGCATGGCGTTCTCGTGCTACATCCTGCAGACCGTGGTCTGCTCGCTGCTGTTCTTCGGCTACGGCTTCGGGCTGTTCGGCGCGGTGCCTCGCGCGTGGTTGATGGCGGTGGTCGTTGGCGTGTCTCTGCTGCAGGTCGTGTTCTGCCGCCTGTGGCTGGCGCGCTTCCGCCAGGGGCCGCTGGAGTGGGCGTGGCGGTCGTTGACGTGGTGGCGCGTCGAACCCGTGCGCATCGGCCCCGCCTGACGCTCTCGTCGCCGCGTCTGGACAGCGACCGGCGACAGGAGGTTCAATCTGGGCGTGTACTTCCAGCCGCAGTCCAAACGCGAGCCGCGGATCCGCCTGTTCCGATCCGACTGGCTCGAAGCGCTGACGACGATCCACCCGGCCGTGGTGGTCGTCGTCTGGACACCGATCATCGGCTGGTTCCTGGTCGACGCGTGGTCGGATCGAGCGGCGACCGGCATGACCGTGAACGCGCTGCTGCTCGCGCACCTCGGCGGGCTCTTCGCGTGGACGTTCGTCGAGTACGTGATGCACCGGTTCGTGTTCCACTTCTCGCCGCCGAACCCGCCGGCGTGGCTGCGCCGGCTGATCTTCCTGTTCCACGGCATCCACCACGTGCAGCCGTGGGACAAGGCGCGGCTGGTGATGCCTCCCGGCGTGAGCCTGCCGCTCGCGGCGGGGTTCTACCTGCTGTTCGCGTGGCTGCTCGTCGACGTGTGCGAAGCACCGGGGTGGCTGTCGCCGGTGTTCGGCGCGTTCCTCGCCGGCTACCTCGCCTACGACCTGCTGCACTACGCAACGCACCACCTGCCGATGGAGAGCCGCGTCGGGCGCTGGCTCAAGCGGCACCACCTGCTGCACCACCACGTCACGCCCGAGGATCGGTTCGGCGTGACGTCGCCGCTGTGGGACGTGCTGCTGCGGACCGAGCCGCGCGACGAAGAACGGCAGGTCCGCGCCGGCTGACGAGCCCGGCGCGCGCTGCTTGCATCGCGCCGGCGGGCGCCCATCATCGCGCCATGCTCGCCATCGGCTCGCCCGCTCCCGCGTTCACGCTCCCCGACCAAGACGGCAAGGCCACGGCGTTGTCGTCGCTGCGCGGCCGTTGGGTCGTGCTCTACTTCTATCCCAAGGACGACACGCCGGGCTGCACGGTCGAGGCATGCGAGTTCACGGCGGCGCTGCCGGCGTTCCGCGGACTCGACGCGGTGGTCTACGGTTGCAGCGCGGACTCCGCCGCGGCCCACGTCAAGTTCATCGCCAAGTACACGCTCGGCATCGGGCTGCTGACCGACGCGGACCGCGCGGTGATGAAGAAGTACGGGGCGTGGGGCAAGAAGGTGATGTACGGCAAGGAGGTCGAGGGCGTGATCCGTTCGACGGTGCTGATCGCGCCCGACGGCGTGGTTGCGCACCACTGGCCGAAGGTGAAGGCGGAAGGCCACGCGGAGGAGGTGCGCAGCAAGCTCGTCGAGCTGCAGGGCGGGGCGACGGCGGCGGCGGCGAAGAAGAAGGTGGCGAAGACGAAGGTGACGAAGAAGAAGGTGAAGAAGGTTGCCGCGAAGAAGGTTGCCGCGAAGAAGGTCTCCAAGCGGAAGGGCTGAGAGCTGTCGAATCCGGGCGCGCGACCCTCCGGCGGCCCCTTCTCGATCAGCCGGTTACTTCGCGCGCGGATCCCCCCACTTGTCGTGTCGTGCAGCGGAGCGGAGGAGCACCGCCGGTGCGAGGCCCAGGTCTCTGGCATGGCCCGACCCGGGTACATGGACGATACTCGTGTCCGGGCACATGGGTTGTGCAACCGGGAACATGGGTGCCATGTCCCCGGTGGCACAGATTCAGATTGCCACCAGCAACGAGGTTTCAGCCAACAGCCAGCGCACGGCGTTCCTGGCGTCGCAGGGAAGGCGGGCTGTCATTCCAGGCAACGAAGCAGAACCCGAACAAGAAAATCCAGGTCGGTGTTGGTCGCGGATCGAAAGCCAACTGTAAGACCCACGCGGTTCCGAGGAACCCGCAGCCCACCAGCACCATCCGACCGAAGTGCGCACACCATGGGCGCGGCGCCTTCAGCACCAACGACCGCGTCCACCAGACGATTGGTAGATACGGAACTGTCAGGATGAGGATCACGATGTCTGCCGCGTTCATGGTGGCAACGGTATCGCGTCCGCGGGGAGTCAAACCACCCGGAAAGTCGGCCGACGCGGACGGTGGCAGCAGGCGCGTGCAGTAGCCAAAGGTGGGCCAAGGCAGCATGCCCTCGACCTTGCCGATCTGAGGCCGTCCGTGACTGGTCACGCGTGTTATCGACCAGAGGACGGACCGGCGGCCCGGACCGAGGCCGACACCAGCGCCCTGGGAGCAACAGGGCCGTCAGGCCACGTGTCGGTAGCTGCGCAGCAGCCCGGGCGAGTCGATCGCACGACCGACCCCGCCGGCAAGGTGCAGTAGTTCCTGCCCGAAGGGCTTGGCCGGCCAAGCGGCGCTAACTTGAGATCCATGGAAATCGAAACATGTCGCCCACTGAAGATGGTGTGCAGTTGCTGCGGCAAGGAGTCGACGGTGCCCGTTGGCAGACTGCGTGTCTCTGGCGCCGTGGTTGCACGGTACAAGGCTGCATTCACGACTGCACATGCCTCGCGCTCTGTGTTCTTTGGCATCATGCTCTGTGACAGTCTGAGCCCCGACCTCCCGGTGTTTCTGATGGAGACATGGGATAATCAGCATGAGTGGGCTGTCACTCTCGTGGATCCTTCGGGAGCGCCGCCGGCGATCGTCAAGGGCGGAATCGACGGCGTTGCGGGGCGCTTGCTGCGCCGAGACGAGGCCGTCTCCCACTCCCGGTCCGCTCTCGTGTTTCAGATCTACGATCGAGTCGTTGCCGGCGATGTCGTGATCTCTTCGTTCTTGGGGATCTCATGATGGCAAGTCCGCCACCGACCTCCTTCAGGTGACGCGTGTTTCACGCGACGGATATCGATAGTCTGCCCGGGTGCCCGCAGACCGCGCGATCGTGACGTCGACCAAGAACCCGATCGTGCAGCGCTTTCGCGCGGCCGCGGCGGGCGATGCGCCCGACGTGATGCTGGCCGAAGGCGTGCGCCTGGTCGCCGAGGCCCTCGACGCCGACCTGCGCGTGCGCGAAGCCGCCATCTCGCCGCGGTGAACGTCAAGTTCATCGCCAAGTACAGGCTCGGCATCGGGCTGCTGACCGACGCGGACCGCGCGGTGATGAAGAAGTACGGGGCGTGGGGCAAGAAGGTGATGTACGGCAAGGAGGTCGAGGGCGTGATCCGTTCGACGGTGCTGATCGCACCCGATGGCGTGGTTGCTCACCACTGGCCGAAGGTGAAGGCGGAAGGTCACGCCGAGGCGGTGCGCAGCAAGCTCGCGGAACTGCAGGGTGGGGCGACGGCGGCGGCGCCGACGACGGCGAAGAAGAAGGCTGCGAAGAAGGTGACGAAGAAGAAGGTGAAGAAGGTGGCCGCGAAGAAGGTCGCGAAGCGGAAGGGCTGAGAGCTGTCGAATCCGGGCGCGCGACCCTCAGGCGGCCCCTTGCTCGATCAGCCGGTTACTTCGCGCGCGGATTCAGCTACTTGTCGCGTCGTGCAGCGGAGCGGGGGAGTCCTGCCGGTGCGCGGCCCAGGTCTCCGGAGAAGAGCGAGCGGCTGCCCGATCTTCCCGGACTTGGGCTTGTCCAACGCGCTGAAGTTCACGATCGCCGAGTGAACGGCTCGATGCTCCGGGAGGACGCGAGTCACGTGCCTACTCGGGGCGCCGCCGACCAGCGACCGCGACGAGACAGATCGCGGATTCCTCGGCCGGAGCTGTCCATGACAGGGCCCAACACTCTGCTCCCGCTTGCCCCCACAACTGAATCCACGAAGGAGCACCTGCGGCACGAAGTGATGCTTCTTGCTTTCGCTCATGGCGGCGCGCGCTGGGGCTCTAGTGTAGCACCGCTCCCGCAGCTACTACGCGACACCCTCGTCAACGTGACGACCCCGCCTCCCGCCGGCAGCGAACGGCACCCCGCCTGCTTGGCTGCGCGTCAACACCGTGGACCTTCCGCTGCGCGTGGAACTCCGGCCGAACCCGGCCAGGCTCCCAGCCACACCCCATCCAGCCATCGTCAGCAACCTGAGCCTCGGCCGCATCGACACGATGCGCCGCGTGGCCGGCTGCCGCGTCAGCGCGGCGCCACCGGCTTCGGCCGCACTTCGATCGACAGCTCGCGCGTCTGCCCCGGGCCGACACGCACGGTCGCCTCGCCGGTGATCCCCTCGCCCACCACGCGGAAGACGAGCTCGTCGGTCGGGTCGACGGCATCAAGGCGGAACGACGCATTGCGCAGCGGTTGCAGGCGCAGCTCGCCGGTGCCGCCGAACGGGTTGTCGGTGACGGTCTGCGTCTCTGCATCGGGGCGCCAGTTGCCCGGATAGCGGAACTGGACGAACGAGGTCGCATCGAGCGTCGCGTGCGCAACGTGTAGCGTGACGTTCGCCGGCACCGTCAAGCTGCCGAACTGCAGTCTCCCGAGGATGGTGCCCGGGGTCTGCAGCTCGAGGCGCAGTTCGGTCGCCGGCTGGCCGTCGGTGGCATCGAACCCCAGCGAGCCGCGGTGGCCGGTGGCGGTGACGACATCGAGCCGCCACCGGCCGGCCGGCGTGCCCTTCGCGATGATGACAGAGCGCTCGGTCTCGACGAGCTTGCGCAGGAAGTAGTGGCCGCTCGCCTCGTCGCGGAGGGTCAGGATCGACTGCACCGGCTCGAGCGCACTGCCGGTCGCGGCATCGACCACGGCGACGCGCACGTCGACACTGCCAAGACGCCGCTGCAGCACGATGGTGACCGGCCCGGCGTCGGCATCGACCGTTTCGGGCGCTTGCGTGCCGATCCACTGCACCGTGTCCATGCCCGCCGCCGAGACAACGATCAAGCTTCGTGGCCCCCGTGGGAACTCGTGGATGTGGAACCTGCCTTCGGCATCGGTGACGCCGACCATGCGCTGTTCGACGAACAGGTTCATCCCGGCCGCACCTGCGCCGAGCTGATCGACGACACGGCCTTCGAGCGGCCGCACGCGGGGCAGCACCAGAATCACCTCGGCGGTGCCGGCCGTGCCGGGCTCGAGCGTTTGCCCTTCTCGCCGATGGCCCTCGCAGCTGGCCCAAAGCCCGAGCTTCGGCCGCGCCTCCACCGACAACGTGGCCTGTCCTTTCGCATCGGTGCGCGCCACCGCGGTGAGGCATGTGACCACGGCATCGGCGATCGGAGCACCGAGGTCATCGCGCACGAGGGCCGTGACGACGAACTGCCGCGACGCCAGCAGACGCACCGCGACCCGCGTCTCGGCGCTCGGCTGCAGCTCGACGGGCGTGAGCGGCTGCTCGGGGAAACCGTCCGCTTCGACCCAGATCTCATAGCGGCGCTGGTCGGTGCGTTGGTCGAGCATCGGGTTCGGTTCCCCGATGGGCAGGTGCGGCAGGTGCAATTCTCCGCGCGCGTCCGTTCGTCCGCGGAAGCGCGCCCCGACGAGATCGTCGGCCGCGACATCCATTCGCCAGCCGTCCCGGTCGATGCCGATCGGTCCAAAGCGCGGCAGGGCCCGCACCATCGCGCCGGCCGCTGGCTGACCATCGGGCAGCTGCACCTCGATCCGCAGTACCCCGGCTGGCCGCAAGCGAACTACCAAGTCGGTGACGTCGCGCCGTTGCTTCGACGGCTCGATGGAACACCAGCCGATGCCGCGCGGGGCGATGGCGAACAACAGACTGCCGTGGTCGAGTCCGGGCGCGATCGCCTGCAGCAGCCGAAACCTGCCGTCCGCTTCGCCCGCACCGAGGCGCAGCGCGCGGTGGAGCATGTTCTGCGGGCCGAAGCCGCCGTAGCCGATGGACGCCATCGGCAACAGCAGCTGGGCGTCGGGCACGCCGCGCCCGTCCGGATCGACGACCTGCCCCGAGAACAAGGTGCCGCGCACCAGCCGGATGGCGCCGACAGAGACTTCTTGCGCACCGTCGCCATCGCGGGCCAAGTTCACGTCCAAGGGCACGTGCGCGAGCGCATACTGCGGGACCTGCACCAGCACCTCTCGCGTCGCCGGCTCCGTCGCGCGTGGACCGGCCAGCACGAACTCGCCGTCGGCAGCACTCACCGCTTCCAGTTCCGGCTCCAGGCCGCGCGGCCAGCGCACCAACCGCACCGGCAACGCGGCCAGCGGCGCGTCGGTCTCGTCATCGACGAGCCGACCTTTGACCAGCAACCCGGTCGGGGAGCTCGTCGGCGCCACGCCGACGCGATCGATCCGGGCCTCGCGCTGGTCGGCAACCGCGGCATCCCCCGCGGTGCGCTCCAGCACCACGACCGGTGCGGGTTCGTGCACGGAGGCCACGGGCACCGAGTCGGCCGGGCCGAGCCAGGGCATCGACAGCCACAGCAAGGCAGCCGTGGCCAACACCACCCCACCCAGCAACAGCTTCTGCAAGTTCGTCATCAGCAACCCTCCCATCCAGAAGGACGCAATCGCGGAACCCGTTCGGCGCCCCGCCAACCACACCGGCACCAGCCACGCCTGCCGGTCACCACCGTGCTGGCGATCGAGCCGTTCGCGCAGCATGGTGAGCCCGCGCTTCAATCGAGTGCGCACGGTCTCGACCGGCACGCCGAGCTGCCGGCCGATCGCACCCGGCGACAAGCCGTCCCAGAACCGCAGCAACACCGCCGTCCGGTACGGTTCGCCGAGGGCGAGCACCGCGTCGGCGACGGCGCGCTGCGCTTCGAAGCGGACCAAGGTCGATGCGACGGAAGGCTCCGTTTCGGACCGCGCTGCCAGGTGTTCGCGCAGCAACCGCCGATGGTCGGCGCGCCGCCGGCCGGCGAGCTGGCGCTTCAGGATCGCGGCCAACCAGCCGCGCACGCCGGCCGCTCGCGGCCCGGGCTGCGTCACGGCCGCGCTCAACGCATCGTGCGCAGCCTCGTCGGCCAGCTCGCCGCGCCGCACCAACTGCCGCGCCAGCGCGCCCAGCCAAGCGCGTTCGCGCAACAGGGCTTCGGGGTTGTCGGGAAGTCCGTTCAATCGACGGTCAGGTCGTCGCGGGGTCGCGAAGTGGTTCAGGATTCTGGCTGCCCGGGGAACCAGGCGTCGACCGGCACCACGTGAGACTGCCTGACCGTCGCCCCGAGATTTACAACCGAACATGCCCCGCGCGCCCTGTTCGTTGGCATCATGCTCTGTGACAGTCTGAGTCCCGACCGCCCGGTGTTTCTGATGGAGACATGGGATAATCAGCATGAGTGGGCTGTCACTCTCGTGGATCCTTCGGGAGCGCCGCCGGCGATCGTCAAGGGCGGAGTCGACGGTGTTGCGGGGCGGTTGCTGCGCCGCGACGAGGCCGTCTCCCACCCTCGGGTCGCTTTCGTTTTCGAGGTCTACGATCGAGTCGTCGCCGGTGATGTCGTGATCTCTTCGTTCTTGGGAATCTCATGATGGCAAGCCCGCCACCGACCTCCTCCAGGTGACGTGTGTTTCAAGCGACGGCTACCGATAGCTTGCCGCGGTGACCGCAGACCGCGCGATCGTTACGTCGACCAAGAACCCGATCGTGCAGCGTTTTCGCGCGGCCGCGGCGGGTGATGCGCCGGACGTGATGGCGGCCGAAGGCGTGCGTCTCGTCGCCGAGGCCCTCGACGCGAAGTTGCGCGTGCGCGAAGCCGCCGTCTCGCCGCGCTGCACCGACGCGCCGCTGCGCGCACGCTTGCAGGCCGCCGCCGCGTCGTTCGTCGAGTGCTCCGACGAAGTGCTCGCCGCGCTCAGCGCGCTCGAGACGCCGCAGGGTGTCGCCGTGATCCTGCAGCGACCGACCGCCGACGAATCCGCACTCCTGCGCGGGCCGGGCGCGCCGCTCGTCGTCGTCGCTGCGGGCATTCGCGATCCCGGCAACCTCGGCGCCTTGCTGCGCACCGCCGAGGCCGCCGGGTCCTCGGGCGTGCTGACCATGCGCGGCGGTGCCGACCCGTTCCGCGACAAGGCGGTGCGCGGCTCGATGGGCTCGGTGTTCCGTCTGCCCGTGCGCCATGGGCTCGACACCGCGGCGATCGTTGCGTTCGCCAAGACCCATCGCCTGCAGATCGTCGTCGGCGACGGCACCGGCAAGCAGCGCTACACCGCCGTCGACTTCCGCCGCCCGACGCTGCTGGTCGTTGGTGCCGAGGCCGCGGGCGTTCCCGACGAACTGCGGGCCGCGGCCGACGCGTGCGTGCACGTGCCGCTGCGCGCGCCGGTCGAGAGCCTGAACGTCGCCGTCGCCGCCGGCGTGCTGCTCTACGAAGCGCTGCGGCAGCGGAGTTGACGTGGACCTGTTCCCCGAGTCCGCGGACGAACGCACGCGCACGGCGCCGCAGGCACCGCTCGCCGAGCGCATGCGTCCGCGCACGCTCGCGGAGTTTCTCGGCCAGGATCAGGCGCTCGGCGTGGGGCGTGCGCTGCGCGTCGCCATCGAGAACGGCAAGGCCGGGTCGTTGCTGCTGTGGGGGCCGCCGGGGGTTGGCAAGACCACGCTCGCGCTGTTGATCGCCAAGCACGCGAACCTGCACTTCCGGCCGTTCTCGGCGGTTCTTGCCGGCGTCGCGCAGGTGCGTGAAGCGGTCGCCGAGGCGGCGGAGCGCCGCGCGCAGGACGGGCGCGGCACGCTGCTGTTCGTCGATGAGATCCACCGCTTCAACAAGGCGCAGCAGGACGCGTTCCTGCCGCACGTCGAACGCGGCGACCTCGTGCTGGTCGGGGCGACGACCGAGAACCCGTCGTTCGCGGTGAACGGTGCGCTCCTGTCGCGCTGCCGCGTCGTGCCGCTGCAGCCGCTGTCGGCGACGGCGCTGCGTGATCTCGTGCAGCGGGCGATCGTGGACGGCGAACGTGGACTCGGCGTGCGACGGTTGCGGCTCGACGACGACGCTGCCGAACGGCTGGCCGAACTGGCCGGCGGCGACGCGCGGCGTGCGTTCGGATGCCTCGAGGCGTGCGCGGCGACGTGCGTCGACGGCGAAGCGATCACGCGCGCGATGGTCGTCGAAGCGTTCCAGCACCGGGCGCTGCGCCACGACAAGGACGGCGATCTGCACTACGACCTGCTGTCGGCGCTGCACAAGAGCCTGCGCAACTCCGACGTGCAGGCGTCGGTCTACTGGCTCGCGCGGGCACTCGAGGCTGGCGCCGATCCGGTGCACGCGGCGCGGCGGCTGGTGGCGGTGGCGGCGGAGGACATCGGTCTCGCCGACCCGATGGCGCTGCAGGTCGCGGTCGCGGCACTGCACGCGCTGCAGTTCCTCGGCCTGCCGGAGGGCCGGTTGCCGTTGTGCGAAGCGGTCGTCTACCTGGCGGCGGCGCCGAAGAGCAACGCCGTGGTGATGGCGATCACCGCGGCCGCCGCGGCGGCGCGCGACGGGACGCAGCATCCGGTGCCCTTGCACCTGCGCAACGCGACGAGCGAGCTGGCCAAGGAGCTGGGACATGGCCAGGGCTACCGCTACGCGCACGATGCCGCGCAAGGCGTGGCGCGCATGGAGTGTCTGCCGCCGGAGCTGCGTGGGACGACGTTCTTCGCGCCGGGCGAGCGCGGCTTCGAACGCAAGGTCGCGGAGCGCATGGCCGAGAACGACCGGTTGCGCGGCGATGGCGCGCGGTGAGGTGCTGTTCGGCGTCGCCGGCTGGTCCTACGCGGACTGGAAGGGCGTGGTCTACCCGCGCGGCTGCAAGGACACGCTGCGCGCGGTGGCGCAGCGCGTCGACGTGATCGAGATCAACAGCACCTTCTACGGTCTGCCTTCGGCGAGGAACTGCCGGTCGTGGGTCGAACGGACCGCCGACCTCGGCACGTGATTCACCGCCAAGCTGCCGCAGGAGTTCACGCACACGCGGCGGTTCGACGACGCGACGGTCGCGGCGGTGCGCGAGGGGTTCGCGCCGCTGTACGCGAGTGGACGCATGCTCGGGCTGTTGGCCCAGTTCGCGTACGACTTCGCGTGGACCGCGGAGTCCGTCGCGTTGGTCATGCGCCTCGCGTCGGCGTTCGGCGGCGACGGCCCGCTGTACGTCGAGGTGCGGCACCGTTCGTGGAACGCAGCGGCGGCGCTCGAGGCCCTCGCCGGGCTCGGCGTCGGTGTGCTCGCGCTCGACTATCCGGGCGCGGCGTCGGGGTTCTCGCAAGACGTGCCGGGGGTCCTCGGCTCGAGCGGTCTCGCCTACCTGCGTCTGCACGGGCGGAACCGCGCGTGGTTCGAGAAGGGCGCGGGGCGGGACCAGGTCTACGACTGGCGCTACTCGCCGGCCGAGGTCGAGCAGATCGAGCAGCGCATCGAGCGACTCGCGGCGAACGACACGCGCACGCTGGTGATCGCCAACAACCACTTCCACGGCAAGGCCATGATGGTGGTCGAGGAGCTGCTGGCCTGGTATCGCGGCGGCGGGGTCAATCCGCCAGCTTCGCCATGACCTCGGCCACCAGTTCGCGCAGCATCTGCGGCGACAGGTCGAAGCGGACGTCGAGGGCGGCGAACAGCTCGGGCAGCGGCAGCGTGCCGCCGAGCGCCATCGCGCCCCGCCAGGCCACGATCGTCGCGCGAGGATCGTGGCGGTAGTTGCGCCACACCTGCAGTGCGGCGAGCTGCGCGATCGCGTACTCGACGTAGTAGAACGGATGCTGGAAGAGGTGCGGTTGGCCGCTCCACTGCATCGCCGCTTCGGCCTCGAGCCCCTGCCAGTCGACCGCGCCGCCGAACCGCCGGCGGATGTCGAGCCACGCCACGCGCCGTGCGTCGCGATCGTGGCCGGGCTCGGCGTGGACCCAGTGCTGGAACGCGTCGATCGACGCGATCCACGCCAGCGTGCGCAGCACGCCCTCGAGGTGTCGCCGGTAGGCAGCGCGCGCATCGTCGGCGGAGTAGACGGTCGTCAGGTGCTCGAGGCCGAGCAGCTCCATCGACATGCTCGCGGTCTCGGCGATCTCGATCGCGTAGTCGCGGTGCACGAGCAGATCGTGGTCGCGGCAGAGCAGCGAGTGGAACGCATGCCCGCACTCGTGCAGCAGCGTCTGCACGTCGCGGTGCACGCCGACGCTGTTCGCGAACACGAACGGCACGCGTTCGTCCTCGAGCTGGTACTGGTAGCCGCCCGGGGCCTTGCCAGGACGGCTCATCAGGTCGAGCAGGCCGCGACGCTGCAGTTCGTCGAGCCACGAGCCGAAGCCTGGGTCGACCGCGCTCAGCAGGCGGCGGCAGATCGCGACCAGTCCGGCCTCGTCGCGGAACGGCTGCAGTGGTGGTCTGCCGTCGGCGTCGACGTCGAGGTCCCACGGCCGCAGCGCGGGAAGGCCCAGCCGGATGCTGCGGCGGAGGTCGAGTTCGCGGACCGCGGGCACGACGGCTTCGGCAATGGCGTCGTGCAGATCGCGGCAGGTGCGTTCGTCGTAGTCGTAGCGGCCGAGTTCGCGGAAGCGGTACGGCGTGTAGGTGGTGAACCCGGCGTTGCGAGCGACGTCGGTGCGCAGCGCGACCAGCCGGTCGTAGATGTCCTCGAGCTTCGGCCAGAGGGTTCGGCGCGTCGCCTGCCCCGCCCGGAACGCCCGCTCCCGCAGGCTGCGGTCGGTGGACTCGAGCAGTGGTGCCAGCTGCTGCAGCGTCAGCGTGCGGCCTTCGAAGTCCACCGTGGCGCCGCCGAGGAGTTCCTGGTGCGCCGTCTGAAGTTCGACCTCCTGGCGCTGCAGTTCGGTGTTCTCCGCGCGAAACAGTTCGTGTTGCGTGCGCCGTCGTCGCAGCAGCACGAAGTAGGTGGCCCGGAGATGCGCCGTCGTGGGTGCGCCGAGGAACTTGTGGTCGAGCTCGTTCCCGCGCCGCTTGACGGTCGGCATTACTTCCTGCTCCATCGTCAGGTAGGCAGTGCGCGCGGCCGCATCGTCGGTCTGCCGCGTCATCCGCACGTAGCGGCGGGCCTGCTCGCCGGCGATCGCCGAGTGCAGTTCGCTCTCGTCGCGCAGCCAGGATTCGGTCGCCAGCACGTTGGCCAGATCGCGGCTCAGGAGCGCATCGAAGGCGCGTTCGACCGACGAGGCGCTGCCGGCGTCGAAATCCGGCGGCAGGAACTGCCGGCGGGGCGGCGGAAACAGCGGCGGCACGGGGGCGTCGGTCACTTCGGGTCGGCGCGGGTCACCGGCCGCGCGGCACCGTAGGGACGCGTCGCGGCACACGGTAGGGGTTTCTACCGCTCTGGGGCCGCGGCCGCGGTCCTGCGGTCGCGCCGTCGCGGTCGGTCGACCGGCACGGCCTTCGCTTTCAGGACCTGACCCCGCCATGCGCATCCTCCCGATCACCCTCCTTTCGTTCGCTCTCGCCGCGTGCGGCGGCAGCCGCAGCCACGCATCAGCCCGCCACGAACATCCTCGCCTGGTGTCGATCCTGGTCGAGGTCTACGACCCGACGACCAACCTGGTCTGGGAGAACGTCGGTGTGCGGATCGTGGAGTCGTACCAGGAGTGGTCTGGATGCGTCTGCGAGAGTCCGTTCTCCGACTGGTACCTGACCGACAGCTCGGGCCGCGTCCTGCTCGACGAGTACTTGCTCGCGGATGCCGCGGTCGGCTTCCAGGAGGACGGCCTGCGGCGAGCAGTGCTGGCGCCGTACCGTGACGAGGACGAGGCGACCGTGTGGCTCGAGATCGACGCCGTCGGGTTCGCGCCGGTATGGGTCGAAGTCGAACTTCGGTGGGACAGCCCCGACATCTTCGTCGAGGTGCCTTTCTTCTGAACGTGACTGCCACGTGCGCGGTGGCAAACTTGGCGGAGTGAGCCGCGACGCCGTTCCCGATCCGCAACTGCACCGCCGACGACGGCAACGACTGCTCGACGAATTGGGGGATGGGCTCCTCGTCGTCGCGACCGCGCCCGAACAGCTGCGCAACGGCGACGTGTTGCACGAGTATCGGCCGGGATCGGACTTCCACTTCCTGACCGGGTTTCCCGAGCCCGAGGCGCTGCTGGTGGCCTGGCGGATCGCGCGTGGCGCGCATCGCGCGGTGCTGTTCGTTCGTCCACGCGATCGGGCCCGGGAAATCTGGGACGGCAAACGACTGGGCGTGGCGGGCGCCCGCGCCGTTCATGGCGTCGATGCCGCGCACCCGATCGCCGAACTCTGGCAGCGCTTGCCCGCGCTGGTCGCAGCGCAACCGCGGTTGTTCCATCGTCTCGGCGTCGATGCCGGGTTCGATCGGCGCCTGATCGAAGCGTTGACCGCGCATGCGCAGCGCCACAAGAAGCGCATGCCGCACGTCCACCCGCCGATCGTCGATCCAGTGCCGTCGATCGCCGCGATGCGACTCGTGAAGGACGCTGCGGAGTTGGCTGCCCTGCGTAGGGCTGCGTCGATCACGACGGCGGGCCACGTCGCGGCGATGCGGTCGACGCGCCCCGGGCTGCGCGAGTTCGAAGTGCAGGCGGCGATGGAAGGCGAGTTCCGCCGGCTCGGCAGTCCGCGCAACGGCTACCCGTCGATCGTCGCGAGCGGCCCGAACGCCTGCACGCTGCACTACCACGAGAACGAACGCCGGATGCGCGCCGGTGAGTTGCTGTTGATCGATGCTGGTGCCGAGATCGGCGGTTGCACGGCCGACGTCACGCGCACGTTCCCGGTCGCGGCGCACTTCACGCCGGCACAGGCCGCCGTCTACCGCGTCGTGCTGCGCGCGCAGAAGGCCGGCATCCGAGCCTGCCGTGCGGGCGCGCCATCGGACCTGGTGCATCGTGCGTGCGTGCGTTCGCTGACCCGAGGGTTGGTCGAACTCGGCGTGCTTCGGGGGCGCATTCCCCGCTTGGTGAAGGCCGGCAAGTACAAGACCTACTACATGCACGGCACGAGCCACTGGCTCGGCCGCGACGTGCACGATGTCGGCGCCTACCTGGATGCGCGTGGAAAGGCGCTGCCTCTCCTGCCCGGTGCCGTGATGACCGTCGAGCCGGGCCTCTACTTCGGCCGGCGGGATCGCCGCGTGCCGAGCCACCTGCGCGGCATCGGCGTTCGCATCGAAGACGACGTGCTCGTCACGCGCAGCGGTCCGGTCGTGCTGACGAGCGCGATTCCCAAGGAGATCGGCGACATCGAGCGGTTGCGCGGTGGAGCGAGCGGGGCGCGAGTCGCCGCGCGGTCACATGCCCGTGCCACGTAGCACGGCGCGGAACGTGTGCGCGATCAGCTTGAGGTCGAGCCACAACGACCAGTTGTCGATGTAGTAGATGTCCATCTCGACCCACCGCTTGAAGGTCACGGTGTTGCGGCCGTAGACCTGCCACAGGCAGGTGAGGCCCGGACGCACCGAAACGCGGCGGCGTTGCCACCACGCGTACTTCTCGACTTCGCTCGGAATCGGCGGCCGGGGCCCGACGAGGCTCATGTCCCCGGCCAAGACGTTCAGCAGTTGCGGCAACTCGTCGACGCTGAACTTGCGCAGCAGGCGGCCGAACGGCGTGACGCGCGGGTCTTCCGGCATCTTGAACGCCGGCCCGTCCTGCGTGCTGCTGCTGCGGAGCAACTCCTGCTGGGCGTGCGCGCCTACGCGCATGGTGCGGAACTTCAGGCAGGTGAAGCGGCGGCCGCCCATGCCGACGCGCGTTTGCTTGAAGAACACCGGGCCGCGGCTGGTCAGCTTGATGACCGCGGCGCTGAACAACAGCACCGGCAGCAAGAGGACCAGGCCGATGCCGGCGCCGACGATGTCGATCACGCGCTTGGCGGCCAGGGCGGCGGTCGGCGCCGTCGCTGCGCGCACGTCGATGCCGGGCCGATCGGCTTCCCAGGTCAGGCGCACGCGCAACTGATCGACGTCGAGGAACGAAGGGAAGTACCGAACGGCCACACCCTGGTCGTTGCAGATGCGCACGGCCGTGCGAACTTCGCCCGTGATCGCGGCGTCGGAGGGGCTGACGATGGCGACGTCGATCTCGTGGTGCCGGACGACCTCGCCCAGATTGGCGAAGGTGCCCAGCGACTGCAGGTGCGGCATCGCCTTCGGGTCCTCGTTGGTGAACGGCACCAACCCGACCACGTCCATCTGCGCCGTGGCATTGCTGTTCGAGACGGCGCGGGCGCTGGTGCAGCTCCCGATCACGATGGCGCGATTCCGCGTCGCTCCGTGACCCCACGGGCTCGCGGCGATGCCGACCCGGACGAGAGTCAGGCCGCCGAGGCCGGCCGCCAGTGTCCACCAGATCGAGGGCGGGTTCTCGACGAGCGAAATCGACAGCAATCCCGCCACGCCCCAGGTGGCTGCCCAAGCCTCGCTCATCCGGCCGAGCGAGTGCTTCAGGCATTGGTTTGCGGCGACGCGGTAGGCGCCAACCCGCGTGGCGATGACCAGCCAGAGCCCCAGATGGAGGACGGCAGCCGCCATCGTCGACGAACGCGTTGCTGCATCGGTCAGCGCCCAGGCGACGGCGATGGCGCCGACGACCATCAAGGCATCGAAGACCTGGGTCAGGCTGTGCAGGAGACGCGACATCGAGATGGTGGGTGCGCGGGAACTACCGAGGCGTCGCGGACTTTCGTTCCCGAGCGGCTCGCAACGTCATCGGTCGACCGAGGGGTCGACGAGTACATCGGCAAAAGCGATTTCTCGTGGCGTTCGCACGGGGATTTTCTCGGCAGACCGCTTGGGGGACGGCTGCCCATCCGCGCGCGACCGAGCCAGCGTCGCCGGATCTGGGGTGTCGGCCCTGCATACCCCATGGCATGGGCGGTTCTTAGCGGTCGTTGGCCAACCGGCGCAGGACGACCACGATCTCCGCCTCGTTGGCGACGAACTCCAGGATCTCGAACCGGGGGAACCCAGCCCGCCGCTGCAGTGCGCACAGCAGCTCGAGCAGGTCGGTCTGGGTCCAGCAGTGGAAGTGGATCCGGTAGCCCTGGGTGCGCAGTTCCTCGGCGGCCGTCGCGACCGCGGTCGGGTCGGTCAGACCCATGGCCGACCTGGCGACTTCGTCGTAGTGCCCGGCCCGCGACTGCTCCGGACCGCCTTCGTGGTCGCGGACGAGGTGGTCGACCGTCGTCGATGCCCGCTCGCGGTCGAACGTGTGCCGCTTGTCGGGTACGGACAGGTAGACCTTTCCGCCCGGCCGTACGACGCGGAGCATGTTGCGCAGGGCGCCGATCGGGTCCTCGCAGTGCTCGAGGAAGTGGTTGCTCGCGACGAAGTCCTCGCTGGAGTCTGCGATCGTCGCCAGCCGTTCGCCATCGTCGACGATGTCGACCTCGACCAGGTGGCGTCGCGCCTTGCGGCGGTATGTGCCGCGTAGTTCGGCGGTCGGTGCGATGTCGACGTAGCGAGCCCTGGCTCCCCGCGGCAACGGGATCGGATCCTGCAGCGCGCCGATTTCGATGCCGCGACCGCGCAGGTGACGGTCGACGACCGTGAGGCGACCGAGGTACTGGCGCAGCGGTGCCGCGACCTTCTTGACCAGCCGCCGGAAGTCGATCATCCGTTCTTGCCATCGGGAACTCGAAGCGCCCGGCTTGAGGTGCGGCACCTTCGACTTCGGCACCCGAGAAGACTGCGGCCGCCGTATGGTGGCGCCGTGACTGCCCAGCAGTTCGTGCTCGAGATGGGCCGCGCGATGCACGCCCTCGGCAGCCCGTCGTACCGCGTCGAGGACGCGATGGACGCCTGCTGCCGGGCGCTGGGGCTCGAGGGCAGCTTCTTCTCGACGCCGACGGCGATCTTCGCGGCGATCGGCGAGCAGGGTACCGAGCCGAAGACGACCCTGCTGCGCGTGCAGCCGGGCGATCACGACCTCGGGCGCCTGGCCGACCTCTACACCATCCGCGACGACGTGCTCAGCGGCCGCCTGACGCCCGTCGAGGGACTGGCCTGCCTGCGCGCCGTGCAGTTGCCCTCGGGTCGCCATCGCCCGCTGCTCGACGTGGTGGCCACCGGTTTCGCAGGCGCCGGTGCGGGAGTGCTGTTCGGCGGCGGGAGCCTCGAAGTCGCGCTCGCCGCGATCGCCGGACTCGTCGTCGGTCTGATCGCCGCGGTTGCTCGCCTGCGCCCCGGGCTCGGGGACGTGCAAGCGCCGCTTGCCTGCGCCGCGGTGGCATTCCTCGTGCACGTCGCCGCCACCTCGGGTCTCGCGATCGATCCGACGGTGACGACGGTCGCCGCAATCGTCGTCCTGCTCCCGGGGCTGTCGTTCACGACGGCGCTCGCCGAACTGGCGATGCGGCATCTGTCGTCCGGCAGCGCCCGGCTGCTCGGCACGCTCGCGGTGCTGCTGACGATGGCGGTCGGCGTCGGCATCGGCGATCGCTGCGCGCAGGCGCTCTTCGGCACGCCGGCGGCGGTCGTGGCCGACCGGCTGGCGTTCGGATGGCACATCGGCGCCCTGGTCGTGATCTGGATTGCCTACGTCGTCCTGCTGCGCGCCGTGAAGAACCAATGGGCGTGGATCCTGCTTGCCGTCGCGATCGGCTATGGCGGTGCGCGCCTCGGCGGCGAGACGCTCGGGCGTGAACTCGGCGCCTTCGTCGGCGCGCTCGCGGTCGTGTTCGCCGCGAACGGCTTCGCACGGTGGCAGCGGCGACCGGCCGCGGTCGTACGCACGCCCGGGTTGCTGCTGCTGGTCCCCGGCAGCCTCGGTTTCCGCGGCCTCACCACGGCGCTCGGCGACGCCGAGTCGACCGCGAGCCTGCCGTTCTTCTTCCAGATGCTGCTGGTCGGCGGTTCGATCGTCGCAGGCCTGTTGATGGCGGGGGTCCTGCTGCCGCCGCCGCTCGACGTCGAGCCCGACTCCCGCCGTCGGCCAAGCGCGCCGTGACGCCGTGGACGGAACACCGCTTGCCGGCGGCGGCGACTCCCGCATGAACCTGTCGCGCCAGCAGTGCATTCCGCCTCTCCTGCTCCTGGTGCTGGGCGTGCCCGCCTGCGCCACTCGCGAGGGGGTGCAGATCACCGACCGGCTGTTTCCGGGCGCAGTTGCGGGCGATCGCGGTCCGTTCCTCACCCGGCTCGTCGACGATTTCACCGGCGAAGCGGTGGCCGGCGCCGAGGTCTTCCTGGTGCGGGAGAGCAACCACCCGATCGCCGGTGAGTTCTGGTTCACCTACCGCGGCAGCAGCGACGCCGACGGTTTCGTGCACATCGCCCGACCGAACGGCGACCGCGACTGGCACATCCAGGTGGTGCGTCATCCGCGGTACGGCACCGTGGCGCGCAGCGGCTCGAGCAACGACATCTGGCGTCTCGGCGCCGCCTTCGACGTGCCGGTGCGCATCACCGACTGGCTCGGGCGACCGGCCCGTGGCGCGCGCATCGGGTTCTGCGGCGGCTGCGGCCACACGCCGGACCTCGTCAACGCCGTCGCCGACGACGATGGCGTCGCGGTGCTGCGCGGCATCGATCCGCAGCAGGACATCGCCGACCTCTACGTGCAGCATCCCGGGCTGCACTTCTTCTACGAGTCGGTCGAGTGGCGGCCGGGCGACGCGCCGATGCCGGTGCAGTGCGCGTTCGGGCCCGCGAAGTCCGGCCGCGTCGTCGATCATCGTGGCGCCCCGGTCGTGGGCGCGCATGTCCGCGTCGGCGGCCGGCATCGGGGGCCTTGGGCGCGCACTGCGGCCGATGGTTCCTTCACGGTGCTCGGCTCCGAGCCCGAGGAGACGCCCCATCAGGTCGTGACGCCGAACGGACGCGACGTGTACTTCCCGTCGGCAAGTCGCTACCCGGTCACGCTGCAGTTGCCGGATCTCGCCGATCCGGACGAGCAGCATGGAACGATCGACGTGCCCTCGACGCGCGATGTCGATGCCGTCGCGCCGCCGACCCGCACGCTCACGGTGCGGGTCGAGAACCCGCCGTCGCCGAAGCTCTCGTTCGCGGTCGACCATCCCGGCCACGTCGCCGGGAACGACGACAGCGGAGACACGATCACCGTGCCGCTCACCGGGCCGTTCGTGCTGGAGGTCCACGACGAGTCCGACGGGATCTGGAACCCGCGTCAGTTCGCGTTCGAAGAAGCGAGCGCCGTGCGCGATCCGTTGGTGGTCGCATGGACGCCGGACGCCCGCGTGATCGGCCGTGCCGTCGATGGGCAGGGTCGTCCCGTGGGCGTCACCGTTCGCTGGGTGCGCTACGAGTTCGCGTCGTTCCGTCGATCGGACGCGCGGGACGAGTCCGTCCTGGCGCGGCGCACGTTCGATGATGGTCGTTTCGACCTGCGCCGTCGCGCGGGGTGGTCGCTGCTCGAAGTGGTTCCCGCGGTGCCGGAATTGCGACCTCGCATGCTGTGGGTGAACGTGCCGCCAGCGCATCCGGACGCGACGCTCGACCTCGGCGAAGTGGCCCTCGGCTCGGCGCCGCCGCTGCGGGTCGTCGATGCGGCCGGTGCGCCGCTGTCCGACGCGATCGTCCGGTGGGCGAGGCCGGGGTGGCATCAAGCGGGCGAGCCGGAAGCCTGGCCTCTCGACCCCGAGGGTGGCTGGTGCGGTCCCGACCTGCGAGCCGGCGACGTGGTGTTCGTGCGGCGTGACGACGACCACGTCGAACATCGCGTGCTGCTCGGCGGCGATGGCCCGTTCACGATCGAATTGCCCGTAGCACAGCTCGACCTCGAGGTCGTCGACGCGGCCGGCGCGTCGCTCGCCGGCGAGGTGGCGTTCCTCGATCGCTCGCAGCGTGTCGCGGGCGGCACGGTGGCGTTGCGGGGCCTGCCGGCAGGGCGGTTGCGCCTCTACGTCGGCATACAAGGTCATCGTTCGGCGATCGTCGACGTCGTCGTCTCGACCGAACCGAAGTCGGTGCGCGTGGTGTTGCCGGCCCGCTGATCGGATCGCGCGAGCGAATGGTCGGTGACGCCGGGCATGTCCACGTCGGAGATTGCGCACGTCGTGGTTGCCGGCGGCGGGGTATGCTCCTCGCCCGCTGTCGCCCCGAATGACGCCTCGTTTCGATCCGCGCGCGCGCCTCGAGCAGTTCCCGATCCTGCGCGTCCTGCGGGACCGCGTGCTGGTGTTCGACGGCGGCATGGGCACGCAGATCCAGTCTGCGAACCTGACGCTCGACGACTTCCGCGGCCTCGAGGGCTGCAACGAGCTGCTGGTCGAGACGCGACCGGACGTGATCCAGGCGATCCACGAACGCTACTTCGCGGCCGGCGCCGACGTCGTCGAGACCGACTCGTTCGGCGGCATGCCCTACGTGCTCGCCGAGTTCGACATCGGGCACCGTTCGTTCGAGCTGAACAAGCTGGCGGCCGAGGTCGCCCGCAAGGCCGCGGCGAAGTACTCGACCAAGGACCGGCCGCGATTCGTGTCGGGCAGCATGGGCCCGGGCACCAAGCTGGTGACGCTCGGCCACATCGCCGGCCAGGAGCTGTTCGACGCCTACAAGGTCTACGCCAAGGGGCTGATCGCGGGCGGCGTCGACTGCCTGAACATCGAGACCTGCCAGGACCTGCTGCAGGTCAAGCTGGCGGTGATCGCCGCGCGCGACGCGATGGCCGAGCTGGGCCGCGAGGTCCCGATCTTCTGCACGGTGACGATCGAGACCACCGGCACGATGCTGGTCGGCAGCGACATCGCCGCGGCGATCACGACCCTCGAAGCGCTGCCGGTCGACGTCGTCGGACTCAACTGCGCGACGGGTCCCGACCTGATGCAGGAGTCGGTGCGTCACCTCGGCAAGACCACGACGCGCACGATCATGGTGATGCCGAACGCCGGGCTGCCACGCAACGTCGGCGGCCGCGCGGTCTACGACTTGACGCCGGCCGAACTGGCGCGCTTCCAGGCGCGGTTCGTGACCGAGTTCGGCGTCGGCGTCGTCGGCGGCTGTTGCGGCACGACGCCCGAGCACGTCGCGGCGATGGCCGAGGCGATGCGGGCCCTGCGCCCGGCCGAGCGGCCGCGCGACTACCAGCCGCAGCTCGCGTCGTTGTTCCACTCGGTGCCGCTCGACCAGGACAGCGGACCGTTGATCGTCGGCGAGCGCACGAATGCGAACGGCTCCAAGAAGTTCAAGGAGCTGATGGTCGCCGGCGAGGTCGAAGGCATGCTGCAGATGGCGAAGGAGCAGGTGCACGAAGGCTCGCACGTGCTCGACGTCTGCACCGCGTTCGTCGGCCGTGACGAGGCGGGCGACATGCTGAAGTTCCTGCAGCCGATGGTGCAGCAGGTCACCGCGCCGGTGATGGTCGACAGCACGCAGATCGACGTCGTCGAGAAGGCGCTCGCGGCGATCCCGGGCCGGCCGATCATCAACTCGATCAACCTCGAGGACGGCGAGGAGAAGGCGGATGCCCTGTGCCGGCTGGCGCGGCGCTACGGCGCGATGTTCGTCGCGCTGACGATCGACGAAGAGGGCATGGCGAAGACCGCGGAACGCAAGCTCGCGGTCGCGCGGCGCATCCACGACATCGTCGTGCATCGCCACGGCATGAATCCGGGCGACCTGATCTTCGACCCGCTGACGTTCACGATCGGCTCCGGCGACGAGGCGTCGCGCGACGCGGGCGTGCAGACGTTGAAGGGCATCGAGCTGATCAAGCAGCAGATCCCGGGCGTGCGCACGATCCTCGGGCTGTCGAACATCAGCTTCGGGCTCGACCCGTACCCGCGGCAGATCCTCAACTCGGTCTACCTCGCCGAGGCGCGGCGACACGGCCTCGACGCCGCGATCGTGCACGCCAGCAAGATCATCCCGACGCACAAGCTCGAAGACGCGGACAAGCAGGTCACGCTCGACCTGATCTACGATCGGCGCCGCGAAGGCTACGACCCGTTGTTCGCGTTCCTGGCGCGCTTCGCCGGCAAGAAGCGCATCGACACCGGCACGGCGAACGACGAGAACGCGCTGCCGGTCGAGGAGCGGTTGAAGAAGCGGATCGTCGACGGCAACAAGATCGGCATCGGCAAGCACCTCGACGAGGCGCGCCAGAAGTACGCGCCGCTGGCGATCATCAACGACATCCTGCTCGACGGCATGAAGGTCGTCGGCGACCTGTTCGGCAGCGGCGAGATGCAGTTGCCGTTCGTTCTGCAGAGCGCCGAGTGCATGAAGGCCGCGGTCGCGCACCTGCAGCCGTTCATGGACAAGGTCGAGGGCGACGCCAAGGGCACGATGGTGCTGGCGACCGTGCGCGGCGACGTGCACGACATCGGCAAGAACCTCGTCGACATCGTCGTCAGCAACAACGGCTACCGCGTCGTCAACCTCGGCATCAAGGTGCCGGTCGAGCAGATCCTGGAAGCGGCGAAGGAGCACCGTGCGGACGCCGTCGGCATGAGCGGCCTGCTCGTGAAGTCGACCGTCGTGATGAAGGAGAACCTCGAGCTGATGAGCCAGCGCGGCGTCACCACGCCCGTCGTGTGCGGCGGTGCTGCGCTCAATCGCCACTACGTCGAGAACGACCTGCGCGCGGCCTACACGACGGGTCCGGTCTACTACGGCGCCGACGCGTTCTCCGGCCTGCACATCATGGACGAGCTGACCGGACGCGCGAAGGCGAAGACCCTGACGCAGTCGCCGGTGCCCGACAAGCGCGTGACCAGCCACCGCCGCATGACGCGCGCGCAGAAGGACGAGTTGCTCGCCAGCGCCTACGCCGAGTACGCCGACAGCGGCGTGCCGCCGGCGCCGACCGTGCCGCAGCCGCCGTTCTGGGGGCCGGCCGTGGTGACGCCGCAGGAACTCGACCTCGGCACCGTGCTGCAGTACGTCAACAAGAAGGCGCTCTACCGCCTGCAGTGGCAATACAAGCAGGGCAAGCGCAGCGAGGCGGACTACCTGCGGTTCGTCGAGCAGACCGTCGAGCCGCGCTTCCGCGAACTCGTCAAGCAGGTGCGCGCGGCGAAGACGCTCGAGCCGCGCGTCGTCTACGGCTGGTGGCCGTGCTTCGCCGACCGCAACTCGCTGGTCGTCCTCGACCATCGCGATCGCCGCACCGAGGTCTGCCGCTTCGACTTCCCGCGCCAGCCCGGCGGCCGGCGGCTCTGCATGACCGACTTCTTCCGCAAGAAGGACAGCGGCGAGCTCGACGTGGTCGGCTTCTCGCTGGTGACGATGGGTGCGGTCGCGACGACCGAGAGCGAGCGGCTGTTCCGCGAGAACCGGTACGACGAGTACCTGCACTTCCACGGACTCTCGGTCGAGGGCGCCGAGGCGCTCGCCGAGTACTGGCACAAGCGCATGCGGCAGCAGCTCGGCATCGCCGCGGCGGATGCGCCGGCGATCGACGATCTGTTCAAGCAGAAGTACCAGGGCAGCCGCTACTCGTTCGGCTACCCGGCGTGCCCGAACCTCGAGGACCAGCAGAAGCTGCTGCCGTTGCTCGAGGCGTCGCGCATCGGCGTGCAGCTCAGCGAGGAGTTCCAGCTCGTGCCCGAGCAGAGCACGTCGGCGGTGATCTGCCATCACCCGGCGGCGAAGTACTTCAACGTGTCGGTGACGACCTGAGCCGTCGCCGGTCGCACCGCTTCAGAGGTACGGCGCCAATTCGGCGCGCATCGCCTGCTCGGCCGGAGCCGGTCCGAAGTCCGTGAACCCGCGGCGCAGGTACTCGGCGAAGTAGGCGCGCAGCTCGGCGGGCGACCACGCCAGGCCGTTGTCGCCGAACTTCGTCACGAAGGGGCCGAACTCCGGGTAGAGCGCGTCGTTGCCGCTGCGGCCGCCCCAGTCGCCGTGCATCGTCGTGCGGCAGAAGTTGCCGATCAGGATGTCGTCGAAGGCCTGCCACTCGATCGCCGACATCAGCGACTGCCGCGGCGTCGCGAACGTGATGCCGCGCCGATGTTCGCGCGCGATGTCGATCACGTGGTCCTTGTCGCCGACGCGGAAGTTGATCCAGCCGAGACTGTGGCGCAGGTGCTGCACGCGGTGGAAGTAGGTGCGCAGCCGTTCGACGTCGTCGGCTTCGAGCGGCGTCGACCAGTCGTCGCCGAACGCGGACGGCGGTTCGGGCGGCTGGTCGTTGGCCGGCGGATCGATGCGGCGATACTCGGTGCACTGCAGGTCGAACTGCACGTACGCCGGCAGGATCTTCCTGCGGTCGCTGCGGAAGCCCACGGCGTGGGCCTCGATCGGCGTCGCGTACTCGTCCGCCCAGACCGAGTCGGTGCGGTTGTAGCGGTGCATCGAACTCGACGGCGCGAAGTACTCGATGCCGAACTGCTCCAACAGGGCGGCGATCTGCGGGCCGACCGGTTCCTTCTTCGCCGCGGCCGGCAGGATCCGGCGACCCTGCTCGTCGAAGAAGTTGATCATGTCGGCGTCGCCGTAGCCGGTCAGGCAGGCGAGGAACGTGTGCTTGCGGAAGCGGGGGAGCTCACGCGCGAGGAACCGGCTGGCGCCGCGATCGCCGGCGTCGTTGGCGTCGATGACCAGGTGGCCGTCGATGTCCATCAGCAGCACCGCGTCCTGGTTGTAGTTCGCGATCGACGCGACCCGCAGCCGCGGCGACAGCTCGATCCACTGGCCGCAGGGCATCACGCGGGTGCGGAAGCCGAGGCCGGCGAGGTCGCGCGCGACCCGGCCGCCGACGTGGTCGGGCAGCAGGATGGTCTTGTCGCGCAAGTGCTCGAGCGACGCGAGGCTCAGGTGGTCGGGGTGGCCGTGCGAGATCCACAGCCACGGGCACGCCTTGACGTGGTCGAACTGCTCCTTGGGCACCGCGTGCGCGAGCCGCCAGCTGCCGAAGTATGCCGGGCCGACCAGCCAGGGATCGGCGGCGAGTTGTGGCCCGCGGTCGTGGGCGATGATGCAGGCGTTGCCGATCGTCTCGAAGCCGAGGTCCATGACAGTGGTGTATCGGCGGTGATGCTCGCCGGCCACCTGCGCCGCGTCAGCCACCGGTACGGCGACGCGTCTGTTCGCCGATGCGCGTCAGAATTTCAACGCGATCGTTGTGCGAGTGGGTGAAGCCGAGGCGTCGTTCCTCGGCGATCGTCGCCGTCGATCGGAAGGCGAGCACGTAGCCGCGACGCCAGCGGGCGCTGGTGTTGCCGGCGGAGCCGTGCACCGTGCGTTCGTGGTGGATGGTGACCGAGCCGGCTCGCATGCAGGCGCTGCGGATCCGGTCGCGCCCGGGATCGACCTGCGCCACCAGCGTGTGGTTGCGTTCGCGGTCGCCGTGCAGCGGCAGGTGCTGGCGCAACTCCGGTTCGCGGTGGGAGCCGTCGACGAACCGCACGCAGCCGTTGTCGTCGTCGACGTCGTCGAGCGCCAGCCAGAACGTCGCGGTGCGGGTGTCGGCGGTGATCGGCCAGTAGCCGAGGTCCTGGTGCCAGTGGAACACGGCGCCAGGCTTGCCGGGCGGCTTGGCGACGAACTGGTCGTAGTCGATGCCGATGTCGTCGCCGAGCAGTTGCGCGGCGGCGACCGCGGCGCGCCGTTCGTAGACGTTGCCCTGCAGCGGCGGGTGGTAGACGCGCGGCAGCATCACGTTCAGGATCGCGTAGTCCTCGATCGCCCGCGTGTAGTCGCCGGTCATGTCGCAGTAGTCGCGGCCGACGACCGGGATCTCGCGCCGAAGCATGCGCATGTAGACATCCGTCAGCGGCTGCAGCTCTTCCTTGGTCAGGAAGTCCGGGATGCTGACCCAGCCATCCCGCCGGAACGCTTCGATGTCCGCTGCGCGCAACACGGTGGCATGGTGGCGGGCGCGCCGTTGGCCGGCAAGCGACGGGTCGCCGCGGGAGCGGCCGCCCGGCCGCGCGGAGGCTCAGTCGGCGTTGGTCTTGATGACCTCGACGGGGCAGTCGCGCACGGCCTGTTCGATGTCTTCGCGCCGGCTGGCGAAGTGCGCCGTCGCGTCCGGCTTCACCACGCAGTCGCGGTCGTCCTCGACGAGGAAGACCTGCGGCGCGATGTCCTGGCACAGCTTGCACGAGATGCAGCCGGCTTCGATCCAGACCTTCTTGATCGGGGTGTCCGACACGTTGTCCGTCGCATCGTGACCGCTGCCGAGAGAGCGCACAAGCGGCGTCGCCGCGCGCCGAGGCGTCACTTCGCTGGTGGCGCGACGGCCGCGAGCGCCTTCTGCCATTGCGCCGCCGGGATCGCGAGCCGGATCTCGCCGGCCGTCGGCAACACGCGATCCGGTTCGTGGCCAGTGAGGAAGTGATGCTTGCGGTTGCCGCTGACGGAGACCTTGACCTCGTGCATGCCGTCGCCGATCGGCACCTCTGCCTTGCCATCGACGACCGGGACGGTGCGTTCCGGCGGGATCACGTACTCGGAGCGCGGCCCCGACGACCACGGCGTGCGATAGCGGCCCTCGGTCTTCTCGGTCGGAGCCAGCTGCACGTTGACGCGGGTCTTGGCAGGCAGCGTTGGCACGTCGGGCACGTGCACGGTGAGCGTCGGCCACGGTTGCTGTCGCACGTCCGCTGCGTCGGCGTTGCCGCGCAGCGGTTGCGGCCGGTGGCCGCTCGCGCACACCAGCAGGTCGTACGGGCCCGGCGGCAGCAACAGCCGCGGCTGTGAGGACCAGAAGTGGTAGCCGAGCCACTCGTCGGCGCCAGGCTGGGCGGCGGCGAACACCACGCCGTCGGGATCGTCCATCACCTGGCCGTTGCCGTCGTGGATCTTCAGCGTCACCACGCGCACGAGTGGTCGCAGGTCGATGTCGACGAGGCGGGGATCGCCTTGCTCGGCCAGCGGCAGCACGACGTCGGGCACCGTCACGATGGGTTGCGCGACCGCCCACAAGCGAACCTCGAGCGTGTAGTTGCCGGGCGGCACGGCCGGCCAGCGCGCGTCGTGACGGTTCTTGACGTCGGGCTCGAGGCCGCAGACGAGGCGGTCATTGCCGCTGCCGGAACCCGGTCCGGGCTTTGGCGCGGGCTTGGCACCGGCCGGCACCAGCGCCAGGGTCACGTACTCGGTCGGCGAGTCGTCCGGCAGCAGCACGCTGGCGGCCACGGGCGTTCCCGAGTCGACGGTGACGACGAGATCGGTCGTGCCGAGGCTGAACTCGATCGGGGCCAACGGCAGCAATTGCTCGGCGGAGACGTTCAGTCGCAGCTTGCCGATCGGCGCGTTGCCACGGAACGAGAACGTGCCGTCGTCGCCGCGGTGCTCGAGCGCACCGTCGATGCGGCGCCAACGCGGCGGGCGGGTGCCGTCGCCGACGTCCTGGCGTTCGATGCGCAGCGACGCCCTGCCGAGATACGGCTCGCCACGCGAGACCAACCGGCCAGCCACCAGCACGGTGCCGTCGCCGAGGATCAGGTCGCCGAGTTCGTCGACGCCGGTGCGCAGCGAACGCGGCTGGACCTCGGCGCGGCGCGGCGGCTCGCCCTTCGCCTCCACGTCGAACCAGATCTGGTCGGCGCGCTTGCCGTTGGCGTCGTTGTCGACGATGACGAGGAAGCGACCCTCGGCGTCCGTCATCAGGTTGTCGGTGTGGTGCACACCTTGCCCGGTGATGCGCACGCGGGTCTTGCCGTCGGCGAACGGCGACCGATCCGGACGCAGCAGCCGTCCCGTCAGGACCACGCCAGTGTCGCTCGTGCTCAGCACGACTTCGGCGTCCTGCCCCTCGAACTGCGGCCCGTCGAAGGTGCCGCCCAGGCCGGTGGTGGGGGTGCTGACCCCGAACTGTTGCGCGAGCGGCACGAAGGCGAAGCGAGCGAAGCCGTCGGGTCCGACGTCGGCCGTGGTTCCGACCTGGTATCGGCGACCAGGCAACTCGCGCAGCTCCTGCAGGTACGCCGTGCGGAAGCCCGGGAACGGTTTGCCCGCGAACTCGGCACGCACCCGCATGCTCCCGAACGGCGGCAGGCGCAGAGTGAGCGGTTCCGCTGGCGGCGCCTGTGGATCGAAGAGCACGCCCGGATCGTCGCTGCCGATCAAGAACAGCCGAACGCGCCATTCGGGCGTCCTTGCCCGGTCGACCTCCCGGCGCGGCACGACGAGGTGCGGGATCGTCGCCAACCCGTCCGGCGCGCGGCTGCGCGCCATCGGCTGCCAGCCGAGCGACGTCATCATGTTGCCGTTCGCGTCCTGCATGGCGACCGTGACCGGCACGCCGGCGCGTGGCATGCCGGCGGCGTCGACGACGCGCACCGTGATCGCCGTGTCGGGCTCGATCTCGATCGTGAACCCGTTGACCGGTGTCGCCGTGTTGCCGCGCAGTTCGCGCCGGCCAAAGCGGTCTTCGTGGCGCGCCAGGACCGTGGTGTGTTCCTGCAAGGTCACCCGCGCGTACCCGGCGGCGTCGCTGCGCGTGCGCCAGCCGGCGAGATCGGGGAAGCGCAGGCCCTGGTACATGACGATCGCGCCCTCGGTGTTGTCCAGCCGATGGTGGTCGCGCAGCCAATCCCATGACGTCTCGTCGGTCCACGCGACGACCGCATCGGGAACGGGCGCGCCCGTCGCCTGGTCGACGATGCGCACCTTCACCCAGACCGGGTTCGCCGGCAGCGGGCGTGCATCCGCGGCGTCGAGAACGGCAGCGATCGCGCGCGCATCGTCGCTGCTGGTGGTCGCGTCGGCGGGCGTCCCACCCGACGTCGTTGCCGCAGCGTCGGGCGTCCCGGCGGGCGCCTGCGGC
This sequence comes from uncultured bacterium, assembly GCA_937952215.1. Lineage (GTDB taxonomy): Bacteria > Planctomycetota > UBA1135 > UBA1135 > UBA2386 > UBA2386. The sequence continues at coordinate 55,486 of CALFZH010000062.1, forward strand.
ACGGCCTCTCCCGGCGCGAGCGGAACGGGCGCGTTGTCGCCCATCAGCCACGCGAACGCGGCGGCGCCGCACAGCAGCAGGACCAGGGCGAGGAGCAGGGCGCGCTGCGGCATGTGGAGTTCGGAGGGGCCGCACTCTAACGCGGCGCCGGGGGCTTCGGTTCTATGGCTCGACGCCGAGCACCTGCCGTGCGATCGCGGCGAGCGCCTGCGGGTCACCGACGAGGTGCACGGTGCGGTGCACGTGCGTGGCCGCCGCACCGGGTGCGAGCGGCAGCGCCGGGGACGAACTCTCGAGCTCGTAGAAGTCGCCGAACCCCTTGCCGCCGGGCGTTGCCGGCCCGTCGTTGTAGCTGTTGACGACGTCGCCGCCGTACGGATCGGCCTGCTCGCGCCACGTCGAGTCGACGTAGTCGCGGGCGTCGAGGGGCAGCGTGAACTCGACCAGCGTCAGCACGCCGCGCGCGCCGTCGTAGCTGCCGAGCACTGGCTTCGCGCGGCGCGGGCCGATGCCGATCTTGCCGCGCTGGCGCGCGTCGCCGCGGAACCGCACGACGCCACGTTCCTCGTCGATCACCAGGCGGTCTGGCGGGACGCGGCCGAAGTAGTCCGAGTTGACGATCGGGCCGTGGTAACGCTCGGGGCCGGTGACGAACGGCACCAGCACCTCGCATCGGTCCGACGCCGGGAACATGCCGAGGATCCAGATCGACAGCAGCCCGCTGTCCTTGCTCCAGGCGGCGGCGCCGCGGTTCGTCAGCGTGTTCACGCTCTCGTAGGCGACCGCGCGCACGTCGGCGCCGAGCGTCACGCCGTGCCGCTCGAGCATTTCGCCGGGATCGCACAGCTTCACCTCGCGGCGGACTTCGCAGTCGAATCGCGTGCCGGCGCGGTTGGTCAGCGCGAACGCATGCCCGAACACGACGCGCGTCCGTTCCTGCTCGAGCACGGCGTACGGTTGGCTGTCGATCGCTGGCGGCGTCTGCCAGTCGGCCAGTTCGAACTTCGTGCCCGGCGCGAAGAACACCGAGAACTGCCCGCCTTCGGGCCCGAGCCAGAAGCGATCCTCGCCGCCGAACACGTTGATGTGCGGCGTCAGCGTGCGGCTGGCGATGTGCGCGCGGTGCAGCCAACCGAACGACGGATCGTCGTCGCCTCCGGTCGTGCTCGTCATCACGCGGCCCTGCCACGCCGGCACCACGGCGACGCGGGCGCCGTTCGGCGCGGTCAGCACGATCGTCGCGACGTGCTGCTGCAGGAACGCGAGGTCGTCGCGGAACGTCGCGCGGCGCGTGGCCCCGGCGCCGTGGCAGGCCGCCAGCAGGACACAGGCGATCGACGGGACGACGGGCAGCGGGCGGAGCATCGCCGCAGGCTAGCGTTGCGACGGCGTCGGTTCAGCCGACCTTCGGCGCGCATGCGATCAACGCGTCGAGCATCGGGTTCTCGGGCGCGTGGCGGCGCCACGCCAGCAGCACCGGGAACGTGGTGCGCGACCGACCCCAGGCGAACGCGGCGAGCCGGCGGCCGGGCGGGCCCGTGGGATCCAGGCTCGGCACCAGCGACCACCCGAGCCCCGACTCGACGTACCCGAGGATGGTGTCGGCGGTGTCGAGCACGATCGTCTGCGCGGGCGCGAAGCCCGCACTCGCCAGCGCCTGCATCTGCAGGACATGCGGTCGCGTGCCGGGCGGGTAGGCGAGGAACGGCGCGTCGGCGAGATCGTCGAGGCGCGGCGGGCGGCCCCGAGCCGGCGCGCGTTCGCGCGGCACGACGAGGCACGGGTGCAGCTCGGCGACCTGCTGGCTGGCGATGTCGTCGGGCACTTCGGTCAGGTGTGCGACGATCGCGTCGGCAGCACCGCTGCGCAGCGGCGCGACGTCGCCGACCGGCATCTCCTGGAGCTGGAGCTGGCAGCGCGGGCGGCGCTTGCGCAGCGCCACGAGCCAACCCGGCAGCAGTTGGCGGATCAGCAGCGACTCGGCCTGGATCGACAGCACGCCGTCGAACTCGCCGGTCTGCAGGCGGCGCACGACCGTCGGCAGGTCGCGCAGGAACGGCGCGGCAAAGGTGAGCAGGTGGGCGCCGGCCGGCGTGGGCCGCATCTGGTCCTTGCCGACGCGCTCGAGCAGCTGCAGGCCGACCTCGGCCTCGAGCTTCTTCACCTGCTGGTGCAGGGCCGGCTGCGTGATCGGGTAGGCGGCGGCGCGGGCGGCGCGCGCGTAGCCGCCGTGGGTGGCGACGAGGCAGAAGCCTTCGAGTCGGTGCAGGTCAACCATGAAGCACAGCTTATCGAAGCGTGCAGAACGTTTGCGCACGGTAGATCGACGATCCGGGCGATGTTGGCGTGCACCAGTCGCCGGAGCCGCCATGAACCGCAATGCACCCGCCCCGTCCCGCCCGCTCGCCGGCCTGCTGGTCGCGCAGTTCTTCGGCGCCTTCAACGACAACGCCTTCAAGATCCTGGTCGCGTTGCTGGCGCTCGGCAGCGTGGCCGGCGCCGACGAAGCGGCCAAGCAGCTGCAGACCACGATCGCGTTCGTGGTGTTCACGCTGCCGCTGATGCTCGGGTCGCTGCCGGCGATGGCGCTCGGCGATCGCGTCGAGAAGCGCGACCTGATCGTCAAGACCAAGGCGCTCGAGGTCGTCCTGATGGCGCTCGGCACCTGGGCGCTGTGGGCGACGCCGACCGGTTGGCAGACCTACGCGGTGCTCGCTGGCATGGGCTTGCAGAGCGCCCTGTTCGCGCCCGGCAAGTACGGGATCCTGCCCGAGCTGTTGCCGCACGAACGGCTCTCGGCGGCGAACGGCCGACTCGAAGCCGCGAGCTTCCTCGCGATCATCCTCGGCACCGCCGCCGGCGGCGTGCTGCTCGAGGCGACCGGTGCGCAGGTCTGGATCGCGGGAGCGTTGCTGACCACGCTCGCCGTCGCAGGGTTCGTCGCCGCCCTGGCAGTGCCGCGTTCGGCGCCGGTGACCACGCCGGCAGAACCGTTCGGCGTGGTGCTGCGCTCGTCGTGGCGGGTGCTGCGCGGCGACCGCACGTTGTGGCTGGCCACGCTCGGCTCGGTCGCGTTCTGGGGTCTGGCGAGCCTGCTCGGCCAGGACGTGCTGGTCTACGGCAAGCAGGTGCTCGGCTATCCGGACCGCTACGCCGGCGTGCCGTACGCGTTGTTCGCGATCGGCGTGGGCGCCGGGGCCTTGTTGGCCGGGCGTTGGTCGCGCGGCAAGGTCGAGGTCGGCCTGATCCCGCTCGGCGCGTTGGGGCTCGGCCTCGGCACGGCGCTGTTCGGGCTGCTGGTGCCGGGTCCCGTCGGCACGTTCGTGTTGATGGCGGTGCTCGGGGTCGCCAGCGGCTTCGTCGTCGTGCCGCTGAACGCGCTCGTGCAGTGGCGCGCGCCGGCGGCGCGACGCGGCGCGATCATCGCGCTGGTCAACTGCCTGTCGTTCGCGGGCATCCTCGCCGGCAACCTCGGCTGCCTGCTGTTGTCGGCTGCCGGCTTCGACTCCGCGGCGATCCTGCTGGTCGCCGCCGTGCTGACGTTGGCGGCGACGGCGTGGGCGATCTGGCTGCTGCCCGACGCCCTGCTCCGCCTGGTCGTGGTGTTGGCGACGCACGGGGTCTGGCGCCTGCGCATCGTCGGCGTGCGCAACGTGCCCGAGCAGGGCGGGGCGCTGCTCGTTCCCAACCACGTCTCGTTCGTCGACGGCTTGCTGCTGCTCGCGGCCATCGACCGGCCGATCCGCTTCGTCGTCGAGAAGCACTGGTACGAACGGCCGCTGCTGCGCCCGTTCCTGCGCGCGCTCGGCGCCATCCCGATCGCGGCGAGCGGCGGTCCGCGCGTCGTGCTGAAGGCGCTGCGCGACGCGGGTCGGGCGCTCGACGCAGGCGAACTGGTCTGCCTGTTCGCGGAGGGCGAGATCAGCCGCATGGGTGCCACGCTGCCGTTCCGCCGCGGCATCGAGCGCATCGCCAAGGGCCGTGCGGCGCCGATCGTGCCGGTGCACCTCGATCGGGTGTACGGTGCGCTCGGCAGTGCGCGGCAAGGGCGCGTGCAGTGGTGGCCGAACGAAGTGCCGTGCCCGGTCACGGTGTCGTTCGGGACGCCGCTGCCCGCGAACACGCCGCCGGTCGACGTGCGGTGCGCCGTCGACGAGCTCGGCGTCGCGGCGGCCGAACTGCGCGCCGCCGAACTGCAGCCGTTGCACGAGGGGTTCGTGCGCCGCGTGCGTCGGGCGCCGTGGCGCAACTGCATGGTCGACGCCGACGGCGTTCGACGGTCGCGATTGCAGGTGCTCGCGGCGGCCACCGTGCTGGCGCGCCGGCTCGCACCGCGGCTCGGTGCGGCGCCGCGTCTGGGCGTGCTGCTGCCGCCATCGATCGGCGGGGCGGTCACCGCGCTGGCGGCGAGCCTGTCGGGTCGTGCGGTGGTGCCGCTCAACTACACGATCGGCGCCGCGGCCATGGCCTCGGCGGCGCGCCAGGCAGGTCTGTCGTGCGTGGTGACGTCGCGGGCGTTCGTGGAGCGTGCGCACATCGTGTTGCCCGACGGCGTGCAGCCACTCTGGCTCGAAGAACTCATGGCCGGGATCGGGCGCGCCGAACGTCTCGCCGCCGGGGCGCGCGCGCTGGCGTGGCCGGTCGCCTGGCTGGAGCGGGCGTGTGGCGCGCCGGCTCGGGTCACGCGCGACGACGTCGCCGCGATCCTGTTCAGCAGCGGCAGCTCCGGCGAGCCGAAGGGCGTCGTGCTGACGCATGGCAACGTGCGCGCGAACTGCGAGGCCGTCGCGCAGGTGCTGCCGCTCGATCGCCGCGACTGCCTGCTCGGGGCGCTGCCGCAGTTCCACTCGTTCGGCAACCTCGCGCAGTGGTACGCGATGCTGCAAGGCGCACGCATGGCGTTCCTGCCGAACCCGCTCGACGCCGCCCGCGTCGGCGAGACGGTCGCGCTGCACCAGGTGACGATCCTGCTGGCGACGCCGACGTTCCTGCAGTTGTGGTTGCGGCGGTGCGAGCCCGGCCAGTTCGGCTCGCTGCGCGTCGCGCTGACCGGCGCGGAGAAGCTCACCGACGAACTCGCCGAAGCGTTCGCCGATCGTTTCGGCATCCGTCCGATCCAAGGTTATGGCTGCACCGAGTGCGCGCCGGTCGTCGCCGCCAGTTCGCCGGGGTTTCGCGCCGCCGGCTTCTACCAGGCTGGCTCGCGGGCCGGTTCCGTCGGCCGTCCGCTGCCCGGCGTCAGCGTGCGCATCGTCGATCCGGACACGCGGGCAACCCTGCCGATCGGTGCAGCAGGCCTCGTGCTCGTGCGCGGCGCGAACGTCATGCGCGGCTATCTCGGTCGCGACGATCTCACGGCCGCGGCGATGCACGACGGCCACTACATCACCGGCGACATCGGGCGCCTCGATGCGGAGGGCTTCCTCTACATCACCGACCGGCTGTCACGCTTCTCGAAGATCGGTGGCGAGATGGTGCCGCACGGCGTCGTCGAGGAGCACCTGCAGGCGTGCAGCGGGCGCAGCGAACGCGCGTTCGTGGTCTGCGGCGTGCCCGACGCGAAGAAGGGCGAACGTCTCGCCGTGCTGACCACGTTGCGCGGCGACGACGTCGCGACGGTGCGCGAGCGTCTGGCGACGCGCGGCTTGCCGCCGCTGTTCGTCCCGCGCGCCGAGCAGTTCGTGACCGCCGGTGCTTTGCCGATGCTCGGCACGGGCAAGGTCGATCTGCGGCGGGCCGCGGAGCTGTGCCGGTCGGCAGTCGCGGTGCATTGACAGGGCGTGCGCGGTCGGTTCGTCTGCGCCGGTGCCCTCCATCCCGGCGATCGCTGGCGTCTCCGTGATGGCGCTGGCTGTCGGCGTGCAGTTCGTGGAGGTGCGGCAGGCGATGGTGGCGTTGGAGTCCTCGCGCGTCGGCCAGGATGTAGCGTCGGTGCTGCGGGCGCGGTACGCGGGCTTGCGCGCGGAGCTGCCGGCCGGGGCGTTCGTCCGGCTCGTGCGTGAAGAACGCCAACTCGGCGCCGAGGAGCGGGCCTTGATCGATCTCGCCGCGGTCCAGTTGCATCGTTGTCTCGCCGACCTGCCGATGGAGCCGCTGCCCGGCGTCGAGGCGAGCCTCATCACCCAGATCGCCGCGGGGTTCCACCGCATCCACTCTCCCGACGAGAACCGCGACCTCGAGGCCGTGAAGCGCAACCTCGTCGCCTGGTGGACCGGCTTGTCCGAAGAACTGCATCTGGCGTCGGTGCGTTACGCCTTGGCGCCGCACGTGCTCACGAACAGCGCCTCGGAGTGGGTCGTCGGCGACTTCCCGGCCGCCTACGACTGGCGTGAACAGGCGACGCGCGCCGGGCTCTTCGTCGTGCGCGATTTCGGGGACGGCGCCGTGCTGTTCCGCAGCCGGCCGTGATCGCACTCGCGTTCGCGTTCGCCTGGATCGTCGGATGGTTGATCGTGGCCGCGGTGTGGCCGCGCGGGCGCGCGTCGGCGATGGCGCTGCGGGCGGTGTTGGCGACGGGGGTCGGGTTCGGTGCGACCTCGCTGCTGGCGTTCGTCGTCTTGGTCGGCGGCAACGGGCTGACCACCGGGCGTGTCATCGCCGCGGAACTCGCGGTGGTGGTCGTGCTCGCCGCCGTCGTCCGCCGTCGCCGTCGGCGCGACATCGCTCCGACGCTGGAGCCTCGTGACGGCGCGGCTGCGGGCGCTGCGCCGAGGTGGGCGAGTGCGCTGGTCGTCCTGGCGTGCGTCGCTGCGGCAGTCCCCTTCGTACTCGCGACCCTGCGCGACCCGCACGGCATCGCCGACGCCGTGTCGATCTGGAACCTGCGGGCCCGACTGCTGTTCGACAGCGGCGTGCACTGGCGCAACGCGTTCGCGCCGGAACTGGCGATCACCCACCCCGACTATCCGTTGCTCGTGCCGCTGGTCGTCGTCCGCACCTGGCACTGGCTCGGCGAGGCGCCGACGGTCGTGCCGGCGATCGTCGGCGGCGTATTCACGTTCGGCACGGTGGCGCTGCTGTGGGCGGCGCTGCGTGCGCTCGGCGCCAGCGCGTCGGGTCTGCTCGCGGCCGCCGCCCTGCTCGGCTTCCCGGCGTTCATCGCGACGGGGAGTGCACAACTCGCGGACGTGCCGCTCGCGTTCTTCGCGCTGGCGTCGTGCGTGTTGTTGGCGGCGAACGACCGCTGGCGACCTGCCGGCTGGTCGTTGGTCGGCCTGGCCGGCCTGCTGCTGGGCCTTGCGGCGTGGACCAAGAACGAAGGGCTGCTGCTGCTCGTCGTGGTTCCGGCGACGTACGTGCTGTCGCACGCACGCCTGGGCTGGTTGGCGAACGCGAAGGTCCTGGCGGTGCTGGCGGTGGGGGCGTTGCCGGCCCTGTTGCCGCTGCTCGTGTTCAAGACCACGTTGGTGCAGCCGAACGACCTCGTCGTGCAGGTGGCAGGCGGGCACGCGGCCGACCGCGTCCTCGACGGCGAACGATGGACGATGATCGCGACCGCCTTGTGCCGCGAGGCGTGGGCGTCCGGCCCGGTCATGCTGGTCGCGGTCGTGGTCTGGTGGTCGTGGCGCGTGCGCCGCTGCACGTTCCCGCTCGCGGTCGCCGCCACGATGCTCGCGGGCTACTTCGTGGTCTATCTCGTCGCGTCGAGGAGCCTCGAATGGCACCTCGCGACATCCGCGCAGCGGCTGTTGCTGCAGCTCCTGCCGACGGCGTTGTTCGGGGTTTTCCTGCCGCCGGCCGGCCCGCTTCGCGCCGTGCCGAACGAGGCGCCGCTCGCGACCGGCGCGCCCCGTACGTCATGATGCGCGGATGACCAACCTCTTGGTGATCGCCGGTTCGACGCGCTCGGGTGCGTTCAGCAAGCAACTCGCCCGCGCGGCGTGCGCGTTGGCGACGGCGGCGGGCTGTGGTGCCACGTTCGTCGATCTGCGCGACCATGCGATGCCGCTCTACGACGGCGACCTGGAAGCGGCGCAAGGCCTGCCGGCGGCCGCGATCACGTTGCGCGCGATGGTCCACGTCCACGACGCGGTGCTGGTGGTGACGCCCGAGTACAACGCGTCGATCCCGGCGGTGCTGAAGAACGCCCTCGACTGGTTGTCGCGCCCGCACGCCGCCGAACCGGGCGTCTCGGTCTGGAAGGGCAAGGTCGCCGCGATCATGGCGAGCTCGCCGGGGGCGCTCGGCGGCCTGCGCGGCCTGGTCCACCTGCGGCAGATCCTGATGAACCTCGGCGTGCTGGTGATCACCGAGCAGTTCGCGCTCGGCTCGGCGGCAACGGCGTTCGACGCCAACGGCTCGTTGCGCGACGCCAAGCAGGCGGCGTCGGTCACGGCGGTGATCCGGCGCCTGGCCGAGGTCGCTGGGCGGTTGGGCGAAGGCAGTGCAGGCGAGTGACCTCGGCTTGACCAGGCCGATAGTTGGACTTAGTCTAATCTCGTGATTCGCAACCGGGCAGCCCTGATCGAGCGACTCGAGCGTGCCGGCCTCCGCCGGTCGGCCCAACGCATCGCGATCGCGTCGTACGTGCTGGACACCGACGACCACCCGACCGCCGACGAGGTCTGGACGCGCGTGAAGGCCGAGTTCCCCACGGTCAGTCGCGCGACCGTCTACAACACGCTGCAGGCGTTCCGCGACCACGGCCTGCTGCGGCAGCTGGTGCTGGCAGAAGGCAGCGTGGTGTTCGACCCGAACGTCGAACCGCACCATCACTTCGTCGACGACGGGACGGGAGCGATCCACGACATCCCCTGGACGGCGTTGCGCGTCAGCAAGGTCGACGAACTCGAAGGCCTCGACGTGCGCGAGTACATGGTCGTCGTGCGCGGGCGTCGGCGCAGCAAGCGCCACTGAGCGACCGCAACGCTCTGCAGAAACACGACAGGCCCCGAATCCGATGAAGAACACGCCGAGCCACCTCTCCGAGTCCGCGCGCAAGAACGTCTGCGAGGCGCTGCGCGCCGTGCTGACCGATGGCCTCGACCTCTACACGCAGCTCAAGGTCGCGCACTGGAACATCAAGGGCCCGCACTTCGCCGCGCTGCACCCGCTGTTCGACCAGTTCGCGACCGACCAGGCGGCGAACAACGACGAAGTCGCAGAGCGCATCCTGACGCTGGGCCACCTCGCCGTCGGCACGAGCCGCCACGTTGCGAAGCACTCGCGGTTGCCCGAGTACCCGCAGGACACGACCAAGGACCTGCAGCACGTCGCCCTGTTGGCGGAGCGCATCGGCGCGCACCTTGCCGGCATGCGCGCGGCGCGTGACGTGGCGAAGACGCACGAGGACGAGGACACGTTCGACCTGCTCACCGGCATGGTCGAGCAGTTCGAGAAGCACGCGTGGTTCCTGCACGCGACGCTCGGCGGCTGAGGCGCGTCACTTGGCGAGCGCGGCGTCGATCGCCTGCACCACGGCCGTGCAGCGCGCCGCGAGTTCGACGTAGCGGGCGGCGATCGCTTCGTCGCGAGCACGTTCGGCGATCGATGCGGCGTGCGCGGCGACGTCGTGGCATCGCGAACGTGCCTGCGCAAAGGCCGCGCGCGCGACGATCCACCGGCGTTGGCCGAGGGTCTGGCGGGCCTGGTTCAGTGCCCGGGCGACTGCCGTTGCGTCGCCTTGCGAAGCAGGTTCGGGGGTCGGCGCGGTCGCTTCCCGGCTGACGTCGTGGGCGTCGCTGCCGACCATCGCCAGCCAGAAGGCAGCCTCCGCACGCGCGAGGCGAGCCACGTCCTGCAGGCGCGGATCCTGAGGTACCTCCGTCTCGCGCAGCAGCCGGTCCATGAGTGGGAGCACCGCGCGCAACGCGCGGGTCTCCGGATCGAGTTCGACCATTCGTCGCCAGGCGGCGCGGCGCTCGACGGCCGCGCCCGTCGCCGCCAGTTCCCAACGGAGCAGGTCGTCGACGTTCGCCGCGAGGTCGTCGGCGTGCAGCACCTCGAGCCCGATCTGCACTTCGTCGAGCCGGGCGAGCATCGCCGGCCAGTCGATGCCGGCGTCGGTCACCAGCGCCAGTGCGGCATGGCCGGGTGTGCGCGCCACATGCTCCGCGAGCACTTCGGCCTTGCGGACTCCCGGCAGCGCAGCGACGACCGCACGGGCCGCCTCGGGCTCGATCGATCAGGCCTCGGTGGCGCGCGCGAACGCGAGCCAGCGCGCGGCCGGGGTCGCCGACGGTGGAGCCTGGGCCAGCACCGGTGCGAGCAGGGGGAGCACAGCGACCAGACGGCGGCGCATGCCAGGGACTATCGCGCCCGCCGGTGTCGTTGCACGTAAGCGCCGCGTCAGCGTCGGGGCCGCCGGGCCGGGGTCGTGGCGGCCCGCATCACCGGGCGCGTCGGCGAGGGCCGTGCCACCTCGGTGTAGCCCGCGCTGAGGAACGCCGAGGCGGTGCCTGTCCAAGCGAACACGTCGGCCATCGCTCCGTGCTTCGGTTCCTGCGGGTAGCCCTCGACGATCCGGCCGCCGCGCCGGTGTACATGGGCGCGAGCGGCGCGCAGCAGCGCCGTGGCGACGCCGGTACGGCGGTGGTTCTTGTGCACGAACAGGCACGTCACCGACCAGACCGGCTCGGCGTCGAGCGGCTTCATCAGCCGGGACCTGGCGAGGCCCGGGAAGTCGGCGCGCGGCGCGACCGACAGCCAGCCGATCGCCTCACGGCCGCGATAGGCCAGCAGTCCTGGCTCCTCGCCAGCGGCGACGATCGTGCGCATCGCTGCGCGGTTGCCGTCGCCCTTCTGCGCGTCGAACTGCTGCCGCGGCAGCCTCCACAGCATGCACCAGCATCCTCCGCACGCTCCGCGCTCGCCGAACAGCGCCTCGAAGTCGCGCCAACGGGCCGCCGTCAGCGCGCGCACCACGATCGCGCCGCGGGCGGGCGGTCTCACACCGTCTCGCCGCGCGCGAACTTCGCGATGGTGTCCTGGAAGCGCTGCTTGCCGGTCTCGACCACGCGCCGGATCTCGCGGGCGTTCGCGTCGCTTTCCTTGCGCAGTTCGGCGACCAGCCTCAGCGAATCGACCTGGTAGTCGGTGATCGCCGTCACCAGCTTCTCGACCGACTTCGGATCGATCGTGCTGCCGTAGCCGGCCTTCAGCGCCGCGCGTTCGAGGTCGCGGCCGAGATCGGCGACGTCCTCGAGGCCCTTGTTGACGCCGCGCTTCATCGCCTCGTGCGCCTGCGTCGCCTCGTGCAGGCCGTGCTGGCTGGTGTAGACCGCGCCGAGGATCGTGAACACGTGCTCGTTGGTGGTGAAGAACGTCACCGAGCGACGGTAGACCTGGTCCTTCACGTCGTGCGTCTGCTTGAGCTTGGCGACCAGCGTCTCGCCGACGTCGTAGCCGATCTGCAGGTTCTCGGCGATGTCCTTCAGCAGTTGGTAGTGGCGGTCCTGCTTCTGGAAAGCGTGCAGCGCCTGATCCCGCGCGAGCTGCAACCGCGACTTCGTCGGCGCGTCGGCCGAGCCGGCCTCGTCGACCGCCTTCTGGGCCGCGGCCAGCGCCTGCTTGCTGCCGTCCAGCGTCGCCGTCTGCACGTCGAGGAGTTCGCGCGCGACGATCTCGGCCTCCTTCAGGGCGAAGCGGAAATCGATGTAGCCCTCCATGATCGCAGCTTCCTTCTGCAGCTGCGTCTGGGTGTCGGTGGTCACCGACTTGTAGATGTCGGCGATCTTCTGGAAGCGGTCGCTCGGCGTGCCGCGCCGCATGCGCATCCACAGGTTGGACATGCGCTCGGTGAAGCTGATCTTGCCGTCGTCGAGCTGCGCGATCAGGGTCTTGCTGTCGTCGCGGATGCTGTCGAACTGCTGGCTGATGTCGAGGAAGCGGTTGCCGATGCGCACGTCCTCGACGTTGTCGCGGACCATCGCGTTGAAGCTCTGCATGTACTGAACGGTGCGCGCGATCGTCATCACCTTCGGTTCGTCGACGTGGCGCACCTCCTCGAGCAGCTTGGTCAGCTGCGGCGGCGCATCTTGCTTCGGCAGCACGCCGAACTTCTGCAGCACGGCGAGGGCTTGATCGAGGTACTTCTGGACGGACGACGCGGGCTTGCTCGCGACCTTCAATGGGGCAGGTTTCTCGGACACGGTGGTTCCCTTGGCGAAGACGGCGCGGCAGCTTACAGCGCGCATCGCCCACCTGAAGCCGCCGTTCGTGAACGACGCCTCGCCCGCTCCGCTGCCCGCCGACCCCGCCGCCGCCAGCATGCACGACATGCTGCGCATCATGGACGTCGCGTCGGCCCTGCGGCGCGAGCGCGAAACCGCCGAGTCGCAACTCGATGCCGGCGCGGCGAAGGAACGGTTGCGCGAGCGGCTGCTGGCGACCGCGGCCGCGGCCGGCGAGAGCGTCACGCCCGAGGAAGTCGACGCCGCGATCGAGCAGTACTTCGCGCAGCAGCACCGCTACCAGGATCCGCCGCCGAGTTGGCGGCGGTTCCGTGCGCACCTGTGGGTGTTCCGGCACGGGCTGACGATCCTGTTCGTGCTGGTCGCCCTGCTGACGTGGGGGCTCGCCGCTTTGGTCGGGGCGTTCGGCGGGGACGCGTCGCCGTCGCCAACGCCGACGCCGCGGGTGGTCGAAGCGCCGAGGCCGCAGCCGCAGCTGCCTGGCGGGACCATCACCAACCCGCCGACGCCGCAGCCGCCGAAGCTCGACTTCGACCCAGCACAGCAGCTCGCCGCCGCTTGGGCCGCGTTCCAGCAGGGGCAGGGCGCGGCCGAACGGCTCGCCGCCGATGCCGCCGCCCGCGAGCGTGTGCAGGCGGTGGCGCGCAGCGGTGCAGCGGCGCACGCCGCGGCGAACCTCGGCGAACTGCGCGATGCAACCAACGCGCTCGCCGGTCTGACCGCGCGGCTCGAGGAAACCTACACGGTGCGCATCGTCAGCCGCCCCGGCGAGGACAGCGGCGTCGAGCGCCGGGCTGGCGGGCGTACTTCGGGCCTCTACGTGATCGTCGAAGCCATCGATGCCGACGGCCGCGCCGTGTCGCGGCGCATCCGCGACGCCGAGAGCGGGCGGCTGCGCGACGTGACGAAGTGGGGCGAACAAGTCACCGAGGCGGTGTGGAACCGCGTCGTCGCCGACAAGCAGGCCGACGGCATCGTCGACGAGGCGGAGTTCGCGCGGAAGGTGCGCGGCGCCTACGACGAAGGGGTGGTGCTCGACGGTGGCGACGGCAAGCCGCTGCGCCGCGGCCGGCAGATCACGACTTGGTGAACCATGCGCGACTGGAGTGGCAACCAGGTGTTCGACGAGATCCGCGCGGCGGCGACGGCTGCGCGCCGGGAGTCGGACGCAGCCGAGGCGGCGGCGCGAGTCGTGCACGACCGCCTCGATGCGCTCGGCCAGCAGCGGCTCGCGACGCTGCAGCAGCTCGCGACGACGCAGTTGCCCGAACTGAACGTCGCGACCGCGGGCGGCACGATGCCGGAGCTCGTCGCCGAGATGCAGCAATTCGAGCAGCGTCGCCAACAGCGCGCCGCCGAGCTCGCCACAGCGCTTGCAGGGCACGAACGCACGATGGGCACGCGTTCTGCCGAGCTGGCGACGCACACCGCCGAGCTCGACCGCGTCGTCGGCCGGCGCGACGCGTTGCTGGCCGAGGTGCAGACTCGCCTCGCGGCGGACGCCGACTACACGGCGCTCTCCGCGCAGACCACCCAGGCCGAGGTCAAGCTGGCGCGTGATGCCGCACGCGCCGACGAGCTGCGGGCCGAAGCCAAGGAGAAGCTGCCGCCGTACGAGAAGAGCGCTCTGTTCCGCTACCTCTGGCGGCGGGGCTTCGGCACGCCGGAGTACGTCTGGACCGGCTTCACCGCGCGCATGGACCGCCGGCTCGCCGAGTTCGTCGGCTACAGCAAGGCCGTCACCAGCTACCGGTTCCTCAAGACCACGCCCGAACTCGTTCGCCTCGAAGTCGAGCGCCGCACGGCGGAAGTCGGCGCGCTGCGGGAGCGACTGCAGGCGCGCGAGGACGCCGTCGAAGCCGAACTCGGCCTGCCGGCCGTGCAGGAGGACGTCGACCGCCGCGTCGCCGAACGCGAGCGGCTGGTCGCCGCGATCGAAGCACTGCAGCGCGAGGTCGCCGGCGTGCACCAGTCGATCCGCGACGAGGTCGGCAGCCGCGGCGCCTTCCACGGCCAGGCGCTGCGCCGGCTCACCGAGTTCCTGGCCCGAGCCGAGACCGGCATGCTCGAACGCCATGCGCGCTCGACGCCCGGCCCCGAAGACGATCGCCTGGTCGCGGCGCTGCGCGACGGCGGCGCCGAGCTGTCGCGCCTGGGCACCGAGGCCGGTCCGCTCGATCAGGAGGCGCGCCGCCGCGACGCGATCGCCGACGGACTCGAAGACCTGCTCGTGCGCTTCCGCCGCGCCGAGTACGACGCCGGGCGCAGCGAGTTCGAGGCCCTGGACCTCGATCGCCTGCTCGCCGACGCGCGCACCGGCGGGCTGCCGGCCGAAGACCTGTGGCGGGCGTTGCGATCGTGCCAGCGCTTCCGGCCGCCGCCGCTGGCGCGCCACGCCGACCGTTCCGACAAGGTGCTCTCCGGCGTGGGGCTCGCGCTGCAGGTCGCGAGCGTGCTCGCGAACGTCGCGATCAGCAGCAGCCGTGGCGGCCGCGGCGGGTTCTCGATCGGCGGCGGCTTCGGTTCGCGCAGCAGTTCGGGCAGCGGCATGCGCATCGGCGGCGGTGGGTTCTCGACCGGCCGCACGATCGGCGGTGGCGGCGGCTTCTCGACCGGCAAGCGGTTCTGAGCACGCGACCTCCGCATGAAACGCACGCCGCGTGGTCGCGAGCGATCCACCGCCTGCCGCGTCGATGCGGCGCGCAACGGTCTCGGCGTGATCGCCGAGCGCCACTTCCGGTCGCGGTCGACGATTGCGCCCCTGCGCGGACGCATCGTGCACTGGAACGAGCTGTGGCGCCGCAGCCGCCAGTTCGCGTCCAACTGCATCCGCTGCGGACCCGAGACCTACCTCGACCCTGGTCGCAGCATCGGCCGCTACCTCAACCACGCGTGCGAACCGAACGCCGGGATCCGCAAGTCCGGCCGTCGGCTGGTCCTGTTCGCGGCGCGCGCGATTCGTCGCGGCGAGGAGATCGTGATCGACTACTCGACCACGATCGGCGACGACGACATCTGGCGGATGAAGTGCAAGTGCGGGGCGCGGCGCTGCCGCGGGTGGATCGTTCGTTTCGGCTCGTTGCCGACGCGCCGGCGCCAGTCCTACGTCCGGCGCGGCCTGGTGCCGGACTTCATCCTCGCGACGCTCGGCTGACGAACGAACGCCGCTGGTGGCGCCGCGACCGGCAAGCGGTCCGGCGCGCGCGCGCGTGGCTCACCGCAGCACGACGGTCACCGGCGGTCCGCTCGTCGCGCCGACGGTGAACGAAGTGGTGCCGCGGAGCGCGCCAACCTCGGCGACGGCGCGGTACTCGCCAGGGGCGAGGCCCGTGCTGCCGCTCGGTTCGGCGCGCTTCAGGTCGACCCAGACGCGGCCGACGAACACCTCGCCGCGGAACAGCTGCAACGTCACGAAGTCGACGTCGGTGCCGGCCGGCACTTCGCAACGGAAGGTCTGCGGGTTGGCGCGTTCGATCGGTGCGTCGACGACGACGTCTTCGCCAGCGCGGATGGTGAACGGCACCGCCGTCGCCGCGACGTCCGTGCCCAGCACCAGCAGCACGTAGTCGCCGGGAACGAGCGGCTCGCTGCGCGGCCCTTCGGGCGTGGTCATGACGCCGAACCACTGGCTGCGCGCGGCGTCGCTGACGACGAAGCGCGTGTCGTCGATCGGCGCGCCGACCTGGCGCACCCGGGCAGTGCCGCCGCGCACCAGCGTGATCGTGCCGAGGTTCCACGTGGCGTCGGCGGCGAGCGTGCGATGGTCGCTGCGGAAGGTGCAGTACCCGGTGGCGTTCACGTACATCGCCCACTCGCCCGGTGGCAGTGGTCCGAGTTCGAAATGGCCGTCGTTGTCGGTCGCGTCGCTGGCCGGACCGCGGTCCACGCCGCGACGGAACGCGCCGGCCCGGGCGTTGGCGACGGGGCGCCCTTCCGGATCGACGACGCGGGCGCTGATGCGCACCGAGGCCGTCTGCTCGCGTTGCAGCCGCAGCAACGGCTCGGTTCCCGGATCGATGCCGCGGACGACCAACTGCTCGTGGCCGTCGGCGTGAACCGTGAGCATCAGCGTGCCCTGAGCCGGGCGATTCGCGGCGACGAACGCGCCTTGGGCGTCGGTGGTCACGTGCGCGTACCACCGCTCCTGGCCAGCGCCCTCGGCCATGCACTCGATCATGGCTCTGCCGACGGGCTGACCGTCCGGGTCGACGACCCGTCCCTTCAGTTCGAGCCCGCGCGACAACTCGAACCTGCAACTCGCGACCTCCGTCGCCGACGTCAGCACGGTCGCGCTGGCCTTGCCGTGGTCGTCGTGTTCGGCCCGCACCGGGAGTTCGCCGATCGGCAGGCCGGCCAGCTCGAACGTGCCGTCGGCCCGCGTGTTGGTCAGGTAGTGGTCGATCTCGCCCCACTGGCCGATCGCGACTTCGGCGTTGGCGACCGGCTTGCCGGCAGCGTCGACGACGTCGCCGCGCAGCGCTGCACCAGGACCGAGCTCGATGCGTTTCGTCACGGTCGAGCCGGCGCTGACTTCGACTTCGCTGCGCCACGGAGCGCAGCGGCCGCCCCGCGCGCGGATCGGCTGCTTGCCGGCAACGATGCCGACCACCAGGAACTCGCCGCGCTCGTCACTGCGCGTGAGGCCGCCGAACGGCGGGATGTGGTCGCGCCCCGGAACGCCGGACACCGGACCATCACCGACGATCACCACCGCACCGGCGACCGGCTTGCCGGCGGGGTCGACGACGACGCCGCTGACGGCGCCGCCGTCGCGACCGAGCACCAGTTCGACATCGGCGGTGTTGCCGGCCTTGCCCCGCAGGAACCGCACGTTCGAGGCGGCATGGCCCATGGCTCGTGCCGCGACGAGGCACACCTCCGGGCAGTCGAGCAGAGCAAAGCGGCCGTCGGCGCCGGTCACCGCAGCAACCTCCGGGAACAAGTCGGCGCGGCCCATCATCGTCATCTCCACCAAGGCGCCGGCCACCGGCTTCTTGTCCGCGTCGACGACGATGCCCCGCACTTCGAGGCCAGCATCGAGCTCGAGTTCGATCTCGACGGTCTGCCCGGCCGGCACATCGACGCGCTTGCTGGCGTGCCAGCTCGATTCGGCGACGACGACGACGCGTCCTGGCGAGGTCTCGAAGCGCGCGATCCCGGCCGCGTCGGTGCGCTGCCGCGGACTGTCGAACAGCCCGTTGGCGCCGCGCTTCTGCAGAGCCAGCACGGTTCCCACGGCGGGCGTCTGGTCGTGACGTCGCACCCGGGCGATCACCGTTCCGGTCGTCGCTCGCGCTGCGACGCTCGGTGTCGGCGCGACTTCACGTTCGGTGGTGACCGGTGGCACCGCGTCGCCCGCGCCGAGATCGAGGGAACCACGCTGCGGCCCCGCGGCGATCGGTGCTGGCGGCACCGGCGGATTCGGCGCCGGTGGTGTCGGGTCGTGCAGCATCCACCAGGCGCCGGCCGCGAGCGCGATGGCTCCGGCCACCGCCGCCAACTGTGCTTTCGAGGTCATCGTGATCGCTCCGAGCAAGAGCGTCGGCGCGACGGGCGCGCCGACGACGGGAAGGGCGGGCGGGGCCAGCGGCAGTTCGGGCCGCAACGCGAACGGCACCAGCGGCAGCATCCACGCGCGTCGATTGCCGCCGTGGTCGGCATCGAGTCGTTCGCGCAGCAGCACCAGCGCGCGCTGCAGCTGCGTCGACACCGTGGCGGCGGGCACGCCGAGCGCCTCGGCGATCCGGCGCGGCGGCTGGCCGTCGAACCACCGCAGCAGCACGACGGTGCGCAGCGCCGCCGGCAGCGCGTCGACGGCCGCGACCAGCGCGCGGCGGCTCTCCTCGCGCAGCGCCAGTTCCTGCGACGACGGCACCAGGTGCTCGGCCTCGCTGCCGTGTTCGCGCGCCGAACGCCGGCGGTTGTCGCGACGCAGATTGGCGACGACGTTGCGCAGGATGCGCGCGAGCCAGTGCCGCGGCCGCTCGACGCCCGCGCCGCCCTGCTGCACGGCGCGCAGCCAGGTTCGCTGCACGACCTCGTCGGCGTCGCCGGCGACGAGCTGGCGGGCGAGTTCGCGCACGAACGGCTCTTCGGCGAGCAGCCGCTGCAGGTCGTGTTCGGGCGAGGGCATCGGGGGTATGGACACCGTCGAGCACGTTCTCTGTACACGAAACCGCGTGCGTGGCAGGATCCGCGGTCATCATGCGATCCCGCTGCGTCCTGCTGGGTCTCCTGCTCGCGTCATCGCTGCCGGCCCAGGGCACGGCCGCGGACTACGAACGGGCGCGCGCCCTGCCCGAACGCTGGGCTGCCCTCGACCGGCCGTTCCGCCCCGCGTGGCGCTGGCTCGACGGCGGCAAGCGGCTGGCCTTCCTCGACGACCGCGTCACGCCGCCCGTCTGGGTGCTCGTCGATCGCAGCGGCAACGTGCGCCGCGCCCCGCGCGCCGCGGACCTCGGCATCGACGACGCGCCGGTGGCGCTCGAGCCGCGGGCCAGGTGGCACCGCAGTGGGGGCAGCGACCAGCGCACGACGATCCTCTTCGACAACCGGTTCGACCGCCCGGTCCGCCTGTTCTGGGTCGACCGCGATGGTGGCATGCAGCCGTACGGCGAAGTGCCACCACGCGGGCAACGCGAGATGTCGACCTACGACGGGCACCAGTGGGTCGTCGACTTCGTCGCCGATGACCTCGCCGGCATCTTCGTCGCGCGTCGCGATCCGGGGCGCGCCGTCGTCGACGAGGCATCGCGAACGTTGGCGATGAAGTCGTCGCCGGAAGATCCCCGCGCCGGGAACGTGTTCGTGCGCGACCACGATGTCTGGATGCGAACGGCGGCCGGCGCGGAGGCGCGCCTGTCGACGACCGGCAGCGCCGCCGACGCGTTCGAACGACCGCGGCACTGGTCGCCGGACGGCGCGCGCGTGCTCGGCTTCCAGATCGAACGTGCCGAACGTCGCACCCTGCACTTCGTCGAGTCGGCACCGAGAGACCAACTGCAGCCCAAGCTGCACTCGATGCCGTACCCGAAGCCCGGCGATGCCATCGACCGGCCGCGGCCTCGCCTGTTCGACGTCGCGGGCGAACGCCAGATCCCCATCGACGATGCGCCGTTCGCCGACGCCTGGTCGATCGACCGCGTGCACTGGGCGCCGGACGGCAGCGAAGTGTTCTGTCTGCACAACCGCCGCGGGCATCAGGTGCTGACGATGTTGGCGATCGACGCGAAGACCGGCGCCGTGCGCACCGTCTTCGAAGAACGCTCGGCGACGTTCGTCGACTGGTCGCAGAAGACGTGGCTGCACTGGCTCGCCGACGGGCGTTCGTTCTTCTGGGCCAGCGAGCGTGATGGCCACAACCATGTCTGGCGCGGTGACGCGAAGACGGGGGCCCTGGTGCAGGTGACGAAGGGGCCGTGGGTCGTCCGCGAGGTCGAGCGCGTCGACGAGGCGGCCAAGGCGATGTGGATCACCGCCTATGGGCTGCACGGCGGCCAGGATCCGTACCATGCGCATCTGGCGCGCGTCGGCTTCGACGGCACGGTGACGGCGTTGACGACGGCCGACGGCACGCACGAATGGACGTGGGCGCCGGATCGCGGGTCGTTCGTGGCGCGGTGGTCGCGCGTCGACCAGCCGTGGGTCACCGAATGGCGCGACGCGCGCAGCGGCGCGCTGCTGGCCGAGGTCGCGCGCGACGACGCCACAGCGCTGCTCGCCGCAGCCTTCCGGCCACCGCTTCGCTTCGTCGCCAAGGGGCGCGACGGCGCGACCGACATCCACGGCATCCTGATCCTGCCGTCGAACTTCGATCCGCAGCGGCGCTACCCGGTGATCGAGGACGTCTACGCGGGGCCGCACGACCACTTCGTGCCCAAACGCTGGGGGCTCGGTCGTCGGCAGCGCGAACTCGCCGAGCTCGGCTTCGTCGTCGCGCAGATCGACGGCATGGGCACCAATTGGCGCAGCAAGGCGTTCCACGACGTTTGCTGGCGCAACCTGAAGGACGCCGGCCTGCCCGACCGCGTGTCGTGGCTGCGCGAGGCAGCGAAGGCGCAGCCGTTCCTCGACCTCATGCGCGTCGGCATCTTCGGCGGCAGTGCCGGCGGCCAGGCCGCGCTCGCCGCCCTGCTGCACCACGGCGACTTCTACGGTGCTGCGGTCGCCGACTGCGGATGCCACGACAACCGCATGGACAAGGTCTGGTGGAACGAGGCGTGGATGGGCTGGCCGCTCGGGCCGTGGTACGCCGACAGTTCGAACGTCACGCACGCCGGCAAGCTGCGCGGCAAGCTGCTGCTGACCGTTGGCGAACTCGACCGCAACGTCGATCCGGCCACGACCATGCAGGTCGTCAAGGCGCTGATCGACGCCGACAAGGACTTCGAACTGATCGTCGTGCCCGGCGGCGGGCACGGTGTTGGCGAGACGCCGTACCTGGTGCGCCGGCGCCAGGACTTCTTCGTGCGGCACCTGCTCGGCCGGGAGCCACGCGCGCAGTAGCGTTCGCCGCCATGCGCTGCGTCGTCGTTCGCGAGCACGGTGGGTTCGACAAGCTGCTCCTCGAAGAACGGCCGGTGCCGGCTCCCGGACCCGGCCAGGTGCGCGTCGCGGTGCGCGCGATCGGCGTCAACCACCTCGACACCTGGGTGCGCCGCGGCGTGCCCGGCCACACGTTCCCGCTGCCGCTCGTGATGAGCAGCGACGCCAGCGGCGTCGTCGACGCGCTCGGGCCCGGCGTCGCCGGCGTGAAGGAAGGCGATGCGGTCGTCGTGCTGCCCGGCGTGTCGTGCGGCGCGTGCGAAGCGTGCCAGAGCGGGACCGACCAGTTGTGCCGGCACTACCACATCCTCGGCGAGAGCTGCGACGGCACCGCGGCCGAGTTCGTGTGCGTGCCGATCGCGAACGTGGCGCCGTTGCCGAAGGGGCTGTCGATGGAGCAGGGCGCTGCGATCGCGCTCGTCTTCCAGACCGCGTGGAACATGCTGGTCCGCCGCGCGGAACTGCGCGCCGGCGAGACGGTGCTCGTGCATGCAGGCCTGTCCGGCGTCGGCAGTGCGGCGGTGCAGATCGCTGCGGTGCTCGGTGCACGCGTCATCGCCACGGCCAGGGGGCCGGAGAAGTGCGCGCGCGTCGCGCAGCTCGGCGCGCACCACGTGATCGACCATGCGGCGAAGGACTTCGTAGCCGAGGTGCGGGCGCTCACCGGCAAGGCGGGCGTGCAGGTGGTGTTCGAGCACGTCGGTGGGGCGACGTTCGAGGGCTCGCTGAAGTGTCTGGCGCGCGGCGGGCGGTTGGTGACGTGCGGGGCGACGACCGGCGGCAACGTGGCGTTGTCGCTGCACGCGCTGTTCTTCAAGAGCCTTTCGATCCTCGGCTCGACGATGGGCAGCAAGGGCGACCTGCGCGGCCTGCTGCGGTTGTTCGAACAGGGGCGGCTGCGGCCGGTGCTCGATCGTGCGCTGCCGATGGCGAAGGTCGGCGAAGCGCATCGCCTGCTCGAGGCGCGCGAGGCACTCGGCAAGCTCGTGCTCGCGCCCTGAGCTGCGACGCTGCGGTGGCGCCGACTCAGCTGCGAGGGGTTCGTCGTCGGCCGGGCAGCCAAGGCATGTCCGCCACGAACCACCAGAACCCGAAGAACGCACCGGCCAGCGCCGCCAGCAGGATGTAGACGAAGGCCGCTAGGCCGGGGAGCAAGCTGTCGTCGGCGATGTCGACGCCCAGTGCGTAGAGCCACATCAGCACCGTCCAGGCCACGAGCGCGCCGCCACTCGCGCCGGCACCGATGCCCAGCAAGCTGCGAAAGACGCCGTCGGCCCAGCCGTAGCTGCTCGGTGGCAGGCGGTCGGCGCGCCAGCGCTCCACACCTCGATACCACGGCCGGTGATCCCGAGACGCCCACCAGATCGAGCCGACGACGCCAACGGCGCACGCGAGTCGGGCGGCCCACACCTCGGGCAGGGGCCACCAGCGCGCGATCAACGTGCCGAGCAGCATCGCGGCAACGTGACCGACCACGGTGAAGGCAACGAGCCCGACGATTGCCCGCCCGCTGCGGTCGAGCCAGCCGATCGACGAGGATCGCTGCGCGTGCTCCATGGCCGCGAGAGTGTAGCGCCCGAGTGCGACGCGGCCGGTGGCTCGCCTCACGGCACGCGCAGCGGCGCCCCGTTCGGCAGCGTGATCGAGCAGCCGGGCCACGCCGCCGCGGCGGCGCGCACATCGGCGACGGTGAGCGACGTGGCGCGGAGGTCGAGGATGCGCAGGGGCACTTCGCGCAGCGCTGCCAGCGCCGACGGGTCGACCATGGCGTACCAGACCCGCAGCTCTCGCAGCGAACGGCAGCCGGCAAGGGCCTTCACCGCAGCGGTGCGCTCCTGCAGCGGTCGTCGCCAGGGTGCTCCGAGGTTCAGCGTCGTCAGCGCGGGCAAGGTCGCGATGGGGGCGACCGCATCCGGCTCGAGCAGGCGGTCGCGCAGGTCGAGTTCGACCAGCGACGTCTCGGCGGCGATGACGCGCGCGTGGGCCGCGGTGAACGGCGCTCCGGGCGTGCGCGCATCGCCCTTGCCGCGCAGCGACGCGCCGCCGAAGCGCAGCACGCGCAGGTCGCAGTCGGCGAGCAGCCGTTCGAGATCGGCGGCATCGATTGGGCCGGTGTCGGAGAGGCCGAGTTCGCGCAGCGCGCGCAGCGTGGGCAGCCGGCGCAGGGCGCGCCCGTCGAGGTGCGGGTTGTCGCTGAGCTCGAGCGCCTCGAGCCCGGCGGGGACTTGTGCGAGCAACGCCGGCGTCGTCTTCGGCAGGTTCGACAGATCGAGGCGGCGCAGGCTCGGCAGCTTCGCGAACGCGCTGCCGATGGCGTCGGTCAGCGACTCGGAGCCGCCGAGCAGCAGCGTTTCGAGCGGCAGCGTGGCCAAGGCGGCGACCACGGCGTCGGTGATGCCGATGCCGTCCTGCGTCGGTGGGGCGGGGGGCTCGTCGCCTTCGCCGTTCCACGGCGAGCTCATGGTCTGGCCGCGGAAGCTCCCCTGGCAGTCGCGCAGATCGAGCCAGCGCAGTTCGCGCAGCGCCGTCAACGTCAGCACGTCCGCTGCCGCGAGGGTCGTGCAGCTGCTCAGCTCGAGGCGCCGCAGTCCCGGGATGCGGGCGACGGCGGCGAGCGAACGGCCGTGGAAGTTCATGCAGTGCGAGAGCACGAGCGTGCGCAGGCTCGGCAGGCGTTGCAGGCGTTCGATGCCCGGCGACTCGACGCCGCTGTAGGTGAGGTCGAGCAGTTCGAGCCGCGGCATCGCTTCCAGTACCTGCAGGCCCTCGCCCTTCACCGCGTGGCACTGCGCGAGCCGCAGCGACCGCAGCGCCGTGAGCGGCGCCAGCGCGCGAACGCCGGCGTCGGTGATCGTGAGCGAACGGCTGACGCCCTGCTCGTCGGCGTCGGTGCCCGACAGGTCGAGGTGTTCGAGCTGCGCGAACTTCGCGAGCGCCGCGCACGCGGCGTCGTCGAAGTCGAAGCAACGCAGCGCGGTGACGTCCGCGGGCACGTCGGCGAGCGCGGCCGGGCCGTGGCACTCGTGCCATGGCGGCTCCGGCTCCTGCACGGGCTCGTTCGCCGGCGTGACGTCGCGGCGTGGGCTGTCGCCTTTGTGCAGCCAGCCGACGCCGATCGCGACGCCGACGCCGAGCAGCGCGATCGCCGCGGCGAGCCACGAGAACGTCGCCCGCGTCGGGCTCGGGGCCGCCGCCGACCCGCCGCCGTGCACTTCCTGCAGCAGCCACTCGAGCCGCCGTTCCTTCGCCACCTGCATCGCCGTTGTCATCGTTGTCCCCTTCGTTCGAGGCATGTCCGCAGAGCTGCGCGTGCACGCTGGGCGAGGGTCTTCACGCCGTTCGGCGCCAGGCCCAGGCGCACGCCGACCTCGGGCCAGGCCACGCCATCGTGGTAGTGCAGTTCGAGCGCATGCCGCGTCTTCGACTGCAGCGCGTCGAGGCATCCGCGCAGAGCCGCGACCAGTTCGTCCCCGCCGTCGTGCTCGGCGGTTGCCAGCCACAGCTCGTCGACGGCCGCGGCGATCTCGCGTTCGCGTCGGCGCCGCCACCAGCGTCGCGAGCGCAGCCACAGGTTGCGCGCGACCCCACGCAGGAACGGCCCGGCGTCGTTGTCGGGTCGGCGGCCCGTCGCCAACGCCACGGCGAACGCCTCCTGGCACAGGTCGTCGGCCTCGTCGGTCGAGGCGCCCAGGGCGCGCAGGTAGCGCCACACCACGAGCCGCTGCCGTTCGGCAGCCGCGCCGGCGGTCCGGGGTTCGATCGGCTCCACCGAGGGATCCATGATGCGGGGCACGCGAGGGGAGTCGTTCGTGCCCGCGAATGCTATTCACGAAATCCCGCGGACGCGCCGGGGCCGGCGGTTCGCCAGCGGATGGGGGCTGCGACCGTCGCGGCTGGCGTCAGCCCGCGAACACCTCGGCGAGCGTGCGCGCGTCGAGGATGCGGTCGGTCCAACGATCGAGGTCGGCCTCGGTGCCGCGCCGGATGCGGTCGACGACGTCTTCGGGCAGCGGACCGAAGCGCTTGGTCACCATGCGCAGGATG
Source organism: uncultured bacterium (assembly GCA_937952215.1). GTDB lineage: Bacteria > Planctomycetota > UBA1135 > UBA1135 > UBA2386 > UBA2386. The sequence goes on from CALFZH010000062.1 coordinate 80,205, forward strand.
GTGTCGGCGCGGCCCTCGGTTTTTCCCTCGGCTTTGCCCTCGGTGCGTCCCTTCTGGTAGGTGCGTTCGAGCGTGCCCATGATCGTGTCCTCGGGTCGTTGCAGCAGGCGTTCGAAGGTGTCGTGCAGGTCGCGGGGCGCCACGTCGACGACGGTCAGAGCATACCAGCCGATCTTGGCGACGGCGTCGCGGCCGATCGGGGGCGTGTCGTCGCGGTCGACGGCGCGCAGCAGGTCGCCATGGCGTTCGAGGAACTGCAGGCACTCGTCACCGGTCCGGTCGGGCAGGAACGCGAGGCACAGTTGGGCCAGCGTGCCGAGCGGCGTCAGGGGACGGGCGCGCAGTTCCTCCTCGGTGCGGCGGGCGAGGTCATCGACGACGAGCAGCATGCGCGGCTGGTAGGCAGCGAACGGATCAACCGCGGATGGCGCCGCGGGCGCGAGCGGCCGTTCGCCGTGCCGGCAGACGATGCCCACGACCGGAGCGCGCGCGCTGCTGGCCCGGACGTGGTCGCCGAGATGGACGGCGTAGCGCAACACCTGCGCCTCGACGTCGGTTGCGTCGTCGGCCTTGTGCTCGATCACGAACCAGGAGGGGCCGCGATCGTGCTTCTGCTCCGCGCGAAACACGAGGTCGGCGATCGACAAGCGCAGCGGCTGGCCGCGCAGCTTCTCGGGAGCGGGCCGCAGGCTGCCCCAATCGATCGCCGAGGTCATGGCCGCGGGCAGTACGCACTGGAGCCAGTGCGCCATGTGCCGCGCGTGCTGGAACGCGAAGTGGAACAGGTCGTCGTGCGGGATGACCACGCAGGTGCTCACCTGCGGTGGAGCCAGCGCCCCGCATTCCGGCGGAGAATCGCCGCCGGAGCACCGCTCGGCGGCCCTCCTGCAGACTGATCTCTTGGCTGTGCTCGTGCGGAAGACCCGGCGGGACAGGGCCCTGCGGCCTCGACCCGCGGTGTGCCGCCGGCGTGCGACGCATCTACGGCGGGATGCGGGGAGACTCGTCGAGCACGGCAGTGCGTCGTCGAGCTGCGGGTACGGCGTCCTCGACCCGTCGAGCACACTCGAGAGATCCGTCGGGCGCACCTGCTCCGTTCGCCGGGTCGTGTGCCGGATGCAGCGGGCCAGCGTGCTCCGGTTGCTCGCCGTGCAGGACACGACGTGGCGGTTGGGGGCGACGCCGTGGTTAGGATGCCGCGACGAGAGCATGGCGTTCGCCTTGCCTCGCGAACTCGGAAGGAACGGAAACCATGGCAAAGCAGAAGAGCAGCGGCGTCTATCGCGTCACGGAGATCATCGGCACCAGCCCCACGTCCTGGGAGGACGCGGCGCGCAGCGCGATCGAGACGGCCGCGAAGACACTTCGCGACTTGCGCGTGGCGGAGGTCGGCCAGCTCGACGTGAAGATCGAGAACGGCAAGGTCGTCGCCTACCGGGCGCGCGTTTCGCTGTCGTTCAAGTACGAGGCGTGAGCCTCGGCCCGGCTCGACGACATCGAGCCGCGGCGGTTGGACCGGCTTCCTGCTGTGGCCGGACCGCGGGAGCCACCGCGTAGTCCGGCAGCCCGCGACCCGTGCCGTGGGGCCATCGGCGATGCCGCAAGTCGGGATCCGCGGCCGACTTCCTGGCCCGGCGCCGCGGGGTCTGCGCCCGACATGAAGAAATGTCGACGAGCCTGCACGGAACTGGCCCGCTCCCGACATCAGAGGTCGTCATGAACACGATCTTCCAGTCGCTCCTCTTCCTGTGTGCGTCGCTCGGTCCGGCCGGCGTCGCCGCCAACGCCGGCAACGCGCCATGCTGCTGGTGCTGCCCGGTCCCCTGCTGCGCGCCCGCGTGCTGCACCCCGGACTGCTGCACCCCGGACTGCTGCACCCCGGACTGCTGCCCGCCCGGCTGCTGCGAGTCGGCCGCCAAGGTCGAGGCGCCTGCCCCGGTCGCCCCGGCTCCTGCGCCGAAGAGCTGCTGCGGTTCCGGCTGCTGCCGCTGAACGGTACCCTGCCTCGGCAATGCCGAAGCCGAACCTCGCCGCCGACGAGTTCGTCGCGGCGTTCGCCCGCCACGGGCGAACGCTGTGGCTGCTCGCTGCCGCGTGGGTCGGCGGGGGCGAGGCGGCGGATCTGGTGCAGGAGACGGCGCGCATCGCCTGGCAACGACGTGACAGCTGCCGTGCCGGCAGCGACATCGGCGCCTGGCTCGCGCAGATCGTGCGCCACACCGGCGCCAACTGGCGACGCAAGCGTCGGCCCGAAGCGACGGACCCGGCACTGCTGCAGCCTCTCGCGGCGGGCGCGCCGGCGATCGGCGCCGGCGTGGTCGACGTGGAGCGGTTGCCCGACGCCGTGGCCCGCGCCCTGCAGTCCCTTCCCGAAGTCGCACGAGCGTGCCTGCTGCTGCAGGTCGTCGGCGGCATGACCTTCCCTGAGATCGCGACCATGCTCGACCTTCCCGAGAACACTGCCATGAGCCATGCGCGTCGCGCACGCCTGGCGCTGCGTTCGGCCCTCGGCGTCGAGGCGACCGCGCCGCATCCGGTCGTGGAGGCACCATGAACGCACCGCGCGATCGTCACGACGATGCGCTCGACGCCCAGCTGCGCGCCGCGTTCGCGCCGCCGGCAGCGCTCGATCTCGAGGAGGCCGCGCGCGCTGCGACGCGCGTCGCGCCGGTCCGACCGCTGTACCCGAAGTGGCCGTGGCTGCTCGCGGCAGCCGCGTTGCTGCTGACGATCGGGTTCCTCGTCGCCCGGCCGGCGCGTGGACCCGAGGGCCACGACGGGCGCGAACTCGGGGCGCTGTGGGCGGCCGCGTACGAACACGCGGACGCATCCGGTTTCGGCGGCGGTTCGTGCTGCGATCCGACGCTCGATTTCGGCAGCGAGTGCGAGAAGCGCTTCGCCGTGCGCCTCGGCCTGGACGGCAGCAGCGGCGTCACGCTGCACGGCTGCTACTGCGGTCTGCCGACGGGCGGCTGCGTCGCCGTGCTCGCCGAGACGCCCGACGGACCGATGGGCGTGTTCGCCGTGCCGAAGAGCCGAGACCCGCGGCCGGTGCTTCCCGCGGATTCCAAGCTGCACCTGTCGCGGCGCGAACTCGGGCCGATCGTGCTCTACGCCGTGTCGCCGCGGGCGCCGGCGGCATCGCTGGCGTCGTTCCGCGTCGAGCCCTGACCGGCGGCGTGGGGTGCGGCGCTAGCATCGCGCCGATGTTCGCTCTCGCCGCGCTGCTGGTTCTCGCTGCACCGCAGGATCCACCGCCGTACGACGAACGCGCGGCCTGGGCGAAGGTCGAAGCCGCGTTCCGCGACGGCTGCCGTGACGCCGGGGTCGTCGGCGCGGGGCTCGTGTTCGTGAAGGGCAAGAACGTCGAGCACTACGCCGGCGTCGGCTTCGCCGATCGCGACGGCAAGCGCGCCGTCGATCCGGACACGATCTTCCACTGGGCGAGCTGCACCAAGACGTTCACCGCGATCGCGGTGATGCAGCTGCGCGACCGCGGCAAGCTCGCGCTCGAGCAACCGATCGTCGACTTCGTGCCCGAACTGCGCACGGTGCGGAACCGCTTCGGGGCGATGACCGACGTCACCGTCCGGCACCTGCTGACGCACAGCGCCGGGTTCCGCGCGCCAACGTGGCCGTGGGGCGGCGACCAGCCCTGGCACCCGCACGAGCCGACGCAGTGGAGCCAGCTCGTGGCGATGCTGCCGTACACCGAGGTCGAGTTCGCGCCGGGCACGAAGTTCTCGTACAGCAATCCCGGCATCGTGTTCCTCGGCCGCGCGATCGAGGCGTTGAGCGGCGACGACTACGAGATCTACATGGAGAAGAACGTGCTGCGCCCGCTCGGCATGACCGCGAGCTACTTCGACACCACGCCGTACCATCTGCAGCGCCACCGGTCGCACTCGTACGACGGCAAGGGCGACGCGGCGAAGGACCTCGGTCCCGACTTCGACACCGGCATCACGACCAGCAACGGCGGTCTGAACGGCTCGCTGACCGACATGGCGAAGTACGTGTCGTTCCTGCTCGGCGCGTTGCCGCCGGACAGCGACGGGGCGCGCGTGCTGGCGCCGGAATCGCTCGCGTCGATGTGGGCGCCGGTGCTGCCGACGAACCGCGACGGCAGTGAGCACATCGGCCTCGGCTTCTTCGTGCAGCAGCGCGGGGGCTCGACGTTCGCGACGCACACCGGCGGCCAGCGGCAGTTCGTGTCCTTCTTCTACGCGCACCCGGCGTCGGGAACGGGCGCCTGCGCGGCGTTCAACACCGGCACGGCCGGGCCGGTGATGGCGAAGGTGCGCACGCTGTGCATGGAGACCCTCTCCGCCCCGCGGCGTTCCGCCCGATGACGGTCCGGCGCGTCGGGTTGGGACGGTAAGGAACGGCGATGTCGCGCGTCGGCGAGGCATGACGATGGCCACTCCGCCTCCGACCTCCGTTTCCGCGACGACCACCGCCGTCTTCGACATCACCGGCATGACCTGCGCCTCGTGCCGCGGCCGGGTCGAACGCGCCCTCGCCGCGGTCGACGGCGTGGCCAAGGTCGAGGTCAACCTCGCGACCCAGCAGGCCCGCGTCGCCTTCGACGCGTCCCGTACCGAGCGCGCCGTCCTGGTCGCCGCGGTCGCCGGCGCTGGCTACGGAGTCGCTGCGCCGACGAGTCCCGACACGGTCGGCACCGCGGGACGCAGCGCGGCCGAACGCGACGAACGAGCGACGCTGCGTCGGAAGTTGATCGTCGCCGGCGTCGCCACCGTGCCGTTGCTGGTGCTCGGCATGTCGCACGGCGCGCTGCCGTTCGCGGACACTCTCGCCGGTCGCATCGTGCAGTTCGCGCTCGCGACGCTGGTGCTGTTCGGGCCGGGCGCGCGCTTCCTGCGCGGCGCGTGGGCCGCGGCCACGCACCGCACGGCAGACATGAGCACGCTGGTGGCACTCGGCGGCGTGTCGGCGTGGGCGTGGGCGACCGTGGCGACGCTGGCCATGTTCGGCGAGGGCGGCGGGCACGCTGCACCGCACGCACCGTTCGAGGCCGTCGGTTCGATCGTGACGTTCGCCTTGCTCGGCAAGCTGCTCGAAGCGCGCGCCAGGTGGCGGCTCGGCGACGCGGTGCGCGCGTTGCACGCGCTGGCGCCCGCCGTCGCCCATCGGCTGGCGGCGAACGGAGTCGAGAGCGACGTGCCGGCCGGCACGCTGCGCCCCGGCGACGTCGTGCGGGTGCGACCGGGCGAGCGCGTGCCGAGTGACGGCGTCGTCGTGACCGGTGAGTCGGCCGTCGACGAAGCCCTGCTCACCGGCGAGAGCGTGCCGGTGGCTCGTGGACCGGGTCAGCGCGTGGTCGGCGGCAGCCTCGTCACCGATGGCGCGCTGCAGGTGCGCGTCGATCGTACGGGTGCAGAGACGGCGTTGGCGCGCATCGCTTCGGCCGTCGAGACGGCGCAGGCGTCGCGTGCCCCGATCTCGCGCCTGGCAGATCGCGTCACGGCGATCTTCGTGCCGCTGGTGCTGGCGATCGGAATGGCGACGTTCGGCATCTGGTGGGCGCTCGATCCGAGCACCGTCGGGTTCGCGGTCGCGATCGAACGCTTCGTCGCGGTGCTGGTGATCGCCTGCCCGTGCGCCCTGGCGCTGGCGACGCCGGCAGCCGTGGCGGTGGGTGCGGGCCGCGGAGCCGAACTGGGCGTGCTGTTCCGCGACGGCGCGGCGCTGGAGCATGCGAGCCGCGTCGACACCGTCGTGTTCGACAAGACCGGCACGCTGACCGCCGGCCGCGCTTCGGTTGCGGCGATCGAGCCCGTCGCCGGAGCGACGGCGGAACAACTGCTGGCCGTCGCGGCGGGGCTCGAGGTCGGCAGCGAGCATCCCTACGCGCGCGCGATCGTCGCCGCGGCGCGCGAGCGCGGCGTGGCGCTGCCCGACGTCGGGTCGTTCCGCGCCGTGCCGGCGATGGGCGTCACCGCGCGCATCGACGCGGCCATCGTGCGCGCCGGCAAGTCGTCGTGGCTGCGCGATGAAGGCGTCGACGTCGCGCCGGCCGCGATCGTCGAGAAGGCCCTGGCGGCCCGCGGCCTGACACCGATCGTGGTCGCCTGGCAGAACCGTGTGCTGGGCGTGCTGGCGGTCGCCGACCGCGCGCGTCCCGAAGCGGCCGAGGTCGTGCGGCAGCTCGCGGCGGCCGGCGTGCGATCGGCGATGGCGACCGGCGATCGCCGGGCCGTGGCCGAAGCGATCGCGCGCGAGGTGGGCATCGACGACGTTGCAGCCGAACTGCTGCCAGCGGACAAGGTCGCGCACGTCGAGTCCGTGCGGCGTCAGGGTCGGCGCGTGGTGATGGTCGGCGACGGCGTCAACGACGCCCCGGCGCTGGCCGCCGCCGACGTCGGGATGGCGCTCGGTGGCGGCACCGACGTTGCCGGCGCTGCCGCCGACGTGCTGCTGGTGCGTGGTGGGCTCGGCGCCGTGCCGACGGCGATCGCCCTCGCCCGCGCGACGATGCGCACGATCCGGCGCAACCTGTTCTGGGCGTCGGCCTACAACCTGCTCGGCCTGCCGCTCGCGGCGGGCGCGTTCGCCGGCCTCGGCCTCGAGTTGTCGCCGGTGTTCGCCAGTGTGGCGATGTCGCTGTCCGGTGTGTCGGTGCTGGTAAGCTCGCTGCGGCTCCGCCGCTTCGGCGCGGCGCCGCGTGAGGTGACGCCATGAGTTGCCACGATTCCCACGATCGCGGGCGAACCGCTCTGCCGGAGAAGGTCCTGAGCGAGCTGGTTGCCAGCCATCGCGAGTTCCTCGCCTTCGTGGAGCGACGCGTCGGCGACCGCGCCACCGCCGAGGACGTGTTGCAGGATGCGTTCGTGAAGGGACTCGAGCGCGGGGGTGAGCTGCGCGAGGACGAGTCGGCGAGGGCGTGGTTCTACCGGGTGCTGCGCAATGCGCTGGTCGATCGGCACCGGCGTGCCGCCACGACGGCGAAGCGGCTCGATGCGCTGGCCGCCGAACTGTCGCGCGCGGAACTCGAACGCGACGGCGCCACGGACCGCGAGGTCTGCGGCTGCATTGCGCGCCTGATCGAGACGTTGCCGCCGGAGCAAGCGACCGTGTTGCGTCGCGTCGAACTCGAAGGCGTCGCCGTGAAGCAGTTCGCCGTCGATGCCGGCCTCACGGAGAACAACGCCGGCGTGCGGGCCTTCCGAGCGCGGCGTGCGTTGCGCGAACGCGTCACGCGCGCCTGCGGCACCTGCGCAGAACATGGTTGCTTCGACTGCACCTGTGGCTCCCCCGGCGCGTCGTGAGCAGGCCGGTGCGTCGGACCAGCGCGGGCCGCTTTCGACCGCAAGAAGCGGCATGCATGCCGTTCGCCGGCTGCTACGTTCGCGCGGGTGATGGCAACCCGAGAACCGGATGCGCGGCAGGACCGCGCGCGCTGGGCGGCGGTCGTCGCGCGCGACCCTGCCGCCGACGGCGCGTTCGTGTTCGCGGTGCGCACGACCGGTGTCTACTGCCGGCCCTCGTGTGGTGCGAAGCGGGCGCAACGCGCCAACGTCCGGTTCTTCGACGATGGCGCTGCCGCACGGGCAGCGGGCTTCCGCGCCTGCAGGCGCTGTCGCCCCGACGCGGCGACGTCGGACCACGAGCAGCGCCTGCGCCTCGTCGCGACGGTCTGCGGTTGGCTCGACGCCGCCGAACGCCCCCTGCCGCTCGCTGAGCTGGCGGCGCGCGCCGGCTACAGCCCGTTCCACTTGCAGCGCGTGTTCACCGCCGTGCTCGGTCTGTCGCCGCGTGCCTGGGCGGCGATGCGTCGCGAGGAACGGCTGCGCGGCGAACTCGCGGCGCGCCGACCGGTGACCGAAGCCATGCTGCGCGCCGGGTTCGGGTCGACGAGTGCCCTGCACCGCGCGTCGCGCCGAGCGCTGGGCATGGCGCCGCGCGCAGCGCGCGACGGGGGTGCTGGCGAACGCATCGAGTTCGCGGTGGCGCGGTGCTCGCTCGGACTCGCGCTGGTCGCGGCGACCGCGAACGGCGTCGCGGCGATCCTGCTCGGCGACGATGCCGAAGCCCTGCGCGCCGACCTCGCGCGGCGCTTTCCGCGGGCGGAGTTGGTGCGCGGCGGAGCGGCGTTCGTGGCCCGCACCCGCTCGGTCGTCGCCTGCGTCGACGGCGAACGTGGCGATCCGGGTCTGCCGCTCGACCTGCGCGGCACGGCGTTCCAGCAGCGCGTGTGGCGGGCGCTGCAGCGCGTGCCCGCCGGCGCGACCGTCGACTACGGCGCGCTCGCGCGTTCGCTCGGCATGCCGCGCGGGGCGCGGGCGGTGGCGCGCGCCTGTGCCGCGAACCCGGTCGCCGTCCTGGTCCCCTGCCATCGCGTCGTGCGCGGCAACGGCGAGCCGAGCGGCTACCGCTGGGGCGTCGACCGCAAGGTCCGTTTGCTGGTGCGCGAACGTGGCTGATCGCGCCGAAGTTGCGAGCGGCGTCGCGCCGCGCATCATGCCCGCATGAGCGAACGCCCCTACGTGCTCGGGACCGGCGACGACGAACTCGCGCGGCTCGGACTGCAGCATCGTCTGTGGTCCGATGCGGCGCACGCAGCGTGGCTCGCGGCGGGGCTCGCACCGGGCCAGCGGGTGCTCGACGTCGGCTGCGGCCCCGGCTTCGCGGCGTTCGACCTCGCGATGGTGGTCGGCGCCGGCGGCGCCGTCGTCGCGGTCGACGAGTCCGCCGGGTTCGTCGCGCATGGCAACGCGCAGGCGGAGGCCCGCGGCCTGCGCCAGGTCACGGCCCGCGTCGGCGACGTGCAGCAGCTCTCTAGCGTGCTCGCGAACGACGCGCCGTTCGACCTCGCCTATGCGCGGTGGGTGCTGTGCTTCGTGCGTGACCCCGAGGCGGTGGTGCGCGGCGTGGTGTCGGCCCTGCGGCCCGGCGGGCGCTTCGTGATCCACGACTACTTCAACTACGGCTCGATGACGATGGCGCCGCGGCGCCGTTCGCACGACCTGGCGGTCGCCGCGACGATGCAGAGTTGGCGCGCGCAGGGCGGCGACCCCGACATCATGGCTCGCGTGCCGGCGATGCTGGTCGCCGCCGGGTGTCGGATCGAGCGTCTGCAAGTACACCAGCGGATCGCGCGCGGCAGCGACGCGATGTTCGCGTGGCCCGACACCTGGTGGCGCACGTTCGCGCCGAAGCTGGTGCAGAAAGGGCTGCTCGCCCAGGCGGACTGCGACCGGTTGGTGGCCGACCTGGAGGCGATCCGGCGCAGTCCTGCGGACTTCGTGTCGTGTCCCCCGGTCTACGAGCTGATCGCCGTGCGCTCCTGACGTTCCGTTGGCGCCGGACCGCGGGCGTCGGCAAGATCCTCGCCCCCGCATGAGCGACGCCCCCCGAGTCCTGACCGAGCGCCGAGGCGACGCGGTCCTGGTGACCCTGAACGCGCCGGAGCGGCGCAATGCGATCGACCAGCAGATGGTCGACGGCCTGCACGAGGTCCTCGACGCGCATTGGCACGACGAGTCGGTGGCGGCGCTCGTGCTGACGGGCGCGGGCGACAAGGCGTTCGCCGCGGGGGCCGACATCGCGCAACTGCGCGAACGCACGTCGCGCGACGCGCTGAAGGCGATCAACTCGGGCATCTTCGAACGCATCGAGGAGTTCCCGGCGCCGGTGATCGCGGCGGTGCGCGGGTTCGCGCTTGGCGGTGGCTGCGAGTTGGCAATCGCGTGCGACCTGCGCGTGCTCGGCGAGTCGGCCAGGCTCGGCCAACCCGAGGTCAAGCTGGGCATCATCCCGGCCGCTGGCGGCACCTACCGCCTGCCGCGCCTGATCGGGCTCGGCCGTGCGCGCGAACTGGTCTTCACCGGTCGCCTGGTCGACGCGCAGGAAGCGCTGCGCATCGGCCTCGCGAACGTGGTGGTCGCCGATGCCGAGGTGGTCGACAAGGCGCTGGCACTCGCGGCGGAGATCGGGGCCAACGGGCGCCTCGCCGTGCGCGGGGCCAAACGCGCGATCAATGCGCTGTCGCGGCCGGGCCAGGAGAACGCGCAGGCGTTCGAGAGTTCGGTGCAGGCAGTGCTGTTCGACAGCGACGACAAGAAGGCGCGCATGGACGCGTTCCTCAAGAAGGCGCAGAAGGGCGGATCATGAGCGAGATGACGTACGCAACCGTGGCGGTGGTGGGTGCGGGCACGATGGGCGCCGGGATCGCGCAGGTCTGCGCGCAGGCCGGTTCGAGCGTCGTGCTGCAGGACATCAACGACGACTTCGTGCAGAAGGGCCTCGGTCGCATCCGCGACTTCCTGCAGAAGGGCGTCGACAAGGGCAAGGTCACCGTCGAGCAACGCGACCTCGTGCTGTCGCGCATCACGACGACGACCGATCGCTCCGCCGCGTGCCGCGGGGCCGGGCTCGTGATCGAAGCCGTGCCCGAGAAGCTCGAGCTCAAGAACGGCCTGTTCCGCCAGCTCGGCGACGTCGTGTCGCCGGCGTGCGTGCTGGCGAGCAACACCTCGTCGTTGTCGCTGGCGAAGGTGTTCGACGGCGTGCGTGGTCCCGAGCGGTGCGTCGGCATGCACTTCTTCAACCCGGTTCCGCTGATGGCGCTGCTCGAAGTCGTGCGCACCGCCGCCACGAGCCAGGCCACCGTCGACGCGGTCGTCGGCTATGGCAAGGTGCTCGGCAAGGAGGGCATCGTGGTGAAGGACAGCCCGGGCTTCGCCAGCTCACGCCTCGGCGTCTGCCTCGGCCTCGAGGCGATCCGCATGCTCGAGAGCGGCGTCGCCAGCGCCGAGGACATCGACAAGGCGATGGTGCTCGGCTACGGCCACCCGATGGGGCCGCTCAAGCTCACCGACCTTGTCGGCCTCGACGTGCGGCTCGCGATCGCCGACTACCTGGCGAAGGAGCTCGCCCATCCAGGTTTCCAGGCGCCGCAGTTGATGCGGCGCATGGTCGAGCAGGGCAAGCTCGGCAAGAAGAGCGGTCAGGGCTTCTACCGCTGGTGACGCGCGGGTCTGGCCCGCGCGATCAGTTGCCCTGGATTTCCCAGCTCAAGCAGTTGCTCAGGCCGAAGCCGCTCGGCATCCCGCCGACGACGGGCAGGCACGCGGTCACGACCTGCGAGCTGACCACCACGCCGGCGAGCGCTGGCAGGATCGGCAGCGCGATGTTGAAGCTGGTGCTGCCGTCGCATGGCCCGACGCCCGCGACCAACTGCGGCCCGACGGTGCCGAGCAGCGGCCAGGCGAGCACGGGACCGCACAGGAACGGGAAGCTGCCGCCCGGCGCATTGCAGGGGAGCGCGCCCACCGCGAGCAGAGCCAACGAGCCCGCGGGGGCCTGGTCGATGCCGACCGCGAACTGCATGTTGCCGAGCACGGGGTCGTTGCGCAGCGTCGACACCTGCGGGCACGGCAAGCACGTGCCGTTCGAGCACGAAGCGCCCATCGACGTCGCGCGGCCCGGACGGATCGCCAGGCCGACCATCGGATCGGCGAGGATGGGTGATGGGCAGCAGGCGGCGGGGCCAGGCACGACGTTCGGCGCGAGCCATGCGTAGCCCATGCTGAGCGTGGCGAGGCCATCGGTCGCGTAGAGCACCTGATTGCCCCAATCGACCGCGAGGCCGGTCACCGCGCCAAAGCCGGCGAAGCACGGCGGCAGCAGGAACTGCGACACCGGCACGCATGGTGCGGCGAGTTGCGACACGACGATCCGGGTCGGGCCGACCGGGAAGATCGGGAAGGAGATGAAGACCAGGCCGTTGCGTTCGTCGACCGCGAGGCCGGTGGTGACGTTGCCGAGCGCCGTCGGCAGCAGTCCGGTGTTGCAGACGCCGAGCGGCACGGGCGGGCAGTTGTTGGTGTAGAAGTGCAGGTTGCCGAGGTTGTCGATCATCCAGAGGCGGTTCTGGCCTTCGACGACTTCCATGCCGGTGATGAACGCGTTCGGCGCGAGCGTCGGGATGGGCATCGCCGGACACGTCACGGCGCAGGTGTCGTCGACGCGGGTCAGCAGCGTGCCGTCGCTGACCCAGGCGCCCGAGCGCACGGGGTCCCACGCGGTGCCACCGGCGAACGCCGGCATCACGACGATGCCCGGCAGCGGCACGGGACACTGCGCGAGGAACGCGCACGGCGCGTGGCTCACGTGGCGCAGGTTCGAGAACCGGGTGAGGCCGACGAGGTGCGGCGGAGTCTGGGCGGCGATGGCGGCACCGAGCAGCGGGAGGACGAACGGCAACAGGTTGGAGGGTTTCATGGGTGGGAGGGCCCGGGACAGGACCGGGTCGCCCCGGAAGAACCGTTCCTCGCCGAACGCACGCGGATTTTCGCGGCGAGCCGATCGCCGGCCCGAAGTCCGCTTGCGCACCGGGCATGCGTTGCCGTTGCGGCACGCTTGACGGTCCGGGGCCGCTGCCGTGCGATGCCGTCGTGCGCCGGTGCCTGTTCTGCCTCGTTCTCGCGCTGCCCCTGGTCGGCCAGGATCCGGTGGCGGACGAGCTGTTGTTCCCGATGCTGGTGACTCGAGGCGAACTGCTGGTCGCGAATCGCGACTGGCGCGCTGCCTTGCCCGTCCTGCGGCGTGCGATCGAAGTCGGGTCGCAGCTCGGCGTCGAGGGCCACCACTCGCTCCATGCTGCCCGCGACGCTCTCGCGTCGGCTTGTTGGCAGCTCGGCGAACGGCAGGCCGCGATCGCAGCCTTGGGTGCGAACCTCGACTGGTTCGGCGGGCACCTCGAGCAAGTCTTGCCCGCCCTCGCCGAAGTGGACCGCCTGCGGACGGTGGCCCTGCATCGCGCGGCGGTCGATCGCCTGTTGGTGTGGACGGCGGAGCAGCCGGCGTTGCTGCCGATGGCCGAGGTCTACGCGCGCGTGCTGGCCTGGAAGGGGCAGGTGGCGCGCGGCGTTCTCGACGAGCCGCGCGCGGCACTCCCCGACGCCGAAGGTGCTGCCCGCCTGCGCCGCCTGCAGCAGATCGTCGGCGAGATCGCGATGGGTCGGGCGGACGACACCCTGCGGGCGGAGCGCGAATCGCTCGTGGCGGCGGTCGGCCGCGGCGCGACGGCGAGTGTTGCCCCGAGCGTCGCCGCCGTGCAGTCGGCGCTGCCCTATCGCGCGGCACTGGTCGACTTCGTGCTGCTCCACGAGCCCGGCGGGGGACGGCGGTACATCGCGTTCGTGCTGCGCGGTCGCCACGTGCGCCGCGTCGACCTCGGCCCGGCAGAGCCGATCGAGCAATCGGTGCGGGAATGGCTGCAACTGCTCGCGCGCAGCATGAAGCCGGGAGTGCAGGGCGTCGCCGCGCCCGTGGGCCGCGAGCTGCGGCAGCGCGTGTTCGAGCCCCTGGCCGCGGCGATCGGCGACAGCGTGCGGCTGTTCGTCTGCCCCGACGCAGCGCTCGCGACGCTGCCGTTCGAGACCTTGCCCGATGGCGACGGAGCTGCGTTCCTGGTCGAGCGGCTTTCGATCTCGTACCTGCAGGACGCGACCGAACTGATGCGCACGCCGATGGAGGATCCCGGCACGACGTTGTTGGCGTTCGGCGACATCGACTACGGCGCGTCGAGTGCCACCTCGTCGGTGCAGCGCGGCGTGCCGCGGCCGTTCGCGCCGTTGCCCGCGACGGCGAACGAACTCGCCGTGTTCGAGCGGCTGCCGGACATCGTGACGACCGTGGTACGGGGCAAGGCGGCGAGTGAGCAACGATTGCGCGAGAGCGTCGCCGGAGCGGCGTTCGTGCACCTCGCCACGCACGCCTTCTGCGGCGTCGCCGGCGCCGCCGAGCCGCAGGCGATGCGCGCCGGCGTGGCGCTCGCGAGTGCCAACGACGCGCCTGGCGCCGACGACGGCATCGTCGGCGTCGACGAGGCGGCGCGGCTCGACCTGCGAAACTGCCGGCTGGCCGTGCTCTCCGCGTGCCAGACCGGGCTCGGCGAACCGTTCGCCGGCGAGAGCCTGCTCGGACTGCGCCGCGCGCTGCGCATCGCCGGGGCGAAGGCGACGGTGACGTCGTTGTGGCGCGTCGACGACGCCGCGACCGCGCAGCTGATGGCCGACTTCTACACGACGCTGTTCGGCGACGAGCGGGATCCCGCACTGGCGTTGCGGGAAGCGCAGCTGCAGGCGTTGGCGCGGGCTCGGGCAGCGCATGGCGGCGAGGGCTTGCCGGGCCTGTGGGGCGCGTTCGTCACCGAGGGTCGCTGATCCTGCCGTCGCGGTCGTCGGGTTGTGCGCGTTTCGTCCCGGCCCTGCGCGGCGTTCGCCGGCTGCCATGCCGTCCGTAGGATCCGCGCCTCTGCCATGCCACCGCTCCGCGCCGTCGTACCGTTCCTGATCGCGCTGTCGTCGCTGTCGCCCGCCGCGCGAACGCAGGTGCCGAGTCCGGCGGCGTTCCTCGGCCACGAGGTCGGCGCCGACTACAGCCTCTGCAACTACACCGACATGATGCGCTACTTCCGCGCCGTCGAGGCAGCCAGTGATCGGGTGCGGCTGGTCGACATCGGCCCGACCAGCTACGGCCAGCGCATGACGATGGCGGTGATCAGTTCGCCGCAGAACCTCGCGCGTCTCGACCGGCTGCGCGAGATCAGCGTGCTGCTGGCGCACGGCAAGGCGGATCCCGACGCGGTGCGCGCGCTCACGGCCGAGGGGCGCGCGTTCGTCTGGATCGACGCCGGGCTGCACTCCACCGAAGCGATCGCCGGGCAGAACATCATCGAGCTGGTGTGGCAGATGGCGGAGCGAGGCGACGAGGAAGTCGCGCGCATCCTCGACGAGGTCGTGCTGCTCGCGTGCCCGGTGAACCCCGACGGCTACGAGCTCGTCGCCAACGCCTACCGCGCGACGCGCAGCATGACGATCCCGGTGCTCTACCAGCGCTACATCGGGCACGACAACAACCGCGACTTCTACGCGTGCAACCAGCTCGAGGCGCAGAACGTCAACCGCGTCTTCTACCGCGAGTGGTGTCCGCAGATCGTCTACAACCACCACCAGTCGGCGCCGGCGAACACGATCATCTTCACGCCGCCGTTCCGCGATCCGCACAACTACCTCGTCGACCCGATGGTCGTGCGCGGCATCGAGATCGTCAGCGCCCACATGAACAAGCGCTTCGCCGCCGAGGGCAAACCCGGCGTGATCTCGCGCAGCGGCGCTCCCTACTCGGGCTGGTGGAACGGCGGCCTGCGCTCGACCAACTACTTCCACAACGTCATCGGCATCCTGACCGAGTCGTTCGGCCGCCCGGAGCCGACGCCGATCGGACAACCGCTCGAACGCCGGCTGCCGTACGGCGACTACCCGGACCCGGTGCCGGCGCAGATGTGGCACGCGCGGCAGACCGTCGAGTACCTGCAGACCGCGAACTTCGCGATCCTCGACTACGCGGCGCGTCACCGGCGCGAAGTGATGCGCGACATCTGGACGATGGCGACGCGCGCGATCGAACGTGGGCGCCGGGACCACTGGACCGCGACGCCGGCCCTGGTCGAGGCGGCGCGTCGGCGCGACGAGCCGGACGCCGTGTTCACCGATCCGTTCCTGCGCGACCCGCGTGTCTACGTGCTGCGGTCCGACCAGCCCGACTGGAGCGCTGCGCAACGACTCGTGCGAGCGCTGCAGCGCTGCGGCGTCGACGTTCACCGGGCGCGCGGGCCGTTCGCGATGAACGGCGTCACCATGCCGGCCCGCTCGTTCGTGGTGAAGGCCGACCAGCCGTACCGGGCGCACGTGCTCGACCAGTTCGAGCCGCAGTGGCATCCGAACGACGTCAAGGAGGGCAAGCCCGTAGCACCGTACGACGCTGCCGGCTGGACGCTGGCGATGCAGATGGACGTGCAGGTCGAGCGCAGCCGCGACGCGGTCGAAGGGGACTTCGAGCTGCTGCCGCCGAGCGAAGCGTTCGCGCCGGCGTCGATGGCTCTGCCCGTCGATGGCTTCCGACTGCCAGGCCGGGACAGCCATGCGGTGATCGCGGTCAATCGGCTGTTGGCCGCCGGCTGCGATGTGTCGTGGAGCGCCGGCAGCGGCTCGTACGTCGTCGCCGACGCGCCGGCCGCCAGGACCGTGCTCGAAGGCGTCGCGAGCGAACTCGGCCTGCGCGTGCAGGCCAACCGAGCGGAGCGCTTCGCCGACCGGGGTGGCGTTCCGGTGCGTCCGGTTCGGCTCGGCCTGTTCGACACGTTCGGCGGCCACATGCCGACCGGCTGGGCCCAGTGGGCGCTGCTCGAGTTCGGGTTCCCCGTGCGGCAGGTGTGGGGCGATCGCATCGAGGCCGGCGAGCTGCGGCGCGACTTCGACGTGCTGGTGTTCCACACCGGTCTGCCGGGGCCGCGCGATCTCGAACGCGCCGCGCGCACGCGCGACGAGCAGAACACCGAGCAACTGCAGGCGGCGCTGCCGGCGTTCGAGGACTGGAGCAATCTGAAGTCGCGTGCGACGCGGCTGACCGGCGAGAAGTCGCTGCCGGCGATCCGCGCGTTCGTCGAGCAAGGCGGCACGTTGATCGCGCTGGGCAGCGAGGTCGAGAAGGTGGTCCGCCACTTCGCGCTGCCGGTGAAGGTTGGCACGCACGTGCCCGATCCCGAGGTCGAAGGAGGCGAACGGCGCACGCGGCGCGAGGAGTACTACGTGCCGGGTTCGCTGCTCGCGATCGAGGTCGACACCAGGCACCCGATCGCGCGCGGCTCCTCGCGCGATCTCGCGGCGATGGTCGACGGCGACTCGACCGTGCTCGAGGTCACCGACCGCAACGCCCGCATCGACGTGCTCGCCCGCTACCGCGGCTCGGACACGCTGGTGAGCGGTTGGGCGATCGGCGAGGAGTTCCTGGTCGGCAAGGCCGCGGCGCTGTGCGCGCACGTCGGCAAGGGCCGGGTCGTCCTGTTCGGCGCCGACTTCACCTACCGCGGCCAGCCGCTCGGCACCATGCGCCTGTTCTTCCAGGCGATCCTCACCGCCGGCGAAGGCGGGGATGCCGCCGCGGCTGAACGCACGAGGCGGTGACCCTGTCCCGCGACCCGTCTACCAACCTGCGATTGCCCCAGGACCCCGCCATGCAACGTCTCCTTCTCGTCCTCCTGTTCGCGCCGAGCGTGCTGCTCGCGCAGCGCCCGACGCCGACCTTCGAGCACGGCAAGCGCGCGGCCACGATCGAGTACGGCGCCGTGCCGGTCGGCAAGCACTCGCTCGGGGAGTTGCCCGTCGGCGAGACGTGGCGGCTCGGCAACAACGAAGCGAGCGTCATCCGGCTCGCCGTGCCGCTGCTCGCCGGCGATGCGGTGATCGCGCCCGGTGCCTACCGGCTCTCGTTCCTGCACGCCGCGGAGATGGCCGGCGCGCTCATGGCGGCGGGCAGCGGCCACGCCCTCGACGCGACCGGGGACGGCCGCATCGACGGCAAGCTCGGCGTTGCCAAGAAGCCGACGAAGAACCTCGCGATCGAGTGGCGCAAGAACGGTGCCCTCGCGGCCGGCAGCCAGCCGGTGCACATCGTCGTGCAGTTCGGTCCGGACGAGTGGGTCGGCGAGGCGACGTTGGTCGGCAACAAGCCGTTCACCGTGCCCGGGTGGAAGGCAGTGCTGTGGCAGTTCGCCGCGGCGCGGCTCGAGAGCGGGCTGCCGACGCCGGTCGCGACCCTGACGCGCGGCGACGACAACTGGAACCTCGTCGTCGCGAAGGGCGACGTGAAGCTGATCCCGTGGATGAGCGCGCCGACCGAGCAGTTCGGCTTCGGTGAGGTGAAGGGGCCCGCCGCCGACCGCGTCGCCGCAGGCCGCGAGGGCAAGCTGGAGATGAAGGTCGATGCGCCGATGCCGGTGCTCGAACTGCTGTCGGCGAAGAAGCAGAAGGGCGAACTCGTCTTCGACGTCGGCTACGGCACCGAGCGCGTGAGTTGGACGGTTCCGGAGCCGAAGCCGGCGAAGTGATCGCGGTCACTTCGGAGCTTTCCGGGCGCATCTTCGTCGCGCGCCGCTCGCCGCGGGCCCGCGGCGCGGCTCTTCTACCGACATGATGCGTTCTGCCCTCGTCGCGGCCCTGTGCACGGCTGCGTCCCTTCTCGCCCAGGACCCCTCGCCCGCCGCACCGGCGGCGCCCGTGACCCCGACGTTGCCGGCCGCCGGTTCGCCCGAGGCCACGGCCTTGCTCGACAAGGCGATCGGCAAGATGCAGGCGTACGGCCGCGGCGAGTTCAGCACCACCGAGTCGAGCGACAACGCGATGTTGCGCGGCCAGGGCCTGCCGTTCGGTGACGAGGACACCGAGGTCGCCGGCGGCTGGTTTCGCGAGCTCGTCTGGGGTGATGCCGACGGCAAGGAATACGTGCGCGCCAACGGCAGGATGGTCGCGAAGGTCGGCGACGAGTGGCGGCTGCGCGGCAGCAAGCTGCCGGGTGGGCGGCCCGTGCCGTTCACGCTCGATCCGGACCTGCTGTTCTCGGTGCTCGCCGCGCTGCCGCCCGAGGCGCGCAAGGTCGCGAACGTCGAGGCCGGCGAGGTCGCGGGCAAGCCGGTCGCGTACCTGTCGCTGGCGCTCGGTGGCGACGTTGCCGCCGAGTTCGCGGCAACCGGCGTCGTGCCGACCGGCGGTGGGCTCGGTGGCGGGCTCATGATCTTCGGCGGTGGCGGCGGCATGGCGATGCCGGAGAACGAGTACACGATCTACCTCGCGTTCGCGGTCGATGCCGACAGCGGCGATCTGCGGCGCTTCACGGCCAAGGTGTTCGACGTCAACCCGATGATGGGCAACGTGCAGATCCAGATCGGGGGCGGAGGCGGCGACGAGGAGGAGGAGGTCGTCGTCGAGGAGGAGAAGCCAGCACCGGAGGGCGCGCCGATGGTCTGGAAGAAGGGACTGCCGACGAAGAAGCCGACGAAGAACGAGTCGGTGACGACATTCCGCGCCGACTTCAAGCAGCTCGGCCTGGCCGAGCCGCCGGCACTCGACGACAAGGCGAAGGCGCTGCTGCGCGTGCGGTAGCGCTGGGTCGACGGCCCGGCGAGGATGGCGCCATGCGCGCCCTGTTGCTCGTCGTCCTCGCCGCCTCCGCACCGCTGCGCGCGCAGGATCTGCCCGCGGTCGAAGTGCGCGAGATCGCCGGGACGAAGCTGCGCTACGCGGTGCAGCTGCCGCCGCAGTGGCAGCCCGGGACGTGGGCGCCGCTGCTGTTCGTGATCGAGTCGCCGCCGCCCCTCGATGGCGGTCGCAAGGCCCTCGCTGCGATTGGCGAGGATCTGCCGAAGGCCGGTTTCGTGGTCGTGGCGCCCGTCGATGGCGAGCCGACGGCCGATCTGCGGCCGCTGTTCGCCGAGCTGCGGCGCACGTTCCGCATCGAGCAGGGCGGCATGCACGCGGCCCTCGTCGACGAGCCCGAGTCCGGTGTCGCGGCGATCCTCGCGCATCGCGCCGAGTTCCAGACGATCACGCTCCTCGACACCGTGCCGGCGACGGTGGCCGACGGACTGCGGCGGTTGCCGGCGCGGCGGGTTGCCGTCGGGGTCGCGGCTGCGGAGCGCAGCGCTCACTTCCAGAAGCTGCACGCGGAGCGGGTGTTGCCGGGCGCGGCCGGCGACATCGCGCGCGTGCTCGACGACTTCCACGACGCCGCGGCGAACGGCGACGAAGCGCGCTACTTCGCGATCCTGCCCGACGACGCGGTCTTCCTCGGCACCGACGGCACCGAGCGCTGGACGGGTGCTTCGTTCCGCCGTGAGTTCGCGAAGTACTTCGAGCGCGATTCGGCGTGGACCTACGTGTGCCTGCGGCGTGCGGTGGACGTCGATGCGGGCGGGCAGTGGGCGACGTTCGACGAGACGCTCGACAACACGGCCTACGGCGAATGCCGGGGTTCGGGCGTCGTCGTGCAGCGCGAAGGGCGGTGGGTGCTGCGGCAGTACCACCTGACGATCCCGGTGCCGAACGACGTTGCGCGGCCGGTGGCGGCGCGCATCCGCGAGTTCCAGGACCGGCTGGCGCCGGCGGCCGCGCGCACCGTCATCGTCGTGCGTCACGCGGAGAAGGTCGATGCGGGCAAGGACGCCGAGCTCAGCGACGCCGGAACGGCGCGCGCCGAGGCGCTGGCGGCGGTTCTGCGCGACGTGAAGTTGACCGCGGTCGTCTCGTCGCAGTACCTGCGCACGGTCCAGACCGTCGGGCCGACGTGCAAAGCGCAGGGCCTCGAGGTCCGCAGGATCCCGGCCGACGACGGCGCGGGCCTGGCGGCGGCGGTCGCGAAGCTGCGCCCCGGCGAGACGGCGCTGGTGTGCGGCCACAGCAACACCGTGCCGGGAATCCTGAAGAACCTGGGCATCCGCGAGCCGGTGACGATCGCCGACGACGAGTTCGATCGACTCTTCGTCGTCACGCTCGACGCAGAAGGGCGCGGCGTGCAGATGCTGGCGCTGCGCTACGGCGCGCGCTGAACGGTCGCGCCGCAGCAGCCGTCACGAACTGCACGACAGGGCCGAGCAGCCGGGCTTGTCGCGGGCCCAGTCGGGCCGCTTCTGGGCGAGGTCGTCGTGCTCGGGTTGCTCGTCGAACGGGCGCTGCATCACCGCGAGCAGGCGTTCGACCTTGCCGAGGTCGCCGGCGTGCGCGGCATCGATCGCTTCCTGCGCGAGCCAGTTGCGCAGCACGAACTTCGGGTTGACCGCGTCCATCGCGGCGGCGACGGCGGCGGGGGGCCGGACCTCGCTGCGCGCGCGCCGCCACCAACGCTGCAGCCACGCGAGCCCGGCCGTCGCGTCCTCGGCGGCGATCGGCGCGTAGAACACGGATCCCAGCGCCGCTGGCCACGACGTCGGCTCGACGTCCGCGCGCACGACGTGCGACAGTCCGCGGAAGAACCGCGTCATGTCGGGGCCGACCCGCTGCAGCCACGCGAACAGTTCCTGCAGCAGGCCGCCGTCGTCGCGCGCCACGTCGTACGTCACGCCGAGCTTCGCCGCGAAACGCCGGGTCGCTTCGCCACCGTAGGTACGTTCGTAGAGGCCGATCGCGTCCTCGACGACCTGCGCGCTGTCACCGAACAAGGGCCGCAGCGCTTCGCCAAACTGCGCGACGTTCCAGAGCCCGATCGACGGTTGGTTGCCGAAGGCGTAGCGGCGCTGGCCGGCGTCGGTGGTGTTCGGCGTCCAGCCGAGATCGAAGTCGTCGATCCAGCCGTACGGGCCGTAGTCGATCGTCAGCCCGAGCGGCGACAGGTTGTCGGTGTTCATCACGCCGTGCACGAAGCCGACGGCCTGCCAGTGGGCGATCAGGCGCGCCGTGCGCGTCGCGACCTCGCGCAGCAGTGCTGCGTAGGCGTCGGGTCCGGGTGCGCCGAGTTCGGCGAAGAAGTGGCGCAACGCGAAGTCGGTCAGGGTGCGCAGCAGGGCGACGTCGCCGCGCGAACTCGGCAGCTCGAAGCTTCCAAGCCGCAGGAACGACGGTGCGACGCGGCAGACGATCGCGCCGGGTTCGGCCTGCGGGCGGCCGTCGTAGAACATGTCGCGCACGACGTCCTCGCCGGTCGCGACCAGCGACAGCGCGCGCGTGGTCGGCACGCCGAGCCCGGCCATCGCCTCGCTGCACAGGAACTCGCGGATCGACGAACGCAGCACGGCGCGGCCATCGCCGCGGCGTGAGTAGGCGGTTCGTCCCGCACCCTTGAGCTGCAGTTCGGCGACGCCGCCGTCGGGCCGCACGAGCTCGCCGAGCACGATCGCCCGGCCGTCGCCGAGTTGGCCGGCCCAGTGGCCGAACTGATGGCCGCCGTAGTTCGCGGCGTACGGGTCCATGCCGGCCCACAGCGCGTTGCCGCCGAGCGCCGCCGCCGTGTGCGGATCGCGCATGGTCGCTTCGTCGAGCCCGAGTTCGGCGGCGAGCGGACGCGACCACGCGAGCAGCCGCGGGGCCGGCACTGGCGTCGGCCGCACGCGCGACCAGAGCGCGCCGACGACGGGCCGCGGTGCCGCGGCGGTCTCGGCGTCGCCGGGCAGCTCGTCGAGGAAGCGCCGGCGGAAGCGGCTCGCGGCGGGGGCTGGCATGCACGCACCATACCGACGCGGCGTCGCAATCGCCGAACGGTGGTGCCATCATCGGCGGGCATGACGAGCGTGCCGGCCGCCCCACGTTTCCTCGATCGGCACTTCCGGTGGCGCGGCACCAACGTCTCGCGCCTCGAGTCGTTCTCCGACGCGGTGTTCGCGATCGTGTTGGCGCTGCTGTTCCTGCGCTCGCTGCCGCCGGAGTCGTTCGCCGAACTCGAAGCAGCGATGAAGGCGTTGGTGCCGTTCGCGGCGTGCTTCGCGATCGTCGCCTACGTGTGGGTCGAGCACTGGCTGTTCTCGCGCCGCTACGACCTGCACGACGGCTGGACGACGTTCTTGAACCTGCTGCTGCTGTTCCTGCTGCTGTTCTACGCCTACCCGCTGAAGTACCTGTTCACGCTGCTGTTCGTCGGTGCCTTCGGGCCGATCGGCGGCACCACGGTCGAGACGCTGACCGTCGGCTTCGACGGTGCAGGCGACGCGACGCGGCTGTTCGTGTTCTACGGCACCGGCTACGGCGCGATGTTCGTCGTGCTCGCCCTGATGTACGGCCGCGCCGCGAAGTTCGCCGACGTGCTGGGCCTCGACGTCGTCGAGCGCTACCTGACGCGCTCGGGCCGCACCCAGGCGCTGCTGCAGGCCGGCGTCGCCGCCGCGTCGATCCTGCTCGCGGTGTCTGGCATCGGTCGCGGCTTCGGCCTGCCCGGGTGGATCTACTGCCTGCTCGGCCCACTGATGGCGTGGCACGGCATGCGCGAAGGGAGCCACGTGCAGTCGCTGCTCGCGACGCGCTCCGGATCGCAGGCCAGCGCAGCCACGTCTGCGGGCTCCGCGTCTTCGTCGCCATGACGATCCGGTCCATCGGCTCGGCCGCCGCGGCGACCGGCGCCACCGAGTAGCGCGATGCCGCGCGTGCGCAGCTTCGCGCCGATCGCCCGCCGAGACGCGCGCGTGCTGATCGTCGGCAGCATGCCCGGCGTCGCCTCGCTCGCCGCCGGCCGCTACTACGCGCATCCCCAGAACGCCTTCTGGCCGATCGTCCTGCCGCTGCTCGGCGTCGCCGCCGCCGCGTCGTACGCCGAGTGCCTGCGCGCCGTGCGCGCGAATCGCATCGCGGTCTGGGACGTGCTGCGAAGCTGCGAACGGGCGGGCAGCGGCGACGCGGCGATCGAGCCCGCGAGCGCCCGCGTCAACGACTTCGTGACCTTCTTCGCCCGCCATCGGCGCGTGACGGCGGTGCTGTGCAACGGCGGCACGGCGCACGCCCTGTTCCAGCGGCGCGTGCTGCCCGCACTCGGCGCGCGAGCCCGAGCGCTGCGCGTCGTGCGGTTGCCGTCGACGAGTCCGGCCAATGCCGGCACTTCTCGCTACCAGAAGGCGGCCGCATGGCGTCGAGTTCTCGCGCCTCTGCTGCCATGAAGACCACGCTCCTGCTCGCTCTGCTCGCGCCGGTGCTGGCGGCGCAGGCTCCCGTCCTCACGCACGGGCCGTTCCGCGGCCATGTCGATGCGACGTCGCTGCACGTCTGGGCGCGCGCGAGCGAGCCGGGCGACTACACGCTGCACCTGGTAGCGCTCGCCGACGGCGCACCGCGCACCTTCACGGCTGCGGCCACGGCCGAACGCGACCTCGTGCTGCACTTCGCGGCGACCGGGCTGCCGGCCGGCAGCGCGCACACGCTGCGGATCACGCGCGGCGACGTGGTGGTGCATGCCGGCGAGGCGGCGTGGACGACCGCGATGCCCGACGGTGCCAGCGCCGCGACGTTCGCGTTCGGCTCGTGCGCGAACGAGCGCACGCACCCCGAGCAGCCGATCTGGGGCCGGATCCTGGCGCGCGCGCCGCACGGCCTCGTGCTGCTCGGCGACACGCCCTACATCGACCTCGGCACGACCGCGGCACGCCGCGCGAGGCACCGCGACTTCTTCGCGCATCCCGGCGTCGCGGCGGCGCAGCGCGCGATTCCGACCTGGACGACCTGGGACGACCACGACTACGCCGCCAACGACGAGTTCGGCGCCGTGCCTGGCAGCGAGACCGCGCGCGGCGTCTTCGTCGAGTTCCACGCGCACGGCTCGTACGGCGACGGCACGCGCGGCATCTGGACGCGTTGCCGCCAGGGGCCGATCGAAGTGTTCGTGCTCGACACGCGAAGTTGCGCCGACACCGAGCCCTCGCTGCTGGCGCCGGGCGCGCGCACGTTGCTCGGCAAGGCACAGACCGAGTGGCTGCAGCAGGGCCTGCGCGCGTCGACGGCGGCGATCAAGGTGCTCGCGTGCGGCATGGTGTGGAACGGCGCGGTGCGGCCCGGCAAGAAGGACTGCTGGGGCAACTGGGCCGCGGAGCGCGACGCGCTGTTCGCGTGGCTCGGCACGCAGCGCATCGAGGGAGTGGTGCTGGTCTCCGGTGATGTGCACCGCAGCCGCGTCCTCCTGCACCCGACCGCGGCGGTCGTCGGCTACGACCTGCCGGAGTTCGTGACGTCGC
Organism: uncultured bacterium; assembly: GCA_937952215.1. Lineage (GTDB taxonomy): Bacteria > Planctomycetota > UBA1135 > UBA1135 > UBA2386 > UBA2386. The sequence continues at coordinate 104,710 of CALFZH010000062.1, forward strand.
CGCTGGCGCAGAACGTGCTCGAGTCGAACGCCGTGGCGGCACCCGGGCTGCTGTTCGACGCCGGCGAGGCGAACGCCTGCCTGTTCCTGTCGGCGAGTGTCGACGCCGACGCGCGGGTCACGTTGCGCGCCGTGTTCCAAGCGGGCGACGGGCGTGAGTTCCACGTGCGCGAGTTCGGGCCCGACGTGCTGCACTGGCCCGACGCCGCCGCGGCCTACCGGCGTGCCGTCGCCGCGATGCGGGCCGCGTTCGGCGAACGCTACGAACGGATGCCCGAGTCGAGTCCCGACGTGCAGTTGCCCGAGGCCGAGCGCCGCGCGGCGGTCGTCGCGGCCGCGCCCGCGTTCGAGGCCTGGCAGCAGGCCCAGCTCGCCGAACGCTGCCGCTTCCGGGCGACGAGCCAGGAGCCGGGCTTGTCGGAGTTCATGCACGAGCTGTTCCTCGGGCTCTACGACCTGCAGGCGCTGGGCGTGCTGCGCGTGCAGCAGGCCGTTGCCGACGGCGATGCCGAGACCGCAGTGCGCGGTGTCAGCGCGCACCTCGCGTTGGCGCGCCACCTGCATCAGGAGCCGGGCGGCATCGCCTGGGCGACAGCGGCCGCGCTCGAGCGCGAAGTCGTCGCGATGCACGGTGCGATCGCGGCCGCCTTCGACGACGCGGTGGAATCGCGGGTGCTCGACGAAGTGCGTGCGCACCTCGCCAAGCGACGAGGTCTTGCCGAGGCAGCGGTCGCGATGCGCATCGAGACGATGCGCCTGTTCGAGGGGACGATGGACGCGTTGCGGCTTGGCGGCGATCGCCAGGCGGCGGCGGCGCGAACGCTCGCGGCCGAAGTGCGGCGCGCGTTCCTGGCTCGCGTCGGTCCGTTCTTCGCGCTCGGCGACGCAGTGACCGAGGAGAACCTGGCGGCGAGCTGCGAGCAGTGGACGCAACTCGGCGAAGCGATGGTGGCCGCAGCCAAGGAACGTGCGCAGGCGCTGCAGGCGCTGCGCGAGCCGGGCGCGCCCGGCGTCGACGTCGCCGCCGAGCTCGGTCTGGAGTTGGCGCGGCTGCTGACTCCGAACCTGCCCGACACCCTGCGCGCGCAGAGCGATGCGCTGCGCGGCCTGCGCGACCTCGTGCGCTGACGTCAGCGCCGCTCGAGCACTTCGCTCGCGGGGAAGCGCACCTTCGGCGCCGTGGCGTTGCGATCGTCGGCGCTGCGGTATCCGACGGCGCACGTGCACAACGACGTGAAGCGCGTGCCTTCGATTCCGAGCAGGCGGTCGTGGGCGGCGACATCGATGCCTTCGAGCGCGCAGGTGTCGACGCCGAGCATCGCCGCCGCGGTCATGAACTGGCCGAGCGCGATGTAGACCTGGCGCGCATTCCACGCCGCGGCGTTGCCGGCGTGCGTCTCGACGAAGCCGACGAGCACCTGCCGGTAGCGCGCGAGCGACTCGAACGTCTGGCCGCGCACGTCGCACTGCCGGCGCAGGAAGCGGTCGACGTCGTCGACGGTGGTCGTGCGCTGGCCGGCGAAGACCACGTAGCGGCTCGCATCGGTGACCTGCGGCTGGTTCCAGGACGCCGCGCGTAGTGCCTGGCGCAGGGCGGGATCGTCGACGACGAGGAACTTCCACGGCTGCAGGCCGAACGACGACGGCGCCAGCACGAGGGACTGTTCGAGCGTGGCCCAGGTCGCGTCGTCGATCGGGCGCGTCGCGTCGAAGCGCTTCGTCGCGTAGCGCCACCGGAGCTGCTGCAGGACGTCGGCGGGAGAGGCGGTCGGCATGGCGCGCGACTGTGGCGCGCGGCGCGTTCGGCGCAAGCGCGCGCGGCCAGGAACCGGGCTCAGCGGGCCTGCGCAGTGCGGAGCATGGGGCGGCCGTGGCGCCGCCGCCGCTACGCCCCGCCCATCAAAGCCGTCAACCGCCGCGCGAACGCCGCCGGATCCGACGGCATCGAGCCCTCCGCGAGCAGCGCCTGGTCGTGCAGCAGCAGCGACCAGTCCGCGAACTGCGCCTCGTCGGTCAGCGCCGCCATCTTCTTCACGACCGGGTGCGCGCCGTTGAGCTCCAGGATCCGCTTCTGCTCCGGCACGTCGTGGCCGGCCTCGCGCAGCACGCGCGCCTGCCGAGCACTCATGCCGTTCTCCTCCGCCACCAGGCACGCCGGGGAGTCGGTCAGCCGATCGGTGACGCGCACGCTCTTCACCTGCGTGTCCAACGCCTTCTGCAGCCGTTCGAGCAGCGGCGCCAGTTCCTTCTGCTTCGCCTCCTTCGCCTGCTTCTGCTCGTCGCTTTCCGGCAGCTCGAGCGCGCCCTTGCTCGCCGACACGAACTCCTTGTCGTCGAACTTGCGCAGCGCATCGACGATCCACTCGTCGATCGGGTCGGTCAGCAGCAGCACTTCGAACCCCGCCTTCTGCAGCGCCTCGATGTGCGGGCTCGCCTTGGCGACGGCGAGGCTGTCGGCGGCGACGTAGTAGATGCCCTTCTGGCCGGAAGGCATGCGCGCGACGTAGCCCTGGAGCCCGTGCCACGCGTCGTCCTTCGTGGTGCGGAAGCGCAGCAGCTTGGCGAGTCGCTCGCGCGCGTCGTGGTCGTGGTAGACGCCTTCCTTCAGCAGCCGGCCGAACTCGCCCCAGAACTGCAGGTAGCGGTCGACCTTCGTCTTCTCGCCGTCGACCTCGCGCTCGGTCTCGCCCTCGGCCGCGAGTTCCTCGAGCAGCGACAGCGTCTTGCCGACGACCTGCTTCTTGATGAACCGCGTGGTCGCGTCCTGCTGCAGGATCTCGCGCGAGACGTTGAGCGGCAGGTCCTCGCTGTCGACGACGCCGCGCACGAAGCGCAGCCACTCGGGCACGATCTCCTGCGCGTCGTCCATGATGAACACGCGCTTCACGAACAGCTTGACGCCGCCCTTCCGCCGCTCGACGAGATCGAACGGCGCCTTGCCGGGCACGTAGAGCAGGCCGGTCAGCTCGTGCGAGCCCTCGACCTTGAAGTGCGCCCACGCCAGCGGCGGCGACCAGTCGTGCGACAGCGACTTGTAGAACTCGCGATGCTGCTCGTCGGTGACCTCGGCCTTCGGCCGCGTCCAAAGGGCTCTGGCCTGGTTGAGCGTCGTCCACTCGGGCTTCTTCTCGTCGCCGCCGCCGCGCTCGACCTCCATGCGGATCGGCCAGCGCACGTAGTCGCTGTACTTGCCGACCACCTGGCGCACCGGCCACTCGTCGAGGTACTCGCGCGCGTCCTGCTTGAGGTGCAGCACCACGTCGGTGCCGCGGCTCGCGCGTTCGCCGGGGCGGATCTCGAAGTCGCCCTTTGCCTCGCTCTGCCAGGTCCAGGCCTCGTCGCTGCCGGCCTTGCGCGACGTCACCGTCACCGAGTCGGCGACCAGGAACGCGCTGTAGAAGCCGACGCCGAACTGTCCGATCAGCGTGAGGTCCTTCTTCTGCTCGGCGGACAGCGACTGCATCAGCTTCTTGCTGCCGCTGCGCGCGATGGTGCCGAGATTGCCGACCAGCTCGTCGCGCGTCATGCCGATGCCGTTGTCGCGGATCGTGAGCGTGCCGGCCTTGTCGTCGCGGATCAGCTCGATGCGCAGTTCCTTGTCCTCGCCGAGCAGCGCGTGGTCGGTCAACGACCGGAAGTGCAGCTGGTCGATCGCGTCGGCCGCGTTGCTGACCAGTTCGCGCAGGAACACCTCGCGGTGCGAGTAGAGCGAGTTGACGACGAGGGCGAGGACCTCGTTGACCTCGGCCTGGAAGACGTGTTTCTCGGCAGCGGCGGGCATGTCGGCTTGGTTGGCGGGGGTGGTTTCGGGGCGGCCAGGATTGCGACGAGCCACCGGGCGTTCAAGAGGCGGTGGCAGGGGCGTTGGGGGGTTCTTTGCGGTCGACCCGCTCTCGGAGGCGGCCGGGGCCGTTGACGGCGTCGCCGGGCGCGTGGAACCTGCCCGGCCAGCACCTGCCGCCCCTGGCTCGCACCACCATGCTCGAACTCGCGTTCTCCTTCTTTTTGTGCACGCCGCAGGGTCCCGCCCCGACCCGGCACGAGCGCGTCCTGCCCGAACTCGGCGTCACGATCGTCGACGAGCGCCACATCGATCTGCGCAGTGGCCTCGTCGTGCGGCGCATGACGGATGGTCGCGGCGAGGTCGTGAACGGCGACGCGTTGCGTGCCACGGAGATCGCGCTGCGCGATGCGCGCGCCGGCAAGCTGCACCCGACGCTCGGCGCCGCGTTGGCGGGAGCGGGTCCGGTCGAGGTCGCGTTCTGGCTGCGCGAGCCGGTCGGCGCCCCGGACCTGCGGGCGGCGATCGAACGCGCCGCCGCGGCCGGCAACTCGGCCGAGGACGCGCGTCGTGTCGCGTTGGCGCTGGCTGCGCGCGCGGTTGCGGCCGGCAACGCCGCGTTCGCTGCAGCGGCGACGGCGGCGGGTGGCGCGGTGACGCACATCGACACCATCACGCCGGTCGTGTTCGTGCGCGCCGATGCGCTGACGATCCGGGCGCTGGCGTTGCGTGACGACGTCGATCGCGCATACGCGAGTTCGCAGCGGTGGGAGACGGAAGGCGAAGCGATCGAACTCAACGCCGAGGGCGTGCCGATCCTGAACGACTGGGCCAGCAAGACCGCGCGCACCGACGTCGTGCACCGCCGCGGCATCACCGGGGCCGGCGTCAAGGTCATGGTCAACGACACCGGCGGAGTGACGGGCAGCAACCCGTACCTGCCGCCGATCGTCTACGGCAACACCGGCAGCATCCAGGCGCACGCGACCGCGGTGGCCGGCATCATCGCCAGCGATCACGTGCCGCACACCGGGGCGGCGCCCGGGCTCGCCCAGATCTACAGCTACTACGGCGCAACCGACGCGACGGCGCAGGCGGCGTGGGCGTGGGGCATGTCGCAGGGCATCAGCTACGGCAACTGCTCGTGGTGGAACCTGCAGAAGGGGCAGATCCAGTTCCTCGACCGCTACTTCGACTACATCATCCGCAACTTCGCGGTGATGCTGTTCAAGTCGGCCGGCAACCAGGGCGGCAGCGACGGCAAGATCACGACGCCCGGCTGCGGCTACAACATGACCGCGTCGGGGAACAGCAACGACAACAACACCTGGGATTGGTCGGGCGACACCATGAACAGCTCGTCGAGCTGGGTGAACCCGCTCGAAGGCCACGACAAGCCCGAGGTGACCGCGAGCGGCACGACGATCACCACGACGACCACGAGTTCGCCGTGGACCGGCGCGCAGGGCTCCGGCACCAGCTACGCGTCGCCGGTGACGTGCGGCATCGCCGCGTTGCTGGCGGAGACGAATCCCTCGCTGTTGCTGAAGCCCGAGGTCGTGCGTTCGCTGCTGATGGCGGGCGCGTTCCACAACATCGAAGGCGCCGCGGTGCTCAGCGACCGCGACGGTGCCGGCCACGTCGACGCCGCAGCGTCGCAGTTGGCGACGGCCGACGGCCAGTTCGTGTCCGACACTCTTACTTCGGCGTCGTTCAGCCCTTCGGGGACCTACGAGGTCCAGGTGTCACTGATCCGGAACGACGAGACGCGCATCTGCGCGTCGTGGTTCTCGCTCGCGAACTCGAGCTACTCGACCGACGTGCTGCAGATGGACCTCGACATGACGGTCTGGCTCGGTGCTTCGCTGGTCGCCAGCTCGACGAGTGCCACGAACCCGTTCGAGATCGTGCAGTTCGTGCCGCCGCAGACCGGCGTCTACACGGTGCGCATGCAGCGGCAGACATTCCTCGGCTCCAGCGAACCGTTCGCGCTGGCCTGGGTCACGCGCCGCGACGCGGCGACCAACGAGGTCGTGATGACGGGCAGTGCGACGCTCGGCGGCACGGTGAACCTCGAGCTGATCGACCGGTACCACCCGAGCACGAGCTACCTCGCGTTGTTGTCGCTGACGCCGTTCCCGGCGACCGTCGCGCTCGGCCCGAAGAAGGTGCTCGACTTCGGCTTCGACGCCGCGACCGACATCAGCCTCAGCCTGCCCGGGTTCGCCGGCAACTTCGACGCGACCGGTCGCGCCTACACGAGCTTCACGATCCCCACGCAGTATCCGGAGCTGATCGGGCTGACGGTGTCGGCGGCGGTCGTCACCCTCGACTTCACGTTGCCGGAGATCGTCGAGGAGACGTCGCCGCCCGCGTCGGTCGTGATCCAGTAGGCCGATGCGCGGCCTGCGGCTCCTCCTGCTCGCCGCAACGAGCACGCTGCGCCTCGTGGCGCAGTGCCACGAGCCGCAGGTCGGCGCGAGCATCGGCACCGGCGACGACGTCGTGCTGCCGATGCAGGCGCTCGGGTTTCCGTTCCCGTTCGCCGGGGGCACGTGGACGCACGTGCACCCCAGCACGAACGGGTTCGTCTGGCTGTCGAACGCCGGCGTGCCCGCGGCCGGTGCGGCGCTGTGCTGCGTCGGCTCGACGACCCAACTCGTCGCTGGCGGGCCGAAGATCGCGCCGTGGTGGAGCGACCTCAACGTCGTCGCCGGCGTCGGTTCGGTGCGCTTCGCGGCGTTGCCGGGCAAGGCCGTGGTGACCTGGCAGGACGCCTACGAACACGCCGACACGACGCCGTTCACGTTCCAGTTGCAGTTGTTCGCGAACGGCGAGGTGCGGTTCACGTGGGATCACCGTTGTGCGGTGCGCACGCCGGGCGACTTCCTGGTCGGAGCGTCGCCGGGCGGCGGCGTTGCCGTGCCCGCGGCGAGCGACTTCTCGGCGTTCGGCACCACGCCCGCGGCCTCGGTCTACGAACTGTTCGACAACGGCGCGCGGCCGTTCGACCTGGCCGGCCGGTCGCTGCTGCTGTTGCCCACCTCGCCCGGCTGGGCATGGGTCGAAGGACCGTGCAGCGCCTCGCATCAGGCCTACGGGGTCGGCTGCTACCGCGTCAGCAACTCGGCGTACCAGCTCACGGTCGCGCCTGCAGCGTCGGCCGCAGCGCTCGCCAACCGCGCCGTCACCTTGTCGCCGACGCCGAACGGTTACGTGCTCGCCAACGGCGGCTCGTTCGTTCCGCCGTCGCCGGCGGCCGTGCCGCTGGCCCTCGCCGACGATGGCGAAACGACGACGCCGGCACTCGCCGTGCCGTTCCCCTTCCCCGGCGGCGTGGCGGCGACCCTGACCGTGTGCAGCAACGGCTTCGTTTCGGTCGCACCTGGCAACGGCACCTCGCACGCGCCGGACGTCGGCGCCCTGCTCGGCAACGTGCGCACCGCGTGGTACGCGTGGCACGACTACGACCCGACGGCGTTCGGCAGCGGCGCGGTCAAGTTCGAGCAGGCAGGCGGCGTCGCCACGATCACGTGGGACGGCGTCTACAACTACGGCGGCACGACACCGGCCGACGCGACGCGCTTCCAGTTCCGCTTCAACGGCAACACCGGTGCGGTGGTCTACGCGTGGCAGAACGTCTCGGCGAACGCGCACCCGAGCGCGTTCGCGGCGGGAGAACCCCACCTGGTCGGGTTCTCGCCGGGCGGCCCCTCGCTCGACCCCGGCTCGACGTCGTTCGCGACCGGGCTGCCGGTGACGACGATCGGCGGCCAGATGCTGCCGCTCACGCTGTCGGCGACTCCGTCCCCGGTCAGCACCACGCTCGGCGGAGCGCTCGTCGTCTACACGATCGCGAATGTGCCCGAGACGGCGCCGGGCTCGGGCCAACGCGCGGGGATCCTCGCCGCGAGCCTCGGCACGCTCGGTCCGGCCGGCGTCGACCTCGGCGGCAATGGCGCTGCGGGATGTGCCCTGCGGCTGCCGACGATCGACTTCCAGGTAGCGCTCGCCGGTACGAGCTCGTCGTTGCCGTTCGCGGTCCAGCTGCCGGCCGGCATGCCGATCGGCTTCACGTTCCACTGCCAGGCGGGGGCGCTGTTCCAGCCGTTCTCGCTGCCGAACGGCCAGAATGCGCTCGGGTTGACGACCAGCAACGGACTGCGGAGCACGATCGGCGTCTGGTGACCGCCGTCACTCGCCGCCGAACGTGACTTCGATCGGCGGCGTGTCGATCTTGCCCTGCCAGAGCTCCGTGTCCGACGCCAGCCAGGCCGTGGCCTCGAAGTGGAAGCGGAAGCCGACGCGATGCGCGCCGCGCAACGCTGACGGCGCCTGGCCATCGCGCCGCCAGTAGTCGGCGAGCACGACCAGCGTGCGTTCGCTCTCGACCGGCTGCGGCAGGCCGAGCGACCAGGCATGGGTGATCACGCCGAGGCGCGCCCGCTGCTGCCACTGCACGCCATCGATCTGCAAGTCGAAGTGGAAGGGCTGTGGGATCTTCGCGAGCGTCGTGCCGGTGACGTTGTACGCGCGCGACCGGTCGGACTCGTTGCGCAGTTGCACCGCCACGACCAACGGCTCGCTGGCCGTCGGCTGCGCGGTGTTCGCGACGATGCGGGCGCGCAGGCCGTCGACCGGAGCGCTCCATTCGCCGACGACGCCGTGCACGTGGAAGCCGGTCGCGAGCGACAGCGGTTCGCCGAAGTGCGGCCAGCGCCCGTCGCCCGGCGCCGTCACGCCGCGCAGCACGAAGCGGATGCGGTAGGCGCCCGGCACCTGCGGCACGAAGCCGTGGGTGCCGCCGAGCTGGATGTCGCCGACGCGCTGCAGGCCCCACGCGAAGTCCTCGCGCGGGCCCCCCGGTTCGAGCGCGACGTTGACCACCGGCGAGATGCCGACCGTCGGTTGCTGCACGTCGACGAGTTCGACGACGAGCGCGGCCTCCTGCCGCGGGAACGTGCCGCCGACGCGAGCAACCCGGCCCGTGCGCGGCAGTTGGTCGGGGCCGAGGATCTCGGCGTCGAGGACCAGCGGCAGCGCGCGCATGCCGTCCGGCTCGGCGGCGAGGCGGTCGGCGAGCTGCTCGTCGCTCTCGTGCTCGTTGTGCGCGACGATCATGCACGGCATGTCCGTCAGCGCCTTGCCGACGAGCGTGAAGTGGATGCCCGAGAACAACGGCCACGCCGGCCGCACCGGCACGAGCTTCACCTCGAGCCAGGTGTTGCGCGCCACCGGCGCGTCGGGCGTTCGTTCCGTCGTGGCGATCACGGCGACGATCGCGATCGCGGCGGCGGCCAGCGCGAAGGCGCCGAGCTGCCGCCAGTGCGTCGAGCGCCGGTGCGTTCGCGCATCGGGCGGTGCGGTGGGCGGTGCTTCGGCGGCGCCCAGGGCCCAGGCGAGTTCGGCGCGTGCCGCGCGGAGAATGGCGACGCGCTGACCGAGCGACGGGTCGTGGTCCGCGGCCGCGGCGACGGCCGCCGCGTCGGCGGCCGGCAGCTCGCCGTCGAGCCACGCGACCAGCATGGCGTCGTCCGGGTGCGAAGGGTCGGCGTTCATGAGGCTCCGTGGACTTGCAGGGCTTCGGCGAGGCGCAGGGTGGCGGCGGCGATGCGGGACTTGACGGTGCCGAGCGGCAGCTCGAGTGCGTCGGCGATCGCCGCGTAGTCCAGGCCGTCGATCGCGCGCAGCAGCAGCACGTCGCGCAGCGGCGGCGACAAGGCGTCGATCGCGCGGTGCACCGCGCTCCGCCGTTCGGCGGCAGCGGCGGCGGTGAACGGATCGGCGGCGAAACCGGCGAGCGCTGCTTCGTCGAGCCGCAGGCCCAGGTCGCTCGCGCGCGGCTCGCGTTCGTGCTGGCGGCGATGGCGCTTCGAGTGACGCGACAACGCGCGGACCGCGACCCGATGCGCCCAGGTCGTCGCCTCCGCTTCGCCACGGAACGTCGGCCAGCTGCGTGCAATTTCGTGCAGCGCCTCCTGCAGCGCGTCGGCGGCCGTCGCGCGGCACAGGTGTCCGGCGAGTCGCGTGAGCCGCGGCGTGATCGCGGCGATGACGTCGTCGAGTTCCAACGCGGCGGGCATGCTAGGGCCCCTTGGTGGCCTGCCGCTCGTTCCGGGTTCGGTCGGCTTCCCGAAAATGCCGCTCCATGCTCGAATCGACGTACTCCCGTCCCATGAGCAACGGATGACCCCCATGCCAGTCTCCTCGCGCGTCCTGATGGCGCTGCCGTTCGTCCTCGTCCCGTCGTTGCGAGCCCAGGTCGTCGAGGTCACCCTCGTGGCAGCACCCGGCGTGGCGCAGGTCGCCCCCGGCGTTGCGGTGAACGCCTGGCTCTACGGCGGCGCGTTGCCGGGACCGACCCTGCGCGTGACGGAAGGCCAGACGCTGCGCGTGCGCTTCCAGAACGGTCTGCCCGAGGCGACGGCGATCCACTGGCACGGGCAGCCGATCCAGCTGGGCATGGACGGCGTGCCCGACATCTCGCGTCCGGCGGTCGCAGCCGGGCAGGAGTTCATCTACGAACTCACCGGGCTGATCCCGGGCACCTACTGGTTCCATCCGCACGGCCACGAGATGCAGCTCGACGTGGGCATGGCGGCCATGTTGATCGTCGATCCGGCGAATCCGGGCAACGACCCGCCCTTCGACGTCGAGCAGACGATCGTGCTCGACGACTGGACCAATCCGCTGGGCGGCGCGTTCTCCGGGCATCTGCTGAACGGGCGAAGCAGTGCCGGGCAGAACGAGATCGTCGTGCAGCCGGGACAGCGGCTGCGGCTGCGAGTGGTGAACGCGGCGGCGCGGACCAACTACGTGTTCGCGCTCGACGGTCACCCGATGACGGTGACGCACGCCGATGGCAACCGGGTGCAGCCGGTCGTCGTGCAGGCGATCCCGATCGGCATCGGCGAACGCTGGGACGTTCTTGTCGACTGCACCAACCCCGGGGTCTGGAGCCTCGCGGTGTCGACGATCGAGAACCGGAACTCCACCCAGGTGCGCGGAGTCGTTCGCTACGCCGGGCAGACGGCGCCCGCTCCGTTGTCGACCTACGTGCCGCCGAACCTGTCGTCCGGATCGCTGCTCGGCTACGCGCAGCTCGCGGCGTACTTCCCCGTGCCGCCGATCACCGCGACGCCCGATCGGACGTTCACCGCTTCGTTGGGCATGGGCATGGGGCCGGGGGGGATGACGCACACCATCAATGGGCAAGTGTGGCCGAACGTGACGCCGTTCCAGGTCGCCGCCGGGGACCAGGTGCAGATGACGTTCGTCAACACCGGCATGATGATGATGAGCGAGTACCACCCGATGCACGTACACGGCCACTTCTTCCGGCTGACCGGCACGGCGGGGGGGACGGCGCGACCGCCGTTGAAGGACACGGTGTTGATCCGGCCGAACGGTCAGGCCGGCAGTTCGGCGGTGGTGCAGATGCAGATGGACAACCCCGGCCGCTGGCTTCTGCACTGCCACAACATGATGCACATGGCGAGCGGCATGATGACGGCGATCGAGTACCTCGGTGACGCCGACAGCGATGGCGTGCCCAACCGCTCCGACTACGAGCCGATGGCGTCGTTGCCGGTGGTGACGATCAGCGATCAGGCGAGTGCGTTCGCGCCGGGCGCCAACGGCGTGATCGGGGTGCAGTGGACGCCCGGACGCCCGTTTGGACTGTTCGTGGGCTCGTCCGAGCTCTCGCCGTGGCAGGTGCTGCCCGGCCTCGGCACGCTGGTGCTCGATCCGGCTTCGGCGGGCCTGCTCGGCGTCGCCACGACCAGCGCCCTGGGCAATGCGTCGATCCCGTACGTGCTGCCTGCCACGCAGTCGATCGTCGGCTTGCGCGTGGGCCTGCAGGGAGTTGGCGTCGTGCCGCCGGCGAACGATCTGGTGCTGTCGACGTTCCAGGCGTTCTGGGCGCGCTGAACGTCGGCGCGGTGCGGGCTACGTCGTGCGCCAGAGCGCAGCCCCGCCCGCGAGCCCGGCCGTGTTGTCGACGACGGTGACGTCGGCGGGCAGTTCGCACGTCAGCTTCCTGGCGTTGCCGCCGCCGATGAACAGCCGGTCGAACGCCGTCAGCGTGCGCAGGTTGTCGATCGCGCGCAGCACGCGCTTCTGCCACTTCGCCTGGCCGGCTCGCTTCCGTCCCGCGTTGCCGAGCTGCTGGTCGTAGGTCTCGCCCTTGCGGAACGGCTGCTGGCCGATCTCGAGGTGCGGGCACAGCCGCCCGTTCGCGAACAGCGCGGTGCCGAACCCCGTGCCGAGCGTGATGGCCATCTCCAGACCCTGTCCCTGGATCACCGCGTAGCCCTGCACGTCGGCGTCGTTGGCGACGCGTGCGGGGCGCCCCAGTTCGCGTTCGAGCGTCGCGGCCAGCGGAAAGCCGAGCCAGCCGTCGTGGTCGAGGTTGGGTGCGGTGCGCACGACGCCGTCGCGGACCATGCCGGGGAAGCCGACGGCGATGCGTTCGAACGCCGGCAGCTGCTGCGCGAGCGCCATCATCTGCGTCACGTGGGCGGCGGGCGGTTCGCCGACGGGAGTGTCGACGCGCAGCCGTTCGGTCAGCAGAGCGCCGGAGTCGTCGATCACAGCCGCCTTGAGGCCAGAGCCGCCGACGTCGATCGCGAGGATGTTCATGGCTGCGAACGTAGCGTGGGCGCGGCGACGGCGACGGTCCAGGTCGACGTGGTCACGGGATGCGATCGAGCTGCGACGCCAGCTCCCAGAAGCGCGACGCCCGGCACGCGTAGAAAGCCTCGGCGTAGGCGACGCCGTGCAGCAGGCCGCGGTAGCGGGCGAGGCCCATCGCGGCGCCGACGTAGTCGCGGTCGTAGTTCTGCGTCGCGTAGCTCGCGATCGCGCGTTCCTTGTCGGCGGCGACCGCCGAGATGTCGATCGCGACGTTGGGCCAGATCGGCGTCCACATCTCGTACGCCCAGAGGTCTCCCTCGAACCCCGCGTCGACGGCCGCGAGCGCGGTCGCCAGCGACGTGGCCTGGTGGTCGGCGTGCGCATCGGACGGGAACGGGCACAGGATGCGCGTCGGCTGGAACTCGGCGATCGACGCGGCGAGCCGATCGCGCAACGCTTCCTCGTGCTGCACGAGGCCGCCGTCGGGGAAGTCGTAGAGCTCCGAGGTCTGGTAGCCGAGCACCTGCTTCGCCGCCGCGGCTTCGGCCCGCCGCACGGAGCGCAGGCAGTCGCGTGCGTCGGGCAACGGGCTCTGGCCGGCGCTGTCCGTCGTGAACACCACGTGCACCTGCCCGCCGGCGAGCGCGTGCAGGAGGATGGTGCCGCCGCACGGGATCGCCTCGTCGTCGAGGTGCGGCGCCGCCACCAGCACACGCTCGTTGCCGATCACCTCCAGCCGTCGCGGCATGCGATGCGTGGCGCGTCGCAGCGCGACGAAGAAGCGTCGTGCGATGGCGTTGCGGAAGCGATCGGCGAGGGACGGCATCGGGCGCAATCCGTTGTTTCGGCAGTCGGGGGCCGCGATGCGTAGGCGTTCGGCGTCCGTGTTCGTCGGGAGCATCGGCCCGTTGGCATGGGTGCTAGACGCGGCGGCCGGTCCGTGCCGCGTCGTCCGCGACGTCACGCCGTCGACGTGCGGTGCGGGCGGGCCGCCATCGACAGGAGGTCGTGCGCCAGCACGATCTCGCCACCGAACTCCGTCGCTGCCTGCGCGCGCAGGTCGTGGCCTTCGCACTCCGGGTAGAAGTGGGTCAGCACGAGGCGCGCGACGCCGGCGCGGGCGGCGTAGCGCGCGGCCAACGACGGGGTCAGATGCCCATCGAGCTTCTGGCCATCGGGAGTCGCTGCCTCGCACACGAACGTGTCGGCGCCGCGCGCCAGGTCGACCAGTTCGTCGCACTCGTCGGCGTCGCCCGAGAACGCGACGCTGCCGGCAGCGGTCGTGACGCGGTAGCCGAGGCTCTGCGCGGTGTGCCGGATCGGCACTGCGGTGACCTCGGCGCCGCCGACCGCCATCGTGCCCGGCGTCACTTCGTGCAGCACGAGCTCGAAGCCGCGTGGCGCGAGCCAGGGCCAGGCCTCGGTGAGCTTCTCGACGAGGCGCGCGAGGCCGGGGGCGCCGTGGACGTGCAGCGGCGGCCGGCCGGCGAAGGTGGGGGACCGCAGCGCGAAGAGCAGCGGGCCGAGATCGGCGCAGTGGTCGGTGTGGTAGTGCGTCAGCAGCACGGCGTGCAGGTCGTGCAGCGACGTGCCGGCTTGCGCGAGCCGGCGCAGCGTGCCGGGCCCGCAGTCGACCATCACGTGCGTGCCGGAGAAGCGCAGCAGGTAGCCGGCCGGGAAACGGTCGGCGACGGGGATCGCGGTGCCCGAGCCGAGGATCGTCAACTGCATCGGATCGAGTCTACGTCGGCGTGCCCCGTGACGCGGAGGGTTGCCGGCGGGCCTGCGCGTGGCCATGCTGCCGACGTGAGCAGGCCCATGTCGACCGACGTCGACGATCCGACGGCGCGCGCATACTTCGTGTGGGACGAGGACATCTCGTACGCGGAGTTGCGGCGGCGCCTGCAGTCCGTCGACCTCGACGAACGGGCGCTCTGGATGGGGCGACTCATGCGAGAGGCCCGTTACCAGGACGTGTGGAAGTTGGTGCGGCTGGCGGATGTGCTGCCGCTGATGCCGCGCATCGACCGGCATCTGGGCCGCATGCGTTCGTTCTGGCGGTGGTTGATCGAGGGCTGGCGACACGATGGCCTCATCCCACGGGCTTAGTCGTTTGCAGCAAGACCTGCTTCGTGCGTTCTTCGCGCACGAGCGTCGCTTCGTCCTGACCGGCGGCGGCGCGCTGGTCGGCTACCACCTCCGCCATCGCACGAGCGACGACGTCGATCTCTTCGCCAAGCCGCCCGTGGCTCTCGAGGACGGTTTCCGGGCCTTGCTGGCGGCCAGCGCGTCGATCGGGGCGACCGTCGAAGTGCTGCGTTCGTTTCCGGAGTTCCGGCGTGCGCTCGTTCGGCAAGGGACCGAATCGGTCGTCGTCGACCTCGTCATCGACCGAGCGCCGGATGTCGACCCGACCGTCGAGGGTGGGGATGGCGTCCGCTTGCACTCGCTGCGGGAGATCGCCGCCAACAAGATCTGCGCCCTGTTGGGCCGTTCGGAAGTGCGCGATCTCGTCGACCTGCGGGCGATCCTCGCCACCGGACTCGCCCTCGGGCCCATGTTGGCGGATGCGGAACGCAAGGACGGCGGCGTGTCACCGGCCACGCTCGCGTGGCTTCTCGACGGCATGCGGATCCCGCGCGAGGCGGCGTTGTCCGGCGGCGTCGATGCGGCCGCACTGGATGCGTTCCGCGTCGATCTGGTGACGAAGCTGCGGCAGGCGAGCCTGCCGCCGGCGTAGCACTCACGCCGGGCTGAAGCCCTCGGGCAGCACCTTGCGCGCGCGCCGCACGACCTTGCTGGCGTCGACCGCGTCGGCGAGGACCGACTCGAGCACCGCGATGTACTCGAGGTAACGACGGCGCCCGCTCTCGGTCAGACGCGTCAGCGTCTGCGGCCGCCGCCCGCGGAAGCCCTTGTGGATCTCGACGATCCCGGCTTCCTGCAGCACCGCGAGATGCCGCGAGAGGTTGCCGTCGGTCAGATGGCAGAGCCCCTTCAGGTCGGTGAACAGCAGCCCGTCGGCGCGGGCGGCCAGCGACGTGACGATGCCCAGCCGCGCCTTCTCGTGCAGAACCCGGTCGAGTCCTTCGTAGGCGTAGCGGCCGTCGTTCGCCTTCTTGTCGCTCATCGCCGCACCTCCGGCAGTCCACGTTCGTGGTGCCACCACAGGATCACCGCGAGTGCGAGCTGACCCGCGGCGAACGGCAGGCCCATCACCCACGGTTCGAGCGCGCGTTCGCCGAACCACAAGCAGCAGGTTCCGGTGGCGACGAAGGCGACGCCGACGAACGTCGCCGGCAGCGGCAGCAGGCGATGCGCGGCGAGGTTGCCGAGGCCGAACAGCAACTGCCAGAGACCGGGCAGCAGCCAGAGCAGCGCCGGCAGGCGGACGACGACGAACCACGTCACCAGCACGCCGACCAGCAGGCTCGGCAGGAACTGCATCGCGGCGAGCCGTGCGTTGGCGACGCTGAGCGCGCCCGGCGTGCGCAGGGCGCGATGCAGGACGACCGCCGCCGCGACCACGCCGCTGGCGATCGCGGCCCCGCACCACAGCAGCAGGTAGGCGGCGGGATCCTGCAGGGGATCGCCGACCAGGCCCGGCTGCACCAGCGCGGCGGTGATCGCGAGCAGGCCCGAGAACGCGACCGGCACCGCGCGCAGGCTGCGCAGTTGCTCGGTTGCGGCGAGCTGGGTGTGGATGGCCGAGATCCGGTCGATCGCGTCGCGCAGTTCCATGGTGCTTTGCATGGGAAAGTAGTTGCTGCGGTCAGGCCGTCAAGCCGGGCTTACGCATGGCTTACGGCGACGGTGGCCCGGCGACGTCTGATGCCTGCGAACCGAGGTGCCATGACGACGACCCGCCCGCTGCTCCTGCTTCCCCTGCTGCTGCCGTTGCTACCGGCCCAATCGCCGCACCAGTGGGTGGCTCCCGGGCACACGATCTTCGCGCCGCACGTGGCCGAGCCGGTCCGGGTGGTCGCGGTGGCCGCCGAGGTGACGATCCGCGACCGCGCCGCCACCACCACGCTGCAGTTCGAACTGCACAACCCCGAGGCGCGTGACCAGGAAGCCGTGCTGCTGGTGCCGGTGCCGGACGGGGCGGCGGTGTCGCAGTTCACGTTCCTCGGGACCGCGCCCGAACCGACGGCGAAGCTGCTGTCGCGCGAGGAGGCGCGGCGGCTCTACGACGAGATCACGGCGAGGGCGAAGGACCCGGCACTGCTCGAGTTCGCGGGGCTGCAGTGCCTGCGCACGAGCGTGTTCCCGGTGCCGGCCGGCGGTCGCCAGGCGATCCGCTTCGTCTACGACCACGTGCTCGAGGCCGACGGCCACCGTGTCGACTACGTGCTGCCGCGCAGCGAACTGCTCGCCAACGACACGCCGTGGTCGGTGACGGTCGATCTGCAGGCGCGCGACGCGATCGGCGTCTGCCACTCGCCGAGCCACGAAGTCGAAGTGACACGCCGTTCGGCCAACGCGATGACCCTGCGCGTCACCGAACGCAGCCGCCGCGACCCGGGCGCGTTCCGGCTGGGCTTCGCGACGACGACCGATCCGTCGCAGCCGACGGCGGCGATGTTCGCCTATCCGGATCCGACGATCGGCGGCGGTTACTTCCTGTTGCTCGCCAATGCGCCGCGGCCGGCGACCACGACCGTGATGCGGCGCGAAGTCACGCTGGTGCTCGATCGCTCGGGCAGCATGGCCGGGCGCAAGCTCGAACAGGCGAAGGCCGCTGCGCTACAGGTGCTGGAGGGGCTCGCCGACGGCGAGGGCATCCAGGTGCTCGACTACGGCAACGACGTCGGCCGCGCGTTCGCGCAGCCCGTCGCCAAGGACGCGACCACGCTCGCCGCGGCGCGGCGCCACGTCGAGAGCCTGCGGCCGCACGGCGGCACCAACATCCACGATGCGCTGCTCGAGGCGCTGCGCGCCGAGGCGATGGCGGGCGCCCTGCCGCTGGTGCTGTTCCTCACCGACGGGCTGCCGACCGTGGGCCCGACCAGCGAGAAGGAACTGCACGGCATGGTCGCGACCGCGAACAAGCACGGGCGGCGCATCTTCGGCTTCGGCGTCGGGCACGACGTCAACGTGCCGCTGCTCGACAAGCTCGCCGACGCGACGCGCGCGGTGACCAGCTACGTGCTGCCCGAGGAGGACGTCGAAGTGAAGGTCGCGCGCACGTTCGCGCGCCTGGGTCACCCGGTGCTGGCGGAGCCGACGCTCGGCGCGAACGCGCGCGGCGACGAAGGGCAACGGCTGCGCGAAGTGTTGCCGCGCAAGCTGCCGGATCTGTTCGCTGGCGATCAGCTGGTCGTGCTCGGTCAGTATCGCGGCGACGAACCGCTGAACTTCCTGCTCCGCGGCCGCACGCCGCACGGCGAGCAGGACTACCGCTTCACGCTGCCGGTCGCGACGGCGACGACGGCGCACGGCTTCGTGCCGCGGCTGTGGGCGAGCCGGCAGATCGCGTTCCTGGTCGACGAGCTGCGCCAGCAGGCCGGTGACCTCGGCGGGCCGTTGGTCCGACCGCAGCCGGTGTTCGCGGATCCGCGCCTGCGCGAACTGCGCGACGAGATCCTGCGCCTGTCGGCGCGCTTCGGCGTGCTCGGCGAGTACACCGCGTTCCTCGCCACCGAGGGCAGCCGGCTCGACGACTGGCAGGCGCTGACGCGCGCGTGCGAGGACGCGCTGCACGGGCGCGCAGTGGTGGTGCGCAGCGGGCTCGGAGCGATCAACCAGGGCAGCAACCTGTGGGCGCAGAAGCTGCAGGTCTGCGCCAACCCGCGGAATGCGTTCTACGACGCCGAGATGAACGTCGTCGAGACGACGGCCGTGCAGCAGGTGGCGGACCGCGCGTTCCTGCGCCGCGGCAACACCTGGATCGACGGCAACGCCGTGCTCGCGCAACGCCTGGAACCGGACACGCGCGTGTGCGTCGGCAGCGCCGAGTACTTCGCGCTGGTCGACCGGCTCACGATCGAGAAGCGCAGCGGCGTGTTGTCGCTGCCTGGCCAGATCCTGCTGCAGATCGATGGCAAGAACGTGCTGCTCACCGCCGAGGCGGCGACCCCGCCCCCGACCCCGACGAACAAGGAGACGAACCGATGAGAACCCGAGTGTTGCCGTGGCTGGCGTTCGCCAGCGTTCTTTGCGCCCAGGGCCCGCTGCCGCCGATCGCGGTCGCACCCGTGACGCCGGTCGGCGCCGCACCGGCGTCCCGTCCGATCGATCTTGCGATCTGCCTCGACATCAGCGGCAGCATGGACGGGCTCCTGCAGACGACGCGCCAGAACCTGTGGGCGGTCGTCAACGAGCTCGCCACGTTGCGGCCGACGCCGACCCTGCGCGTGGCGCTGCTGACGTTCGGCTGCCAGGCGCACGACGCCGAGCGTGGTTGGGTCAAGGTGGAGACCGGCTTCACCACCGACCTCGACGCGGTGTCGCAGAAGCTGTTCGCGCTGACCACCAACGGCGGCGACGAATACGTGGCGCGCGTGGTGCAGGCCGCGCTCGGCGAACTCGAGTGGTCGACCGACGCGCAGGCGCTGAAGATGCTGTTCGTCGCCGGCAACGAGGCGGCCACGCAGGACCCGAAGGTCGAAGCCGCGGCGATGAGCCGGGCGGCGATCGGCAAGGGCATCGTCGTCAACTCGATCTACTGCGGCAACCCGGCCGACGAGTTGGCGCCAGCGTGGCGCGAAGTCGCCAAGCTCGCCGACGGCCAGTTCGCGGCGATCGACAAGGACAGCGCGATCGTCATCACGACGCCGTTCGACGAGCAGCTCACGGCATTGAGTGCGCAGATGAACCCGACCTACGTGCCGTACGGGGCGCAGCGGGAAGTCTGGGCGAGCAACCAGGGCGCTCAGGACAGCAACGCGACGGCGCTGAATCCGGCGGCCGCGGCGCAGCGCTGCATGACCAAGGGCTCGGCGTTCTACCTCAACGCCCACTGGGACCTCGTCGACGCCTGCGACGACGCGAAGTTCAAGCTCGAGGACGTCAAGAAGGAAGACCTGCCCGAGGCGCTGCGCACGCTGACGATCGCGCAGTTGCGCAGCCACATCGCCGAGCAGAAGCAGAAGCGGAGCGAGATCCGCAAGCAGATCGAGGCGCTGGGCACGCAGCGCGAGGCCTTCGTCGCCGCGGAGCTGAAGAAACTCGGCGGCGAGGGCGACCGGCTGTTCGACAAGGTCGTGCTCGAGGCGGTGCGTCAGCAAGCCGAGGCGCGTGGGTTCCAACGCAAGCCGGTCGAGCCAGCCCCAGCTCCAGCCCCAGCGGCGGGCGACGAGCAGTCGCCGTTCGCTGGCGTGATCCGCGACGCCGTGCGCGACTACCGGTCGTTCGCCTGCGTCACCGGCATGCCGAAGGTGGCGCCGACCGATTGCCGCATGCCCGCGCCGAACGTGCGGCGCAGCGCGGCCGAGAAGGAGCACGGCCAGAAGCTCTACCTGCTCTACGCGCGCCACGCCGAGAACGGTGACTACGTGCAGAAGGGCAAGCCGGCCGCGGTCGGGCAGACGCTGGTCAAGGAGGCCTGGCAGTGTGTCGAAGGCGAACCGAAGGGGCGCACCGAGTCCGGGGCGCGCTACCTGACGACCCCGACGCTGCGTGAAGGGGACAAGGTGTTCCACGCCGGCGACGCCGCGGGCCTGTTCGTGATGCACAAGCTCGCCGCCGACACCCCGGGCACCGACCAGGGCTGGGTCTACGGCACCATCGATCGCGACGGCGTGGTGACCGCGGCCGGCGCCATCGGCTCGTGCATGCGCTGCCACGAAGGCGCCGTCGAGGACCGTCGCTTCGGGCTCCACTGACATACACTGATCCCGCGTGACGACTCCGCCGAAGACCGTGCTCGTGGTCGAGGACGACGCCGCGATCCGCCGCGGCATCGTCGATGCCCTGAAGTTCGCCGGCTACGCCGTGATCGCCTGCGGCTGCGGCCAGGAAGGGCAGGACACGGCACTGCAGGCGCAGCTCGACCTCGTGGTGCTCGACGTGATGCTGCCGAAGGTGTCGGGCACCTCGATCCTCGCGGCGATCCGCCGCGCGCGCCCGTCGCTGCCGGTGATCCTGGTCACCGCGCGGGGTGCCGAACAGGACCGCGTGCACGGCCTGCAGGCCGGCGCCGACGACTACGTCGTGAAGCCGTTCTCGAGCAAGGAACTGCTCGCGCGTGTGCAGGCGGTGCTGCGGCGCAGCGCCGAGCGCCCGAGCGACGTGGGCCGCATCTCGATCGCCGGGCGGGCCATCGACTTCGACCGGCGCGAGATCGAACGACCCGACCGTTCGCGCGTGCTGTTGTCGGCGAAGGAAGCCGAGCTGCTGCGCTACCTGGTGCAGAACCGCGGCCGCGCGATCGCGCGCGCCGAACTGCTCGAACGCGTCTGGGGTCTGCCCGCCGGCGGCGACGCTGGCACGCGCGCGATCGACATGCACATCGTCAATCTGCGCGACAAGCTCGCCGACCCGCCGGAGCGACCGGCCGTGGTGCTGACCGTGCGTGGCAAGGGCTACATGCTGGCCGCGGAGGCGTCGTGAGCCGGGCACGTTCGCGACCCTGGGTCGGCTTCCTGGTCACCGCGGCGGTGCTGGTCGCCGTCGTGTCGTGGCTGACGTTCGCCTTGCTGCGGCTCGACCGCGACGAGGTGCACGCGCGCACGCAGGCGGCGCTGCACGAACGGTTGCGGCTGGCGTTGTGGCGCATGGACAGCTGGCTGTCGCCGCAGCTCGCACGCGAGTCGATGCGGCCGCCGAGCGAATACCGCGCGTTCCCCGCGGCCACGACGGCGTGGACGCGCGGGCTGACGAAGATCGGCGCCGATGAGGTCGTGGTGCAGTCACCGCTGCTGACGGTGGACGCCCCGCTGTTCCCGCTGCACTTCGAGATCGGGCCCGACGGCGTCACCAGCCCGCAGGTTCCGCTCGGCAACGAACGCGACCTGTGCGAGGGCACCGGCATCGAGGCGGCGCGGCTCGACCGCGCGGCCGAGCGGCTGCGCGCGTTCGCGAGCACGCTGCAGCGCGAAGTGCTCGAGCAGAAGCTCGGCGTGATCGAAACGGCCCTGCCGCTGCTCGGCTGCAACGCGATCGAGCCCACCGACCCCGTTGCCACGCAGCAGAGCGTGCAGGAGCTGTCGAACCGGCAGCGCAACCTCTTCCGGAACCCCGCGAACTTCGCGAACCAGAGCGCCGATGCCGGGGTTGGTGCGCCAGCCGCCGCGATGGCGATGCTCGCCGGTGACGTCGGCCCGATGGTGCCCGTGTGGCTCGACGGCGGTGGTGGCCAGCTCGTGTTCGTGCGTCGCGTGCGAGAAGGCGCTGGCTCGCGCCTGCAGGGCGTGCTCGTCGACTGGCCGACGATGCAGCGCGAACTGATCGCGCTGATCGCCGACCTCTTCTCGGCGCCGTGCATTTCCTTGGTTCGCTGCGAAGCGCCCACGGCATCGCAGCAGCCGTCGATGCTCGCCTCGGTGCCCGCGCGACTGGACGCGGTGCACGACGGCCCGCTCGCGAGTGGGCTGCCGTTGCCGATCGTGTTGGCGACGACCTGGGGAGTCACGTTGCTCGGACTCGGCGTGCTGTGGTTCACGCTGCGTGCGGCGATCGGCTACGGCGAACGGCGCGCGCGCTTCGCGTCCGCGGTCACCCACGAACTGCGCACGCCGCTGACGACGTTCCGCATGTACTCCGAGATGCTCGCCGACGGCGTGGTCAAGGAGCCCGACGCGCAGCGCGAGTACCTGACGACGCTGCAACGCGAGTCGGATCGGCTCGCGCGCGTCGTCGAGAACGTGCTGGCGTGGTCGCGGCTCGAGGAAGGGCGCTTCACCGCGCGCCGCGTCGCGCACGAAGTCGGCCCGTTGCTCGATCGCCTGGCGCCGACGTTGCAACGGCGGCTGCAGGAGGCGGGCATGACGCTGGTCGTCGACGTCGCCGCTGGCGTGCGCAGTCGAACGCTGGTGACCGACGAGGACGCGGTGGGGCAGATCCTGTTCAACCTGGTCGACAACGCCGCGAAGTACGCTCGCGGCGCCAGCGATCCGCGCGTCGAGATCGCGGCAGCGCTGGAGGGAGGGCGCGCCGTGTTCACCGTGCGTGACCACGGCCCCGGCGTGCCGGCCGCGCACCACGATCGTGTGTTCGCGCCGTTCGACCGCGGCGCGGTCGCTGCCGGCAACAACGAGCAGCCCGGTGTCGGCCTCGGGCTGGCGCTCGCGCGTGGTCTTGCGCGCGACCTCGGTGGCGACCTGCGGCTCGGCGCTGTCGACGGGCCGGGCGCCGCGTTCCGGCTCGAACTGCCGCTCGCCTGACCTCGCGGCTCGGCCCGTGGGGGGGGGGGGGGGGGGGGGGGGG
>CALFZH010000063.1:0-128335 GCA_937952215.1 uncultured bacterium
CCCGCCGTCAAGCCGCGTGCCGATCAACTGCTCGCCGATGGCGAACGCGCCGTTGACGAAGCCGTTGTTGCCGCCGGGCGTGATCGCGAGGCCGCCGATGCTGGCCTCCAGCGAGCCGGCCGTCGGACCGGTGTCGGTCGTGGGCGCTGCCATCGGCTGCGACGAAGGGGCGATCGGCCACGGGATCGGCGCGGGTGCCGTGCATGCGGCGCACAGCAGCAGGGCCCACGCCCGGACGGGGACGCGCCAGCGGCAGGCGACGGGTGTGGATCGCTTCACGCCATCATCGTCGCACGGGATCAGGGCAGCGTCATCGTGGCACCGTCGGGCGGCAGCGTGAACGGCTTGGTGACGACCTGGCCGGCGAAGTGCACCGTCGCCACGTAGTCGCCGGTGGGCAGCTGCTGGCTCGGGATGCGTCGTGAGCCGAGTTCGCCGTGGTGCACGATGAGGCCGCTCGCCGTCGCGATCGTGTAGCGCACGACGCCGTTGCTGAGGCGATCCTCGATCTTCAGTGGGGCTCCAGGTTGCATCGCGAAGCGGAGCGGCGACGGCGGCAGCGCCCTGGTGTCGACCAGCTGCAGCGCGACGCCGTTCGCGCCGCGCGCGAGGACCGCGTAGCGGCCAGGGAACAGGCTCACCGTCTGCAGAGCCCCGCTGTCGCCGCGGTGGGAGAACTCGCGCGGCTGCCAACCGGAACCGGCCGGCATGTCGAGCCAGTTCAGACGAACCTGGCCGCCCTTGCCGAGTTCGGCCGTGGAGAACTCGAGCTTCACCGTGTGCTGCATCGCGATCGTGCCGAGATCGACGTCGGCGCCGGCGGACAGCAGCAACTCGAACGGGGGCAACTGCTGGTCCTGCTTGTGCACCGACAGGCTGACCTTGCCCGGCAGCAGGTCGACGGCCGCGAAGTGGCCCTCGGCGTCGGTCTTGTTGCCGCCGCCCGAGCCATTGCCGCTGCTGACCCACACGGTTGCGTTCGCGACTGGAGCGCCGTGGGCATCGACGCAGCGAAATCGCACCTTGCCGGTCTTGGCGAGCACCGCATCGATGGCGACGACGAACCGCACCGTCTCCTGCTGGGGCGCCACCGGTTGCTGCGCCAGCATGGCCCCGCCGAGCAGCAGCGCCACGTGTACCGGCTGGTCGGACGGAAGCGTGAGCACGCTGACGACCTCCTTCGGCAGTGCCTTCTGGCCTCGGTCCCCGAACGGCTCGTTGCCTCGCGCCTCCCCCAAGCCCGTTGCGAAGTTGCTGCTCGCGAAGTCCACGGGGAGCGGCGTCGCGAAAGCGGCCGCGCGCAGGTGCCGCATGAGTGAGAAGGCCCGGTGGTCGCCGCCGGTGGTCGCGAGCGGACCGCCATCCGGGGTCACGGCTTCGACCTGCAGCACCCAGCGCGAGGTCAACTCCAAGTCGAGTCGGGTGTGCGGCGCGTGCACCTCGATCTCGCGGTCGAGCGCGAGCTCGTCGGCGACCCGCGACGTGAGGCGGTGTGTGCCCGGCAGCAGTCCGGCGATCGCGAACGCACCGTCGCGCACCGTCGCGCTGCCGACCTGGTTGCCGTCGCGCTGCAACCAAATGTGACCCTGCTTGACGATGGTGCCGTCGGCACGTCGGACCGTGCCGAACAGGGCGGCGTCGGCGGCGTCGGCGGTGCGGGCGTCGGGTCCCGTGGTTCCTGCGGATGGCGTCGAGTCGATGGCCCCCGTGTAGGTGGGATTCGCTGCCGCGGACGTGGGCGCCGCGGGCGCAGGTTCGGCGTGGATCGTGCGCACGGACGCGGGATCGGGGACGGCCGGCGGCAGCGCCGTGTCGCGACGAACCCAGAGCACGAACAGCACGACGATCGCCGCGGCCAGGATGCCGGCGAGAGCGCGCAACAGGCGAAGCGGACTGTTCATCGGATCTCCACGGCGGTGGGGGACGCACCGAGTGTCACGCGGCCGGATTGCACGAGACGGTACTGCTCGTCGTGCACCTCGAACCCATAGTCGCCGGGCGGCAACGGGATCGACAGCTTGGTCACGCGCGGCTCCAGCTTCTGCGCGGCGACCGGCCGTTGCCGCGAGTCGTGGAACGTGATGGTGAACGACCGCGTCGGGTCCGGGGGGCGCGTCACCATGCACACCGCGGGCTTGCCGAGGCGCAGCACGATCGGGTTCGGCGACGGGTGGTCGAACACGCCGCGGCCGACATTGCCGTCACTGTCGCGAGCCGAGACCGCGATGGTGCCGTGTCCCGTGCCCCACAACGAGAACGTGCCGTCGGCCTCGGTGCGAGCCATGCGATTGGTGGCGAACTCCATCGGGCCAGTGCGCCACTTCAACTCGATCCAAGAGATGTCGGCGGTCGCCGGCTTGCCGTCGACGTCGAGCACGGTGCCGCGCATCGGGTCCAACGCCCCGAGCCGCACGTCGCCCAGGTCGAGCCGTTGCCCCGGCTCGACGCGCACGGTCGTGTAGAACGTCTCGCGGTCCTTCGCCGAGATCTGGCAGCGCAGGTAGCCCGGGGACAGTCCTTCCAGCAGCGCCCGCCCCTCGGCATCGACCTTCTGACCGCCGCCGCCGCGGTTGGAGGTGCGGAGGCTCACGGAAGCGTCCACGAGCGGTGCGCCGCTGGCCGCGTCGAGCACACGCACCGCCGCCGAGCCGGCAAGGCCACGCAGGGCCGCGATGTCGACCACGAACTTCACCTCCGTGGCGCCGGGCTGCACGAGCTGTTGCTGCAGCACGAGGTGGCGCTGCATCAGGGCCACATGGGCCGGGAGCGACGCGCAATGCAGCGTGCCAGCGAACCCGTCGCGTGGGTTCATCTCTGGTTGCCAGCGCGCATCGCCGACGAAGACGACACCGTAGTCCGTCGGTGGCAGACGGTCGGGTACGGGGTCGCGCATGCCGACGACCGCGAACTCGCCGAAGGCCGGCATCGCCTTCCGCAACGCGCTCGTCCCGTCGGCGCCGTCGGCGGTGACGATCGACACGCGCAACGGGATCGAAGCATCGACCACGAAATCGCGGCGTTGCACGGCGTCGTCGCCGATCGTGACGTCGACCGTCGTCTCCGCCACGGCGGTCCCCCGCAGCGAGAACGTCCAGGTGCCCGGTCGCAGGCCGAGCACCGCGTAGCCGCCGTTCGCAGCGGTGGTACCGCTGCGCCACTGGCCGTCGATCTCGACGTTCACGTAGGTTCCCTCGGCGGGACGCCCGTCGCCGAACTTGACGCTGCCGACGAGCAGCACCCCTACCGGATCGTCCTCGCGCCACTTCGCCGCGACCGCAGCACGTTCGACATCGGTGCCGGTCACGGTGCCCGTCCCCGTTGGCAGCGTGGAAGCTGCGACAGTGGCGGTCGCTTGCGTCGCGTCACCCACCGTGGCAGTCCTGGGTGTGGGAGCGCCAACGGGCGGTTGCGGCGTAGCGCCGAACACTTCGATGGCGAGCAACAGCACGATCGCGGCTTCGATCGCGCACAGGGCGGCGACTCTCGGGATCACGGAATCTCCTTCGCGCCGACCCACGAGCCGGCATCAGGCTTCGGCGGGTCGTTCCTCGGGGCGGCGGATCGCGTGGCGGAACACGTAGTTGACGATCGGGATGCCGAGCAGCAGGCCCCACACGCCGAACAGCTTGCCGCCGATCGTCAGCACGATCAGCACGAGCACCGGGTTCATGTGCATGTGGTGCCCGTAGATCTGCGGGTTGAGCACGTAGGTCTCGAGCGCGTGGATCACGCAGATCAGCACGATCGCGAGCACCATCGTCGAGACGCCGCCGGCTTGCAGCGCCACCAGGCAGATCGGCGTCGAGCTGATGAACGTGCCGGCGACCGGGATGAAGCTGCAAAAGAACACGATCGTCGACAGCACGAGGATGTTGTCGAGACCCATGGCCCAGATGCCGATCGCGGTCAGGATCGTGTTGACGATCGCGATGCCGAGTTGGGCTTCCAGGGCACGCCCGAGCACGCGGCCGAAGCCGGCGATGTTGTCGGCGACCTCGTCGTAGACGAACCCGATCTTCGTGCGCGACAGGCCCTGGATCGCGCGCGTGAGCTTCGGCATGTCGAGCACGATCAGGAACGAGAACAGCAGCGCCATCAGGAACGACGTCGCGTAGCCGAGACCGGACTGCACGATTTCGAGCGGGTTCTCGGCGAGCGACTTCGTCGCGCTGGTCACCAGGTTGCGGATCAGGTGCAGGTTGTCGGGCAGCGGCTCCTTCGGCGGCTCCGTGCCTTGCTCGCCGGTGGTCGGTGGAGTCGCGCCGTTGTCCTGCGGCGTCGGTGGTGTCGTCGGCGCCGTCTCGCCTTCGCCGGGCGGCTTCTCGACGGGCTTCTCGTTCGGCTTGTCGACGTGCGGCTTGAGTCGCAGGGCCTCGGTCGGGTCGGGCAACTCCTTCTGGTTGCCGGCGATGCCCTCGTAGAGCGATGGGTACTGCTTGAGGAACGTGTTCAGCTCGCGGTCGGCGTCGGCGATGTACTTGTCCTTGTCGCGCAGGAAGACCGCCGCCTGTTCCTTGACCTGCGGCGCCAGCGTGAAACCCGTCGCGAACAGCGTCCCGAGCACGACCAGGCCGACGATCACGACGCGCGCGACGCGGTTCTTGATGCGGTGCTGCAGGCCGTCGACGCCGTGCGCCTGCACGTAGGCGAACACGAACGTCAGGAAGATCAGCAGCAGGAACGGTCGCAGCAGCCACAGCACGGCGATCAGCAGGCCCCACACGAACGTGCGCGTGGCCAGCGAGAAGATGCGGTCCCACGGCGGTGGGAGGGTTTTTTCCGAGTCGTGGACGGGCGACATGCCACCCTCACGGTAGGCACGCCGCCGCACAACCGCCAGCCACGAACGGCCTGGACGCGCGGACGCCATGTCGGGCGTTCCGCCGTCGCGGGGCGTGGTTCATGATCGCGGGATGTCGCTCCGTGCCGGACCGCTGCTCGTCGTGGCCGCCGCCGCCGCCTGCTCGGGCGACGCGGAGAAGCTGCCGCCGATCACCAGCACGCCGCTGCCGGCGCGCCTCGCGGCCGATGGGCCGCGGTTCATGAAGCGCGACGGCGCGGCGACCGGCCTCGCCTTCACCAACGTGCTGCGGCCCGAGAACGTCGTCGCCTACGTCTACATGGGGGCGGGCCTCGCGGTCGGCGACTACGACGGCAATGGCCTGCCGGACGTCTATCTCGTGTCGCAGGACGGCCCCAACAAGCTGTTCCGGCAGACCGCGCCGTTTCGCTTCGAAGACGTCACCGAGTCGGCCGGTGGGCTCGGCGGCGGCGATGCGTGGGGCACGGCGGCGTCGTTCGCGGACGTCGACGGCGACGGCGATCTCGACCTGCTCGTCTGCAACCTCGAGAGTCCGAACTTGCTGTTCCAGAACCAGGGCGACGGCACGTTCGTCGAGAAGGGCGGCCCGTTCGGGCTCGGCACGGTCGCCGCGAGCACCGGCTGCGCCTTCGCCGACTACGACAACGACGGCGACCTCGATCTCTACCTGCTGACCAACCGCGTGCTCCGCATGACGCTGCCGACCGAGATCGTCGCCGGCATGACGCTGCCGAAGGATCTGCGGAAGTCGCGCGAGCAGCTGTTCCCGCCGTTCCCGCCGCTGGTGCGCGACGGCGTGCCGCACGTGCCGGCGGGCTACGAGGACCACTTCTTCACCGTGCCGGGCGCGCCGGCGGCGTTCCAGGCCGGCCAGCGCGACCGCCTGTTGCGCAACGACGGTTACGGCCGATGGGTCGACGTCAGCGACGAGGCCGGCATCCGCGACCAGGGCAATGGCCTTTCGGTGGTGTGGTGGGACTTCGACGGCGATGGCCGTCAGGATCTCTACGTCGCCAACGACTTCCAGTCGCCCGACCATCTGTACCGCAACCGCGGCGACGGCACGTTCGAGGACGTGACGGCGAAGATGCTGCCGCACACGGCGTTCTTCGGCATGGGCGCCGACTTCGGCGACCTCGACAACGACGGCGACTTCGACCTGCTCGTCGCCGACATGTCGAGCACGTCGCACTACATGGGCAAGATGCTGATGGGGAGCATGGACCAGCACCGCTGGTTCCTGATGAACGCCCGCCCGCAGCAGTACATGCGCAACGCGCTGTACGTGAACACCGGCACTGGGCGCTTCCAGGAGGCGGCGCACCTCGCGAACCTGGCGAGCACCGACTGGACCTGGGCCGTGCGCTTCGCCGACCTCGACGACGACGGGCGCCTCGACTGCTTCGTGACGAACGGCATCCCGGTGTTCACCGACAACCCGGATCTCGGCGAGCGCTTCGATCGTCTGTGGCGGGAAGGGCGCAAGAACGAGGCCCTCGAGGTGTTCCGCGCGATCCCGCGGGTCGACGAGAAGAACATCGCGCGTCGCAACCTCGGCGACCTGAAGTTCGAGGACGTGGGGGCCGCGTGGGGACTCGACGAAGCGAGCGTCGCGCACGGCGCGGTCGTCTGCGACCTCGATCGCGACGGCGATCTCGACGTGATCACCAACAACCTCAACGCGCCGGCGAGCGTGTTCGAGAACCGGTCGAGCGAGGGCCACCGGGTGCTGGTCGAACTCGTCGGCGCGCACGGCAACCGTCAGGGCGTTGGCGCCGCGATCACGCTGGCGGCGGGCGGCGTCACGCAGACGCGGATCGTGTCGCTGACGCGCGGCTACATGTCGGCGGGCGAGGCGATCGAGCACTTCGGGCTCGGCGCCGCGACGTCGATCGACCGGCTGACCGTGCGCTGGCCGAGCGGGCACACGCAGCAGTTCGAACGCCTTGCCGTCGACCACCGCCACACGATCCGCGAGCCGCTCGAGGCGCCGCTGCGGCCGACGTTCTCGCCGAGCCCCGACGACCGCGAACTGCTCGGCACGTTCTGGGCGCACGACGGCATCCCGTTCCGTCACCAGGAACGCGACTTCGACGACTACGCGGTGCAGCCGCTGCTGCCGCACCGGCTGTCGCGGCTCGGGCCGGGCCTCGCCTGCGGCGACACCAATGGCGACGGGCTCGACGACGTGTGGGTCGGCGGTGCCGCGGGCCAGGCCGGTGCGCTGCTGCGCGCGGACGGCAAGGGCAAGTGGGCGGCGATCGACGGGCCGTGGCGCGACGACGCTGCATGCGAGGATCTCGGCGCCGTGTTCGTCGACTTCGACAGCGACGGCGACCTGGATCTGTACGTCGCCAGCGGCGGTGTCGAGGCGAACGAAGGGGACGAAGCGCTTGCCGACCGGCTGTTCGTCAACGACGGCAAGGGTGCGTTCACGAAGGCTGCCGCGGGCGTGCTGCCCGACGTGCGCACGAGCTCGAGCTGCGTGTGCGCGGCCGACTTCGACCGCGACGGCGATGTCGACCTGTTCGTCGGTGGCCGGGTCGTGCCGGGCCGCTTCCCGCACGCGCCGCCGAGTCGGCTGCTGCGCAACGACGGCGGCCGCTTCGTCGACGCGTCGGCGGAGCTGCCGATGCGCGAGCTCGGCATGGTCACCGCGGCGCAGTGGACCGACCTCGACGGCGACGGCTTCGTCGATCTGGTCGTGGCGGCCCAGTGGCAGCCGATTCGCGTGTTCGGCAACGACGGCGGCAAGCGGCTGGTCGATCGAACGCAGACGCTCGGCCTCGCGGAGCTGCGCGGGCAGTGGAACAGCGTCGCTGCCGGCGACCTCGACGGCGACGGCGACCTCGACCTCGTCGCCGGCAACCTCGGCCTCAACTCCAAGTACAAGGCGAGTCCGCAGAAGCCGCTGCGCCTCTTCGGCAGGGACTTCGACGGCAACGGCTCGTTCGACGTGATCGAGGCGAAGCAACCGGGCGACGTCGTGCTGCCGGTGCGCGGCCTGTCGTGCAGCAGCCAGGCGATGCCGTTCGTGCGCGAGCGACTGCCGACCTACGACCAGTTCGCGCGCGCCAACCTCGCCGAGATCTACGGCGCCGATGCGCTCGCCGGTTGCCTCGAACTCACCTGCAACGAGCTGCAGCACGTCGTGCTCGAGAATCGCGACGGCACGTTCGTCGCGCGGCCGTTGCCGCGGCGTGCGCAGATCGCGCCGGTGTTCGGCATCGGCATCGCCGACCTCGACGCCGACGGGATCCAGGACCTCGTGCTCGCGCAGAACTCGTTCGCGCCGGAACCGGAGACGGGGCGCTTCGACGGCGGGCTCGGGCAACTCCTGCTGGGGCGGCCCGGGTTGCAGTTCGACTGCGTCGAACCCGCCGACTCCGGCATCGTCATGCCCGAGGACGGCAAGGCGCTCGTGGTCGCCGACCTGTCCGGCGACGCGACGCCGACGATCGTGTGCGCAACGAACGACGGGCCGCTGCGCACGTTCGCTCGCGTGCCGACCGGCGGAACGGGCGGCTCGGGCCCATGGCTCGCCGTGCGCGTGCATGGCGGCAAGGGCAACCCGACGGCGATCGGTGCGCGCATCGAGATCCTCGTCGCCGACAAGCTGCACGCGGTGCGCGAGATCGCGGCGGGTGCGGGCTACCTCGCGCAGACGAGTCCGGTGGCGTGGTTCGCCGGCGTGCCGGCGATCGCCAAGGCACGCGTGCGCTGGCCGGACGGCAGCGTGACCGAGCACGCGCTGGCGGCGAAGAACGGCCGCGTCGAGCTGTCGCGCTGACCGCCGCGTGTGCGGCAGCACGCCAGCGCGGAGCGCTACGAACGGCCGCCGCAGTGAGCGCGGGATCGTCGTTATGCTGCGGGACGTGCCACGCCTCACGGTCGTCGTCGCCTGCATGCTCACCGCCGCGAGCGCGGCTGCGCAGCAAGGCTTCGGACCGCTCGGCGCCGCGATCGAGGCGCGTTGCGTCGATTGCCACGACGCCGAGACCAAGAAGGGCGGGCTCGACCTCGCCGCCGCCGAACGCGCCGACGCGACGACGTGGCTCACGACATTGAGTCGGGTGCGCGATCGCATCGCCGCCGGCGAGATGCCGCCGCCCGATGCCGATCCGCTGACCGCCGACGAACGCCGCGATCTGCTCGCGTTCTGCAGCACGACGCTCGCGCGCGACGTGCCGAAGCTGCCGCGGAGCCCGGGTCGCGTCACGGTGCGCCGGTTGTCGCGGACGCAGTGGGAGCACACGGTGCGCGACCTGTTCGGCGTCACCGTCGCGTCGACGGCCGCGTTCCCGGCCGACGACCTCGGATATGGCTTCGACTCGATCGGCGATGCGCTGACGTTGTCGACGTTGCACCTCGAGAAGTACCTCGCGGCGGCTGGCGAGGTGGCCGAGGCGGTGTTCCACGGCGAGGATGCGAATGCGCCGGCGGTGCGGCGCGTCGAGGGCGAGCGCATGCGGCTGCTCGACGGTCCGAGCGTGTCGCAGGACGGCGAGGTCGCGGGGCTCTACACCAATGCCACGATCGCCGCCGACGTGCCGCTGCCGCGCGACGGTGTCTACCGGCTGCGCATCCGCGTCGGCAGCACGCCGGCTGGTGACGAGGACGCGAAGATGGCGGTGGCCCTCGACGGCCGCGAGCTGTGCGTGATCGAGGTCCCGGCCGGCGAGATGCGCGTCGAAGAGATCACGTTGCCGACCGTCGGCGGGTCGCACCGCTGGGATCTCGCGTTCCTCAACGACTTCTACCAACCGGATCACCCGGACCCGAAGCGCCGCGATCGCAACCTGCGCATCGACTGGCTCGAGATCACCGGACCGCTCGATCCGCGGCCGACGCCGCGCGAACAGCAGTGGTTGCCCGGCGCGGGCGACGAGAAGCAGCCCGCCAAGCGGCGGTTGCTGGCGTTGGCCACCGCGCTGCTGCCGCGCGCATGGCGGCGTCCGGTCGCCGCCGAGGAAGCGTCGCGCGTCGCCGCAGTCGGCGAAGAGGCGCTCGCGCGTGGCGAACCGTTCCTGCTCGCCCAGCGGCGCGTCGTGCAGGCCGCGCTCACGTCGCCCAACTTCCTGTTCCGCGCCGAGCCCGGTGACGGCGCGCTGCCGGCGTGGGCGCTGGCCGTGCGGCTCAGCTACCTGATCTGGAGCAGCCAGCCCGACGACGCGCTGCGCACGGCGGCGGCGCGCGGCGAACTGGCGACGATCGCGGGGCGGCGTGCGCAGGTGCGGCGGTTGCTCGCCGACCCGCGGGCCGACGCGCTGGCTACCGACTTCGCGGCGCAGTGGCTCGAACTGCGGGCGCTCGTCGACCGCATGCCCGATCCGGAGCGCTTCCCGTGCGACGCCGCGTTGAAGGCGTCGATGCGGCGCGAGACGGAGCTGCTGTTCGCGGCGGTGCTGCGCGAGGACCTCGACGTGCGCACGCTGGTCGACGCCGACTTCACGCACGTCGACGCGCGGCTGGCGGCGTTCTACGGGATCGCGGGCGAGTTCGGCGAGTCGTTCACGCGCGTCGCGCTGCCGACCGAGCTGCGACAACGCGGCGGCGTGCTCGGTCATGCGAGTGTGCTGCTCGTCACGTCGAACCCGACGCGCACGTCGCCGGTGAAGCGCGGCAAGTGGGTGTTGGAGAACCTGCTCGGCCAGGCGCCGCCGCCGCCGCCGCCCGGCAACGACTCCTTTCCCGACGAGGGCGCCGCCACGTCGCCGCGCGGGCTGCGCGAGCAGCTCGCGTTGCACCGGCAGCAGGCCACGTGTGCGGGCTGCCACGTGCGCATGGATGCGCTGGGCTTCGCACTCGAGCGCTTCGACGCGATCGGTCGCGTGCGCGAACGCGAAGAGCATGGCGTGATCGACGACCGCGGCGAGCTCCCCGGCGGCGTGGTCCTCGACGGCTTGCCGGGCCTGAAGCGCGCGCTGCTCGTCGATCCGGCGCTGCCGCGCACGATCGCGCGCAAGCTGTTCGTGTACGCGGTCGGGCGGGACCTCGGGTCCGTCGACCGGCTGCGCCTGGATCTCGCGGTCGACCAGTTGGCCGCGACGGGCAGGGTGACGCTTGCCGCGTTGCTCGAACTGGTCGTCGAGAGTGACGCGTTCTTGCGCCGCGACTGACGGCACTGGGCAGCTGGCGGCCGGGGGGACAGAATGCGCGCCCATGCCGCCGTTCCACAACCGCGCGCTCGACCGGCGCACGTTCTTGCGCGGAGCTTCGGCCTGCATCGCGCTGCCGTGGCTCGACGCGATGCAGCCGGCGATCCCGCGCGGGCAGCCCGCGGTGCGGCGGGCGCTGTTCGTGTTCGCGCCGAACGGCATGAAGATGGACGAGTGGAAGCCGGCGAAGTCGGGCCGCGACTTCGAGCTGCCGTTCCTGCTGGAACCGCTCGTGCCGGTGCGGAAGCACGTGACGGTGTTCTCGGGACTGGCGATCGACGGCGGTCGCGCGCACGGCGACGGTCCCGGCGACCATGCGCGCGCCGGTGCCTCGTTCCTGACCTGCGCGCACCCCAAGAAGACCGGCGGGGCCGACATCCAGACGGGAGTCTCGGTCGACCAGGTGCTGGCCGCGCAGGTCGGCGGCGCGGTGCAGTTCGCGTCGCTGGAACTCGGCCTCGAACGTGGTGCCGCGGCCGGCATCTGCGACTCCGGCTACTCGTGCGCCTACAGCAACAACATCGCCTGGCGCACGCCGTCGACGCCGGTCGCCAAGGAAACCGATCCCCGGTCGGTGTTCGCGCGGCTGTTCGGCGATCCGAACGCGGCGCAGGATGCCAGTGAACGCGCGCGCCAGCGGGCTGGCGATCGCAGCGTGCTCGACGCGGCGCTCGCCGATGGCAAAGCGCTGGCCGGCAAGCTCGGCGCCGCCGACCGCGGCAAGCTCGACGAGTACCTGACCTCGGTGCGTGAGATCGAGCAACGCCTGCAGCAGGTGCGCGAGGAGCCGGCACCTCCCGTTCCGGCCGGCCTGCTGGACGACGGCGCGTCGTACGCGCAGCGCGTCGATCTGATGTACGAACTGATCGCGCTCGCGTTCGCGGCCGACCTCACCCGCGTCGCGACGTTGATGCTGGGCAACGCCGGCAGCAACCGCAGCTACCGCTTCCTCGGCGTGCCCGACGGCCACCACGATCTCAGCCACCATGGCGGCGATGCCGGCAAACTCGCGGGCATCCGCGCGATCAACCGCTTCCACGTCGAGCGCTTCGCGACCTTCCTGCAGCGGCTGGCGACGAGCCGCGACGGCAGCGGCACCTTGCTCGACGCCGCGGGCATCGTCTACGGCTCGGGTCTCGGTGACGGCAACCGCCACAACCACGACAACCTGCCGGTGCTGTTCTGCGGCGGGCTCGGCGGTGCTTGCGTGGGCGGTCGGCACGTGGACCTCGGCCGTGAGACGCCGATGGCGAACCTGTATCTCGCGCTGCTCGGTGCGTTCGGCGCGCGCGAGGAGCGGTTCGCCGACAGCACGAGACCGCTCGCGCTCGCGTAGCGACGGTCAGTACGGCGTGCGTGCCGAGAATGCGCGCCAGGCGGCGAACGGCTCGCCGCCGCGCTCGGGCAGCAGCGGCGCGATCGGCAGCGCGCGTGCGGCGAGCGGCCGACCGATCTCGGCGTAGAGCGTCGCGTCGTCGAAGCCGGCGGCGGCGGCATCGTGGCGCGACGCCGCGAACCAGACGCGGGCGACGCGGGCCCAGTGCAGGGCACCAAGGCACATCGGGCACGGTTCGCACGACGTGAACACTTCGCAGCCGGTGAGCACGTGGCTGCCGAGCGCGCGCGCAGCGGCCCGCAGGGCCTGCACTTCGGCATGCGCGGTCGGATCGCGGTCGAGCACGACGCGGTTGTGACCCGTCGCGAGCACCCGGCCTTCGCGCACGACGACGGCGCCGAACGGGCCGCCGCCCGCGGCGACGGAATCGACGGCGAGTTGCAGCGCCTGCTGCATGAACCGCGAGGGCTCGGGCATCGCCGTAGCGTAGCGACGATCAGCTCGGCACACTGCGCGCGTGAAGCTGCTCGTCGTTCTCGCGGTCGGCCTCCGTCCGAAGGACCTGCAGCACGCGCCGGTCCTGCGCGGCCTCGGCCAACACGGCTTCACGGCGCCGCTCGACACGGTGTTTCCGGCGGTCACGTGCAGCGTGCAGGCGACGCTGCTCACCGGGCTCCTGCCGCGCGACCACGGCGCCGTCGGCAACGGCTGGTACTTCCGCGACCTGGCGCAGGTGATGTTCTGGCGGCAGCAGAACCAGCTCGTGCGCGGCGAGAAGCTCTACGAGGCGGCGCGCGCACGCTTCGGCACGCGCACCAGCAAGCTGTTCTGGTGGTGGAACATGTACGCGCCGGCCGTCGACTGGTCGGTGACGCCGCGGCCGGAGTACCACGCGAACGGACTCAAGCGGCCGGGCCTCTACAGCGAGCCGCCCGGCCTGCAGGTCGAGCTGCAGCAGCAGCTCGGGCCGTTCCCGTTGTTCGACTTCTGGGGGCCGAAGGCGGGCATCGCCAGCACGCGTTGGATCACCGACGCCGCGCTGGCGGTGGTCGCGCGGCACGACCCGGATCTGCAGCTCGTCTACCTGCCGCACCTCGACTACGACCATCAGCGCTGGGGGCCCGACGATCCACGCAGCGTGCAGGCGGTGCGCGATCTCGATGCGCAGTGCCTGCGCCTGATCGAGGCGGCGCGCAGCAAGCAGGCGCATGTCGTGGTGCTGTCGGAGTACGGCATCGAGAAGGCGGAGCGCGCGGTGTTCCTGAACCGGCTGCTGCACGAGAAGGGCTTCTTGCGCGTGCAGGAGACGAGCCACGGCCAGCTGCTCGACTGCGGCGCCTGCCGCGCGTTCGCGGTCGTCGACCACCAGTGTGCGCACGTGCACGTTCGCGACGCCGCGGACCTCGAGCCGGTGCGCACGCTGCTGGCGAAGACACCGGGCGTCGCCCGCGTGCTCGATCGCGCGCAGCAGCGCGAGCTCGGCATCGACCACGAACGCAGCGGCGAGCTGGTGTGCATCGCCGAGGCCGGTTGCTGGTTCGCCTACAACTACTGGCTCGACGAGGCGCGCCGCCCCGACTTCGCGCCGACGGTCGACATCCACCGGAAGCCCGGCTACGACCCGGCCGAGCTGTTCGTCGACCCGAGGATCACGTTCCCGAAGCTGCGCGTCGCGAAGAACCTCGCCAAGAAGCTGCTCGGCTTCCGCTACCTGATGGACGTGATCCCGACCGATCCGTCGATGGTGCGCGGCTCGCACGGGCGGCTCTACGGCGACGACGCGGCGGGGCCGGTGCTGCTGTGCAGCGACCGCACGCTCGCGCGCGACCGCATCGCGGCGACCGACGTGAAGGAGCTCTGCCTGCGGTTGCTCGCGAACGCGAGCCGGTGACTTCGTGCAGCGCTTGTTCCGACTCTCGTGGCTCTGCTCGATCGCACTCGCTGGTTGCGCGACCGCTCCTGCTCCCGTTCCGCCAGCACTCCTGCCGTACGCGGACGCTGCCCGCTTCTTGCTTCCCGGGTTCCAGAGCGTGGCTTTCGGCCGGCTCGAACGCGTGCCCGATGACGGCGGTCCTGCAAGGATCGATCGTGCTGCTTGGTGTGGCAGTGACTTCGAGTCACCGGGTGGGGTCGGCGTCGGCCCGTTCCGCGGCATCTGGGTCACGGATCGAGGACACGAGGGGTTGCGCGGCGAGCCGCCGGTTGGAGAACCGGATCAGCCGATCGGGCAGACGGCGATCTGGCGCGACCGCACGGTGCGTCGGGATGGGGCGGTGATCCACACGTTCGTCGCCCACGTCGAGGAGCGCTTCATCGTCTGGTCCCACGATCGTGAGTTGCTCGCCCGCGCGCTCGGACGCCCTGGCGAACTCTCGACCCTGATACGGCCGTTCGCCGCCGTGAGGCTGATCCCGCGGGACGCAGATGCGGTGGCGTGTCTGCTCTTCCGACCTGGCGATGAACTGAGGTTCTGGGGACGCCTCATTCCGCGGGAGACAACGGTTGTCGCGGGGTGCGGTAGGCGGATCATGCTGTTCCACCGGGAACAACTTCCGGAGGGGTTTCTGGAGATGTTCGCGTTGGCGGTTCCTCCATCGACGACATCGCGCGACGGTTGGCTGGTGTCCGAGTTGACGGTGAGTGCTGACGTTCACCTCGAGCTTCTCTGGTTGTGCCTCGCCGGCCTCGCCATCTTCATGTGATGCCGAGCGGCCGCGCAATCTGCGGGCTGGTCGCTAGCCTTCGAGCATGGTGGCTCCTCGTTGGGTAGCGCTCCTCGTCGTGGTGTCGCCGCTCGCGCTCGCGCAGGCGAAGCCGGCAGCCGCGTGGATGAACCTCGCACCGGGAACCGACGTCACCTACGCCGTCCTGGACGAGAACAAGACCACCGACGGTGCTGGCACCGGCTCCGGCGGTGCAGGGCGCGTCGCGGTGCGCATGATCGCGCTCGGCCTGGACGCCACCGGCGCGCCGCGCGTCGCGATCCTCGAAGAACAGCTGCCGAAGGAGTCGTTCGAGACGGCGATCGTGCGCGCGCAGGTCTTCACGCTCGACGCTGCGACCGGGGCCCTGTCGCCCGAGGGCACTGCCAGCGCGTTCACGTCGACGCGGGCGGCGTTTCCGTTCCCGCCGCTGAGCACCGCGCAGTGGAAGGCGAAGAAGGCGGTGGCCTGCGCGATGCTGGCGCCGGTCGCCGGCGAACCGCGCGAGTTGCCGTTCAAGATCAAGTGGGAGACCAGGAAGGACGGCAAGAAGACGGTGCCCGTGCTCGTCGCCGAACTGGACAGCAAGGACCCGGTGATGGTGAAGCTCGCCGGAATCGCCGGCATGGTGGCGATGGCGCAAGGCGAGATGCCGAAGCTCGGCGCCAGCAGCGTCGAGCCGGTCGACGCGTTGGTGGTCGCGCTGCGACGCGAGTACACGATCGACGCCAAGGGCAACTGCAGCGAGGTGAGTACGACCGGCACGGTCACCGCCGCCGACGGCAAGGTGAAGATCGCCTGCAGCAACGTGCAGAAGGAGACGGCACGGCGCGTCGTCGCGGCGAAGGAGTTGCCGGCGGTGGTCGAAGTCGTCGAGGAGCTGTGCGATCTCGCCGGGTCTGGCGCCAAGGAAGAACGCAAGGCGCGCGCCGAGGCGCTGCAGGCGAAGGCGAAGGCCGCGGGCTTCGGCGAGACCGCGGCGCGCCTGCTCGACAGCCTGTCGCGCAGCGGCCTGCCACCCGGCGTCGGCCGCTAGTCGAGCTGCACGCCGGTGCGGCGTTCGAGGTCGTCGAGGATCGCCATCGCCTCGGCAGCGTTGGCGCCGCACATCGACGGCTCCGCGCGCAGGTCGATGCAGAAGCGCGGCCGCTCGGGGCGCCCGAACAGCCGGCACGCGTTCGCCTCGTCGAGGTGCACGCAGCGTTCCCCGGCGCGCTTGCCGTTCGGCATGCCGAAGAACGGGGTCGTGATCGACGGCGCGATGCAGCAGGCGCCACAGCCGTTGCGGCACTCGAAGCTCATGCCGGGCTGGCCAGGCAGAGCATCGAGGCGCCGGGGAGCCATGCCTCGAGCGTGTTGCGTTCGCGCCTTGCGTCGTCACTCATGGATTCGCGCCGGGTCAGCGCGGCGCCAGCGTCGTGGTCTCGAGGTTGCTCAGATGGAGCTGGCTGCCGGCCGAGAGCGCCTGCCAGTAGAGCGTCAGCCCGATCAACTGGGGGTCGTTGGGGACCGCGGCCACGAACATGCCCTGGCCATCAGGGCCGTAGTTGCCATTCGCGACGACGAAGATCGAAGCGGGATCGAGCCACAGCCTGCCGATGCCGGGCAGCACGAGAGGGGTCGGAGCCAGCGTGAGAGCGACGCCGAGCGTGTAGGAATCGCACGCACGGCCCGACACTCCGATGCGCAGCGGGCATCCGACGATGGGCCATCCGAGCCTCTCGACCTGATGGTGCTGGTTGCGTAGGGCGAGTGTTCCCGTGAACACGTCGAGATCGCCGTCGCCGTCGATGTCACCGGATTCGAAGATCCCGAGATTCAGCCAGTCCCCGAACGAGTTGCGCAGAGGCTTGAAGGCGCCGTTGCCCAGGTTGTGCAGGATCCGGGGCTCTGCGCTCCCGTTCGGCAAGGGGACGTTCTCGATCAGCTCGGGCAGGCCGTCGTTGTCGAGATCAGCCGCACCGAGCACGAGGGACGATCCCGGAATGTGCTGCATCGGCGTGGCGATGAAGCCGCCGGCGCCGTTGTTGCGAAGCACGCTTCGAGAAACATTGGGCGTTCCGTCGTCGACGATGTCGAGGTCCCCGTCGCCATCGACATCCACGGGGATGACGATCGTAGAGCCGGACAACGCCGGGATCGGCGTCAGCGTGAACGTGCCGGTGCCATCGTTCGCGAGGTAGCCGTTCGAGACGACGCCGACGTCGAGATCCGTGTCGCCGTCGAAGTCGGCGAGGATGACCCGACGTGAGACATAGGAGTTGAGAACGGTCACCGTGCTGGTCGTGAAGACGCCGCTCCCGTTGTTCTTCATCACGATGCGCGTGTTGAAACCGAACAGCACCACATCGAGGTCGTTGTCGCCGTCGATGTCTCCGACCGCTCCCTGTTCGGCGTGCCATGGGAGAACCGACACCGACAAGCCGCTCGGGGTGTTCCAGTACAGACGAGATGTAGGCACCGACGTGTACGGTTCCTGGCGGCTCGTGCACACGATGTCCGTGTCCCCATCACCGTCGAGATCGCCGAACAGCAGAGTGCCACTCCAGCTCGAAATCGCGGTCGCGAAGTCACCGAGTTGCGACGCGGGAACGGCGGTGAGTCTGCCGGAAGAGTCCCCACGCCAGATCGACCCCGGGCGTCCGTGCGGCGAGCCAAGGAAGTCGAGATGCCCGTCGCGGTCGAAGTCGTGCAGCTGGAACCAGCTACCCGACGGACCTGGTGGTAGCGGCTCTACAGGCGGGAGGTTCCAGGCAGTGCCGAGGTTGCGGAACCAGGTCGCGGTTGATGGGCATGGCCATGGCCACGATCCGATGAACGATGGCGTCGATGCGAGGATGTCGGAGTCGCCATCACCTTCGAAATCGTGCGCGAACAGGTGTCGATCGCCGGTGACCAGCGGCGGCAAGGTGCTGTGCGTGAAGTGGCCTGGGGTTGTCTGCACCATGAACAGGGCCCCGGCGGTGACGCGGACCGCGAAGTCGAGCATGCCATCGGCGTTCCAGTCACCTACCAGCGACTGCAGGACATTCGTGGTGCCGGGCGGCAGCACGGGCACGAAGTCGGTGTACACGCCGGCGTCGTTCCGGTAGTAGTGGAACACGGGCACTCCGCTGGTCGACACCTGTCGCGCCATGATGTCGACGTCGCCGTCGCCGTCGAAGTCACGCGCGTAGACGTCGAGCGTGTTGTTGCCGGCGTACGAGAGCAGTGGAGCCTGCGTGAAGAAACCGGTCCCGTTGTTGCGAAAGAGCTGATCGCCGACCGATGGTTGCAGGATCCCGGTCGGGCCCCACTTGTTTCCGAAGTAGACGTCCAGATCCCCGTCGCCGTCCTGATCGAACATCACGATCACGTTCGTGCCGCCCGACTGGTGCGGCAGCCTCGAGGAGTCCAGGGTGAACTGACCGGCGCCGTTGTTGAGATAGAGTCTGGTGGTGGCGCCGTAGGCCGGTGGCGGGCTGCCGATCAGCAGGTCCGCATCACCATCACCGTCGATGTCTCCGGCAGCGATCGAGGTGTCGTGGCTCCAGAGAAGCGAGATGGGGCCATGCGGCGAGTGCGAGAACTTCCCCGTGCCGTCGTTGAACAACACGCGGTCGTAGCCCTGCTGCCCGTAATACGTCCCTGGACTGCACGCGCACGCGCAGTCCAGGTCGCCGTCGCCATCGAGGTCGGCGAACGCGGTCGCTTGGACGACCTCGTCGATCTTCGGGAAGGCGTCCGGCCGGTCTCGGAACACGCCTTCGGCGGAGCCGAGAAGGACCGCCACGCCGTACCCCGTTACCACGAGATCCTGATGCCCATCGCCGTTGACGTCCGCGGTGGCGTATGAGCGCACATCGGGGACGTAGTGCGGGATCAGGCGGTGTGCGTCCCGCAGCACCGGGGTCTGCGCGACCGCGCTCGCGACGAGCGACGTGGCGACGAAGGCGACGAGACGGCGGAGCGGCATTGGCGATCCTCCTCACCCAGGATCCGTGGGCTCCGTCGCGGTGGCAAGGGGGCAACGGATTCGGCCGGGCCAGATGCACCCGGAAACGCCGACGGCCCGCCGACGCGAAGCGCCGACGAGCCGTCGTGAGGGGAGCCGGGACTTCGATCAGAAGTCCATGCCGCCCATTCCGCCCATGCCACCCATTCCGCCCATGCCACCACCGTGGTCATGGTCGTGGCCGCCGCCGGCGGGCTTCTTCTCGGGCACCGAGCTGATCAGCGCCTCGGTCGTCAGCAGCAGGGTCGCGACCGACGCCGCGTTCTGCAGTGCAGCGCAGGTGACCTTCGCCGGGTCGACGACGCCGGCCTTGACC
The DNA here is from genome assembly GCA_937952215.1 of uncultured bacterium. Classification (GTDB taxonomy): domain Bacteria; phylum Planctomycetota; class UBA1135; order UBA1135; family UBA2386; genus UBA2386. The sequence continues at coordinate 19,329 of CALFZH010000063.1, forward strand.
ATGTCCTCGTAGACGTCGGTCGCGGCGTTGTAGCCGAACGTCTCGCTCTTGTTGGAGCGCACCGTCTGGATCACGATCGAGCCGTCGACGCCGGCGTTCGCGGCGATCTGGCGCATCGGCGACTCGAGCGCGCGGCGCACGATGTCGGCGCCGATCCGCTCGTCGCCGGCCAGGTTCATGCCGTCGAGCGCCTTGGCAGCGCGCACCAGCGCGACGCCGCCGCCGGCGACGATGCCCTCGGCGACCGCTGCGCGCGTGGCGTGCAGCGCGTCCTCGACGCGGGCCTTCTTCTCCTTCATCTCGGCCTCGGTCGCGGCCCCGACCATGATCTGCGCGACGCCGCCGGCGATCTTCGCCAGCCGCTCCTGCAGCTTCTCACGGTCGTAGTCCGACGTCGTGCGCGAGATCTCGGCGCGGATCTGCTCCATGCGCGACTGCGCCTCCTTCGGCTTGCCCGCGCCCTCGATGATCGTGCAGTCGTCCTTGCCGACGACGACCTTCTTGGCGCTGCCGAGCTCACCCGTGGTGACCGACTCGAGGTTGATGCCGAGGTCTTCGAAGATCGCCTTGCCGCCGGTGACGATGCCGAGGTCCTCGAGCATCGCCTTCCTGCGGTCGCCGAAGCCAGGCGCCTTCACCGCGCAGCACTTGAACACGCCGCGGAGCTTGTTGACGACCAGCGTCGCCAGCGCTTCGCCCTCGATGTCCTCGGCGACGATCAGCAGCGGACGCCCGCTCTGCGCGATCTTCTCGAGCAGCGGCAGCATGTCCTTGATCGTCGAGATCTTCTTCTCGTGGATCAGGATGAAGGGGTTCTCGAGGACCGCCTCCATCTTGTCCTGGTTGGTGACGAAGTGCGGGGACACGTAGCCCTTGTCGAACTGCATGCCCTCGACCCACTTCACCTCGGTCGTGAGGCTCTTGCCCTCTTCGACCGTGATGACGCCGTCCTTGCCGACGCGCTCCATGGCGTCCGCGAGGATGTTGCCGATCTCCTCGTCGTTGTTCGCGGCGATCGAGCCGACCTGCGCGATCTCCTTCTTGCCCTTGACGTCGATCTTCACGTTCTTGATCGACTCGACGACCTTGGCGACCGCCTTCTCGATGCCGCGCTTGATCGCGACCGGGTTGGCGCCGGCGGTGACGTTCTTGATGCCCTCTTCGAAGATGGCTTCGGCGAGAACGGTCGCCGTCGTGGTGCCGTCGCCGGCGACGTCCGACGTCTTCGAGGCGACTTCCTTCACCAGCTGCGCGCCGAGGTTCTCGTACTTGCCGGCGAGCTCGATCTCCTTGGCGACGGTGACGCCGTCCTTGGTGACCGTCGGGCTGCCGAACGACTTCTCGATGATGACGTTGCGGCCGCGCGGGCCGAGCGTGACCTTGACGGCGCGGGCGAGCTGCTTGACGCCGTCGCGCATGCGCTCACGCGCTTCCTGGTCGTATGCGATCTTCTTGACTGCCATGGGATTGTTCTCGGTGTGGGGTTCGGGGTGTGGGCAGCGCGATCAGTTCTCGATCACCGCGAGGATCTCGTCCTCGCCGAGGATCAGCATCTCGTCGCCGTCCATCTTGATCTCGGAGCCGGCGTAGGAAGAGAACAGCACGCGGTCGTTCTTCTTGACCGACATCTCCTGCCGCTTGCCGGTGTCGAGCAGCTTGCCGTTGCCGACGGCGACGACGATGCCCTCGCGCGGCTTCTCCTTCGCGGTGTCCGGGAGGATGATGCCGCCCTTGGTCTTGTCGTCGGCAGCGACGCGCTTCACGAGCACGCGGTCGCCGAGGGGAGTCACGGTCATGGTCTTGGTCTTCGACATGTGCAGTTCTCGAACGGGGAGTGGTTTCGAAAGGGAGAGTCGTCGTGGGGGCGGGCGCTTCAGCGGCCCGGTCGCGACGGCGGGGAGGGCTTGGACGGCGGCCGGTGCGCGGCAGTGGGCGCGAGTGGACCGCCGAAGTGCGTCTGGATCAGCAGCTGCAGCGACGCCCGCAGCCTGAGGAGGTCGAGCGGCTTGCGCAGGAACGTGAAGAAGCCGGCGTGCTGGGCGGCGGCGGCCTCTTCGAGTGACGCGAGGCCCGACATCAGGATCGCGGGCAGGGGGCGGAGCGCGGCCATCTGCTGGAACAGCTCGAGCCCGGTCATGCCCGGCAGGTGGAAGTCGACGAGCGAGAAGTCGAACCGCTGCCTGCGGATCATGTGCAGCGCTTCCGCCGCGGTGCCTGCTGCCCCGACTTCCCAGCCCTGGTTGCCCAGGAACTCCGAGAGGCAGCTCCTCAGGGAGTCATCGTCTTCGACGAGCAGCACTCGGAAGCTCTGGGGCATTGTGGGAATGGGCGGGGAGAAAGGGCGCGCGCAACGCAACGCCTGTGCCCGTGGGGTCGGTCCGCTGCAACCGTCTTCCTGAGAACAACCTACGTCCTGACTGGCGGATCAGCAGGGGGCCTGAGACGGTCTTTCGCGGCCAGATTGGCAGGCGTTCGCGGCGCCTGGGCTGACAAGTTGGCGCGCGTGCAGCGCGATCGGGTGGTGTCGCGGTCGCGCGCGAGCGGAGCAGCTCGCTCAGCTACTTCTCGTCGTCCTCGTCTTCGTCCTCGTCCTCGTCTTCATCCTCGTCGTCCTCGTCCTCGTCGTCGTCGTCTTCGTCGTCGTCCTCATCGTCCTTGCCGTCGTCGACCTCGTCGAACTCGGCGCTGGCGCCCGCTTCCTCGGAGTCGGCGTCCGCTTCCTGCTCCTCGTCCTCGTCTTCCCAGTCGTCGTCGTCCTCGCCGCCCTCGGCGTCCTCGTCTTCGTAGGAAGCGAGAACCCGGTCCCAATCGGGCACTTCGATGGTGTTGTTGCACACCAGGCAGACGCTGTCGTTGTCGCGCAGGTCCTCGAGTTCGTCGAGCTCGCGGTAGACCTTGCCGCACTCGCGGCACCTGACGATTTTGCCCATGGCGATCGGGTTCGGAGGGACGCCCCTGGGAGGGCGTCGCCGATGCATACCGACTGCTGCGTGCAAGGCAATGCCTGGGGGCGGGATTCTTGTTCGCATCGCGCCCCGGGTGGCGCTGCGCCGTGTCCCTCCCCGGCTCCCGTTCTGGCCGTCCCGTGGCCGAAAGGGCGGCATGCGCGCGTCGCTGCTGGTGATCTTCGGCGTGGGCCTGGCAGGCTGCCTCGCTCTGGCCGCGTCGATGCGACGGCTGTCCGAGCATCGGCCACCGGGCCGAACGCCAGCCGTGTCCGGGGCCATGCTCGCCGCGGAGTTCGGCGCTTCGCTGGTCGGCAACGTCGGCCTGTTCACCGAGACGGAGGGCGATCGCACCCGCCTGTGCGTGCATGCCCGCGCGGCGCATGGCGCGGACCGTGGGGCCCTCGCCACGGCGATCGGCTCGCGCGTCTGGCGCCTCGTCGCCGGCCGGAACGGCGCCCCGCACGAAGTCGTCGTCACGCTGCGCGACGCCGACGGCGCAGATCCTCGCGCGACGCCGGTGCCGCCGCCGCGGCCCGTTCCCTGACGGCGCGATGCCACCGAGGCCAGCCGGTCGCCAGCGGTGCCGCCGCCCCGGCGCTCGATAGACGCCGCACATGTCCGGCCCCGTGGTGTTCGCCTTCGCCGTCGCCGACGGTCTCGTGCCCGTGCCGGGCGCGGCGCCGTACGAAGTGCTGGCGCGGCAACTGCCACGGCTGCTCGTCGCCCGGCTCAACGCCGTCGTCGATCGTGGCGCGCGGTTCTTTCCGTTCCTCGGCCTGCTCGAGGGCAAGCGCGACTTCCTGCGGCCGTCGTCACTGCTCGAACCGGGCGTGCTCGCGTCGGTGCACAAGCAGTCCGACGTGTCGCTCCTGGTCGACGGCATCGTGCGCGGTTCGACGCTGCACTGGCGCCTGATCGACGCCGCGTCGCGGAACGTGCGCATGACGATCGACGTGCCGTTCGATCCGCGCACGCCGCTCGCGGTGCTGCCGCGGCTCGAATTCGAGATCGCCGACCAGCTCGGGTGGGAAGGCCGACCACAACCGGTGACCCGGCTGCAAGGCGAGACGCTCGGCTGGTACCTCGTGCTCAAGGACGAACTGCTGCGCCGCGAAGCGAACCTGCCGGAGACCGCGGGTGATCCGCTGCGCGCGGCGCGTCGCTGCACGGCGCTCGCCGCCGCCGACGTCGACGTCCAGGACCTGGTGTTCGACTTCGTCGCGCACCTGCTGCGCCGCGGGGAGCGCCGCGAGGAGTGTGCGGCGGTGTTGGCGCCGCTGGCCGCGCTGGTCTCGGCCGTGGAACGCCTGGAACGGCTCGACGCGTTGCTGCTGGCGGCTGGCGATGCCGCGACCGCGGCGACGGTCGCCTGCCGGGCGGCGACGCAGCGGCCCGAGCGCCCCGAACTCGTCGAGCGGGCGGCGGCCCAAGCCTTCAAGCTCGGGCGCTACGACGACGTGCGCGCCGTGGTCGAGAATGCGCGGCGGCTGGGCGTCGCGAGCCCGGCGGCGTTGGCGCAACTCGCGGCGGCGTGCGACCGCACCGAAGACCGGGAAGCGCGCGGCGCGCTGGTTCGCGAACTCGTCGGGATGGACGACCTGCCGGTCGCCGTGGCGCGGCTGGTGGCGTCGTTCCTGATCGAGGAGGACCAACCGTCGCTGGCGTGCGCGATCGTCGGCAAGGCGCTGCAGAAGGAACCGACGAACGCGATGCTGCACTTCGAGTTCGGGCGCGCGTGCATGCTGCTCGACGACGTCGGCCGCGCCCACACGGCGTTCGCGCAGGCGTTGCAGCTCGGGCTGTCGCCCGTCGTCGCCGTGCAAGCGAGGCGGTTCGCGCGGCTGACCGGAGTGTCGGGGCTGTGGACCGGCATGCAGCGCGTCGAGCAGGCGATCGCCCGCAGCGACCTCGCGGACGCCTCGTCGGCGGCGCGCACGCTCGCGAAGGTGGCGGCCGGAGCGGCGGAGTCGTGGTATCTGCTCGGGCTCGTCGAGCACAAGCGTGGCCGGCTGCGGCGAGCCGAACGACTGCTGCGACGCGCGCTGCGTCTGGACGACACGTCGGCGGACGCGCACAACCGGCTGGGCATCCTGCTGGTCGAGACGGGCCGCGTCGCCGATGGCCACGGGCAACTGCAGCGCGCGCATGCGCTGGCGCCGAACGATGCGGCGCCGCTGCTTCACCTCGCGCAGGCGTGCGCGCTGCTCGGGCGGCGCGTCGAGGCCGAGGCGCACATCGTTGCAGCGGAACAACGAGGTGCCGCAGCCCAGCTCGTGGCCGCCGTTCGTCGCGAGATCCTGGCCAAGCCGGCGTAGCGGCACGCGTGCGCCAGACGCTCGGGCTCCGTAACCTGCGGGCCGTTCCTCGCATGCCTGCAACGGACCCCCTGCTCGCGTTCCGCGATCGTTTCCCGATCACGTCGCGCGCCAACTACCTGATCTCCAACTCGCTCGGCGCGATGCCGTCTGCGGCGCGCGCGAGCGTGCAGCGCTTCCTCGACCAGTGGGACACGCGCGGCGTGCGGTCGTGGGGCGACGGCTGGTGGACGCTGCAGGAAGAAGTCGCCGATCGCATCGCCGGCATCCTCGGCGCGACCAAGGGCAGCGTGTCGATGCACCAGAACATCGCGGTCGCGCAGGAGATGATCCTGTCGTGCTTCCGCTTCGACGGCCGCCGCAACAAGGTCGTCTACGCGGACCGCAACTTTCCCAGCGACCAGTACATCTACGAAGCGCAGGCGGCGCTCGGTGCGCGGCTGGTGCGCGTGCCGGCGGCGAGCGACGGCATCTCGACCGACGGTGAACAGGTCGCGGCCGCGATCGACGACGAGACGCTGCTGGTCGCGATCGACCACGTGATGTTCCGCAGCAGCGCGATCGTCGATGTCGCGCCGATCGTGCAGAAGGCGCGCAAGCACGGCGCGTTCGTCGTGCTCGACGTGTTCCATTCGGCCGGCATCGTGCCGCTCGATGCGAACGCGCTCGGCGTGCACGCGATCGTCGGGGGCGCACTGAAGTGGCTGTGCGGCGGCCCCGGCAACTGCTTCTTGTGGGTGCATCCCGACGAAGTGCGACGGCTGCGGCCGCGATTCACGGGCTGGGCGGCGCACAAGCAGCCGTTCCTGTTCTCGCCCGCGGGCCAGGACTACCGCGACGATGGCGGCCGCTTCCACACCGGCACGCCGAACGTCCCCGCGTTGTGTGCGGGCCAGGAGGGGATCGCGACCGTCGCCGAGGCCACGGTTCCGGCGATCCGCGAGAAGAGCCGCCGGCAGACGAAGCTGCTGGTCGACGAGGCCCGCGCCGCGGGGCTCGCGATCCGTTCGCCGCAGGACGGCGCGCGTCGCGGCGGTCACGTGGCGCTCGACGTTCCGGACGGCTACGCGGTGTGCCAGGCGCTGTCGGCGCGCGAGATCGTCGTCGACTTCCGGCCCGATGCCGGTCTGCGGGTCGCGCCGCACTTCTACAACACCGACGCCGAGGTGGTGGCCTGCGTGCGGGCGATCCGCGAGATCCTCGACCGCGGCGAACACGAGCCGTTCAAGGCGCTGGCGAAGAAGCCGGGTTGACCATGCGCATCTGGGACATCAGCGAACCGATCGAGCCGCAGTCGGCGACGTTCCCCGGTGACTCGCCGTTCACGCAGGAATGGGTCGCGCGGCAGGAGCGCGGTGCATCGTGCAACGTCAGCACGATCCGCATGTCGGTGCACGTCGGCACGCACACCGACGCGCCGCTGCACTTCGATCTCGCCGGGGCCGACATCGCCAGCGTCGATCTCGGCGCCTACCTCGGTCGTTGTCGCGTCGTCGACGTGCGCGCGGTGGGGGCGCCGCCGGTGATCCCCGCGGCGGCGCTGACGCCGGCACTGCTCGCGGGTGTCGAGCGCATCCTGTTCCGCACGCGCGCCGAGCACGACCACCGGCGCTGGGATCCGGCGTTCCCCTCGCTCGGCCCCGACGCCGCGAAGGTGCTCGTCGCCGCCGGCATCCGCCTCGTCGGCATCGACACCCCGAGCATCGACCACGCCGACTGCAAGCACCTGCACGGGCACCACGCGTTGCACGTCGGCGGCGTCGCGATCCTCGAGAACATCGACTTGCGCGCGGTGCCGCCGGGGGACTACGAACTGATCGCGCTGCCGCTGCGCATCGTGAACGGCGACAGCAGCCCGGTGCGCGCGATCCTGCGCGAACTACCACCTTCGCCATGAGCAAACGCGCGATCAATCCTGCCGAACTCGCGCCGCCCGTCGGCTTCGCCCACGGTTGGCTGGTCGAACACGGCGAAGCGCGCACGCTCTACCTCGCCGGCCAGTGTGGCTACGACCGGCAGGGGCGCGTCGCGCACCCTGGCGACCTCGTCGGCCAGCTCGACCAGGCGCTCGCGAACATCGGCACGATCCTGCGCGACGCCGGCATGGCGTTCGCCGACGTCGTGCAGCTCAACTTCTACGTCACCAGCCGCGACGACTACGCCGCCGCGCGCAAGGCGTTCGGCCAGGTGTGGAAGAAGCACTGCGGCAAGCACTACCCGGGCATGGCGATGTTCGAGGTGGTGTCGCTGTTCGATCCACTGGCGCGCATCGAAGTGCAGGGGATCGCGGCGCGATGATCCGCACGACGGCGAGCATCCGTGTCGTCGCGATCGCGGCGCTGCTCGCGTCGTGCGAGATCGGCCATCCGGCGGTGCGCGAGTTCGACCAGTCTGCCGGCCTCGCCGAGGTGTTCGTCGGCGACGACGGTTTCGGCGTCTACGAGGGCGAACGGCAGCCGCTCGATCTCGTCGTCCTGAAGTTGCGGTGGCGCACGCGGGCCCTCGACCTCGAGGCGCGCCGCCACCGCTTCGTCGCGCGCCTGCTGCCAGTCGAGAAGACCATGTCGCCCGAAGTCGCCGAACGCGTGCAGGCCGCGATGAACCGCCTCGTCGACGAGCTGCACGTGATGGGTGTGCTGCAGGTGCGCTACCTGTGACCGTCGACGCACGACAACGGCTGTTGCGCGCGCATCTGCCGCCGGACCTCGTCGTGTTCGACGTCGATGGCACGCTGCACGACACGTTCCGTTGGTGGTCGCCGATCCTCCGCGCCGGCCTGCAGCGCTTCGCCGCGCAGAACGGCATCGCGATCCCCATGCCCGACGATGCAACCGCCGAGGCGGTCGTCGGCATGAAGGATGCCGGCGTCTGGGCGCCGTTCCTGCCGCACGAACACAAGCATCGCTGGCAGGACCTGCGCGCCGTCGTGCTGCCGATGGAGGTCGAGGAAGTGAGCCGCGGCGTCGACTACCTGTTCGCCGGCGTCCGGCCGATGCTGACGCACCTGCGGCGGAGCGGCATCAAGGTCGCGATCGCCAGCAACTGCCGTCGCACCTACATGGGCGCGATGCAGCACGGCCAGGGGCTCGCGGCCCTCACCGATTGGCAGTTCTGCCTCGACAGCCCCGGCGTGCAGACGAAGACCGACATGCTGGCCCTGGCGCGGGCCGCTGCGAAGGCCGACCGCGTGGTGATGGTCGGCGACCGCGAACCCGACCACGAGGCTGCCCGCGCGCTCGGCTGGCCGTTCGCATGGCGGCGAAACGAGCGCTGCCGCATCGACGACGCCGACCTGGTCTGGGGGGGTGACCCCGGCGAACTGCTCGCCATGCTCGGCCTGCCGCCGATGCCGTAAGCGGCGCCGGGCGGACTTTCCGAATAGACTCCCCGGCCTGCCGTAGCGCGCGCCCGCCGGCGAGGTCTGGCCATGGAACTGACCCTCATCCTGATCCCGATCTTCGTCTTCGTGCTGCTGAAGATGGTGATCGACCACCGCGCGGCGGCCCGCGCCGACAACGTCCGTCTGCTCGAGGAGGCGCTGAAGAGCCCGACCGTCGATCGACCGACCCTCGAGTCGCTGACGTACCAGCTGACCGGACACCGGTCGCCTCGCCAGGCGACCCCGAGCCGGTTCCTGGCGGTCTTGCTGGGCCTCGGTTGGCTGGCGCTGTTCACCGGCGTCGGCGTCTGGATCAGCGGCAGCATGACGGGGCTCGAGAGCATGGAGATCGGCGGCGTGCTGACGGCCGTGATCGGTTTCGGCCTCGTCACCTATCCGTTCGCCCTGCGCGAACTCGAAGCGCGGCGGCAGCCGCAGTGAGATGACGCATGAACGGTCGTGAACTGGTGATCTTCCTGGCGTGCCTGGCCTGCGCGGCCTCCGTGATCATGGCGTTCGCGTATCGCAAGAAGGACGGCGATGCCCGCGAGCGGCGCCTCGATGCGATGCTGACGGCGTTGAACGATCCGGGCCTCGATGCGACGACGCGCGCCGACCTGCTGCGCGCGATCGCCCGCGACCACCTTGGCTTCGGCGGCCGGCTGTGGGCGCTGCTGTCGAATCCGGTGCTGTGGCGCGTGCTCTGGTTCTCGGCGGGTTGGCTGATCCTGGTGCTGTCCGGGACCATGTTGCTCCTCGAGGTGATCGAAATGACGCACTTCGGGGGCGTCCTGCCGGCGATGTACTTCGCGCTCGGCTTCGCCATGGTGACGCTGCCGATGGCGTGGCGCGAGGTCGCGCGCCGCGAAGCGGACGCGCCCGCCGGTTCGGTCGGCCGTTGAGCCGGCTCGCGTGACTTCGGCTCGCACGCGCGGTTCGATGCGGACGTGACGCTGCCGTCCGTCGACGAACTCGAGCGCCGCGCCGCCGAACTGCTCGCCGCCTGGCGCGTGCGCGACACCGCCGTGCGCGTGGTCTGGAACGGCAGCCTGACGACGACGGCCGGGCGGGCGTTCTGCCGCAACGGCCGCGTCGAGCTCAACCCGACGCTGCTCGCCAAGGCGCTCGATCAGCTCGCGATGGTGCTCACGCACGAGGCCGCGCACATCGCCGCGTTTCGCCTGTTCGGGCCCAACGTCGCTGCCCATGGCCGCCACTGGCGCGCGCTGATGCGGCTCGCCGGCCACGAGCCCTCGATCACGCACGACATCCCGATCGACGACGTGCGCGGGCCGCGGCGCCGCATCGTGCGCCGCCGCCGCTACGTCTACCTGCGCGTCTGCGAAGCGTGCGGCGATCGGCAGCTGATGGCCGCGGTCCGCTACGGGCGCTGCGGCGGCTGTTCGGCGCGCGAGGCCTTCCTGGTGATGAAGGCGCCCGCCGGCCCCGCCGGCACGGCGGCGCTGCAGCGCCTCACGCTCGCCGACGTGCGCGCCGTGTGCGGCTGACGGCCGCGGCGATCACCATCCCGGCGGCAGCACCACGTCGGCGCGTCGCGACGCAGGGCTCACCTCGAGCCGCGTGATCTTCCCCGCGCGCAGCGTGCACTCGACCGTGGTGCGCATCGGCGCGTGCAGCTTGAACGACACGTCCCGATCGCGCGGCCAGCACGGCAGCACGCGGATTGTGCCGTCGTCGCACTGCAGCAGCATGCGCTGCACGGTGTCGAGCAGGTTGCTGCCGTGGCACTGGTCGGGCAGCCAGTCGAAGTTGGGACCCCACATCACCGGGAAGCGGTGCGCGCGATGGCTGTTCTGCAGCCGGCCCAGCACGTTCGCCCACGCGTCGTCGACCAGTCCGAGCAGCGCCGCCACCTGGCCGTCCTGCGGCCAGCCGTTGGTGTGCTTGTCGTGCCGGGTGCGGAACGCGGCGCGCGCAACTTCGAGGTCGGGCTTGCCGAGGCCGTAGAGCCGGAACGGGAACACCGCGGACAGCTCCGGGCTCTCGACGTTCTGGCGGCTCGGGTCGTACTTCGCGGCCGGCGCCAGCATGCGCACGCCGTCGACCTCGCGCGTCGGGACCGCCGGCAGGGACTTCTCGAGCGCGGCCCATCGTTCGCGCAAGGGCTCGGGCACGAGCTGGCCCGCTTGCTGGCGCAGGCGCGCGAGGCACCAGTGCAGGCCCGCGACCGTCGGCAGGTCGTTCTCGACGCCGTGCCAGTGCGTCTCGAGCGCCTGCGTTGGCGTGATGCGCAGCGTGCCGTCGGCGGCACGTGGGTAGGCGTTGGCGAACCACGCCAGCACCGGCTCGGCGACCGGCAGCACTTCGCGGGTGAAGAACGCGTCGTCGCGCTCGAAGTCGTGGCGGTCGAGCAGCAGAGCCAGCAGTTCGAGCCCTTGGTTGCGCGCGTACTCCCACCACGGGCACAGCACCTTGCTGACCGGATGCTCACCGCGCACCCAGCCGTAGTCGCCGTTGGCGTGCGTGCCGAACGGAGTCATCGTCTCGGGCCAGTAGGCGCCGTCGACGCCGTGCCAGGTCTTCGCGCGCGCGGCCGCGAGCGGCAGCGTGCGGCGGTAGAACGCGAACAGCGGCGCCTGCATGTCGAGGTCGCCCTGCGCGAGCATCGGGTAGTAGGGCAGGCGGGTGTTCTGCCACCAGAAGCAGTCGCCCCAGCGCCGCCAGTCGGCGTTCCACTGCTGGCCGCCGGTGTGCACCGGCTCGACGGTGAAGATCGAGCCGTTGAACTTGATCGGGAACTGACCGCGGCCGCCGCAGGCCTGCACCCAGCGCTGCAGCACCAGCGCCTGCGTGAGTCGCGACTTCGGCAGCTCGTCGTCGCCGGCGCTGTCGGCGACGACCTTGCCGTCGCACGCGAGCTGCATGCGACCGGTGCGGTCGTCGTACTGCGCCATCACCACGTGCTCCTTGCCCGCCTGCAGCACGTCGTTCGCCACGAGCTGGCGGTCGCCGACGATCAGGCGCAGGGCGCGGCCCGGATGGGTGTCGAACAGGAAGCCGTCGCCCGTGCCGGCGGTGACCTTGTCGACGATGCGCCCGATCGGGTGCGCGTCGTCCTGCGTGATCGTCGCGATGACGCGCAGGCCACCAGAGAAGTCGAGGTCGGACTTCGCGGCAGCGAAGACGGGCAGGTTCTTGCCAGGGGTCGCCTGCAGCAGCGGTTCGCGGAACGGGCTCTCGATCGCGAGAGCGCTCAGGTCGGCGCTGAACGGGCCGCCCTGCACCATCACGCGTGCGATCGTGCCGACGAAGCGGTTGCCGCCGTTGCTGTCGACACCGATGCGCAACGGATGCGCGTTCGTCGGCACCGGCGCCGCGCCATCCGATCCCGTCACGATCCACGAGCGCTGCCAGAACGAACGCCACCACGCGGCGGTGCGTTGGCGCGCGGTCTTGCTGTCGGTCGCGGCGAGCAGGTGCTTGCCGTGCTCGATCCACTGCGCTGGGTCGTCGACGACCCGGCACGGCGCCGCGATGCGCAGTTCGTGATGACGGGCACTGGGCAACACGAACGGCACGACTCCCAGGGTCGTGCGTTCGCCGGCGCCGAACGCCGCCTCGGTGAGCAGGCCGAACGTGCGCCCACGCAGCACGTCGGGCACCTGCGCCGCGAGCAGGCCCTGGTGCTGTGCGGTCGTCGCGACGACGGAGTGTTCGTTGTGGTGGAACCAGCCGAGGTGCGCGCGGGCGTCGATCGCGTGGTCGGGCAGGCCGTCGAGACGGCGTTCAACCCTGGTGTCGACCGACTCGATCACCTCGATGTCCTTGGGCGCGTCCTTCATGGTCCAGCTCGACGCGAGCTCGTCACCGCGCAGGCGCTTCTGGTCCGTGCGCCACGACGTCAGGGTGCCGGTGAGCAGGTGCTCGGTCTCGCTCTCGCTGGTGACGTGCACCACGTCGCTGCCCGAATCGACGAACACGTTCAGCACGACGCGCTCCGCGCCATCCCCGAGCGTGATCTCGATGCGACCCTCCTCGAGCACGAGTCGCTGCGCGAATGTGTCGGTGCTGCGCGGCGGCAGGACCTGCAGCCACACCGAGCCGAGCTTCAGCAGCCGCGACGCTTCGGAGAAACTGTCGGTGCGCGCGACGTGGAAGCGCAGCCCCGCGTAGCGCTCGTACCACACGTTGCAGCCGACCTCGCCGTTGCCGATCGGCATCGAGCCTGCCGAATTCGTGCTCGGCGTGCGCCACACGACGTCGTGTCCGCGGATGTCCTGTGCCGTCGCCGTCGCCGTCGCCGCCAGCACGAGACCGAACAAGAACGAGCGCCGGGGCACGGTCCGCATCGGCGCAGGATATCGAGCGGCTCGCCATCGCATCGGACGAACGGGCGGCGTCGCCGGCGCCGGGGTTCCCGCCGCGCCGCTCGCCGCCTAACCTCTCGCCCGAACGTGAAGCCCGACGCCGACATCTTCGAGGAGATCGTGCGCCTGCGGCGCGAGGGCATGCCCGCGGCGCTGGCGACGATCGTCGGCACCCGCGGCAGCACGCCGGGCCGCACCTCGATGCGTCTGCTCGTGCTCGGCGACGGCACGTTCCTCGGCACCGTGGGCGGCGGCTGCCTCGAAGCCGAGGTCTACGAAGCCGCGCGGGCCGTGCTGGCCGACGAGCAGCCGCGCTCGTTGCAGTTCCGGCTCACCGAGAAGGACTCTCCCGACTCGGGTCTCATGTGCGGCGGCGAGGTGACGATCTTCGTGGAACCGATCACGACTCCGGCTCTCTGGATCTTCGGCGCCGGCCACGTCAGCAAGGCGTTGTGCCAGGTCGCGACCCTCGCGGGCTTCCGCACGACGATCGCCGACGACCGCGCGACCTTCGCGACGGCGGCGCGCTTTCCCGAGGCGCACGCCACCGTCGCAGCGCCGTACGCCGAGATGGTGGCGCAGATGCCGATCCGCCAGAACAGCTACGGCATCGTCGTCACGCGTGGCCACCAGGAGGACGCGCACGTGCTCGAAGCGCTCGGCCGGCGCTTCGCGAAGGGCGAACGCCTGCGCTTCCTCGGCATGATCGGCAGCACGACCAAGCAGGCGTTGTTGTGGAAGCACCTGCGCGAGTGCGGCATCGGCGACGACTTCCTGGCGTCGGTGCGCACGCCGATGGGGGCCTACCTCGGCGGCAAGACGCACGAGGAGATCGCCGTGTCGGTGGTCGCCGAACTGATCGCAGTCCGGCGCCTGGGGCACGACCTCGGGGCGTCGTGGCAGGGTCGCAAGAAGGAGAAGCGGGCGCAGGGCGTGCGCGAACTGCCCGCGGCCGAGGCCTGAACGGCCGGATGTGCCGGTCCGGCCGGCCCGCGGCGTCTCCGAACCGCGAGACCGCCACCGCCGTTGTCTCGTCGTTCCGACCTCGGCATGATGTTCCGCCCCCTCCCCTGATTCCCGCCGCGCGCTGCCCATGACGTTCCGCCTCTCCGCCGCCACGTTGCTCGCTGCCCTGCTCGCGGTCCCGGCCGCCGCCCAAGACGACATCGTCACGCTGCACAACGGCACGGTGTTGACGGGCGTCAAGGTCGTGTCGTTCGACATCCGCAGCCTGCGCTACACCAAGGGCAGCACCAACGAACAGGTCAGCAGCGACCAGATCGCCCGCGTCGAGCTCAAGAAGTTCGCCGACGTCTACCGCCGCGGTCTGCGCGACCCGGACCTCATGTTGACCGTCGCGCGCGAGAAGCTCGCCGAAAAGGACGTGCTGCTCGCGCAGTTCGGGTTCGTCGGCGCCAGCGCGCAGTTCTTCGACAACGACGAGCCCGCCAAGGCCGTCGGCGCGCTCGAGGAGATGCAGAAGGGCATTCCCGAGGCCGGCCTGCTGCCCGAGATCCACCGGCAGAAGTTCGAGTTCTACAGCGGCCAGGGGACGAAGGGCGCGGGCAACGCCGCCGCCGTCGCCAAGAAGTACGCGCAGGAAGCGCTGACCGGCGGCTGGCCGGGCGGCTTCGCCGTCGAGGCCGAGTTCTTCGCCGCGCTCGCGGAAGCCAAGGATCCGAAGGACTACCAGGCCAAGCTGCGGGCGGTGGCGCAGAAGGCTGGCGGCAACATGCCGCTCGTAACCAACCGCGCGAACGTCGCGCTCGCGCACAGCCTGCGCGAGACCAAGGACGTCGACGGCGCGCAGCGCATCTACGAGGACGTCGTCAAGAAGGAGAGCGTCGACTCGAGCTCGCGCGCCGGCGCCTACCTCGGCATCGGCAAGATCCTGCTCGAGAAGGCGGCGCCGGGCGAGAAGGACAAGTTCAAGGAAGCGATGCTCCTGTTCCTGCGCGTGCGGCTCGAGACCAGGGACTGCTGGCCGAGCCTGCAGGCCGAGGCGCTCTACCACGCGATCCTCGCCGCCCAGAAGTGGCAGGGCCCGGAGTTCGCCCTGGTGATGGGCCGGTGTCGCTCCGTGCTCAACGCCGAGTTCGGCGGCACCGAGTGGGCCGAGCGCGCGAAGCGCTGAGCCGATGAACGCGCCGGGCGCCGCCAGCGATGACGGCCCGGCGTTGGCCGCGCCGCCGTCGCCGGCGGACGAACGGCTGTTCCGCGTGTTCCGGTGTGTGTTCGGCGGGCTGCTGCGGGCGTGGTTTCGCCTGCGCGTCGAAGGGCCGCCGCCGCCCGACGGCGCCTGCGTGCTGGCGGCGAACCACACTTCGTTCGTCGATCCGCTGGTGCTCGGCGCGGTCTGCCGCGCCCGCATCGTCTACCTGATGACCGAAGTGCACTGGCGGTCGCGCGGGCTCGGCTGGTTCTACCGCTGGAATCGCGCGATCCCGGTGCGCGTGCGCGGCGGCAACCGCGAAGCGCTGCGCGCGGCGCGCGCGGTGCTGCAGCAGGGGCGCACGCTCGGCATCTTCCCGGAGGGCGGGTTGAGCCGAGACGGTCTGCCGATGCTCGGCAACCCGGGTGCTGTGTCGTTGGTGCTGCAGGAGTCGGTGCCGGTGGTGCCGGTCGGCATCGTCGGCGCGTACGCCGCGATGCCGTCCGGCGCGTGGTTCCCGCGGCCGCGCACGATCACGATCCGCTTCGGCAAGCCGATCGCACCGGCCGAACTCGACGCGCTCGGCGGCGGTGACCGTCGCGCGCGTTTGCGCCTCGCGACCGCGCACATCATGCGTGCCATCGCCGCGCTGACCGGCCACGTCGCACGCGAAGACCTCGTCGGCGACGGCGGCTGATCCGCGGATTCCGGCCGGGATCGCGGTCGCCCGCTCCCCTCTAGTCGTCCCCGCTCACCGTTCCCCGCTCACCGAGGCGAGGGACATGGAACGACCCGACGACGCATGGCAACGAGCCCACCACCAGGCGAGCAACTGGCTGCGCCGCTACTCCGACCCCTGGACCCGCAACAACAAGGACGACCTCGTCCAGGACGTCGCGATCGCCGCCTGGCGCTGGGCGCGCGGCGTCCGGCACCGGGATCGCTTCTGGGCGGCCGTGCAGACGATCGCGACGCGTGTCCGCGCGCGGGCGATGCGCGGGCAGCGGCGACTGCAGGTGGAACAGGCCTTGGTCGACGGCGCGGTGGCCCGTGAAGCGCCGTCCGACGACTACTGGACGATCGGCGGGCGGCGGGTGCCTGGGCAACACGTTCGAACGTGGCTGCTCGCCGCGATCGAACGCCTGAAGGAGCCCGATCGACGCCTGCTGCTGCTGTTCCACGAGGGTTTCTGCTGCGCCGAGCTCGCGGAGCGGTTCCACCGCACCGAGGCGTGCGTCAAGACGCGCCTGCACCGGGCACGGCACCGCATTCGAAGGGAAGTCGAGGCGTTCGTCCGCACCGCGGGCCGCCTCGACGGTTGAAGGTCGAAGAACGAAGGAAGCACCATGAAGACGACGATGTCCGTGCCGGCGAAGTGGATCCTGTGCGCGCTGCTCGCCCTCCCCACGATCGCGCAGTCCGAAGTCGGCGAGAAGCCGAAGTCGGTGGTCAGCCCGGCGGGTCGCGAGGCGCTCGCGGCGGGGCGGGAACTCGGCGCCAAGGTCCGCGGCCTGCGCGGGCCCGAACGCGCCGCGGCGCTCGAGGCGGCGGCCAAGGCGTTCGACGAGATCGCCGTGAAGTTCGCGACCGAGCCCGCGGTCGCCGCCCAGGCGGCGTTCACTGCCGGCGAGACGTGGCGGCAGCAGGGCAGCCTGGCGCTCGCCGAGAAGGGCTACCTGCTGGCGGTGCAGCTCGACAGCGCGCGCTTCGCGCAGCGCGGGTTGCTCGGTGCTGCCGACATGCAGCGTCGGCAGAAGCGGGTCGACGAGGCGATGACGACCTACGGTCGCGCCGCGGCGATCGATCCGGGGAGCTCTCGTGCGCAGGACGCGAGGCTGTGGCAGGCGCGGCTGCTGCAGTCCGGCGAACGGCTCGACGAGGCGATCGTCGCCTTCCAGGGCGCGCTCGAGAGCGCCGACCCGGGCCCGCAGACGATCGAGGCCTGCAACTTCCTGGCGCTGGCGTGGATCGAGAAGGGGGACTTCGACGCCGCGAGCCGCGCGATCGAGCACGCCGCGCAATCGGTGGCCTCGCACGGCGAGGACGACCCGATCGTGCAGGATCGCCTGCAGAAGTCGCTCGAGGCGATGTCGGCGAAGAAGGCGCTGCAGCGCGCCCGCGACAAGCAGAACGAGGTCGGCAAGGACGCCGCCGCGCTCGAGACCGCGCGGGCCGGCAAGTAGGCGAGGGCGATGGACGACCGGCGTGGTGCTACCATCACCAGGATGATGCGTCGTGCCGCGCCGTTCGTTCTCGCCGCGCTCGGTGGAGCCTGCGCGATCCCCGACACCATCGACGCGCTCGCGGATCGTTCGCCGCCGCCCGAGTTCGGTCGCCCGGCGTGGGTGCGTGGGCCGGCTGCTGCGGGTGCGTGGCTCGGCGGCATCGTCGGTGGTGCGGTGTCGATCGTGCTGCTGCCGGTGAGCTGGCCGCTCGGCCGGCTCTGCGGCGACAGCCTCGGCGAACAAGGCGCCGACGAGTTCCTGTTCTGGCCCGCGAGTGTCGGGTCGTCGATCGGCCACTGCGCACTCGGCCTGC
The DNA here is from genome assembly GCA_937952215.1 of uncultured bacterium. GTDB lineage: Bacteria > Planctomycetota > UBA1135 > UBA1135 > UBA2386 > UBA2386. Next base: position 36,989 of record CALFZH010000063.1, read on the forward strand.
CGTTCGACGTCGTCGACTACGTCGGCCGCCGAGCGTGGGTCGATCCGTCGCCTCCGATCGTGGCGAAGTAGCACGCGAAGCGGGTCACGCCGCCGACAGTTCGCTACGCTCCGCGCGGCGCACGCCCGTAGCTCAGTTGGTAGAGCGCCTCCCTTACAAGGAGGATGTCGGGGGTTCGAGTCCCTCCGGGCGTACCATCCATCGACACGGGAAGGCCGCGCAGAGCCTTGTCGACCAAGTTTCGAACGACGATCCCATGCCACGCAGTACGCCACCGACCGCAACTCGGTTTGGAGAGCAACGAATGAACCTCGCCAGCCGGTCGGGTTTTCTGGGAGGCCGTGATGGCCGCTGAGACGCACCGCGACCTCGCCAACTTCATCTGGAGCATCTGCAACTTGCTCCGGGGCCCCTACAAGCGGAACGAGTACCGCAAGGTCATCCTGCCGCTGACGGTCCTCCGCCGCTTCGACTGTCTGCTAGCGCCGAGCAAGGACCGGGTGCTTGCCGAGTATCCGAAGATCAAGACGAAGCCCGAGACGGTGGTTCGGAGCTTGCTGGAGAAGATCACCGAGCGACCCTTCCACAACCTCTCGAAGCTCGATCTCGGCAAGCTCCTCGGCGACCCCAACCAACTCGCGCCGAACCTGAACGCCTACATCAACGGCTTCTCGAAGAACGTGCGCGAGATCATGGAGCGGTTCGCGTTCGACGTGCAGATCGCCAAGATGGCCGAGAAGAACCTCCTCTACGAGGTGGTCAAGAAGTTCGCGGCCATCGACCTCTCGCCGGACAAGGTCGACAACGTGCAGATGGGCTACGCCTTCGAGGAGCTCATCCGGATCGGCGCGGAGCAGTCGAACGAGGAGGCCGGCGAGCACTTCACGCCTCGCGAGGTCATCCGGTTGATGGTCAACCTCCTGCTCGGCCCCGAGAAGGACCTGCGCAAGAGCCACGTCGTCAAGACCATCTACGACCCCGCCTGCGGAACGGGCGGCATGCTGTCCGTTGCGGAGCAGTACATCCGCCGGCTCAACAAGGACGCGAACCCGCACCTGTTCGGCCAGGACTGGAACGACGAGTCGTGGGCGGTCTGCAAGGCGGACATGCTCATCAAGGGCGAGGACGCCGACAACATCGTGCTCGGCGACTCCTTCACCAAGGACGGTTTCGAGCGCGACCAGGACGGGAAGAAGCGCACGTTCGACTACATGCTCGCCAACCCGCCCTTCGGCGTGGAGTGGAAGCAACAGCAGAAGTACATCGAACACGAAGCCGAGTCGCTGGGCTACGAGGGGCGCTTCGGCGCCGGCCTACCGCGCATCAACGACGGCTCGCTGCTCTTCCTGCAGCACATGCTGTGGAAGATGCGCGCACCCAAGGACGGAGGCAGCCGCATCGGCATCGTCTTCAACGGCTCGCCGTTGTTCACGGGCGATGCGGGCAGCGGCGGCGAGAGCAGCATCCGCCAGTGGATCCTCGAGAACGACTGGCTTGAGGCGATCGTCGCCCTGCCGGACCAGCTCTTCTACAACACCGGCATCTCGACCTACGTCTGGATCCTGACCAACAGGAAGGAGCCCCAGCGAAAGGGCAAGGTCCAGCTCATCGACGGTCGCCGCTTCTTCGTCAAGATGACGAAGAGCCTCGGCAACAAGCGGAACAAGATCGGTGACCCTTTGGATCGCGCAACCGAGCCGGACCAGATCGCCGACCTCACCCGCATCTTCGGGAACTTCCAGGATGGCGAGACGCGTACGTTCGTCGAGGAAGATCCGATCACGAGGCAACCCGTCGAGAAGACCCGGGTCGTGAGCAAGGTCTTCGACAACGAGGACTTCGGGTACCACAAGATCACGGTCGATCGCCCCTTGCGCCTGAACTTCCAGGCCAGTCCCGAGCGCATCGCCCGCCTCGATGCGCAGAGTGGCTTCGCCAACCTCGCCACGAGCAACAAGAAGAACGAGAAGGCGCGGCTCGACGAGATCGAGGCCGGCAAGCAGCGGCAGGAGCAGGTCCGTGGCCTGCTGACCAGCTTCGCGAAGCAGCACGGGTCTCGGATCTACAAGGATCGCACCGAGTTCTTGTCCGCCCTGCGCGACCTCGACCGCGCCTCGGGCGTCAACCTCACGGCGCCCGAGCTGAAGGCAGTGGTTGCGGCCCTCGGCGAACGGGATGAGACCGCCGAAGTCTGCAGGGACCGCTCCGGAACCGCCGAGGCGGACTCCGACCTGCGCGACACCGAGACGGTCCCGCTCAAGGCGAGCATCGACGAGTACTTCGCGCGCGAGGTGCGCCCTCACGTGCCGGACGCGTGGATCGACACGACGAAGACGAAGGTGGGCTACGAGATCCCGTTCAACCGGCACTTCTACGTGTACGAGCCGCCCCGTCCGCTCGAGGTCATCGAAGCCGACATCAAGCAGCTCGAACGCGAGATCATGCAGATGCTCGCCGACGTGACCGGCAGCGCCGAGGAGGGGGCGTGACCGCCGGCAATCGACCCTCGCGCGAGATCGACGGGCGCGCGCGGACCGTTCGCGAGCTGCTGGCCGGTCGCAAGTACTCGGTCGACTACTACCAGCGCGAGTACAAGTGGAAGCAGAAGCACGTAGCCGAGCTGATCGACGACCTGACCAGCAAGTTCCTCGAGAGCTACGAGCCGGGGCACCCGCGCAGTGCCGTCGCCGACTACGGGCACTACTTCCTCGGCTCCATCATCCTCAGTGACAAGGACGGGCAGAAGTTCGTCATCGACGGACAGCAGCGCCTGACCACCCTGACGCTGCTGCTGATCTACCTGCTGCATCGCCTGCCCGACGCGAAGGGCAAGCTGACCGACCTCATCTTCTCGGAGAAGTACGACCAACGGTCATTCAACCTCGACGTGCCCGACCGCACGCCCTGCATGGAGGCGCTCTACACCGGTCAGGCCTTCAACGACGCGGACCCGAACGAGTCCGTCGCCACCATGGTGGCGCGGTACTCCGACATCGGAGAGTTGCTGCCCGAGGACGTCACCGGCGCTGCGCTGCCGTACTTCGTCGATTGGCTGATCGAGAACGTGCACCTGATCGAGATCACCGCCTACTCCGACGGGGACGCCTACACGATCTTCGAGACGATGAACGACCGTGGGTTGTCCCTGACGCCCGCGGACATGCTGAAGGGCTACCTGCTCGCCAACATCCGAGACGGCATGATCCGCACGCGCGCCAGCAAGACCTGGAAGGAGCGGGTGCAGGCGTTGGCCTCCATCGGCAAGGACGAGGATGCCGACGGCATCAAGTCATGGTTGCGCAGCCAGTTCGCCGAGACCATCCGCGAACGCAAGCGAGGTGCTGCGCCGCAGGACTTCGATCTGATCGGCACCGAGTTCCATCGCTGGGTTCGCGACCACGAGGAACAACTCGGTCTCTCGGGCGGTGCGGACTTCGCCCGCTTCATCGAACGTGACTTCGCCTTCTTCACGCGCTGGTACGAACGGCTCCGCCTGGCCGGCGAGGAGCTGACGCCTGGCCTGGAATGCGTGCACTTCAATGCCCAGCACAACTTCACGCTGCAGTACGCCGTGCTGCTCGCGGCGCTGCGCACCGAAGACGATGAGGCCGCCGCGCTGCGCAAGGTGCGGATCGCCGCGGCATGGATCGACATCCTGATCCATCGCCGCATCTGGAACTGGCGCAACATCGACTACTCGACGATGCAGTACGCGATGTTCGTCGCCATGCGCGAGATCCGCGGCAAGAGTGCCGCAGAGCTCGCGGCCTCGCTGCGTGCGCGCCTCGACGCCGACGAAGAGACGTTTGCGTCCACGGACCGCAACTCCAACTTCGGCCTGCATGCGATGAACGGCCCACCCGTCCACCGCCTGCTGGCCCGCATGACCGACTACGTCGAGACTCGGTCAGGGCTTGCGTCCCGGTATGTCGAGTACGCACAGCGCGGCAAGAAGGGCTACGAGATCGAGCACATCTGGGCCGACCACGCGGAGCGGCACACGGACGAGTTCTCGCACCCGAGCGAGTTCGCAGAGTACCGGAACCGGATCGGTGGGCTGGTCTTGCTGCCGAAGAGCTTCAACGCGAGCTACGGGGACCTGCCGTACCGGGAGAAGCGGGAGCACTACCTTGGGCAGAACCTGCTCGCTCGCAGCCTGCATGCGCAGGCGTACGAGCGGAACCCTGGGTTCAAGAGGTTCGTGTCGGAGAGCGCGCTTCCGTTCCACGCGCATTCTGAGTTCAAGAAGGCGGATCTCGACGCGCGACAGGAGCTGTACCGGAAGCTCGCGGAGCAGATCTGGAACCCGGAGCGGCTTCAGCAGGAGGCGGGAGCATGAAGTTGCCACCCTACCCCAAGTACAAGGCCAGCGGCGTCGAGTGGCTCGGCGAAGTGCCAGGGCACTGGGACGTCAAGCGCCTCAAGATGGCAGTGCTACTGAGCGACCACAAGGTCGAAGCCGACGAGGAGAACCCCGTTCCGTACATCGGGCTGGAGAACATCGAGTCGTGGACCGGCCGCCTCCTGCCCATCAACGCCGACGTCGTGCCAACTGGTACCGCGAACACATTCGCCGCCGGCGACACGCTGTTCGGCAAGCTCCGGCCCTACTTGGCCAAGGCGTGCAACCCAGACTTCTGCGGAGTGTGTTCCACGGAACTGCTCGTTCTGAAGGGGATGTCTCTCGGCCGGCGTGCGCTTCTCTACTCGTTGCTCTCCGATGGGTTCATCGAGCTAGTGGACTCTTCCACCTACGGCTCGAAGATGCCTCGTGCGAACTGGGACTTCATCGGCAACTGCCTCGTCCCCATCGCGCCACCTGACGAGCAGCGCTCCATCGCCGACTTCCTCGACCGAGAGACGGCGAGGATCGACGCCCTGATCGCGAAGAAGCGCACGCTGATCGAGCGCCTCCAGGAGAAGCGCACCGCGCTCATCTCGCGCACCGTCACCCGCGGCCTCCCCCCCGCCGCCGCCCGCGCCGCCGGCCTCGACCCCAACCCCAAGCTCAAGCCCTCCGGCATCGACTGGCTCGGCGATATCCCGCGCCACTGGTCTACACGGAAGATCAAGTGGATCGGACGAGTGGGCAACGGTTCCACGCCCAACCGAGACAACGATGCGTACTGGGAGGATGGGACCTACCCTTGGCTCAACAGCTCGTTCGCGAACCAAGAGAGCGTCACGTCGGCGGATGAGTTCGTGACCGAGGTTGCACTCAAGGAATGCCATCTGCCGAGGATCCCACCGCCTGCAGTACTGGTTGGTATCACGGGGCAAGGGCGGACTCGTGGGATGGCAACAACGCTTCTTTTCGAAGCCACCATCAATCAGCACCTCGCCTTCATCAAGGCCGATCCGCAACTGATGAGCACGTGGTTTCTGCGCCGCGCGCTCGATTCCGCCTACGACTACCTACGGAGTGAGAGTGACGGCGGTGGCAGCACGAAAGGCGCGATCACTTGCGAGCAGCTCGCCAATCTTCCTCTGCCATTGCCCCCACTGCCTGAGCAGGAGGCTATCGCCGACTTCTTGGCCGGCGCGACAAGCGACATTGACCCCATGATTCTGAAGGCTGTGAAGGCCATCGACCGACTGAGCGAGTATCGCACAGCCCTCATCACCGCAGCGGTCACCGGCAAGGTTGACGTGCGGAGTGTCGCGTCATGACTACGGCATTCGAAATCAACAGTTTCGAGGAGTACCTCAAGACGGTGCGCGACGAGTTGCCGGAAGGACGGAAGTACTTCCGAGGCCAGACGAAGCTCGTCTCGGCAGGCTACGACTTGAAGCCGTCGCTCGGTCGATTCGCACACCTGAACGCGAAGCCACTTCGTGAACTCGATGACCTCGAGCGGGAGGTTCTCGACGTGTTCAGCAACCACCTGGTCACGCACGTTCAGCATCTGCCTCGCGACGAGTGGCAGAGCCTCGCCATCGCGCAGCACCACGGGTTGCCGACGCGGTTCATGGACTGGACCACCAATCCGCTTGTCGCGCTCTACTTCGCGGTTCGCGAAACGAAGACCGACGATGACGACAAGCCCGTGCACAGCGCAGTCTACGTGCTGACCAGCGACCCGATCCGCTACACGGACTTCTCGCGCAACAACGGAACGGTCCGGCCCGTGCGCGACACGGCGACAGAGCGGCCTGCCGGGGATGATCCCTACTCCAAGTTCGGCGTCGGGGACACTCAAGAGCCCGAAGAGGAGAAGGCAGAGACCCCCGACGCCGAGGAGGTGGCCGAGGAAGCAGCGACCAAGATCCCATCTCCCTTCGACATCACGGAAGACGTGATCTACCACCCGCCGCACATCTCGCCGCGGATGCGCGCCCAGGACAGCGTCCTGCTCGCCTGCCATCGGCCCCTTCAGTCGGTCGAGGAGAAGGACTGGCTCGAGCTTCTGATCCATCACGAGGCCCACGACGACATCCGCCGACGCCTCGACCAGTACGGCGTGTTCGATCGCCAGCTCTTCCCAGACCTCGACGGCATTGCGCGATGGCTGCGCTACCGCAAGTTCGAGATTCAGGGGGCCTTATGAGCGGTGATCCGGGACACAATTCGGTCGCCGTAGGATAGGCAGATGCTCCGAGTCGACGTGAACCCCGAACTCCTCCGCTGGGCGCGCGAGCGCTCCGGCCTGGAGATCGCCACGCTCGAACACCGCTTCCCAAAGCTCGAAGCCTGGGAGCGCCGCGAGGCTCAGCCGACCTTCAAGCAGCTCGAGGACTTTGCCCAGGCCACGCACACGCCGATCGGTTTCCTGTTCCTCAACAGGCCACCCGTCGAGCGCGTCCCCATCCCCGACTTCCGCACGGTTGCCAGCGCGCGCTTCGACCGACCCAGCCCGGACTTGCTCGACACCATCTACCTCTGCCAGCAGCGCCAGGACTGGTATCGCGACTTCGTGCGAACCAACGGCGATCCGGCACTCGCCTTCATCGGCTCCGTCAAGCTCACCGACGACATCCCTGCGGTCGCCTCCAAGATCCGCACGACGCTCGGGCTGGACATCGACGAGCGCCGGCGCATGCCGACGTGGGAGGCAGCACTCCGGCGCCTGATCGAACAGGCCGACGACATCGGGGTGCTCGTCATGGTCAGCGGTGTTGTCGGCAGCAACAACCGGCGCAAGCTCGACCCCCAAGAGTTCCGGGGCTTCGCCCTGTCTGATCCGCTCGCGCCGCTCGTGTTTGTCAACGGGGCCGACACCAAGGCTGCACAGATGTTCACGCTCGCGCACGAGTTGGCCCACCTGTGGCTCGGCGAGAGCGGTATCTCGGAAAGCCAGGCATCCACCGTCCCTGAGCATGACACCGAACGCTGGTGCAACCAGGTCGCCGCGGAGCTACTGGTCCCGCTCGAGCTCGTCCGGTCCGAGCACGATCGCAGAGCGCCGCTCCGCGACGAGGCCCAACGCCTTGCCCGGCACTTCAAGGTCAGCACCTTGGTGGTGCTCCGCCGGATTCACGACACCGGGGCCGTGAGCAAGAAGGCGTTCTGGGACGCCTACAACAGCGAACTCCAGCGACTGATCGAGATCGCCAAGACCGGTAGCGGGGGAGGCGACTTCTACGCCACGCTCGGCGTACGGACCGGCAAGACGTTTGCGCGGGCTCTGGTCAGCAGCACTCTCGAAGGCCGCACGTCCTTCACCCTGGCCTTCCGCCTGCTCGGCTTCAAGAAGATGGCCACCTTCGACGAACTGGGAAGGAGCCTCGGGGTGGTGTCCTGATGGCCTACCTGCTCGACGCCAACGTCTTCATTTCGGCGAAGAACCTCCACTACGGCTTCGACTTCTGCCCCGCCTTCTGGGACTGGCTGATCGCCCAGAACGCGGCGGGCAAGGTCCTCAGCATCGACAAGATCGAAGACGAGGTCGTGGCACTGGGCGACGATCTGTCGGTCTGGGCACAGGGACTGGGAAAGACCTTCTTCGTGCCGGTAGATGCGGCGGTGGTTCCCTCACTCGGCGCGGTGAGCGCCTGGGCGAACGGACCGCGCTCCGATGGCAAGCGGTACGAGCCGGCTGCCATCAGCGCGTTCCTGCAGGTCGCGGACTACTACCTCGTCGCGCACGCCCTCGCTGGCAAGCACGTCGTCATCACCCACGAGGTAGCCTCGGCCTCGCAGAAGAAGATCAAGATCCCCGACGCCTGCCTGGGTCTAGGCATCAAGTTCATGACGCCCTACGACATGCTCCGTCGCGAGCGCGCCCGATTCGTCTTGGGAGGAAAGCCGTGAGCCGCCAGACCAACGAACGCGCGTTCGAGACGCACGTCGAGGAGATGCTGGGCAAGGTCGGTTGGCAAGCCGGCACCAACGCCGAATGGGCTGTCGATCTCGCCCTGTTCCCGGCCCGCGTCTTTGCCTTCCTCGAAGCGACCCAGCCGAAGCTGTGGGGCGAGATGCGGACTCTGCACGGTGTCGGCCTCGAGAAGCTGCTGCTGGCAACGCTGGCCAAGGAACTCGACCTGAAGGGCTCGGTGCACGTCCTTCGCCACGGCTTCAAGTTCTACGGCAAGACCTTCCGCCTCGCGTACTTCAAGCCTGCGCACGGCCTCAACGACGAAGTCCTCCGGCTCTACGGCCTGAACCAACTCACGGTCACGCGCCAGGTCGTGTGCCATCCCGGGAAGCACGACACGGTGGACGTGGTGTTCGCCCTGAACGGGTTGCCGATCGCCACGTGCGAACTGAAGAACCCCGGCACGGGCCAGAGCTGGCGGAACGCGGTGCGGCAGTACCAGGTCGATCGCGATCCACGCGCGCCGCTGTTCGCGTTCAAGACCCGCGCCCTCGTGCACTTCGCTGCGGATCCGGACGAAGTCCACATGGCGACCCGCCTGCGCGGCGAGTCCACCACGTTCTTGCCGTTCAACCGGGGCAGCGACCCGGGAAGCGTGCGATGCGGCGCCGGCAACCCACAGCATACGTCCGGCTACCGGACCGGCTACTTTTGGGAGGATGTGCTGACCCGCGACAGCTTCCTCGACATCGTGGGGCACTTCGTGTTCGTCGAGAAGAAGGAGGAGAAGGTCGATGACGGACGCGGTGGCCAGCGTCACGTCACGAAGGAATCCCTGATCTTCCCCCGGTACCACCAGCTCGACGGCGTTCGCAAGCTCGTGGAGGCCGCGCGTCGGGAAGGGCCCGGCCGCAACTACCTGATTCAGCACTCCGCCGGCAGCGGCAAGACCAACAGCATCTCGTGGCTGTCACATCGACTCGCCAGCCTGCACGACGCCAAGGATGGCAAGGTCTTCGACTGCGTCGTGGTCATCACGGACCGCCGCGTGCTCGACCAGCAGCTCCAGGATGCGATCTACCAGATCGAGCATGCCCAGGGAGTCGTCAAGGCGATCGACGAGGACAGCAAGCAACTGGCTGCTGCGCTCGTCGATGGCACGAAGATCGTCATCACGACTCTCCAGAAGTTCCCGTTCGTGCTCCGCGGCTTGCTGAGCGTTGCGGGTGCTAGGACCCAGGAGGAGGCGTCCGCCGAGGAGAAGGCCAAAGCCAAGGCGTGGGAGGCGGAGATCCAGAAACGCCGCTACGCGGTCATCGTCGATGAGGCGCACTCGAGCCAGTCCGGCGAGACGGCGCGTGAACTGAAGGCGATCCTCGGCGCTGGCAGCGAAGACGCCGAGGGCGAAGCAGACTGGGAGGACCGCCTCAACCAAGTCATGGCGTCGCGCGGACGGCAGCCGAACCTCTCGTTCTTCGCCTTCACCGCGACGCCGAAGGGCAAGACGCTCGAGCTGTTCGGCCGCCCAGGACCCAACGGGAAGCCGGATCCGTTCCACCTCTACAGCATGCGGCAGGCGATCGAGGAGGGCTTCATCCTCGACGTGCTGACGAACTACACGACCTACGCGACCTTCTACAAGCTGCTGAAGGCGGCAGAGGACGATCCGAAGCTCCCCAAGAAGAAGGCTGCCCGGGCGCTGGCGAAGTTCATGAGCCTGCACCCGCACAACATCGAGCAGAAGACCGAAGTCATCGTCGAACACTTCCGACGCAGCGTGATGCATCGGGTCGGCGGACGCGCGAAGGCGATGGTCGTCACCTCGTCTCGCCTGCACGCGGTCCGCTACAAGGAGGCCTTCGACCGCTACGTCGCCGAGAATGGCTACTCCGGCGTGCGCGCCCTCGTGGCGTTCAGCGGCACCGTGAAGGACCCGGACACCGGCAAGGAGCACACGGAACCGGGGATGAACTTGGACATCGTCACCGGCAAACCGATCAGCGAAGCCGCGCTACCCGGACGCTTCGACTCGCCGGACTACCAGGTGCTGCTGGTGGCCAACAAGTACCAGACGGGCTTCGACCAGCCGCTGCTGCACACGATGTACGTCGACAAGCGCCTCGACGGCGTGCAGGCCGTACAGACGTTGTCGCGGCTCAACCGCATGATCCCCGGCAAGGACGCGCCGTTCGTGCTCGACTTCGTCAACGACGCCGAGAACATTTTCCGCGCGTTCAAGCCGTACTACGACAAGACGGAGCTGGCCGAGACCTCCGATCCGAGCCAGCTCGAGGCGCTGAAGCACGAGCTCGACCTGGCCCAGGTCTACCACTGGAGCGAGGTCGAGGCCTTCGCCAGGATCTTCTACAAGCCGCAGGAGAAGCAGGTTGCCGGCGACCACGCGCACATGCAGCGGCACCTGCAGCCGGCCGTGGACCGCTTCAAGGCGCTCGCCGAGGAGGATGCGCGTACGGCCTTCCGAGACAAGCTGTCCGGCTACGTCAAGATCTACGCATTCCTGAGCCAGATCGTGCCCTACGCCGACCGCGACCTGGAGATGCTCTACAGCTTCGGCCGGTTCCTCCTGCCGCACCTGCCGCTCGACCGGGATGACACCATCGTCAAGGTCGGCGATGAAGTGGCCCTGCAGTACTACCGGCTCGAACGCACGTTCTCTGGCGCGATCGAGGTCCGGGAAGGTGACCAGCAGTACGTGGCGGGCCCGACCGATGTCGGCACAGGCAAGGCCACGGATGAGCAGGTTCCCCTCTCGGAGATCATCGAAGTGCTCAACACGCGCTTCGGGACGCAGTTCAACGAAGAGGACCGGCTGTTCTTCGAGCAGATCAAGGAGCGCGCCTGCAACAACGAGCAGATCCAGCGGACGGCGATGGCGAACCCGCTCGACAAGTTCGAACTCGGCATCAAGAAGCTGATCGAAGACCTGATGATCGAGCGCATGGCGGAAAACGACCATTTGGTCACCCGCTACATGACGGAGGCGGACTTCCAGGGTCTGGCGTTCCCGATCCTGGCGCGGCAGATCTTCGAGGACGTCCGCAAGAAGGCCAAAGGGCTGTAGCGCGCGGCGCAGCCCTGCCTCACTACGTCGGGCGCCGGCCCAGTTGCCAGGCTCCGCGCGCTCGCGCGCTTGCCAAACGTCGCGCCGCGGCGAGGATGCGCCAGCCGCATGGAAACCCGCAAGCTCACTTCGTTCGTCGACGGCGTCTGGGACAAGGACATCGTCCCCCAACTCGTCGACTACATCCGCATCCCCAACAAGTCGCCCGCGTTCGACAAGGACTGGGCGGCCGCCGGGCACATGCAGCGCGCGACCGAACTGATCGCGGGCTGGTGCAAGGCGCAGCCGATCGAGGGGCTCACGGTCGAAGTCGTGCAGCTGCCGGGACGCACGCCGGTGATCTACATGGAGATCCCGGGTGAAGGCACCGACACCGTGCTGCTCTACGGCCACCTCGACAAGCAGCCGGAGATGACCGGCTGGTTCGACGGGCTCGGTCCGTGGCAGCCGGTGCTGAAGGGCGACAAGCTCTACGGCCGCGGCGGCGCCGACGACGGCTACGCGGCGTACGCGTCGTTGACGGCGATCCGCGCGCTGCGCGAAGCCGGCGGCAAGCACGCGCGCTGCGTCGTGCTGATCGAGGCGTGCGAGGAGAGCGGCAGCTACGACCTGCCCTTCTACATCGACGCGCTGAAGGACCGGATCGGTTCGCCGACGCTGGTGGTCTGCCTCGACAGCGGCTGCGGCAACTACGACCAGCTGTGGTGCACGACGTCGCTGCGCGGCCTCGTCGGCGGCGACGTGCGCATCGACATCCTGACCGAAGGCGTGCACAGCGGCGACGCGAGTGGCGTGGTGCCGAGCACGTTCCGCGTGTTCCGCCAGCTGATGGAGCGGCTCGAGGACAGCGAGACCGGCCGCATCCTGCCCAAGGAGTTCTACGTCCCGATCCCGAAGGCGCGGAAGGACCAGGCGAAGGTCTGCGGCAAGGTGCTCGGCAACTTCATGTGGCAGCGCTTCCCGTGGGTGAAGGGCACCAAGCCCATGGCGAAGGACCTGCAGGAGCTGGTGCTCAACCGCACTTGGCGTCCGTTCGTCGAGCTCATCGGCGCCGACGGCATCCCGCACGTCGACAAGGCCGGCAACGTGCTGCGCCCGTTCTCGACGTTCAAGCTGTCGCTGCGCATCCCGCCGCGCGCCGACGAGAAGGCGTGCATCGCGCACCTCGAGAAGCTGATGACGTCGAACCCGCCGTCCGGCGCGAAGATCACGTTCTCGTCGCACAAGGCCAGCGTGGGCTGGGACGCGCCGCCGCTCGCGGGCTGGCTCGAGAACGCCTGCGCCGCCGCGTCGAAGACGTTCTTCGGCAAGCCCTGCGTCTACATGGGCGAGGGCGGCACGATCCCGTTCATGGGCATGCTCGGCGAGAAGTTCCCCGAGGCGCAGTTCATGATCACCGGCGTGCTCGGCCCGCAGAGCAATGCGCACGGGCCGAACGAGTTCTTGCACATCCCGATGGGCAAGCGGCTGACCGCGTGTGTCGCGACCGTGCTGCAGGACCACCTGAACCGGCCGCGCGCGACCAAGCAGGCTGTGACGCGGGCGCCAGCGAAGAAGAAGCCGGCGCGCGCGCGGTGAGCCGCGCGCCGCGTGCCCTCAGAGGCCGAGCACGATCTCGTTGCCGTTGCTGACGATCGCCCCGAGCGTCGTCAGCGGCGACAGCGCCGCGGCCTGGGCCGTGACGGAGGCGCCGATCAACGTGATCGTCGCCGGCAGCGCGAACGGCTGGTTGCCGACGCCGGCCGGATGCACGACCGCGAACGTCGTCGACGTCAGGTCCGCGCTGGTGTAGCCGCGGCAGTTCTCGAGGCCGTTCGGCGTGAGGTCGACGCCGGGGAGTGCCGTGGCGCCGAAGAACAGGGCGGCGACCGGGCTGACGTTCGGCACGTTGCTCACGACCCACCCGAAGCCGGCGTTGCCGAGCGTCGGCAGGCCGCTGGTCGTCAATGCGAGCCCGGGCACGCCCGCGTCGGCGATCGTGAGCGCGGTCACCAACGCGCTGACGTCGGACTCCTCGGGCCGCCACGACGGTCCGCCGCGCGAGTAGCCGACCAGGTAGTCGTTGGCGCCGGTGCTCATCGCCCCGTAGACGATCGTGCAGTTGCCGGTCGCGAGCTCGAACTGGTACTGGAACGTGTCGGGGCTCGACGTCAGGTAGCTGAAGACGCCGTTCCAGGTCACGTAGGCGAAGCCGCCCGCCTGTTCGAACAGCACCTTGCCGCTGGTCGCGAGGCCCGGGTTGTAGTCGTGGAACGCCGCCGCGATGCCCGTCTGCGCGAAGGCGAGGAAGTTGCCCACGTCGGGCGCGAACCCGGCGCCGTTGCCCGTCGCGGCCAGCGCGATGTTGCCGTTCGACGAGATCGAGAGCGCCGACGTCGTGCCGCCGGGCACCGGCATCGGCGAAGCGAGCGCCACGGTCTGCACGACGTCGTCACCGTTGGCGACGATCACGGCTGCAGCGCTCGGCGTGAACCACGCGCCGGGCCCGCTCGCCGTCACCGTGTAGCCGCTGCCGTTGCGCACGAACGAGAGCGTCGAGTTGGCGAGGTCCCACTGGCTCGCCGGCATGATCTCGTAGAACGAGTCGCGCGCGTTCACGCAGCCGCTGCCGTAGTCGGTGGTGGTGGCGCATCCCGTCCATGGCGTCGCGATCCACACCCAGCCCGGCGACAGCGGGATCAGCTGCAGGCTCTTCAGCCCGAGGTCGAAGAAGCCCTGCGTCGAGAACGCTTCGTAGAGCGTGTTGCTCGCCGTCGTGCCGCCAGGCGAGAGGTCGGTCGAACCGGTCAGCACGACGCCGAGTCCCGGCGACAGCCCGGTGAGACCGACGCCGGCCACGTAGTTGTACGTCGAGTTGTTGGTCGCGCCCGCCGACCAGAACATCTGGATCTCGCCGGTCGGGAACAGCTGGACCTGCATCTGGAAGCGCGTCGTCATCCCGTAGTTGACGGCGTTGTCCCACGTGATCGTGCACTTGGTTCCCGACGTGTTGGCGATCCAGGCGCCGGCACCGTTCGGGGCCGTCAGGTTGAGGTCGCACCACAGCGGCGCGATGCGCGGCGACTGCGAGCCGAGTTCGAGTGGCGAGCTGCTGTAGTCGCCGGTCGTCGGCGCCGCCGGCACGTTGTTGTTCGAGAAGAAGAAGTAGCCGTTCGCGCAGATGTGCACGTCCGTCCAGGTCGAACCCGCGAACGGGAACGCGAAGCCGATCGGCTGCATCGGGAACATCGTGTCGTCGCCGACGCCCAGGTTGACGCCGAGTGTGCGGTCGGGACAGGTCTGGGCGGACAACAGGCCGGCGAATGCGGCGACGAGCGGCAGCAGTGGGGTCTTCACGGTCGGGCTCCGGGTGGGTGGGCGTCGGGGAAGGGCGCGATCCTAGTCGCCCGACGCTCCCACCTGGGCCCCGGGGGCGCCCGCTACAGCAGCCCGATCAAGCCGATCGTCGCCACGAACAGCGCGGCCATTCTCCCGAGGTCGGTCGGCTGGCTGACCTTCGCCAGCGACAGCTCCTTCACCAGCAACGCTTCCTCGTCGGCGACGACCTGCAGCCTGTAGATGCAGCACATCAGCTCGGCGGCGCGGTCGCGCGGTGCCTCGAAGCGCAACGGCAGTTCGAAGCGCGCGTGGCTGTGCGGCGCCAGCGTCAGGATCGGGAACTCCGCGTGCGCCGGCAGCAGCTGCGGAGCGCCGTCGGGCCGCGCCAACGTGAACGCCTTCGAGCCGAGCGGCCACGGCGCGTCGCCGGCGTTGCGCGCCGAGAACGGCAACAGCACCGACAGCGCGTAGCCGTCGGCGCCGGGGTCGCCGAGCCGATAGACGAGCGTCGAGGTCGGCGGCTGGGCTCTGGCCGTGGTCTCCTGGGGCGCGAGCCGAGCGAAGCGCATGCGCAGCATGCGTTCGCCCGTGCCTTCGAGGCCGGCGTGCGGGTTGACGACGAGGAGCGGCACCGGCGTGCACGCTGCGACGAACGAAAGAAGGCCGAGAACGAGCCAGCGTATGGAAGCCATCAGTACCACCTCTGCGGCAGGAGCGAGAACAGGTCCACGCTGAACGTCATGCCCATCGACGGCCCGAAGTCGGTGCCGTTGGCGATGTCGTTCCAGATCTCGTACATCAGCCCGCTCGCCCACTTCACGCGCAGGCTGATGAACCAGGTGCCGATGCCCGAGCCGCCGCCGGATTCGACGAACAGCCCGGTGTCGTAGGAGAGGGTGAGTCCGAACTCGGGGTTGCCGAGGAACTCCATGAACCACGCCGTGCTGTCGATGCGTTCGGGCGCGTAGCCGGCGTAGAGCTGGATCACGTTCGCCTCGTCGGCGACCTGTGCCAGCGTGTCGCCTTCGTCGAGCACCGAGTAGCGCTCCATCGCCCCGAGCTTGACGCGCCATTCCGGGATCAGCATCTCGGCGCCGACGTGGCCGTTGAGTTCCTGGTAGAGCGAACCGGTGGTGACGCCGCTACCGGCGAAGAAGCGCAGGCGCTGGCCGTTCCAGCCGCTCTCGCGCGACCACGTCAGGCTGCCGCCGAGTTGCCAGTCCCAACCGTCGCCGGTGCCGTCGACGGGCACCTTGTCGAGCCCCCAGAGCTCGTGCAGGAACTCGTTCTGCAGGAAGCGGGTGGGCTGGTCGGAGGTCGGGCCGCCGCCGGCGACGACGGTGTAGGTCCAGTCCGGCCAGGCCGGGATCTGGTCGACCGCCGAGACGTGCAGCATGTTGAAGCCGAACGTCTCGTCGATGTCGTTGTAGACACGGCGCGTCTTGCTGAACTCGGTGAAGCGGTTCAGCGACAAGCTGACGCGCACTTCGGGGTCGATCGGCGGGAAGGCGTTGGCGCCCCAATGCACGTCGGGCGCGAGACCCTGCGCGGCGGCGGCGCCGTGCACGCCGCACGCGACGGCGGCAGTGAGCAAGGCGCGAGAGAACGAACGGGTGGGCATGGCGACTCTCCTTGACGGCGAGCATGCCCACGTGCGCTCGCCGTCGCAATCCTGCGCTGGCCGCTACCCGTTCAACGACGCTGCGGTACCGGCTCGACGCCGGGCAGCAGGCTGAGCCCGCTCGCTTCGACCGCGGCGCGGAACGTCGCGAGCGGCCCGCTGACGAACTCGTCGACCGTCGCGGCGACCTCGGGCGCCTTCGCGGCGGCCTTCGCCATCGACTCCACTTCGGTCGGATTCGGCGCGTCGGGCGTGCGGGTCACGCGCAACAGCGTCTGCACCTTCGCGAGCAGCCCGTCGTCATCGCGCACGATGCCCTGCACGGGCTTCGGACCCCACAGCTTCTCGTCGCACGCGTCGAGTGCCTTCTTCACCGCCTGAACCGCGTCGCGCAGCGGCTGCTGCGGATCGCCCGCGTCACCCTTGGGCTTCACTTCGAGTGCGAGCCGCTTCTCGACGACGTCGACGTCGCGACGTGCCCGCGCGAGCCGCTGCGTGCTGCGATGGAGGTCGGCGAGGATCTCGTCGCGCTGCGCACGCATCGTGTCCTTCGCGGCGCGATCGGTGGCGGCGATCTCGACGCGTGGATCGGCGAGCACCACGACCCGCTGCTCGCGCGCCTCGCCCTGGAAACGCACCGTCAGCGTGTATTCGCCCGGCAGCACCTCGCGCCCGCCCGTCGGCAGCTCCGGCTCTTCCTGCAGTTCGCGCGCCGGCCGCGGCCCGCCGTCTCGTTCGAGGCGCCACACGATGCGGTTGAGGCCGAGCTTCACGTCCTCGCGGAACGTGCGCACCAGGACGCCGGCGGCGTCGCGCACCTCGATCGTGACCTTGTCCTTCGGCTCTTCCTTCGGCTTTGGCTTCGGCGCGTCGCTCGCCGCCGGCGCGTCGGCAGGTTTGTCGGCTGGCGGCTTCTCGGCGGCCTTCGCCGCAGCGCGCGCCTTCTCGATCTTGGCGTCCGGGTGCTTCAGCTCGGGCGCGTTCACGATCAGGTGCACGAAGGCTCCACGCTGCCGCGTTGCGCCGCGGAACTCGCCCTGCCCGGGGAAGCGCGAACCAGGCGTCTGCGCGGTCTCGAATGCGACGGCCGCCTGCACCGGGAACACGTGCAGCTTCTGCGCCAGCACCTCGGCCGACAGCGTGCGCAGCGGCGTGATGTCGTCGAGCACGAAGATCGAGCGGCCGTGCGTGGCGACGATCAGGTCGTGGTCGCGCGGGTGCGTGGTGATCGCCATCGCCGAGCACGCGGGCACGCCGTGCGACCAACGGTGCCAGTTCGCGCCGCCGTCGATCGTCACGTAGAGCCCGAACTCGGTGCCGAGCCACAGCAGTTCGGCGCGCACCGGGTCCTGCTCGAGCACGAGGCAGTAGCCGTCGATCGCCGGCGTCGCCAGCGATGCCCACGTCTCACCGTAGTCGCGGGTGACGAACACGTACGGCGTCCAGTCGGTCGTGCGATGGCCGTCGAAGACCGCGAACGCGGTGGCGGCGTCGTGCTTGCCGGCCTCGAGATGAGCGCACCAGGTGCCCTTCGGCAGGCCGGGCATGCGGTCCTCGACGCTGCGCCACGAGGCGCCGCCGTCCTGCGTCACGTGCACGCGGCCGTCGTCGCTGCCGGCCCAGATCACGCCACCGCGCACGGGGCTCGGCGCGATCGTGTGCAGCGTGCAGTGGTTCTCGGCGGCAGTGACGTCGCGCGTCAGGCCGCCGCTCTCGTGCTGCTTCTGCTTCTCGGGATCGTTGGTGGTGAGGTCCGGCGAGATCACGCGCCAGCTCTCGCCGCGGTCGTCGCTGCGATGCACGAGCTGGCTGCCGTAGTACACGGTCGCCGCGGCGTGCGGATCGAGGGCGATCGGCGCGTTCCAGTTCCAACGCAGTTCGACGTCGTCGGGTGCTGGCGGCCGGATCGACTTCGACGTGCCGGTGCGCAGGTCGTAGCGCACGAGCGCGCCGCCCTGGCTCATCGCGTAGCCCTGCCGGCTGTCCTGCGGATCGGGAACGGTCGCGAAGCCGTCGCCGAAGCAGACCTCCTGCCAGTGCAGGTTGCGGATGCCGCCGTTCTCCCACACCGTCGACGGACCGCGCCAGCTGCCATTGTCCTGCAGGCCGCCGTAGACGTGGTAGGGCACGTCGTGGTCGACGGCGACGTGATAGAACTGCGCGAGCGGGAGGTTGGCGCAGAAGCGCCACGAATTGCCGCGGTCGTTGCTGATCGAGACGCCGCCGTCGTTGCCGAGCAGCAAACGCAGCGGATCGCTCGGATCGATCCACAACGCGTGATGGTCGGGATGCGCCGCGTCCCAGCCAACCAGCCCGCCGAACGTGCGGCCGCCGTCGCTCGAAACGTCGATCGTGACGTGCAGGTTGTAGAGGCGATTGCTGTCGCGGGGGTCGACGCGGATGTCGCAGAAGTAGAAGGGCCGCGGCGCCACGTCCTCGCTGGCGTTCACCTGGCGGAACTTGAAGCCGCCGTCGTCGCTGCGCAGCAGCGCGTTCTTCTTCGCCTCGACGAGCGCGTAGACGACGCGTGGATCGCTGTCGGCGATCGCGAGGCCGATGCGGCCGAGTTCGCCGGCCGGCAGGCCATCCTCCTCGCCGAGCCGCGTCCACGTCGTGCCGCCGTCGAGCGAGCGGTGCAAGCCCGAGCCCGGGCCGCCGGAGTCGAAGCTCCACGGAAAGCGGCGGTGTTCCCACATCGCCGCGAACAGCTTGTCGGGGTTGCGCGGGTCGAGCACGAGATCGCCGCAGCCGGTGCGTTCGTCGACGAACAGCACCTTCTGCCACGTCGCGCCGCCGTCGGTCGTCTTGAACACGCCGCGCTCGGCGTTCTCGCCCCAACTGGTGCCGAACGCCGCGACCCACGCGGTGCCCGGCGCGGTCGGGTGGAGCAGGATGCGATGGATGCGCTCGGTGCGGTCGAGGCCGAGGTGTTGCCAGGTGCGGCCACCGTCGCGGGTCTGGTAGAGGCCGCGGCCAACACTCGCGGAGTTGCGCGGGTTGCCTTCGCCGGTGCCGACCCAGACGACGTCGGGGCTGCGCGGATCGATCGCCAGGGCACCGATCGACGTGACGTTCTGGTCGTCGAAGACCGGCGTGAAGCGCACGCCGCCGTCGGTCGACTTCCACACGCCGCCGCTCGCCGCTCCCACCCAGATCGTGGTCGGATCGCCCGGGATGCCGGCGATGGCGCCGATGCGGCCGCCGCAGACCGCCGGGCCGATGCTGCGCGCCGTCAGGCCGGCGAGCAGGGTGGGATCGAGCGTGGCCTGCTGTGCAGCGACGGCAGCGAGGAGGAACGAGATCGCGAGGGCGGTGCGGACGAGCATCGGGCCGCACCATACGTGCGCGGCCTCGGGGGCGCAGGCGCGAGTTGCCCCCGGATCCTGGCGTTCGTCCAGGCCCCCGGATCGCGGCCGAAGTGTCGATGCCAGCGGGCGTCGCGGGCCGTGCGAAACGTGGGGTGAGCCGCAGCGGAGACGCAGCCGAAAAGGGACCGGTGACCGGTCCGCAGACCCGACAGCCCAGCGTGCTCGAGCGCGTCGACCTTGCGCTGGCTGCGCGCATGGTCGCGGCTGCGCACGACGATGAACCGCTGGCTGCGGCGCAGCGCGTGCTCGACGGCGTGCGCCGTCCAGCGCCCGGCGACGTGCCGTTCCTCGCCTCGCTGCTGCGCCTGCGCGGCTTCGTGATCAACGACGACGACGTCACCGACATCGTGCACGGCCGCCCGAGCCGACTCGCTCCCGTCACCCAGGAACACCGCCTCGTGCTCGGTTTGCGCGAGTGCCTGCGCCTGCTGCGCCAGCGCGCCGCGGCCGAACTGCCGCCCGACGGCTGGTTCCTCGTCGACCTGTTCCGCACGCTGACGTCGGAGCTGCCGCGGTTCCGCAACAACGAGCTGCGGCGCGGCCCGCCGTGGGACGCCGTGCACAACCTGACGTACCCCGCACCCGAGCAACTGCGCAGCGTGCTCGATGGCTTCGACGCCGGCCGCTGCTACCGCGACGTGCCGTTGCTCTTCCAGGGCCTGCACCCGGTGCGTCAGGGCTTCCGCCTGCTGTGGCGGCTGCTGCGCATCGCCCCGTTCCACGACTTCAACTTCGTGATGGCGTGGCTCGGCATGAACGCCTGGTTGCAGTGCAAGGGCTTCCCGCTGCTGCCGGCGGCGCCCGGCGACCAGCAGCTGCTGGTGCGCATGGTGGGCGGCCCGCCGCCGACCAAGCTCGCCGTGTTCGAAGGACGCCTGCTCGAGAGCCTCGGCGAAGCGGCGTGATCCGTGGCGCGGGCGCTTGCCGCGTCCACCGCCACCCGCTTGCCCGTGGTCAGAATGTCGTGCAAAATGACCACTATGTATGCGCGCACCCTGGCGCCGCCGAAGACCTCGTTCTTCCTGTTCGGGCCGCGAGCGACCGGCAAGAGCACCTGGTTGCGGAAAGTGCTGCCGGACGCGCACTGGTGCGACCTGCTAGCGACCGACGTCTACCTGCGGTTCCTGCACGAGCCCGCCGCGTTTCGCCGCGAGGTCGAGGGATTGCCGAACGACACTTGGGTCGTCGTCGACGAGGTGCAGAAGGTGCCGGCTCTGCTCGACGAGGTGCACGGGATCATCGCGCGTCACGGCCGGCGCTACCGCTTCGCGCTGTCCGGGTCGAGTGCGCGCCGCTTGCGACGGCTCGACGCCAACATGCTCGCGGGCCGCGTCGTCAACCGTGCGTTCTTCCCGCTGACGCTCGCCGAGCTGGACGGTGACGCGACGATCGACGACGTGCTGCGGACCGGGCTGCTGCCGGGCGTGCGCAGCGAGCCCGAAATCGCGTTCGAGACGCTCGAGGCCTACGCGGCCAACTACCTGCAGCAGGAGATCCAGCAGGAGGCGCTGACGAAGGACCTCGCCGGGTTCTCGCGTTTCCTGCGCGTCGCCGCGCTGCTCAACGCCCAGATCGTGAACGTCAGCAACGTCGCCAACGAGGCCCAGGTCGCTCGCTCGACGGTCACGCGCTACTTCGGCGTGCTGGCCGACACCCTGATCGGCGTGTGGCTCCCGGCATGGCAGCCGCGGCTGAAGGTGCGCGAGGTTGCGCACCCGAAGTTCTACTTCTTCGATCCTGGCGTCGCGCGCGCGGCCGCCGGTCGGGTGCGCGCCGCGGTGCACGAGTCGGAGAAGGGGGCATTGCTCGAGACCTGGGTGCTGCACGAACTGCGAGCGCATCTGCAGCTTGCGCAGTGTGGTGGCGAGATGGCGTGGTACCGGACCGGTGCTGGCGTCGAAGTCGACTTCATCTGGAACGGTCCGGACCACCGTGTCGGCATCGAGGTAAAGGCGTCGACGCGCTGGCGCCCGGAGTACGGCGCGGCGCTTCGCGAGCTGTTGGGGCAGAAGGTGATCCGCAGTGCCGTCGGCGTCTACCTCGGCGATCGCACGCTCGACGATGGCGGCGTGAGGGTGCTGCCGGCGAAGCGTTGGGCGGCGACGCTCGGCGACACGCTTCCCGGGCGCTGACCCCAGGACTCAGACCGCGCGCAGCGAGCGCACCGTCGCCAGCGGCAGGCGCCGTTCGCCGTCGAGCGTGACCTGCACGAAGTCGACGTGCTGCAGCACGCCTTCGACCGGCGGTCCGCCCGCGTCGATCGCCACGCGCTGGCCGACGAGGCCGAGCCGGTCGCGGAACGTCGCTTCGAGCTCGTCGTGTCGCGCCGCCGCGAGGGCGCGGAGCATCGCCTCGATCTGCACGGCGATCGCCAGCAGCAAGGCGCCACGATCGACGAGGCGGCCGGTCGCCAGCGCCAGCGAGGTCGCGATCGGTTCGAGTTCCGGCGGGAAGCGCACGCGGTTGCAGTTGACGCCGATGCCGATCAGCCAGCTGTCGGGTCCGACGACGCCGGCGTCGATCAGCACGCCGCACACCTTGCGACCGTCGAGGAACAGGTCGTTCGGCCACTTCAGCCGCAGCGCCACGCCGGCGAGGGATTCGACGGCGCGCAGCACCGCGACCGGCAGCGCCGCGGGCAGCGCGAGAGGGCGCGGCAGCCGCTGCGTGACCCGGACGGTCATCGCGAGGTCGGCGCCCGGCTCGTCGTGCCATTCGTGCTGCTGTCGGCCACGGCCCTTCTGCTGGTGATCGGCCCAGAACACCGCGTCGCCGTCGGTAGGGGGGGCCGCCGCAAGATCCTGCGTCGAGGTGCAGGTCGCGACGTGCACGAGCCGGGCAAAGCGCGTGTGCCTGCCGAGCTGGCCTTCGAGTGCGGCGTCGTTCGACATGCGGCGGAAGCGGCCGGCAGGTCGAAGTGCCCACCGGCAGTCCGCCACGGTGCGGTTTTTTGCGACGGCGCGCAAGTTCGAGGGCCGGTCGTGCCGAAAGCGCCCATGGCACGGTGCTCGACCGTGCTGCTGTCGCCCCCGCGGCAGTTCCCCCCGACGCAAGACGGCCATGAAGAACCTGAGCTTCTCCGGACTCCCCCGTGTCCTGGTCCTCGACGACGACGTCACCGTCGCCGAAATGCTGCGCAAGCTGCTGCAGCCTGAAGGCGTGATCGTCGAAGGCGCGACGTGCATCGCCGATGCCCTCACGCGTCTCGCTGCGGCACCGTGCGACGTCGTGTTCGCCAACGTCCAGTTGTCCGACGCCGATGGTCCCGCCGTCGCTGCGCGCTTGCGCATCGGCGACCAGCCGGCCGACGTCGTGCTGCTGGCCGGCTACGGCGCCGCGCCGTTCGCCGTCGAAGCGATGCGCCACGGCGCCTGCGACGTCATCGAACGGCCGTTCGCCGCGGACCGGGTGTTCGCCGTGCTGGGCCGCGTGCTCGATGGCCGGCAGCGCCGGCAGGAATTGGCGTGGCTGCGGGCGCGAGTGCGCGGGCTGACGTCGACCGAACTGATCGGTCTGTCGCCGGCGCTGCGCCAGGTGCAGGCGCGTGTCGAGCAGGTCGCGGCGACGCCCGACGCGCCGGTGCTGGTCGTCGGCGAGGCCGGCACTGGCAAGGAACTCGTCGCGCGCGCGATCCACGAACGCAGCGCCCGGCACCCCGGACCGTTCGTTGCCGTGAACTGCGCCGCGACGACGCCAGCGCTGCTCGAGGCCGAACTGTTCGGATACGAAGCCGGCGCCTTCGCCGGCGGCGCGCGTCACGGCAAGGACGGACTGCTGGCGCTCGCGGCTGGCGGCACGCTCCTGCTCGACGAGGTCAGCGCGATCGACCCGTCGCTGCAGGTCAAGCTGCTGCGGGTGATCCAGGAACGCACGTTCCGGCGCGTCGGCGGTGTCGTCGACCTGCCGGCCGACGTGCGCATCGTCGCGGCGTCGCGCCAGGACCTGCGGCCGCTGCTGGCCGATGGCCGCTTCCGCGAGGACCTGTTCTTCCGCCTCGACGTGACGACCGTGCGCGTGCCGGCGCTGCGCGAACGCGCGGCCGACGTGCCGTTGCTCGCGCACTTCTTCCTCGACCAGATCGGCCGCCAGATGGGCAAGGCGTTCGCCGGCTTCACGGAGGAGGCGATGGAGACGCTGTGCGAGTACGCCTGGCCCGGCAACGTGCGCGAACTGCGCAACGTCGTCGAGCACGCGTGCATCGTCAGTCCGGGCGGCATGCTCGACGAGAAGCACCTGCCGAAGTTCACCGGCGGTCTGGCGGACGGCAGCGACGAGATCGACCGCTCGGCCGTCGTGCTGACCGGCGCCGATCGTTCGATCCGGGCGCTCGAGGAACGGCTCGTCGCGTCGGTGCTCGAAGACACGCAGTGGAACATCAGTCGCGCGGCGTCGATCCTCGGCATCAACCGCACGACGCTCTACAACAAGATCCGGCTCTACGGCCTCGGCAAGCGGCCGCAGCGGACCAAGGTGGACGTGTGACCGCACCGGGCCGGCAACGCGTCGACGTCGACGAACTGCTCACCGCGGTCGCTGCCCGCCACGGTGGTGAGGTCGTCGCCGGCGTCGCCGGCCTGTCGTTGGAAGGCGATCGCCAGCTGCTCGAACGAGCGCTCGCGGCGTTCTGCGAAGCGGCGCGCGCCGCCGGCGCATCGACCGTTCGCTTCGCCGCGCAGCAGCTTCCGGCCCACGTCGCGATCCACTGCGAGCACGACGGGACCGGTCGCTGGCGTCCCTGCCCGACGCTCGCCGTCGCTCTCGCCGTGCACGATGGCAGCCTGCGCTGCACGTCGCTGCCGCGCGGCCTGCGGCGCACGCTGCTGCTGCCGCAGCCCGTGGCAGCGGTCTGATCGCGCCGTCGGCGCGCGCCCGGTCCGGCCGCCGGCGGTGGTCGGCGCGCGGCATCAGGTCGTTCGCTGGAATGCCGATGAGGTGGGCAACGGCGAGGGCGCCGCACCATGAGCGAGCAGCAGGGCGACAACGGCACGGCAACCCCGGCAACGGCACCCACGCAGGCGCCGCCGGACGACCTCGCGCGGCTGATGGCGGCGAGCGTCCCTGCGCCCCTGCCGACGGCAGAGCAGCAGGACGACGTCGACGCCTTGCAGGCGGCCGAGCTGGCGATCGCCGCCGGCGAACGTGCGCTCGCGGCCGCGGGCGCCGGGGTGCCGGAGCCGACCGTTCGCCATCGCATCTACGGCATGCTCCTGCTGGCCAACCTGCTGGCACTCGTGGCCCTCACGTCGTGGCCGATGACGCCCGCCGCGCCGGCGCCCGGCCCCGTCGCGCCGACGCCGGTTCTGCTGGCCCGGCAGGCCGCGGCGGTCGCCGTCGACGATGCGCTCGCGGCCTCGACGCGCAACGCGTTCGGCGAGGCGCTCGCGGCGATCGAGCCGGCGCTGGGACTGCGGGATCTGCCCACGAGCCCGCGCACGCAGTTGCTGGCGATGGCTGCGTACTACGCCGCCCGCAGCGGCGACGTCGCTCGTGCGCGCGAACTGCAGAACTCTGCCGAAGCGCTGGTGCCGGGAGACCAGGCGCCGCCCGAACTCGTCGCGATGGCGGACAACGCGCTCCGGCGTGGGGATCGCGCCGTGCTCGCGCGCACCTGGACCCGGTTCCTGCTGCAGCAGCGGCGGCTGCCGAGCTGGCTCGAGGCGCCGTTGGCGAGCGCGTGGCTCGGGCTCGACGGGCTGGGCGGCGTGGACGCCGCGGTGGACGCTCGTGCCGTGCGCACGATCCTCGCCGCGAATGCCCGCCTGCTCGACGAGGCGCGAACGCGGTGAACGGCCGGCGTGCCTCGGAGGGCGCACCGAAGAAGGCGCCGCGACCGCGCGGCCCTCTGTCGGGTCGGCGCACGGCGTTGCGGCGCTTCGTCGCCAGCGCGACCGCCGCCGTCAACCGCTTGCTCGACCGACTGCCGGTCGGCCACTGGCTGCATCGTCGCGTGCACCGCAGCTTCGAGTTGCCCGAACTCGAACTCACCCTGCGCACGCATGCACCCGGACTCGACGGTCTGCGCATTGCGTTCGTGACGGACGTGCACGCCGGCAGCTTCCTCGACGAAGGCGATCTGCTGCGCATCTTCGGCCAGCTGCGCGACGCCGCGCCCGACGTGGTGTTGTTCGGCGGCGACCTGATCAACACGCGCGAGCGCGAGATCCTGTTGTTCCAGAAGCCGCTGGCGATGCTGCGGCCGAGGCTCGGCATGTTCGCCGTGCCGGGCAACCACGATCACTTCTTCGGACCCGACATCGGGCTGTGGACCGCGTTCCTGCAGGACCATGGGGTGCAGGTGCTGCAGAACCGCGGCGTGCGCCTCCAGCACGGCGGCAGTTCGTTGTGGTTGTGCGGCGTCGACGATTTGACCGAGGGCGAGCCCGATCTGCGGCGCGCGCTCGCCGGACGCCAGGTCGACGAACCGGCGGTGTTGCTCAGCCACCATCCGGACTTCTTCTTCGAGGCCGCGGCCGTCGACGTCGACCTGCAGCTCTCCGGGCACACGCACGGTGGGCAGATCCGGCTCGGCGACTGGGCGCCGATCCACCACAGCCGCTTCGGCTACGAGCGTGGTTGGTTCGTCGAGAACGGCTGCCGTCTCTACGTCAGTCGCGGCGTCGGGGTCACGGTGCTGCCGTTGCGCATCGGCGCGCCGCCGGAGATCCCGATCGTCACGCTGCGCAGCCGCGTCGGGTCGCCGGTTGCGTCGTCGCGCCCGCAGCTCGAAGTCGCACGACGCTGAGAGGCGGCGGCGGACCGGCTCGGTATGCTCCGCCGCGCCCGATGCTGACCCGAGTGCACACCCTGCGACGCTGCCGCGACCTCGGCGGCGGCTCGTTCGCGATCGAGGTCGACGGCCCGATCGCGCCGACGCTGCCGGGCCAGTTCTACATGCTGCGCACGGAGCATCGTTGGCCCGTGCAGTTGCCGCGACCGTTCTCGCTCTACGACCGCGCGGGGGACGGGTCGTGGGGGAGTTTCCTGATCAAGCCGGTCGGTGAAGGCACGCGCGCGCTGTGCGCGCTGCGGCCGGGCGAAGGCATCGTGCTGAACGGGCCGCTCGGGCAGCCGTTCCCGCGCGACATCGCCGACCCGATCTGCGTCGCCGGCGGCGTGGGGCTCGCGCCGTTCCTGCTGCTCGCGCGCGAGGCGAAGGCGCAGGGCCGTTCGCTGCGGTTGTTGTTCGGCGGCCGCACGCGCGAAGCTCTCGCCGGCATGGACGACTTCGCGGGCCTCGTGCGCATGTTCGCGGCGACCGACGACGGCAGCCACGGGTTCCGCGGCATGGTGACCGCGCTGCTCGACGCCGTCATCGCGCGCGGCGAAGCGAAGCCCGGCGAGGTCGTCTTCTGCTGCGGGCCGGATCCGATGATGCACGCGGTCGCGGAGCTGTGCGAACGGCGCGGGCTGCGGTGCTTCCTGAGCCTCGAGACCTACATGGCCTGTGGCTACGGCGTCTGCAACGGCTGCACGGTCGCGGTGCAGGGCCCGCGCTTCAAGGGCTGGCCGTACTCGCGCACGTGCATGGAAGGCCCGGTCTACGAGGCCTGCGAACTCGTGCACGAGTGAGCCGCGGCGCTGCGGGCGTCACTTCAGGCGTTTGATGATGTGGTACCCGTAGGGGCTCTTCGTCTTGTCGTACGGAGCGACGCCGATCTCGCCGACCTGCAGCCGCCAACCGACGTTCTCGAAACCGGGGACCATGCTGCCGCGCGCCGCCTTGCTCATCGGGTAGACGCCCGGCCCCGTGTCGTTGCTGTGCTGCTTGCGCAAGGCGCTGAAGTCGGTCCCGCTCGTGGCCTGTTTCCAGACGTCCTCGGCGAGCTTCTTCGCGTCGTCGAGCGATCGCGTGACGCCGGTGATCCGCGGCGCGCCCTGGAACGCGATCAGCACGTGCTCGACTTCGATGGTGTCGGCGGAGTGCTCGGGTCGGGCTTGGAGTGCTGCGATGGCGGCGTCCATCGAGTCGGACGCGCCGCCGGTGCAGGCGGCCAGGGTGATCGTGACCGCGGCGAGGAATCGTGCGTGCATGCGCGCAGGCTACGGGCTCGGCCGCGCCGGCCACAACGTGCGTTGCGGTGCGAGGGCGGCGCCCGACCCTTCGCAGGTCCTCAGCCGGGGATCGCGTAGCGCTGCAGCACCGCGAGCGGCACGAACTCGAGCGTGCGCGCGTGCGTCGATTCGAGCACCACGCGCGGCGCGCGTCCGGCCTCCATCGCCTCGACCCAGCGCGATGCGCACAGACACCACCGGTCGCCGGGCTGCAGCCCGGGGAAGCCGAAGGCGCGGTGCGGCGTCGACAGGTCGTTGCCGGCGTCCTTGCTGAAGGCGAGGAACTCGGCGGTCACTTCGCAGCACACGGTGTGCACGCCGTGGTCGTCCTCCGACGTGTTGCAGCAGCCGTCGCGGAAGAAACCGGTCATCGGCTCGGTGCTGCACGGCACCAGCGTGGTGCCGAGCACGTTCTGCACGGTCGTCGCGTTGCGTGGCATGCGTCGATGCTACGCGACCGCGGCGCGGCGTCGCTACGGCGCGGGCGCGACGACGACGTGTTGGTCGGCGGCGACGTCGAAGCGGTGCGCGCGCATGCTCCCGTCGGCGCTGCGGAACAGCAGCACGTAGCGGCCAACGGGCATGCGGATCCGGCGGTCGCGCGGCAGGGCGGACGGTTCGATGCGTACGTCGGCGTCAGCGCGCAGTGCGCAGACTTCGAACTTCGCGCCGTCGCCGCCAGCGAGTTGCGCATCGGGCAGCGTGATCTCGATCGTGCCGCACGGCGGCGCTTCGACGCGCCCGAGTTCGACCACGTTCTCGCCTTCGCACCAGTGGCGGCCGAGCGAGCGCCAACCGCGGCCGGTCACCCGCATCTCGACGTCGTAGAAGCCGGCGGCGAGCGGCAGCGACGACCAGACGGCGCCGGACTCGGGCGCGCGCAGGATCGCGCCGACGCGGGTGTCTGCGTGCCAGATGCGGACTTCGCACGTGCCGGCTTCGGTCGCCGCGACGGGTTCGAGGGTCATGACGCTGCCCTTGCCGCCCGACGCCGCTAGCACCTGCTCGCCGCTGTCCGGCAGCAGCGACGGCAGGAACGCGATCGGCATCGCTTCTTCGGTCGCCAGCAGCGTCAGCGAACCCGGCACGCCCGGCAGGTTCGCGAACAGGAACGCGCCATCGGCGCCGGTCTTGGTCCGGTCGGCCCACGACTGGTCGAGCGCTTGCCACTCGACGACGTGGTCGGCGAGCGGTTTGCCGGTCGCGTCCACGGCGCGACCGCGCACACAGGCGCCGAGCTGCAGCTGCAGCGTGCACGGCGTCACTCCCTGCGTGACCACGACGGGCACCGTGTGCAGGCCCTGGTGGTCGCCGCCGGCGCGCACGGTGAACTCGCCGGCAACGCAGTTCTCGAACCGGAACTGCCCTTCGTCGTCGGTGGTCGCCACCTGGAGCGGCTGCGGACTCGTGCCGATCAAGGCGACGGTCACATTCGCGGCCGGCTTGCCGTCGGCGCCGAACACGACGCCCGCGACGCCAGGGGCGGGAGCGGCGGCTGCGGGCGCTTCGGCTTCCGACAGCGATACCAAGTAGCGGCCAACCGCGGAGTGGACGACGAAGTCGGGCGCGACAAGGTCGCCGAGCGTCTTGTACTCGCTGTCGAGATCCAGCGCTTTCGCCTGCGGGTCGCCGAACACCGCGTGCGGGTGCAGGCCTTCGCGCATGCGCAGATCCACGTTCGTGGCGAGGACGTTCACGGCATTCATGCGGATGTACCCGCTACTCACCGAGATCCGCGTGCCCCTGGCCACGTAGTAGCGGTCCGCAGCGCGTGCGCTCGCCGCGCCGAGCATCACGATGCGCGTCGGCCTGCCGTGCTCGACCTGCACCCGGCGCAGTTGCCCGCGTGGATCCGCGAGCTGCACTTCCATCGTGCGTTGCCGCATGCGCCACGTCAGCGCGATGCGGCCGTCGGCGGCGGTTGCATGGCTCGCCTCGTTGTGCTGGCACCCCGTCGGTGCGAGGCGCAGCGCGTGGTCTTCGACCGGCAGACCGAGCGGATCGACGACGAGCACCTCGAGCGATGCCTCGAACGGATGGTCGAGCCACGGCGCGATTGCCGCGGCCGGACCGGCGGCGACGCGCGTGCCTTCTCCTGCCGCGTCGCGCGAAGGCGTGGCCGCCATGGCCGCGGCGTCGTTGGCCGTCGCCTTCGCCGCATCGCCGGCGAGCGGGCGCGGGTCGTCGCGGTCGGAGAGCAGGAACAGGCCGCCGATGCAGAGCAGGCCGGCAGCGAGCAGGGTTTTGGTCGCGGTGCTCACGAGCAGGGGTCCGATGGGAAGTAGGAGCGTCGTGACGAAGGGCAGTCCGAAGCAGGTCGCGAGTGCGCGCCGCCAATCGCGCTCGCCGTGCGGGGAATCGAGCCGCGCGCGCAACAAGACGAGGCCGCGTGCGAGCCGGCTCTTCACGGTCGCCACCGGCGTGTTCGTCCGCCGCGCGATCGCGCGCGGCGGCAGGTCCTCGAAGTACCGCAGGAACACCGCGGTCTGGTACGGCTCCGCGAGCGAAGTGACCGCGGTCGTCACGCGCTGCAGCATCTCCGCGCGAGCGACTTGCTCGGCCGCGGACGGTGCGGGCGCGCGTTCGGGCAGCGCCTGCACGCGCGTCTGCTGCCGGCGTTCGGTGCGGCGCCACTGGTGCGCGAAGTTGCCGAGCGTGCGGAACAACCAGCCGCCGAGTGGGCCAGGCTTCGGACCGTGCGCCGACAGTGCCTGGTGCAGCGTCGCCTGCGTCACGTCCTCGGCGGCGTGGGCGTCGCGCAGCAGGTCGCGCGCCAGCCCGCGGAGTCCGGCGGCGTGCTGCAGCAGTTCGCGTTCGAGGGAGTCCGGCATCGGTGGGAGACGATGGTATCCATGCCGCACGACCGCGATCGGTGCCCGGGACTTCGAGAATCCCTCACTTGTCCAGAGCAGGCAGCGGGAACACCGCCGAGGGCGTGTGCTCCCGGGCCGCGATCGCCAGCATCGCCCGCACTCGCTCCGGGGCGTCGGCGGCGAGGTCACGCTGTTCGCCCACGTCGGCCGCCAGGTCGTACAGCTCGGTCGTCGCCTTCGCCGGTTCCTGCAGCCGACGCCGCACCAGCTTGTGATCGCCCTGCCAGACGGCCTGCCAGCCGCCGTAGCCGGGAAATTCGCGGTAGAGGAACGTCCGCGCGGGTTGTGCTTCGCCGCGCAGCATCGGCAGCAGGTCGATGCCGTCGCCACGCGCCGTCTGCGCGCCGCAGGTCGCCGCCAGCGTCGGCAGCCAGTCCTCGAAGCCGCTGATCATGTCGCTCTGCGAGCCGGCCGCGACGCGCCCCGGCCAGCGCACGATCGTCGGCACGCGGATGCCACCTTCGTACAGCGAACCCTTGCGGCCGCGCAGTTCTCCGCACGACGCGAAGAAGTCGACGTCGGTGCCGCCGACCGGACTGTGCGTGGCGCCGTTGTCGGACGTGAACACGACGATCGTGTCGCCGGCGATGCCCGCGGCATCGAGGGCGTCGAGCAGTTCGCCGACCTCGCGATCGAGCCGCGTGATCATCGCTGCATAGGCCGCGCGCGGCGTGCGATGCGGCGTGTAGCCGCGGTCGCCGACGTACGGCGTCTCGGCGAAGGTGCTGGCGTAGGCCTCGAGCTCGGCCGCGGGAACGTGCAGCGCCAGGTGCGGCAGCGGCGACGGGTAGAACAGGAAGAACGGTCGCTCGCGATGCGCGCGCACGAAGGCGAGCGCGGCGTCGCGGATGCGGTCGGGGGCGTAGTCGCTGCCGACGAATCGCGCGTAGGCCGCGGGGTCGTTCGGGTCGCTGCCGTCGGCCAGCCGGCCGGCGCCGGGCACGGCGGGCTCGTTCGCGAGGGTGAGCCGTTGCCGGTCGTCCCACAGGAACGCGGGCCAGTACGAGTGCGCGTGGCGCTGGCAGATGTAGCCGAAGAAGCGGTCGAAGCCGCGCGCGAGCGGATCGCCGCTGGTGCCGAACGCGCCGAGGCCCCACTTGCCGAACGCGCCGGTGGCGAAGCCGGCCTCGTGCAGCACCGCAGCGAGCACGGGCTCGCCGGCGGGCAGCGGCCATTGGCCTTCGGGCTGCGCTTCCTTGTTGTCGCGCACCGCGGCGTGGCCCGGGTGCTTGCCGGTCATCAGCACGCCGCGCGACGGCGCGCACACTGGCGCGCCGGCGTAGTGGCGCAGCAGCCGCATGCCCTCGCGCGCAAGCTGGTCGAGGCGTGGGGTGCGGATGCGCTCCTGACCGAAGCACCCGAGCTCGCGGTAGCCGAGATCGTCGGCGAGCACGAACACGATGTTCGGCGGGCGTGGCGGCACCGGGCCGTCCTGGGCCGGCGCGAGCGAGGCGGCGGCGAGTGCGAGCGCGATCGCGCCGGCGCGCCGGATCCTGGCGACGAACCGCGGCACCAACGCGCCGTGCCGCGACGGGTGCGGGGTCGCGCTCACATCCGTTCCGGCGCCGGGATGCCGAGCAGTGCGAGCCCCGTCGTCAACAGCCGTCGCGCCGCGTCGACCAGCACGAGCCGCGCATCGCGCACCTTCGCTTCCTGGCCGATCACGTAGTGGTCGCGCAGGTAGGAGTGGATCTCGCCGGCGAGCGCGATCGTGTGGCCGGTCACGTGGCTCGGCTCGCTCTGTTCGGCGGCGCGCTGCACCGCGGTGCCGAAGTCCATCATCGTCAGCAGCACACGTTCGGCGTCGGCCAGCACCGCACAGTCGATCGTGTCGACGCCGGGCACCGGCACTTCGGCCTTGCGCAGGATCGAGCCGAGCCGCGCGATCGCGTACTGCACGTAGGGACCGGTCTCGCCTTCGAAGGCGAGCATCGCGTCCCAGTCGAACTTCACGTCGCGGATGCGCGAGTTCTTCAGGTCGTTGAACACGATCGCCGACACGCCGACCTGCTCGGCGACGGCATCGGCATCGGGGAGGTCCGGGTTCTTCTCGCGGATGATCGCGCGCACCTTGGCCACGGCTTCGTCGAGGATCTCGTCGAGGAACACCGCGTTGCCGGCCCGGGACGCGAACTTCTCCCACTTGCCGTCGTCGGTCTTGCTGAGCACGAGGCCGAACGGCACGTGCTCGACGGCGGCGGCGACCTTCTCCTTCATCTTCGTCAGCACGCCCTTCAGCTGATCGAAGTGCAGCTTCTGTTCGGCGCCGACGACGTAGAGGATGCGCGTCGGACGGAACGTCGCCTCGCGGTAGAACGCGGCGGCGAGGTCGCGTGTGTGGTAGAGCGTCGTGCCGTCGCGCTTCTTCAGGATGCACGGCTCCTTGATGCCGAGTTCCTTGAGCCAGACGACCTCGGCGCCGTCGCTCTCCTCGAGCACGCCCGACGCGGTGACGCGCTGCAGCGCGGCCGCCATCTTGTCCTCGAAGAACGACTCGCCGGTGACGTGGTCGAACGTCACGCCGAGCCGCGAGTACGGACCCTGGAACGCCTTCAGCGACTCGTCGCGCAGCAGCTGCCACATGCGCCGTTCCGGGTTGTCGGCGCCGCTCTCGAGCGCCCGGAAGTGCATGGCCGCCTCGTCGTCCAGCGCGGGGTTGCCCTTCACCTCCTGGCCGTAGCGCTTGTAGAGGTCGAACATGTAGCGCATCGGCGAGCGGTGCAGTTCCTGCTCGTTTCCCCACCGCATGTAGGCGGTCATCATCTTGGCGAACGGCATGCCCCAGTCGCCGAGATGGTTGATGCCGTGCACTTCGGCGCCGACGTGCCGCCAGATGCGGCACAGGGCGTTGCCGATCACCGTGCTGCGCATGTGGCCGATGTGGAATGGCTTGGCGATGTTCGGCGAGCTGAAGTCGATGCAGACGACTTCGCCCGAGCTGCGCGCGCGGCCATAGGGCGCGGCGTCGCTCTGCACCGCGGAGAGCACTTCGCGCGCGAGCGCTGCGCGGCGGAAGCGGAAGTTCACGAACGGCCCCGCGGCGGTCGACGACTCGACGATCGGGTCGGGCACGACGAGCGCCGCGAGTTCGTTCGCGAAGGCGGGCGGCGGCTTGCCGGCGAGCTTGGCGAGTTGGAACGCGCCGAGCGTCACGTCGCCGTGGTCGCGGTTCTTCGGCGGGTCGAGGCGGAGCAGCGGTTCGGCCGCGGCAGCGGGCACGCCGAGCGTGGTCACGGCGTGCAGGAGTCGTTCGCGAAGGTGGCGGTGCAGGTCGGTCACGTTGGGCGGGTTCGCAGCGAGGGGCGGGGAGAATAGCGGCGTGCGCTCACACCCGCCGCAGCGGAAACCCAGGTGGCAGCGGCCCTTGGCGCGGACGCCCGGCCAAATCGTGGCCGAGCGGCGTCGCCAGGTCACGCCGGCGGCGGTTTCCCGATGAGCAGGACGGTCTCCCGGAGCCTCGTCATGCCCAACGTCTCCCTCGTCCGCGCTTTCCTCGCCGCCGCCTGGCTGGGCGTCGCCGCAGTTGCCCAGGTCACGTCGTACTTCGATGTCTCGTCGGCCACGCACCAGACGAACTTCAACAACCTGAGCAACCAGGGCTATCGCCTGGTGTCGTTGAGTGTCGCCGGAACCCTGGCGACGCCGCGCTACTCGGCGGTGTGGGAACAGGTCATCGGGCCCGCGTGGGTCAGTTCGCACGACATGTCGAGCCTGCAGTTCACGACGTTCCGGAACACGTGGGAGCCGCTGGGCTACCGAGCCAAGATCGTTTCCGCCGCGGGCAGCGTGTCGACGCGCGTGTATGCGGCGGTGTTCGTCGCCGACTCAGCCGACGTCGCCGTCTATCTCACCACGCCCGACTTTTCGGTCTCGGCCGTCATGGACTTGGAACGCGACAACGATCGCATCCCGGTGTCCGTCGACATCGTCGGCAGCTCGTCGAGCTATCAGTACGTGATGGTCTTCGAGCCCAACCCGACGAACGTGTCGTGGGGCTACGCCGTCGATGCAGACTCCACGGAGTTCGGCGAGACGCGCACGGCGCACGGTGAGCCGGACCACCGACTCGCCTGCATCGGCATGTCCGACGACCACCGCTACATCTCGGTGTGGTACGACCAGCGCGTCGGCACGGAGACCGTCGCCTCGAACCAGTCCACGGCGGGCTGGACGAACCTGAACGGCACGTTGATGGGGCTCGGCCAGTTTCCGCGGTTGATCGCGTCGGGAGGCAGCGGCAGCTCGATTCGTCACGCCGGGTCGTGGGCCCAGTTCCGCACGCCCCGCACGCGGGTGTGGACCAACCACGGTTCCGCGTCGGCGACGTTCGCGTCGATCGACTCCTACGTGCAGTCGGTCATGCAGAGTGGCCGCCATCGCGGCGCTGCGGTCGCCATCACCAAGGACGGGCGATTGGTGCACGCCCGAGCCTTCAACTTGACGGAGCCCGGGAACGCGCTGGTGTATCCCGACAGCTCGTTCCGGATCGGCAGTTGCGCCAAGCCCGTCGCGGCGTTCGCCGCGCACCAGGCCGATGAGCAGGGCTACTTGTCGATGTCGACCTTGCCGGCCACGACTTTGGGCCTGAGTTACCCGTCGGGCAGTTCGTTCGCGAACGTGACGATCCGCAGCATCCTTCGCTACACGAGCGGCATTCGCGAAAGCTACACGCCGGGCGAGGTGGCGAACTGGCTGAGCTCCTCGTCACCGCAGTACCCCGTGAGCCTCGCCGATGGCGCGGATTGGCTGGCGACGCAGGCGATGCTGTTCAATCCGTACAGCCTGCCGACTACGGCCGCCTACTCGAACGCCGCGTTCCTGCTGGTCGCGGAAGTCATCCGCGAGAACTCGGGCCAGTCGTACTGGAACTACGTGCA
Source organism: uncultured bacterium (assembly GCA_937952215.1). Classification (GTDB taxonomy): domain Bacteria; phylum Planctomycetota; class UBA1135; order UBA1135; family UBA2386; genus UBA2386. The sequence continues at coordinate 72,435 of CALFZH010000063.1, forward strand.
GAGCCAGGTGCTGTCGCCGCTCGGCATCAACCGCATGCACGTGGCGCCGTCCCTGTACTCGGATCTGACGACGAACGACGTGCGGCACCACATGTCGGGTGACCTGTGGCTCAAGCAGAGCGAACTGCACACCGATCGCCGCCGGCGCGCGGCGCTCTACGCCGAGGACCTCAACTTCAAGCGCGCGTCCGGCGGGCTGTCCGCCTCGGTCGTGGACTACGTGCGCCTGCTGTCGGGTGCGTTCGACCTGGAAGGGTCGGACGCGATCCTGTTCCAGTCGGCGACGCGCGCCACCATGCTGCAGCCCCTGACCTACCCCAAGTTCGGTACGAGCGACACGTCGGAAGTCTGCCTGGCGTCGATGGCGTGGTCGTCCCGCCCGGGCGGCGTCACCTCGTACTCGAAGGGCGGTTGGCTGCCCAGCAACGCGACCGCCGACGTCTGCTGGCGAGACGATGGCATCGCTTGGGCCGTGTTCTTCAACTCGCCGACCAGCAGCGCCTCGACGTCGGCGATGAACGACCGCATCGAAGCGATCACGGACTGGCCCGACATCGACCTGTTCCCGACCTACGGGTTGCCGTCGTACCCGCAGCGGCCGCGCATCGACTCGGTCAGTCCGACGTCGCGCAACAACGTGACGACCGGCTACTTCACGCTGACCGGCAAGCGCATGAACACGGTGACCCGGGTGAACCTGATGTTCGCGCAGATCACCAGCACGTCGCCGACCACCTGGGGTTCGGGCTACTTCGAGGTGGTCGACGCAGAGACGCTGCGCTTCTACCCGCCGAAGGGATGGTCGCCCGGCACGTATCCGCTGTCGTTGACCAACGCGGCGGGCACCAGTTCGGCCGTGAACGTCACGTTCGTCGAGAATCCGACCTTCTTCCTCGGCGCGCCGCCCGTCGTGGGCAGCCATCCGTGGTCGGTGTGGGTTGCGCGCGGCACCGGCAGCGGGCTCACGCAGTCGACGGGATACGGCATCCTGTGCCTCAGCTTCAGCAACCAGCCGACGGTCGTGCCGGGCCAGGTGAGCCTCGGGCTCGGCAACCAGTTCGCCGATCTCATCATCTCGGACGCGTTCCAGTTCAGCGCCACGACGAGCGCATACCGGTTCAACCTGCCGCCGCTGCCGGCCGGCACGATCTACCTCGAGGCGGTCGGGGTCGACCTCGGTTGGCCGAGTCCGTTCCCGGTGCTGACGACGAACACGGCGTCGACGACCCGGCAGTAGACGATCACGTCGTCGCGCCAGCGCGCGTGCCATCGGCGGGCGCCCGGCGCGACGGTGGACGAGCTCGTCCGTGCTGCCGCCGAACGCGCGATGCTCCGGCCGCACCCGATTGTGCGGTCGGGATCGCGGCGGTCGAATCGGCGAACCCGGCGCCATGGACCCGAACGACCCGATCGACTCCTTCTACCAGCAGCTCGACTCGGAGGCGTTGCTGAACCAGCACGGCAAGGAACTGCTCGCCGAGGCGCGCGAGATGCTGGCGAAGGCGCCGATGGCGCGGGTCTGCGGCATCGTCGCGACCGCCGACTCGCGCGACGCCGACCAGCTGCGCGCCGCGATCCGGCGGCTGACCGGCGACGCCCTGCCGCCCGGCAAGCTCGTCGGGCTGATGCCGCGGGCGGCGATCGAGCCGATGCTGCAGGCGAACGTCGACGCCGCGCACTGGGCCGAAGAGGAGTGGCAGCCGCAACGCGTGCTGCCGGTGCTGGCGTCGACGCGCGACGGCATGCGGTTCGGGTTCTTCCGGTTCGGCGACGACTGAGTCAGCGCGTGCGCGCCGGAGCGCGCAGCTCGATCTGCTCGATGCGCAGCTCCTCGCCCCAGGTCGCGATGCCGATCCGGTGCCGGCCCGGGATCGGCAGCAGCGGCGCCTGATCGAACAGGGTTTCGCCGCCAAGCGTCACCGACAGGCGCCGCGCGAAGTACGTGACGACCAGTTCGATCGGCTTCTTGCTGCCGGCGTCGAACGCCACCGCGGGCGACTCGAACACGCGCTGGTCGTAGCGCTCGAGCCACGCCGTGACCTTGCCATCGCGTGGGTCGAGGATCAGCGTCCACCCCGAGAGCGCATCGCGCAGCCCGTCGCCTTGCACGATCACGCACGCCTTCGGGGCGGCGCTGCCGGCGGGCAACTCGATCGTGAGGCAGAACGCGTCGAGCTGCTCGGTCGCCTTCTCGGAGAGCCACGCGAGGTTCGACGGCGAGTCCTTCGGGAAGCCCGGGCGGACCGTGTACTTGCGCCACTCGACCTCGCGTTCGCGCGCGAAGCCCTCGAGCGCCTGGTTGCGCACACGCCACTTGCCGACCGTGTCGTCGAGCTTGCGGTGCGCGCCGCCGGCGTCGAACTTGAGGCGCAGGCGCGACGGCCACTTCCTGCCGTCGGGCGCGTCGATGGCGGCGAGCTTCTTGGCCGGCGCCTCGGCGTCCGCGGTCCAGCCCGGCAGCGGCAGCCCGTTCCGCTGCGCGATCGCGAGGATCAGTCCGCTCGGCCCGCTGCGGTTGTGCACCTTCACCAGCACCTTGCTGCGCCCCTTCGGCAGCGGCACCGCGAACTTGATCGCGTCGGGCAGCTCGACGCGCCAGTCCGGCCGCCACGGCCCCAGCCGGCCGCCCGCGCCCTCGTACTTGCCGATGAGCTCGTCGTTCACGAACAGCGTCACGTCGTCGTCGGCGCGCAACCAGAACCACGCGTCGACCGGCTCGGCGGACGTCACGTGCGTCAGCGCGTAGATCGCGCTGTCGTCCATGTAGGAGAAGTCGAACTGCAACCACCCGGTCGGCTCCACCGTCACCGGCTTGCTGCCGGGCCGCCGCCACGTCGGGTTGTTGTTGATGCTCTCGTAGCGCGCCGCGAGGTCGATCTCGAGTTCAGGCGCGAACCGGAACGAGTCGGGGTCGACGCCGACTTTGCGGAACGGGCCGATCACCTGCCAGTCGCGCACCACGCCGAGTTCTTGCGCGTGGTCGGCGACGTCCGCCTGCTCGCGTTGCAGGCGCGACGCCATGCGGTCGCGCGGCACCGGCGAGCCCGGGTGGTCTTCGAGCGTCGGGCCGAGCGCGCGGTTCTTCGCTGCATCCTGCTCGAGCCGCACGGCCGCGAGATCGCCCGGCAGCAACGGCCAGCGGAAGCGGATCAGGTCCGCGAACGCAGCCTCGCCGAAAGCCTCGGTCAGCCAGAATGCGAACGCGCGCGCCAACGTCGGCGTGCGTTCGTCGTCGACGCGGCAGCCGCGGTAGTCGCGGAAGAACCGGCGCCAGAGATCCCAGCGGTAGCCGTCGCCGTTCTTGCCGTAGGTGGTGACGAAGTGCAGGAAGAAGCCCGCGCTCGGTCCGTAGTTCGGGATGCGCCAGTACTCGAGATCGCGTTCGAGGTAGTCCTGCAGGAACGCGCGCGTTGCCATGCCGATCGACGCGCGGCCGACACCGGCCTGGCCGAGTTCCATCATGCAGAACGTCGCGCCGAAGTCGGCGAGGCCCTCGCGCATGCCGCCGTAGACGGGCCGCGTGTCGTCGACGCAGTGGGTCAGCTCGTGGTAGAGCAGGCCGTTGTCGACGCGCGTCGCCTTCGCCGCTGCATCGGCGTTGCCGATGTCGATGATCTTGCCGCCGCCGACGCCGCCGCCGAACTCCCACAGTTCCTTCCAGTAGACGGTCACGCGGTCGCCGTCCGGGTTGGGCAGGCGACCGAACAGGTCGGTCACGTAGAGGTAGGCGAGGTCGAAGCGCAGCAGGCTGTCGTCGGCCACGCCGTCGAGCAGCGTCTGCGGGCCGATCAGCACGAAGCGGTGTGACACGCGCGTGGTCGTGCGGGCCCAGCACGGGTGCTGCATCGCGGCCTCGGCCTCGGCTCGTTCGTCGGGCGGCACGTCGGCGAGCCACGCCTTCTCGATGGCCGCGCGCGCGACCTTGGCCTGTTCGCGCAGTTCCGGCGTGAACTCGAGCGTGCGCACGAGTTCGCGCCCGACGGCGCGCTTGGCGCGGTCCTTGGCGAGCTTCTCACCGACGGTCAGCCGTTCGGGGCCGTGCTTGATCGTCTGTTCGAGTTGCGCGAGCTCGGCCTTCTGCTCGTCGGTCAACGCGAACACCTTCGCAGCGATGCCGTCGCGGTCCTGCGTGACGCGCCGCGCGTCCGCCAGCGCGCCGAGCACCGCGCGATCCGCGTTCTCCTGCAGCGCTCCGCCGACCTCGTCGAGCAGCATCAAGGCGCCGAGCAGGCGGCCACGATCGTGCATGCGACCGGCGATCTGGCGCAGGTAGCGGGCGCGCTCCTCGCGGATCCGTTCTTGCACGATGTCGCGTTCTTCGAACGTCAATGGCTCGGGCGGCATGCGCCCGATCGGCAGCAGCGCCTTCTGCACCTTCTGCTTCAGCGGGTAGTCGTGCAGGCGGCGGAACACGAACTCGAGACCGTCCCATGCCGCGCGCGCGTCCTTCGCCGCGAGTGCTGGGGCAGCGGCGATCGCCGCGTCGACCGCGGCGGCGTCTGGCGTGCCGCCGAGGTCCGGGAACACGAACGTCGCGACGCGCGCCATGCCGTCGCCGCCCGCACCCCGCGACAGCGGCGGCGACACGCTGTCCTCGGCGGCGTCGAAGAAGCCGAGGCACACCTCGATCGTGTCGCCCGCCTGGACGCGCGGCGGCGGCATGCGGAAGACGATCGGCAGCGCGTACTCGACCGGCTTGCCCTTCGCCCACTGGCGCGTCGGCACCGGCGGCGCGTGTTCGCGGCGGAGGACCATCGTGCCCGCGCGCCGCAGTTCGACGCGCACCGCGTAGGCCTTCGACAGCGCCTCCTCGCAGGCGAACTTCAGCCGCAGCTCGGTGCGCCCGGTGGTCGCCAGCGTCGCCGCGTCGACCTCGGCCGTGACGTTGACCGGGACCGACATCGGCGCCTGCGCCGCCAGGGCGGTCAGCAGCGACAGGGTCGGGACGAGAAGCCGTAGGGAGTGCATGCCGCGAGGTGCGGGAGTCTAGCGACGCGCGGCGCCACGCCGACCGCCGGCATGGCGTGTTGCGTCGTTCGCGAGTACATCGGGCGGTCGTGGACGCAGCGAGTTCCCGACTCCAACTCCGCCGGCTGCTCGTGCCGTTGTCGATCGCAGGGGCGATTGCGGCGCAAGGTGCGCCGCCGACCTGGTCGCGCGACGTCGCCCCGCTGATCCATCGCGCGTGTGTGGGCTGCCACCGCCCCGGCCAGCCAGCACCGTTTGTCTTGCTCGGCTTCGATGACGTCTGGAAGCGGCGCGAGATGATCGTCGAGGTCACGCAGCTCCGGCTGATGCCGCCGTGGTTGCCGACGCACGGCGACTTCCTCGACGATCGGCGCCTGCGTGCCGACGAGATCGAGCTGCTGCGCGCGTGGGCGGCGGCCGGCGGTCCACGCGGTGACGAGAAGGACGAGCCCGCGCCGCCGACGTTCGCCAGCGATTGGCAGCTCGGCGAACCGCACCTCGTCGTGCGCGCGCCAGTACCGCTGGCGGTAGCGGCGAGCGGCCCCGATAGCGTCCGCAACCTGGTGATCCCCGTCGACGTCGATCGGCTGCGCTTCGTCGAGGCCGTCGAGATCCGCCCTGGCAATCGCGCCGTGCACCACGCGGTGCTCGCGGTCGACGAGACGCGGCAGTCGCGTCGGCTCGACGACACCGACGCCGAGCCGGGGTTCGCCGGCATGTCGCTCGGCGCGGCGGCGCCGCCCGACGGTCACTTCCTCGGCTGGACGCCGGGCAAGAGCGTGCGTCGCAACGCGCCGGGCGGAGCGTGGCGCCTGCGTCCCGGCGCGGACCTCGTGCTGCAGCTGCACGTCGTGCCGACCGGCAAGGACGAGCTCGTCCAGCCCGAGATCGGGTTCTGGTTCAGCGACGTGCCGACGACGACGACGTTCCGCACGGTCGTGCTGTTCTCCGAGGCGATCGACATCGCCCCGGGCGTTGCGGACTTCGTGCTGCGCGACCACTTCGTCCTGCCCGTGGCGGCGACGCTGCATGCGCTCTATCCGCACGCGCACCGCATCTGCCGACGCATGCGCGCCACCGCGACGTTGCCCGGAGGCGAAGTGCGCGTGCTGCTCGCGATCGACGCGTGGGACTTCGACTGGCAGGACGACTACCGCCTGCGCGTGCCGATGCCGCTGCCCGCCGGAACGACGCTCGCGATCGAGTACGGCTACGACAACAGCGTGGCGAATCCCGGCAACCCGTCGCGGCCGCCGCAGCGGGTGCGGTTCGGCCAGCAGTCGGCCGACGAGATGGGCACGTTGACGTTCGCGTTGACCGTCGCGCCGGCGGACGCCGTGCCGCTCGAAGAGGCCCACGTCGCGCGCCAGCTCGAGAAGCTGCCCGATGCGTGGAACCTGCTGCTGCAGCAGGCGCGGTTCCGTCGCGATCGTGGCGATCTCGCGGGCGCCAAGGCGGCGTTGGTGCGGGCGCGCACGATCTCGCCGGGGTCCGCGGACGTCGTGCTGGAACTCGGTCTGTGCGCCGAACGCGAAGGGCGGCTCGACGACGCGGCGCGGGCCTACCGCGAGGCGCTGGTCCTCGATCCGGGCCATGGACTCGCGCACGTGCAGCTCGGCGTGCTCGCCGGTCGCGACGCGCGCGCCACGGAGGCGCGGCAGCACTTCGCCCGAGCGCTGGAGGTGCTGCCGCATTCGGCCGTGGTGCACGGCAACTTCGCCAACGCGTGCTTCCAGCTCGACGAACTCGAACTGGCGGCGACGCACTACCGCCGTGCGGTCGCGATCGATCCCGAGTACTTCGGGCCCTGGCTCAACCTCGGCCGGGTCCTCGCGCGCCTGGGCCGGCGCGACGAAGCGCGCGCCGCGTTGCAGCGGGCGCTGACGCTGCGGCCGGGGCATCGGGATGCTGCTGCGGAACTGGAAGCGCTCGCACGCTGACTCCGGCGTGCGCTACGACCAGTTCTCCCACTGCGCATAGGCGTCGGCGAGTTCGGCCTGCAGCCGCCGTTCGTCGCCCTGCAGCTCCTTCATCCGCGACGCGCTCGCGTAGTTGGCGGGATCGAGCATCGAGGCGCGCAGCGACGCGATGTCGGCCTCGAGTTGCATGATGCGCTCCTCGAGGCGGGCGAACAGCAGCGGGTTGCGCACGCGGCCGGTCTCGATCGCCTTCTTCGCGGCCGGCGCCTCGGCCTGCGCCTTCTTCGCCGCTTCGTCGCGCGCCGCCGTCTCGGCCGCGCGCACCGCGGCGCGTTCTTCGGCGAGCACGCGTTGGCACTGCGCGAGACCCTGATCGAACGTGCGCAGGCCGCCGTTCTCGACCCACGCCACGCGGTCGGCGATCTCGTCGACGAGCCGTCGATCGTGCGAGACGATCACGACCGTGCCCGGGAACTCCTTCAACGCCTGCTCGAGGCCCTCGGTGCCGGCGACGTCGAGGTGGTTGGTCGGCTCGTCGAGGCACAGCAGGTCGAACTGCGAACGCAGCATGCGCGCCAGCGACAGGCGCTGCTTCTCGCCGCCGGACAGTTCGGCGACCGGCTTGTCGACGTCGTCGCCACAGAACAGGAACAGCGCGAGGTGGTCGCGCAACGGACCCTCGGGCACCGTGCGGTCGAGTTCGCGCAGCGCGTCGAGCACCGTGCCCTGGTGCGGCAGGTCGTGCTTGTCCTGGCTGAAGTAGCCGACGCGCAGGTTGTGGGCGCGGCGGATCGTGCCCGCCGCGGGTTGGCCGATGCCGGCGAGCAGCCGCAGCAGCGTCGTCTTGCCGGCGCCATTGCGGCCGAGCAGGGCGGTCACCTCGCCGAACCAGATGCGCAGATCGGCGCGTTCGAGCAGCGTGCGGTTGCCGGCGCGCACGGTCAGGCCCTCGCACTCGATCGCGGTCTGGCCGCGCTGGCCGCGCGTGGTCTCGCCGAACGACAGCCGCATCTGCGCGCGCTTGCCCTGCGGCTTCTCGATCAGTTGCAGCCGCTGCAGCCGCTTGAGGCGGCCCTTCGCCTGCGCGCTCATGCGCCCCGCCATGTTGCGGCGGATGTACTCCATCTCCTTCTCGACGAACTCGCGCTGGCTCTTGAAGGCGCGGGCCTGCGTCAGCAGCGCGAGATCCCGTTGCTTGCTGTAGTGCGCGAAGTTGCCCTTCCAGCGGGTGGCCACGCCGTCGCCGACCTCGACGATCGCGTTGGCGATCGCGTCGAGGAACGCGCGGTCGTGGCTGACGACGACGCAGGCGCCGGGGTAGCGCACGACGAAGTCCTCGACGAACTCGATGCCCTGCAGGTCGAGGTGGTTGGTCGGCTCGTCGAGGATCAGCAGATCCGCCGGCGTCGTCATCAGGATCGCGAGCTGCACCCGCGACTTCTCGCCGCCGCTCAGCACCGACACGTCCTTCTGCACGTCGGCCGGGGTGAAGCCGAGTCCACCGAGCACCTTCTCGACGCGGTGCTTGCGGTCGTAGCCGCCGCCGGCCTCGAATGCCGCCTGCAGCACCCCGTACTCGCGCAGCGCCGGTTCGTCGCCGGTGGCCATGCGCGCTTCGAGCGAACGCATGCGCTGCTCGAGCGCGTCGTGCTCGCCGGTGCCGCGCAGCACGAGGTCGAGCACCGTGCTGCCCTTCGGCATCGCCGGCATCTGCGCGCCGTAGGCGACGCGCAGGTCGCGCCGCGGATTGCGCGAGCCGGTGTCGGGCTCGTCGATGCCGGCGAGGATGCGCACCATCGTCGTCTTGCCAGCACCGTTGTCGCCGACCACGCCGATGCGGTCGCCCTCGTCGACGCGCAGCGACAGGCCGTCGAGGATCGCGTACTCGCCGAAGCGGCGGACGATCTTGTCGAGGGTCACCAGGGTCATCGGGGGCGCGGAGGATAGCGGCTAGTCCGCGCGGCTGCGCTCGCCGCGATGCACGGCTACGCTGCGGCGATGGGAATGAACTCGTTCCTTCGCGCGGGCCTGTTGGCTGGCGTGAGTGCGGCCGTCAGTGCCCAGGCGCCGACTCTGGGCAAGAGGGCGCATTTCGATCTCGAAGTGGTGACCGTCGATGCGGGCAAGCAAGCACGTCGCATCGACGAGCCGCTGCCGGGTGAGGCCGCGTGCCTGGCCTTCACGATGGTCGGCCGTCAGCTCGAGTGGCGCTTCGGCGAACAGCGGTTCCGGGACCTCGAAGCGCTCCGGGCTGCGTTGTGGAAGGCATCCAACGACGAAAGGAAGCGACGCGAGTCTCCGGACCCGCCGGAAGAACGCAGACCGCTGCCACTCGTCGTACGGTTCGACGACCGGGTGCGGTGGTGTGAAGTCGTGAGTACGTTGGACGTCGCTCGCGAGTCCGCGTTCTTGGAAGTGCACCTCTTCGGCGGAAAGGACTTCGAGCCACAGTTCGAGGCTTGCGCCGTCGCCGACCCGGTCCGCGCGAACTGCGCTCACGTCGTGCCACGCGCGATCTTCAGCGAGCCTGACGACCAGCGGCTGAAGTTCCGTCCCGTGTTGACGGTCGCCCAGGATGGCCGCGTCGAGTACGAGGGAGTCTGCGTGTTCGATCCGAAGGCCCCCGACGGCGGCAAGGCGCTGACTGCCGTGCTGGCGAAGTGCGCGCGCCGCGACGACAACAAGTTCGGCACGCGTCGCTTCGGCGAGCACGGCCTCGAGTTGTCGAACAACTACCTGCTGATCCACGCCGACCTGTGGGCGCCCTGGCCGGTCGTGCACATGATCAGCAGGATCGCGACCGAGGTGACACCGCCGCTCTACCAACTGCAGTACGCAACCGGCTCGGCCGACTACGAGCCTCGTCTGCGCGCGGGCGAACGGTTCCTGGCTCCCGCCGCCGACGGTGAGCGAGCCCGTCGATGAGGAGCCGTTCCCACCGCGGCGGATGACGGGTATGCCAACGGCATGGCTGACCGCTACGTCGACGGCTTCCTGCTCGTGGTCCCGAAGAAGAACCTGCGCACCTACTTCGCGATCGCGAAGAAGGCCGGCACGATCTGGAAGGAACTCGGCGCCATCGACTACCACGAGTGCGTGGCCGAGGACCTCGCCACGCACTGCGGCGTGCCGTTCGACAAGCGCGTGAAGACCAAGCGGTCGGAGACCGTGGTGTTCTCGTGGATCACCTACCGGTCGCGCGCGCACCGCGACGCGGTCAACGCCAAGGTGATGAAGGACCCGCGCATCGCCAAGATGATGAGCAAGGGCTGTCCGTTCGACGTGAACAAGATGTCGTACGGCGGCTTCGACGTGCTCGTCGACATGTGACGTTGGCGGCGGCAACGCGCGGGCGCTACGAACGCGCCATGCTCCGTCACGCGGCGTTCGTTCTCGTTCTCGTGGCCCCGCTGGGTGCGCAGCAGCCGAGCCCGCGCTGGCTCGACCTCGACGGCGACGCCGCGCGGCAGACGACGGTTCGGCGTGATCCGGGCAAGTACCTCGGGCATCCGACGACCGTGCTGCTGCCCGACGGCATGACGATGCTCTGCGTGCACCCGGAAGGGCACGGCAAGGGCCCGATCGTGCTGCAGAAGAGCGGCGATGGCGGCCGCTCCTGGAGCGAGCCGGTGCCGGTGCCCGAGAACTGGGCGACGAGCCTGGAGACGCCGACGATCCATCGCCTCGTCGACCGCGCGGGCCAGGCGCGCTTCGTGCTGTTCTCGGGGCTGCACCCGATCCGCAGCAGCATCTCGACCGACGACGGGGCGTCGTGGACGCCGCTGCAGCCGATCGGCGACTTCGGCGGCATCGTCGCGATGGCGAGCGTGGTGGCGCTCGCGGACGGCACGCACGCAGCGTTCTTCCACGACGATGGCCGCTACTTCCGCGCCGGCGGCAAGCGTTCGCAGTTCACGGTCTACCAGACGAACTCGGCCGATGGCGGCGTGTCGTGGGGTGCGCCGACGGTGGTGTGGAGCGGCAACGATCTCGATCTCTGCGAACCCGGCGTCGTGCGGTCGCCGGACGGCAAGCGGCTGGCGATGCTGCTGCGCGAGAACAAGCGCGCGAAGGGCAGCCACCTCGCGGTCTCCGACGACGAAGGGCGCAGCTGGTCGGTGCCGGTCGAGCTGCCGCCAGCTCTGTGCGGGGATCGCCACGTCGGCGCCTACGCGCCCGACGGTCGCCTCGTGCTGTCGTTCCGCGACATGAGCCGGCAGAGCCCGACGCGCGGCGACTGGGTCGCGTGGGTGGGCACGTTCGACGATCTGCTGCAGCGCCGCGAGGGGCAGTACCGCGTGCGACTGTCGCGCAACTGGAAGGGCAGCGACTGCGGCTATCCCGGCGTCGAGGTGCTGCGCGACGGCACGTTCGTCGTCACCACCTACGGTCACTGGCTGCCGAGCCAGAATCCGTTCGTGCGCGCGGTGCGGTTCACGCTCGGCGAACTCGACGAGCTGGCGAAGGGGCCGGCGCCGACGTTCGCGCGGCCGAGCGACGCGGTGACGCCGGCGTCGCGGCACGGCGACTGGTGGGAGAAGCGGCACGCCGATCAGCTCGCGGCGGCGAAGGCCGGCGGGAATCGCGTGGTGTTCGTCGGCGACTCGATCACCCAGTCGTGGGAAGGGCCTGGTGCCCCGCACTGGGCCGAGTTCTGGGAGCCGCGCAAGGCGCTCAACATCGGCATCTCCGGCGACCGCACGCAGCACGTGCTCTGGCGGCTCGACGACGGGGTCGCGGCGGCGCTGGCGTCGCCGGCCAACGACGTGCGGGCGGTGGTCGTGATGATCGGCACGAACAACAGCAATGGCCCCGACAACACCGCCGAGGAGATCGGCAGCGGCATCACCGAGGTCGTGCGCCGCTTCCGGCGAGGCCTGCCGAAGGCGAAGGTGCTGTTGCTGGCGATCTTCCCGCGCGGCGAACAGCCGAACCCGCAGCGCGAGAAGTGCGCGGCGGCGAGCCGACTCGCGGCGGCGGCGTTCGCGGGCGACGCGATGGTCGCGAGCGTCGACATCGGCGACCGCTTCCTCGCGGCGGGCGGCGTGCTCACGAAGGACGTCATGCCCGACGCGCTGCACCTGAGTCCGGCCGCGTACCGGATCTGGGCCGAAGCGATCGTCGCCGACGTCGACGCGATGCTGCGCTAGCCGACCGGTTGCCGCGGTGCGCGCTTCTTCAGCTCGCGCGCCGCGGCATGTCCGATCCAGCGCGCGGTCACGTCCTTGCCGGCGGCGAGACGCGCAGCGAGTGCGAGCGCGCCGGCGTGCAGGTCGGGGCTGCGTCCGCCGATGCCGCGCAGCGCCCAGAGCACGCCCTTCTTGACGAAGTTGCGCGGATCGGTCGCAGCACTCGCGATCCACGGCAAGGCGCGGCGGAACGGCGCATCGCCGCTGCCCTTGTCGTGCAGCGCGAGCGAGGCCAGCAGTGCGAACGCGGCGCGACGTTCGAACTCGGGTTGGCGCGTGCGCCACTTCGCGATCCGCGACCACGCGTGGCCCGAGCGGTCGAACAGGTGGAAGCACATCGTGTCGACGACGCCCCAGTTGTCGAAGTCACGACACCAGCGGTCCATCTGTGCCTTGGTCAGCGCCGCAGGATCGGCGACGAATGCGACCAGCAGCCGCGCCTCGTAGATGCCGCTCGCCCACAACGCGTCGACCAGGTCGTGCCGGCGGCCGAGGCGCTTGGCGATGGCGTGCAACCGGTGCATGGCGATGCCGAGCGCGCGCTCGGTCGGCAGCGCGAAGCGCCCGTAGCCGGCCAGCACGCGCCGGCTCGCGGCCTTGCGCAGGGTGGTGATGACGGCAAGGGCATCGGGGCGGGAGGCGGCGTGGGCCATCAAGGCGAGGACGTTACACGGGGGCCGTTGCGAGGGGACCGGTCGCGACGCACCATTGCGCCCTGTCCCATTCCGGAGATCCATGAACCTGATCGCTGCAACCAGCCTGCTGTTGTGGACCTGTGCTCTTGCGCAGGATCCTCCCCCGAAGCCCCCAGCTCCGCCTGCTCCCGCCGACAAGGTGCTCGCGATCGGCGACGAGTTGCCGAAGGGTCTGTCGTTCCGCACCATCGATGGGGCGGTGCAGGCTCTCGACGATCTGCGCGGCAAGGTCGTCGTGTTGCACTTCTGGTCGATGACGTGCCCGTGGGAGGTTCTCGCCGAGCCGAAGATCAACGCGCTGAGCGCCGAGTTCGCCGGCAAGGGCGTGGTCGTGCTCGGGGTCGCGGCCAATGCCAACGAGACCGGGCCCCCGCCCGCGGCCGCGGAGTTCGAGCAGAAGGACGCGGCGAAGAAGCCCTACGGCAAGTTGCGCAAGAAGGCGGAGGAAGTGAAGTGCAACCACGCGATCGTGGTCGACCACGAGGCCGTGCTCGGCCGGCTGCTCGACGCGAAGACGACCCCGCACTGCTACGTCTTCGACAAGGAGGGCAAGCTGCAGTACGGCGGCGCACTCGACGACGACGGCCAGGGCAAGAAGGAGAAGCCCACCCAGTACGTGCGCGACGCCGTGACGGCGTTGCTCGCGGGTGAGAAGCCCGGTGTGGCGACGACGAAGCCGTACGGTTGACGCACCAAGTTCGCGCCCCGTGCGGGCGCGAAGAAGGAATGAGCACCGATGCGGGCGGCGAGGGCCGCCCGCGCTGCTTCACGGGACCGGGGACAGGACACCACCGCAGCGATGCAGGTGCCGCGCTGGAGGATTGCGGCCCGAGCATTGTTCGGAGCCCGACGCCTTGCCAGACTGCAGGCTCTCGTTCCGTCTCTACCCGAGGAGAATCAACATGTCCGCGTTGCGTGTGTTGTCCGTGGCCTCGCTGCTGCTCGTCACGGCGTGTGACAGCAAGGTCACTTCCGAGGTGTTCGATCCGGCTCTGCAAGGACGGGTCAACGCCTTCCTCGACTGCTTCCCGAACCTCTACGAGCGCGCCGATCAGGTGCTCGAGATGGCCAACTCCTGGCGGGTCGGCACCAGCACGCCGGTTCCCGATCCGGCCGGCCTGACGTTCAACGTCGGCAGCGAAGCCGGTGGCACGGTCGTCAACGTGACGTACGTCGTCGACTCGACGACGCTCTCCGCGCAGATCCGCTTCTACAGCCCGACCGGCGCGCAGCAGACGCTGGCGATCACCGGCTTCGCGACGCTGAACGCGACGATCGACGAGGCGGCGAACCAGCTGCGCAACCTGTTTGGATCGACCAACCCGTTCATGGTGGGCGACTACTCGCTCAGCGGCGGCGGCATCTCGGCCAGCGGCGAAGCGTTGACCGGCATCATCGGCGGCGCGACCAACCAGAACGAACTCGAGGAACTGCGCTCGACGTTGACCAGTGCCGCGATCGCCGGCGGCCCGCCCGCGGTCGACCCCTCGACGATCACCGACAGCGGCCCGCCCGTCTGCACGCTGCAGTTCAACATCCCGTCGCTGCTCACCGACGAGACGCCGACGCAGCAGTACCCGATCGGCACGGTCACGTTCGTCGTGACGAGTCCGAACACGACGCTGAACGCCTCGTTGGTGCTCGACGGCAGCAACACCGGCGTGCTCACGGTGACCGACATCCCGGGCACGTTCTCCATCAACCTCGACACCCTCGTCGTCACCTACGTCCCCTGAGGCCCATGAGAATCCACTCCCTCGTGGCTGTCGTCGCGCTCGCGACGCTGCCCTCTTGCTACCAGTTCGCGGTGACGGCGCACGCCGGGTTCGCGCAGTACGCGATCGAAGGCGACCTCGGCTACGTCGACGGCTCGTCGGCGGCCGCGGTGGACCAGGACGTCGAGTCCGCATTCGGTATCGGTGACGACCAGGGCACTCCCGTCGCCCGCATCGCCATCGATACTGGCGTGCCGGTGCTCTCGGCGTCCGGCTTCATGTTCGACGAGCAAGGCAGCGGCGTCCTGCAAGGCAGCTTCGGCAACGCGTTCGCCGCCGGGTTGCCGGTCAACTCGGACTTCGAGCTGACGAACCTCAAGGCGGCGTATGCCTTCAAGATCCCGCTGGGGCCGGTCAGCGTCTCGCCGGGCGTCGGCCTCGACTACTTCGACCTCACGCTCGAGTTGCGCGACCAGTTCGGGTTCGGCCGCGAGACGCTCGAACTGAAGGCGCCGGTGCCGATCGGGTTCCTGCGTGGTGAAGTCAACCTCGGCGACTACGTGAGCCTGCTCGCCGAAGGCGGCTACATGAGCATCCTCGTCGACGACTTCGACATGACGTTGCTGGACATCGAAGCGATGCTGATGGTCAGGCCGACCAAGATGCTCGATCTGTTCGTCGGCTACCGGATGATCGACTTCGAGGGCGAAGGCGAGATCGAAAGCGATCGCACCGACGCCAACTTCCAGTTCGGCGGCTTCATGATCGGCGGCGGCGTGCGCTTCTGATCGCGCCGGTGGGGACGCGGCGGCCCGGCTGCTCGTCCCTGCCGTCCTCCGCGCGACCCCGACGGTTCGCGCCGGCGCTGCGCAAGGACGCGGCGCGTGCAGCAGGGGTCGGCGTAGGCGGCCCTCGAGTCCCCCCGAACCCGCGGCGCTGACGCCGGTCGCACCGGCGCCCCCGTGGCGAAGGCGGCAACTTCAGGGGGGCATGCGGCCGTCGGCCGACGGGCTCGTATCATCCGCGCCCCGATGCGCGCCCGGCTCCACTGGCTGTCGTTCTTGCTGTTGCTCGTGCCGTTCCTCGCGCCGTTGCCGGCGCAGGATGGCACGCTCACCCTGGCGGCTGCCTTCGAGCCGGCGACCGCGAAACCTGGCGACAAGGTCGTGCTGGTGTTGCGCGCCGAGGTCAGCGAAGGCTGGCATGCCTACGGCACGCTCGAGCAGACCAACGTGCCGGTCGGGCTCGCGGCCGAGAAGGTCGTGACGGGCGGTCTCGAGCTCGATGGGCCAGCGGTGGTTCCTCCGGGCGTGCGCACGATGAAGGGCGGCCTCGCGACGTTCCCGCTGCCGAACCGTTTCACGGTGCGGCAACCGATGCGCGTGCCGGCGGCGATGGCCGGCGGCGAAGTCACGGTGAGCGGCGAACTCGACTACGGCATCTGCGACGAGAACAGCTGCCTGCCGCCCGACGTCGCGGCGTTCTCGGCCAAGCTGGTGGTGGCCGGCGAACCAGCGCCTGCCGTGCGCCCCGAGACCAAACCGGGGCTGCAGCTCGATCCCGACCAGAAGATCGTCGTCGCGGCGAAGGTCGCACCAGCACCGGCGCGCGCCGGCGAGGTCGTGCAGCTCGTGCTGACGGTCACGATCACCGATCCCGAGTTCCACGCCTACGGCGCGCTCGAGACCGTGAACCTGCCGGTGACGCTCGACCCGCAGAAGCTCGATGCCGGCGCGCTGGAGGCCGTCGGGCCCGCGGTCGTGCCGCCCGGCACGCGCACCGAGAAGAAGGGCATGGTGCAGTTCCCGCTGCCGAACGTGTTCGAGGTGACGCAGGCGCTGCGGGTGCCTGCTGCGCAGGCACCGGGGACGATCGAGATCAGCGGTGCGTTGACGGTGCAGATCTGCAATGCGACCGGGTGCCTGCTGCCCGAGGACGTCGACTTCGAAGCGACGCTGGCCGTCGAAGCCGGCGCCGCGCGCACGCTGACCACGTTCGTCGGGCCGTCACCGGTGCCGGAGACCCCGCCGCTGATCGCCGTCGAAGTGCGAGACGACGGCAGCAACCCGTTCCTCTCGTGGTGGGGGCTGATCCTGGCCTGCATCGGCGGTGGCCTCTTCGCCCTCGCGATGCCGTGCACCTACCCGATGATTCCGATCACGTTCAGCTTCTTCACCAAGCAGGCGGAGAAGCGCGGCGGCAAGGTGATGCCGCTCGCGGTGGCGTACGCGGGCGGCATCGTGCTGATGTTCACGGGGATCGGGGCCGCGGTGGCGCTGGCGTCGGAGACGGTCGACGACCGGACCATCATCGCGCTGGCCAATCACTGGCTGCTCAACTCGGTGATCGCGATCGCGTTCCTGGTGTTCGCGTGCACGCTGTTCGGCTGGATCAACCTGCAGCCGCCGCAGTTCCTGACCAACGCGGCCGGCAAAGCCGGGGCGACGGGCGGCTACCTCGGCGTGTTCTTGATGGGCGCGACGCTCGTGATCACTTCGTTCACCTGCACGGCGCCGATCGTCGGCACCTTGCTCGCGAGCGTCGTCACCGCGGGCCCGGTGCGGATCATCCTTGGGATGTCGATCTTCGGCCTGACGATGGCGTTGCCGTTCCTGTTCCTGTCGCTGGCGCCGACGCGGGTGAAGGCACTGCCGCGGTCGGGCGAGTGGATGGAGACGCTGAAGGTGTCGCTCGGCTTCGTCGAACTCGCGGCGACGCTGAAGTTCGTGTCGATGGTCGACATCGCGCTCGACTGGAACGCGCTGCCGCGCGAGCTCTTCCTGCTGCTGATCGCGGTGATCTTCGTGCTGTGGGCGCTCTACCTGTTCGGCATCCTGCGCAAGGCCGGGAGCGCGAACGAAGGCGTGGGCGCGGGGCGCATGGCGGGTGGCATGGCGGTCACCCTGGTCGCCGCCTACCTGCTCTTCGGCGCGATGGGCTACAAGCTCGACTACTACATGACCGCGTTCGCGCCGCCCTACTCGGCGCCCCTGGTCAGCACGCGAGCCGACAGCGGGGGTGTGCCAGCCGCCAGCAAGACGCACGTGATCGTCAAGGACGACGGCGACCGGGCGCTCGAAGTCGCCAAGGCCGCCGACAAGCTGCTGCTCTACAACTTCACCGGCTTCAATTGAGTGAACTGCCGCGCGATGGAAGACGACGTCTTCCTGCGTCCGGCGGTCGCCGGGATCATGAAGGAGCACTTCGTCGAGGCGCGTCTGCACTGTGACCTGCAGAAGCACCTCACCAAGGAGCAGTTCGCCCGCAATCGGGAGCTGCAGAAGCAGTTCGCCAGCAGCCGGGCGATGCCGATCTTCGTCGTCGTCGATCCGAAGACCGGGCAGGAACTGGGCGAGACGCCGGTCGTCGGCCTGACCCCGGCGGCGCAGACCGAGAGCTGGGCCGCGTTCCTGCAGAAGATGGTCGCGGCCCGCGGGAAGTAGGCCGCCAGCAGGCCGGCGGATCAGGCGCGGATCAGTTGATCTCGCGCGTCGGGGTTGCCGCGGGCTTGCTCGCGGGCTTCGTCTTCTTCGGCTTCCCGGGCGCAGCCGCGGGCGTGCTACCAGGCGACGATGCCGAGGCTTCGGCCGCGCAGCACTCGGGCGCCGGGGTTGCGGCAGGCGCACAGCACGGTGAGGTCGGCGCGGCGGGAGCCGCGGTCGCGGGAGCATCTTCGGCAGCCACCGTTGCCGTGGCCGCAGGAGCCGGGGTCGCGGCGCGCGTCAGCAGCGTGCGGCGCGGGGGGGCGCAGCGGCTGCCATCGCCGGAGCTCTGCGCGGCGCGAGCGATGGCGGCCTGCAGGCGGCCCTGTCCACGCTGCACGCTGGCGCGTGCCGCGTTGGCGCGGTCGTTGGCGAGGGCCTCGGCCGCCGCGTCGAGTTCCACGTTCGCGCGCTCGAGTTCCTGCTGCACGCTCGCGCGCAGGCTCGCTGCCCGCGCCTGCTGCTGGCCCGCGTCCTGCTCGGCGCGCGCCTTCGCCCGCTCGACCTCGCGATGGGCCCGCTCGAGCTCGCGCTGCAGTTCCTGGTGTTGGCGCTCGAACTGCCGCTGCATGTCCTGCTGCTGGCGCTCGACGGCGCGCTGCAACTCCTGTTGCTGTCGTTCGTGCTCGCGTTGCGCCTGCTCGTGCTGCCGTTGCATCTCTTCGTGCTCGCGGATCCGGGAGCGCTTCTCGTCCGTCATCGCCCGCTCATGCGTCGCATGCGCGTGCAGCAGCGCCTTGCGCAGTTGCTGCAGCTCGCGCTTGGCCTGCTCGAGTTCGTTCTCGGCGGTCTCGATGCGCGTGACGGCGCGCTCGATGACGGCCGAAGCCTGTTCGGACACGGACTGGGCTGGAATGGCGCAGGCGGCGAGCAACGCGGCGCCGAGGCCCACGACGAAGGGACGGAGGAACATGTCGGACTCCGGAAGGGACACGGTGGTGGGCGGCGCCATCATGGGCGACGCCCCATTATTCGCGAACGGGCCTCTTTCCCGGGACGCCGGCGCCGACGTCGCGCACGATGGTGCGCGTGCCCAGGTTCCTGCACACGCTACGCCTCGTCGCCTTGGTCGAGGCGGTCTCCTACCTGTTGTTGCTCGGCATCGCGATGCCGCTGAAGTACGTCTGGCACGAGCCGATGGCGGTGCGTGTGCTCGGCATGGCGCACGGCGTGCTGTTCCTGTGGATGGTCTGGCTGTTGATTCGGGCGCGGTTCGAGGCGAACTGGCCGATCGGGCGCGTGCTGCTGGTGTTCGTCGCCTCGCTCATCCCCCTGTGGCCGTTCTTCCTCGATCGCCGGGTGCGCGGCTGGCTCGCCGAGCCGGTCGCGTGAAGTCGCCGCCAGCGTGAGCTGCCTGACGGCGGTTCGCCCGACACGGCCCTCGTGCCGCGCCGCCGGCGCGGGCATGCTCGCGTCGTCATGTCGTCGCGAAACCACCTCGTCCCGTTCGCCGTCGTCGGTCTGACGTTCGCCGCCTTCGTGTTGCCGCGTGGGCCGTTGCCGCGCGCGTTCATCGACGGCGAAGGCTGGCGCGTGCTGACGCTCGCCGACTTCGTCAACGTCAACGGCGACGCCGACACCTGGACCGAGCGCGTTGGCGTGATCGCCGGCACGGGGAAGCCGATCGGCGGCGCGCGCAGCGTGCAGACGTTCACCAACTTCGAATTCGTCGCCGAGTGGCGGCACCTCGAGCACGCTGGCAACTCGGGGCTGTTCCTGTGGTGCCCGGAGTCGGCGTTCACCGAGCTGAAGCCTGGGCAGTTGCCGCGCAGCGGCATCGAGGTGCAGGTGCTCGACCTCGGCTACGAGGAGAACTGGCTGCGCGACAAGGGCAAGCGCTCGGACTGGTTCACCAGCCACGGCGACGTGTTCCCGGTCGGCGGCTCCACGATGCGGCCGTTCACGCCGAAGATCACGTACGGCAGCGGCGGCGACGCGTTCACCGTCGGCAGCGAGAAGGGCACGCGCTGCTTCCCGACGCAGCGGCTGGTGAAGAAAGCCGGCGAGTGGAACCACTACTACGTGCGCGCGGTGAACGGCGAAGTGCGGCTGTGGGTGAACGGCGAGGAGGTCGCGGGTGGGACGGGGTGCTCGCCGGCGAGCGGCTACCTCGCGCTCGAGGCCGAGGGCGCGCCGGTGGAGTTCCGCAACCTGCGACTGCGCGAGCTGCCCTGAGCCTCGCATCAGTCGCATCAGGGGAGGCGGTTGACGGGGTTGGCAGGCTCGTTACGGTGCTACCCGCCGTGGGTAGACGGCGCCGTGGCCATGGAAGAGCCCTCGATCGACGTGGAAGAGATCCGTCGCTGCGCGTTGCGCGGGGCGAGATCCGTGACGAGCCGACGGCAAGTTGTCGAGGACGCGTGCGATGTGGCAGTGCAGCAGTGGGAGAACGCGGTCCTGTCCCGCAAGGCGGTCGAGGACTGGTGCGCGTGGGTGTTCCGAGTGGGAGCGAACGCAGCGCGCCGCTTGGCAGGCTGCAGGCAGGCGGGTCGCGCGGCGACGAACCTGGATGTCGTCCTGGAGTCCGCGGCGTCCTGGGTGGAGTCGGCCGGCGATGCTCCGCTGCCTGCCGTCGATCGGGCGGAGTTGCGGGAATTCGTGCTCGGCAACAAGGCCAGGTTCGTCGGCCGACAGTGGGAGGTCCTGATGAAGTTGACCGAGGGTGGAGTGTCCGTGCATCGCGCGTCCAGGGAGCTCGGGATGGACCGGAAGAGCCTGCGGCGGTCGTTCCGGACGGCGTTGAAACGCATACGGCGCTAGGGGGGTGCCCCCCCCCCTCCCTCTTCCCAGCGAGGCTAGCGAGAGTCGCCCCCTCGAACGGTCCTCTTCTTCCAACGATTGGTGAACTGATGCAATTGCTCACTCTGTCCGTTGCGTTGCTTGGGGTTCTGGCATTGGTGAACCCAGTGCGAGAGTCAGGCATCGCGGCTGCGTTGCCCCTTTCGTCCTCGCCATCTGCCTGTCAGGAATCGACTCAGGTGTCGCCCCAAGGGGTGGTCGTTTGTGGCGCCCCGTCGCTTTGCGAAGGCAACACGTGCCGCGAGCGCGTCGTCGAGTACGGGAGCATCGGGAGTTACTTGGCTTGGTGCGACTGCGACCAACCCGAGGACATCTTCGACACCGGCGTTTGCCACGCCGTAGCTTGGAAGATCGGCGAGTTCCCGCCGAGTCGAGCGTGCCGAGGCGAGTGCGCCATCGATCCCTCCAACTGCGAAGAGGAGTCAGGGACGCACACCTACAAGCGATGCATCTGCCAGTAGGTCACTCGCTCGTGGCCTCGCGCGCTTGTAGGGGTATTGCAGTTGTCGTTCTCGGCTTGGTCGTCGCCGTTGTGGCGAGCCGTGGAGACGCCGAGCCACCAACGCGTGGCTCGGCAGTTGTCGAAGGGCCGGTTCATGGGCACTCGGTTTCGGCGTTGGTGCCCGTGGAAGCGGCGTCGCGCGTGCAGGGGTCACTGACGCCCGTCGCATGGAGGCTGGTCGTCGTCGACAAGTTGGGTGAGCCGATCCCGCGTGCCGCCGTGATGGCTTCGGGGGGCCTCGAACGCGTCGGTGCAACCGACGAAATGGGCGAGTGCTCGATCCCGCTGGGAATTGCCGAAGTCGTCGCCGATGCCGTAGGCCACTTGCCTGGCGTTGCTCGCAACGAGGGGGGCGACCTCGCGCGTCTCATCTTGCAAGACGCATGGGTGCTCCGGGGAGTCGTGGTCGACCAGGATGGCCAACGACTGTCTGGAGCCGCAGTGCGGATTGGAGTACATGGAGGCGTCGATGCGCGCCTCTCCGTCGATGACGGCGCCGTAGGGGCCGAACAAGCGGGAGCAGCTGCTGCTGGAACGACCACGTCACGCCTGCTCGAGGTGCGTTCCGATGGATCGGTCACTCGCACGTTGGAGGCTTGGTCGAGCGAGGACGGCACGTTCCAGATCCGGGGCGTGCCCCGGGGCAGGCACGTGATGACCTGCCTCAAGCATGGGTACTTGGTCGATGGCGCAGCCGGGAGTGCGGATGCTCAGGCCGTGCAGGTCGACGTCGATGGCCAGTCCGTCGAGTGTCGGCTGCGACGCGTCTATGTCGCTGTGTGCGAGTTCGTCGTGAGCACGAACTGGCCGGCGAACGCAGCACTCTCGCTGACCAAGCGCGCGCGTAGCGCCCCGCCCGGCCTGCGCTTCGTTGCCGAGGCACCCCTTGCCTGGCAGGCTGCGAGCTTGGAGAAGGCACTACGGCCTGGGATACCCCATTCGCGCTACTTCGCGCTTGCTCAGGATGGATCGCGCCTCATGGGGCTCGTCCCCGGCAGTCTCGCGGTTGGTGTCTGGAAGCAGGCTACTCGAGAGGAGCCGCTGCACTTCGTTCCTCTGGATCGGTTCGCTTCTGACGACATTCGGACCATCAACATCACGGTGACGGAGGAACCGCGGACATTCGTTGCGACGAGTCCGCTTGCGCTCAGCATCATGTCGGTCGAGCCGCGGGGTTTCGGCTTCGACCCCGAGAGTCGCGATGGCGGTGATCAGTTGTTCCACTTGCCCGACGGCAAGTACCACGTGACCGCGGCGATCCCACTGCTGTTGCGGAGCAACCGCCGAGAAGAAATCGCCATCCACGATGGGGTCGCCTCGCCACGGAGGATCACCGCCTTCGACGACGTCGGCACCCTCTTCCTCTCGGCCGGCACAGGCCGCAGTCAGGTCAGGGAGGGTGTGTTCATGGTTACCTGCAAGACGAAAGCACGCGGCAGCTTCATGGTCCCAGTGGATCTGGCTGCGCAGACCTTGATCCCTTGCGAGCCTGGAACCTACGAGGTCAGTTTCCAGAATCAGGCCGCCGAGCGGATCGGCGCCGGGGTTTTCGAGGTGGTTGCGGGAGAAACCACAAAGTGCCACATTGAACTTCGTTGACCGGCGCGCCGGTGGAGTTCCGCAACCTGCGACTGCGCGAGCTGCCCTGAGCCGCAGCGGGCGCGCGACGCGCTACTCTGCGCGACCGCATGAAGCTCATCCCGCAGCCGAAGATCTGGTGGAACGGCGACCTCGTCGACTGGGACAAGGCGCAGGTCCACGTTCTCTCCCACGCGCTGCACTACGCGTCGAGCGTCTTCGAGGGCATCCGCGCCTACGCGACGCCGAACGGGCCCGCGGTGTTCTGCCTGCGCGAGCACGTCGAGCGGCTGTTCCAGTCGTGCCGGATCGTGCGCCTGCCGCTGCGCTGGACCGAGCCGCAGATCGCCGACGCCATCCGCGCCACCATTCGCGCCAATCGCCAGGAGGCGTGCTACATCCGCCCGCTGGTCTACCGCGGCTACGGCGCGCTCGGCGTGTTCCCCGACGAGTGCCCGGTCGACGTCGCGATCGCGTCGTTCCCGTGGGTGCGCCCGAACGAAGAACAACTGCTCGCCCAGGGCCTGGCGGTCGGCGTGTCGAGTTGGCGGCGCATGGCGCCCGACACCCTGCCGGCGATGGCGAAGTGCGCGGGCAACTACGTGAACAGCGCGCTCGCCGTCGGCGAGGCAAAGGACCGCGGCTTCCAGGAGGCGGTCGTGCTCGACGTCGACGGCTTCCTCAGCGAGGGCAGCGGCCAGAACCTCTTCCTCGTGCACAAGGGCGTCGTGTCGACGCCGCCGATCGCCAGCTCGATCCTCGGCGGCATCACCCGCGCCTGCGTGATCCGGCTCGCGGCCGATCTGGGGATCCCGTGCCTCGAACAGCGGTTGCCGCGCGAGATGCTCTACACCGCGGACGAGGCGTTCTTCACCGGCACCGTCGCCGAAGTGATGCCGATCCGCTCGGTCGACGGCCTGGCGGTCGGCAACGGCGCGCGCGGCCCGATCACCCAGCGGCTGCAGGAGCGGTTCTTCGCGATCGCGCGCGGCCGCGAGAAGGACCGCCACGGCTGGCTCACGCCGGTCGGCTGAGGCTGCCGACGGCCCGGCGCCGTCAGACGACGTGCAGGTGCGGCACGCGGCTCGGCAGCGCCCGCAGCCGGGCGCGGCACTCGGCGAGGGCGCCGTCGGCGACGGGAACGGCGAAGCGGTGGAGCTTGCGCAGGCCGAACTCGGCGCGCGTGCCGGTCCAGGCGCGCAGCTCGCCGGCCGCCGTGTCGAGCAGTTCGTCGTCGGTTGCGGTCGGCGGCGCCGAAGCCAGCTCGGCCCGCACCAGGAACCGGCCGGGCAGTGCGCGGGCCGGGAACACCTCGCTGCAGAAGATCGCTTCGGTGAGCGGGGAATCGAGTCCGTCGGCGAGCAGGATGCCGTAGCCGGTGAGCTCGGGCGCTGCCGCGCGATCGCCGCCGAGGAAGGCGAACGCGCGGGGCTCCGTTCGCACACGGGCCGCGACGTCCGCCAGGGCCGGATCGAAGCGGGCGAGCAGGCGGCCCGCGGCTGGCGCGGGTATCGCCAGGTGCAGCGAGCCGGCGCGAAGCGCTGCCGGCGGTTCGCCGGCCAGGGTCACGACGAAGGCGTCGCCGTCGTGATCGATCGCCTCCGCGGTCCGGCCGAGCCGGAGGGACGAGCCGAGTTCGCGCCGGAAGGCCTGGGCGAGTTCTTCGTTGCCCGAACGGAAGGTCCGCGGCATCGGGTCGACGGCGACGGGCTCGTTCCCTCGCGCCGTGCGCAGCCAGCCACTGGCGGCGGTGGGCAGCGCCTCCACCGGCGTTGGCGGCCGCTCGAGCAGGCCGAGCAGCGGCGTCAGTTCGGCCTGGCCGAAGGCGAAGCGACCAAGCTCGCAGACGAAGCCGTTCGTCCGGTGTGTTCGAATCGACCCCCCGGGTGCGGGGGCGGACTCGACGACGAGCAACCGGGAGCCGGGGTTCGCGCGGTGCTGGCCCGCAGCCGCCGCGAGCCCACGGCGACCAGCGCCAACCACGATCGCATCGAACTGCTCAGGGCCGTCGGACATGCGCTCCGTACATGCAAGGAGGCGGGACAACCCGCCTCCTGCACTCGATCAGAACCGCAGCGGCGCGCCGAAGGCGCGCGGCCAGGTCCTGATCGAATCCGCGCCGTAGGCGCGGCTTCGATCAGAACTCGACTTGGAACCCGACGCGCAGCAGGTGGTTCGTGGTGTCCACGCCACCCGTCGGCTCGACGTCCTGCATCGTGTACTCGATCTGCGTCTTGCACGCGTGACCGTGGTAGAACGCGTTGATCACGACGCTGATCTCGCTGAGGTCACCGGCCGCGCCGGCGCCGACGAAGTTGACGGCGGCGTTGTTGCCGGCGTCCGACTCGACCATGCTGTAGCGGAGGCCGAGGCCCCACTGGATCGAGCTGTCACCGCTCTTGTCGAGCAGGTAGCCCAGCGACAACGCGAAGCCCTTCGGCTCCTCTTCGTCACCACCGGTCGCCTGGACCTCGTCCGTGCGCGTGAAGTACTCGCCCTGGATGCTGGCCTTGTTGACCGTCCAGGCCGTGTTGATGTTGATCGAGGTGCTCTCGACGTCCACGCCGCCCGCACCGGCCGCGGTGCGGCCGTTGCCGAGCGCCACGGCTGCGCCGATGGTGCCCTTCAGCGCGGTGTCGTCCTTGCGCCAGTCGCCCTGGCGGCGGCCCTCGACGGTCTGCTTGCCGTCGTGGAAGTCGCCCATCGGGTCGACGTTGGCGGCCAGCACGTAGCTCAGCTCGTTGTCGGGATTTGCGGTCTCCTCACCGACTTCGACGATGCCGGCGTTGGCGCGCGACGAGTCGCCGTTCATGGCGCCGATCGCGAAGCGAACCGGCATCTCCTTGCCGTTGAAGCGGCCGTTGATCCACGCGCCGCGACTGAAGCTGTCCGCGAAGGTGCGGGACGCGATCGAGCGCTCGACGAACCACAGGCCGGCCGAGGTTCCGGTCGCCTCGTAGCCGAACATGGTCTTGGCCTGGCCGGCCCTGAGGCCGATCTCGCCGTCCTCGTTCTTGCTGAAGTTGTACTGCGCCCAGGCCTGCTTGATGTTGCCGTCACCAGCCGCGCCGGCGTCGACGCCGTCGAGGATGAGGGCGAACGTGATGTTCTTGTTGAAGACGTGGCCCGTCAGGTTGGTGCGCGCGCGGCGGACGGTGAAGCTGTTGGTGTCCGCGGCGTTCTCGTTGTTGGCGAAGTTCCAGTGAACCTGGAGCCGGTTGCTCCACTTCAGCCCGAAGGCGTCGCCGCCGTCGTAGGAGAGGCCGGAGCCGGGCTTGGCGCTCCAACCGCCAGCGGGCTTGTCGCCTTGGGCGACGAGAAGGGACGACGAGACAGCGAAGGCCAGGAGGCCGGTTGCGATCGACTTGCTCATGCGTGTTGGTGAACTCCTCCCTTTCGGGATGCCGTAGAGGGCTGCCCTGGCACGCGACGAGGAAGTCGTGTGAGTTCGTCGCGCTTGGAACCGCCCAAGTGAGGCGCAGGGTACGAAGAGCTCCCCGCGGCCGTCAAAGGACTTTCTCGGCGCAACCCCCCTTGCCACCGAACCTTTGTTAGGTTCTGGAGAGTTAGAACTGTGCCGGCACTACCTCATGTTCCGAAGCTGCTTGAGTTGTGGAAAACTACTAATAGCTCATGAATTCGAGCGCCATTCGAGGATTGGCCCTTCGCCGTAAGCGTGCTCCACGGCGGTCTCGGAAGCCCCTTGCCCAGGGTCGCGGTTTTCTGCCGACAGCAGCGACTTTTTTTTCGTCGGCCGCCGTCAGCGTGGTAGTTCAGCACCCCAGTTCGTGACCGTTTGGCCCCGTCGAGGCTTCGGATGAGCCACCAAGTCCTGCACACGACCTGCAACCGCGACTGCCCGGATGCCTGCCGGATCGAGGCCACCGTCGAAGCGGGCGTTGTTACGCAACTCACTGGCGACAAACGACATCCGGTAACGAACGGGTTCCTGTGCTTTCGCACGAGCCGCTTCCCGGAGCTGCTCGCGAACGGCCCCCGCGTGCGGCAGCCGCTGCTGCGCCAGGGCGGCGACCTGAAGCCAGCATCGTGGGACGAGGTCCTTGCGGTGATCGCCGGGAGATTGATGCAAGTCCGTGCAGAATCAGGTCCTGCAGCGATCTTCCACTATCGGTCCGGGGGCTCGCTCGGGATCCTCAAGCACCTCGCCGACCTGTTCTTCGATCAGTTCGGGCCGTGCACCGGCAAGGTCGGCGACATCTGCTCCGGTGCCGGCGAAGCCGCACAGATCGTCGACCTGGGCACCTCGGACAGCAACGACCTCTTCGACCTGCTGGAGAGCCGCCACATCGTGCTGTGGGGCAAGAACCCGGCCGTCAGCAACGTGCACCTGGTGCCCGTGCTCAAGGACGCGCAACGGCGCGGCGCCGAGGTGGTCCTGATCGACCCGATCCGCCACAAGTCGGCCGCGCTGGCCGACCACTGTCTGACGATCGCCCCCGGGCGCGACTTCGAGTTGGCGATGGCGATCGCCCGCCGGCTGTTCGACCGCGGCGCGGTCCACCCGCGCGCCGAACGGTTCTGCGACGGCTTCGACGCCTACCGGCGGCTCGTTCTGTCCAAGACCGTCGCGCAGTGGGCGGCGGCAGCCGACGTGGCGGTGGCCGAGGTCGACGCGCTGGCCGAACGGTTCGCCGCCGGGCCGACCGCGATCCTGGTCGGCTGGGGCATGCAGCGGCGCCAACGCGGCGGAGCGATCGTGCGCGCGCTCGACGCCTTGGCGGCGATCTCGGGGAACCTGTTTCGACCCGGCGGCGGCGTGTCGTTCTACTTCAAGCGGCGCAAGGCCTTCGCGCCGTTCGGTCCGACCGTCGTCCACCCGCGGGTGATCCGCGAGCCCGTGCTCGGCAACGATCTGCTGGCCGCCACCTCGCCGCCGGTCCGGTTCCTGTGGATCACGGCCGGCAACCCGGTCGCGATGCTGCCGGACTCGGCGACGGTCTGCAGGGCCATCGACGCGACCGAGTTCGTGGTCGTTGCCGACGTGTTCCTGACCGACACGGCGCGGCGTGCCGACGTCGTGCTGCCGGTGCCGAGCCTGCTCGAGGACAGCGACCTGCTCGGCGCCTACGGCCACCACTGGCTCGGCGAGTCGCGTCCGGTGGTGCCGGCCCCGCCGGAGGTGCGGCACGAGGTCCACATCTTCCAGGAGCTGGCACGTCGCGTTGGACTGACGAGCTACCCGCAGGACGGTCTCGACGACCTCAAGCGCCGCGCCCTCGCCGCGGTCGCGGGCCGCGGCGCCAGCCTCGAAGACCTGCGCCAGGCGACCGCCGTGCGCAGCCCGGCGTCGGGCAAGCACCTGTTCCCCGACGAACGGGTCGCGACGCCGAACGGCCGCGTCCAACTGCTCACCGAGGCGCCGCCCGAACCCGAGGTCGCCGTTCCGCCTGCCGCCCCGGGCAGCAGCGTGCCGTTGTGGCTGTTCTCCAACTCGACCGAGAAGAGCCAGGCGTCGCAGTGGGCGGGCAAGGGGCTCGGCGAGCGCGTGCCGGTGACCGTGCATCCCAGCGTGGTCCCCGGCCTGCGCGACGGTGCGATCGTCCAGGTCACCAGCGCGATCGGCTCGCTCGAGGCCGAGCTGCGCCTCGACCCGGCGCAGCGACCCGACGTCGCGATCGTGCCCAAGGGCGGGCACTTCGATCGGGGTCACAGCGCCAACTCGCTGATCGCTGCCCGGCCGACAGACCTGGGCCTCGGTGCCGCCTACCTCGACTGCCTGGTGCGCATCCGGCCCGTCTAGTTGCTGCGAGCGGTCCGGAAGACGCCGGCGAGCAGCATCACGCCCCCGACCGGGACCAGCACGATCGCAAACCCAGGGTCGGCCCCCATCTGGAAGACGCCGCCGAACAGGAACCCGACCGGCATCAGCACGGCGGCCCAACGCAGCAGCCAGCTCGCCGACCGGAGTGCGGGCAGCGTCGACTCGGTGGGGCGCGCGTTCGCCGCGAACGCCAGGTTGACGAGCGCCAGCAAGGTGCCGTGCACGTGGGCCAGGGTCAGTTGCAGGCGGCGGCCGTCGTTGCCGACGTCGAGATACCAGCCGACCTTGAAGCCGTGCATGGCCTCCAGCACGAGGCCGAGCCCGAGCCAGACGAGCAGCGACCACCAACCGAAGCGCCGACTGGCGAGTGCCGGGTCCATCGTGGCGGCTGAGGCTACCCGAGGCGCTCCGCCGAGCATCGAGGCTTGCGCTACCGCAGGCCGGCGGTAACCAAGAACGTGCATGCGGCGCATCACCGGCACCCACGTCTATTCCTACGTGAAGTGCCCGCAGCTGGCCGCGCTCGACCTGCATCTGTCGCGCAGCGAACGGCGGCCGGCGCACCCGTGGGAGGAGTTCGCCGCCCAGCGTGGACGCGACTTCGAGGCCACGTTCGTGCGCGACCTCGGCGTGGTGTCGCCGGAGTATCCCGAGCGCGACTTCGAGGCCGGTAGCGCGGCGACGCTCGCGCTGCTGCGAGCCGGTGCGCCGTGGATCCACCAGGCGGTGTTGATGGTGGGTGACCGGCTCGGGCTGCCCGACCTGCTTCGCCGCCTGCCCGGGCCGTCGGAGCTCGGCGACTGGCACTACGAAGTGATCGACGTGAAGACGTCGGGGCGACCGCGCGGCGAGCAGATCCTGCAGGTCGTCTTCTACACCGACCTGCTCGCCGCGGTGCAGGGCCGCATGCCCGAGCACGGTGCGCTCGTCCTCAAGGACGGGCGCGAAGAGCGCTTCGCGATCGCCGACTACGCGGCGGCCGGCGCCGAGGTGCTCGCCGAACTGCGGGCGCTGCGCGACGAACCTGCCCGGGCGCGGCCGTTCTTGCAGGCGGCGTGCTCCGGCTGCTACCACGATCGCCGGTGCCTGGACGCGATGACCGCGGCTGGCGACCTGTCGCTGGTGCAGGGCATGAGCCACGGCGCGCGCGCGATCCTCGAGCAGGTTGGCTGCCGCACCGTGCAGGACCTCGCCACGTTCCATGCCGACGGGGCGCGGGCGCGAGGCAACCTCGACTCCGCACTCGTGCGTCGGCTCGTGCGTGCGGCGCACGCCCACCTGCTCGGCGAAGTGCTGGTCGAGGAACGGCCGCGCGCCGCGCGCGGCGGTGCCGAGGCCGTCGTCCACCTGCTCACCGACCCGTACGCCGACCGCCTGCTCGCGTTCGGCGTGCTCGATCCCGCTGCGCCTGGCAGCACCTTCCGCTGCGTGTTGCCGGCGACCGCAGCGGACGAATGGCCCGCGGTGAGCGGCCTGCTGGCGTCGCTGCCGCGCAACGCCACGATCCTCCACTTCGGCGAAGCGCTGCCGCGTTGGCTCGAGGCCCATGCGCTGCACGAAGATGCCGACCGCACGTTGGACGGGCGCCTCGTCGACCTGAAGAAGCGGTTGCGCGGCGCGGCGACGTTCCCGCGCGCCGTGTTCGGGCTGCACGACTTCGTGCAGTTCGGCCTGCGTCGCGACCCCTTGCGCGCCGGAAGTCCCGGCGAGGCGGCGATGTGGATGTCGCTGCCCGACGGCCAAGACCGCCTGCGCCGCAAGCTCGAACAGGACCTGCACGACCTCGTGGACCTGCAGGCGGCGGTGCTCCACGCCGTGCCGTCGCCGCCGGTCGCCGCCGCGGCAGCCGCGCCGCCGCCGGGCTGACCAGCACGCCAGCGCGGCCCGCGCTTGCACATTCGACCGGCGCCGCGAGGATTCGCCGCCCCATGGCCGAGAGCCTTCCGATCCTCGACTTCGTCGCGCGCAACTACCGCAACTTCAACTCGCGTTCGACGCGCGACGCGTTGTTCGCCTACTGGGACCACGTGCGCGGCGGCGGCCGCATGTACTGGGCGATGGCCGGCGCGATGTCGTCGGCGCAGCTCGGCATCACTCTGGCGCCCGCGATCCGCGCCGGCCTCGTGCACGGACTGTCGGTGACCGGCGCCAACCTCGAGGAGTCGCTGTTCCGGCTGGTCGCGCACCACTCGTACAAGGACTTCCCGGAGTACCGCTACTTCACCAAGCAGGACGACACCGCGATCCTGGCGCAGCGCATGCGGCGCGTGACCGACACGTCGATCCCCGAGGACGAAGCGTTCCGCGCGGTCGAGAAGATCCTGGTGCCGATGTGGGTGCGCGCGACCAAGAACGGCGAGCGCCGCTTCTGGCACGAGTACTTCTACGAACTCGTGCTGCAGCTCGGACCGAAGCACTTCGAGGGCAACCCCGACGAATGCTGGTTGCTGGCGGCGGCGAAGGCCAACCTGCCGATCGTCGTGCCGGGCCACGAGGACTCGACCTTCGGCAACATCTTCGCGTCGCACGTCGCCCTCGGCGAATGCAGCGCGTCGATCGTGAAGTCCGGCATCGAGTACATGGCGCAGCTCTACGGCGACTACCAGCAGATGTCGAAGGGCAAGGGCATCGGCTTCTTCCAGATCGGCGGCGGCATCGCCGGCGACTTCCCGATCTGCGTCGTGCCGTCGATCAAGTACGACATGCAGCAGCCCGTGAAGCCGTGGGCCTACTTCTGCCAGATCAGCGACTCCACGACGTCGTACGGCTCGTACTCGGGCGCCACGCCCAACGAGAAGATCACCTGGGACAAGCTGACCGAGACGACGCCGATGTTCGTGATCGAATCGGACGCGACGATCGTGGTGCCGTTGATGCTGTCGGCGCTGCTCGAGTGCAAGCAGAGCCCGAAGGCCGCCGACGCGATCATCGCCGCCTCGCGCAAGCTGCAGCGCAAGTCGCTGGCGCGCTGAAGTAGGCCGCATCGATGCTGTTCGCCGCGACGCCCCCGGCCTCGATCGATCCGATCGCGCTGTGGGTGCTCGGCGGCATGGGGTTGGCGCTGGTGTGGGTGTTCGGGCGCGAGCTGCGGAACGTGCCGCCGAGCCTGTTCGTGCTGATGGGCGCGGCCTTCCTCGACATGGTCGGCCTGTTCATGGTCGTGCCGCTGCTGCCGTTCTACGTGAAGTCGCTCGCCGACTCGGGCGAGCGCCTGTTCGGGTTGCCGCTCGGCCTCGGGTTGCTCACGGGCGTCGTCGTCAGCGCGTTCACCATCGCGCAGATGCTCGCCGCGCCGTGGTGGGGGCGCTGCTCCGATCGCTTCGGCCGCCGTCCCGTGCTGATGGTGGCGCTCGCCGCCTCGGGCGGTGCGTTCTTGCTGTTCGGCTTCGCCGAGTCGTTGTGGGTGCTGGTGCTGTCGCGGCTCGTGCAGGGCGCGGGCGGCGGCACCGTCGGCGTGATCCAGGCCTACGTCGCCGACACGGTCGCGGCCGAGCAGCGCGCTCGCGCGCTCGGCTGGCTGTCGGCGGCGACCAACCTCGGCGTCGCGTTCGGCCCGGTGCTCGGCTCGCTCGCGGTCTGGATCGGGCATCACGACCTGTGGCCGGCCGAGGGCACGCAGGAGCTGGGCCGCGCCGCTCCCGGCGTGTTCGCGGCGATGTTGTGCGCGGCGAACGTGCTGTTCGCGTGGCGCTTCCTGCCGGAGTCGCGCGCGCAGTCGCCACACCAGGCCGCCGCGACGACACCCGGCTCGGCCCTTCGCACGGTGTTCGCGCATCCGGGCCAGCCCGCATCGCGCCTGCTGCTGACCTACGGCATCGCGATCGGCGCCGCACAGGGCATCCATCCGACGGTCGTGCACTTCCTGCGCGAGCGGCACGGCTTCGGCGAAGCCACGATCGGCTACTTCTTCATGTACCAGGGCGCGCTGTCGGTGTTCGCGCGCATCCTCGTGCTCGGTCCGACCGTCGACCGGCTCGGCGAAGCGCGACTGGTGCGAGTTGGACTCGTCACGCTGGCGGCGGGCCTCGCCGCGTTGCCGCTCACGGGTTCGCTGCTCGGGCTCGCGGTCGTCGTCGTGCTGGTGCCGCTCGGCACCGCGCTGACGTTCCCGTGCCTGACCGCGTTGCTGACGCAGGTCGTCGCGCCCTCCGAACGCGGCATGTACATGGGCTTGCAGCACACCCTCGGCGGCATGGCGCGGCTGAGTGCTCCACTGCTCTACGGCGTCGTGTGGGACGCGCTCGGCATCGCGTCGCCGTTCTGGCTCGCCGCCGGACTCGTCGCGACCACGCTGCTGTTCGGCGCTGGCTTCCCGCGCGGCGCTGTTGCGCCGACGATCCCGTCGCGATGAACCCGACCTCGTTCACGTTCCGCGTGCATCCCGAACGCCTCGCGATCGCGCGCCTGCCCACGACGGCCGACGTGCCGCCGTGGGCGCGCGGCGCCTTCGTCAACATCGCCCGCACGGTGGACGAACTGTCGATCGTCTGCGCGCAGGCGAACGTGCCCCCCGACGTGCAGCACGAACGCGACAAGGTCGCGTTCGGCATCGTCGGCGTCGTGCCGATGACGACGATCGGCGTGCTGGCGAGCCTGTGCGGAGCGCTCGCCGCCGCGAAGGTGCCGGTGTTCGTGCTGTCGACCTACGACACCGACTGGCTGCTGGTGTCCGCCGATCGCTTGGCGCCGGCGCGGGCGGCGCTGGAGGCGCTTGGGCACTCGTTCGTCGGCGAAGTGCCCGCGTGAGCGCCGGACGCCTGCGACGCGTCAGCCGATGTTGATCGGCAGCCGGCGCAGCCGGCGACCGGTCGCGGCGAAGATCGCGTTGCAGACCGCGGGCGCGAGCGGCGGCACGCCGATCTCGCCGACGCCGCCGAGCCGCTCGGGCGGCAGGTCGCGCGCGACGAGGTGCACGTCGACGCGGGGCATCGCGTCGATGCGCAGCAGCGGCTGGTCGTGGAAGTTGGAGACCTGGGCTTCGCCGTCGGCGAAACGGACCTCGCCGAACAGCGCGGCCGACAACGCGAACGCGACGCCGCCTTCGATCTGCGCGCGCACGCCGTCGGGATGCACGGCGAACCCGCAGTCGACGGCGGCGGTGATGCGCTGCACGCGCACGGCGTCGCCGGCGACCTGCACGTCGGCGACCATCGCCACCTGGCTGCCGAACGATGCGTGCACGGCGACGCCGCGACCGCGGCCATCGCCACGAGGCGCCTCGCCTGCGTTCGCCAGCGCGAGTTCGAGCACGCCGGCGTGCAGGGCCTGCTGCGGCCCACGCAGCAGCGACCGCCGCAGTTCGATCGGATCGCGGCCGCCGGCGTGCGCGATCTCGTCGACGAAGCACTCGACCGCGAAGGCGTTGAACGAGTGCCCGACCGACCGCCAGAAGCCGATGCGGAACGGCGCCTTCGCCATCGCCAGTTCGATCTGCACGTCGCCGATCGAGTACGGCATCTCGATCGCACCCTCGACCGCGACCGGATCGATCGGCGCGGTGTACCGGGGATCCTGCGCGAGGATCGACGGGGTGACGATGCGGTGCGTCCAGGCGACCGGCAGCCCGTCGGGGCTGAGGCGTGCGGCGAGCCGATGCAGCGAACACGGCCGGCAGTTGTCGTGGCGGAAGTCGTCCTCGCGGGTCCACACGATCTGCACCGGCCGGCGCGCGTGGCGCGAGGCGGCGACGGCCTCCTCGACGAACTCGGTGGTGACGCGGCGCCCGAAGCCGCCGCCGACGAACGTCGGCTGCACGACCACACTGCCGGGCGGCAGCCCGAGCATCGCCGCGACGGTGTCGCGCGTCTCGAGAGGTGCCTGCGTCGGGACGTGCACGGTGCAGGCGCCGTCGCGAACGTCGGCCGTCGCGTTCATCGGCTCCATCGTCGCGTGCGCGAGGTAGGGCAGCCTGTACTCCGCCGTTACCACGCGGCCCTCGCCGCCGAGGCCGGCTTCGCCGTTGCCGTCGCGGCGCGCGATCGCACCGGGCTTGCCGGCGAGCTCGACGAGCAGGGCATCGACGCGATCGCTCGACCACGCGCCGAGCGGGCCGCGCTCGAACGTCGGCCGCAGCGCCTCGCGGCCGCGGATCGCCGCGTGCGTGGTGTCGGCGAGCACGACGACCCCGCGGTCGATCGGGAACACGTCGCGCACGCCGGGCACGGCCCGCGCTGCCGCGTCGTCGAACGTCGCCACCTTGCCGCCGTGCGCCGGGCAGCGCGCGACGACGCCGAACAGCATGCCCGGCAATCGCACGTCGAGACCGAAGCGCGCCGAGCCGTCGACCTTGGCGGTGTGTTCGAGTCGCGGCATCTTCTTGCCGAGCCAGGTGAACTCGGCCGGCGTCTTCAGCCGTGGCGCGGCCGGCACCGGCAGCAACGCCGCGGCGCGCACCAGCGCCGCGAACGGCAGCCGGCGTCCCGACGCGACGTGCAGCACGGCGCCGTTCTCGGCGCGGCACTCGGTCGCGGCGACGCCGAAGCCCGCCGCGGCCGCCGCGACGAGCATCTCGCGCGCCGCCGCACCCGCCGTGCGCAGGTCCAGCCAGTGATCCCGGACGCTGCTGCTCACCGCCGTGACCTGATTGCCGTAGGCCTCGTTCGCCGGCGCCAGCACGACGCGCACGTTCGCAGCGTCGGCGCCGAGTTCGTCGGCGAGCGCCATCGGCAGCGCCGTCGCGACGCCTTGGCCCAGCTCGGCCTTGGTGAGCCACACCGCGACCTGGCCGCGTTCGTCGATCGCGACGAACGCGTTGGGCGCGAACGCCTGGTCGCGCGGGGGCACGATGCGGCGCCGACGCTCGTCGCGCCGGCCGAGGCGGAAGCCGCCGTAGACGCCGACGCCGAACGCCGCGGTCCCGGCGAGGCCCACGAGCAGCAGGTCGCGGCGGGTCACTCGGAACAGCGCCACGGTCAGTTACCCGCGGCGCGGTGGATCGCGGCGCGCACGCGTTGGTAGGTGCCGCAGCGGCACAACACACCGGCCATCGCCGCGTCGATCGCGGCGTCGTCGGGCCGTGGCGTGCGCGCGAGCAGCGCTGCGGCGCACATGATCTGCCCGCTCTGGCAGTAGCCGCACTGCACGACGGCTTCGTCGAGCCATGCGCGTTGCACCGGATGGCGTTCGCCGGCGTGGCCCGCGCCCAGGCCTTCGATCGTCACCACGCGCTTGGCGCGCACACCGTCGATCGGCAGCGTGCAACTTCGCACGGGCTCGCCGTCGACGTGCACCGTGCAGGCGCCGCACAGCCCGAGGCCGCAGCCGTACTTGGTGCCGGTCAGAGCGAGCACGTCGCGCAGCACCCACAGCAACGGTGTGCCGGCTTCTGCTTCGACGCGCGTCGACGCGCCGTTGAGTTCGAACTCGATGACCATGGCGTCGTGCGGGAGCAGACAGTCGGCCGTGGGGCGGCGAGGGTCAAGCACGTGCGTTCGCTTGCCGCCGAACAGCGCCTTCGCGATGCTCCCCGTCGTGAGTTCGACGGCAGCAACGGGGTCTGCGCGCCTGCCGGCCGTGGCGCTGCTCGGCATCCGCCTGCACGCGATTACCGAAGCCGAGGTCGTCGCCCACGTGATGGACGAACTCGCGGCCGGACGCGGCGGCTTCGTCGCGACCGCCAACCTCGACCATCTGCGGCGGCTGCAGACGCCCGGCGCGTTCCGTTCCGTCTACGAGCAGGCGACCGTCGTCGTGGCCGACGGCATGCCGCTGGTGTGGGCGTGCCGGCTGCAGGGCACGCCGCTGCCGGGGCGAGTCGCCGGCTCGGACCTGATCCGGAGCCTGCCGGCCGGGGCGGCGCGGGCCGGGCGCAGCGTGTTCCTGCTCGGCGGCGATGCCGGCACCGCGGATGCCGCGGCCGCGGAACTGGTGAAGGCGAGCCCGGGCCTGCGCATCGCGGGTACGGCGTGTCCGCCGTTCGGTTTCGAGCGCGACGAGGCGCGCATGCACGACCTGCGGCGCGCGCTCGCCGCCGCGCGACCGGACCTGGTGTTCGTGGCGCTCGGTTCGCCCAAGCAAGAGCTGCTGATCGCCGAGCTGCGGTCGCTGCTGCCGCGCGCGTGGTGGGTCGGGGTCGGCATCAGCTTCAGCTTCGTTTCCGGCGACGTGCGGCGCGCGCCTCGCTGGGTGCAGCGGCTCGGCATCGAATGGCTGCATCGCCTGGCGCAGGAGCCGCGCCGGCTGATGGTGCGCTACCTGTGGCACGGGCTGCCATTCGCGGCGGTGCTGTTCACGAAGGCGTTCGTGGCGCGGTTCCGGCGGCGGCGTTCGTGAACGAAGTTCTCTACTACACGGGGCGCACGCTGTTGGTCGTCGGCTGGCTGCTGCTCGCCGGCAGCGCGTGGCGACTGCGCGCGACGGCGCGCAATCCGTGGACCGGCATCGCGCTCGCCGCGGCCCTGTTCGCCAGCGTGCGCGCGTGGCCGTGGAACTACCGGCTGCTCGACGGGGCGCGTGCCGTGCTGCGCGGCTTTGGCGTCTACGACGAACGTCTGGCGGCGAAGATCGTCGTCGGTGCGCTGCTCGTGATCGTCGTCGTGTCGCTCGTGCGGTCGCTGCGACGAGTACGGTGGTCGTCGTCGGCGCGTGGCTGCGCGCTGGCGACGGGGGTCTTCGGCTGCCTGCTCGCGATCGAGACCATGTCGCTCGACGAGGCGCTGCCGGGATGGCTGCTCGAGCAGCCCGTGCGGTACTTGTTCGAGGGGGCCTGCGTGATCGCGGCACTGCTTGCGGCCAGGGACTGGCGGAGGTCGTCGTGAACCTCGTGATGGATCTCGCCTGGATCGCCGCGGCGGTCGCCGCGGTCGTGCTGGTGCGTCGCCGGCGCGGATCGCCGCGGGCGGTCTGGGGGATCACGGCTGCCGGCCTCGTCGTCATCGCCCTCGACAAGATGCTCGACCTGCAGAACCCGCTGCTCGCCTTGGCGAAGTGGAGCGTCCGCCAGCTTGCCGGCGGCGAACTCGGCGAGCACCGCCAGCAACTGCGCGACGCGCTGATGGTCGCGGGGGCCATTGCCAGTGTCGCCTTCGTCGTCTGGTTGTGGCGGCGCGAACGCGCCCGCGAGCGTGGCTCGCTGCTGGCGGTGACCGGGCTCGCGGTGATCGTCGTCCTGGTCGGGCTGCGGCTGGTGCCGGCGTTCGGCGTGCTGGACGACGACCGCGTCGGCTGGTTGGTCGAGGCGGCTGCCCTGGCGCTCGTGGGGGCGGGGTTGTGGCGAGGACTCGCTCCGCCCGCACCGGAGGCCGTCCGGGACTGACTTTGCGTGATCGACTGGAATCCCGACCCGGTCCCTGCCGATTCGACGGCACGGCTCGAGGGCCGCTCACCGCCATGCTGTTGCGTTCGAGGTTCCAGCGATGAAGACTGCCGTCGTGAACGCCACCTGCCGGGCCGTCGTGTCGGCCGTCCTGACTTTCGTCCTCGCGGGTTGCTCGGCGACGGGGTACTCGATCACCGAGCTCGCCGCGAACATCAACGCGACGCTCGACACCGGCCAACGCCTGGTCACGCCCGGCGACACGATCCGCCTCTCGTTCCTGCAGACGCGCGAATACAACCAGGACGCGCGCGTGCGTCCGGACGGCAAGGCGGTGTTCACCGGGATCGACGAAGTCGAGTGCGTCGGTCTCTCGGTCACGCAGCTCGATGAGCGGCTGACGAGGCTCTACGCGTCGAAGAACGTGACCGCGGAAATGTCCGTCGAGGTCCTGGCCGCGTCGGGCGACGGCGTGACGGACGCGGCGTTCGTGATCGGGGAAGTGCAACGACCGGGGCCGGTGTCGCTGGTCGGCCGCACCTGGACGCTGACCGAGGCGATCGGCGCGGTCGGCGGCCACCTGAAGGCCACCGCGAACCTCCGCAACACCATCCTGGTACGGCGGCTGGCGACCGGCGAGATGCGGTCGTGGCGGCTCGACGCCGACATCTACCGCTGGGGTGACCACCCGCCGATCTGGCTGCAGGCGCGCGATATCGTGTTCGTGCCGAACACGGCGATCGACGAAGTGGACATCTGGGTCGACAAGTACATCCGCCAGATGATCCCGCTGCCCGCCCTCTTCCCGGCCCCATGAACTCCGCCCCAGAGCCACAGAGTGCGTCGGCCCCCGATCCGACGAGCCTCTACGTTCGTCTGCGTCCGGTGCTGCTCGCCGGACTGTGGCGGCACCGTCTGCTGGTCGTCGTCGCGGTGATCGTCGGCGCGTTCATCGGCACGTTCCGCGGCATCGTGATGCCGAACCAGTACCAGTCGGTCGGCAAGCTGTGGGTGAAGCCGGGCATCCGCGAGATGTTCATGCCCGACGCGATCCTCTCGGGCGTGGCGCCAAGCGCCGCGTCGCGCGTCTCCGGCTCACGCGAGGCTGTCCTCAACGTGATGCAGGTGCTGTCGGCGCCCGAGCTGTTCGACAAGATCGTCGCCAAGGTCGGGGCCGACACGGTGCTGGCTCCCTACGACCCCATCGGCAACCGCGAACAGTTCGAGAACGTGCCGTGGCACACCTCGCTGTTCCACCTCTTCCAGTCGTGGTGGTTCAAGTCGGGAGGCGGCGAACTCGCGAGCGAGCATTCGATGCCCTCGGACCGCCTCGCGAGCATGGTGTTGCGTCGCACGCTGCTGTTCGTGCCGGATCCGGCGGCCAGCGTCATCATCGTCAGCCACGTCTCGCACAAGCCCGAGCTTGCCCAGAAGATCGTCAACGCTGCGCTCGAGGCAGCGCGCGAGTTCCACGGCGAGGTGTTCGAGACGATGTCGGCGGTGGTGCCGCTCGAGGAAGAGGCCAAGCGCGAAGAGGCGGCGGCACGCGAGGCCGAGAAGAGCCTGCGCGAGTTCCGCGTCAAGCACGACATCGACGACTACGACACCGCTCGCGCTGGCCTCGTCACGTACAACCGCGAACTCGGTCTGCAGCTCGACCGCATCGACCTGCAGATGCGAGGGCGCGAGGGCGAACGGGCCGAGCAGGTCGCGCAGCGCAGCGCGATCCCCGACAAGCGCACGCAGGTCGGTACGCAGAGCATCGTGCTGAACCCGGCGTACACACAGTGGACCGAGGTGCTCGGCGATCTGTGGCGGGCCTTCTACGAGGTCGAGCGGCAGCCGGGCGACGCCGGACAACGCCAGCTGCGCCGCGAAGCGATCGAAACGCAGATCAAGAGCGTCGAGGAGCGCCGAGCGAACGAGCCGCGCCAGCTGACGTTCGACGGCATCCAGGAGGAGAACCCGAACTTCGTGCGCGTGCAGCAGCACATCAGCGACATCGACGTCGACCTCAAGCGCCTCGCCGCCGAGCGCGCCCAGCTCGTGCAGATCCGCGCCGCGAACCGGGCCCGCCTGACCGACCTCGAGGCTCAGGCGCCGTTGCTGCGCGAACTCGAGGAGAACCTGCGGCAGAGGCGCACGAGCGCCGACCGTCACGCCGAGAGCGCGGCGAGCCTGCGCACGGTGCAGCGGCTCGACCAGTTCAAGCTCAGCGCCGTGCAGGAGATGCACCAGGGCACGCTCGAGTACGACAAGATCGCGCCGCGCCGCGGTTCGATGGTCGTCTACGGCGGATTCGGCGGCGGCATCGTCGGTCTGCTGCTCGTCGTTCTCCTGACGCTGCTCGACTCGCGCATTCGCGTGCCCGGCGACCTGGTCCGCCTCGACGTGCCGTCGGCGGGCGTGTTGTCGTCCGGCGGCAAGTCGGGGTCGGCAGCCGCCGGCTCGTCGCTGCCGCCATCGCTCGTCGACGCCCGCGACGACATCGTGACGGCCTGGTCGGCCTTGCCGTACGACCGTCGGGCCAAGGAGCCGCTGCAGCTGGCGTTCCTCTCGTGTGGTGACGGCGCGGACGCCGGACGCGCGGCCGGGGCGCTCGCGGTCGGCCTGGCGATGCACGGCGCCGAGCGCGTCGCCTACGTGGCGTGCGCCGAGAAGCCTTCGTGGATCGCCAACCGCCTGAGCCTGCCGGCCCGACGTGGCTGGTCCGAAGTGCTGCGCGGCGAGGCCACGATCGAGCAGGCGATCGTCGCGACATCGGTCACGGGCCTGTCCTACTTGCCTGCCGGCAACTTCGGTGGGGCGATCCCGCATCCGCTCGCGAGCGAGGGCTTCCTGCAGCTGCTCGATCGGATCGCCAAGACGCACCGCTTCGTGATCGTCGAGCTTCCCGAACTCGCCACGCGTCCAGAGGGCCGGCAAGTGCTCGGCGTCGTCGACGCCGTGCAACTCGTCGTGCGCCTCGAGGACGGTCGCAAGGCGAGCGTGAAGGCGGCCATCGACGCCGTGCGCGTCGCTGGTGCTCGGCTGCTGGGCGCCACGCTGCAGCCCAAGGAAGGCAAGGCCGTTGCGGACCAGGGTGCGGCTGGCACCCCGCTCGCCTGAACCTCAGGTTCTCGCGGCTCGATTGCCGAACCAGAAGTTGTGGCGCACGAAATCGCGCAGGAACCGGGGCGGGCCGTTGTCTCGGCGACCGCGCAGCAGGCGCAGGCAATGCCAGACCGCCTTGCCGCCCGTGAACAGCACGTCGGCGGCGAGCTTGTAGAAGCGTCCGTGGTGCTTGCGGAAGTAGCGGTTGCGGGAGACGAACCAGTACGCCGGCGTGCGATCCGGGCGTCGGTCGCGCACGGTCACGCCGGTGCTGCGACCGACCAGGTGCACCACGCGGCTCTGCGGCACGTACCACGACGTGATGCCGAGCGCGTGCGCGCGCCGCGCGAAGTCGAGTTCTTCGAAGTAGAGGAAGTAGCCCTCGTCGAAGAGCCCGACGCGCCGGAACACGTCGGCACGCACCAGCATGCACGCACCCGACAGCCAGTCGATGGCGTGCGGATGGTCGACGAGCGGCGGTGCGGTGATGCGAGCTGCGAACAGCCGGCTGACGACGCCGAGCGCCAGGCCTTCGTCGAGCTGGCTCGCCAGGCTCGGGAAGCGGAAGCGCGAGTGCTGCACCGTGCCGTCCTCGTCCTCGAGCCGGCTGCCGGCCATGCCGACGTCCGGGCGCGACGCCAGGAAGCGCGTGAGTTCGACCACGGCTCCCGGTCGCACCCAGGTGTCCGGGTTGAGCAGCAGGAAGGCGTCGGGCGGGTCGTGCGAGCCGAGTGCCGGCTGCACGCCGGCGTTGATGCCGTACGCGAAGCCGCCGTTCTTCGGCATCGGCCGCAGCGTGACCCAGTCGGACCAGCCGTTGTCCGCGATCGCCGCGCGCAGCACGGCCAGGGAGTCGTCGCCGCCGGGGTTGTCGACGACGACGGCCGTGAGTCCGGGCAGCGCCTTTCGTTCCTGCGCGAGCGATGCGAGGCACGCGACGACGAGCGCGCCGGCGCGGTAGTTGACGATCACGACGTGGACTCGCACGGCTCGAACTCAGGTGCGTATCGGCGCGCCAGCGCCTCAGCAAGAGCGAGTCGGCGGCGGCAGCCGATGGTCGGCGCGTTCCTGCCGCGGTACCCTGGCCGATTCGAGACAGCGTGGACCACGACATCGCAGTAATCGGCATGGCGGCGCGGCTGCCGGACGCCCGCACGATCGCGGACTACTGGCGCAACCTCGCCGGTGGCGTCGAGTCGGTGCGTTCGTTCACCGACCAGGAACTGCTCGCCGCCGGCGTGCCGCCGCGGCGGATCCGGGATCCTCGCTACGTCAAGGCGGGCATCGTGCTCGACGGCCTCGCCGAGTTCGACGCCGAGTTCTTCGGCTTCAGCCCGAAGGAGGCGGCGATCATGGACCCGCAGCACCGCCAGTTCCTCGAGTGCGCGTGGGAGGCGCTCGAGGACGCGGGGCATCCGCCGCAGACGTTCGGCGGGCCGATCGGCGTGTTCGCTGGCTGCGGGATGGGCGGCTACTTCGCGTTCCATGTGCTGCGCAACCGGCAGCTGCTCGACGAAGTCGGCTTCTTCCTGCTGCGCCACACCGGCAACGACAAGGACTTCCTCTCGACGCGCGTCTCGTACTGCTTCGACCTCAAGGGTCCGAGCGTGAACGTGCAGACGGCGTGCTCGACGTCGCTGGTGGCGATCCACCTCGCCTGCCAGAGCCTGCTCGCGGGCGAGACCGACATGGCGCTGGCCGGCGGCGTCACGATCGAGTTGCCGCACCAGCAGGGTTACACCTACTCCGAGGGCGAGATCCTCTCGCCCGACGGCCACTGCCGCGCGTTCGACCATCGCTCGCGCGGCACGATCTTCGGGAGCGGTGCCGGCGCCGTGGTGCTGCGCCGGCTCGCGGATGCGCAGCGCGACGGCGACCACATCTGGGCGGTGATCAAGGGTTCGGCGGTCAACAACGACGGCGCCCGCAAGGTCGGCTACATGGCGCCGAGCGTCGACGGCCAGGCTGCGGCGATCGCCGAAGCGCTGGCGCTCGCCGGCGTCGAGCCGAAGGACGTCGGCTACGTCGAGTGCCATGGCACGGGCACCGAGATCGGCGACCCGATCGAGGTCGCCGCGCTGAGCCAGGCGTTCGCGGGCAGCAAGCAGAAGCAGTACTGCGGCATCGGCTCGGTGAAGACCAACATCGGGCACCTCGACACCGCCGCCGGCGTCGCCAGCTTCATCAAGGTCTGCCTCGCGCTGCACCACGAAGCGCTGCCGCCGACGATCAACTACGAGGCGCCCAACCCTCTGATCGACTTCGGCAACACGCCGTTCTTCGTCAACGACCGGCTGCGGCCGTGGCCGCGCGGCGCCAAGCCCCGCATCGCCGGCGTCACCTCGCTCGGCGTCGGCGGGACCAACGCCCACGTCATCGTCGCCGAGGCGCCCGTTGCCGCGGCCGCGCCGCGCGTCGAAGCACCGCGCTCCCACCATGTGCTGGCATGGTCGGCGCGCAACCCGCGTTCGCTCGACGAACAGGCGCGGCGGCTCGCCGCGCACCTGCGCAACCACCCCGAACTCGACCTCGGCGACGTCGCCGCGACGCTGTTGCACGGGCGCACCGCGTTCCCGCGCCGGCGCCTGCTGGTCTGTCGTGACCGCGACGAAGCGATCCGCCTGCTCGAAGGCGCCGAACCGCACCGCGTGCACACGCACACCGCGACCGACAACGCGAAGGTCGTGTTCCTGCTGCCAGGCGGCGGCGCGCAGTACCGGCACATGGGCCGCGGCCTGCACGCCAACGACCCGGTGTTCCGCGAGCACGTCGACAAGGGTCTGTCGCTGCTCGCGGGGCAGCTCGATGTCGACCTGCGCGAGGTCTGGCTCGGCGATCGCATGGCCGCCGACGAAGTCGAGCGCGTGTTCGATCGGCCCTCGGTTCAGCTGCCGGCGATCTTCCTGGTGGAGTACGCGTTGGCGCAGAGCTGGATCGCGCGCGGCGTGAAGCCGGCGGCGCTGCTCGGCCACAGCCTCGGCGAGAACACCGCCGCGTGCCTCGCCGGCGTGTTCACCTTCGCCGACGCGCTGCGGCTGGTGACCCTGCGCGGGCGGCTGTTCGAACGCATCCGCGGCGGCGGCATGGTCAGCGTGCCGTTGTCCGCCGCCGACTGCGAACGCCACCTCTCGGGCAATCTGGACCTGGCGACGATCAACGCGCCGGGCCTCTGCGTGGTGTCGGGCCCCGACGCCGAGCTCGACGCGTTCGCGCGGAAGCTGCAGCAGTCCGAGATCGAAGTGCAGCGCGTGCGCATTGCGATCG
This sequence comes from uncultured bacterium, assembly GCA_937952215.1. Lineage (GTDB taxonomy): Bacteria > Planctomycetota > UBA1135 > UBA1135 > UBA2386 > UBA2386. Next base: position 116,674 of record CALFZH010000063.1, read on the forward strand.
CCGCGCACAGCCGCCTGCTCGAACCGATCCTCGGCGAGTTCGGCCAGTTCCTCGCCAGCATCACGCTGCGCGCGCCGCAGTTGCCGTTCGTGTCGAACCGCACCGGCACCTGGATCACGCCGGCGCAGGCGACCGACCCGCGCTACTGGGTCGAGCACCTGCGCAACACCGTGCGGTTCGCCGATGGCGTCGACGTGCTGCTGCGGGATCCGACGCACGTGTTCCTCGAGGTCGGCCCGGGACGCACGCTGAGTTCGCTGGTGCGCCAGCACCCGGCGTGGAGCGGTGATCGCAGCGCGATCGCGTCGCTGCGGCATCCCGACGAGAAGATCGCCGACGAAGCGTACTTCGCGGGCGCCGAAGCGCGGCTGTGGGCCGCTGGCGCGCCGGTGCCGAGCGAGCGACTGGCGCCGCGCGAGTTCCGGCGCGTGGTGTTGCCGACGTACGCGTTCCGCCACCAGAAGTACTGGGTCGACCCCGATCCGGTCGGCGCGCCGACCGAGGTCGCCGGCGGCGCCGATCGCGTCGACGACGTGTCGCGTTGGTTCTGGGCGCCGCGCTGGCAGCGGGTCGATGCGCCATCCGGCGAAGTCGGCAAGGGCGTGTGGCTCGTGTTCGTCGACGACACCGGCGTCTGCCGGCGCGTCGTCGCGAAGTTGCGCGACCAGAAGATCGAGGTCGTCGAAGTGCACCTCGGGGACGCCTACGGCAAGCTGGGCGCGGGCCGCTACGCGATCGCGCCCGAACTCGGCCGCGAGGGCTACGACGCGCTGCTGCGCGATCTCGCCGCCGAAGGCAAGCAGGTGCACGGCGTGCTGCACGGCTGGCTGCTGACCGCCGACCGCGGATTCCGCCCCGGCTCGAGCTTCTTCCACCGTTGCGAGGAGCAGGGCTTCTACAGCCTGTTCTTCCTGGCGCAGGCGCTGGGCGGCGAGGAGCTGCCGCCGGGCTTCCGCGTGGTCGTGCTGGCGAACGGACTCGACGGACCCGATGGCGGCTCCGAGTATCCCGAGAAGGCGACCGTCGTCGGACCGTGCCTCGTGATGCCGCGCGAACTCGCCGGCCTGACGTGCGCGCTGGTCGATGTCCCGCTGCCGAAGAAGCGCCGCGGCGCCGCTGGCGAAGCGGCGATGCAGGCGCTCGCGACCACGGTCGTGGGCGAACTCGCGGCCGCGGACGGCGGCCAGTTTGCGTGGCGCGACGGCCAGCGCTGGCGGCGCGAGCACGAAGCTCGCGAACTCGCGGCGGGCAACGGCGCCTTGCCCACACGTCTGCGCAAGAACGGCACCTACCTGCTCACCGGCGGCCTCGGCGGCGTCGGGTCGCTGGTCGCCGAATGGCTCGCGCGATCCTGCCAGGCCAACCTCGTGCTGGTCGGCCGTTCGACGCTGCCGCCGCGCGAACAGTACGACGCCTGGCTGGCAGCGCACGGCGCCGATGACGCGACGAGCCGCGCGATCCACCGCGTGCGCTTGCTCGAGTCGTCCGGGGCCACGGTGTTCGTAGGCAGCGCCGACGTCGCCGACGTCGTGCAGATGCGCGCCCTGGTGGCTGCTGCACGCGCTCGGTTTGGTCCGGTGCACGGCGTGTTCCACATGGCCGGCGTGATCCAGGACGAGCTGATCGCAGGCAAGGAGCTGGCCACGATCGAGCGCGTGATGGCGCCGAAGGTGCAGGGCGCGCTCGTGCTCGAGGAGGTTCTCGGCGCCGAGCCGCAGGACTTCATGGTGCTGTTCTCCTCGACGAGTGCGCTGCTCGGGCCGCCGGGGCAGGTCGACTACGCCGGCGCGAACGCGTTCCTCAACGCGCTGGCGCGTCGCCGTTCGGCGGCGGGCAAGCCGACGCTCGCGCTGCAGTGGGGGACGTGGAACCGCGTCGGCATGACGGCCGGCGACGTGGTCGCCGAAGCCACCGGCGGCCGCCCTGAGGCGATCGCCGAACCGCTGTTCCACGAACTCGTGCGCCAAGGCGGCGACGAAGTGGTGCTGAACGGTCGCCTTGCTGCGGCGACGACCTGGCTGCTCGAGGAGCACCGCACCGGCGAAGGCCACGCGGTGGTGCCGGGCACCGGCTTCCTCGAGATGGCCGCCGAGAGCCTCGCGGCGCTGGGCGAGAACGGTCCGTTCGAGGTGCGCGACCTGTGGTTCTTCCGGCCGCTGCACGTGCCCGACGGCGAGAGCCGGGCCGTGCGCGTGCGCATGCGGGCCAGCATCGAGGGCCACGAGTTCCAGGTGCAGAGCGAGAGCATGCTCGACGACGGCCAGCGCGGCTGGCAGACGCATGCGCAGGCTCGGCTGCTGCTGCACGCGCAGTCGCAACCCGCGCCCGTGGACATCGTGGCGATCGCCGATGCCTGCCGCGACCACCGCACGCCCCAAGGGCGCGACTGGCTGCCGTCGCCGCAGGAAGCGCACCTGCGCTTCGGGCCACGTTGGCGCGTCGTGCGCGACATTCGATACGGCGCGGGCCAGGCGCTGGCGACGATCGCGCTGTCGCCCGAGTTCGCCGGCGACCTCGAGCGCTTCCGGATGCATCCGGCGACGCTCGATCTCGCGACGGGTTTCGCGATGGAACTCGTGCCCGGCTACGACGGGCGACGGCTGTGGGTGCCGCTCGCGTATCGCAGCGTGCGCGTGTTCGACCGCCTGCCGCGCGAGTACCGCAGCGTCGTGCGCTCGTGCCGGCAGCTCGGCAGCGGCGGCGATCTCGTCACGGTCGATCTCGTGCTCTGCGACCCGACGGGTCGCGTGTTGGTCGAGGTCGAGGGCTTCCAGATGAAGCGGCTCGCCGCCGATCAGGCGTTCGCGCTCGCGCCGGTGCCGACCCGCGCCGACCTCGGCCTCGGTCGAGATGCGGCCAAGGGCGGGTCCTCGGCTGCCGAGCAGATCCTCGCCGACAACATCCTGAAGGGCATCTTGCCGGCCGAAGGCATCGACGCGCTCGGCCGCCTGCTCGCCCGCGAGTTGACCAGCGAGTGCGTGGTGACACCGGTGCCAGTGCCCGGGCTGCTCGCCGAGTTGGCGAAGGCTCAGGCGCCGGCGGCCGCCGGTGGCGCGAGGTTCGCGCGTCCCGAGCTCGACGTCGACTACGTCGCGCCGCGCGACGACGTCGAACGCACGCTCGTGCGCTTCACCGAGGAACTGCTCGGCATCGACGCGATCGGCGTGCAGGACGACTTCTTCGCGCTCGGCGGGCACTCGCTGATCGCCGTGCGCCTGTTCGCGAAGATCAAGAAGACCTGGCGTCGCGACTACCCGATGTCGGTGTTGTTCGAGGCGCCGACCATCGAGCGGCTCGCGGCGATGCTGCGCGCCGACGGCGTCGCTGGTGGTGGTCAGGACGTGGCACCTGCGGCGGGTGCCGTGGCCGAAGCGCCGAAGAGCCGGTATCGCCACCTCGTCGCGATGCACCCGCAGAAGCACGGCAACGGCACGCCGTTCTTCCTGGTCGCCGGCATGTTCGGCAACGTCCTCAACCTCCGGCATCTGGCGCAGCTCGCGGGCGCCGACCGGCCGTTCTACGGGCTGCAAGCGCGCGGGTTGTTCGGCGACATGGCCCCGCACGCGACCTTCAACGAAGCGGCGGTCGACTACCTGCAGGAGGTGCGCGCCGTGCAGCCGCACGGGCCGTACCTGCTCGGCGGCTTCTCGGGCGGCGGCATCGCGGCGTACGAGATGGCGCAGCAACTGCTCGCGGCCGGCGAACAGGTGGCGCTGCTCGTCATGCTCGACACGCCGCTGCCGACCAAGGGCGTCGTCGGGCGCGCGGACCGCCTGCGCATCCAGTGGCAGCGGTTGCGTCGGCAGGGTCCGGCGTACGTCTGGCGTTGGCTCAGGAACCGCGTCGCGTGGGAGTGGGGCCGGCTGCAGCGGCGGTTCGGCGGCGCTCCGACGGCCGAGGAACCGGCGACGTTCCACTCGCACGCGATCGAAGCCGCGTTCCGCGCGGCGCTGCCGCTCTACCGCGTGCAGCCGCTGCCGGTGCGCACGGTGTTGTTCCGGCCCGCGCTCGACACCACCTACGACCTCGGCAACGGCCGATTCGCCAACAAGGATCGTGAGCTCGTGCTGCCGGACAACGGCTGGACGCCGTTCGTGCGGGACCTGTCGGTGGTCGAGACGCCGGGCGACCACGACAGCATGGTGCTCGAGCCGAACGTGCGCTCGCTGGCCGCGGTCCTGCGTGGTGCGATCGAGAGTGTCGTCGCCCAGGCGCCCGCCGGCCCGACGCCGGTGCCCGCGCGTCGATGAGCGGTCCCGCGGCGAGCGACGCGATCGGCGTGGTCGTGATCGGCCGCAACGAGGGCGAGCGCCTGCGACGTTGCCTGCACTCGCTCGGCGAACGGGCGCGAGCCGCAGTCTACGTCGACTCGGGCTCGACCGACGGCAGCGTCGCGTTGGCGCGGTCGCTCGGCGTGCACGTCGTCGAACTCGACACCGCCATTCCGTTCACCGCGGCGCGCGCGCGCAACGCCGGGCTCGACGCCCTGGTCGCGACCGGTCGCGCCGGTGAGTTCGTGCAGTTCGTCGATGGCGACTGCGAGATCGAAGCCGGGTGGCTCGAGCGGGCCGCTGCCGAGCTGCGTGCCGATCCGCGGCTGGTCGTGGTGTTCGGCCGCCGGCGCGAACGCGAGCGCGAGGCGTCGCCGTACAACCGGCTCTGCGACCTCGAGTGGGACGTGCCGGTCGGCGACGTGTTGTCGTGCGGCGGCGACGCGATGATGCGGGCGGCGGCGCTGCGCGACGTCGGTGGCTACGACGCGACCCTGATCGCCGGCGAGGAACCCGAGCTGTGCATGCGGCTGCGCGCGCGCGGCGGCGTGGTGCGCCGCATCGACGCGCCGATGACCATCCACGACGCGGCGATGACGAACTGGCGGCAGTGGTGGCGGCGCATGACTCGGTCGGGCTACGTCGAGGCCGAGGGGATTGCCCGGCACGGCCGCGCCTACCCGCGCCGGCGGTCGGCATGGGGCAACGTGCTGTGGGCCGTCGTGCTGCCGATCGATGCGTTCCTCGCGGCCGTGATCGCGTGGGCGCTCGGCTGGCCGTTCCTGGCCGCGATGGTGCTGTTGGCGTTGCTCGCGATCTACGCGCTGCAGTGGCGGCGCATCGCGCGTGGCGCCGCGGCGCGCTGGCCGGCGCGCGACGCACAGCTGTGGGCGACGTCGTGCCTGCTCGGGAAGTGGCCCGCGGCGCAGGGCATGTTCACGTTCTGGTGGCGGCGGCTGCGCGGCGGCCCACGCCGGCTCATCGAGTACAAGGCGCCGGCGCGCTGACTGCGTCGATCAGCGCGAGCAGCCGGCCGGCTTCGACCTTGGCGTCGTGCGCGCGGGCGACCGCGAGTGCACCCGCGGCGCCGAGCGCGGCGAGTCGCTCGCTCGGTGCCGCCAGCAGTTCCCGCATCGCCGCCGCGAGCGCCTGGGCGTCGCCGGCGGGCACCAGCCACCCGGTCTCGCCGGGCCGCACGAGTTCGGGAATGCCCGCGATGGCGGTCGCGATGACGGGCCGGTGGAGGGCCAGCGCTTCCATGACGACGACCGGCAGGCCTTCGGCGAAGCTCGGCAGCACGAGTCCGCGCGCGGCCAGCAAGTGGTCGCGAACCTGGGCGCCGGTCTGCCAACCGACCAGCCGCACGGTGCCCTCGAGGCCCGCCGCCGCGATGCGCTGCGCGATCACGGGTCGCAGTTCGCCGTCGCCGATGACCACCAGTTCGAACGCGACGCCGGCGTCGCGCAGCGCGGCCGCCGCGTCGACGAGCAGCAGCTGGCCCTTCTGCTCGACCATGCGCCCGATGGTGACCAGGCGCGGGACGGTCGGCACCGGCGTCGCGGGCGCGCCGAGCCACGACGGATCGACGCCGCAGCGGACGACGTGCACCTTGCTCCATTCGCCGTGCGCCGCCCAGCGCAGCAGTTGGCTCCGGCCGTAGGCGCTGATCGCGACGGCGAACGCGGCGTGCGTGATCTTCTCGCCGAGCGCGAGCGCCTGCGGCTGGTCGAATTCCTCGGGGCCGTGCACGGTGAAGCTGTAGGTCGGGCCGCCGAGCAGCCGGCACAGCATGGCGACGGTCGTCGAGTTCGAGCCGAAGTGCGCGTGCAGGTGGCGCACGCCGTCGCGGGCGAGCCAGCGGCGGAGCAGGCAGGCCTCGGCCAGGTAGGCGAGGTGCACCAGGCGCCCGCGCCGCGAGCCGCGCCCGATCCGCCACGCCGTGCGCAGCGCCCGCACGAACGACAGCGGCGATCGCAGCGCCCGGCCGGCGGTCGCGGCGAACAGCGCCACACCGCCCGCAGCGAGCAGGTAGCGCGTGCGGCTCGCCTCGGCGCGATCGTCGGCGTCGACCAACGTGTCGGGCCACGGCCGCACCGCGTACCGCAGCACCGGTCGTCCAGCCGCCTCGATCGCCGCGATCTCGCGGCGGATGAAGGTCTGGCTCGCCATCGGGTACTGGTTGACGAGATAACCGAGCATGGGCGTGGTCACGGGCGGAGCCCCGGCGTGCACTGCGCACGGCGCTCGAGCCATTGTTCCTGCGTGTTGGCGGCTGCGAAGGTGAACGCCGCGCGCGCCAGTGCAACCAGCCGCGCGCGGTCGCTGGCCAGCGCACCGAGTGCCTTGGCCAACGCCGCGTGGTCGGGCCACGGCACCACGACGACGCCCGCGTTCTGCTCGGCGAGCTCGGCGTAGTAGTAGGTGTCGAAGGCGAGCACCGCCATGCCGAGGGCCTGCGCGTCGATCGCGCTGCGCGGCGTATCTTCGCTCAGAGGGCAGGCCAGCAGCACGTCGCACTGCGCGAGCTCGGCGAAGAACTGCTGCCCGTACGGCCGCGAGCCGTGGAAACGCGCCACGTCGTCTAGCTGCAGTTCGTGCGTGAGCGCCGTCAGCGCCTCGCGGCTCGGACCGTCGCCGTAGACGTCGAAGGTCACCGCAGCACCGGCCGCGCGGGCGGCGTGCACCGCGCGCAGCATGCGGTCGATGCCCTTGTAGTCGACGAGCCGGCCGAAGTAGCAGGCGCGCAGACCCACGCTGGCCTGCAAGCGCTCGAGTCGCTGCTGCTGACGGTCGGGCGGCAGCACCATGTCGGCCGAGTGTGCGCTGTCGAGGATGTAGTGCACGTTCGGCTTGCCGCGACCGAAGTCGCGCACCAGCGCCCGGCCCTTCAGGAACACCGTCGACGCCAGCATGCGCGCGAGATGGTGCTGCAGCGCGAACCAGCGGTCGTGCACGTGGCGCCGGCGCCAGGCGACGCCACGGCTCCAGCGCCCGGTCGCCAGGTGCATACGCGCGGAGTTGCGATGGTCGATGTCGGTGACGTAGATCGTGTGGCGGGACCGCAGCCGGCCGATCGCCAAGGCGAGGTTCTCGAACGGGGAGAACAACTGCGAGGGCCCTGCGTGCACCCAGCCGGCGCGGCCGACCGCGCGCCAGATGCGCGCCGCCAGGGCCGGCAGTCGCAGCATCGCCCGCAGGCGCCCGCCACCGAGCGCGAACGCGGCGGTGAACACGATGCGTTCGGTGGCGGCGTCGACCGGACGCAGCGACCCCTGGTTCGCGGCGTACTGCGCGGCGTCCATCGCCGGCGCCAGCACTTCGATCGCGGCGACGCGTGGGCCGAGGCTCGCCAGCAGCTTCTGCAGGTGCAACGCGAACGCGCTCTCGACCGCGGCGCGGCCGTCGTGCAACCGGTGGAAGGGCACGGGCACGACCAGCAGGTACCGCATCGGCGCGGGATCCTACGAGCCGCGCCCGCCCGCAGGAATCTCGTCGCGCGCCGAGGGCTCGCGGGGCAGCATTCGCGCCCGTGCCATCGACGCCGAGCCATCCGCTGCGCGTCGCGTTCGTCAGCCCGGCGTGGCCGCCGGAGCTCGTGCAGAACGGCGTAGCCACCTACGTCGCGAACGTGCGCCAGGGTCTCGCGACGCTCGGCATCGCCAGCGCCGTGATCGCGCGTTCGCCGGGTGTCCCGGAGTCCGCCGAGGTCGCGGTCGTGCGCAACGAGGCGGAAAGCACGCTGTCCGGCCGGATCGCGGCGGCCCTGCGGCGCCGCATCACTCCGGCTGCCGCCGACTACGTCCAGGCGGCGATCGACGTCGTCGCGGCGGCGGCCCGCCTGCGGCAGCGCTTCCCGTTCGATTGCCTGGAGATGGAGGAGGCCTACGGGGTCGCCCTGCACGTGATGCGCCGATCGCCGCAGCCCGTGATGCTGCGCCTGCACGGTCCGTGGTTCCTGACCGGCGCGGCCTCGGGAGTCGCCAACGATGCCGTGTTCGCGCGGCGGGTCGCGATGGAGGGCCGGGCGATCCTGCGCGCCGCCGCGGTCAGTGCGCCGACGCGCGTCCTGCTCGACGCGGTGCAGCGCCACTACGGCCGCGAACTGTCGTGCGCCGAAGTCGTGCCGAACCCCGGTCCGCCGATCGACGAGGCTCGCAGCTGGTCGCCGCGGGCGAGTCCACGCCAGCTCGTGCACATCGGCCGCTTCGAGGCCTTGAAGGGCAGCGACGTCGCGATCGACGCGTTCGCGGCGCTCGCCCCGCGGTTCCCGGACCTCGAGCTGGTGCTCGTCGGGCCAGATCTCGGCTTCGCCGGCCCCGATGGCGTGCGCCGCGACTTCGCCGCCTTCCTGCGCGACCGCGCGCTGCCGGCGGCTGTCGCCGCACGCATCCGTTTCCTCGGGCCGCAGCCGCCGGCGGTGGTCGCCGAACTGCGGCGTGGGGCCGCGGTCGTGTTGGTGCCGTCGCGCTACGAGAACTTCCCGCTCGCCGTGCTCGAGGCGATGGCCGACGGCTGCCCGATCGTCGCCTCGGCCGTCGGGGGCATTCCCGAGCTCATCACCGACGGGGAGAACGGCCGCCTGGTGCCGCCCGGCGATGCGCCAGCACTCGCCGCAGTCGTGGCGTCGCTGCTCGCGTCCCCCGAGGCGGCGAGGCTCGGCGCCGCCGCGCGAGCCCGGTACCGCCGGACGTGGACGCCCGAAGTCGTCGCGGCGCGCATGGCCACGTTCCACCAGCGCGTCGCCGACCACTGCCGATTGCGGCGCTGAACCGCCGCGCGCTTGCAGATCGATGGCACGGCAGGACGATAGGACCGACAGTCCATGGCGCACTACAGCATCGAACCCGACCGGTTGCTGCGACTCGGTCGCGACCTCCACGACAAGTACGTCGGCGCCAAACCGTTCCCGCACATCGCGATCGACGACTTCTTTCCGCCGGCCGTCGTCGACGCGGTGCTGGCCGAGTTCCCGAAGCCCGGGGACATCGAATGGCAGAAGTTCGACAACCCGCGCGAGAAGAAGCTCGCCTGCAACGAAGAACACAAGCTCGGGCCGGCGACGCGTGGCCTGATCTGGGAGCTCAACTCGCAGGTCTTCCTGCGGTTCCTCGAGCAGCTCACCGGCATCGCGAACCTGATCCCCGACCCGCAGTTGTCGGGCGGTGGCATGCACCAGATCGTGCGCGGCGGCAAGCTCGGCCTGCACGTCGACTTCAACAAGCACGGTCCCTACCAGCTCGACCGACGGCTCAACCTGCTGCTCTACCTCAACAAGGACTGGAAGGAGGAGTACGGCGGTCACCTGCAGCTCTGGGACCGCGACATGAAGCAGTGCGGGCAGCGCATCCTGCCGGTGTTCAATCGCGTCGCGCTGTTCTCGACGACCGAGACCTCGTGGCATGGCCATCCCGATCCGCTGGCCTGTCCGGAAGGCTGGTCGCGCAAGTCGATCGCGCTCTACTACTACACGAACGGCCGCCAGGACGGCGCCGACGCGCCGGAGCACACCACGGTGTTCCGCGAACGGCCGGGCGAAGTCGTGCCGAAGGAGAATGCGGGTGTCGCCCTGCGTGACTTCGTGCCGCCGCTGCTGTGGCGTGGACTGAAGAGGCTCGCCGGCCGATGAGCGGCGGCTGCCAGGAGTCGCAGCGACGGGGCGTTCCGGTCGGATGATCCCGCTCGCCTACGCCGCGCTGTTCGGGGTCCCGCTGCTCGCAGCGCTCTGGGTGTTCCTGAGGCGCGGCAGCGCCAGCGCGGTCGCCCACGCACTGGTGTTCGGCTGGCTGTTGATGCCGCTGCTCGTGATCGAGATCGCGGGTCTGCCCGAACTGCAGAAGGAGACGCTGCTCGCGCCGGCGATCGCGATCGCCGCGCTGATCAGCCGGCGGCAGCAGTCCTCGGCGCTGGTGCCGAGTTGGCTCGACCTGCCGATCATCGGTCTGTGCACAGCCCCCTTGTTCGCCTCGATGACGAACGACCTGGGCTACGTCGACGGGTTGAAGGAGTCGTTCCGCGCGACGGCGTTCTTCGGCGCGCCGTGGCTGCTCGGGCGCTTGATGTTGAAGGACGCCGCGGCGATTGCCGCGACCGGCAGGGCGCTGCTGCACGGCGCTGCGTTCTACGCGCCGTTCTGCTTGCTCGAGGCGCGCCTCGCGCCGCAACTGCACGAGTGGATCTTCGGGCTGCCCGGCCGCGTCGGCTGGGAAACCGTCAGTTGGTACGGGCCGCTGCGCTTCAAGGCGTCGGTGTTCCTGCAGGCGCCGCTCGAACTGACGCCGCTGATGGGGATCGGCGCCCTGTTCGGCTGGTGGTCCCTGCGCAGTCTTCGCGTCGGCAGCGTGGAGACGAAGCGCACGCTCCTGCTGGTCGGGGCGGCCACGTTCTCGATGCTGATGGGCAAGTCGCTCGGCGGCTTCACGCTGACGATGTTCGGCCTGATCGCGCTGGCGGCGACGCGCTGGACGCGCGGCCGCGCGGCGTTGGTGCTGCTGCTCGCCGTGGCACCGCTCTACATCGGGCTGCGCGCATCGGGAGCGTGGGACGGAATGAGCTTCGTCGAGTTCGTGCGCGACAACATCAGCGAGCGCCGCTCCGAGTCGTTCCTGACGCGCATCGACAACGAGAACATCCTGGTGCAGAAGGCACTCGAGAAGCCGTTGTTCGGCTGGGCCGGTTGGGGGCGCAGTCGCGTCTACGACGACTACGGCAACGACATCAGCATCACCGACGGCTTCTGGGTGATCACGCTGGGGACCACCGGGTGGTTCGGTCTCGGATCGTGGATGCTGTTGATGCTGCTGCCGGTGGCGATGACCCTGTGGAAACGCTGGCGGCTGGTTGCCGGCGACGGGGTCGACAGTGCCGTATTGTTCGCCGTGACCGTGCCGTTGCTGCACTCCATCGACTGCCTCGCCAACGCGATGCCGAACCCCGTGTACTACGTACTGCTCGCCGCAGTCGTCTCGTACTACCAGACGTCGATGCGGCCGACCGGCGAGGCGATGCCCTTGCTGCGGCGGCTCACGGCTCGCCTGGGCGGCAGGACGCTGGCGCCGCGGGCCTCCTCGCCACACCGATAGGCGGGCGCAGCGTGCCGGAGGGGTTCGCATCGGGCCAGTGCGTCGCTAGGCTGGTTGCCCCGAACTCGCCGATGACACGGCGCCGCCAGCGTCGGTGGTCCCGGCCCGATCCCCGGCGGCTGAGCCGCGCCGCCCGCTTCGGTCGATACCGAGTGCATGAACTTCCATCCTGAGGCGTTCCCGCCGACCTCCGTCGAACTCAAGCATCGCAATGCCTGGAGTCGGGTCCGGCGTGGACTGGTGGCGGTCGGCACGGTCCTCGCGATGGCGGTCTTCGCGCTGCCTGCGTGCTCGAGCGGCGGCGGGCCGGAG
>CALFZH010000064.1:0-126185 GCA_937952215.1 uncultured bacterium
GGTGCACACCGGGCCAGTGCGTGTGGCCGACGAAGCACGGCCGGTCGATGCGCGCGAACAGCTGCTGCATCTTGTCCGGCTCGAGGAAGCCGTCGCTCTTCAGCACGTACTCCATCACCGGATCGCGCGGCGAGCCGTGGAAGAACAGGTAGCCGTGGTCCTGCATGCGATCCGGCAGCGTGCGCAGGAACTCCCACGCGGCGCGCCGCCGCGGTCGCATCCACGACGGCTTGAGCTGTTGGCGCGTGAAGAACAGCGCGTCGCGAGCGAGCGGGTTGAAGTCGTCGAGTTCGTGGAACAGCCCCCAGTCGTGGTTGCCCTGGATCGTCCACTTGCAGCGCCGCATCACCGCCAAGGCCACCGGCAGCGGGTCCGCGCCGTAACCGACGACGTCGCCGAGGCACATGACCTCTTCGACGCCGAGCGCGTCGATCTTCGCCAGCACCGCCTCGAGCGCTTCGAGGTTGGCGTGCAGGTCGGAGATCAACGCGAAGGAGGTCACGCTCGCCCCGCCGCGGCCAGCGCCTGCTGCACGGCCGCCTCGATCGCCACTTCGGCCTCGGCAAGCGGCATGCGCAGCGTCGCCCCGGCGGCCTTCTTGTGGCCGCCGCCGCCGAAACGCGTCACGATCGCCTGCACGTCGATGTCGCCGCGCGCCCGCAGCGAGCACTTCACCGCGCCGTCGAAGCGCTCCTTGAGCAGCGCCACCACCTCGACGCCCGTGACCGAGCGCAGCGGATCGAGCACGGCGTCGGTGTCGAAGTCGGCGCGGGCCGCGCGGTCCATCAGCACCTTGTCGAGACTGGCCATCGCCAGCTTGCCCTGCAGGCGGAAGCGGTGACGGGACAACGCCTCGGCGAGCACGGCCACGCAGTCGGGGTGGTTGCGGCGGTAGAGCGCGTCGTAGATGCGACTGCCCTCCACGCCCGCGGCGACGAGTTCGCTGGCCAGGGCGAACACTTCGCGATCGGTGTTGCTGTAACGGAACCAGCCGGTGTCGGCGACCAGCGACAGGAACACGCCCTCGGCGGCGGCCCGCCCCAGCGGCACGCCCATCTCCCGGTAGAGCCGTGCCACCAGCGCCCCGGTCGCGGCGGCCGTCGCGTCGACGTAGCAGACCGCGCCGTCGCCGGCATCGCCGCCGACGTGGTGGTCGATCACCGCGATCGTCGGGGCCGTCTGCCGCAGCCGCGCGGCGAGTGCACCAGTTCGCGAGAGCTGGTTGCAGTCGAGCAGCACCACCGCGTCGAAGCCGGGCAACGGTTCGTCGGTTCGGGCGTGGCCGAACGGCGTGTGCTGCTGCAGGAAGTCGAACGAGCGGCCGATCGGGTCCGGGTTGACGATGTGGACCGCCTTGCCCAGCGTGCGCAGGAGGTGCCACAAGGCCGCTTGGGCGCCGAGGCAATCGCCGTCGGGGTTCTCGTGCCCGGTCAGCAGGAAGCGCTTCGTCGTGCGCAGGAAGTCCAGGAACGGGCTCAAGGCTGCGGTCGACTGTACGGCCCGCGCCGCAGCGCCTCAACGACTCGGAGCGCCAGGGACCCGGCGACCACCGAGGAAGACGGCCACCGGCTCCGTTGCCCCTGCCACGAACGGCTCCAGCGTCGCCGCGAACGTGCCGCGCGCCGGGATCGCGACGAAGTCGGCGGGGCCGCGCATCCGCAGCTGGCCGCAGGCCGGCAGACCGAGGGCGCGCCCGCCGTTCTGCGTGGCCATCGCCAACAGCTCCGCGTCGCGCAGGTCGGGCCACAGCGCCCGCGCCCGCGCCAGTTCGCGCCGCATCGACAGGGCGACGTTGCTGGCGCGCGAATCGGTGCCGAGCGCGACCGGGATGCCCGCCCGCAGCCACGAGGCGACAGGCGGCGGTGTGCGTCGAAACCAGTCGATCGTGCCCGGGCAGACGACGATCGACGCCCCGGCACCCGCGATGCGCGCTCGGTCGCCTCGCTGCAGTTCCTGGCAGTGCACGAGCAGCGTGCGCGCGTGCAGCGCACCGAGGCGCTCGAGCCAACGCACGGCGCCAACACCGGGCGCGCGAAACCCCGTCGGCAGACGCCCGAGCCGGCGCAGCAGGTCGGCGAACGGCCCCTGTCCGGTGGCGAGGAACTGCTGTTCTTCGGGGACTTCGGCGCAGTGGATCGCGAGCCAACGACGGCTCCGCGACGCCGCCGAGAACAGCGCGGCGGAAACCGAGTACGGCGCGTGCGGCGACCAGCCGCGCGGCAACGCGGCGTGCGCCTCGACGCGTTCGCGCAGCAGCCGCCGCGCGCCGCTCCCGTCGAGGTGGAAGCCGGTCAGTTCGCGGTAGCACCGCCCCCGCAGCGGTCCACGCGCGAGGACCGCGGCGCTTTCGCCGGTCGCGTCGATCTCGCCGACGGCCGCCGTGCCGTCCGCGGCCAGCGTCGCTCCTGCCTCAGCGACGGCAGCGCGGCGTTCGGCGGTCGTTGCCGACGCCTGGCCGGCCATGACGGCCGACAACCACGGCACGAACCGGCGCTCGGCGACGCGCAGCGGCGCCAGCTGCAGGTGGGCGTGCGCGTTCACGAGGCCCGGGACCACGCCAACGTCGGCAATCGCACCGCGCGGACGCCGCAGGGCCACGATGCGCCCCGACCGGTTCCAGACGATCTCGCCGGGAGCGAGCGTCGTTGCCGCGTCGACCACGACGAAGCGAGCGGCGAAGGCACCGCCGCCCGCCGGCACCCGGCTCACGTCTGCGCGAAGACGCGCAGTTGGCGGATCACCTGATCGGGGAAACCCGCGACGTTGTAGAGCAGCGAGAACCGGAAGCCCGTGACCGCATCCTGCTGGATGCCTGGTCCGGCACCGGTGCCGATGCCCTCGCGCCAGCCCTTGATCGTGCCCGGGATCGGCGCCGTGCCGGCCTGGTTCATGGTCGCGCCCTGGAACATGATGATCACCGGGCCGTTCGGATCGTTCGCCTTCACGTCGCCCGGATTGCCACGGTCGGTGTAGGTGATGTCGATCGAGCCATTGCCGTCGAGGTCGACGTCGAGTTCGTAGCGCAACCAGGTCGGCGGGAACACCTGACCCGTGCTACGCCACTTCGAGAGGTCGCCGGACAACGCATCGCGATCGGTCAACAGGCCGGAGTTGTCGGCGGCGTTGTAAGCCGGCACCGTGGCCGGAAGCCCGCCCCAGACGACCGGGTTGGGCGATTCCAGACGGTAGAACCCGCTCGAGCCGGCACCCGCCTGCTGCTGCACGTTGAGTTGCGTCGGCGCCGTCGAGATCGTCACGCCGAGCGTGCGGCTGCCCTCGCCACCCGAGGTGTCGATCAGCCCACCCATCGTGAGCGTGCGACTCGACTGCAGCAGCACCGAGCCACCGGAACCGCCGCCGCCCGGGGACGACACGCCGAAATCGAGGTCGGCGATCGTGTTCGC
Source organism: uncultured bacterium (assembly GCA_937952215.1). Lineage (GTDB taxonomy): Bacteria > Planctomycetota > UBA1135 > UBA1135 > UBA2386 > UBA2386. The sequence goes on from CALFZH010000064.1 coordinate 3,405, forward strand.
CGGATTGTCGCCGTTGATCACGACACCGCGGCCGCCGCGGGCAAGGATCTTCCCGGTGCTGAACACCGTGAGGTCGCCGCCGACGCGCACCGCGACAGCGCCACCACCGCCACTGCCGCCGTGACCCGCCATGAACACGTCGGTCGTGACCAGGGAGAGGACGGCGAACGTGTGGCAGCCGCCACCGCCGCCGCCCGAGCCGCCGACCGTGTAGTGGAGCAGCGATGAGTAGCCCACCGGGGGCGCCACCGGGAATGGCAGCAACGGGAACGCCACGCTGGCTGCCGGCAGCGGTCCAGGCGTCGGCTGCAACGCGGGCGGTCCCGGTGGAATCAGAGGCGTGCCCGGCAAGCCACCGGCAAGCATGAACCCGCCGCCCGAGCCGCCGCGCGAGAACTCGTCACGGTAGGTGATCGAGGCGCTGGTGCCGGTGATGAACGGCGCGCCGGCGTTGGCGGTGAGACCGGAGAGCGGGTTCATCTCCGAACCGCGCCCACCGGTACCCGCCTCCGACCCCGCGTAGGCGTGGGTGCCGGCGATGAACACGTCCTGGCCGTTCTGACCGTTGTTCAGCAGTCCCGTGGGGCCGGTACCAGCGCAGTCCTGGCCACCGTTGCCACCGGCGCGGCCACCGGGCCCACCGACACCGCCGGCCTGGCCCGGCACGATCACAGAGACGGGGACGCCACGGGCATTGAACGTCGAGACGCGCTGCCCAGCGAGCGTTCCCGACGTGGGCACCGAGTGCGGCATGTCGATCGCGCTGACGTCGATGGTCCCGCGGATCTCGCACTTGCCACGCACGAAGATCTGCGGCGCGACCGGACCGGCGAACTTGAGGGTGATTCCGTCGGCGAGGATGAAGTCGGTGAAGAAGAACCGGCCGTCGATGACCGTGAAGGCCTGCCCGCTCGGCGTGTTCGTCGCCGGGATCTGCTGGCTCTGCGTGCTCCACAGGAACACGCCACTCCCCTGTGGGACGCCGAGGCTGGGCGAGAACGAGCCGTGACGGCCGTCGCTGCCGACCTTGCCCGGCCGGGCACCGTTGTTCCACAAGCCACCGGACACCAGTTCTTCCTGGTTGGCGGGCGTGTTGAACGTCTCGACGATGGTGATCGGCGTCGACACACCGGCCGTCGTCAGCAACTCGAACTCGGCCGGCACGCACGGCTGGCCCGACAGATCGCGAACGTCGGCGGAGACGAAGATCGTCAGGCACGACAGGCCGGGCAGCTGCACGGGCGGGCGCCATGACACTTCGGTCACCGGCTTGCCACCGACGAACTGCACGGCGAGCGTCGGCAGGCCCTCGAGCGCAATGCCGGCGGCGTCACGATCGCATTCGCCGCTCGGCAACGTCGGCCGCAGCACGGCGCGGATCGGCGAGCCCGACGACAGCGGCGACAACAGCGGCGTGGTGTCGATCAGTTCGCTGAAGCGCAGCACAATCGTGGGATCCAGCGGCACGTTGACGAGCGTCGTCGGCGCGACGAGCTCGACCGTCGGCGCCTGCTGGTCGGAGTCCCGGATGCCGAGCGTCGCCCGGACGGTGCAGGTGAACGCCTGCTTGAGGCCGTCGCCGGCGAGACTGCGCACGCCTTGCGCCGCCGTGTCGCCGCCCGCGAGGCTGATGATGTAGGTCTCGTTGCGCAGGAACCCGAACGTGCTGATGCCTCCTGCCGCGCTGACCCGAGGCTCGAAGCTGACGACGTTGTCGACGACGAGCAGGTCGCCATCCGGAGCGACGCCGGTCGCGGTGCGGATCGACACGCTGGCGCCGTTCACCGAGTTCGGATCGACGCGGTCCGAGAACTTGAAGCTGAGGGTCTGGTTCTCGGCGATCTCGGTGATCGAACAGCCCGTCTGCGAGCAGCCGAGATCGCAACTGATCAGACAGAACGACTCCCCGCCGATGCACTTGATGCGCAGCGTCGAAGTGCCGGAAGAGCCGCCACCCGAGCACGCCGCGAACGCGAGCACGGCAGCGCCCAGGAGCAGCGGAGCGATCGGGAAGGCCGAGAACACGTTGCGCATGGCAGTGCGAGGGAGAAGGGGATCAGTTGCGATAGACGACCACGACCTCGTCGAGCGTGATCGTGTTGCCGAGCGTGAAGTCGGCCGTGAGGATGAACCGGAAGCCGTTGAGTCCGTCCGAGGCGATGCCCGTCACGGGGCCAGCGGTGCGCACGCCCTCGCGCCAAGGACCAGTACTCAGCACGTTGCTGCTGGCGACGTCGATCTGCGCGGCCTGGAACAGGGCGCGCACCGGCGCGCCGACGCCGGCGATGACGGTCGACACCGCGGGGTCGTCGCTGAGCAAGAACGGCGTGCCGTCGATCGTGCCGCGGATCTCGTAGCGAGCGAACTCGGGACCGAAGGACAACTGCGTCGAGTAGAACTTCGAGCGGCAGGCGACGAGGTCGTCGCGCTCGCTCAGCACCCCGACGTTGTCCGACGTCGCCGCCGGCTGCATCGAGACGAGCTGGGTGAGGGCCGGCAACACCGGCGCCTCGAGGCGCACGTTCCCGGGCGCGCCGTTGCCGCCGGCGATCACCACGATCACACCCGCCGGCGCCGCCGTGCCGCCGGGGTTGCCGCTGGCGCTACGGTTGAAACTGCTACCGGTCCCGCCGCGCACGTCGATCAGGGTGCCGGTGATGTCCGTGGTGTTCCCCGACTGGAGCACGATCGAACCGCCCGAGCCGCCGCCGGCCGGCGCCGCCTGCGCCACCGTCACAGTCCCGATCGAATTCGGCGCGCCGCCGCCGGTCGCCACCAGCTTGGCCGCCGGTGCCACGCGCAGCGAACGCCCGGCGCGCAGCGCCATCGCGCCGCCCCCACCACCGCCGCCCATGCCGGCGACCCACCGGTCCTGAATCGAGGGGAGCCCGAGCGAGCAGCAGGCATGCGACGCCGAACCACCGCCGCCCGAACCTCCGGCCAGGAAGTGCTCGGAAGCACGCGTCAAGCCGCCGCCGGCGGGGAAAGGCAGCAACTGCAGCGCAGTGCCGCCGGTTGTCGGCGGCCCCATGATCCCCAGGCGCGACAACACCGAGAAGGTGCTCAGCGTCGGCGGGACCAGCCAGGCGACCGTCACGGTGATCGTGTCCGCGGTGTTCGAGGCGACGGTCCGCGTCTGCCCGACGCCGACGCCCGCCGTGACCGTCACCGACCGCCCGACGAACTCATCGACGATCCAGGCTGCGCCAGCGACCGTGATCGTGGTCGCGCCCGCCCCGGTCGACAGCGTCGGGAAGCCGACTTCCGGGTGGTTGTTGCTGATGACCCTCCCGACGTCTCCTGGCACCAGGAAGCCGCCGCCCGAGCCGCCGGCGGCCGCCGACGGCGTGAAATAGAGCGACGCCGTGGTCGTGCCGTAGTAGAGCGCGGAGTTCAGCCCGCTGGCCGGGAACACCGTCGAACCACGACCGCCGGTGCCGACGCGCGAGCCGAAGTAGCCGTGGCCGGCCAGCAGGTTCGCGTCCTGGCCGTTGACGCCCTGGTTCGCCGCCGTGGCGCCGGTCGTCGTCGCCTGCACCGCCGAGATCTTGTCGCCGCCCTTGCCGCCGGCACCGCCGAACGCACCACCAGCCGCTCCGGGCTGGCCGGCCACGAGTGCGACCGTGGGCAGGGTCGCGTTGGCAAGCCCGCCGACATCGATGTGGCCGAGGACGTCGATCACGCCGCTCACCGAGACGATCGGGGGCTTGGTGCCGATGAAGCGCAGCCGCGCCGCGCTCGGCACCACCATCGAGCTGAACTGGAAGCGCCCGTCGGTGACCTGGATCGCGGCACCCGACTGCGTGTTGGATGCCGGGATCGTGGTGCTGTCGGTGTTGAGCGTGAAGACGCGCTTGCCTTCGACGAAGGTGTTGGTGTCGACGCAGAGCGACGTGCTGAACGGGCCATGCCGGCCGTCGCCGCCGATCCGGAAGAACGTCGCCGTGCCGCCGACCCACTGCGCCCCGGACGAATCGGTGTCGAGGAAGGTCTCGTCGGCGAACGTCTCGGTGATCGCGAAATCGGCGAGCGGCACGACCTCGGTCAGGAACGAGAACGCCTGCGGCTGCGCGGGCCGGCCCGACAGGTCCTGCACACCGTCGGTGACGGCGACCTCGACGCAGATGTTGCCGGGCAGGATCTGGGCAGGACGGAACGACAGGATCGACACTCCGCGCCCCGCGTCGAAGTCGAGTTGCTGCGTGCCGGCAAGCGTCTGCAGGTTCGAGTTGGGATCGCATTCCCGCGCGCCGGACAGGCCGATGCGGGTTCGGCGCAACGAGAACTGGACCGGGCTCTGCGTGCCGCTGAGGAACGGCGTCGCATCGATCATCTCGTTGAACTCGAGGACGATGTCGGTGTCACGCGGCGCGGAGGTCAACTGGCTCGCGTTCGGCACGATCAGCGTCGCGGACGGGGCTACGCCATTGAGGTCGACGATGCCGAGCGACGCCGTCAGCGTGCAGAGCAGGGTCTTCTCGAACGCCTTGCCGGACGTGCTGCGCACGACGGCCGTCTGGCTGTCGCCGCCGGGAATCGTCAGCGTGTAGGTCTCGCCCGCCGAGAAGCCGAAGAACGTCTGGCCGCCCGAGATCGACAACGTCGGCACGAACTCGACCTGCTTGCCGTTGACGAAGAACTCGCCGACCGGCTGCTCGCCGCTCGCGGTGCGGAAGCGGATCGAGGACGACGAGACGGTGTTCGGATCGACGTCCTCGCTGAACTGGAGGATGACGATCTGGTTCTGGGCGATGTCGGTCTGCGAGCACCCGTTCGCGGTGCAGCCGAGATTGCAGCTCGCAAGGCAGAGGACCTTGGGGTTCTGGCTGTTGCAGGAGAACGAGACCGTCGCACTGCCGGGCCCACCGCCCGAGCACCCTGCAAGACCGCCCAAGGCAAGGAGTAGTGCAAGCGAAGGACGGCGTGCGGACATGTCGGCCATGGAACGGGGACCAGGAGGGCAGATCGCGCCGGCGCCGAGAGGGGAGGTCGGGGACCGGTCGATGGCAACAGCGGCTTGGGCGGGCAAAGAGACCATAGGGAGGGCACCGGTGCAAGCGCAGGCACCGGGGGACATCGGGCCTGGCGATGCGGGCGAGTTGACCGCGACCAACGACAACTTCCATGCCCGCAGCGGGCGCGACTGCCCCCACCGGGACATCACGGCGCATCGCCGGTGCCGCCGCAGGCTTCCGGCGCCCCGATCGTGCCGCCGCGCGCGTGTTCGAAGGCGCAAGCACCCCGCACGGTGCGCAACGGCACAGCACTTCGTTCGGGATCGAACATGCCGTGACGCCGGGGCCAGCCGTCAATAGCCTGCGACCATGACCGCTGCCCCGCCCGCTCCACGCTCGCCGCTGCTGGCAGCGACCACCCTCGTGCTCGCCGCCGCGGTCGTCGCGGCCGGCGTCGTGCTCTGGCGCCAAGGGCTGCAACTCGAGTCCCTGGGCCATCAACAGGCGAAGAGCACCGAGACGTTGCAGCAGGTGCTCGGCGAAGTGACGCGCATGCGGCTCGAGCAGAGTGCAGGCAGCAAGGGACCGCAGGCGTTGCTCGAGAAGCTGCGCACCTACGCGCCGCTGGTCGCCAACTCGCGCACGACCGAGCCGGACTTCCGCAACGCGCAGAAGGAACTCGACGCGGTGATGATGGCGTTTTCGACGATCGGCCAGGACGCGTGGAAGCCGATCCAGTCGCGGCTGTCGCAGCTGCTGCCCGAGAAGGACTTCGACGAGATCAAGCAACTGCTGCGCGCGAGCACCGTGGTCGACAAGGCGGCCGGCACCCAACAGCTCAAGGAGATCCTGCTCGGCCGCAAGCTGCCGTCGCCGCGTCTGCGCTGGTTCGCGGCGCAGCACCTGAGCGAGACCGACCTGCCGATGGCACGAACGCTGCTGCGGCAAGTGCTGCTCACCGAGTCGCATCGCGGGTTCAACGCCGGCCACGCGCAGGCGTTTCCCGACGCCGCCGTGCCCGACCGCGCCGCGATCGCCAACACCGGCTTCTTCAACTTCGTGACGGCCTACGTGCGAACCGCCGACCCCGAGATGGAGTCGACGCTGCTGATGGTCCTTGGCCGCGTCGAACACGACGTGGTGACGATCCAGGAGTGCGTGAAGGCGCTCGGCGAGAAGAAGTCGGCCGCGGCGGTGCCGGTGATCGAGAAGCTCTACACGTCGCCGCCGTTGCAGCAGGAGAACCCGGTGTTCCTCAACCACTGCCTCACGGCGCTGGCGGACATCCAGGGGCGCAGCGCGCGGCCGTTCCTCGAGCAGGCCCTGACCAAGGCGTCGTCCGACGTCGTGCAGAAGCACATCCAGTTCCTGCTGAACAAGATCGGCTGAGGCAGCGGTCGCCTCAGGCCGGCAGGAACTCGATCGCGCCGCCCGGCAGGAAGTAGAGGATCACCATCTCGCCGCCGCGCACGGTCGGCACGTGCACCGAGCCCTTGCCGTAGACGACCCAACCGGCGGGGTGCCCGTCGAACTGCGGCGCCCCCTTGGTCGTGATGCACAGGTCGATCTCGCCGTTGCCGTGGCGGTGCTTGGGCCCGGGCACGTCCATCAGCACGGCGTCGACCGAGAACCCGAGCAGGTCCTTGGCGACGCGGCCGAATCGGATGCCGCCGCTCGCCTTGGGCAGCAGCCAGTCCGAGCCCAGGTTGGCGATCGCCGCCGCTTTCACGGCCTCGACCGCGGCGCTGCGGAACGGCAGGGCGCGTTCGCACGCAGCCGCCGCGTCGCGCGCATCGACGTCGAACCCCTGCAGTGCCTGCGCCAGCGGGCGCAGCAGTTCGACGAACTGCTCCTTGGTCATCGTCTGCGTCATCGTCGTCGCTCCTTGCCGCCGTCTGCGGCCTTCGCCTCGGGGCGGAACACCTGCACGACCGCCGGGTTGCCTTCGAGACGCGGTCCGCCGATCAGGTCGATGCAGTACGGAATCGCCGGGAACACGGCGTCGAGGCAGACCCGGATCGACGCGGGCTTGCCCGGCAGCGTCACGACCAGGGCGGTGCCGAGGATCGCCGCCGTCTGCCGCGACAGGATCGCCGTCGGCACGCCAGCGCGCAGCGATGCTGCCCGCATCTGCTCGCCGAAACCCGGCAACTCCTTCGTGCACACGTCGCGGATCACTTCGGGCGTGACGTCGCGCGGTGCGGGACCGGTGCCGCCGGTCGTGCAGATCAGGCAACAGCCGCCGGCCGCGAGCTCGCGCAGTGCGATGGCGATGCGGTCGGGTTCGTCGGCGACCAGACGCTTGTCGAAGTCGCACGGCGTCGCGAGGTAGTCGCGCAGCGCCGCTTCGATCGCGGGCCCCGAGGCGTCGGCGTAGACGCCCTGGCTGGCGCGGTCGCTGATGGTGACGATGCCGATGCGCGGGCGCGACACGGCGACCTCAGGCCGACGGCGGCGCGCCAGCGTCCGGTTCCGGGGCGGGCTGTTCGCCCGCGGCGACCAGGCGCTTCACGTGGATGCGGAACTCGCCGCGTTCCTCGGGCTCGGCGAGGCGCCAGCGGCCTTGTTGCCGCCGGCGATCGATCGCCTGGCCGGGCATGGTCACCGACGTCACGTGCTTGCCCTGCGGGGTGAAGACGTGCACGCGACCCTTGCCGCCGAGCACCACGATCGTGTTCTGGTCGAGATCCCACAGGATCGCGTCGTCGGTGGCCTCGCCAGCGTCCGGGTAGGCGCGCGGCGTCGGCCGCTGCCCCTCCTCGCTGCGTTCGAGACCGTGCTGCGTGCGGCGACCGGTGTTGCGCGTACGATTGCGCAGTCGTTCGGCGAACTCCTGCAGCATCGGCAGCACGAACGCCTCCTCGTCGACCTCGCCGTTCTGCAGCTGCCCTTGCAGGCGCAGCGCCTCGACGTCGAGGTGCCGCTGGAAGCGGCTCATGATCTGCAGGATCGCCGGGTCGGCGAGGTCCATCGGATCGACGGCGCCGACTGCGTGCAGCCGCAACCGCACGCGCCCTTCGAGCGTGGTGCCGCGCAGCAACTGGAAGCTGAACGCGCAGCGGCCGGCACTGCTCAGCACGCGGAACAACCCGGCGTCGACCTGGCCGAGGATCCGGAACACCGGCGAGTTGCTGCCGAACTCGGCGAGTTGCTGCGTGCGCAGCACGCGGCCGAGGGTGACGCGCGTCAGCACGACTTCGTCGCCCGCGAGCAAGCGTTCGATCTGCGGGTCCTTGCGATCGATCGCCATCGTCACGAAGTCGGCGAACTGCGGCTTGCCGGTCGACGACCAGCCGTCGAACACCTGGCGCGGCTCGGTCGGCCGGCACCCTTCGGCGTGCGAGCTGCCGGCGAAGTAGCTGTAGACGGCGCCGGGTCGCAGCGCCTTCTCGTGCTCACGCACTTCGCGCACGCGCTTGCCGATCTGCTCGACCGCGGTGCCCGCGGCGTGGCGCACGTCGTTGCCGCCGTCCAGCGGGATGCGCAGGTTGAGTTCGAGGTACCGCGGCATCGCCAGCGGATCGACGCCTTCGACGCGCAGCAGCGTGTGCGCCATCTCGGCCAGCGCCTGCACCGCCGTCAGCGCCGCGTGCTGCGAGTCGCCGCGGTGCCCGTGGTGGTGCCGTTGGTGGCGGCCGTGCTGGCCATGGTGCCCATGGTGGCCCGGATGCGGGCCGCGCTCCGCGCGCGGTTCGGTCGGCGGCGACGCACCGCCGTCGGCCGATGCGGTCGACGCATCGCCGGGCGCACCACTGCCGCCGCGCCGCCGTCGCCTTCGGCGCCGGCGCCGCCCTTCGCCGTCGGTGCCGGCGGGCGCGTCACCGCCTCCCCCATCGGCAGCTTGCGTCGTCGCCACGACCTCCGCACCGGCCGCAGGCGGCGGTGCGTCGTTCGCGGGCGGTGCTTGGGGGGGCAACGGCGGGGTGCCGGCGGTCTCGGGCTCGTTCACGGGGCGACGAACGATGCGCACAACGACGCGCCCCCACAAGGCCGCAGCGCGCATTTCCCTTCGCCGCGGCGGCCTGCTTAGATCCCTCCCACCGCATGCCGCGCATCCACGATTCGATCCTGTCCGTCGTCGGCAACACGCCGATCGTCCGCCTCGCGCGCATCGGCCGCCAGTTCCGGCAGGAGCTGCTCGGCAAGTGCGAGTTCCTGAACCCGGGCGGTTCGGTGAAGGACCGCATCGGCGTGCGCATGCTGCTCGACGCCGAGAAGCAAGGGCGCATCAAGCCCGGCGACACCCTGATCGAGCCGACGTCGGGCAACACCGGCATCGGCCTCGCCCTCGCCGCCGCGGTGCGCGGCTACCGCGTCATCATCACGATGCCGGAGAAGATGTCGCGCGAGAAGCAGGTGGTGCTCGAGGCGCTCGGTGCCGAGATCATCCGCACGCCCACCGAAGCGGCATGGGACGCGCCCGAGAGCCACATCGGCGTCGCCCGGCGGCTGCGCGAGGTGATCCCGAACGCGCACATCCTCGACCAGTACGGCAACCCGTCGAACCCGCTCGCCCACGAAGAGGGCACCGGGGCCGAACTGTGCGACCAGCTCGACAACCGCTGCGACGCCGTGGTGATGACGGCCGGCACCGGCGGCACGCTGACGGGCGTCGCGCGCACGGTCAAGAAGCGCATCCCCGGCTGCAAGATCATCGGCGTCGACCCCGAGGGATCGATCCTCGCGGGCCCAGGCCCGATCAAGAGCTACAAGGTCGAGGGCATCGGCTACGACTTCATCCCCGACGTGCTCGACGTGAAGCTGGTCGACCGCTGGGTGAAGACGAACGACAAGGACAGCTTCCGCGTCGCGCGCCAGCTGATCCGCCAGGAAGGACTGCTGGTCGGCGGTTCCTGTGGCGCCGCCGTGTGGGCGGCGATGCAGGTCGCGAAGGACTTCCCGGCCGGCGCGCGCATCGTCTGCATCCTCGCCGACGGCATCCGCAACTACCTGACCAAGTTCGTCGACGACCGCTGGCTGCGCGAGAACGGCTTCCTCGAGGAGGACTGGGCGATCGGCACGATCGCCGAACTGCTGCGCGCGATGGGCCGTCGCGAGGTCGTCACCGTCGATGTCGCCGACCCGCTGAGCAAGGCGGTGACGCTGTTCAAGGAGCGTGGCTTCTCGCAGGTGCCGGTCACCGATCGCGGCAAGCTCGCCGGCATCCTGACCGAGTCCGACGCGCTGCGCGTGTTGGTCGAAGGCGACGCGACCGCGAAGACCTCGATCGCCGAAGTCATGGTGCGCAAGGTGTCGACGATCGCACCGCACGCCCCCGCGAGCGAACTGCCGCGCATCTTCGAACGCGGCGAGGTGGCCCTGGTCGTCGACGACCAGCGCGTCGTCGTCGGCATCGTCACCAAGCTCGACATGATCGAACACCTGACCAGGAAGCCCTCGGTATGAGCATGAACTTCGCGCGCGAGCAGTCGCTGCTGCGGCAGCGACTGGCTGGCAAGGCCGTCCCCGGCGCGGCCCTGCCGCCCACCGACGGTGAGACGTTCCTCGGCGCGCCCCCGGCCGAGATCGACGCCGCCGCCGAGGCACTCGGCGCCGCGTGGCCGCAGATGGGTCGGGCGCAGATGACCGCCTTCGTGCGCACGTTGTGGAACAGCAAGATCCACGAACTGCGCGCCGTCGGCGTGCGGCTGCTCGCCGCGCGCGCCGCGCTGCTCGAACCCGCCGACCTGCCGCTGCTGGAGTCCTTCCTGCGCGACAGCGGCAGCGAGGATCTGCGTCGCCGCCTCGCCGGCGACGTGATCGGCTCGATCGTGCAGCGCAACAAGAAGCTCTGGCGCGACCTCAAGCGGTTCACCGCCGACGCGACCCTGCGCCTCGCCGGCGTGCGGGCCGCGGCGCGCGCGCTCGCGAACGACGGCGAAGCGTTCCCGCGCTACGCCGAACTCGTCGAACCGTTGCTCGCCGTCGCCGACGACTCGTTGCAGAAGGCGATCGACGACGTCATGGCCGGCGCTGCCGAACTGCATCGCGACGCCGTCGTCGCCTTCGCGGTGCGCCACGGTCGTTCGGTGGCGCTGCCGAAGGTCCGGGCCAAGAAGGCCGCCGTGCCGGCCCTGAGCGCGCCGACCGGCAAGCGCCCCGTCGCCAAGGCGAGCGCGAGCAAGCCCGCAGTCAAGCTGGCCCCCGCGAAGGCGCCGAAGAAGAGCGCGCGGGCGAAGGCGCGCTGAGCGACGCGCCTACTTCAGCTTCTTCGCCAAATCCTGGTTGTCCGGGTGGCGCCGCGCGCCCTTGCTCCAGGTCTCACGCGCCTTCGCCGAGTCGCCACGCATCTCGTACAGGTTGCCCAGGTAGACGTAGGTCTCGGCTTGGTGCGACTCGGCCGGCATCGCGTCCTGTTGCTGCACGAGCCGTTCGAAGTGCGTGATCGCGTCCTTCTGCTTGCCCATCACCGGCGGCCAGAACGTGTAGCTCATCGCCTTGGTGAACCGCGCTTCCCAGTGCCGGTCGTCCAGCGCGAGGATGTCGTCGAACACCTTGTCGGCCTTGATCGACAGCGGCCACTTGCTCTGGTCGAGCTGCAAGTACGAGAGGTAGGCGCTGGCAAGGTCCATCTGCACCTTGGTGTCGTTCGGCGCCGCCTTCGCCAACGCCTCGAACTTCTTGATCACCTCGTCCATGACCCCGGCGTCGAACGCCTTCTTCCAACCGGTCGGATCCTCGAAGTAGCTCTTGGCGAGCAGCCCGAAGTCGGCGTCGAGATCGAACGGCGTGCCCTTCGGAGCAACACCGGTCGGCGCCGTCGCACCCCCCGAACGCTGCCGCAGGTAGGCCTCGACGGCCACGGCGATCTGCTCGGAGTCGAGCGAGGCCGCGGTGCGCTCGGCGGGCGCCGGGTCGGAGGCCGCGGGACGTGGCGCGTTCACGACGGCATCGACGCGCGCGCGCAACTCGGCGACTTCGTCGGCCAGGCGGCGTTGGGCGGACTCCATCGCCGAACTGTTCTGCGGCGCGGTCGGCGACTCGGGGCGAGCCAGCCAGGTGACGACGAGCGCGGTGGCGACGGAGGCGGCAACCGCGGCGGTGATGGCAGATGCACTCATGAACGGTCCTTCGTACTCGGGCGGAGGGAACGGGGAGCGCGACGATACAGTGCTTCGCCCCGACTATTCTGCCTTGTGAGAGTCTTCGACACGCACTGCCACCTCGGCCTCGACGGCAAGGTGCCGCCCGCCGACGAGCATGCGCGCGCCGTGGCGGCTGGCGTCACCGCGATGCTCGTCGTCGGCGTCGACGCGCCGAGCAGCCGCGCGGCGAGCGAACTCGCCACGCTGCCCGGCGTGCGCTGGAGCAGCGGCCTGCACCCCAACGACAGCACGCGGTTCGACGCCGAGTGGCCGGCGATCGCGGCGCTGGCGCGGCAGCCCGGCTGCAGCGCGCTCGGCGAGACGGGGCTCGACCTGTTCCGCGACCGCACCCCGCTGGCGGTCCAGGAACGTTCGCTGCGCGCGCACCTGCAGCTCGCGCGCGAACTCGACCTGCCGGTGATCTTCCACTGCCGCGACGCCTTCGCGCCGCTGTTCGCGGTGCTGCGCAGCGAGCCCAGGGTGCGCGGCGTCATGCACTGCTTCTCCGGCGGCATCGACGAAGCGCGTGCGGCACTCGACCTCGGCCTCTCGCTGTCGTTCGCCGGGCCGCTGACCTATCCGAAGAACGAGGCCCTGCGCGCCGCGGCGGCCTTCGCGCCGGCCGAAGCCCTGCTGGTCGAGACCGACGCGCCGTTCCTGCCGCCGCAGCGCCGCCGCGGCCAACGCAACGAACCGGCGTTCGTCGTCGAGACCCTCGGCGCCCTCGCCGCCGTGCGTGGCTGTTCGCTCGCGGACGCGGCGGCCACGACGTTCGAGAACGCCTGCCGCCTGTTCGATCGCCGCGGCGTCACTTCGGCGGCGCCGCCGGCCTGAGCGCCCGCAGCACGCGCGGGTCCATCGGCGCCTCGCGCTGCGCGGTCAGCAGTTCGGCACGCGCTTCCCGGCGGCGGCCGAGCTGCTCGAGCACGGCGGCGCGTTCGAGCCGCAGCTCGAGCGGCGCCAACCCTCGCGCGATGCTGGCGTCGTAGTGCGCGAGCGCGCCCGGCAGGTCGCCAAGACCTCGACGCGCGTCGGCCGCGAGGCGGAAGACGTAGGCCTTCGGCGTCGCGATCTGCAGGCACGACAGCGCCAGGTCTTCGGCGGCGGTGAAGTGCTGGTCGCCGCGGCCACAGCGGCCGGCGAGCAGGTGCGCCCGCGCGTGCAGCGTGCGCGCCCAAGGATCCTGCGGCGACACTTCGCCGAGCTGCTGCGCCATCGCCAGCGCCCGCTCCGGATCGGCAGCGGCGTCCGGCACCGCGACCAGCGCTTCGACGTAGTTGCGCAGCGTGTCGAAGTGCGCGGGGTAGAGCGCGTGCGCGCGGGCCAGCGGCTCGACCGCGCCCGCGGCATCGCCGGCGCGCAGCGTCGACGTGCCGAGCCCCCACCACGACCGGAACGAGCCCGGGTTGTGCGCGATCTCGACGCGCCAGAGTTCGCGTTCGTCGCGGTAGGTCCACGACCGCATTGCCGAGTGCACGATCGCACCGAGCAACACCACCGGCACGGCGAACCGGACCACGGTACCGCGGGCGAACGTGGTCCGCATCGCCCGCAGTGCAGGCACCGCGGCGACGGCGACCAACACGAGGCCCACCATCGGTCCGTAGAGCCGGTGCTCGGCCAACGGCATGTTGAGAGGCACCACGATCCACGGCATCGCCACCGCCCAGGCGAGCACCACACCGATGCGCCGCATGCCCGCGCCCGTTCCGGGCCAGCAGGCCGCAACCGTCAGCGCCAGCATCGTCCCCCATCCTGCGAGCACCGCGGGCGCGGCGAAGGAGGTGCGGAACTCGACCACGGGGTCGAGCGCGAGCCGCCACGGCCACAGCGCCTGCAGCACGCAGCCCGGCAGCAGCGTTCCCATCGTCGCGAGTTGGACCGTCAGCGAACGCCCGTGCCCGCTGGTCGGGTCGTCGCCGGTGCGGCCGAGCAGCTGCACGGTCGCTTCGCCGAGCAGCAGCTTGCGCGCGACGAGGTAGACGACGACGGCGACGACGATCGGCACCAGTCCCAGCGCCGCGTGGCGCCATCGCGACCAGGCCATCCCCGCGCGCCGCAGCCAGAACGTCTGGGCCGCCGCGACCACGGGCAGGACGACGCCGGTCTCCTTGCTGCCGCACGCGAGTACCGCGCCCACGAGCATGCCCACGACCGGGAGCAGGCGGCCACCGGACCGTTCCCACGACAGGTGCGCGTGCAGGGCCAACAGCATGCCGAACGCCGCGAGCACTTCGCTGCGCGCCGACACCAGGTTCACCGCTTCGGACGCGAGCGGATGCACGGCGAACAGCGCCGCGACGACGGCACTCGCGCGCAGCCGACGCGACAGGCGCCACGCCCACGCGAACAGCAGGACGGCGGTGCCCGCGTGCAGCAGCACGTTGCCGGCCTTCAGCGACCACGCCGCCGGGCTGATCGCCCAGTTGACGGCGAACGACGTCAGCAGCGCCGGCCGGTACATGCGGCCAAGCCCGCTGCTGAACGCCGACGGATCGGTCCAGAAGCGCCCGACGTTGCCCAGGTCGTGGATCGCCGGATTGGCGTAGACCGAGTGCAGGTCGTCGAAGACGTAGTCGCCAGCGAGGGCGGCGCCGTACGCGAGCCACGCCAGCACGAACACCAGCAGCGCCGCGCGCCAGACGGCGCGAGCGACGAACGCACGGTCGGTGGTCATGCCGCGACCTCCGTCGGCGCGAGGCGCACGAGCAGGTCGAGCCATCGCGTCGCGAGCCGTTCGGTGCCGAAGTGGCGGTCGTAGGCCGGACGCGCGCAGGCGGCGGCGCGGACCACGGCAGCGCGGTCCCGGGCCAGCCGGTCCAACAGCGCGGCGAGCGCGCGCGCATCGCCGGCGGGCGAGCCAAAGCACGCGCCGCTGCCGGCGAGCCACTTCTGCTGGCGCGCGGTCTTCATCAGGCCGGCGAGCCACTGGTCGATCGCCGGCGTGTCCGCGGTGACCACCGGGCGGCCGGCGGCGAGCGCGTGCACGACCTTGAACGGCACCACGCGCTGCGCCTTGCCGCCGTGGCCGAACACGCCGGCGACCAGATGGCACTGCGCGAGCAGGTCGCGGAGCCGCGACGAATCGACGAACTCCGGTTCCAACGTCAGGCGATCTCCGAGATGCGCACGCGCCCGGTCGCGCAGCGCGCGCTCGCCGCCGGCGAGCGTCAGGTGCACGTCGCGCACTTCGGCGACGGCGTCGAGCAGCACGGCGAGCCCGTGCAGCGGCACGCCGGTGCCGAAGAACAGGACCTGCAGCGGCCCGCTCGCCATGGCGGGCAGCGGCGCCGGCGTGCCTGGATCCGGGTCGTGCACGGGCAGCCACGCGAAGCGTTCGGGCGGCAGCCCGGTCAGGTCGGCGACGTAGGCCGCGTTCGCCGGGGTGTCGAGCAGCACGAGGTCGGCAGCCGCGCACGCGGCGCGATCGAGGTGCTGCAGCCAAAGCGCGCCGAGAGAACCCGGATGCACGAGCCGACGGTCCTCGACGACGGTGTCGTAGGCCGACAGGAACAGGTCGAGCACGACCGGCACGTCGCAGGCCGCCTTCACCGCCGCGACGACCGAGTGGCCCGGATACGGCACGACGACGCAGCGTGGTCGGCGATCCGCACAGGCAGCCCGCAGATCGCCGATCAGACTGGCCAGGCGGCGGCGCTGCTGCCACCAGAACGTCGGCCAGCGCCATGGCGCCTGCAGCAGCCGCTGCTTGCGCCGGCCGAGGCCCGGCTGGCGGCATTCGCGCACGTCGATGCCCGCGGCCAAGAGACCCTGACGCAGCGACGTCGCGCGCGGATAGCCGGGCCCCTCGTCCCAGGCGCCGCAGAACAGCACGTCGCCGTTCACGACTTGCCGTGGTCGCGCGAGAGGTTCTGGAAGCGCAGCGCCGCGATCTGCTCGGCGATCAGGCCCAGCGCGAACAGCAGGCCCGCCTGCGTCAGCAGCAGCACGGCCATGTTCGTCAGCCGGCCGTCGCTGAGCCAGGTGTGCAGGTACCACAGCACGCCGACCGCGGCGGTCGCGAGCGACGCCGGCAGGAACACGCGCAGCGGCGCGAACATCGTCGCGATGCGCAGGATGATCAGGAAGAACCGGCTGCCGTCGGCGAGCAAGCGCACGTGGCTCTTGCCCTGGCGCGGCCGCACGCGGAACGGATGGAAGCCGACCGACCAGCCGCCGCGCAGCATCGACATCGTGATCGTCGTCGGGTAGCTGAACGTGTTCGGCAGCAGCCACACGAGGTCCTTGACCACGTCGGCGCGCACGAGGCGGAAGCCGCTGGTGAGGTCGGGGATGCGCCGGCCGGAGACGTAGCTGGCGAGGCGGTTGTAGACGCGGTTCGCGAAGTTGCGGTGCAGGCTGCCGCCGCTGCCGCCGCGCGAGCCGACCACCATGTCGTAACGTTCGGCGAGGGCCAGCATCGCCGGCAGTTCGTGCGGCGGGTGCTGGCCGTCGCCGTCGAGCAGCAGGATCCAGTCGCCCTTCGCCTCACGGATGCCGCGCTTCACGGCTGCACCGTTGCCGAGGCTCTCGGCGTGGCGCACGACGCGGGCGCCGTTCTTCGCCGCGATCGCGGGCGTGTCGTCGCTCGAGCCGTCGTCGACGACGAGCACCTCGTGGAACGGCAGCGCGGCCCCGTGCAGCACGGCGCGCACTTCGGAGAGCAGGGCCGTCAGGTTCAGCTCCTCGTTGCGCGCCGGGATCACGACCGAAAGGCGTTGCACACGACGGCGGTCCGCAGGCGCGCCCGTGAGCGCGCCGGGGTCGCCAGCGAGCGGCGCCACCAGCAGTTCGGGGCGCGCCGTCGGCAGCTCGCCGACCGCCATCAGCTGCGCCAGAGTCTCGGGGTGCGCCTTGCCCGGGGGGGACAGCTTTGCCGGCATGCCCGGTGGTATCGGCAGCTCGCTACCGCCGACCGGAGCCGCCGCCCGAAAAAGCAGCAAGCCCGCGCCCGGCATCGCTGCCGGTCGCGGGCTTGCGGGCACCACCGGCGCGGCCTGGCCGCGCGGGCGATGCCGGATCGGTCAGTTGACGACGACCCAGGTGTTGCCGTCGACGCCGACGGTGTTCGCGGCGACGGCCGCGCTCATCGCGATCGTGCCGGTGCCGATGAAGGCCGCGTCGTAGTCCGGGACCGTGCCGCCGGTCGCGTTGCTGTACTGCACCGCCGCCGCGTTCGTCGCCAGGACGTCACCGCTCTGGTTGACGAAGAACGTGCGCTTGCCGCTGTTGCCGTACACCTGCGGCCACGCGTAGCAGCACCACAGCGTCTCGGCCTGGCCGGCATCGACGCCGTTGTCGTTGCCCGTGTCGCCACCGGTCGCGTCCTCGGCGATGCCCGCGGCGGCGTCGTCCGGGAGGAACATCTGGAACGTGTAGCCCGAGCGAGCGACGCGCGCGGCCGCGACGTTGCCGAACGCCGTCGACAGGACCGGCGGGCTGATGCGCTGCGTGCCGCCGCGCACCGTCTGCGCGCCCGACAGCTCGCCGAAGTAGCCGTACTCGCCGGCGCCGTTGTTGTTGACGTCGATGACCGACGACGCCTGGCACTGCGACTGCGCCGAGCTGATGTTCTTCAGCGTGGCGATGGCCGCCGATTCGTTGGCGTTCAGCCGCGCGCTGAGGAGGTTTGGAATCGCGATGGACGCGATGATGGCGATGATCGCGACGACGATCATCAGTTCGATGAGTGTAAAGCCCTGTTCCCGCTTCATTTTGGTTCTCCGTGACAACTCTCCGACGACGATCGACGTGACCGCCGCCCCCTTCTGCACCCGGACCGGACTCAGCGCGCTGGTGCGGCCATGCCCGGCTCGGTGATCTCCCGGAATCGCGCGTGCGTGGCCACCGCCGACCAGGCGCCAGCGTCGTTGTCGAGCTGTCGCCTAACCTCGGCCGGCTGTGCCTTCGCAGCACGCTCCAGAAGAACGAGACTGGTATCGACGTCCCCCCGCGACAACTTGAGCCGCGCCCGGTGGTAGTCCGCGATCGGAACCTGCGCCGCGGCGCGTTCCAGGGCCGGTTCGGCGAGGTCGGGACGTCCTGATTCGAGACACTGCACGGCGGCCTGCACCGATGCCATGGGATCCGCCTGTGCGTCCGCGAGCACCGGCAGCACACGCTGCACGGCGTCGGCGGCACGGCCGAGCTGCTGCAGGATCGCCGCTTCTTCGATCACGCGCTGATGCCCGTAGCGGGCATCGAGCGCCGCGGCGTGCCGCCCGAAGACGGCCAGGGCCTGCTCGAAGCGGCCGGCCTTCGCCAGCATCCGGGCCTGGTTGAACGACAGCACGTCGCGTTGTTCGGCGCCGCAGTCGGCACAGGCGGCTGCGCGCTCGTAGCAGGCCGCGGCCTCCTCGAAGCGGCCGCGCAGCATGTGCGCGAAGCCGGTGAACTCGGCGGTCACGGCCATGCCGGGCTGCAGGCGTTCGGCAGTCGCCAGGTGCTGCTCGGCGGCCGTGATCATGCGCTCGCGCGAGTCGAGCACCGCGCCTTGCTTGTCGCGCTCCGGAATGCCGTGCGCGAGCCGCAGCTGCACGTCGGCGCTGCTCAGCAACGTCACGACGTCGGCATCCGTCGAGCCGAGTTTCCAGAACAGGCCGAGCGTCCCGAGCAACGCCGCCGCCCCGCCGTAGAGCAGGGTTCGCGAGAGGGTGTGGTTCATCGTCTGGTTCCCCGGATCAGCCGCCCGAGAGCTTCTCCTGCAGCTTGAAGATCGGCAGGAACACCGCGAGCACGATGCCGCCGACGATCACGCCCATGATCGCGATCATGATCGGCTCGATCATCGACGTGAGCCCCTTCACCTCGGCCTCGACCTGCTGGTCGTAGAACTCGGCGATCTTCTCGAGCAACGCGTCGAGCGCGCCCGACCGTTCGCCGATCGACATCATCTTGACGACCATCGGCGGGAACACGTTCGACTTCATGAACGGATCCGACAGGCTCTCGCCGTTGCGCACGCTGTCGCGCGCGTCGTCGACGATGCGCGAGATCACGAGGTTGCCCGAGGTGTCGGACACGATCTCCATCGCGCCGAGGATCGGCACGCCGCTCTTGACCAGAGTCGAGAACGTGCGCGCGAAGCGCGACAGCGCGACCTTCTTGAACAGCACGCCGAACACCGGCAGGCGCAGCATCACGTGGTCGCGAGCCAACGCCCCACGCGGCGTCTTGCACGCGGCCTTGATGGCGACGAACGCCGCGAACATGCCGCCGAAGATCAGATACCAGTAGTCGCGCATGAAGAACGCGATGTCCATGATCACGACCGTCAGACCCGGCAGCTCGACCTCGAGCGACTCGAACACCGGCTTGAACGACGGCACGATGCCGATCATCAGGAACGAGGCGATGCCGATGACCAGGACCAGCGAGATGACCGGGTAGGTCATCGCCGACTTGATCTCGCTGCGCAGATGCGCCGCGGCCTCGAGGTACTCGGCGAGGCGCGTGAGGATGATGTCGATCTGGCCGGAGACTTCGCCGGCGCGGATCATGCTGACGTAGATGTGCGAGAAGACGCGCTTGTGCGGCTCCATCGCCTTCGACAGGTCGGACCCGGAGCGGATGTCGTTGACGACCTTGTCGAGGCAGAACGCGAAGCCCGGGCTCTCGGCCTGATCGGCGAGGATCTCGAGCGCTTCGAGCATCGGGATGCCCGCGCCGAGCATCGTCGCCAGCTGCCGCGTGAAGACCTCGAGCTCGCCCTTCTTGCACGACGCGCGCTTGGCTTGCTTCCGCTTGTCGCCCTTCGCCTTGCCGAACCACGACGCCAGACCGCCGGCCGCGGCGACGTCGATCGGCTGCAGGTTGCGGCGGCGCAAGTCGGCCACGGCGTCGGACTGCGAGGCCGCGGTCACCGAGCCCTTCACCACCTTGCCGGCAGCGTCCTTCGCTTCGAACTTGAACTTCGTCGTCATGATCCCCTACCCCTGGTTCCCTGGATGCAGGTTCGCCGCTGGCCTCAGTCGGCCATCGTCGACGCCTCGATTTCTTGCAGACTGGTCTTGCCGCGCGACGCGTTGAGCAGGCCGCAGCGGCGCAGCGTCAACATGCCCTCGCTGAGCGCCTGCTTCTTGATGTCGGCGATGTGCGCACGCTCGACGACCATGCGTTTGACCTGCTCGGACATGCGCATCGTCTCGAGCAGCGCGAAGCGACCCTTGTAGCCCGCGTTGCAACGTGGGCAGCCCACCGGCTCGTAGATCTCCATCGGCTGCTGCAGGTCCTGTTCGTTGAAGCCCAGTCGCAGCAACGCGTCCTTGGACATCTCGACGCGCTTCCTGCAGTTGCTGCAGAGCTTGCGGGCGAGCCGCTGCGCGCAGATCAGCAGGGTCGAACTGGCGACCATGAACGGGTCCATGCCCATGTCGACCATGCGCGTGATCGTCGACGGCGCGTCGTTGGTGTGCAGCGTGCTCAGCACCTGGTGGCCGGTCAGCGCGGCCTTGACCGCGATCTCGAGCGTCTCCTGGTCGCGGATCTCGCCGAGCAGCACCACGTCCGGGTCCTGGCGCAAGATCGACCGCAGGGCACCGCTGAAGGTCAGACCGGCCTTGACGTTCACCGGCACCTGGTTGATGCCCTCGAGCTGGTACTCGACCGGATCTTCGACCGTGACGAGGTTGATGTCCGGTGCGGCGATGTGCTTGACCGCGGAGTAGAGCGTCGTCGACTTGCCGGAGCCGGTCGGGCCGGTGACGAGGATCATCCCGTAGGGCTGCGCGCAGGCCCACAGGTAGTCCTCCATGCACTTCTGCTCGAAGCCGAGCGACTTGATGTCGAGCGCGAGGTTGCTCGAGTCGAGGATGCGGAAGACGGTCTTCTCGCCCCAGACGACCGGCAGGATCGACACGCGGAAGTCGATCGCCTTGTTGCCGATCTTCATCTGGAACTTGCCGTCCTGCGGCTTGCGCTTCTCGGCGATGTCCAGCTTGGACATGATCTTGATGCGCGAGGTGATGTTGTTCTGCATGCGCTTGGGCAGCGTCATCGCCTCGCTCATCGCGCCGTCCTTGCGGTAGCGCACGAGCACCTTCTTCTCGAACGGCTCGATGTGGATGTCCGACGCGCCGGTGTTGCAGGCGTCGAGGATCATCTTGTTGACCAGCTTGACGATGGGCGAACCCTCGTCGCTGAGCGCGGAGAGGTCGGTGCCCTCCTCATCGATCTCGGCCTCCTTCAGTTCGACGTCGGCGCCGTCGAACGAGCCGAGGATGCCGTCGACCGACTCGGTCTCCTTCTGGTAGCCCTTGCCGCGGGTCTTCTCGATCTCCTCGGCCGTGCTGACGACGACGCGCAGTTGGCAGCCGGTGACCGTGCGGATGTCGTCGAGCTTCAGCACGTCGAACGGGTTGGCGACGGCGACGGTGATGATCGAACCGATCTTGTCGACCGGGAAGATGCCGTACTCGCGGGCCACGGCTTCGGGCACCGACTCGAGCACTTCCTTGTTCACGCTCAGTTTCGCGAGGTCGATCGGTGCGACGTTGGCCGCCTTGGCGATCAAGGCCACCAGTTCCTGCTCGGTCGCGACGCCCTTCTTGACCAGGACCTCGGTGAACGGCCGCTTCTGCGCCAGCGCCTCGGCGAGCAACGTCTCCCCGGTCGGGCCGTCGAGCTTGCCCGACTTCTCGAGGATGCCGCGCAGCTTCTTCGCGAATTGGCTCATGGCTCAGCGCACCGGGCGTTTCGACGACAACCCGCTGCTCCCCGCACCGGAGCGCTCCATCAACCGCTGGAAGTCGGCCTCGTCGCTGCTGCTGCCGATGGCGTCCTCGTAGCTGATGGTGCCGGCGCGGTAGAGCTCGAACAGCGACTGGTTCATCGTGCGCATGCCGGCAGCGCCGCCGGTCTGCACGATCGACATGATCTGGTGCGCCTTGTTGTCGCGGATCAACGCGCGGATCGCCGGGTTCACGATCATGACCTCGGCGGCGAGCGCGCGGCCGCGGCCTTGCGCGCGCGGCACCAGCTGCTGGCAGACGACGGCCTGCAGGGTGAACGACAGCATGGTGCGGATCTGCTGCTGTTGGTGCGCCGGGAACACGTCGACGATGCGGTTGACGGTCTGCTGGACGTCGGACGTGTGCAGCGTCGCGAACGTCAGGTGGCCGGTCTCGGCGAGCGTCAACGCCGCCTCGATGGTCTCGAGGTCGCGCATTTCGCCGATCAGCACGACGTCGGGGTCCTGGCGCAGCACCGACTTCAACGCCTTCTCGAAGCCCAGCGTGTCGGCGCCGACCTCGCGCTGGTTGACGAGGCAGTTCTTGTTGGCGTGCAGGAACTCGATCGGGTCCTCGATCGTGACGAGGTGGTTCTGCCGCGACTCGTTGATGTAGTTGACCATCGACGCGAGCGTGGTCGACTTGCCCGAGCCCGTGGCGCCCGTGCACAGCACCAGGCCGCGCGGCAGGTTGCAGATCCACTCGCAGACCTTGACCGGCAGACCGATGGTCTGGAAGTCGTAGACCTCGAACGGGATCACGCGGAGCACCGCGGCGACCGTGCCGCGCTGCAGGAACGCGTTCGTGCGGAAGCGGCCGAGGTTGGTGACGCCGAACGAGAAGTCGAGCTCGAGGTTCTTCTCGAACTTGGCGACCTGGTCGGCGCCGAGCACGGAGTAGACGAGCTTCTTCGTCGCCTCCGGCATCAGCGGCTCGTAGTCGGTGTCGACGAGCTTGCCGTCGATGCGGATCTTGGGCGGCGATCCCGAGGACAGGTGAAGGTCCGAACCACCGCGCTGAACCATCAGGTTCAGCAGCTCTTCCATCGAAACCATGGCAACGCGCTCCTGTGCACGACCGGTCGGCGTGACCGGTCGCCCCCGGTATCGGCCCGGGACGGCTGCCGGATTGAGCCGGAGCCGGCGAGGGCCCGCGCAGGCGGCGGGCGGAGGCGGGCGCGCGGCCGTCGACTGTCGCAGAACGCGGCAGTCGGCCCACGCGGTGTCGCGGCGTCAGTGGCCGCTGTGGTGCTGATCGACGATCGCCTTGCGCTTCAGCACGATCTCGGCCTGCAGGTTCGGCGGCACGGCTTCGTAGTGCGCGAACTTCATCGTGAAAGTGCCTTCCCCCGCCGTCATCGACCGCAGTTGCGTGCTGTAGTCGAGCATCACCGCCAGCGGGCACTGCGCCTTGATGGTCTGCACGCCGTGCTCGACCTCCATGCCGGACATGCGGCCCCGGTGGCTCGACAGGTTGCCGGCGACGTCGCCGGTGAACCGTTCCGGCACCTGGATCACGACGTCCATGATCGGCTCGAGCAGGATCGGACGCGCCTTCATGTAGCCATCGTGCACGGCGCGTTCCCCAGCGATCTGGAAACTGAGCTGGTCGCTGTCGACGTCGTGGTACTTGCCGTCGTGGACCTCCACTTGGACGTCGACGACCGGGAACCCGGCGAGCGCCCCCTTCGCCATGAACTTGCGCGCGCCCTTCTCGACCTCCGGGATGAACTGGCGCGGGATCGCACCGCCCACCACGGCGTCGACGAACTCGAAGCCCTCGCCGTGCGCCTTGCTCGCGACGCGCAGGTAGACCTCGGCGAACTGGCCGCGCCCGCCCGTCTGCTTCTTGTGGCGGTGGTGGCCTTCCGCACGCGCGGTGATCGTCTCGCGATACGGGATCGTCGGCGGCCCGTGGTCGACGTCGACCTGATGCCGGCGATGCAGGCGTTGGAACGTGATCTCGAGGTGCAGCGGACTCATGCCCGTGACCAGGAACTCACCGGTCTCCTTGTCGCGGTGGTAGTGCAGCATCGGATCCTCCGCCGCGAGCTTCTCGATCGCGTGGCCGATCTTCTGCTCGTCGCCGCGAGCCTTCGGCCAGACGTGCCGCGCGTAGGTCGGCTCGGGGTACTTCGGCCGCGGGAACACCAACGGAGCGCTCTCGACGGTGACGGTGTCGCCATGGCCGAAGTCGTCGATCTTGCTGATGGCGAACAGGTCGCCGGCCGACACCGCCGGGATCTCCTTGGTCTCCTTGCCATGCACGTCGAGCAGGTGCGCCACCTTCGCGGTCTTGCCGGTGCGAACGTCGACGACGACCTGGTCCTTCTGCAGCTTGCCGCGGAAGCAGCGCAGGAACGTCAGCCGGCCGACATACGGGTCGGACAGCGACTTCCAGACCTTGGCCGCGAACGGGCCGTCGCTCGGTTCGACGATTTCGGTCGGCGCGCCGTCCGCCGTCTTCCCGGCCGCGCGAGCGCCGAAGCAGACCGGTGACGGGAAGTGCTCCTGCACGAACTCGCAGAACTGGGCGATGCCGAGCCCGCGCTGCGGGCAGGCCGCGAACACCGGCACCAGCTTGCCGCGGGCGACGGCTCGCCGCAGGTTCGCCTCGAATTCGCCAGGCTCGAGGTGGCCGGTCGACAAGTAGTGCTCCATCAGCGTGTCGTCGACCTCGGCCTCGTCCTCCTCGATCATGTCGTGGTACTTGGTCGCATCGGGGCCTTCGTCGTGCGTGACCATGTGCACGGAGGTGAACGCGGCGCCGGTGGCGTTGGGGTAGGTCACCGGCACAACCGCGTGGCCGAAGGCGCTGCGCAGTTCGGCCAACACCTTCTCGAAGCTCGTCTTCTCCTGGTCGAGGTGCGTGACCACGATCGCTCGACCGACCCCGGCAGCACCGGCAGCGGCCCACAGCTGTCGCGCGTGGAAGGTCAGCGGGTTGCTCGCGTTGACGCACAACACCGCGGTCTCGACGACATCGATCGCGGCGATCGCGTCGGCAGCGAAGTCGGGGTGCCCGGGCGTGTCGAACAGGTTGAGCCGCACCGACCCGAGCGGCACGCGGAACAGGTGCGCCGCCAGCGTCTGCTTGCGTTCCTTCTCCTCCGGCTCGGTGTTGCTGATGCTCGAGCCATCGGCGGTCGTGCCGAGGCGCGAGGTCAGTTTGGCGTGGAACGCGACCGCGTCGACGAGTGCGGTCTTGCCCGAATGTCCGTGCCCGAAAAGGGCGACGTTGCGGATGCCATCCGATCCAGATGCCATGGGTCACTCCGAGGGGACATGGCACCCGCTAGCGGGTGCCGGAAACGTGACCCCGCAGCTGCGGCACCCGGACAAACCCGGGCCGATACAGGACCGAAGCTGCAGGGACCCTCGTGTCATACCGAGGGCCCGCCATCCTGCAAGGCGAGGCCGCCGCGGCCTGCGCCCGCGAGGATCACATCCCGTCGCCGACCACGATCTCGACGCGGCGGTTGCGCGCCTTGGCCTTCGGGTCGCGCGGATCGTGCTGGCCGTAGCCGACGACGACGACCGCCGATTCCGGAACGCCCTGCTGGATCAGGTAGCGAGCGACTGCGTCCGCCCGCTCGGTCGACAGGTGGCGGTTGTCGCGGAACTTGTCCTTCGTCTTGCTGATCGGGTCGGAGTCGGTGTGGCCCTCGACGTAGAAGCGCTTGCCAGCGAACCGGCTCTTCAGCACCGACGCGACGTTGCGCAGCACGCGGTTCGCGCCGTCCTTGAGGACGGTGCTGCCCGAGTCGAACGCCACCGAATCCTCGACGCCGATGCTGATGCGCCCGCGGCGGTAGCTGACGCTGGCATCGCTGCCGACGTCGTTCTGGACGTCGTCGATCAGGCTCGGCGACTCCGGCTTGGCCGAGGCCTCGCGCGGCTGCGGCGCTGCGGCGCGCCGCTGCAGCTCTTCGTTCTCGCCGCGCAGCTGCGCGACGTTGCCGCTGAGTTCGCGAATGCGCTCGTCACGCTCGCGCAGCATGTCCTGGTAGCGCGTGGTGCAGCTCGTCGCCAACGACGAGACCACGAGCGAGATGAGAAGGAACGACTTGCGGATCGACATGGTGCCTCCCTGGCGAATCAAACAGCTCTGCGATTGGTTGTGGTTGGTTGGATCGGATCGTGGACGAGTCAGCCGTGGCGACGACCACGGCGGACGAGGACGAAGAGCAGCCCGAGCGAGACGAGCGCGGCGCCGAACAGAATCCACGGCGCACCGTCACTCTGCCGTTGCCACTCGGGCCAGGTCGTGAACAGGAACTCGAGGATGACCGCGCCAGCAAACGCCGCGACGACGGCGCCCAGCGACAGGAATGGACCGAACGGGATGACGCTGGCGCGGCCCCGCAGCGCGCCCACGCCACCGATGACGGCGCCGAACACGCAGCCGAGGAACATCGTGAGCAGCGCGCCGCGCCACCCGAGGAATGCGCCGATCATCGCCATCAGCTTGACGTCGCCGAAACCCATCGCCTCGCGACGAAACGCCCAACTGCCCACGGCGCGGATCGCCCAGGTGACGCCGCCGCCGACGAGCATGCCGGCGAGGCTCGCCAGCAGCGTGCGCAACGCCAGCGGCACCGCATCGTCGCTGCTGATCGCGCCGGCAACGCCGGGCCAGAATCCTGCCAGCAGGCCGAGAGCGATGCCCGGCTTCGTCAGCACGTCGGGCAGCAACTGCGTGTCCAGGTCGATGAACGACAACACGAGCAGCAGCGTCAGGAACGCGGCCCGGACCACGAACTCGGCTGCGCCTGCCCAGTCGACGACGACACCATCGGCGGTCGGGATCACCGGGCTCGTCATCGACGCGGCGAGCAGCGCGAACAGGCCCGCGCCGAGCAGTTCGACGAGCGGGTAGCGCAACGCGATCGGCCGGCGGCAGCACGCTGCGACGCCACGCAGCCATAGCCAGCCGAGCACCGGCACGTTGTGCCGCCACGCGATCGGCGCACCGCAGTGTGGGCATCGCGAGCGGCCGCCGAGCGAGCGCTGCGACGGCTGCTCCTGCTGAAGCCGCCAAATGGCGACGTTCGAGAAGGAGCCGACGCAGGCTCCCAGCAGGGCTGCCCCCACCTCGAACACGATGCCCATCGAAACGCCACCGCCGCCGGGCCAAGCCGGCATGGAACTGACCACGCACCGACGGAATGCGGCCCCAACGACCGCCGTTCACCGTGCTGACCCACGGCGACGAACATCCACGATGCGGGGCGCGAGCATACGGTCCCGCCGAACCGGAATCCACCGTGCGCTGCTGGGCGGCTGACCGGGCGGATCAGCGTTCGCGGATGCGAAGTTCGCGCACGCGGGCCGGTTCCTGCCCACTGCGCACCCTGGCCGTCAGCGAGAACCGCACGAACGCTCCCGGCCCCGCCGAGATCGCCTCGCCGTGCCGGACCGGCTGCAGGCGACCCACGCGCCCGAGCGTCGTGTCGGGCTCCGAACGTCGCACCGGGTCGGCGGGCGCGGCCTGCCACGCGATGTCGAGGTCGTCGCTGGCGTCGACGATCTCCACCACGCCGGCGTCGCGATCGAACGGCAGTTGCCGCCAGGATGTCGTGCCCTGCACCACGAACGCTGCTCCGGGCGCCACGCCATAGGTGAAGGTCGCCACGCAGGGCACGCTCTGGCCCCGGGCGCCGCGGATCGCCTCGCCGCCGGACTCGAACGCGAGCAGGGTGTGGAACGGCAATTCCCCGGTCATGTGCCGCAAGTCCAGCGGCCCGGCCGAGGCCAGCAGCAGGCACGTGGCATCGGGTTGTGGCGGCGCGGTGCTCGTGATGGCTCCGGTCACCTCGATGCCTCCGGCAGCGATCAGGGCCACGGAGACGCTGGCAGCAAGGTCGGCGACCGGCTGCTGCAGGCGACGGTGTTGCAGCGCGCGCGGCGGGCCGTCCACGACCAGCACACCGGCGATGCGCACGGAACCGCAGGCCAGCAGCCGCACCGGCCCGTTCGCAGCGTCAACGCGCACGGTGACGCCGGTCGGAACATCGATCGCGAGGAACGGGAACTCGCTGCCGTTGCTGACGACGATTCGACCGTCGCCACGGTCGAACGGTTCGCCAGCGCGCAGGACGGTGTCGACGCGAGGCCGGAACACGCCGAGGCTGCCGTCGCCGGCCTCGACGCGAACTCGCGGCCGGATGCCGCCAGCGCGCGACTCGAACGTCGGCGACAGTTCGTCGTCAGCCGCGAGCGTGTCCTTGGCCGCAGGCCACTCGGCGATCGCGAGCGAACCGCCTGGCACGACACTCCACTGCGCGGACGCCTGCAGCGGCGCTCGTCCGGCGTAGTCGAGCACCGAGGTGGCGCCACTGCGCAACGCGACGTTGACCAGGGTCCCCGCGCGCAGCGGCCGGCTGGCGCCACCACGCAACCGGCGCGGCATCGCCCCGAGATCGATCTCGACCGAGCTGCCCGGCAGCGCGTCGAGGCTCCAGGTGACGACGCGCACGCGCCGCGGCACGATCTCCTCGACGGCAGCGCCGTCGAGCAGCGTCACTTCGAAGGCCTCGCTCGTGACCGACGACGGCAGCAGTGGCAGCGAGAAGTGAACCTGCAGGCGTGGCTCGTCGGCGGGGACCGGCAGGGCTGCCTCCGGCACGTGCATCACGAACGGCACATCGGCGGCCACCGGGCGCAGCGGCGCGGGCAGCCCGGACGGCCGATCCTCGAGCCCGGCGACGCGCAGTTCGAAGGTCGCGGGTTGGTCGAGGCGCCTCCCGTCGCGAGCACGGACGGCATCGGGACGCGGCGATCCGGCGATCAGCAGTCGGTAGACCCCGCCTGGACGGAACGACCCATCGGCGAGGTCGGGCGCGAAGGGCGGCGTCGGATGGAACGCGACCCAGTTCGTGCCCATGGTCAGCGAACCAGGCACGCGGTCCCCGCGCTCGTCGATGACGACGAACGAGTCCGGAGTCACACTCACCGGCATCACGTCAGCGGAGAAGTAGACGGTGACCGAGTCGTTCAGCAGCAGCGGCGCTGTGCCGGGCGCCACATCCGGCGCCGTGCGGGCGACGTGGAACGCGGGGCGGTCGCCGCTGCGCGAACAGGCAGCGAGGACGACCAAGGTCGCCAAGGCCGACGCAAGCGGACCAAGAGCCGGTCTCATCGCACGATCATCGGATGCTACGCCACCGCAACCAGAATCGCAGCACGCCTGCGGGTTGCGGGCGCGCCGACGATCCAGACCGCGCGAAGCTCCGGCTTGGGTGCCCTCCGGCACCCTCGCCCCCGAACCAGCGGCGACGAGGGGGCTCCCACGTGGGCACGACGCTACTGCGAAAGCGCCGTGCTGTAGATGATGCTCATGCTGCGCATCGAGGGCGACAGCGCCGGCGTCACGTCGACGTTGTTGGTCATCACCACGCGCAGGTTCATGAACCGCGGCAGCAGACCGCTGGCCGGGTTGCGGATCAGGTTGATCTGATCCTCGGTCACGTAGCGCGTGAGGCCGGTGGCGGCGATACGCGGCACGCTGTTGAAGTTCGGCGTCGAGTACCGATACGCCTCGCAGGCGTAGTTGGCATTGAGCAGGTTGCCACGCGTGTCGAACGCGTCGCTGGGGCTCTGGCCGGCGAAGCTCGGGTTGTAGAGCGTCCCGGAGTTGGTGAAGGTGTCGGCCCCGCGCATCTCGACCACGATCGAGGTGCCCGCCGGCTGCCGCACCTGCGGCGGATCGATCTGGATGACCAGGTTGTCGATGCGCAGCGCCGGGTCCACGGCGAGCAGGTTCGGGAACCCGACCTCCGCCGGCAGGACCGCGCCGGCGCCATCGACCAACTGCGCCCGCTGCGGCTGCAGAGTGTCGAAGAAGCCGAAGGTGGCCGTCGATACCTTGCGCACGAAGTCGGCACGCGCCCAGTTCAGCATGCCGTCGCGCGCAGGCGCGGTGAAGAGTCCGGTCTGGGCGGCGCCGAGACCGGCATCCTTCACGTTGCTGCCGGTGGCAGACTGGGTGTTCGCCGGGTCGACGAGGATGGCGACTTGCGGCGACAAGAGGTCGAAGCCGCCGGATTGGTGCACACGCACGGCCGGCCACGGCGGTGCGGCTGCGCCGCAGCCAGGGAAGCGGAAGCTGTCGTAGTAGCCGCCGGGCGCACCCGGGAACCCGTAGGTCGGCGGGCCGAGCGTGGCGACCTGGAAGCCGTTGGCGCCGGAAGCGAGGCCGTTGGCGGGGTTGTCCGCGAACATCTTGAAGTCGACCAGCAGCGGCAGCGCGATCGGATCATGATCGCGCTGGTTCAGGCCGCCGAAGTCCGCCGGATCGTTCACGTAGATCGACGCTCCGCTGGCGAAGAACTCGGGGTCGGGCACCGGAGGCTGGACGGTCGTGTCGAGCGGCACGCTCTGGATCCACGGCGAGTCGATGTTGGCCGTGACGTCGTTGTTCGGCGGCACGCCGCCGGGTTGCAGGGCGCCACCGAGCCCGATCACGTTGCCGCTGCCGTCGACGGTCACGAGGCGCGAGTCGCGCCAGGTGTAGGTGCGATCGAAGCGCGGGAACGGCACGTACTTGACGTTCTCCGTGGTGCGGAACGCGAGGTTCGGGTTGATCGTGTAGACGGCGTCCGCGAACACCGGCACGGGCGTCGTGCCTTCGAGCACGTTGTCGGCGAACACCGTCGACAGGCCGCTGTTCAGGCTGGCGCAGGCCATCACGCACTGCGGCGGCGTCGCCGGCTGCGGCGGCGGATAGACGATGAACCAGAACTCGTCCGGACGCTTGCGGGCGTGGCTCAGCGACATCGTGAACCGATCGAAGACGTCGTAGAGCACGGTCTCGTCGTTGAAGGTCGACCAGTAGAGCTGCTCGACGTCGAGGCCGAACTCGGATGGCTGTCGGTAGCTGAGGCTGAAGTCGTCCTCGATGTAGCGCATCTGCATGCGCGACCCTTGCGGCTTGAGCGGCTCGATGACGCGGCCAACGGGCTGCGGCACCGTCTGCCAATACTCGAACACCTGCGGTGCCGGCGGATTCGGACCGATCGAGTCGCTCATGCGCGGATTCCAATAGAGCAGGCCCGGGTGCGGCAGTCCGGCCTGGTCGAGCGGCGCTGTCGGCAGCACCAGGCTGTTGCCCGTCGCCGGCGTCGGCACGGGAGGGTTGCCCTGCAGGGTCGGGTTGCGTGGATCCCAGCACTCACCGCGGTTGATGCGGCTGATCGTGGAGAGGTTCTGCTGGTCGGCCGAGCGGCCGAACCGCACGCCGCTGGCCCCCGTCAGACGACCGTTCTCGAGGCGGTACTGACCGAACAGGTCGGGGGAACCCGGCAACGTGCCGTCTTCGTCCTCGGACTCGAACAGGTAGGTGTGCCACGCGACGTTGTTCGGCGTAGCTCCCGGAGCAAGGGAGAAGTCCACCGACCAGCTGTCCTGCGGGGACGCCGGATTGTCGAAGAGGTCGAGCGCGTTGCCGGCGAGGTCGGTAACTCCCGCCGAACCGAGGCGAACGTGCACGCTGTAGCTTTCGGCGATGCCGGCTGCATGGAAGAGCCCCCTCGGCGGCTGCAGACGCAACACGGTGCCGTCACCGAGCAGGTCCGTCAGGCGCGTGGGCACGACGCGCGTCGTCGCCCGCTTCGGGTCCGTCATCTGCGCCGCGAACGACTCGAGCGCCACCGGCCGATTCGTGATCAGGAGGTTCTTCGTGGCATCGACCTGGTCGAGGTCCATCGGCTTGGTGAACTCGATGGCGACCGATGCATTGGGCTGCACATCGACCGCGGGAACCGCGGGCTTCGGCTCGATGCGCGCGAACAGGTTGCGCCACGGACGATCGGACAGGTTCCCGGCGCCGCCGGCGAAGGGCACTTCCTCGTAGTAGCGGGCGCGGACCAGGCAGTCCTGGCCATCCAAGGTGCCATTGGACGAGAACCGCTGGCGCGCGCCGTTCGACGCGACACCCGCGAACACCGACGCGACACGCACCTGCACGGTCGGCGTCAGTTCACCCTGGCCCGAGTCGCCGGGAAGTGGATTCAAGGCCAGACCGAGCACCGGGTCGGTCACCACGGTGCCGGTGCTGAGGTTCTGCAACACTTCGGCGCGCAGGGTCACCGACTCGAAGACGCCGAGCGAAACCTCGACGTTGATGGTCTGCTGGATGATGTCGCCGACCTTCAGCTGTCGAGCGATCGGTGCGGCAAGCGGACCGAGTGGCAGCCCCGAGGCGCTCAACGGGCCGTCGACGAACGGATAGCGACCCCGCACCGGGATGAACAAGCCGCGCTTGTTGATCGTCAGGATGTTGTTCACGGTGTCGACCGCCGTGATGCCCATCGCGAACGACGTGACGATCATCGGGGCCTCGGGCTCGCGCAGGCGTCCGGCGAGGCCGTCGGCCAGATTGCCCGAACGGAAGTCACGGATGACCGAGTCGCGGCCAGAACTGTCGACGCCGTTCAGCTGCGGGACTTTGTCCTCCTGCACGTAGAAGGTCGGGAACACACTGCCGCGCGTCGGGATCGCGATGCGGATGTTGGCGGTGACGTTGTCCGCCGACAGCGGCAGGCCCGCCGTCAGGCTGCTGGCGCCGGCTTCGCCGCCGAGGATGGTCGTGTCGAGGATGATGCTGCTCCCGCTCGGGATGACCCGGTACGGCAGCACGCGGAACGCATCGGCGGGCGCTACGACGTCCGGGTTGCCCTTGAACTCGAGCAACTGGATCGCGCCCGGATTGGCGGCGAAGAAGTCCGCGTCCACGTCGAGCGGCTCCGAGAACAGCAGGCGGATCGCGGCGTTGCGCGGGACGATCGGGATCGGCCGCGTCAACGTGTTCTGGCCGCGGTAGGAGGCCGGCACCGCACCGAACCCAGACTGCGCGCTCGCGAGGGCCTGCTGGAAGCGTTGCGCCTCGCCGCTGCCCGCCGTGTCGTCCCACAGGATCACGAGTTCTTCGTGTCCGACGGCCTTGTCGAAGGGCAGGAAGTCGTAGTTCGCCGACGCGACTTCGGAACCTGCCGGATCGAACAGCGACTGCGCCTCGACCCCGGCGTTGATGAACACGTTTCGCTGCACGAGTTCGATGGTCCGGTCCGCCCGGCGACGGCGATCCGTCGACGCGCCAGTACGCCGGTAGGCATAGACGTCGACGACGCGCCCGACGTCGACACTCAGCAACGTCGGCCGATCGCCCGAGCCGGATGCCTTCGTGCTGCCATCACATCCCGCCATGACCGCCAGGATGCTGGCGGTCGCCAGGGATGCAATCCACGTGCGCGAGTGTCTCATGTCTCTTGCCTCATTCGATGGCCGGCTGCGAGCCGGCCGAAGTCTCTGGATGTCGCCGCGGAGTAGTTCCACCGCGCGCGACGGTATCTGGTCGGGAGAAGTTGGGTCAGAAGCGGTAGGGCAGGCGCAGGAACCGCAACTCGGTGCGCGGTGTCGTCGGTGACAACGCGGGTGGCGTGTCCGCCGGCAGGTCCTTGTAGGCGATGTCGAACACGATGTCCCACTGAACGAAGGCCATCCCCAGCGCACGCACGGTCTCCTGGACCATGGGATCGGCGAGGTTGAACGTGTACTCGTTCGGATTGGCGGGGAACCGCTGCGCGGCAGGGTTCTGCGGGTTCTGGTGGAAGGCGAAACCGATCCGCACGTTCGAGATCGGCACGCGCGACCCCGTCGAACCGAGATAGGTGCTGCCGAGCCCGCCGACGCCGTTCGTCACGACGTCGAAGAACTTCGCGCGCACCCGCGCCTTCGCTGCCGTTGCCGGGAACGCTCCGGCCTCGGTGGAGAGCACCAGTTCGCTGCCCGTGTGCGACATGATCCGGAACGAGCCGAGCAGCGTGTCGACGCCATTCAGGATCTCCGCTTCGTAGCCGGCGAAACGGTCGACGACCGTGCCGAGCGCGGGGGTTGCGAGCCCGACTCGGTACGCCGGCTTGCCGAGCAGCGTCGAGTTGGCGTTGACCGTCGAGATGTTCGTCGCCGCGACCGTCAGCGGTGCCGTGACCGTCGCCGACGAACCGACGAGTTGGTAGTTGACGAAGCCGGTGGTCGCGTTGACGCCGTCGAACTCGTACCGCGGCCCACGCTGCGCCCCACCCTGCTCGACGATCCCGCGCGGCAGGTTGTCGTCGACCGCGAGGCCACGACGGACCGAGGCGCCGGTGTCGATCCAGTTCGACCGCAGCCGCGACTTCGACGCGAACGGCGTCGGCAAGAGGATCGGCGACGGGCGGATGTCGCCCTCGTTGTCACCGATCGTGATGACGTTGCCCTGATCGTCGACGCCTTGTCCGAACAGGTTGGGAAAGCCTCGCCACGCGATCAGGTCACGCTTGACCGCTCCGGTCTGCGCTGCCGTCGAACGCAAGATGTTGATGTTGTCGTCGAGGCGCGTGTTGGTGCCGTCGGTGTTGGCGCCGGGCGGTGCCATGAGTTGGACGATCCCCATGCCGCCGAAACCGCCGAGCGGGACGGCGTCGTAGTTGGTCGCGAAGGCTGCGCCGATGTCGCCCGTCGTGACGTTCGTCGGCTGGTACTTCTTGAGGATCGCGGGCGTCTGCGTGCCCGTGACGCACACGCCGCCGTCGGCCGAGATCGAGAAGTCGTAGTCGTTGTCAGGCGCCGCGTAGCGGAACTTGTTGTTGCTGCCGCGCACGTTGATGTCGATCGACGTCGCCGACATCAGGATCACCATGCCGCCAGCGCCGCCGCCGCCGCCACCACCGCGGCTGGAAGAACTCGACGCCTCGCCGGCGCCGCCACTGCCGCCATCCGCGGTGATTCGGCCACCGTCCGCAATGACGATCGGGCCGAGCGCTTTCACGATCAGCACACCACCACCACCGCCGCCGCCGCCGCCCGAGCTGTCGTTCTCGAAGTTGATGTCGGTGAGGTCGCAGTTCGAGAAGGACAGGTCACCACCACCACCGCCACCACCACCACCGAGCGGGACGGCGAGTTCCCCGGTGATCCGGAGAAGGGTGTCGAAGCGAACGCCGGTGCCCCAGAAGTTGTTGTCGGCGCGCGCATCGGCGAACACCAACGGCCCCGACAACGAACCGGCCAGGGACCGCGTCACTGCTCCGGCGGCGCCGATGCAGCCGTTGCCGCCATCGCCGCCCTGCTGCTGGAACACAGCGAGGGGCACACCGGGCGGCGCGGGAGCCTGCGTCTTCTGCTTGAAGTTCGGGTCGCCCTGCGTGGCCAACGAGCCGCCGCCCCCGCCCGCACCGCGGCCACATCCAGCGGTGCACGACAAGGCACCACCGGCCCCACCGCCGCCGACCACCTGCAGCGGGCCGTTGCCGGTCGCCCCCGCGATGTCACGAGCCGTGGTGCTCGGGGATCCCGCGCCGCCGTTGCCGCCGGTGCAGACGCCGGCCCCGCCGGCCTTCGACACGTTGGCGTTCCCCGACGTGTTGACGGCCACGCCGTTGCCGCCGCGAACCGACAACAGGCCCTCGACCCGGAACGTTCCGGATACCAGCCAGACCATCGGATTGGAGCCAGTGCCGCGCACCGTCTTGCCCGCCGGGATCCTGACGTTCTGGAAGTTGAAGATGCCGCCAGAGACGTTGTAGGCCGCGCCCTGCTTGGGCGTGACCTGCGTGAAGTCGGTGTTCAGCACGGTCTCTGGCGCCGTGGGCTCGAATTCAGCGCCGGTCGTGCTGCCTTCGAACGCGAACCCGGACTTGAGGTAGCCCGGGCCGACTTCCGCGAACGGCTCCGCGAAGGCCGCGGTCAGGTCGACCTGCGACGAGTCGAGGAAGTCATCGACGGCGGCGTCGAACTGCTGGTCGTAGCTACGCCGGGTCAGGAACGTCGCAAAGGTACGTTGGAACGCAGCGCCCGACGTCACGTTCGACTCGCCCGAGATGTCCTCGAGCGTTGCTTCGACGATGACGCGCACCGTGGCGTTGTTGGGCAGCACACCGATCGGCCGCAGGATGACGGTCGCGCCAGTCAACTCGTTGGACTCGAGTTCGACTTCGGCCGGGATCCAGATGTTGGGCCCGTACACGACGTCGTTGTATTCGAGGAAGATCCGTCCGCGGTTGCTGCTGTTGCGGAGCAGCGGGCTCGTCTCGATGTTGACCGGCACGTTGGTGCTGCTCGGGTTCAGCGGCTGGTCGAACAGGAGCCGCAGTTCGACTGCCGGCGTGCCGAGCTTGTTCAGCGACACCCTGCCGGCTTCCGGTCCCGCGGCGTCCGGCGTCGGCAGGATCTCGAACCCGGCGCGGCGCGGGCCGCCGGCGGCCGTGTTGCGGAAGAGCTGTGCCGGCGTGGTGCCATCGGCGGTCGAGAACCGGAAGCTCTTCGGCAGCGCCAGCGGCTTGCCGCCGGTGTCGAGCATCGTCGTGACGTTCACCTGGCTGCCGCCCACCAGCTGCACGGTGTAGGTGCGGCCGGGACGGAAACCGCCGTTGGTGAAGAGGTCGTTGGTCGGCAGCCGCGGCACGAAGCGCAAGCGGCGCCCAGCGACCGCGTCGCCGGGGCTGGTGCCGATCTCGAACGTGCCCGCAACGGGCTCGGCCACCACCAGCCCGAGCTGGTTGCGAACCTCGAAGCTGAACGTCGTCAGGTCAACCGAGTCGAGGTCGACCGGATTGCTGAAGTCGATCTGGATCGCGTCGTTCAGGAACAGCGTCGCATTGTCGACGGGCTCGGTCTTGAGGACGACGAAGTTGCCACCGGTGCCATTGGTGCTGCCGCCACCGGAGCAGCCGGCAAGCGCGACCAGGATTGCGAGGGAGAACGGCCGGGCAGGGGTGACTCGGATCATGGCACTGAGGACACGGCCGCGGCGGGCAAGGTCTCGCCGCGAGCGTTGAGGGCAGGAGAGGGACTGCAGGGACAAAGAACCGGGCGGGCGACAGCTACAGGCGTTCGAAGCGATACGAAAGGGCGAAGGTCTCGATCGTCGGTGCGACCGGGGGCACCGCGTCGGCGTTGTTGCTGGTCACGAACCGCCAGTTCAAGTAGCGGATGCTGCGCGGCGTGAACGACTCGTTCGGGCCAGCGAACTGGATCGTGTAGGCGGGGTCCATCAACTCGTTCGGATTCTCGACGTAGCTCGTGACGGTGCGGTTGTAGAGGTAGGTCCACCAGTTGCGAGCCACGCCGGCGTTGAGACGCGTGTCCCACTTGCGCATGTGGGCATCGCCGGCCTTGTACGGATCCAACGGGAAGTTGGCGGCCGTCGGACGCATCTGCGTGCGCATGCTGGCACTGAGCTGGCCAGGCACCGCTGGATTGGTGACGTCCGGGTAGAGGGCGTTCGCCGTCGAGATCATCGCGTTCCAGTACCACGGCGTCGGATCGACGACGCTGGCGCCGCGGAATTGCGGCACGAGCGACGTGCCGGCGGGCAACTGCGACAGCGGCGGGTCGAACTCGTAGGCGAACGTCGGCAGCACGTCGATCGGAACCGTGCTCACGCCACCAGCAAGGTAGTACGGACCCAAGCGTGGATCGGCGAAGCCTTCGGGGACGCGGTGCGGGTTGTTGATGTCGATGAAGCCGTTCGTGATCACGCTCTGGCGTTTCACGACGTCCATCATGATCCAGTAGAAGGTGTTGTCCCCAGGCGGCGTCGAGCCGCCCGTGGCCAGCAGGCCGCCTGCAGCCGAGTTCCACGCCTGGTCGCTTGGCGCCCTGCAGACGGCGGCTCCGGCCTGTGACGCCGGACGGCCGGCGCTCAGCACGCGGAAGTTCGGGTCCGGCCCCGACTGCACGGTGACCGCGGTCTGCCAACCGTTGGTCCCGAGCGCGATGTAGCCGCCGCCGGCGGGCAGCGTCGACGTGTCGCAATAGGTCCAGAAGTCGGCGAGCAGCGGCAGCGCGATGTTGCCGACGAGACCCCCGGTGAAGAAGTCGGTACCGCTGGTCAGGCTCTGGTTCGCCGCGTCGTTCCAGAACATGTTGACGAACGTCACGTTGCCGGGGGTGCCAGCGCCGCCGTCGACCCATCGGCGTCCGGAGCCCATGCTGAACGGCGAGAGGATGTACGGTGGGAATCCCGTCGTGTTGAGATCGGAACCGGCTTGGGCGTTGCCACCTTGTTGGATCACCGTCTCGTCGCGGTAGACGAAGTAGGGCTTCTTGAAGGGCGGCAGCGGCAGGAAGCGATTGACGCCACTCGGCTCGTACACGACTTGCGACGGGTTGATCGTGAGCGGCGCGTCGACGTAGGCCGCGCCGCGCGGCGCCTGCGACTGCAGTTGGGTGCCGGTGCCGGTGGGCACGGGGTTCCAGGCGAAGTTGCGCTCGAACACGTTCTTCAGGCCGCTGCCAGGCAGCGACGCGAGCGAACTGAAGTCGCCGACGCAGGGTGCTGGCCGGTACTCCGAATGCCCCAGCCAGAGGCTGGTGCGATCGAATTCGTCGAACGAGAGGTTCGTCCCGGTGAAGGGCGCCCAGTACATCTGTTCGATGTCGAGGTTGAAGTCGAACGGATCCGTGCGCGACAGGCTGAGGTCGATCTCGCGCCACAGCGTCTGCAGTCGACAGCCGTACGGGTTCAACGGGTTCTGGATGCCCTGGGTGACCAGGTTGTTCGCGGTGTTGGACGCGATCTGGGCCTCGTTGCTGACGAACTGCGGGCACCAGGCCAGCGGCGCGGGCGGCTGCCCCACCGCCGTGTTCTGCACGACCGGCGACTGGTTGACGTTGTCGGCGATGACCTTCGATCGCGTCGTCGGGCGAGCCTGCAGCTTGTTGTCGATGTAGACGAAGCCGCCGAACAAGTCCTCGAGCGGGTAGGCCGCCGCGATCGACCCAGAGGTCGGCGCCTGCACCTCGTTCGACAGGAAGTAGCTCGGGTTGGCGTCCTCGTCGCGCGACGCGAAGCGGCGAACCACCGAGATCGCGAGGTTGTTCGCGAACACCGGCTGCGTGCCGTTCACTCGGGTGTCGACGGTGAACGGGATGACGACGCTGTTGCTGCGATCGGGGCTCGTGCCCTGCAGGTCGACCGCGTTGCCCGCGAGATCGCGGATCCCGCCGTCCGCCGAGTTGGAGATCAGGTGCAGGAAGTAGCGGAAGTCCGAGTTCGGCGGCGGATTCCGCATGGTGTCGTCGAGATAGAACCCCGACGAAGGCTGCAGGCGCAGCGAAGTCTGCGAGCCGTCTTCGTCGAAGACCCGCGACGTGATCAGGTACGGCGTCCGGTACTTCGCGAGGTTGAAGCTCGCCGGATTCATGCCCTGGCCCCCCAGGTTGTTCGGCCGCGTGGCGATGAAATCCTCGATGCTCGCGTCCGTGGAGAGGTCGCGCATCGCGAAGAAGAAGGTGTCGGCCCAACGCGCCGAAGACATGTCGATCGGCTTGGTGAAGCGCACGATCGCGGCGGCGAACGGTGAGACGAACTCGTTCGGCGCCGGTTGGACGCCGTTCACGGGCAGGGGGCCAGGCGAGAACACCAGGAAGTTCCGCGGGTCGTCGCGCCCCGCCGCGTCGCCGGCGGTGTACTCGGCGACGCAGACGACGCGCGGCGCGTTCTGCACCAACCACGGCTCGCGATCGGTCACGGTGACCGGGTACCCGGGCAGGTTCGCCGGATCGATTCCCTCGAGTCCTTCGATTCGCCGGATGCGCACGCGGACGTGCTGGGTCGTCGGGCTGTTGAAGTCGTCGGTCGGATCGACGACGACCTCTGCGGTGCCGAACGGGACGCCCGAGCTGTCGGCGATGAACCGCATCACGTCCCCACGATCGATCTCGTGCGAGATGCCGTTCTTGAACACGGTCACCTCCTGCGTGAACGCGTTGACCTCCTCGACGCTCTCGAGGTACATCCCGATCTCGCCGATCACGCGCAGGGGCAGCGGATCACGCACGAAGCCGCGAGCGATGTCGGCGGACGTGTCCTCGTTGTTGCCCGATCGGAAGTCGCGGACCACCGACTGCTGCTGGCTGTTGTTCAGCCCGACGAGCTCGTTCCTCCCCGTGCGCAAGCGCGGAATCGCCAAGGGGCCGTCCAGGGCGAGGGCGATGCGGATGTTCGCGCCGGATTGGTTCGGCGAGGATGGCATGCCGCTGGCGTTGTTGATGGTCTGGTACTGCTGGCCCTCGCTGCCGAGCAAGACGGGATCGAGGACGATCTCGTCGGCGGCGACGATCACCCGCACCGACATCGGCACGAAGCCGTTGGGCAGCGTTGGATCGCCGACGATGTTCAGCAGCTGCACGGCCTCGGTGTTGCGCAGCCCCGTCACCTTGCCTTGGGCGTCGCGCGTGACGAAGAACGAATCGTCGACGCCAAGCGCGCCGGAGAACTTCAGCCGGATCGCCGAGTTGCGAGGCGCCACGCCGAACGGCGAACCAGAGATGTTCTGCCCCACGACCATCGGCGCCAATTCACGAAGCTGGTCGTCGAGAGCTGCGAAGGCCGTGGCGAAGTCGCTGCTGGTGACATCGCGCGGAATGAACAGGCGCGGCTGCAGCGTGTCCGGATCCGACGCGATGAAGTCGTACGTGATCTCGCTGTCGCTGGCCGACGAGTTCGTCGGCCGCTGATCCTGGATGTTGCTGCCGATCACCACGTCCTTGCGATACAGGGCGATGTTCGCACCCTGCGGCGTGACCTGCAGACCGTAGACGTCCACCAGCCGCCCGAACTCGACCCGCAGCAGCTCGGCCTGCCCCGAGCCGCCAGCCGTCGAAGTGCCGCGCGATCCCCCACCACTGCACGCCGCCACCAGCGCCAGGGACGCGGTGACTGCGACGTGCGTGGAACCCCATCGCCGCGGGCGCAGTGAGGAACGGATCGGATCGACGGCGCGAGCAGCAGGAGTGGGCGCAGCGATGGTCATGGGAGCAAGGAAACGTTCGTTGGCGTGACCGGCATCGCCGGCCACGAGGGCAGTGACCCTCGACGCCGACCTGGGAATCGCGGGCCGAACCGTAGCGGACTCGGCGGACGCGATCGCCGGGACTGCGATCGAGGCGCCCAACGGCCGCTGGAATGGGGCTTCCAGGACCGTCGGCAACTGGGAGGGGCAACAAACATCATGCCGCCAGGACCTCGTGCTTCAAGGTCCCACAACCAGCGATGTGCGATCGGCTTAGCACCACTAGCCGGGATCGGGACCGGCAGCCCGTTCCCGGGTTGCGCGGGCCCTCGGTGCGGAACCGCTCGACGACGGGCACGCGCGGCCGCGGACCGGACATTCAGTGGTTCGGCTGGCAGTGGAAGCCCGCCGCCTGCGCCTGCGCCTCGGACTCGAAGTAGACGCGGTTCTCGGGCTTGATGCGCCTCGCCTCGGCGGCGTTGTAGCGATGCACGAGCCGACTGCCCGCGTGGCCGACGAATCGCGCCTCGACCTCGCGCTCGCAGTAGGCGCACGACAGGACTGGCGGCACTTCGGACTCCCGTAACCGGAAGTCGCGCACGAGATACCGCACGCCCTCGTTGTTGGTGATGCATCGCTCGTTGCTGCAGCGCAGGCCAGCACCGGCGGCGACGCCGGGCATGACGGCCAACAGCGGCGGCCGCGCCGCCCGGAGTTGGATCTTGCCGAGCAGGTAGGCCATCAACGCCATCCGCATCGGCACGCCGAGCTCCGCCTGGCGGAAGTAGATCGACCGCGGATCGTCGTCGACCTCGTAGTCGATCTCGTCGACTCGCGGCAGCGGATGCATGACGCGCGCGTCCTTGGCCGCCTCGGCACCCAGCGTCGACCGCGTGAGGCGCGGGTAGTTCGACGTGTCCTCCCCGGAATGCCGCTCGCGCTGCGCGCGCGTCATGTAGATCGCGTCGATGCGGTTGACCTCGACGTTGGTGAGGTTGGTGAACAGGGCGAGTTGGTGCGGCTTGCTGGCAGTGAGGTAGGCAGCGGCGTTGCTGCTGCCGGCGATCCCGGGCAGATCGGCCACCGATGCCGCCGCTGCCTGGAC
The DNA here is from genome assembly GCA_937952215.1 of uncultured bacterium. GTDB lineage: Bacteria > Planctomycetota > UBA1135 > UBA1135 > UBA2386 > UBA2386. The sequence goes on from CALFZH010000064.1 coordinate 45,053, forward strand.
GCCGAAGTCGCGGCGCAACCGATGCAGCACGTAGTCGGGCAGTTCGAAGCCCGGGTACGGCATCGTCACGATGTTGGCGCCGAACCGCGCGAGCGCGTAGCAGAAGGAGTGGATCGTGCGCGAGTAGCGCAGATCGCCACACAGCACCACTTCGAGGCCTTCGAGCCGCCCCTTCTCCTTCCACAGCGTGTAGAGGTCGCACAGCGTCTGCGTGGGGTGCTCGTGGGCTCCGTCGCCGCCGTTGATCACCGGAACCCGCGCGTAGCGGGCCGCGACGCGGGCGGCTCCATCCTCGGGGTGCCGAACGACGAGGATGTCCGCGTAGCTGCCGCCGACGACGCGCACCGTGTCGGCCAGCGACTCGCCCTTGCTGCGGCTGGTGTTCTTCTCGTCGGCCGCGGTGATGACGCCACCGCCGAGGCGCAGCATCGCCGACTCGAACGACAGCCGCGTGCGCGTGCTCGGTTCGAAGAACAGCGTCGCCATGATCGCGCCGCGGCAGAGGTCCGACCAGCCGAGCAGGTTCGCGCGGAACTCGTCCGCGTGGTGGAACAGCTCGAGGATCTCGGCGGTGCTCAGGTCCTCGATGGAAACCAGGTCGCGCTTGTCGTCGTTGGCCATCGAGACGCGCATCATGCACACGGATCCCCGCCCGGACAACGCCGCGCGGGGCGGCGCCGCGAGCGCCAGGTCACGGGGCGGATCGCTCCAGCCGCTCCCACTGCTCGGCATCCAGCGCCGCGAACCCGCCGACCGCCCCTGCCGGCGGCAAGCGGCGCCGGTTCCGCAGCAGGGCGCCGAACGCGGAGCGCAGGGTGCTCCCGTCGTCGTGCGCCGCCGAAACCGCCAGCGAGCGAGGGACCCGTTCGGGCCACGCTGCCGGCCGCAGGTCGGACTTGGACGCGACCACGGCCACGCATTCGGGGAGCAGCGCAAGGTCGCGCGTCGACGGCCCGATGGCGGCGTCGATCACGAGCACCGCGAGCGCGCCTTGCCGTTCGGAACGGCCGCGGGCCTGCGCCGCGGCATCGACGGCACCGGCCGCGTCGCCAGCCCCGGGCGTGTCGACCAGTTCGTACGGGTAGCCATCGAGCAGCGCGACCTCGCGAACGGGATCCCGGGTCAGACCGGCGAGCGGTCCCGTCAGTGCTCGTTCCCGCGCGAGCAGCGCGTTGAACAACGAGGACTTGCCGGCGTTCTGTTCGCCGACGAGCACGACGCGCTGCGGCACGATCGCCGCGAGCGCGTGCCGCGAGCGCTGGAGGGCCGCCGCGTGCTCGTGTCGGCGCGGCGCGGCCGGCAACGCGGCGAGCGCCGCCAGGCTGGCGTCGAAGTCGAGAGCGAGTTGCTCGAGCGCCAGCTGCAGTTGGGGCACGCCGAGAGCCGAGCGCAGCAGCCGCGCGGCGGCGTTGGCGGGTTCCGCCGGCGCCATCGGGAAGTGCCGGGCGAGCGCCGTGAGGATCGCCGGGGAACCGTGCAGGTGCAGTTCGAGGCCGCCGTCGCCACGATCGACGACCAACACATCGTCGACGTCGACGTCGTCGAGCCGCAGCAACGCGCGTTGCGGCGACCCGCCGCGGAGTACGAACGGCGAGTTGTCGCTGCGCCGGAGCATGCCCAACACGGCGGCGCGTTCGCCGTGCCCGACGCGCACGACGGCAACCCCCGCCGTGCCGCCCGGAGTCAGCAGGTCCATGTCGTCGAAGCCGCCAGCAGCCCGAGGCCCCGGTGAACGAGATCGGGAACGTGAACCGCGCACAGCCGGCCGTGCGCCAGCAGCCGCTCGGCGTTGCCGCCCGTCACCACCACGGTCACGGGCCCGCGGCTCGCGGCGACGGCTGCCGTCACCAACCGTTCGACCATGCCGCACCAACCCAGCACGACGCCGGTGTCGACCGCAGCCTGCGTCGTGCGCGGCGGCCAGACCGGGACGGCCGCCAGGTCGGGCGCCGGCAGGGCGGGCGTTGCCGCCGCCAAGCCCAGGGCCAGGGCGCGCAGCCCGGGCGCGATCGCGCCGCCGCGGAACGTCCCGTCGGCGTCGACCAGGTTCACGGTGGTCGCCGATCCGCAGTCGACGACGACGGCGCGCCCATGTTCGCGATGGGCGGCAAGTGCTCCGACCCAGCGGTCCGCCCCGAGCGTCGTCGGCGTGTCGTAGGCCAGCGGCAGCGGGCACGGCACGTCGACGCCGGCGATGCGCGACTCGACCGCGCGCTCGCGCAACGCCGCTTGCACGGCGGCCAACACACTGGGCGCGACGCTGACGATCACGCAACGCCGGACCGCGGGCAGAACGAAGCGCGCGAGTTCTCCCGCGGCAACTGCCTGCGCGTCGAACCGCACTCGCAGCCCGTCGACGTCACGCCGACAGTCGATCGTGCTGTTGCCGCAGTCGATGGTCAGCAGGTCCACGGTCGCTGCTCGCGGGCGGCGCGCTTCGGCCTCAGCGATCGCGGGCCGAGTAGACGCGGTCGACGACCTGGCCGTTGACCAGCCACTTGCTCTGGAACGTGCGCACGCCGCGCTTGTAGTCGCCCTTCACGAGCGACACCGCCGCGCCCTTCGACTCGACCTTGCGGCCGTTGACCTCGAGCAGGACGTCACCGACCTGCACGCCGAACTTGGCCAGTTGCGGATCGACGCCGCGCACGATCAGGCCCGTCGTCTTGGTCTGCTTGCCGACGTACGTGTCGACGTTGAGCTGCGACAGGAACCGATCGGTGTCCTCGCTGAAGGCCCGTTCGTCCTGGCGCCCGATGTTGAACCGGTTGCCGACGCGCATCGTCTCTTCGCTGTCGATCCAGCCGGCGCCGGCGAGATTGACAGACACTGCCGGCGTGACCGGCGTCGTGACCGCTTTCGGGTCGCGCCCCTGCAGCGACAGCAGCGCCTCGAGCACGTCCTGCGACAACCCCATCGAGGTCTTGATCAGTCGTTCTTCCTTCGGCTCGACGGGCGCCTCGCCTTCCTTCGGCGGCAGTTCGCGCACGAAGTAGGCGCTCTGGGCATCGTCGGCCACGCGCACGAGCCGGATGGTGCCGACCTGCACGACCTTGCCGGCCTCGGCGGCCTGGCTCGGCTTCATCGGCCACAGCATCGCGCTGCGCCTCGCGTCGCCGCCGTCCTCCACCCAGATCTTCTGCAGGATCTCGCGACCCGCCAGCGACGTCGGTATCGGAGCCGACGGCGACGTCGGCGGCGCCTTGGCGGGCGGGCGGTTGCCGGCCGGGTTCTGTGGCGGGCGGGCGCCCGGGCGACCAGCGACGGCATCCGTCGGACGTTGCCCACCGGGCGCTGCCGCGGCGGGAGCCGGCGGCGTGTTCTCACGAACCCACCACTCCGGCGGCTCGACGTTCGCCTCGGGCTTGAAGCGGATGATCACGTGGCTGCTACCGCCCTTGCCACCAGCCTGACCGTCGTAGACGAGTGACACCAGCTCGAACATCTGATCGAGCGGGCGCACGTCCGCGATCACTTCGACCTTCTCCGGCACGGTGCCGGGCGGCGGCGGCGGCGGCGGTGGCAGCTTGCCGATCAAGTTCACGGTCTTCAGCCCGGCCCACCACGTCTCCGAAGCCGGATCGCCCGCGTAGACCCAGTTGTCAGCAACCGGCCCCTTGCCCCGCCCTCGCGCCAGCGCGTCCTTCCCGTCGTTCTGCCCCGTTGTGGTCGCGTCCTCCTTCGCCTTCGCCTTCCACAGGGGCATCATCTCGTAGACCGTCCAGCCCGCTGCGCCGAAAAGCCCCAACGACGTCACGTAGAGGAGGAACGGGATCGGCAGTTTCATCGGCGGACCGAGCGTAACGGAACGGCACTTGGGCGGGAACGCCAGGCCGATGGGACGATGACGAAGCCCAGGTATTCCACGCGGGCTCGTTGCGGGACCCCGATCGCTTCGCGAACCCGGGAGCACCGGCCTCGCCGCTGCCCACCCTCCCCGGGGCTACGACCCTCGGTCGGTCCGGCGCGAGCCGCGCCGCGCGACGCTCACCAGGCGAAGTGGCTGTAGGCGCTGTTCGCCTCGGCCATCTTGTGCACGTTCTCTTTCTTGGTGACCGCGGCGCCCTGGTTGTTGAACGCGTCGAAGATCTCCTCGGCGAGCGACTTGCCCATCGGCTTGCCGCGCTTGCTGCGCGCAGCGTCGACCAGCCAGCGAATGGCGAGGCTCTGCTGGCGGCGCTTGTTCACTTCGCGCGGCACCTGGTAGGTCGCACCACCGACACGCTTGCTGCGAACTTCGACGCGCGGCTTGATGTTCTCGATCGCCTTGCTGAACACGTCGACAGGATCGCTGCCCTCGATCTTGGCGCAGACCGCGTCGAGCGCGCCGTAGAACAGGCGCTGCGCGGTGGTCTTCTTCCCCTGCAGCATGATCTTGTTGATGATCTTGCTCGCGAGCTTGTTGTTGTAGCGGGGGTCGCCCTTCAGGTGGACTTCGGTGGACTTGTAGGAGCGAGGCATCGGAGATTCAGGCTGCTGGAGGAAGGTGCGTTGCTGGGAGCGTGGGCGGATCGACGGTCACTTCTTCGGGCGCTTCGTGCCGTACTTGCTGCGGCTGCGCCGCCGGTTTTCGACGCCCGACGCATCCAAGCAGCCCCGCAGCACGTGGTAGCGCACGCCGGGAAGGTCGCGAACACGGCCACCGCGGATCAGCACGATCGAGTGCTCCTGCAGGTTGTGGCCTTCGCCTGGGATGTAGACCGTCGTCTCCTTGCCGTTGCTCAACCGCACGCGGGCGATCTTGCGAAGCGCCGAGTTGGGCTTCTTCGGCGTCATGGTCTTCACCTGCAAGCACACGCCACGCTTCTGCGGGCAGGCGTCGAGGATCGGCGACTTGCTCTTGTACTTGATCTTCTTCCGACCCTTGCGGATGAGCTGGTTGATCGTGGGCATGCTGCTGGGCGGTCCGGGAATTCAGGGGGCGAGAGGATAGGGACTCGATTGGGGTTTGCAACCCGCCGGCGGCGCCGGCGGCGCGCTTCAGGCCTTCTCCGCCTCCTGGCTCTGCGGCGTCGGCGGCGGGTCGATGCCCTCGAGCCGGATGACCGGCCCCCCGCCATCGACGAAACCCTGCTTGCTCAGGCGACCGATTTCCTCGGCAGCGGCATGCAGGTCGACGTTCTTGAGAACGCGCGTCTTCTGGTAGTTGCGGAAGCCGGTGCCCGTGGGCACCAGGTGGCCGAGGATCACGTTCTCCTTCAGACCCACCAGTTCGTCACGCTTGCCGGCAAGCGCGGCTTCGGTCAGCACCTTGGTCGTCTCCTGGAACGACGCGGCGCTGATGAAGGAATCCGACTGCAGCGAGGCCTTGGTGATGCCGAGCAACAGCGGTGACGCCGTCGCCGGCTTCTTGCGCTCCTTGCGCATCGCTGCGTTCGACTCGCGGAAGCGGAACTTGTCCACCACCGCGCCCGGCAGGAAGTCGCTGTCGCCCGGATCCTCGACCTGCACCTTGCGCATCATCTGGCCAAGGATGATCTCGATGTGCTTGTCGTCGATCGACACACCCTGCGCGCGATAGACGGTCTGCACTTCGCGCAGCAGATAGTTCTGCACCGACTTCTCGCCCTGGATCGCGAGGATGTCGTGCGGCACCAGCGGACCGTCGACGAGGGCTTCGCCCGCCTTGACGTGGTCGCCGCGGTGCACGCGCAGGTTCTTGCCCTGGGGCACGAGGTGCTCGCGCTCGAGGCCACCCTCGCCCTTGACGATGATCGTGCGCTTGCCGCGCCGCTTGTCGCCGAGTTCGACGATGCCGTCGATCTCGGAGAGCACGGACGGATCCTTCGGGCGCCGCGCCTCGAACAGTTCGGTGACGCGAGGCAGACCGCCGGTGATGTCCTGCGTGCCCTGGATCTCGCGCGGCGTCTTGGCCAGCAGCGTGCCGGCGGCGACGCGCTGCCCGTTCTCGACCTCGATGTAGGCCTTCTCCGGCACCGGGTTGATCGCGAGGCGATTGCCGTTCTCGTCCTCGATGATGAGCTGCGGGTGCAGGTCGCCCTTGTGCTCGATCAGGACCTTGCGCTGGACCTTCGTCTCGGCGTCGCGCTCGGTGCGGAACGTCTTGCCCTCGAGGATGTCCTCGTAGCGGATGACGCCGCTGACCTCGGCGAGGATCGGATTGTGGTGAGGATCCCAGGAGCACAACACGGACTGCTCCTTGACCTCCTGACCGTCGACGACGTGCACCGCCGCACCGAGCGGCACGGCGTGGCGCTCGAGTTCGCGGTCCTTGGCATCGACGATCAGCAACTCGCCCTTGCGCTTCAGTGCGATGTTCTGCGTCGCCGCCTTGCCCTTCTGGTCGTCCGCCGCGACTCCGACGGTGGTCAGGTTGGCGAACTGGACGCGACCCGCACGCTTGTTCTTGATCTCCGACTCTTCGACCTTCTTCGAGGCCGTGCCGCCGATGTGGAACGTGCGCATCGTCAGCTGCGTGCCCGGCTCACCGATCGACTGGGCGCTGATGATCCCGACCGCGAGGCCGGGTTCGGCGACCTGGCTGCGGGACAGGTCCATGCCGTAGCACTTCGCGCAGACGCCGATCGACGCTTCGCAGGTCAACGGCGAGCGCACGCGGATGCTCTCGCTCGCGGCGACGCGTTCGATCTTCTTGGCGATGTCGACGGTGATGAGGCCGTTCTTCTCGACGATGACCTCCTCGGTCATCGGGTCGACGATCGAGTGCAGCGCGACGCGGCCACGAACCGCATCGACGAAGCTCACGGCGACCTTGTCGCCCTGGTAGACGGTGCCCTTCTCGGCCCCGTTCTCGGTGCCGCAGTCGTCGATGCTGATCACGACGTTCTGGGCGACGTCGGCGAGCTTGCGCGTCAAGTAGCCCGAGTCGGCGGTCTTCAGCGCCGTGTCGGCGAGGCCCTTGCGCGCGCCGTGCGTCGACGAGAAGTACTCGAGCACCCGCAGGCCCTCGCGGAAGTTGGCCTTGATCGGCTGCTCGATGATCTTGCCCGAAGGCTTGGCCATCAGGCCGCGCATGCCGGCGAGCTGACGGATCTGCTCGACCGAGCCACGCGCCTTGCTCATCACCATGCAGAAGATCGGGTTGACGTAGAGCCGCCCGTCGCGCGTGTCGTTGCGCAGTTCGTGCAGCATGTCCTCGCCGATCCGCTCGCGCGCGTGCGTCCACGCGTCGATGACCTTCAGGTAGCGCTCGCCCTCGGTGATGATGCCGCGACCGTGGGCGACGTGGATCTTCTCCACGTCCTTCTGGGTCTGGGCGATGATCTTGTCCTTGGTCGGCGGCACGACCATGTCGTCCTTGCCGAACGACAAGCCGGCGCGCGTCGCCGCCTTGAACCCGGTCTCCTTCAGGTTGTCCAGCAGCCGCAGCGTCGCGTCGCGACCGAGCAGCAGGTGGCAGTCGGCGATGATGTTCGCCAACCCCTTCTTGTCGAGGTCCAGGTTGTAGAACGGCATCCCCGGCTCGAGGATCTCGTTGAACATGATGCGCCCGGCGGTCGTCTCGAGCGGCGCCTTGCCGTCGGTGCGCGTGGTGTTGCCCTGGTTGCGGATCTCGACGCCCGCGGCGAACTGCACCTTGATGCGGGCGTGGATGTGGATCTTGCCCATCGAGTAGGCCATCCACACTTCATCGCGGCTCGCGAAGGTCTTGCCCTCGCCGAGTTCGCCCTGGCGCGACAGGCTCTGCCAGTAGCAGCCGAGCACGATGTCCTGGTTCGGCGCGATGATCGGACCGCCGTGTGCCGGCGAGAAGATGTTGTTCGTCGACAGCATCAGCGTCGACGCCTCGATCTGCGCCTCGAACGACAGCGGCAGGTGCACTGCCATCTGGTCGCCGTCGAAGTCGGCGTTGTAGCCCGAGCAGACGAGCGGGTGGATGCGGATCGCGTTGCCCTCGACGAGCACCGGCTCGAACGCCTGGATGCCGACGCGGTGCAGCGTCGGTGCGCGGTTCAGCAGCACCGGGTGGTTCTGGATCACCTCTTCGAGGATGTCCCAGACCTCCTCGTCCTTGCGCTCGAGCATCTTCTTCGCCGACTTGATGGTGTCGGCGTGACCGAGCTCCTTGAGGCGGCGGATGATGAACGGCTGGAACAGCTCGAGCGCGATGATCTTCGGCAAGCCGCACTGGTGCAGCTTCAGATCGGGGCCGACGACGATGACCGACCGCGCCGAGTAGTCGACGCGCTTGCCCAGCAGGTTCTCGCGGAAGCGACCCTGCTTGCCCTTGATCATGTCCGTCAGGGACTTGAGCGGGCGGTTGCTCGAGCCGAGCACCGGCCGCCGGCAACGGTTGTTGTCGAACAACGCGTCGACCGACTGCTGCAGCATCCGCTTCTCGTTGCGGATGATGACTTCGGGCGCGTTCAGGTCGAGCAGCTTCTTCAACCGGTTGTTGCGGTTGATCAGGCGCCGATAGAGGTCGTTGAGGTCCGACGTCGCGAAGTTGCCGCTGTCGAGCGGGACCAGCGGTCGCAGGTCCGGCGGGATCACGGGGATCGCGTCGAGGATCATCCACTCCGACCGGTTGCCGGAGTCACGCAGCATCTCGACGGTCTTCAGCCGCTTGATGATGTCCTTGATCTTCTGCTTGCTCTCGGTGCGCTTGAGGTCCTCGCGCAGCGTTTCGCTCAGCGTCGGCAGGTCGAGGCGGCGCAGCAGTTCGCGAATGGCCTCCGCCCCCATGCCCGCCTGGAACGACATGCCGTACTTCTGGCGCGCCTGGCGGAACTCGTCCTCCGACAGCAGCTGGAGCGACTTCAGCGGCGTGTCGCCCGGCTCGATGACGATGTAGTCCTGGAAGTAGATGACCTTCTCGAGGCTCGCGGTCTTCAGCCCGAGCAGCGTGCCCAGGCGCGACGGCATCGCCTTGAAGAACCAGATGTGCGCGACCGGCGCGGCCAGGTTGATGTGGCCCATGCGCTTCCGGCGCACGCGGCTGTGCGTGATCATCACGCCGCACTTGTCGCACGTGATGTTCTTGTGCTTGATGCCCTTGTACTTGCCGCACGAGCACTCCCAGTCCTTCTCCGGACCGAAGATGCGCTCGCAGAACAGGCCGTCGCGCTCCGGCCGGTAGGTGCGGTAGTTGATCGTCTCCGGCTTCTTGACCTCGCCGAAGGACCACGCCCGGATGTCGTCGGGCGAAGCCAGTCGGATCGTCACCGAAGCGTAGTCGTTGATCTTGTCGTAGATGGGTTCGACCATCGTGCGCCTGCCGTGCTAGTGGTGCCGCGCGTGCTGCCGCGGCACCAGGACTGTCGTGGGGTATGTCGGAGGGAAAGCGGAACGAACGGTGCGGTCAGCCTGGGAGGACCGACTCCGCCGTGCCGCGCTTGTGCAGTTCGATGTTGAGGCCGAGGCCCTTGATCTCGTTGCAGAGCACCCCGAACGAGACCGGCGTGCCGGGCTCGAGGATGTTCTCGTTCTTGACCATCGCCTCGTAGATCTTCGTGCGACCGTCGACGTCGTCGGACTTCACGGTCAAGAGCTCCTGCAGGATGTTGGCCGCGCCGTAGGCCTCGAGCGCCCACACTTCCATCTCGCCGAAGCGCTGGCCGCCGAAGCGGGCCTTGCCGCCGAGCGGCTGCTGCGTGATCAGCGAGTACGGGCCGGTCGCACGCGCGTGCACCTTGTCGTCGACGAGGTGGTGCAGCTTCAGCATGTAGAGCGTGCCGACGGTGACGCGCTGCGTGAACTGCTCGCCGGTGCGGCCGTCGTAGAGCACGGACTTGCCGTCCTTGGCGAAGCCCGCCTTCTGCAGCGCGAGTTCGATGTCGCCTTCCGACGCGCCGTCGAACACCGGCGACATGACGCGCCAGCCGAGCTTCTTCGCCGCCCACCCGAGGTGCGTCTCGAGGATCTGGCCGACGTTCATGCGGCTCGGCACGCCGAGCGGATTGAGCACGATGTCGACCGGCTTGCCGTCGGCGAGGAACGGCATGTCCTCCTGCGGCAGGATCTTGCTGATCACGCCCTTGTTGCCGTGGCGGCCGGCCATCTTGTCGCCGACCGAGATGCGGCGCTTGGTCGACACGTAGACCTTCACCATCTCGAGCACGCCCTGGGGCAGCTCGTCGCCGCGTGACAGCCGGTTCACCAACTTGTTCTTGTCGGCTTCCGACTCTTCGATGCGCTCGCCGAACTCCTGCAGGATCTGCATCAGAGCGGCCTTCTGCTTCGCATCGCCGAGTTCCTCGGCAACCTGGCGGACCCGGTCCCGGATCGTGCGCAGGTCGAGGATCAGCATGTCGTCGGCAACCGAGAGCTTCTTGCCCTCGGCCGACGTCACCGCGGCGCCGAGCACTTCCTTGGCGCTCTCGAGCAGCCGCTTGGTGCTGGCCCGGAAGCGCTTCAGGAACTCGATCTCGGCGTTCTTGATCTCCTCGAGGTTGCGAGTGCGCTCGTTCTCGGTGAGGTTGACCTTGCGGCTGTACTTCTCCGCACCGATGACGATGCCTTCGACGCCGGTCGGGACGTCGAGCGACGCGTTCTTCACGTCTTCGCCGGCGCGACCGAAGATCGCGTGCAGCAGCTTCTCCTCGGGCGTCAGCTCGCTCTTGCTCTTCGGCGCGACCTTGCCGACCAGGATGTCGCCGGGCTTGACGCGAGTGCCGACGCGCACGATGCCGCTCTCGTCGAGGTGGCGCAGCGCCTTCTCGGAGACGTTCGGGATGTCGCGCGAGAACTCCTCGCGCCCGAGCTTGGTCTCGCGGATCTCGATCTCGAACTCGTCGATGTGGATCGACGTGTAGACGTCGTCCTTGACGAGGTTCGCGCTGAGCAGGATCGCGTCTTCGTAGTTGTAGCCGTCCCACGGCATGAACGCGACCGTCACGTTCTTGCCGAGGGCGAGCACGCCGTGCTGCGTTGCCGCGCCGTCGGCGATCACTTCGCCCGCCTTGACCTTCTGGCCGAGCTTGACGATCGGCGTCTGGTTCTGGCACGTGCGCTCGTTCAGCGCTTCGTACTTCCGCAGCTTGTACTCGTCGTCACCGATGACGATGCGCGACGCGTCGACCGCGGTCACGCTGCCGCCCTTGCGCGCCCGAACGACCATGCTCGAGTTGCGCGCGACGACTTCCTCCATGCCCGTCATCACCACCGGCGCGTCGGTCGTCAGCAGCGGCACTGCCTGCCGTTGCATGTTGGAGCCCATCAACGCGCGGTTGGCGTCGTCGTGCTCAAGGAACGGGATCAGCGATGCCGAGACGCCGACGACCTGCTTGGTCGAGACGTCCATGTACTGGATGTCCTTGCCATCGACGAGCGCAGGGTCACCCTTGACGCGCGCGATGACGCGTCCCTGATCGTCGCCGACGAGCTTGCCGGACTTGTCGACCTCGGTGTCCGCGGGCGCGAGCACCGCGTTGTTCTCCTCGTCGGCGCGCAGCCGCACGACTTCGTCGGTGACCTTGCCGTTCTTGACGACGATGTACGGCGTGGTCAGGAAGCCGTAGTCGTCGAGCGAGCTGTAGATCGCGAGGCTCGAGATCAGGCCGATGTTCGTGCCTTCCGGCGTCTCGATCGGGCACAGGCGCCCGTAGTGCGAGATGTGCACGTCGCGCACTTCGAAGCCGGCGCGCTTGCGATTGAGGCCGCCCGGGCCGAGGGCCGACAACCGGCGCTCGTGCGTGAGCTGCGACAGCGGGTTGGTCTGGTCGACGACCTGGCTGAGCTCGCCGCGCGCGAAGAAGTACTCGATGGCGGACGAGAACGTCTTGCTGTTGATCAGATTGCGCGGCGTGACCGTGTCGACGTTCTCGAGGTTCATCCGCTCCTGCGCGGTGCGCCGGAGCTTCAGGAAGCCCTTGCGGAACTCGTCGCCCGCGAGCTCCTGGATCGTGCGCACGCGGCGGTTGCCCAAGTGGTCGATGTCGTCGACTTCGCCCTCGCCGCCGCGCAGCCCGAGGACGTAGCGGATCGCCTGCACGAAGTCCGCCGCCATCAGGGTCTGCTGCGTTTCCGGCGTCGTCGTGCCGAACTTGCGGTTCAGGCGGAAACGGCCGACGCGACCGAGGCGGTAGCGCGTCTCGTCGAAGAACTTCTCGTGGAACAGCTCCTTCGCCTTCTCGATCTGCGGCGGGTTGCCGGGGCGCAGGCGCTGGTAGATCTTGAGCAGCGCCTCTTCGTGGCTGTTGGTCGTGTCCTCGCGCAGCGTGTTGAGGATCAGGAAGTCCTCGGGCTCACGCAGCACCTCGATGTCGCGCAGTTCGCTGGCCGCGATCGCGCGCGCCGCTTCTTCGGTGATCTCCTCGCCGCTGCGCACGAATGGATCGCCACTCGCGGCATCGACGATGTCGCCGACCGCGTACGTGCCGACCAACGCCTTGGCGAACTTGGCCTCCGGGTCCGACTTCTTCCGCGCGACCTTCTCCACCTCGTAGAACTCGCGCAGGATCGCGGCGTCCGTCGAGTACTTCGCGTCCATCGCGCGCAGCAGCGTCGTGCACGAGAACTTGCCCGACTGGTCGATGCGGATCGCGACGGCGTCCTTCTTGGTGACGTTCAGCTCGATCCACGAGCCACGCTCCGGGATGATCCAGCACGAGTGCAGCCGCTTCTCGCCCGTGTGCAGCTCGACCGAGAAGTCGACGCCGGGCGAACGATGCAGCTGGCTGACCGTGACGCGCTCGCTGCCGTTGACGATGAACTCGCCGCCGCCGATCATGATCGGGATCTCGCCGAGGTAGATCTCCTCCTCGACCGGCTCGGGCTTGACCAGGCGGACCCGGATCTTGAACGGGTAGCCGTAGGTCACGCGCAGCTTGCGACACTCCTCGACCGTGTACCGCGGGCGGCCGAGTTCATAACTGACGTACTCGAGACTCAGGGTCTTGTCGTACGAGTAGATCGGGAACACCTCGCGCAGCAGGGCCTCGAGCCCCTCCACCTTGCGCCGGTTGGGCGCGACCTCGGGCTGCAGGAAGCTGAGGTACGACTTCGTCTGCATCTCGACGAGGTCGGGGATCTCGGCGACGGACCGGTACCGGCCGTAGACTACGGTCTCCATGCGATTCCACCTGAGCACCCCGGGGAAGGGTGATTCTGCAGTCTGAAGGGAGCGGCGAGCGTCACACGAACTGACGAGTGCATCACGGATCGCGCGGGCAGCACGCGACGCGAACAGACACGCATCCCCGACACGTCGGCGACCACCGACGACCCGGCGATGCGTGCAAAAAGTGATCCAGCGAGCGGCGAGAAGCGTAGGCCCGAGGCATCGTGCCGCAACACAAAACCTCGCGGGCCCAGTGCACGGCCGGCACGGCCAACCGCATCGACGCCGCGCCCGCGAGCAGGCGCTCGCGACGACGCGGCGGGGAGCGGAGCCAACCGGCCGCCGGCCGCCAGCGGACTACTTGAGCTCGACCGTGGCGCCAGCCTCGGTGAGCTTCTTCTTGAGTTCGTTGGCCTCGTCCTTGTTGACGCCTTCCTTGATGGGCTTCGGCGCCTCGTCGACCAGCGCCTTCGCCTCCTTGAGGCCAAGGCCCGTGATCTCACGCACGACCTTGATGACGTTGATCTTGTTGGCGCCGCCGTCCTTGAGCACGACCGTGAACTCGGTCTTCTCTTCGGCAGCCGGGGCCGCTGCGCCGCCGGCGGCCGGGGCCGCAACGGCGACCGGCGCCGCCGCCGACACGCCCCAGCGCGACTCCATCGCCTTCACGAGCTGGGCAGCCTTGCCCAGGCTCAGGCCATCGATCTTCTTGAAGATGTCCTCGAGCTCGGCGTCGAGAACCACGTTTGCATTGTCCGACATGACTGGAACGACCTCTGGTGGTTTGAGTGCAGGAAAGAGTGATCAGGAAGCCGGGGGCGCGCCCTGACTCTGGGCGTCGACCCTGGCCTGGATGCAGCGCGCCATGCCGCCGGCAACGGCGCTGACGAGACTGGCGAGCGACCGCGCCGGTCCCGACAGGGCCGATGCGATCATGGTCTGGACGGTGGGGCGATCCGGGAGATCGGCGATCGCATCGGCGGCGGCGCCGGAATAGGCCGTGCCCTCGACGACGCCACCCTTGATCGAGATCGGCGCGTCCTTGGTCTTCTTGATCCACTCGCGGAGGATCTTCGCAGCCTGGATCGCGCCTTCCTTCTCGGCGAGCGCGACGCCGCAACGACCACGGACGGCGTCGCCGAGGTCGAGCTTCAGGCCCGCGAAAGCGCGCGAGGCCAGGCGCGTGCGCACGACACGGTAGCGGACACCGGCCGCGCGCAGCTTGCCGCGCAGATCCAGGTCCTGCTGCGGGAGCAGCTTGCCGAACTCGACCACGACGCACGATCCCATCTTCTGGAACTCGCGCTGCAGGTCGGCCAGCAGGATCTCGTTGACTAGGTTGGGCATGGCAGTGGCTCCTATCTGGCTGCTACTGGATGGCGAGCGCGACGCCCGGCCCCATCGACGTGGACACGACCACCTTCTTGATGAACTCGCCCTTGGCCTGCGCCGGACGCAACGTGCGCAGATGGTCGAGGAAGGCGGAGAGGTTGCTCGCGAGGTCGTCGGCGGCGAACGACTTCTTGCCGATGGCCGCGTGCACGTTGGCGCCCGCGTCGGTGCGGAACTCGATCTTGCCCGCCTTGAACTCCTTGACCGCGGCAGCGACGTTCGGCGTCACGGTGCCGGCCTTCGGCGAGGGCATCTTGCCCTGCGGGCCGAGCACTTTGCCGAGCTTGCCGACGTACTTCATCATGTCGGGCGACGCGATCGTCATGTCGAAGTCGGTCCAGCCCTTCTCGATCTTGTCGGCGAGGTCGGCCGAGCCGACGAAATCAGCACCCGCCTCGAGTGCCGCCTTGGCGCGATCGCCCTCGGCGAACACGGCGATCTTGATCGACTTGCCAGTGCCCTTGGGCAGGCTCACCGAACCGCGGACCAGCTGGTCGGTCTTCTTCGCATCGATGCCGATGCGCACCGCGACGTCGACGGACTCGTCGAACTTGGGACCGGCAAGCGACTTGATGAGCGCGAACCCCTCGGTGACCGGGTAGCGCTTGTTGCGATCCACCTTCGCGGCGGCTTTTTCGTAGCGACGGCTGCGCGTGCGAGCCATGGATGTTCCTGTGGATGTTAGGCCTGGACGGCAACGCCGACGGCGCCAGATGCGCCGCTGCGTCGCCTGAGAAGTCAGTCGACGACGCGGATCCCGCAGCTGCGGGCAGTTCCCTCGACCATGCGCATCGCCGCAGCGATGTCGGTCGTGTTCAAGTCCTTCATCTTCAGCTGGGCCACCTCGCGCACCTGCGCCTTGGTGACCTGCCCGGCGACCTGGCTGCCGGGAGTCGCGGCCGCAGTGGCCAGCTTCGCAGCTCGCTTCAGCAGCACGGACGCCGGCGGCGACTTGTACTGAAGCGTGAAGGTGCGATCCTTGTAGACCGTGATGATGACAGGGATGATCAGTCCGGCCTGGGCGCGCGTCTCGTCGTTGAACTGCTTGACGAACTGCCCGATGTTGACGCCGTGCTGACCGAGTGCCGGGCCGACGGGCGGGGCAGGCGTAGCCTGGCCCGCAGGGCACTGCAACTTGACGATTCCGGTGACTTCCTTGGCCATGTCTGTCTCTCAGCGGTCCTGGCGGATGGCCGCGGCTGCGGCACACCCTCCCACTCGAAGAGGTTTCCGTCCTGGTGGACGGCCGTGTGCGGCGAGGGCCCGCGCACGGAAAGGGGGCGAAGATTGAACCAGATCGGCCTGGTCAAATCAACTCGACTTCCCAGTATCCGAGCGACATCGGCGTCGGTCGGCCGAAGAAGTTGACCGAGACGTCCAGGGTGCCCTTCTCGGCATGGACGTCCTCGACCACCGCATCGGTGTTCTCGAAGGCGCCGGTCTTGATCTTGACGCGGTCCCCCTTCTTGAACGCGATCGCCACCTTCGGCTGGTCCTTGCTGGCATCCATGTGCGCCAGGACCTTCTCGACGTCCTCGCCACGGGCCGGCGTCGGCTGCGTGTGGCCGCCGACGAAGTCGCCGAAGCCCGGCGTCTCGCGCAGCACGAACCACACGGAGTCCGACAACTCCATCTGCACCATCAGGTAGCCGGGGTACAGCTTCCGCCGCTTGACGGTCTTCTTGCCCTGGCGGTGATCGGCGATCGTCTCGATCGGAACGACGATCTGGGGAACGTGTGCCTCGATGCCGGCCTGCTTGAGGCGCCGCACCATGCTCTCGCGAATGCGGTCCTCGCGTCCGACCTGCACGCGCAGGAAGTACCAATCGAGCGCCATCACGCCCCTCCCATCAGCATCAGCATGACCTGCGCCAGGCCGTAGTCGGCAAGGGTGAGGAAGGCGAACAGGACCAGCACCATCACGGTGACCGCCATGGTGCCCTGCACCGCCTCGGCCCACGACGGCCAGGTGACCTTGTGCAGCTCGCTCTCGGTGTCGATCAGGGTGTCGGCGATCTTCGGCCGGTTGAGGATCCGTTGGATCACCACCGACACCACCGTGAGCACGCCGAGCGCGATCACCGCGGCGAGGTCGAGCGAGCCGATCAGCGGGAACGACTCGACGTAGGTGGTGTTCCCCGTGCCGAGCCAGCGCTTCAGCAGATCGGACAGCCCGCCACCGTGGAAGCAGCCGTAGGCGACGAGCAGCACGAGCGCCCAGAAGGCGAACATGCGCGCGTGGCGTCCTTGGTCCTTGCGATAGCTCACGACTCGAACGTCCTCTGCCGGCGCCGCTCGCAGCGGTCACCGGACGACAGTTGTGGGCGTCTACCGTAGGTCGGCGCCCGGGTCAAAGAAACACCTCGGGCCGCGACGCGACGCGCCACGGCCCGTTTCGCCGGCGGCGCCGGCGTTCGGCTTCCGGCCGCGGGCACCGGTCACCATCGAATGGCAGGGCAGGAAGGACTCGAACCCTCAACCCGTCGATTTGGAATCGACAGCTCTACCAATTGAGCTACTGCCCTGTGCGACGCCTGCCCCAACGGGTCAGGCGAGGATCTTGATCACGCGCCCGGCGCCGACGGTGCGACCGCCTTCGCGAATCGCGAAGCGCTGGTGCTCGTCCATCGCGATCGGGGTGATCAGCTCGACCTCGATCTCGACGTTGTCGCCCGGCATGCACATCTCGGCTCCCTTGAGCTTCGCGGTGCCGGTGACGTCCGTCGTGCGGAAGTAGAACTGCGGCCGGTAGCCGTTCATGAACGGCGTGTGGCGCCCGCCCTCCTCCTTCGTCAGCGCGTAGACCTGCGCGTCGAACTTGGTGTGCGGCGTGACCGACTTCTTGGCGGCGAGCACCATGCCGCGCTCGATGTCCTCCTTCTTGAGGCCACGGAGCAGCAGGCCGACGTTGTCGCCAGCGATGCCCTCGTCGAGCGTCTTCTGGAACATCTCGACGCCGGTGACCGTGGTCTCGCGCGTGTCGCGGATGCCGACGATCTCGACGGTCTCGCCGACCTTCACCTTGCCGCGCTCGACGCGACCGGTGGCGACGGTGCCACGCCCTTCGATCGAGAACACGTCCTCGACGGGCATCAGGAAGGTCTTGTCGATGTCGCGCTTGGGCTCCGGGATCGCGGCGTCGATGGCATCCATCAGGTCGAAGATGCACTTGCTGTCCGGGTTGTTCGGACCCGGGTTCGGCGTCTGCAGCGCCTTGAACGACGCGCCGCGCACGACCTTCGCCGTGTCACCGGGGTAGTCGTACTTGCTCAGCAGCTCGCGGATCTCCATCTCGACCAGGTCGAGCAGTTCCTTGTCGTCGACCAGGTCGCACTTGTTGAGGTAGCAGACGATCGCCGGCACGCCGACCTGGCGCGCGAGCAGCACGTGCTCCTTGGTCTGCGGCATCGGGCCGTCGTCGGCCGCGACCACCAGGATCGCGCCGTCCATCTGCGCCGCGCCCGTGATCATGTTCTTCACGTAGTCGGCGTGGCCGGGGCAGTCGACGTGCGCGTAGTGCCGGTTCTTCGTCTCGTACTCGACGTGCGCCGCCGAGATCGTCACGACGCGCGTGGCGTCGCGGACCGTGCCGCCCTTCGCGACCGCAGCGTACTCCTTGTACTTCGCCATGCCCACCGACGCGAGCGTGTAGGTGATGGCCGCCGTGGTGGTGGTCTTGCCGTGAGCGACGTGCCCGATCGTGCCGACGTTCACGTGGGGCTTGGTTCTGGTGAAAGTTTCCTTGGCCATGGGACCTCGAAAGTAGTCTCGGTGCTGCAGGGGGCGTTGGCCCCGCGAGTGACTGGGAACGGGAAGCGGAAGTTGGAGCTGCTAGCGGGAATTGAACCCACGACCTCCTCCTTACCAAGGAGGTGCTCTACCAGCTGAGCTATAGCAGCGAACGGGAACGGAGGGAAAGAGCAGGAGCGACGACTGGAGCGGGTGAAGGGAATCGAACCCTCACCACCAGCTTGGAAGGCTGGAGCTCTACCATTGAGCTACACCCGCAGCACGAGTCCTCGTCGTCGGCCGGCGACCGGCGCGACGTCGAACACTCGCTCACGAACTCGCGCGAACGCCGCCGGGGACCCGAAGGGCCGTTGGCAGACTTGGTGGGCGGAGCAGGATTCGAACCTGCGAAGGCTGAGCCGCCAGATTTACAGTCTGGTCCATTTGGCCGCTTTGGTATCCGCCCGACGTTGCCGTGCGCGCGATCCCCTTCCAAAGCAACGCGCCGCAGACGGCACTCGGTCGCAGCCACCGGACCGATCTGGAGCTAGCGATGGGACTTGAACCCACAACCTCCAGATTACAAATCAGGTGCTCTGCCAGTTGAGCTACGCTAGCGGGCGAGCTGCTGCAGAAAGGGACGGAGGACGATACCTGTGCCCCCAGCGAGTTCAAGAAGCGCCGCGGCCTTTTTTTCGCCCCGATCGGGCGGGCGCGTTCAGTGCTGGCTCGTGCCGGGCCCCGCGCACCCCGCGCCGATCAGCTCGCGCACCGTCTTGGCGAACGCCAACAGGTCGAACGGCTTGCGTAGCACGGCGCGCACGAAGGGGAGCCGCCCCAGCCGCACTCGGATCGCCTCGTCGACGAAGCCCGAGACGACGACGACCGCGGGCGGCGACGCCAGGTCCGCCATCGATTCGATCACTTCGATGCCCGGGACCTTCGGCATGTCGAGGTCGCAGACGACCACCCGCACGCCCTCGTCCCGAACCCGTTCCCGCGCCGCCTCGCCGTCGAACGCCTGCTGAACGGCGAGTCCGGCGCGCACCAGAACGTCCCGTAGCAAGGAGCTGACGGCCGGGTCGTTGTCGGCGATGAGGACGGTGGACACGGCGCGGGTTCGGGGGCGAGGCCGCGAACGCTACCGCCCGCCGCGCCGACGACAACCGTCGTCACGTGCCCCGGGCGCGACGGTCACTCCCCCAGCGGCTGCAGCCAGGAGACGTCTTCGAACGGCACGTCCATCTTGACGTTCCCGTAGTCGACGCTGACCAGTTCGCGCACCTTGTCGACCTTGTTCACGGTGCACAGCCGCCGCCAGCGCGGCAGGAACACCTGGTCCCCCTTCTTGAGCCGGTGGCAGAACGCCATGCGACGGCGGTGCAGCGCCGCCGGCCGCAGCAGCCCGTCGACGATCGCCTGCAGGGCGCGCGCCCGTTCGCCATGCGCCCCCGGCGCATTCTGCAGCGCCTTCAGCGGCTCGAGCATCGACGCTTGCGCGCGCCGCAGTTCCTGCTCGACCACGCCGTCGGCTTCTTCCTGCAGCCAGGTCTCCTTGCGCACGGCATCCGCCATGCGTTCGTCCAGCACCTGCTGCCGCTCCGCCGCCGCCCGCGACAGGTCGGCGGTGCGCCGCCGATCGGCCTCCGCGTCGCGCCGCGCCACCTGGACGCGCTCGATCAGGTGGTCGAGGGTCCGGTCGCGCTTGCCGAGCAGTTCCCGCGCCCTCAGCACGACGGCCGGCGGCATGCCGACGCGACTCGCGATGTCGAGCGCGTGGCTGTTGCCCGGAATGCCGAGATCGAGCCGGTAGAGGGGCCGCAGCGAGGCGCCGTCGAACGCCATCGAACCGTTCTCCGCGCCGTCGTGCTGGTAGGCGAAGTCCTTCAGGCGGCCGAGGTGCGTCGTCACGACCGCGAACGCGCGGGCGGCGAGCAGGGCTTCCAGCACCGCGTAACCGAGCACGCTGCCTTCCTCGGGATCGGTGCCCGCCCCGAGTTCGTCGAGCAGCACGAGCGACCGGGCCGACCCGTGCTGCAGGCAGCGGGCGATGCGCTGGACGTGGGAACTGAACGTCGACAGGTTCTGCGAGATCGCCTGCTCGTCGCCGATGTCGGCCTGCACCGCCATGAAGAACGGCACCTGCGCGCCCGACGATGCTGGAATCGGCACGCCGCTGATCGCCATCAGGGCCAGCAGGCCGATCGTCTTCAGCACGACCGTCTTGCCGCCGGTGTTGGGGCCGGTGACGACGAGCAACCGGTGCGGATCGCCGAGCGCGACGTCGAGCGGCACGATGTGGCCGCCATCGCGCCGCTGCAGCAGCAACGGGTGACGCGCGCCGACGAGCCGCAGCGGGCCATCGTCGACGACGGCCGGAACGACGTAGCCGTTCGCGAGCAAGCGGGCCTGCGCCTGCAGCAGATCGACGGCCGCGACGAACTCGACCGCGGCTCCGATCGCGTCGGCTTCGCGGCGCAACCCGCGCGCGGCATCGGCCATCACGACGTTGATCTCGCGGTTCTCCGCCGCGATCTCGTCGGCGAGGCGGTTCGCGACCTCGATCACCGCTTCGGGTTCGACGAACAGGGTCGCGCCCGACGCGCTGCGTTCGTGCAGCACGCCCGGAACCCGATGGCGGCTGTCGGCCTTGACCTGCAGCACCGGCCGGCCATGCCGCCAGACCGTTTCGCCGGCCTGCAGGTGCTTGCGCAGTTCGGCGGACGACAACACGCCGGCCATCGTCGTGTCGACCTGCACGCGGGCGCGCTCGATCGCCGCCCGGATGCCGGCGAGCTTCGGCGATGCCGAGTCGAGCACTTCGCCGCGGTCGTCGACGATCAGCTCCAGATCGTGCACCAGGTCCGCGACGTTCGGCGCCGCCAACGCGACGCGCACGAGTGCCTGGGTTGCCGCGAGCAGCCAGGTGCGGCAGCGCTCCGCCGCGCGCAGCACGCGCTTGCAGTCGGCGAGGTCCCGCGCCTGCAGCGCGTGTTCGCCCGCGAAGAACGGCTGCAGCCACGAACGCACGTCGATCGCGCCACTGAGCGGCAGCTCGACGCGGTCGTCGAGCCGCGCCGCCAGTTCCGCCGTGGCGAGCAGGCGTTCGTTCGCCGCGGCGGCGGAAGCGCACGGCCCGAGTGCGGCGACGGCGGTACGTCCGAGCGGCGTCACCAGCCGTTCGGTCAGCAGCGCGCGCACGACGTGGAACTCGAGCGCGTCGAGGTCGTACGGCGGCTTGTCGGGCGCAACGGCCATCGCGGCGGAACATGTTGCCGCCGGCGGCCGCGATGTAAACTCCGCCCCCTTCGATGAAGAGCGCACGCACCGCCGGTTTCGGCACCCTCGCAATCCACGCCGGCCAGTCTCCCGACCCGACCACGGGCGCGATCATGACGCCGGTCTTCCTGACGAGCACCTACGTGCAGGAGGCCCCGGCCAAGACCAAGGGCTACGACTACTCGCGCTCGCACAACCCCACGCGCACCGCGCTCGAACAGAACCTCGCCGCGCTCGAAGGCGGCCGCTTCGGACTCGGCTTCGCCAGCGGCATGGCGGCGATCCACTGCGTGCTCAACCTGCTGCAGTCGGGCGACCACGTGATCGCCGGCAACGACCTCTACGGCGGCACCTTCCGCATCCTGCGCACGCTCTACGCCAAGTTCGGCATCGAGACGACGTTCGTCGACCTCACCGACCTGCGGCAGCTCGAGTCGGCGTTCCGGCCGACGACCCGGCTGGTGATGCTCGAGACGCCGACCAACCCGCTGCTGCGCTGTTTCGACCTCGCGGCGATCGCCAAGATCTGCAAGCAGAAGAAGGTGCTGTCGCTCGCCGACAACACCTTCGCGACACCGTTCCTGCAGAACCCGCTCGCGCTGGGGTGCGACATCGTCGTGCACTCGACGACGAAGTACCTCGGTGGCCACAGCGACGTCGTCGGCGGGGCCCTGATCAGCAACGACGAGCAACTGCACACGCGGCTCGCCCACTTCCAGAACAGCTGCGGCGGCACGCCGGGACCGATGGACTGCTTCCTGGTGTTGCGCGGCACCAAGACGCTGCACGTGCGCATGCAGCGCCACTGCGAGAACGCGCTGCGCGTCGCGAATTGGCTGGCCGAGCATCCGCGCGTCGAACGCGTGATCTACCCGTGGTTGCAGAGCCACCCGAACCACACCGTGGCAAAACGCCAGATGCGTGCCGGCGGCGGCATGGTCTCGGTCGAACTCAAGGCCACCGTCGCGCAGGCGAAGAAGGTGTGTTCGTCGTTCACCGTTTTCTCGTTGGCCGAAAGCCTGGGCGGCGTCGAGAGCCTCGTGGATCACCCCGCATCGATGACCCACGCGTCGATCCCCGCCGAAACCCGCCGCGCGACCGGTCTTCAGGACGGGCT
Source organism: uncultured bacterium (assembly GCA_937952215.1). Classification (GTDB taxonomy): domain Bacteria; phylum Planctomycetota; class UBA1135; order UBA1135; family UBA2386; genus UBA2386. The sequence goes on from CALFZH010000064.1 coordinate 67,552, forward strand.
GATCCGGCTCTCGGTCGGCATCGAAGACCACGAGGATCTGATCGCCGATCTCGACCAGGCGCTGCGCAAGCTCAAGTAGGCAAGCAGGCTGCGTCGTCGCGGATCAGCCAGCGCCCTGCGCTGCGCCATCGCCGCGGCCCTTCTTCGGGCGCGGCGTGGGCTCGTCGTCGTCGTCGTCGAGCGACAGGTCGCCGACGTCCTCGCCAGCAACCTTCTTTCGCATCAGTCGGCCGACCTTGAACTTGACGATGCGCTTGGCCGGCACGGGCACCTTCTCGAGGGTGCGCGGGTTCTGCGCCAGCCGCGCCGCACGCTCGCGGGACTCGAACACGCCGAACTCGCGGAACTCCAACCGGTTGCCGTCCGCGAGCTCGTTGATGATGGCGTTGAGGAAGGACTGGATGACATCCTTCGCAACGACCTTGGTGACGCCGGTCTTGTCGGCGATGCGGTGCACGAGTTCTTTCTTCGTGACGGTCTTCACCTGCGGGGTCTCCTCGAGAGCGATGCGCGGATCCGACGCCGTCGCATCAAGTCGTGGCGGACTATACTCTTGCGGAGAGAGTGTCGACAAGGATCCCCATTTTGCCAAGGCTCGCCCGCGCTGCTGCGGACTGGGCGACCTGGCGCGCCGACCTGCCCGAACTCGTCGACCTGGCGGGCCGCGAACTCGGTGTGGTGGTCACCGACCACCGCTCCTCGTGGGTCCGCCGGCTCCCCTCTCCCCGCGGCGATCTGTTCGTAAAGACTTACGATTATCCGACTTGGGTCGACAGACTCCGAGACTTCGGCCGGCGAACCGGCCCGTGGGCCACGCCGCGGGCCGTGCGCGAGTTCGATGCGATCGACTGGCTGGGCCAGCGCGGCTTCCCCGGGCCTCGGCCACTCGCAGCCGCCGTGTGGCGCCGTTGCGGCTTCGTCGCGCGGGCCTGCCTCGTCACCAGCTCGTTCGGGGAAGGCACGGCGGAGGCCCTGCTGCCGAACCTCGTCGCCGAGGATCGCCGGGGGCTCGCCGCGGCGATCGTCACCTTCGTCCGGAACGTGCACGCCCTCGGTTTCCGCGACCGCAACCTCGACTTGCGCAACCTGCTCGTCGCGCGCAGCGCGGCGGGATGGTCGATCGCCAAGATCGACTCGCCACGCCATGTGCTGCGCCCGCCGGGCAAGGCCGACGACGCGTTGGCGCGCGCCGACTGGGCCCGCCTGCTGCCGCAACTGCGCGAACTCGGGATCGATCCGCACGCCGCCGGCGCGTGAACGTCACCCGCTCGCCGGCCAGGCCAGGTCGTCGAGCCGCGGCGGCTGCGGCGTTTCCGGACCGAGCAGTTCGGCGATGCGCTGCAACCGGAAGGGCACGCCGAGCGTGCGCTCGAACTGTTCGTGCCCGTCCGCCGGCCGACCGCGGTCGAGGAACCAGCGGAACGCCGCGCGCGCCGCGGGCCAGTAGCGCCGGCGATCCGCTTCGGCGTCCGTCGGCACCACTTCGTACAGGAGCAGGCCGATGTTCAGTGCGGCGCGCACCTGGCCCGGGTCGTCGCGCAAGATCGCGACGTAGGCGTCGACTGCAGCGCGATGCTGCCGCTCGCGCCACGACACCGCCGCACGGTCCATGCGCACGGTGACGTCACCGGGCAACCGAGCCTCGAGTTGGGCGAGCCACGGCGTCGCTTCGTCGGTGCGGCCGACGCGGTAGAGCAGCAGCGTGACGAAGTCGCGGATCGCCGTGACGTCGTCGGCGCGCTGGTCGAGGTAGTCGCGGTACTCGCGAACCGCTTCCATGTCGCGACCGAGTTCGACCAGGACCTGCGCGCGCTCGAGCCGCGCCTCGAACAGCTTCGCGTCGTGGACCAGCGCCGCCGAGTACATGTCGAGCGAAGGCAGCAACCGGCCGCGCTGCCGGCTGACGCGCGCCCGCGACAGATGCGCCCACGCGAACGAAGGGTGCTCCACCAGGATCGCCGCGAGGGCGTTGTCCTGCGCGTAGTCGGTGTCGAGCAGGCGCGCGCGGCAGTAGGCGGCGACCGGCCCCTCGCGCAGCGGCAGCGCCGTGTAGTGGTCGACCATCGCCTGACGAACGGCGCCGCCGAGCCGCGTCGCCGCATCCTGGTAGGCCAGGTGCCCGCGCACGAAGTCGGGGCAGGCACGCACGAGCTGCAGGAGCTCGGGAATCGCCCCGACGTCGTCGCCGGTGCGCAGCGAACCACTGGCGCGTTGCCACGCCGAGGTGCCGACCGGGTCCTGTCCGAGGTCGTAGCGGCGTGGATCGATTCCCGCGCCGCCGCCGCGCGCCCCCGTCGCGCATGCGCCGGCGATCACCAGCAACGCCGTCACCAGCGACGCTCGTCCGATCATGACTGCTGCAGCACGCCGTCGGCGATCACGAACCGCTTCATCTCACGCGGGGCCGACTTGCCGTCCTTCACGAACAGGAACGTCCCGCCCGCAGTGGCCTCGAGCATCAGCTCGCGGCGACTCTCGTGGATGCGCAGGCGGACCTGGTTGACCACGCGGAACGTCGTCCGCTGGCCGGCGACCCAGCCCTCCTCGCCGATCTGCGTCGGCTCGCCGATCGTGATCACGAAGGCCGCGTCGGGCGTACCGGCGGTGTTCGTCCACACCATCTCCTTGAATCCGTCCCCCCGCTGCTCGGTGACCGTGTGGCGCGTACGGTCGATGGCCGGCTGCGCCACGTTGCCGTGGAAGTTGCCGGTGATCTCGATCTGCAGCTCGCTGCAGCCGACCTCACGCTCGCTCAGGAACGGCGAGAGCAGCCGCCGCTCGGCGACGCGCCGCTGCTCCGGCGACACCGGCACGCTGCTGCACGAGGCGAGCGTTGCCGCGATCGAACACCACCACAACCACCTGCCTGCGCGTGTCATCGGGTCCTCCGGTTCATCGCCTGCCGTGCAGGCCAGTTCGTTCACGCACGACCTGCATCGTCGCCTCGGCCGCCGCGCGCGCCTTCTTGGCACCGGCGTCCAGGATCTCGTCGAGCCGTGCTGGCGCCTCCCGCAACGCCACCGCGCGTTCGCGGATCGGCCCCTTCACGGCCTCGAGGTTCGCGGCCAGCGCCTTCTTGCAGTCGACGCAGCCGAGCTGCGCCGACCGGCAGCCGGCCGCGATCTCGGCGCGCTGTGCCTCGGGCGAGAAGAAACCGTGCCAGGCGAAGACGTTGCAGACCTCGGGCGTGCCCTTGTCGCTCTTGCGCAGCCGCGCCGGATCGGTCTTCGCCCCACGCAGCTTGTCCCACGTCTGCTCCGGCGTCTCGAACAGGCCGATCTCGTTGCCCTTGCTCTTCGACATCTTGGCCTCGCCGTCGGTGCCGACCACGCGCGGCGCCTTGCTGCGCACGGTCTGCGGATCGGGGAACGTGTCGCCGTAGACGAAGTTGAATCGGCGCAACGTCTCGCGCGCGAGTTCGAGATGCTGGTCCTGGTCTTCGCCGACCGGCACGCGTTCGGCCCGGTAGAGCGCGATGTCCGCCGTCTGCAGGATCGGGTAGGTGAACAGCCCGGCGTTGATGTTCTCGGGCTGCTGGCTGCTCTTGTCCTTGAACTGCGTCATGCGGTTCAGGTCGCCGAGCGGCGTCAGGCAGGTCAGGATCCAGGCGAGTTCGGCGTGTTGCGGCACGTCGGACTGCACGAACAGCGTCGCGCGCTCGGGATCGACGCCGCTCGCCAGCATGCCGATCGCGACCTCGCGCACCGCACGGGCGAGGTCTTCGGGCTTCGGCCGCTGCGTCAGGGCGTGCAGGTCGACGACGCAGAAGAACGACTCGTACTGCCGCTGCAGCTCGACGAAGTTGACCAGGGCACCGAGGTAGTTCCCGATGTGCAGGTTGCCGGTCGGCTGGATGCCGGACATGGTGCGGACCATGCGCACGGTATACACGCGCGACGACATCGTTCGAGGACTCGCGTTGCGCGCGGCCCGACTCCGCGCTCTGGAGATCAGTTGTCGCGCCGCCTCCCCTTCGCTGGCTCGACGCCCGCCCGCTTCGGTATCCTGAGCCCTCTCGATGGCGCGACGTTCCCTCCTGGCCTGCATCGCGTTCGCCGCGACCAGCGCCTGCGCCCTGATGCCGCGCGAACTCAACCTCGCGCCGGTCTGGTTCCACCGCTGTGACGCGGAGGGCAACGTGCTCGAGTGGGACGCGGCCTGGCCGCTGCTGCACTACGAACGCACGCCGCAGGGCGGCGACGACTTCCGCATCCGTCCGTTCTGGCGGCGCGTGACGGAGCCGGAGCAGGACGCGGTCGAGCATCAGTTCCTGTGGCCGCTCGGCCGGGTGCGCCACTACCCCGAAGAGACCTCGAGCCGGCTGTTCCCGTTGTGGAGCTGGCGCTCCCGGCCCAACGACGAGGGCACGCGCGACGTCGACTGGTACCTGCTGTTCCCGTTCGTCTGGGGCGGCGACTCCGCCGACGACCGCGAGGACTACTTCGCGATCCTGCCGTTCTTCGCCGACATCCCGCAGTTCCTGACCTACGACCGCTTCCGCACGCTGCTGTTCCCGCTGTGGGTCGGCCTCGACAAGGGCGGCCATCGCCACCACCTGTTCCTGTGGCCCTTCATCGGCACCAGCTCGTGCGCCGAGAACGGCCACCGCTGGTTCCGCGTCCTGCCGTTCTACGGGCACGACATCGAGCCGGGCCGCCACGACCGCCGCTTCGTGTTGTGGCCGTTCGTCGCCTGGAGCACCGAGAATCTGGACGGCGACAGCGGTCCGGTCGACAGCGTGTGGATCTGGCCGCTGTTCGGCTGGCGCACGGGGCCGTCGGTGTCGGGCTGGATGGCGCTGTGGCCGTTCTTCCAGTCGACGCAGAAGGCCGACCACTTCTACGCCCTGACCCTGTTCTGGCCGTTCTTCCGCTACTACTGGAACCGCGCCGAGGACAACGTCACGCAGTGGTGGCTGTGGCCGTTCGTCAGCCGCGTGCGCAGCGACGACCAGCGCGCGTGGACGTTCGCCTGGCCGCTGGTCTGGTGGCGCGAGTACGACGACCCGGACGGCCACACCGAACAACAGTGGGTGCTGCCGTTCTTCTGGCGCGTCGTGCAGACGAGCAAGACCGGCGAGCGCGAGAGCTTCGTCAAGGTCTGGCCGTTGTGGCATCGCACGCAGCGGCGCGACGGCAACGGCGCACGCGACGGCGGTGACTGGAGCCTGTTCTCGCCCTGGCCATGGCGCGAGGGCAACGCCACCGGCCTGCAGGAAGCGTGGGGCTGGGCGTGGGAACTCGCCCGCGGCGTCACGCGCGCTCGCGACGACCGCGCCGTCGACGTCGCCGGACGCCTGTTCACGGCGCGCGAACGGCAGGGCGAGACCACCGCGAGCGTGCCGTTCCTCGGCAGCTACGAACAGGATCGCTCTGGCAAGCGGACGCTGCGCCTGTTCCAGTTCCTGCCGATCCCGCTGGGCGGTGGCGACGATCCCGGTCCGGAGCCAGCTCCTCGATGAACGTGCTCGCGCACCTCGGTCAGTTCGTCGGCCGCCGCGCCGACGGCGCTGGCTTTGTCTGCGACCTGCTGCTGCGCACGACTCTGTACCTGCCGCGGCTGCGTCGGCGCACGCGCTTCCTCCTCGACACCGCGTTCAACGCCGGGGTGCGCTCGCTGCCGGTGACCATGATCGTCGCCGCGTTCGCCGGCGCGATCCTGGCGATGCAGACCGGCATCGAGTTGCGTCGCTTCGGCGACACCGCGGTGCTCGGCACCATCACCGCACTGACCATGTGCCGCGAGATGGGACCGTTCATCACCGGCGTGATCCTCGCGGCGACCGTGGGCAGCTCGATCGCCGCCGAGATCGGCACCATGTCCGTCAGCGACGAGGTCGCAGCACTCGAGGTGATGTCGATCGATCCGGTCGACTACCTCGTGCTGCCGCGCGTCATCGCGCTGGCGGTGATGTGCCCGATCATGACCGTGCTGTCGAACCTGATCGGCATCTACGGCGGCAGCGTCATCGCCGAGCACAACCTCGGCGTCTCGCCGCAGCTCTACTGGGTCAGCGCCAAGGAAGCGCTCACGTCGTCCGGGATGCTGCTGCCGAAGGAGGTCTACGTCGGCCTGTTCAAGTCGTTCGTGTTCGGCATCGCGATCGCGGTCGTCAGCTGCGCGGCAGGGCTGCGGGCCACGGGCGGAGCGCTCGGCGTCGGTCTCGCCGTGCAGACCGCGGTGCGCAACTCGGTGATCCTGATCATCGTGCTCGGGTTCATCGTCACCTGGTTCTTCTACTTCCTCGCCGGATGATCGAAATCGCGGGCGTGCACAAGCGGTTCGGCAGCCGCCAGATCCTCGCCGGGCTCAGCATCACCGTGCCGAAGGGCATGAACTTCGTGCTGATGGGACCGTCGGGGAGCGGCAAGAGCGTCACGTTGCGCCACATCATCGGCATCGTGCGCCCCGACCAGGGCTCGGTGACCGTCGACGGCCAGGAGGTCTCGACGATGGATCGCGCCCAGCTGATGACGCTGCGCAAGCGCATGGGCTACCTGTTCCAGAACGGCGCCCTGATCAACTGGCTCTCGGTGTTCGACAACGTGGCGCTGCCGCTGCGCGAGCACGCGCGACTGCCGAAGTCCGAGGTCGAGGACCGCGTGAACCAGGTGCTGCGGATGGTGCGCCTGCACGAAGCGGCCGCGCAGTTCCCGCCGAGCATCAGCGGCGGCATGAAGCTGCGGGCGGGCCTCGCCCGCGCGCTCGTCACCAACCCCGAGTACGTGCTCTACGACGAGCCGAACGCCGGCCTCGATCCGATCATCGCCCACGAGATCCACGAGCTGATCGTGCGCGTGCGCGACGAGCTCGCGGTCACCGGCGTGATCGTCACCCACTCGCGCGCCTGCGCCGTGCACTGCGGCGACCGCATCGGCATCCTCGAAGCCGGCAAGCTCGGCGTCGAGGGCACCGTCGACGAGATGGTGCGCAGCGAACACCCCCTGGCCCGCGCCTTCCTCGGCGGCGGCGTCGACTGAAAACCACTCCGACCCCGGACACTGCCATGGACCGCATCCGTCGCGACACCCTGCTCGGCCTCGTGTTCTTCGGCTCGCTCGCCTTCCTGCTGTGGGCGACGATCAACCTCACCGACCTGTCGGTCGACAACGTGCGCATCCGGGTCGCCTTCGAGCAGGCCGGCAGCTGCGAGGTCGGCACCAACGTCATGGTGCTCGGCAAGAAGATCGGCAAGGTCGGCGCGATCGACGTGCAGTACGAGCGGCCCGAACGCCCGGTGCAGATGACGCTGCTGCTGCGCGAGCCGATCCCGATGAAGGCCGACTACGAGATCTCGGTGCGCGACGCGGGCGTGCTCGGCGGCAAGCAGGTCTACATCCAGCCCGGCAAGAAGGGCGCCCTGGTGCCGCTCGACGGTGACTTCCTCGGCTTCGTCGAAGCGGGCGCCTTCGAGGCGATCGGCAACATCGCCAAGGGCGAGGGCAAGCTCGGCCAAGCGGCCTTCGACACGCTCGACGAGGCGCGCAAGTTCATGCGCAACATGAACGACCCCGAGACGACGATCGGCCGCCTCACCAACAGCCGCGAACTGCACGACAGCCTGCTCGCCTCGACCGACCGCCTCGGCGACATCCTGCAGGCGATCGTCGACCAGAAGGGCGCCATCGGCGACCTGGTGATGAACGAGCAGACGAAGGACAACCTGCACACGTTCGTGGCCGACCTGCGGTCGATCGGGCGCAAGCTCGACGGCGGCACCGACGGCGTGCTCGGCGTGCTCCTCAACGACCGCGAGGCGGCGATGCACCTGCAGGGCGTCCTGCGCAACATCGACACCATCGTCGCCGACACCAAGAACGGCGAGGGCATCGTCGGCCGGCTGCTGCGCGACGACGAACTCGCGCGCAAGTTCACCAACCTGGTCGGCAACCTCGACACGCTGCTCGGCAACCTCGTGAACCCGAACGCCGGTGCACTCGGCGCCTTGACCAGCGATCCCGCGACGGCGAACGACATCCGCGCCACGCTCGCCAGCCTGCGCCACGTCTCCGACCAGCTCGCCAACCGCCGCGGCCTGCTCGGCATGCTGATCAACGACGAAGACCTCGGCGTGCGCTTCCGGCGGATCATGACGCAGGTCTCGCGCGCGATCGAAGACGCCCGCGAAGCCGCCCCGATCGGCAACTTCATCCAGGTGCTGCTGGGCGCGTTCTAGCGCTCGGCACCGCGCGGCTGGCTCTCGTCGGCGTCGAGGAAGCGCGCACGCAGTGCCGGCGTCGGCACCCAGCACTGCTCGGTCTTGCCGAACCACCGGTAGCGGTTCTTCGCGATCCAGTCGTAGACCAGGTCGCGCAGCGGGTACGGCACCAGCCAGAACACCGAGAGCAGCGGCCACGGCAGGCGCATCCCGCGCGCGATCGCCAGCGCCGCCGCCGACTTCACGAGGACGCGCCCGCCGCGCACGACCACGATGCTGTCGGGCAGCGGGCCGACCACGCCGGCCCGCGCCAACGCCGCCTTGCCCGCCGCCGACTGCAGGGAGGCGAAGCGGAACCGCGCCCGCCCATCACGACGGATCACGAACTGCACCGCGCCGCTGCAGAGGTTGCAGACGCCGTCGAACAGGATCAGCGGGGCGCTCTCGGGCGACTCGGGCACAGAACGATCCTACTGCGCGCGCTACCGTGTGTTCCCATGCCGCTCGCCGCCGTTGCCACCGCCGCGCTGCTCCTCCTCCCGCCGCAGTCGCCGCCGATCGATCCGGCCGGCCTCCCCGGCACCCGCATCCTCGCCGGCGGCGGTCGCCTGCCGGACGGCGTCTACGAGCACTTCCTGCAGCTCGCCGGCGGCAAGGAGAAGGCGCGCATCGTGCTGATTCCGACGGCGAGTGGGACCGCCGACGAGGCCGAGGGCCGCGAACGAACGGTGACGCGCTGGCGCACCGAGCATCCGGGCTACACGTTCGAGCTGCTGCACACGCGCGATCGCAAGCAGGCCGACGACGAGGCCTTCACCGCGCCGCTGCGCGCGGCGACCGGCGTGTGGCTCGGCGGCGGCACGCAGAAGCGCCTCGCCGACGCCTACCTCGGCACACGAGTCGAACGCGAACTGCAGGCGCTGCTCGCGCGCGGCGGTGTCGTCGGCGGCACCTCGGCCGGCACCGCGATCCAGACCCGCACGATGATCCAGGAAGGCAAGGACCCGCCGATCGTCGCGACAGGCTTCGACTTCGTGCCGTTCGCGGTCAGCGACCAGCACTTCCTGGCGCGCAACCGCCTGCCGCGGCTCGTGCAGGTGCTGACCACGCATCGAGGTCACTTCGGGCTCGGCATCGACGAAGGCACGGCCGTGTCGATCACCGGTCGCACCATGACGGTGCACGGCGTGAGCAAGGCGCTGCTGGTGCTCGCGGCGGTCCCCGGTCGCGAGCAGCGCATCGTCGAGCTCGCCGCCGGCGACACCGCCGACCTCGTCACCTGGCAGCGCGCCGCGCGCGATCGTGGCGAACTCGCAGCGGCCCGGACTCCGCCGTCGACCGAAGCGCCGAAGGCAGCACACGCTGGCGCCCTGGTGCTGGTCGGCGGCGGTCGCATCCCGCGCGAGGTCGCCGAGCGCTTCGTCGCCCTCGCCGGCGGCGCGGCAGCGAAGGTCGTGCTCGTGCCGAGCGCTGCACCCAAGGAGGGCCGCGGCGACGACCCGTTCGCGCGACAACTGCGCGAGCTGGGTGTCACCGAAGTGCGCGAACTCGACTGTGCGCATCCGAGCGAGGTGACCGCCGAACGGCTCGCCGTGCTCGCCGACGCGACCGCGATCTGGTTCGGCGGCGGCCGGCAGTGGCGGCTCGTCGATGCGTTCGAAGGCACGCCCGCGATCGCCGCGTTCCATGCCGTGCTGGCGCGCGGCGGCGTGGTCGGCGGTAGTTCGGCCGGCGCCACGATCCAGGGCGGCTTCCTGGTGCGCGGCAATCCGCGCGGCAACGCCGAGATGTGGTGCGAAGGCTACGACCGGGGCTTCGGCTTCCTCGCCGGCGTCGCCGTCGACCAGCACTTCATCGTGCGCAACCGGCTCGGCGATCTCGAGGGGCTGATCGCGCAGCAGCCGCAGCTCACCGGCCTCGGCATCGACGAAGGCACGGCCGCGATCGTGCGCGAGTCGGCGCTCGAGGTCGTCGGCGACAGCAAGGTCGCGATCGTGACGACCCGGGACGGCAAGCCGCAGACGGAGTGGCTCGCGCCCGGCGAACGTCGGGACCTGCGGCTCGGCAAGCGGCCCTGAAGCAACGCGCGCGCGGCGCGCACCGCGCGTTCGGGCCAGTTCCCGCGCGGCATCGTTCCGCCACGCCGACCCGCAACGGCGGCACCAGGTCCTTCTCGCGCTGCGCTCGCACCGTCATGATCGCCGCGATGCTGCGAGGCGAAGTCACGACGCGTATCGGTTGGCAAGCCGTCGGTTGGATGGCGCTGGTCGGCGCCATCGCTGGTGTGCTGGTGGCCCTCGGCAACCCGGGGAACATGGGCTTGTGCGGCGCGTGCTTCCTGCGCGACATCGCGGGGGCGCTGCACCTGCATAAGGGCCCCGCCTACCTGCGCCCGGAAGTGGCGGGACTCGTGCTCGGCGCGCTGCTGTGGTCGCTGCTGCGCCGCCGCCACGTCGGCCGCTCGGGCAGCTTCGCGGTCGCGCGCTTCTTTCTCTGCGCCATGATGGCGATCGGCACGCTGGTGTTCCTCGGCTGCCCGTTCCGCTTGCTGCAGCGGCTCGCCGGCGGCGACGCCAACGCCTGGCTGGCCCTGCCCGGCTTCGTGTTCGGCGTGTGGGCGGCGACTGGCGCGGAACGTCGCGGCTACACCCTCGGCAAGACGCAGGAAGTCCCGACCGTGGTCGGCCTGATCGGACCGCTCGCGTTCGCCGGCCTGCTCGTGGCGGCGTGGTTCGGGACGGGGTTCGCCGACTCCGGCGCGCCGCGCGCCCCCGCCTACGCGTCGCTGCTGCTGGCACTCGGCGTCGGCGCCATCCTGTCGGCCACCGGGTTCTGCGCGATCAGCGCCGTGCGCGCGATCTTCCGCCCGCAGCGCTGGATGCTGTTCGCGGCGCTGGCGTGCATCGGCGGTTGCGCGCTGGTGTTCGCGCTCACCGGCAAGCTGCAGCCAGGCTTCAGCGGGCAACCCGCGGCGCACGGCGACTGGTTCTGGAACACGCTCGCGCTGGCACTCGTCGGCTGCACGGGAGCGCTCGCCGGCGGTTGCCCGGTGCGCCAGTTGGTGATGGCCGGCGAAGGCAACGGCGACGCATTCGTCGGCTGCATGGGCCTCGTGTTCGGCGCCGCCCTGGCGCACGGTCTTGGTCTGGTCGCCACTCCGATGACCGCGCAGGCTGCCGGCGGGCCCGCCGACGGGAGCCCCAGGGTCATCGCGGCGCTGATGCTCGCCACCACCTGGTACGCCTTGGCGGTGGAGCGCGCGAACCGGAGCAAGGCCTGACGCGAGACGCGCGTCCGCGGCAGCGCCCGTCGCGCACGACCGGGTCGCCCGCCGTGCACGGCGCGGCGATCGGCGACTGTTTGCCGAGCGACGTGGCGCGCGCGAGGGGGACGCCGCTACGGTTCGCCGCGCCTCGACTCCCGTCCCCCACCAACCAAAACGCATGACCTCCGTCCCGGCCCCGGCCCAGAAGCGATTCTCCGACCGCGCCCTCGACCTCATCGAGAAGGTCGGCAACAAGCTGCCGGACCCGGCCGCGCTGTTCCTGATCGCGCTGCTGCTGACGTGGGTGTTCTCGTGGCTGCTCGCGGGCACCGCGGTGCGGATCCCGAAGGCGGACGGCAGCTTCGATGAACAGCTCGTCACCAACCAGCTGACCGGCAAGGCGCTGGTGACGTTCCTCACCTCGATGGTGCGCGAGTTCGTGAACTTCGCGCCGCTCGGCGTCGTGCTCGTGGCGATGCTCGGGCTCGGCATCGCCGACCGTTCGGGGTTCATCAACGCCGCGCTGAAGCAACTGCTCGAGTTCACGCCGAAGAAGCTGCTGACGCCGGTCGTGATCGCCGTCGGCCTGCTGAGCCTCGTCGCCGTCGATGCTGGCTACGTGCTGGTGATCCCGCTCGGCGGCGTGATCTTCTATGCCGCCGGACGGCACCCGATCGCCGGCATCGCCGCGGGGTTCTGCGCGGTCTCGGGTGGGTTCGGCGCCAGCTACGTGCCGACCGCGCTCGACAACATCCTCGCCGGGCTGACCGAGGCCGGCGCGCGCATCGTCGACGCCGGCAAGACGGTGAACCCGCTCTGCAACTACTACTTCACCTGCGCCTCGGCGGTCGTCGTCGTGCTGATCGGGTGGTTCCTGACCGACAAGGTGGTCGAGCCGCGCCTGCGCCGCGGCGTCACGGTCGACGGCGATCCGGCCGACATGCCGAAGATGGAGGCGCTGACCAAGATCGAGAAGAAGGGCCTGCTGTGGGGCCTGCTGTCGATGGTCGTGGCCCTCGGGCTGCTCGCCGTGGCCTGCTGGCCGGCCGACTCGCCGTTCCGCGGCCCGACGGGCTCGCTGACCGAGAACCGGCCGCCGCTGATGCAGTCGATCGTGCCGCTGATCCTGCTGGTGTTCTTCCTGCCCGGAGTCGTGCACGGCTACATCACCAAGACCTTCAAGAGCCACCGCGACGTGGTGCAGGCGATGGCGAAGACGATGAACACCATGGGCTACTACATGGTGATGGCGTTCTGCGCGGCGCTGTTCATCTACGCGTTCAACACCAGCAACATCGGCAAGTTGATCGCGATCAGCGGCGCCAACGGCTTGAAGAGCCTCGGGCTGCCGACCGCGATCACCGTCGTCGGCGTGATCCTGTGCTGCGCGACCGTGAACCTGCTGATGGGCTCGTCGTCGGCGAAGTGGACGCTGTTGGCGCCGATCTTCGTGCCGATGCTGATGCAGCTCGGCATCTCGCCGGAGTTGACGCAGGCGGCCTACCGCATCGGCGACTCGACGACGAACATCATCACGCCGCTCAACCCCTACTTCCCGCTGATCGTCACGTTCACGGCGAAGTACTACAAGAAGACCGGCGTCGGCACGTTGATCTCGATCATGCTGCCGTACTCGCTGTGCTTCCTCGGCTGCTGGACGTTGTTCCTGCTCGCCTACTGGGGGCTCGGCATGCCGCTCGGCGTCGCCGCCGGCTACACGTACGGCGGCTAGCGGCCGGCACCGGGCGCGGCACCAAGTCCACGCGCCGCGAGCATCGACTCGACGTACTTCGCGAGCACGTCGACCTCGACGTGCACCGGATCCCCGGGGCGCCGTTCGCCGAGCGTGGTGACCGCCGCGGTGTGCGGGATCACCGCGATGCGCACCGCGTCGCCGGCGATGCCGGCGATCGTCAACGACACGCCGTCGATCGTCAGCGACCCCTTCTCGACGCAGTAGCGCCGCAGTGCGGGCGGCACCGCGACGACCAGTTCGCCGCCCGTGCGCGGGTCGATCGGCGCCGCGACGCGCGCCACCCCGTCGACATGCCCCTGGACCAGGTGCCCGCCGAGCGGTTCGCCGGCGCGCAGCGCTCCCTCGAGGTTGAGCCGGGTCCCGGGGGCCGCCGTAGCCAGCCAGGTCCGCGCCAGCGTCTCCGCGGACAGATCGAACTCGGCCACCGGGCCGCGCAGCGCGACCACCGTGCAGCAGACCCCCGACAGCGCGATGGAATCGCCGATCCGGAACGAACCCGGCAGCGCGCCCAGGTCGACCTGCAGTCGCAGCCCGTTCGAGCCTTCGGTGGCTACGCGCACCACGCCCATGGCCTGCACGAGACCCGTGAACATGCCGACGAGCCTACTCGCGCGCCGGACCAACGACGATGCTGTCGCAGCCATGCGTCACCTTGACCGTCCCGGGCACCGACCCTAGGCTCTCCGCCCCTTCTTTCTGGCAGGGCACCGTTGCGCTGCGCCATCCTGACGCTCTTCCCGGAGGCCATCCGGCCCTACCTGGACGAGAGCATCCTCGGGATCGCGCAGGCCCAGGGCAGTCTCCGGGTCGACCTCGTCGACTTCCGGAACTACACCCTGGACCCGCACCGGACGGTCGACGATCGACCGTTCGGCGGCGGGCCGGGAATGGTGCTGAAGCCGGAACCGATCTTTGCAGCTGTCGAGGACCTGGAGCGCGCCCATGGCGAGTTCCACAAGGTCCTGCTCTGTCCACGCGGTCGCACCTTCGACCAGCCGAAAGCACGAGAACTCAGCCACCACGAACGGCTGCTGTTCTTGTGCGGTCGCTACGAGGGCTTCGACGAACGCATCCGCGCGGGCTTCGCCTGGGAGGAGATCTCGCTCGGCGACTTCGTGCTGGCCGGCGGCGAACTCGCCGCGCTCGCCATGCTCGAAGCCGCGGTGCGCGTGATCCCAGGCGTGCTCGGATGCGCGCAGTCGGCGGTGCTCGAGTCGTTCGAAGGCGAATGGCTCGACTACCCGCAGTACACGCGACCACGCACCTTCCGCGGCATGGCGGTCCCCGACGTCCTGATGTCGGGCGACCACGCCGCGGTCGCGGCGTGGCGGCTCGAGCAGGCCAAGGCCCTGACGGCGAAGAAGCACGGTCGCACCGATCCACCGACGAACTCTCCCTGAACGAACATGAACCTCCTGCGCACGCTCGAACTCGAGCACATGAAGGCCTCGATCCCTGACTTCGGGATCGGCGACACGGTCGACGTCCACTACCTGATCAAGGAAGGCGACAAGGAGCGCGTGCAGTTGTTCTCGGGCACCGTGCTGTCGTTCCAGGGCAGCGGCACCCGCCGCAGCGCGACGGTCCGCCGTCTGGTCGCTGGCGAAGGCGTCGAACGCACCTTCCCACTGCACAGCCCGCGCGTCGCCGACATCCAGGTGAAGGAACGCGGCATCGTGCGCCGCGCCAAGCTCTACTACCTGCGCGGTCGCGAGGGCAAGGCGACCCGGCTCGACCCGAACCTCGGCAAGCTGCAGTACCCCCGTTCGGGCAAGGGCAGCGGCAAGCCGGCCGGCGACAAGGCCCCGGCCGCGCAATAGTGACCGGCGCGACGTGCTCGCGGTCGGCTGCCGCCTGCGGCAGGCAACTTCGTCTTCCCATGGGGCCCGGGCCGAGCTTCGGCAGCGGGCCCCGCACCGTTCTGGCCGCCATCGGCGCGGCGCGGACCCACTGACATGCTCGAGAATCCCCGTCGTCAGCTGCTGCTGGTCCTGCTGACCATCGTCATCGGCCTCGTCTGCACGTTCACCTTCAAGGTGCCGCTCGGCCACGACCTCAAGGGCGGCACGCAGCTGCGCTACGAGGTGCCGCCGGAGGTCCTCGAGCAGATCGGCATCAAGGAAGGCGTGCCGATCGCGACGATCATGCAGGAGGCGATCAGCGTCATCACCGAGCGCATCGACCCGGACGGGACGATCGATCCGCTGATCACCGCGAGCGGCGAGACCGGCATCCTGGTCGAGCTGCCCTGGTACGAGAACAAGCAGGACCTCGACGCGATCCTGGCGCGCATCCAGAACCTCGGCAAGCTCGAGATGCGGATGGTCGCCGAGGACGGCTACCTCGACCCGGCGGTGAAGTTCACGATGGTCGCGGAGACGGCGCGCCTGAAGAACTGGCTGGCGATTCCCGAGAACAAGGCGCTGATCGCCGAGAACCCCAAGAACATCCGCCGGTTCAACGAGAACCCGACCGCCGGCCCGCTCGCGTTCAACCACCTCGCCTGGTACCCGCGGCTCATCGTGCCCGAGGCGAAGGACCCTGAGCGCCGGAGCTGGGAGCAGCCCTACAGCAGCGACCAGAAGCTCAGCGCATCGACGGTCAAGGCCTACGAGGACGCCGACTTCAACAACGGCGTGATCCCGGACGCGATCCGCAAGAAGCCGTTGAAGGACCAGACGCTGGTCGAGTTCGTGGCGCTGAACATGAAGGAGACCTCGTTCAGCGGCGAGGATCTCGACCCCTCGGGGGTCGGCCCGGGTCAGCACGACGGCAGGATCGGCGTCAGCTACTCGCTGAAGGCGACGCGCTCGGGTGACTACGCCGAATGGTCGGAGCGCCACATCGGCAAGAACAGCGCGATCGTGCTCAACGGCGTGATCAAGTCGGCGCCGACGTTCATCAGCAAGATCCCGGGCCACGGCATCATCACCGGCTCGTTCACGACCGAGGAGGTCAACGAACTCGTCAAGGTGCTGAAGACCGGCTCGCTGCGCGTCGAGCCCGAACTGACCAGCCGCGAGAGCATCGGCCCGACGCTCGGCGCGGCCGCGATCCAACGCGGCGCCTGGTCGATGGTCGCCGGCGCCGTGCTGGTGTTCGTGTTCATGCTCTTCTACTACCGCGTCGCCGGCACCATCGCCTGCGTGACGCTGGTGCTGAACGTCTTCCTGCTGTGGTCGGCGATGCTGTTCATGCAGGCGACGATCACGCTGCCCGGCCTCGGCGGCATCGTGCTGACGCTCGGCATGGCGGTCGACGCCAACGTGCTGATCTACGAGCGCATCCGCGAGGAACTGGCGAAGGGCAAGGACCTGTTGCGGTCCGTGCGCGCCGGCTTCGAGCGCGCGATGTCGGCGATCCTCGACTCGAACATCACGACGTTCCTCGTCGGCATCGTGCTGTTCAACGTCGGCACCGGGCCGGTGCGCGGCTTCGCCGTGACACTGATGGTCGGCATCGTGACGACCGTGTTCACGCAGTTCTTCGTGACGCGGCTCTTGTTCCACTACGCCGTCGAGAAGAAGTGGCTGGCCACGTACACGCCGCGCACGCTGTTCGCGAACCTGAACGTCGACTTCGTGCGCTGGATCAAGCCGTGCGTGGTCGCCAGTTCGCTCGCGATCGTCGCGGGGCTCGCCTACACGCTGTTCGTCGCGCCGCGCGAGGTGACGCTCGGCATCGACTTCACCGGCGGCGCCAACCTGCGCATGACGCTGGCCGCGCCGACGACCGACGTCGCCGTGCGCGAGCAGATCGCGAAGGACACCACGTTCGTCGACCAGTACCGCAACGTCCAGGTCAACCGCTATGGCGATACCAATCCCGACGGCACCGCGACGCAGTTCAACCTGCGCCTGAAGCTGAACGACGAGCAACGCGCGAAGGCCGCCGAAGAACGCACCGCGCACCGCGTCGCGCGCAAGGCCGCTGCCGAGGCCGGCCAGGCGCCGCCGGTCTTCGAACCGGGCTACGTGCAGGAGTTGCGGCGCGTCTTCGCCGACCAGCTGGTGAAGCCCGCGTTCAGCGCGGCGACGCTGACGCCCGTGCCCAACCGCGATGCCCTGCAGTTCGCGATGATCGACGTGTTCCTGCAGCAGCCGGTCGAGATCGCCAAGGCGAACGAGCAGATGCAGAAGGGGCTGGCGCAGTGCTCGGTGCAGGCGATCGGCGACGCCAACGCATCGCAGGGCAAGGACCTGCGCATCCAATGGACGACCCAGGCGACGGTCAAGGCGTGGGAGGTCCCGGCCATGGTCCAGTCGGCGCTCTCAGGCCTGCTCGACGTGAACGGCGCTCCGGTGTCGATGTCGGAACCGTTCCCCGACGCACAGGAGATCCAGGGACGCCTCGTCGACGACCTGCGCAACGCCGCGATCGGCGCCTTGCTGCTCGCCTGGGGGCTGATCGTGCTCTACCTGCGGGTGCGCTTCCACGAGTACAAGTACGGCGTCGCCGCCGTCGTGGCGCTCGTGCACGACGTGCTGGTCGCACTCGTCGCCGTGGTGGCCTGCAACCACCTCGGCCTCGTGCACGCCGAAATCAACCTGGCGATGATCGCGTGCTTCCTGGCGATCATCGGCTACTCGGTCAACGACACGATCGTCATCTTCGACCGCATCCGCGAGAACACGACGGACAACGCGCGGCTCGGTGTCGTCGAGCCGTTCCGCACCGTCATCAACCGCGCCCTGAACCAGACGATGTCGCGCACGCTGCTGACCAGCGGCCTGACGCTGCTGGTCGTCATCGCGCAGTTCACGGTCAACTGGGGCAGCGAGTCCGACCTCGAGTCGTTCGCGTTCGCGATGATCGTCGGCATGGTGTCGGGCGTCTACTCGACGATCTACATCGCTGCACCGGTGCTGATCTGGCTCGACAAGGGCGACTTGTCGCAGCCGAAGGTCGAGCCTCTCCCGGCGGCGACGCCGACGGCGACGCCAGCCCCCTGAGCCGCTCGCGGCGCCGCCGCTGGCGGCGCCGCACCGCGCGGCGGCCCCTCCCGCCATGCAAGCCCCCCACGGCCAGCCGCAGATCCCGACGTTGCTCGCGCCGTTCGACCTGCGCAGCACGCCGCTGCTGCGCACCGACGTGCTGGTGATCGGCGGCGGTATCGCTGGCGCCTGCACGGCGCTGCACGCGGCCGACGCCGGCGCCGAAGTCCTGCTGCTGGCCAAGGACCACCTCGAGGTCACCAACACCGCGTGGGCGCAGGGCGGCATCGCGGTCGTGCAGTTGCCGGAGGACTCGCTCGAAGCCCACGTCGCCGACACGCTGCGCGTCGGCGCGGGCCTCGCCGATCCCGCCGTCGTGCGCGCGATCGTCGGCCGGGCGCGCGACGCCGTGCAGTGGCTCGAGCGGCTCGGCACCCGCTTCGACCGCACCGGCAGCACGACCACGGCACCGTTCGCACTGTCGCGCGAGGGCGGGCACAGCCACGCGCGCGTGGTGCACGCCAACGGCGACGCCACCGGCCGCGAGATCCAGCGAGCGTTGGCACAAGCGCTCGCTGCCCACCCGCGGATCACGACCCGCGAACACGTCTTCGTGCGCGACCTGGTGCTCGCCGACGGCCGCTGCGTCGGAGCGATCGGCCTGCAGGGCGGCCAGGAGGTCGCGATCGAGGCCGGCGCGATCGTCGTCGCCGCGGGCGGCACCGGCCAGATCTACCGCGAGACCACGAACCCGACCGGCGCCTCGGGCGACGGTCATGCCCTGTGCTTCCGCGCCGGCGCCCGGATCGCCGACTGCGAGTTCGTGCAGTTCCATCCGACCACGCTCTACATCGCCGGCGCCTCGCGCTTCCTGATCAGCGAAGTCGTGCGCGGTGCAGGTGCCGTGCTGCGCGACCGCCACGGCGAGCGCTTCATGCCAGCCGTGCACCCGATGGCGGAGCTGGCGCCACGCGACGTCGTCAGCCGCGCGATCCTCGATCGCATGGTCGCGACCAACGACACGCACGTCTACCTCGACCTGTCGACGGTGAAGGGCGACCCGCGCGCGCTGTTCCCGTCGATCGCGCGCATCTGCTCGACGTTCGACCTCGACCTCGCCAGCGATCCGATCCCGGTGCGCCCGGGCGCCCACTACTTCGTCGGCGGAGCCGCGACGGATGCGCACGGTCGCACCGACGTGCCCGGTCTGTTCGCGGTCGGCGAGGCCTCGGCATCGGGGCTGCACGGCGCCAACCGCCTGGCTTCGAACTCGCTGCTCGAAGGCGCCGCCACGGGTGCTGCCGCCGGCGAAGCCGCCGCCGCGGACGCCCGCGGACGTCATCCGGGGCTGCCGCGCGCCGGCAGCGGGCCGCTGCTCGCCGCCGACCCGCCGCGCCTGCTGCACGACGACCTGCTCTACTCCCTGAAGAGCCTGATGTGGCGGCAGGTCGGCCTGCGCCGGACCGGTTCGAGCCTGGTCGACGCGCGCGAGCGCATCGGCTTCTGGCACCACTACCTGCTGAAGGCGCCGTTGCCCGACCGGGCGCGGTGCGAACTCGCGAACATGCTCACCGTCGCGACGCTGGTCGCCGATGCCGCGATCGCGCGCGAGGAATCGCGCGGCACCCACTTCCGCGACGACTGGCCGCGCCGCGACGACGCCGGCTTCTGCCGCCGCATCTTCCTGCAGCGCGCCGCGGACGGCGGCGTCCGCACGACCCTCGGGCCGCTGCACGCGCCGACCGACGCCACGACCCCGATCTCGCCATGAGGAACGAGCCGATCGACACGCGGCAGGGACACGCCACCGAGGCGATCCTGTTCGGCCTGATGCCCATGGGCGACCCGCGCAGCCCGGCCGAGGCGTTGCACGAACTGCAACTGCTCGCCGAGACCGCCGACTTCGTGACGGCCGGCTGCATCGTGCAGCACCGCCGCCACGCCGATCCGCACAGCTACCTCGGCAGCGGCAAGCTCGAAGAGCTCGCCGAGGTGGTCAAGCTCGCACACTGCGCGGCGGTGATCTGCGACGACTCGCTGACGCCCAACCAAGGCAAGGCCATCGAGGCCGCCGTCGGCGTGCCGTGCATCGACCGCAGCGAACTGATCCTGCAGATCTTCGGCATGCATGCGCGCACGCCGCAGGCCCGGCTCCAGGTCGAGCTCGCGTCGCTGCAGTACCAGATGCCGCGCCTGCGCCGGAAGTGGACGCACCTCGAGCGCCAACGCGGCGGCATCGGCGTGCGCGGTGGTGCCGGCGAGAAGCAGATCGACGTCGACCGCGGCCTGCTGAAGACGCGCATCGCGGCGATCGAGAAGGAGCTCGAGAAGATCGCCCAGCACAAGGTCCGCGAAGTGCAGGCGCGGCCGGACCTCTTCACCGTGGCGCTGGTCGGCTACACCAACGCCGGCAAGTCGTCGCTGATGAACCGCCTGACCGACGCCGGCGTGCTCGCCGAGAACCGGCTCTTCAGCACGCTCGACACGCGCACGCGGCCCTGGCGCCTCGCCGGCGGCCGCACCGTGCTGCTGACCGACACCGTCGGCTTCCTGCGCAAGCTGCCGCACCAGCTGGTCGCCAGCTTCCACGCCACGCTCGAGGAGGCGCTGCACGCCGACCTGTTGCTGGTGCTGATCGACGGCAGTTCGCCGGAGGCCCTCGACCAATTGCGCGCGGTCGACGAAGTGCTCGAGACGCTCGGCAGCCAGAACCTGCCGCGCATCACCGTGCTCAACAAGCTCGACCTCGTCGCCGACCGCGCCAACCTGACGCCGCTGTACGAGGCCGACCCGAAGGCGATCGCGGTCTCGGTGCTGACCGGCGACGGGCTGGGAGACCTGTTCGCCGCGATCCAGACGCACCTGGCGTCGGTCGAGCAGCGCGTCGAGATCCTGCTGCCCCACCACGCCGGCGCGCTGCACGGCGAGATCCGCGCCAAGGCCACGGTGCTGTCCGAGTTCTACACCGAGGACGGCTGCCTGATGACGATCCAGGCGAGCCCCGCCCTGCTGGGCCGCTTGATGGCCGGCGGCGCGCGCATGAGCGAACGCCCCACGCCGCGCAGCGACCCGAGTTCGTAGCGGCTGCGGCAGCGCCGCGGCACGCGTCACTTCTTGGCGTCGAGCACGACCAGCAGGTCCTGTGCCTTCACCGCCGCCTTGACGTCGGTGCACAGCTCGCGCACGACGCCGGCGATCGGCGCCCGCACGATCGTCTCCATCTTCATCGCCTCGAGCGTCAGCAGCGGCTCGCCCTCGGCCACGGCCTGGCCCTCGCGCACGTGCAGCACGATCACGCGGCCAGGCATCGGCGCCCCGACCTCGCCGGCGTTCGCCGG
The DNA here is from genome assembly GCA_937952215.1 of uncultured bacterium. Classification (GTDB taxonomy): domain Bacteria; phylum Planctomycetota; class UBA1135; order UBA1135; family UBA2386; genus UBA2386. Next base: position 89,003 of record CALFZH010000064.1, read on the forward strand.
ATCGGCGCGACGGCGATCGACGCCCTCCTTGTGCAGGGACCGGTCGGCGACGACGACTTCGCGGTGCTGGCCGTTGAGCTTGAAGTAGACGGTGACGTTGCCGTCCTCGTCCGGCTCGCTCTTGGCTTCGAGCGACACGACGAGCGTCTTGCCCGGCTCGATCTCGATCCAGACTTCCTGACCCATGTCGAGGCCATAGAAGTAGACCGGCGTCGGCAGCAGCGAGACGTCGCCGTGACGGTTCTGGAACGTGAAGAAGTCGTCGAGCACGCGCGGGTAGAGCGCGTAGCTGACGACGTCGCGAAGGGCAGGCTCGGGGTTGCCGGTGCGCGCAGCGACGTGGGCGCGTGCCTTCTGGAAGTCGAACGGCGCCATGCCGTCGCTCGGCCGCCCGTGCAGCGTCGGCAGGCCCTTCAACACCGCCGCCCGCAGATCGTCGGGGAAGCCGCCGGGCGGATGCCCGAGGTAGCCCTGGAAGTACTGCACGACGCTCTGCGGGAAGTCGAGCCGCTTGCTCTCGAGCAACAGCTTCTGCTTCGTCGCGTCGGTCGTCGAACGCAGGTCGCTGCGCATCACCAGCAGCTCGTTCTGCACCAGGAAGATCGCGAAGTCGCCGACCATCTTGCTCGACGGCGTGACCTTCGGGATGTCGCCGCAGAGTTGGTTGACCACCGCGAACGCGTAGCGAACGTCGGCCCAACGGTGCAGCAAGCCGAGCGACGCGACCTGCGGCCGCAGGTTGCTGTACTGGCCGCCCGGGATCTCGTGGAAGTAGACCTCGCTGGTGCTGCTCTTCAGTCCGCACTCGAACGGCGCGTAGTGCTCGCGCACGCCTTCCCAGTAGTCGGCGAGCGGCTGCATCACCTTGTTGGTCAGGCCGGTCTCGCGCGGCGCCCCGCGCAAGGCCGCGATCAGCGCGTTCATGCTCGGCTGCGACGTCAGGCCCGCCATCGGCGACAACGCGGTGTCGACGATGTGCACGCCGCTGTCGATCGCGGCGATGTAGGTGGCGATGCCGTTGCCGGACGTGTCGTGCGTGTGCAGGTGGATCGGCAGCTGCGTGACCTCGCGCAGCCGGCGGATCAGCATGCGCGCCGCCTGCGGCCGCAGCAGACCCGCCATGTCCTTGATGCACAGGATGTGCGCCCCCATGCCCTCGATGCGCCGCGCGAGATCGGCGTAGTACTCGATCCCGTACTTGGTGCGCGCCGGATTGTCGACGTCGCCGGTGTAGCACATCGCGACCTCGGCGATCTTGCCGGTCTTCAGCACGCGCTGCACCGACACCTCCATCGAGTCGAGGTCGTTGAGGCTGTCGAACACGCGGAACACGTCGATGCCGTGCGAGGCCGCCTCGTCGATGAACGACTCGACGACGTTCTGCGGGTAGCTCGTGTAGCCCACCGCGTTGGCGCCGCGCAGGAGCATCTGCTGCAGCACGTTCGGGATCGCCTTCTTGATCTGCACCAGGCGGTCCCACGGGTCCTCGTTGAGGAAGCGATACGCGACATCGAACGTCGCGCCGCCCCAGGTCTCGAGCGAGAACAACTGGTGCTGCACGTGCGCGGTCGCGTTGGCGATCGCCAGCATGTCCTTGGTGCGCAACCGCGTCGCCAGCAGCGACTGGTGCGCGTCGCGCATCGTGGTGTCGGTGAGCAGCGGCTTCTTCTGCTTCTTGATCCACTCGACGACCTTCGCCGGCCCGCCCTCGGCGAGGATCGTCGCCGTGCCGGGCGGCGGCGCGCCGATCGGCGCGTTCGGCACCGGTGCCGGCATGCACGCCGCCGGCGACAGGCGCTGCTCCTTCTTGAAGGTCGGGTGGCCGTTGACGACGACGTCGGCCAGATAGCCGAGCAGCTTGGTCGCGCGGTCCTTGCCCGGCTTGATGTCGAACAACTCCGGCGTGTCATCGAGGAACCGCGTCCACGTCGCGCCGCGCAGGAAGGTCGCGTGCGCGAGCACGTTCTGCAGGAACGCGAGGTTGGTCTTGACGCCGCGGATGCGGAACTCGCGTAGCGCCCGCACGCCCTTCTGCGCGGCCTGCGCCAGCGTCGGCCCGAAGGTGATGCACTTCACCAGCAGCGAGTCGTAGTGGCCCGAGACCACGGTGCCGGCGAGGCCGTCGCCGCCGTCGAGTCGCAGGCCGAACCCGCCCGGCGCGCGGTACGCGACGATGGTGCCGGTGTCGGGGAAGAAGTCGTTCGCCGGATCCTCGGCGGTGATGCGGCACTGGATCGCACAACCGCGCGGCACGATGTCGGCTTGCCGCCCGAGCCCGACTTCGGGGCTGTCCAGGCGATAACCCTGCTCGACGCGGATCTGCGCCTGCACGAGGTCGATGCCGGTGATCTGCTCGGTCACCGTGTGTTCGACCTGCAGCCGCGGGTTGACCTCGATGAAGTAGCGGTCCTTGCCGGCGACCAGGAACTCGAACGTGCCGGCGTTGCTGTAGCCGGCCGCGCGCGCGAGCTTCAGCGCGTCGGCGAACAGGCCCTGCCGCACTTCGTCGTCGAGGTTGGGCGCCGGGGCGATCTCGACGACCTTCTGGTGGCGCCGCTGCACCGAGCAGTCGCGTTCGTGCAGGTGCACGACGTTGCCGTGCAGGTCGCCGAGGATCTGGATCTCGATGTGGCGGACCTTCGGCAGGTACTTCTCGACGAACACGACCGGGCTGCCGAACGCCGCGAGCGACTCGCTGCGCGCCTGGCGCAGGTACGGCACCAGGTCCTTCTTCTCCTCGACGACGCGCATGCCTCTGCCGCCGCCGCCGTGCGCTGCCTTGAAGATCGTCGTGCCGTGCTGCGCGAAGAACGCTTCGGCCGCGGCGATCGCCGCCGCCTCGTCGGTCGGGAGCTCGCTGCCGGGCACCGTCGGGATGCCGAGGCGCTGCGCCTCGTTGCGCGCCAGCACCTTGTCGCCGAGCCCGGAGATCACCTCGGCCTTCGGCCCGAGGAACGCGATGCCCGCCGCGCGCACGGCCGCCGCGAACTGCGCGTTCTCGGACAAGAAGCCGTAACCCGGGTGGATCGCGTCGACCTTCGCCTTCTTCGCCACGGCGAGGATCTCGTCGCCGCCGAGGTACGCGGCGACGGGCGTCTTGCCGCGGCCGATCAGGTAGGCCTCGTCGGCCTTGTAGCGATGCTGGTTGGTCGCGTCCTCCTCGCTGAACACCGCGACGGTGCGGATGCCGAGTTCGGTGCAGGCGCGGAACACGCGGATCGCGATCTCGCCGCGGTTGGCGCAGAGGACCTTCTGGAACGGGCGGATCGTCATGGCACAACGAGGCGACGTCGTGAGTTGCGACGCCATCGGGTTTTCGGCGATGGCGTCACCCGAACTGGACTCGCGGGAGGCATGGGCTGCAAGCCGGGCCTCGGTGCAGGAACGGCCGGACCGGACCCGACGAACTGCTGACACGCCGTCCTGTGCCGTGGCCATGATGCGTCGATGGTCGATGTCGGGTGGCTGCTGCGGATCGGCGCGCTCGCCGGGATCGTCGGGCTCGCCGGCGCAGCGCCCGCCCAAGCGCTCGCTGCGCCGGTCGGGCCCGGCGCCCTCGTGTGCCTGACGACGAACGACGGGCCGGCCGTGACGCTGCACGTCGCGGAGGTCGACGGCGAACGCCCGGCTCGCCCGTTCTGGATGGGCCGCGGCAACGCCGACGTGCTGGTGCGCCTCGATCAGGACCAGCTGCTGCTCGCGAGTTACGGCGAACCCTACGCCCTCGTCGTCGTCGACCTCCGCGCCGGGACGTCGCGCCTGCTGGCGGACGGGTGTCCGCACGACTTCGTCGCCGTCCATGGCGACGACGTGCTGCACCTCGGGGATGCGCGCGAACGCGCCCCGATACTCCCCGACAACTTCCTCTACGCGACGCCCTGGCGAGGTGCTGGCGAACGGCGTCGCCTCGCCGACTGTCGCGCCGCCCGCATCGCCCAGGTCGCCGGCAATCTCGCGATCCTGATCGCCGAGAACGAGGTCGCGGTCTGGACCGTGAGCATCGTCAACGGCACGGGCCGCGAGGTCTGGCGTCCGCCAGATGGCGCCTCCAGCCTGCGCGCGGCGCTGTCACCGGGCGGCCAGCGCCTCGCGATCGGCTGCGTGCTGCCCGGCACCGGCAAGGGCCACCTGACCGTCGTCGACCTCGGCGCCACGAAGGTCGTGCGCGAATGGACCGACCTGCCGATCCAGGTCTCGCCGCTGTCGAGCCAGACGCCGAGTCTCGAGGTCGGCTGGCACGACGACCACGAGGTGGTCTGCTCGGAGACCCGCAGCGATCCACGCGGCTTCGCCGGCGACTTCGTGCACGTTCGCCGCCGCCTGACCGACGGCACGATCGTCGACGAGTCCGTCTACGCATCGATCGGCCTGTGGCATGCGCCGCCGCCGAAGCCGAACGCCCGGCCGGCGACCGACCGAGCCTTGTTCGTGACCGAAGAACGGGGTGACGTCGTCCGCCTGCTTCGGGCCGGGACCACGACCCCGCTCGCCGAGTTCCAGCGGGGAGCAAACGCCTTCCGCGACGTGCGCCTGGCGGATGACGGCCGGAGCGCGGTCGACATCGACGGTCGGCGCCAGCGCTGCACGTTGTTCACGGCGCGGGCGCCGAACGGCCGCGAGCTGCTCGCCCAGGCCGGCCACGACGTTCGCTGGCTGCCGGCGGTGCCGCAGGCACGCTGACGCCGGGCACCACGGCGCTGCTTCCCCGTTCCCTTTGCGGGGAGCGTCGCTATGGTCGACGCGCTGCATGGTCGTGTGCGCGCGCTACCGGCTGCAGCTTGCCTTCTTGCTGGCTGCCGCTGCCGCCTGCGCGAGCGGTCCGACCCTCGCGCGCGTGGTGACGGTCAAGGAAGGGCAGCCCACGCGCATGCGCCTGTTCGCCGGAACGTCGCTGGTGCTGTCGCTGCAGAACGAGAGTTCGATCGCTGCCGGCGCGCTCTACGGCGAAGCGCGCAGCCCGAAGGAACTCGGCGCCAAGGTGGTCGACGACGTCGATCTGCAGGCGTTGCTCGACGTGTTCGCGGAGCGGGGCATGTTCCCGCAGAGCCTGCCCGACGTGCCGGCCGAGGCGCGCGACGTGCTCGTCGTCGAGAGCGGCGGCCAGCGCTGGTTGTGGGCGCGCCGCGGCCTGGCCGGCGACCCGGCGGCGGAGCAGGCGTTCGGCGACGCCCGCGGCTACTTCCTCGCCCTCTACAACAGCAGCATCGCCTACCACGGTGCCGGCCAAGGCAAGCCGAACTTCGGCAGCGAGAACCTGCGGGCGCGCTCGTCGGCGGCCGACGCCCGCACCCGCCTCGAACAGCTGCGCAGGGGCCAACGGTGAGCGCGCCGCGCCCCGTCGCCGCGCTCGCGATCATCCCGGTGCGGGTCGGGAGCCAACGTCTTCCCGGCAAGGCGCTGCTGCGCGAGAGCGGCCAGGAGCTGTTCCTGCACACCTGCGACCAGGCGAAGAAGGCGCGCAACATCGACCGCGTCGTGGTCGCGACCGACGACGACGTCGTCGAGGCCGCGAGCAAACGCGCCGGCTACGGGGTCGTGCGCACGAGCCCGGCGTGCCGCACCGGGAGCGAACGTTGCGCCGAAGCCGCGGCGGCGATCCCGTGCCGCGCGGTGCTCGACATCCAGGGTGACTGGCCGGAGGTCGCGCCGATCGACCTCGAGGCGATCGTCGACCAGTTGCTGCGCGGCGAAGCGGTGACCAACACGCTGTGCGTGCCGCTGACCGATCCCGAGGTCGCCGCGAACCCGAACGTGGTCAAGGTCGTGCGCGGCAGGAACGGCAAGGCGCTGTACTTCTCGCGCGCGGTGATCCCGTTCGTCAAGGAAGCCGCCTACCCGCTGCGGCGCCACATCGGCGTCTACGGCTTCCAGCGCGACGCGCTGCTGCGCATCCCCGGCCTGCCGAGCAGCGGGCTGGCCGAGGCCGAGAGCCTCGAACAGTTGCGCTTCCTCGAGAACGACCTTCCGATGCACGTGCTCGACGCCCGCGGTGATCCGTGGGGCATCGAGACGCGCGCCGACTACGACGCCTTCCTGACACGACTCGCAACCAAGAGCCCGACCCGATGACCAAGTACATCTTCGTGACCGGCGGTGTCGTGTCCTCGCTCGGCAAGGGGCTCACCTCCGCCGCGATCGGCTGGATCCTCGAACGCAACGGGCTGCGCGTGTCGATGCAGAAGCTCGACCCGTACATCAACGTCGACCCCGGCACGATGTCGCCGTTCCAGCACGGCGAGGTCTACGTGACCGACGACGGCACCGAGGCCGACCTCGACCTCGGCCACTACGAACGCTTCACGCACGTTCGCGTCAACAAGGACAGCAACTACACCACCGGCAAGATCTACAAGTCGGTGATCCAGAAGGAGCGTCGCGGCGACTACCTCGGCAAGACCGTGCAGGTGATCCCGCACATCACCGACGAGATCAAGATGGCGATCCGGGCCGGCGCAGCGCCGTCGCCGGGCGAAGCACCGCCGGACGTCGCGATCACCGAGATCGGCGGCACCGTCGGCGACATCGAGTCGTTGCCGTTCCTCGAAGCGATCCGCCAGTTCTCGCTCGAGCACGGCGTCAACGACTGCATGTTCATCCACCTGACGCTGCTGCCGTTCCTGCGCGCGTCGGGCGAACTGAAGACCAAGCCGACGCAGCAATCGGTCGGCAAGCTGCGCGAGATCGGCATCCAGCCGCACGTGCTCATCTGTCGGACCGAGATCCCGATGGAGCCGGACATGGCGAAGAAGATCTCGCTGTTCTGCAACGTGCGGGTGGAGGCGGTCATCGAGGAGCGCGACGTCGCGTTCTCGATCTACGAGGTGCCGCTGATGCTGATCGAGGCCGGGCTCGACCAGCGCATCCTGGCGCACCTGCAGCTGACGCCGCGACGCACCGTCGACACCACCGACTGGCAGCGCCTGCTGCAGATCGTCAAGAACCCCGAGCACACGGTCGAGATCGCCGTCGCCGGCAAGTACATCGAGCTGCACGACGCCTACAAGTCGATCTACGAGTCGCTGAGCCACGCCGGCATCGCCAACCACTGCAAGGTGAAGCTCCGCAAGGTGTCGGCGGAGCAGGTGGCCAACGAAGGGGCGGAGCAACTGCTGAAGGGCGTCGACGGCATCCTGGTGCCGGGCGGCTTCGGCGAGCGCGGCTTCGAAGGCAAGATCGCGTCGATCCGCTACGCGCGGAAGCACCGCATCCCGTTCTTCGGCATCTGCTACGGCATGCAGGCGGCCGTCGTCGAGTACGCACGCAGCGAACTCGGCATCAGCGACGCGACGACGACCGAGTACGACGCCAACGCGCAGAGCCCGTTGATCGCGTTGATGGAGGAGCAGAAGCGCACCAACGAGAAGGGCGGCACGATGCGGCTCGGCGCCTTCGACTGCACGTTGAAGGAAGGAACGAACAGCCATCGCGCCTACGGCAGCACGAAGATCAGCGAACGGCACCGCCACCGCTTCGAGCTCAACAACGCCTACCGCCGCCAGCTCGAGCAGGCGGGGCTGGTGATGGCCGGCGTCAACGACAAGCTCGACCTGGTCGAGATCGTCGAGATCCCGGGCCACCCGTGGTTCGTCGGCGTGCAGTACCACCCCGAGTTCAAGACGCGCCCGCTGACGCCGCACCCGCTGTTCCGCGACTTCATCGCCGCCGCGATCGAGCGGCAACGCAGCAGCCGCAAGGAGTGACGATGGCGACCCGGAGCGGTTCTAGGCGTCCGCGGCTCTGGTCCGCGATCCTCGTGTGGGTGCTCGGGTTGTTCGCCGGCGGGCTCGTCCCGGCGCAGGATCCCGCCAAGGCACCCTGTGCCGTCTGCACCGCCGGCACGATCGCCTGCCCGACGTGCACCGGGGCTGGCACCGTCGCCGTGGCATGCGTGTTCTGCGACGGTGACGGAACGCTCGACTGCCGCGCGTGCGAGAAGGGCAAGCCAGGCAGCGCCGACTGCCCGAACCGGACGTGCCGCGACGGCCGCACGCAGTGGGACACCGGCATGTCGGACCCGTGCAAGCTGTGCGCGGCGAAGGGCGTGATCCCCTGCGCGGCCTGCCGCGGCAAGAAGGCCCCGCGCTGCGTCGCCTGCGGCGGTGCCGGCAAGCGCTCGCGCACCTGCGTCACCTGCGCCGGCGCGACCCGGCTGCCGTGCCCCGCCTGCACCGCCGACGCGAAGGCCAACGGGTGCGCTCCGTGCGGCGGCTCGGGCCAGCGGTCGTGCCGACGGTGCGCGGACAAGCAGCCCCCACCGAAGTCCGCGTGCATCGCCTGCAACGGCACTGGCGGCTTTGCCTGCTTCACCTGCAGCGGTCTCGACCGCGTCGCCTGCGAGAACTGCGGGGCGTCCGGCAAGATGCGCATGAAGGAGCGTGACCCGGTCTTGGGCGACATCCCGGGTCGCAAGGCCGGCGTCAAGCAGTGCGACCGCTGCGCCGGGGCCGGCATCCGCAACTGCCCGGACTGCAAGGGCGGCACGCGCGACTGCCGCGAATGCGACCGCGGCTCCGTCGCCAAGGGGTGCCTCGCCTGCCTGCAGGTCGGCACGATGACGTGCGACAACTGCCTGTCGGGCAACCTCGCCCATCGAGAGGCCATGGGCGACTTCCTGTTCGCCGGCGGGCATCCCGCGGCGGCCATCCCCTGGTTCGAGAGCGCCCTGGCGCGGGCGCGCGTCCTGAAGGGCCCGAGCGGTGCGACCGCGCTGTCCGCGCTCCAAGCCGACCTCGAAGCACTGCGCCTGCCCCCCCGCCTCGACGGCCTGCCGTCCTTGTCGTTCGCCGAGACCTTGCGCGTACTCGCGGGCGAACGCGCGATCCCGCGCGATCGACGCGCGCAGCTTTGGCCCGATCCCCCGAAGAATGGCCACCATGCGCCATGGCTCGACGCGACGTGGCTCGCGACGCACCGCGAACGCCACGTCGCCCGGCTCGAAGCCGCGCTCGACAAGGCGCGCGCCGCCGCAGCCACCGGCAAGTGACCAACGTCGGCGCGCGGGGCTTGCACGCCACGCTGCGCGTGCGTTCGATGCCTCGGTGCGCAACGCGCCCGGGAATCCACCACCAGCGACCGCCGGCGATCGTCGCGTGCTGCCGTTCGCCCTCACGCTCGGCGCTCTCGCGGCCGGCTGGACCGCCGAGGTGACCCCGAGCGGTGCCACCTGGTTGGGTCTGCGTGGTCCCGTCTGCCCGCTCGGAGCCTGCCTGGGCCCCCTCGCCTGCCCGGGCTGCGGCCTCGTGCGCGGCACGGCCGCCGCACTGCAGGGCGACCTCGCGCTGGCGTTCGCCACCCACCCCGCCGGCATCGCCATCGCCGGACTGCTGCTCGCCGGGGCCCTACTGCATTTCGACATACTTCGCCGCGGCCGCGAAGTGCCGGCCCACCGGCGCTGGCGTCGAGCCGGGCGATGGTTGTTCCTCGTCGCCTTGCCGCTCGGCTGGCTCGCCCGCATCCTCACTGCCTGAACCATGCTCGCGAACACCGAAGTGACCGTGAACCTCGGCATCGGCCTCGTCTTCGGCATCGTCTGCGCGTTCGTCGCCAGCAGCCGTGGTCGCTCGCCGGTCGGCTGGTTCTTCCTCGGCGCGTTCCTGAGCTGCATCGCTCTGGTGCTGCTGCTCGTCATGCCCGACCTGAAGCAGGAGGAGGCCAAGACGCGGCGCCACCAGCTCGAGAACCGCCGGCTGCGCGAACAGCTCGCGAAGGAACGGCAGGTCGCAGACCAACGCCACCAACACGTCGAGCGGCGCCTCGGCGTGCACGACCAGGCGCTCGGCCTCGACACCACCGAGCCACCGCAGCTCACCGGCGCCACGCCACCGCAGCTCACCAACGCAGCGTGGTACTACGCGCGCGGCAACGAGCGCCTCGGCCCGGTCACCGCCGAGACGATCCGCCACCTGATGCAGGCGAAGGCGATCTCCGGCAGCACCCTGGTCTGGTGCGAGGGCATGAAGGACTGGGCGCCGCTGTCGACGATCGACGACCTGCGCGGAGATCCGGCGTGAGCCCGGTGCCGCCCGCGGACCAGCCGCTCGCAGCGTTCGTCGAGGGCCTGCTCGATGGGCGCGTCGCCGATGCCGACGCCCTGCAGGCGGCCACGCGCGAGCTGAGCAGCGCCGGCGGCGGCCCGTTCCGCTGCGACATCCAAGGCGGCCGCTTCTCGTTGCTGCCGATCGACACCCCGATGCCGCCGGGCTTCGACGACGCGGCGCAGGACCGCTTCCTCGCCGCGCTGCAGAAGGTCGTCGCCGGCGGCGTGCCGGGCAGCGTCGAAGGCAACCTGCGCTGCCGCCTCCTGTTCGCCGACGAAGTGACCGAGACGCTGTTCGTCGTGCGCGGCGACCGCATCGAACCGCTGAGCCGACGACGCCCGCGCACGCCGGACGACACCGTGCCGGCGATGCCCGCCGCACCACCGACGCCGTTCGGCCTGCGCCGCCGCGACCTGGCCTGGATCGCGCCGTTGTTGCTGCTCGCCGGGACCGCGGTTGCCTGGCAGGCCGGCTGGATCGACCGGGTGCTCGCCGCGCGCGCCGACGGCCTGCAGCGCGACGCGGGGCCGTTCGGCACCATGCTGGCGTTCGAGGTCGGACGCGCCTGGGGCAACTACGACGTGACGCTGCGCCGCGGTGCGGACTACCCGGCGACGCCCCAGGCCGTCGAGGAACGTCGCCGAGCGGCCAGCGACCACGCCGCGGGCGCGGCGACCAGCATCGTCGGCGACGGTCGCGAACTGTACGTGCAGGTCGTTGACGACTCGGGGCACGTGCTCGCGGAGACGAAGGTCGACGTTCGACCGTTGCTCACCGCGGCCGAAGCCGTCGTCACGGCGAAGCTGCCCGGCCGCATCGGTGCCACCGCGGTGCGGTTGTCCATCACGGCCGCGCCGAGGCCGCAGTGACCGAGGAAGGGCCGCCGGCGGCGCGCACCTGGCCGGCCGATCGCCCGCTCGCCGACGGCGAAGCGGTCGCCCTCACCTGCGGCTCCTGCGTGCTGCCCTGGCGCGTGCACGTGAGCCTCGCGGGATTCCGATTGCGCTGCGATTGCGGCGCCTGGCTCGAGGTGCCGCCCACGCGCAGCGTCGAGCCGACGCTGCCCGGCATGGAGCCAGCACCGCCGCCGATGCCGCATCCCCTGCGCCTGAGGCGTCACCGGACCGACGAACATGGGCTCGTGCCGACGATCGGCGACGACGACGTGATGCAGTTCGCACCCGTCCGGCTCGACGCCCCGATGGCGCCCGACAGCCTGCGCAACCAGAGCCCGACCAACCGCGCCCGCTGGACCAACCGCACGCTACTCGAGTTCGGAGCGCTGCTCGCCGCCCTGCTCGGCCCGCAGATCGCAGCACTGGTGCTCGCCCGCGGCGACGAGTTCGAACTGCTGCTGCCACTCACGACCCTGGTCTCGGGCGTGCTGGTCGCGATCGTCGTCGCGGCATCGGGGCCGTACGGCCGACTCGGACTGCACCCCGGCCCCCTGCGCCACTACGCCACCGCGGCGCTGGGCGCAGGCGTTCTGCTGCTCGCGGCGATCGGCTGGCTGGCGCTGCTCGCGGTCGACGAGCCGGGACTGATCAGCCGACTGCGCGGGGAACTCGGCTTGCCGCTCACGCTGTTCGTCATCGCGGTCGCCCCGGCGGTGCTCGAGGAAGTGATGTTCCGCGGCGTGCTGCAGGGACGCCTGCTCGCCCTGATGGGAACCAGCGCGGGCCTGCTGACGACCGCGATGGCATTCGCACTCTGCCACGGGGCACCAGCGGTGTTGCCGATCCACCTCGCCGGTGGGCTCGCGCTCGGTTGGTTGCGCCTGCGCACCGGCACGCTGCTGCCGGGCATGTTCGCGCACTTCCTCTACAACGGCGCGATCGTCGTCTTCGGGATCGGCTGATCGCACGTCCGCGTGGACCGCAGCGTCGCGGAGCGCCCGAGTGGCACCGACCGAACGCTGGTGTCCGGCGAACGGTTGCGCGAGCGCGCCCCGCCAAACAGGCTCGCGGCGGCAGCGCCCCACCCTCGCCGCCGCGGGCCGATTCACCCGCGTTCGACGTCCACGAGCAGTTCCGCGAGCCAGCCGCGAACGCGGACCGGCGCACACACCGAACAACCGCCGTGGCTCGCACCGGCGACGACGTGCAGGCGCAGGCCCGGCCGGGCGGCGGCGAGACGTTCGCCTTCGCAGCGCGGCACGACCTCGTCGTCACCCGCGTGCACGAGAACCACCGGCACGTGCGCCGGCAGCGCTGCGAGGCTCGCACGCGGCGACACCGACGCGAGATCGACACCGAGCTGCAATCGCGCCGCCATCGCCACCGCGGCGACCGCGAGTTGCGCGGCGTCGCCGAGTGCGGCCGCCTGACGGGCAACCATGCTGGGCAGGTCCGCGAACGAACTCTCGGCGAACACGCCCGCCGCGCCGACGAGCGCCGCGGCCTGCAGTGCGGTGGCCGCACCCATCGAGACGCCGACGAGCACGACCGGGGCCGCGGCAAAGCGCGGTTCGGCCCGCAACCAGCCGACCGCCGCCGCGACGTCCCCGACCTCGTGCGCGCCAAAGGTCGTCGCCGCACTGCCGCTGGCGCCGTGCCCGCGAAAGTCGAAGAGCAGGGCGTGGCAGCCCAGTTCGAGGGCAATTTGCGCGTAGCCGAGGAACGTCGCGCGGTTGCTGCCGAGACCGTGGCAGACGATGACGACAGGCGTGCGGGGCGACGCGTTCGCGTGCGGCAACAGCGTACCCACGAGTGGCACGCCATCGGCGGCGACGAAACGGACGTCCTCGTACATCCGTGTGCCGGCGAATCCCGGCGGCGGCGCGATCGGGAGGCGATGCGTCTGCAGCGCCACCCAGAGCTGTGGGAAGACGACGACGACGAGCAGGAGGCTCGTGCTGACGACTCGCCATGCCGCTCGCCGCACGACGATCGTGAGCAGTCGATCCAGTGCCGCCGCGAACGCGCGCAGCAGCGCAAGCCACGCAAACAGCCGGCCACCGAAGAGAACCCCCGCCGACCACGGCACCGGCGCGCCAAGCGGTGCCGCCTGCACCGCGGCCAACACCACGCCACCAGCGACCGCCGCCGCCGCGAGCAGCGGCATCTGCCATCGCACCAGCGAAGGTCGCCCAGCGGAGGGCACCGACCACCACCAGGCGCACAACGAGGCCGGCAGCCCACAGGCCATCACATCCAGGCGTGACGAGCCGCGCAGCGCCGCGAGGTACATCGCGACGCCGGCTGCGATCACCATCCCCGCGGTCGCGGTCCCCTTGGACATGGCCCATGGGACGTCCGCGCCCGGCTTCGCCTTCCCGGGCACCCGCCGTCCGCGCAACCGGTGGAAGCCCGCCGGGCCAAACGGCCGAACCGTCTGCGTCAGCGCCGCCGCCGGAGCTTCGGCCACGCCCACATCACGTAGCCGCTGCCGGCGAGGAACAGCAGCACCAACGCCGCCGCCGGCATCACGATGCCGTGCATCGCCGGGCCCGCCCACGAGCCGTCGTGCAGCCGTTCGAGCCAGTCGCTGCGGCGCACGGCCGGACCAGTCGTCGCCAGCGTGATGGCACACACCTGCACTTCGAGGTCGTCGTGCTGGCTGACGACCTTGTGCACGCGCTGCGCCGGCCGGAAGTCGATGCGCGCGATGTCGGCCTCGCTGCGGAACTGCGGCAGACCGAGGGCGAACACCGCGCCGTAGACGGCCGCGAGCGGTTGCAGGCGTTCGGGCGGTCCCTCGGCGCCGCGCACGACGGGCGGCTGCAGCCACGCGAAGTCCTTCTTCAGCAGCAGCAGGAACCCGGTCGCGGCACTGAGCGCGAGCACGAGGCCGGCGGCGATGCCAGCCCAACGATGGCAGAGCCACAGCAATCGGAACGCGCTCATCGCTCACTCCTCGGCATAGCTGCCCATCAGGTAGCGGGGTTCGAGGTCGGCCGTCGCGGCGGCAACGAACGGCAGCCCCGGCGCGAACAATTCGGTCGCGAGCACGGTCGCTTCGACCTGCACCGCGGCACCGGCTGCGCGCAGCGCTGCGGTCATGGCCGCTGGCAGGTTCCCTGGCACCACGACGCGCGCTCCAGGCGTGATCGCCGCCAGCGCCGCGGCGAACGGCACTGCCGCGGGCGGCGAGGTCGCGGCCACCGACGCCGGCGAGATCACGAACGACTGCAGGTGCACCCGGTCGCGGCGGGCGTCGAGCACGACGCGCACGTCGCCCGGCGTCGCGCGGGCGCGCGCCGCGAGCAGCGCCAGGCTGTCGAGCGCCTGGACGCGCACGCCGCCGAACTGCAGCAGGCAGCGCACGAACGTCACCGCGACGCGCAGTCCGGTGTACGAGCCGGGGCCGACGTCGACGCGCACTTCGCCGAGATCGGCCGGGGCCACGCCGTGCGCGGCGCACAGCTCGGCGCACAACCGCGCCAGATCGCCGCGCTCGCCGGGGTTCGGGCGGGCGCCGACGACCGCACCGCCGGGCAGCGCCAACGCCACGGCGAACGGCACGTCGCCGGCGAGATTGCTGCCCGTGACCGCCAACGCCGCGTTCGTCGTCATGCGCCGAGTTCGCGCGCGACGACCGCCGCCAGCGCCGCGCACAGCCGTTCGCAGGCGTCGACGCTCGCTGCCTCGACCATGACGCGGCACTTCGGCTCGGTACCCGAGTAGCGCAGCAGCAGCCGCCCGTCCTGGCCGAGTTCGCGTTCGATCTCGGCGGCCTTCGCAGCGATCGCCGGCACGCCGTCGAGCGGCGGCTTGCTGCGCACCGGCACGTTGACGAGGCGCTGCGGGAACCGCGTGAACCCCGCGAACGCCGTCGACATCGGCTCGGCGCCAACGGTCGCGAGCAGGCGCACGCCGGTGTAGAGCCCGTCGCCGATCAGGTCGTGGGCGGCGAACAACACGTGCCCCGACTGCTCGCCGCCCAACGCCAAGCCGTGCTCCTTCATCGCCAGGAACACGTTGCGATCGCCGACCGGCGTGACCTGGACGCCGACGCCGGCTTCGCGCAGCGCCTTGTGCAGGCCGAGATTGCTCATCACCGTGGCGGCGATGCGGGCGCCGGGCAGGGCCCCGGCCGCGTGCAGTCGACGACCGAACAGGGCGAGCACCTCGTCGCCGTCGCGCACGCCGCCGCGTTCGTCGACGAACATGCCGCGGTCCCCGTCGCCATCCAGCGCGATGCCGAGGCACGCGCCGTGCTCGCGCACCGCGGCCACCAGCGCTTCCGGGTGCAAGGCGCCGCAGCCGTCGTTGATGTTGAAGCCGTCGGGCTCGCAGGCCACCTCGACCACCGTGGCGCCGAACGCGCGCAGGACCCGTGGTGCCAGCTGCGAGCCGCCGCCGTTGGCGGCATCGATGCAGACCGTGCGCCCCGAGAGGTCGAGCAACGGGAACGCCTCGGCGAACCGATCCTCGTAGCGGCCGAGCAGTTCACTGCGGTCGCGCGTGCGCGGCGTGCGCAGTTCGGCGGGGCGCAGCGCCACTGCGAGCGCCGACAGCTCGGCTTCGTCCTCGTCGCGCAACTTGCTGCCGTCCGCGGCGAAGATCTTCACCCCGTTGTCGTGCGCGGGGTTGTGCGACGCACTGATCATGATCGCGGCGTCGACGGGCTGCGAACGGCAGAGAAACGCCAGTGCCGGCGTCGTGCAGAGCCCGACGTCGCCGACCGCCACCTCGGCGGCGCACAACCCCTGCGCGAGCGCCTCGAGGATCCACGGCGCCGATTCGCGCCCGTCGTTGCCGACCAGCACGCGCTTCTGCGCCTCGCCACCCCGTTGCAGCAGCACGCCGAGCGCGGCGCCGACGCGACGCAGCGTCTCGGGATCCATCGGCGGATCGCCGGCCCGTCCTCGCAAACCGTCGGTGCCGAACTGCGGCGGGTCGATGCTCGTCATGTCCTGCGGCGCAACTTCACCAGCACGGTCTCGTCAAGCAAGCACTCGTTGCGCTCGACGGTCGTGTGCAGCGCCCCGAGCAGCAGCAGCCGCGGCCGCAGCGACAGTTCCGGCCCGAGGATGGTACCAGTGGTCGGCCGTTGCACGTGCACGTGCAGGCGGAGGTTCTCGGCGACCCAGTCGGCGAGCACGGTCTTGTCCGGGTTCTCGCGCAGCGCGACCAGCCGCGAACGCAGGTCGCCGCCGGCGCGGATGCGCACGACCTTGCTGCGCAACTCGGGCTCCCACTGGCCACGCTGATCGGCAGGCAGAGCCTCGTCGTCGACATGCACGGGCACGTCGACCTCGAACACCGTCGTCTGCGGCAGCAGTTGCATCGTCAGCAGCGGCTGGGCGGCGAACCGAACGCCGAGGTCGCCGGCATCGATGATCTCGAGCTCCCCCGTCGCCTGCCGCGCCGTACCGCTGCCCCGCAACGAGGTGCGGAACGGCCGCGGGGTTCGCCGCAGCCGGTCGATGCCCTTCGCCGAACCGAGCACGATGGCAGTCGCGGGCGCGAACTCGGCCGTCTCGCGGCGCGTGCGCCCGGCCAGCGCGCCCTCGTCGACCTCGACGACATCGAGCGACAAGGGCATCTCCTGGCGGTCGATGCGCTCCACCTCGAGCTTGATCCGCGGCGGCACCAGTTCGATCTCGAGGCCCTCGAGCGCGCGATGGTCGCGGCGCAGGTCGGCGACCGTGAACTCGACCACGGTGCTCGCGGTCCAGTCGCGGTCCTGGAAGACGGTGACCTGCAGGTCGAGGCGTTCGCGCTCGAGCGCCTCGATCAGGTAACGCGGTCCGCGCAGGTGCATGCTCACGGAGTCGATCGGCGTCTCGCCGTCGCGGAAGCGCACGCCGACGACACGATCGGTCGGCAGGATGACCGCCAACCGATCCCGCGACGCGCCCACGCTCGACTGGACGCCTTCGGTGACCAGCGGCAACTCGCGCTTCGTCGCGAGTTCGATGCGGCTGTCGACGAAGAACCACAGCAGCACGGCGAGACCGATCGCGAGCAGCTTGCGCCACGGATCCGCCACGACGACGGCGACGATTCCGTTGCGACGACGGCGGTCGGGAGTCATGCCGCCTGCCGGCGTCCGAGCGCCTCGTCGAGCTGCTGCTCGACCTGTTCGAGGGTCAGGTCGAACTTCAACGTGCCGCCGCTCGCGGTCGAGATCTTGCCGGTCTCCTCACTGACGACCAGCACGAGTGCATCGGTGTCCTCCGACAGCCCGAGCGCGGCCCGGTGGCGCGTGCCGAGGCGCTTGTCGATGTCAGGGTTCTGGCTGAGCGGGAACAGGCACGAGGCGGCGACGATGCGATCGTCGCGCACGATCACGCCACCGTCGTGCAAGGCGCTCTTCGGATAGAAGATCGACTCGATCAGGTAACTGTTGAGTTCGGCGTCGATCATGATGCCGTTCTCGGTCAGTTCGGCGAGCGTCGAGTCGCGCTCGATCGCGATCAACGCGCCGATGCGCTCCTTGCTGAGCCGCGCGATCGCCCGCAGCAGACGCGGCACGATCTTCGCCTCGCGGCGGAAGAAGCGGCGGAAGATCGACGCGTCGCCAAGCTGCACGATCGCGCGCCGGATCTCCGGGTGGAACACGACGACGAGCCCGAGCACCACGGACGGCGCCAGGTGCTCGACCAGCCAGCCGACGCGGCGCAGTTCGAGCGTCTGGATCAGCAGGAACGACGCCACCAGCGCGGTCAGCAGCAGCAGGCCCAGACCCCGGATCAGCACCGAACCGCGGGTCATCCACAGGAACCGCAGCACGACGTAGATCAGCACCGCGAAGATCGCCACTTCGATGACGATCTTGCCGACCTCGAGAGCGCCCCCGAGGCTCTCGTCGATCGTGAGCATCTGCAGCGAGAGAGCGGCGGGCATGCGCGGGCTCAGCGGGTGGGCAAGGGACGGGCGTGGACTCTCGGCGCGGCCGCGAGCGCGGCCGCACGAGGCGAACTGCGGACCGGGATCCTGGTGCTCTTCAAGGGCTCTCAGGCGCCGGAGAGGCCGACGTCGGGCTTCTGCTGCCCGGGGATCGGCGGTGGTTCGACCGCCGGACGCGCCGTCGGTTCGGGGCGACGGCCCGGCGCCTGCTGGGCGCGCTGTTGTGCTTGCCGGAACTCCTCGATGTCGTCGCCGCGCAGGACTGCCGCGATCTCGTCGCCGCTCAGGGTCTCGTGCTTCAGCAGCGCGTTGGCAACCGCGTCCAGCCCGGCGCGCGTGTCGGCGAGCAGCTGCGTGGCGGCGCGATACTGCTCGTCGACGATGCGCTTGACCTCGTCGTCGATCAGCTCGAGCGTGCGCTCGCTGACGTTGCCGGCGATCCGGAACTCACGACCGAGGAACGGACTCTCGTCGTCGGCGGTGTACTTGATCGGGCCGACCTTGCTGCTCATGCCGAGCTCGCACACCATCGTGCGCGCCAGGTTGGTCGCCTGCTCGATGTCGTTCTGGGCGCCAGCCGAGACGTCGCCGAACACGATCTCCTCGGCGACGCGGCCGCCGAAGCAGACGGCGATGCGGCCGAGCAGCTTCTTGCGCCAGTGGTTGTAGTCGTCCTTCTCCGGCAGCGACAACGTCGCGCCGAGCGCGCGCCCGCGCGAGACGATCGTGACCTTGTGCACCGGATCCTGGTTCGGGGTCAGGATCGACACGATCGCGTGACCCGCCTCGTGGTAGGCGGTCACCTTCTTGTCCTCCTCCTCGATCGCGCGACTGCGCTTCTCGCGCCCCCAGCGCACACGGTCGCGGGCCTCCTCGAGGTCGGACATGTCGACGGCGTCCTTGTTCTTCATCGCCGCGAGGATCGCGCCCTCGTTGATGACCGCGGCCAGCTCGGCGCCGGAGAACCCGGCCGTCGCCTTGGCGATCAAGTGCAGGTCGACGTAGCCGGCCAGCTTCACCTTGCGCGCGTGCACCTTGAGGATCGCTTCGCGGCCCTTGACGTCCGGGCGATCGATCACGACCTGGCGGTCGAAGCGGCCCGGCCGCAGCAGCGCCGGGTCGAGCACGTCCGGGCGGTTCGTCGCGCCGACCAGGATGATGCCCTTGTCGGAGTCGAAGCCGTCCATCTCGACGAGGATCGCGTTGAGGGTCTGCTCACGTTCGTCGTGGCCGCCGCCCATGCCAGTGCCGCGCTTGCGACCCACGGCGTCGATCTCGTCGAGGAACACGATGCACGGGCTCGCCTCGCGCGCCTGCTTGAACAGGTCGCGCACGCGGCTGGCGCCGACGCCGACGAACATCTCGACGAAGTCGCTGCCCGAGATGCTGAAGAACGGCACTTCGGCCTCGCCGGCGATCGCCTTCGCCAGCAGCGTCTTGCCGGTGCCCGGTGAGCCGACCAGCAGCACGCCGCGCGGGATCGAGCCGCCGAGCCGCGCGAACTTCGCGGGGTTCTTCAGGAACTCGATGATCTCGCGCACCTCGGCCTTCGCCTCTTCCATGCCGGCGACGTCGTCGAACGTCACGTTGGTGCGGTTCTCCTTGGTGTAGAGCGAGGCGCGGCTGCGCCCGAAGCTCAGCACGCCACCGGTGCCGCCCGGGGAACGCATCTGCCGCAGGATGAAGAACCAGACGATCGCCAGCACCAGGAGCCACGGGCCGACGGTGCCGATGATGTAGAGCAGCGCGGTGTTCGGCTCGGTGATCCGGAAGTCGGTGCCGAGCGACAGCGTGAGGCTGCGCATCGGCACGCCGCCCTTGGCCAGCGCGTTGGTGACGTCGAGCAGCGTCGGCACGTCGACGGCGATCGGCGCGTCGAGCCGCACGTAGTGCACGCTCGAGCCGCGCTGCAGCAGCGCGGTCAGGTAGGTGCCGGCCTTGCGCGGGTCCTTCTCGTCCGCGGACGCACGACCGGAGACCGGGCTCTTGCCCGCGACTTCGTGCACCAGGAACGCACGCAGCACGCGGATGGCGCCGCTGTTCAGGTCGCCGAGGAACGCCGAGGTGGCCGCCGCTCCCTGGTACAGGGACGGGTCGAGCCGTTGCGCGACCAGCGTCCGGTAGAACTCGATCTCGTTCTGGTCCTGGTCCTGGCTGCGCAGGAAGTCGCGGACCACGACCTCGTATTGGCGGCCGCTGCCGTCGTCGAACCGCACGTCGGCGGTCACCACGTCGGCGGTCATCGTCCACTTGTCGACGCGGCCGTTCAGCAAGTGGCTGTAGAGCGCGTCGACCGAACTCTGGCCATCGCGCGGCGAGTTCGACACGACGAAGAACAGGGCCATCAGCAGCGCCAGGATCAGGATCACGCCGCCCATGCCGCGTGGTCGCTTGTTGGCCTGGCCTTCGCCCGGCTCCTTCGGTTCTTTGCTCGTCATCGGGTTCTCGCGTCGCTGCCGGACTGCAGCCGTTCATCGGCGCCTCGCCGTGATCGGCCGTAGCCCGCTTGCCAGCGCGACTTCCACCCCGTGGCGGGGCGCGTCGAGGTGCGAGGATAGGACCGCCCCCGCAACGATGCCAGGAGCCTCCCCGGGCGACGGAACGCTCAGTACGGGCGTACGACCACGCCGCTCGGCGGCGAGGCTTCGACCGGGAACGAGCCGAGCGTCGCGGCCTGCGCCCACAGCCCCGCACCGAACAGCGATGCCGAGTTCGGCAACGTGCCGCCGGCGAAGCTCGCGTTGCCCGCGGCGTCGGATGCGAGCGGGAGCAGCAACAGCAGGTCGTTGTGCAACAAGGCCGGCTGCCGGGTCAGCACGGGCGCGCTGCCCGTCGGCCCGAAGCTGAAGCCGAGGACCATCGACGACGACGGCGTTCCACGCAGGTAGATCCACCAGGGCTGGCCCATCCGCATCGTGCCGCGGCGGTAGAGCTGCTCGCTCCATCGCAGCGCCACGAGGTTCGGATTGGCGAGGCTCGGGCCGACGATGACCGGCGGCGGGGTGGCGCCGCCGAGCGACAATCCCGAGGTCAGCGCGTTGTTGTCGATCTCGACGGCCGTGGCCGACGTGTTGACGATCGCGCTGCCTGCGGGCGTTCCCATGCCGCCGCGCATCTGCGAGTCGCAGAACCAGACGCTGCTGGCGCCAGCGACGCGCAGGGCCGGGCCGCCCGGAGTCCCGACGAAGCTCTCGCCGCCGAGCAACCACGCGTCGTTGCCGTGCACGGTGCTGTCGATCGCGTCGATGCCGGGGCTGTCCGGGTTGGCGCCGAAGCACCGCGTCGACACCACCGACACGCGGCTCGTGGTCGCCCGCAGCGCGGTCGCGCGGGTGCCGCCTTCGAACCGGGAGAACACCGCCACGAGGTCGGCGCCGATTGCCTCGACGACGGCGAGACCGGCACCGCCGACCGGATCGTGGCCGCCGAAGAAGCGGCAGTCCTCGAGCGTCAGGTGGCCGCCGTTGACGACGAGCGCGCGCGTGAGCGTCGCGCCGGACGCCGACATGCAGTCGATGCGGGTGATCGACGCACGTTCGCCAGGGGCGAGCTGCACGTCGATGCCGATGCCCACCGTGACGCTGACCATCGGGGCGCCTTGGTCGACGCCCGAGCCGACGATGGTGATCGGCTTGTCGATCACGAACGGCGGGTACGGCAGCGGCCGGCTCTTCACGTGGATCACGGCACCTGGGCTCGCGGCCGCGATCGCACTGCCGATGTCCGGGAAGTTGTCGGGCACGACCAGCGACGTCTGGGCGGTCGCGGTCAGGGTCCAGCTGGAGGCGAGGAGGGCTGGGAGCAGGGTGTGGCGCATCGGTCGTTCCGCGAAGTGGGGACGGTATCTCGGCTCGGGGCCGGCTACTTGCACCGGACGTGTAGTAAGCTGAGCCTGACTTTGCCGGCATCTGCGAACACGATTACCGCATGGCTCTGGATCCCGTTCCAGAGGAATCCCTGAATGCTGTGCGGTGCTACCCACTCTTCTCGCACACTCCATGTAGGCCCCCGCTCGTATAGCAACATCCTGTCATGCGTCACAGCTACCGCGCGATTCTGATCGACGATTCCTAGGCCGGCCAAGACACGATCCTGAGTACTTCTCTCGACCTTCACCCCGTCAAGTTCTCTTGTAGCTTCTATCACACGCAGTCCGACTCCTGCCGCCACAATCATGTCGGAGTCGGCCAGTCGCTTAGCGCATATCCTGGCCATACGCTCCGTGCTAGCCACCACTTCCACCTCCTTGCCTGGTCGCTTTACGCAAACGCTCATTTGTCCATGCCCGGCGTCACGGGCACACCAAATTGTATGCCCGTCAGTATCTGCCCACAGCACGTTGCCCTGGCCCAACAAAGGAGTCCAGGCCCCATGTTCGTCCGCTGTATCCGCGACCCAGAGGTTTCTACTATCGTGCGTCCACGCAGCGACCAACCCACCCTGTCCCGCAGCCGCCCACTTCGCACTCGATCCAGGCAGAGTCAAGCCAATCTCCTTTGCCGATCCACCGATATCGATGCGAAACAGGCCTGATGCACTCAGAACCGCGACCGAGTGCTCTGCAGAAGACACTGCGGCATGCACATACCTAGTAGCACCAGATTCAATGCTAACGGGTGCGATCTTGCCGGTCGCGACATCCAACTGAATCACGACTTCGTTTACCGCAAGCACTATCACCTGTCCGGAGCCCGAGAAAGCCCCGGCAAACCGGAACGGTCGGATCAGAGCCCCCCCCACCAGCTCAGAATCGCTGAGAGGTCGTGGTGGGCACTCTAACAGATCGACAGTGTAACGGAGCTCAAACGACCGTTGTTCATGTGCGTCATTGTTCTGTGCGACCGATGGAACCGCCCATGCAACATAGGCAAGCACGACCGCCGTGGATACCCTCGTCACGCCTGTCCTCCCATGGCGATGATAGGTCCGGGATTGGGAGCATGGTAATCCACCCTTGGCGGCTCACCCGATGCCTCAGGAGGCCCTTGCTTGTAGCTTGGCGGAACGTCCTCGACATAGTGCCTCCCCTCGGCTCCTACACCCATCTTGCTTTGCAGCACGAGTCTTCCGTTTTTGTCTCGCCCTGTGACTGTTGCAGAGTGCGTGATCTGGTACTCCCACGTGTTCAGGATCTTGTCTGTGCACACCAAGCGGCCGCGTCGCGCCGCGGACTCACCCACGGACGCAGCGACCTCGTCGTCGCCGTCTACTCGACTTTCGAGGAACGCGCAAGAGCGAGGTGTTCGCCGCGAGCGCATGACGCGCGATTGCGCGATCCAGAACGCGTCGCGTCGTTCGCAAGGCGCGGGAGCCAAGTTCTTGCGTGACGCGCGCTTCGATTCTCGGCGCGGTCGTTGCGGTCGCGCTCGCCAACAACGTTCAAGGTTCTTTTTCGCGGTCCGCTGATTCCTGAGCGCTCGCGCGAGTCGCAGCGGTTCGCGCATTCACGCAACGCAGAGCCCGCGCACCGATCCTAGCAGCGACAACGCACGCTCGACCGAGGCCGGGCAACTGCACCGCCGAGGTCCTCTGGGCCGCTTCGCAGCAACTGCCGTCGCGGCTACAACCGCGCGCCGGTGGAGCACCCATGCACCCCGGCCCCATCGACGCCTACGCTGCGAAGGCGGTGCAGGAACTACAGGGGGGCACCGGAGCAGCGAGCATCCCGCCCGGTAGCCCGGTAGCCCGACGACGTTGGTCGCTCATCCATTCGCTCCTCTTTCCAAGAGATCCTCGCCGCACACCGGCAGTCGGGACTTCCCCGCTCCGGCGAACGACACAACACGTGGTCTCCGCCGAACCCGAGGTAGCGCGCAACCGCGCCGAGAAGAAGTTCGCGCCAAGACGTCGTTATCGTTCCCGCGTGCTCACGCCACGCCGCCGCTGCCTCACCCGCCTCGTGGCCACGGCCACGCTGCTCGCCCTCGGCGCCGCCTTCGCGTGCCGACCCGCGTGGCACCAGGACGGCCACCGCATCCTGTTCCTCGCCCGCGCCGGCGAAGAACGACTCGCGATCGCGCTGCACGACCGCCGCGACGACACGACCCGCGTGCTGTTCACCGCCCCAAGCGAAGCGATGGCCACGCCACTCTGGGACAGCACCGGCGCCCACGCCGTCGTGCTCTGGGCCAGCAAGGGCGACCAGGGCATGGTCACCGCAACCACTCTCGACCCCACCACCGCCGCCACCGTGCGCACGCTCGAACTGCCGCTCGACGACGGTGCCGAGGCCGCGTTCTACATGGCGCCGGTCGCCATCGGCAGCCGCCTGTTCTTCGGCGACAAGGGCGTGCGGCGCGTCGATCTGCGCAGTGGCGAGACCCAGCACGAACGCGGCGCGCGTGGCGAGGAGCTCGTGCTGGTGCCGTTCGGCGCCGGCGTCGGCTGGTTCGTCGCCGACTCCAAGGACGAGCAGCGCTGGCAGTTCGGCGAACTCGATCCCGAGACCCTCGCCCGCAAGGTGCTGCTGACGCCGCCCGCCGATTGCGCGTGGCAGCCGTTGCCGATGCCCGCGGTGTCCCCTGACACCAAGGCGATCGTGTTCCCGGCGCGAGAACGCACGCGCGACGGAGCCACGGCCCTCCTCGTGTTCGCCGAAGGCCGGCTCGAACGCACGATCCCGCTCGGCAACCGCCGCGAGGTCGACTGCGGCTCCCTGCAGTGGCTGCCCGACGGCAGCGGGCTCGTCGCCGGCCTGGCGCGACGCGGCAAGGACGGCGAGGTGGCGTGGAGCCTGTTCGAGACGACGCGCACCGGCGGTGCCACGCGCGAGACCGTGGTCGTGCGCGGCACGCCACCGAAGGACTCGCGCGTGCCGGCGGCAGCGGCCTTTCCGTTCGTGTTGTCGCCCGACGGGCGGACCGCGGCAGCCTCGACCGCGATGCTCGCCGGCGTTGCCGACGAACAGCACGGGCTGTGGTTGGTCGATCTCGCCTCGCCGCGGCGAACGGTCTCCCGCGTGGCATTCCCGGCCCCGCCCGCAGAACGTCGGTAGGGTGGTTGCCAGCAGCACGCGCCGAAACCTAATCTGCGCGGCTCGCGGCCTTTCCGCCGCCATCCCAGCACGCCCGTGAAGAAAGACTCCGTCGTCCCGCGCACCCGAGGTCCTCGCAGCGGCCCCGCCCTGTCCGCCGCCGACAGCAGCAAGCTGCAGCCCATCCTCGATCGCTGGGCCAGCGTGCCCGGCAGCCTGCTGCCGATCCTGCACGACGTGCAGGCGGCGTTCGGCCACGTGCCGCCCGGCGTCGTGCGCCCGATCGCCAAGGCCCTCAACCGTTCGCGCGCCGAGATCCACGGCGTCATCTCGTTCTACCACGACTTCCGCACCACCCCGCCCGGGCGAGCCGTGCTGAAACTCTGCCAGGCCGAGAGCTGCCAGGCGTGTGGTAGCCGCGAACTCACCGCCCACGTCGAGCGGGCACTCGGCTGCAAACTCGGGCAGACCTCGCCGGACGGCGCCGTGACCATCGAACCGGTCTATTGCCTCGGCAACTGCGCGGTGTCGCCGGCGGCGATGCTCGACGGCGAACTGCACGGCCGCGTGACGCCGGCCAAGGCCGACGCCCTGCTGGAGCAGGCGAGGAGCGCACGATGACGATCCGAGTCTGCGTGCCGCGCGACGCGACCGCGCTGAGCCTCGGCGCCGACGCCGTGGCGAAGGCGATCGCCGCCGAAGGCAAGCGCACGGGAGCCGCGGTGCAGGTGGTGCGCACCAGCAGCCGCGGCCTGTTCTGGCTCGAACCGTTCGTCGAGGTCGAGACGAAGCAGGGCCGCATCGGCTACGGCCCGGTCGAGCCCGGGGACGTCGCGGACCTGTTCGCGATGGGCTTCCTGCAGGGCAACGCCCACCGCCTGAGCCAGGGCAAGGTCGAGGCGATCCCGTTCCTCGCGAAGCAGGAACGCCTGTGCTTCGCGCGCGCCGGCATCACCGATCCGCTCTCGCTCGCCGACTACGAAGCGCACGGCGGCCTGCGCGGACTGCAGCGCGCGCTCGGCATGGCGCCCGCCGCCGTCGTCGAAGAGGTCGTCGCGTCCGGCCTGCGTGGTCGCGGCGGCGCGGGCTTCCCGACCGGCATCAAGTGGCGCACGGTGGCCGCGGCCGCCGGCACTCCGAAGTACGTCGTCGCCAACGCCGACGAAGGCGACTCCGGCACCTACAGCGACCGCATGGTGATGGAGGGCGATCCGTTCGTCCTGCTCGAGGGCATGGCGATCGCCGGCTACGCGACCGGGGCGAGCTACGGCTACATCTACCTGCGGTCGGAGTACCCGCACGCCGCGAAGGTGCTCAACGAAGCGCTGGCCACGCTGCGCGCGGCTGGCTGGTACGGCACGAACGTGCGCGGCTCGGGCTTCGCGTTCGACGCCGAGGTGCGCATCGGTGCTGGCGCCTACATCTGCGGCGAGGAGACCGCGCTGCTCGAGTCGCTCGAAGGCAAGCGCGGCATGATCCGCTACAAGCCGCCGCTGCCCGCGATCAAGGGCCTGTTCGGCCAGCCGACCGTCGTCAACAACGTCGTGTCGTTGGCGTCGGTGC
Organism: uncultured bacterium; assembly: GCA_937952215.1. Lineage (GTDB taxonomy): Bacteria > Planctomycetota > UBA1135 > UBA1135 > UBA2386 > UBA2386. Next base: position 115,372 of record CALFZH010000064.1, read on the forward strand.
CGATCATCCTCGACAAGGGCGGCAAGTACTACGCGGACTTCGGCATGGGCCGCTCGCGCGGCACGCTGCCGATCCAACTCGCCGGCAACGTCAAGCGCGCCGGTCTCGTCGAGAAGGCGTTCGGCGTCACGTTGCGCCAGTTGATCGAGGACTACGGCGGCGGCACGCGCAGCGGCCGGCCCGTTCGCGCGGTCCAGGTCGGCGGGCCGCTCGGCGCCTACTTCGACGGCTCGCTGCTCGACCTGCCGCTCGACTACGAAGCGCTCGCGGCGAAGAAGGGCATGGTCGGCCACGGCGGCATCGTGGTGTTCGACGACACGGTCGACATGGCGGAACAGGCGCGCTACGCGATGGAGTTCTGCGCCGTCGAATCGTGCGGCAAGTGCACCCCGTGCCGCATCGGCAGCACGCGCGGCCGCGAACTGATCGAGCAGATCATCCAGAAGAAGAACGTCACCGCGAACCACCGCCAGCTGCTCGCCCTCTGCGACGTCATGGAGAACGCATCCCTGTGCGCGCTCGGCGGCATGGCCCCGTGGCCGGTGCTGTCGGCGTTGCAGTACTTCCCCGGCGACTTCGGCTTGCCGGCCGGCAAGGAGCCCGCCCATGTGGTCTGAACTGCGAAACCTGCGCGACGGCATCGACCTCGGCACGCCGCCGCGCGACGGCGCCCCGGTCGCCATCACCGTCGACGGCAAGAACGTCACCGCCCCCGCCGGCAGCAGCGTGATGGCCGCGGCCGCGCTCGCGCGCTGTCCGGTGCCCAAGCTCTGCGCCACCGACACGCTCGAAGCGTTCGGCAGCTGCCGCGTCTGCCTGGTCGAGATCCAGGGCCGGAAGGGCTTCCCCGCCGCGTGCACGACGCTGGTCGAAGCCGGCATGGTCGTCACCACGCAGAGCAAGCGCCTCGCGGAGCTGCGCAAGGGCGTGATGGAGCTCTACCTCAGCGACTTCCCCGCCGCCGACATCCCGGGCGGTTGGAGCGAGTTGCACGAGACGATGCAGCAGACCGGCGTGCATCGCCATCCGTACGGCGCCGGCGAGAACCACCTGCAGGCGCCGGTCGACGCCAGCAACCCGTACTTCGTGTTCGACCCGACCAAGTGCATCGTCTGCAGCCGCTGCGTGCGCGCGTGCGAGGAGACGCAGGGCACGTTCGCGCTGACGATCGAAGGCCGCGGCTTCGCGTCGAAGGTCGTGGCGAGCCAGGGCGAGTCGTTCCTGGACAGCGAGTGCGTGTCGTGCGGTGCGTGCGTGCTGGCGTGCCCGACGCACAGCCTGGTCGAGAAGGCCCTGTTCGAAGGAGGCGTGTACCGTGCCCAATCCCCGCAAGCCTGAACGTTCCGTCGTCACGACCTGCGCCTACTGCGGCGTCGGGTGCGGCTTCCGCGCCGAGACGATCGGCGGCGAGATCGTGCGCATGATCCCGTGGAAGGAAGGCAAGGCCAACCACGGGCACGCCTGCGTCAAGGGGCGCTTCGCGTTCGACTACTACCGGGCAGCGGACCGCGTGAAGAAGCCGATGATCCGCGGCTCGATCACCGAGCCGTGGCGCGAGGTCAGCTGGGACGCTGCGTTCGCGCACGCGGCGAGCGAGCTGAAGCGCATCCAGGCGAAGTACGGCCGCGGCTCGGTCGGCGCCGTGTCGTCGTCGCGCTGCACCAACGAAGAGATCTTCCTGATGCAGAAGTTCGCGCGGGTCGCGCTGCGCAACAACAACATCGACAACTGCTCGCGCATCTGCCACTCGCCCACCCAGTTCGGCCTGTCGGCGACGCTCGGTGCCGGTGCGGCGAGCCAACACTTCGACTCGATCCTGCAGGCGAACGTGATCCTGGTCGTCGGCGCCAACCCGACCGAAGGGCACCCGGTGTTCGGCTCGCTGCTCAAGCGCCGCGTGCGCGAGGGCGCCAAGCTGCTCGTCATCGACCCGCGCCGCACCGAGACCGCCGACTCGGCGCACTGCCGGGCCGACGTGCACCTGGCGCTCAAGCCCGGCACCAACGTCGCGGTGCTCAACAGCCTCGCGCACGTGATCGTGACCGAGAACCTGCACGCCGAGCGCTTCATCGCCGAACGTTGCCACCCGGCCGAGTTCGCGCAGTGGAAGGCGCTGGTCGGCGATCCCCGCTACGCGCCCGAGGTCGTCGGCCCCGAAGCCGGCCTCGATCCCGAGGACATCCGCCGCGCCGCGCGCATCTACGCCAAGGGCCCGAACAGCACGATCTACTACGGCCTCGGCGTCACCGAGCACAGCCAGGGCTCCACCGGCGTGATGTGCCTCGGCAACCTGGCGCTGTCGGTCGGCATGCTCGGCCGCGAGGGCGTCGGCGTGAACCCGCTGCGCGGCCAGGGCAACGTGCAGGGCGGCAGTTGCCTCGGCAGTTGGCCGCACATGTTCACCGGCTACCGCTTCGTCACCGACGACGCGGTGCGCGCCACGTTCGAGAAGGACTGGAAGCTCGAACTCGATCCGGAGCCGGGCCTGCGCCTGCCGAACATGTTCGACGCCGCGGTCGCCGGCACGTTCAAGGGCATCTACATCCAGGGCGAGGACCCGGTGCAGAGCGATCCCAACCAGAACCACATCGTCGCGGCGATGGCGGCGATGGAGTGCGTGATCGTGCAGGACCTGTTCCTCAACGAGACCGCGAAGTACGCGCACGTGTTCCTGCCGGGCAGCAGCTCGCTGGAGAAGAACGGCACGTTCACCAACGCCGAGCGCCGCGTGAGCATGGTGCGCAAGGTCGTCGAGCCGCTCGCCGGACTCGAGGACTGGCAGATCACCGTTCGCCTCATCAACGCGATGGGCTACCCGCTGCACTACGACCATGCGTCGCAGGTCCTCGACGAGGTCGCGCGGCTCTCGCCGGCCTACGGCGGGATGAGCTTCGCGCTGATCGAACGCGAAGGCTCGGTGCAGTGGCCGTGCGGCCCGGACGCGCCGCTCGGCACCGAGGTGCTGCACACGAAGACGTTCCCGCGCGGCAAGGCCAACTTCATGCTGACCGGCTACGTCGCGACCAGCGAACGCACCGACGAGCGCTTCCCGCTGCTGCTGACGACCGGACGCATCCTGTCGCAGTACAACGTCGGCACGCAGACGCGTCGCACCGGCAACGTCGCCTGGTACGGCGAGGACGTGCTCGACGTGCACCAGGTCGACGCCGACGCGCGCGGGATCCGCGACGGGGATCTGGTGGCGATCACGAGCCGCTACGGCGAGACCCAGCTGCGGGCGCGCATCAGCGACAAGGTGAACCCAGGCGTCTGCTACACGACGTTCCACTTCGCGCAGAGCAAGGCGAACGCGGTCACCAGCAACCTGTCCGACTGGGCGACGAACTGTCCGGAGTACAAGGTCACGGCGGTCGAGCTGGCGAAGGTGCCCGTCGGCAAGTCGGCAGCAGCGGCAACACCGGCCGAGGTGCGGGCGTGAGCGCTCCAGGCAAGGGCGACGCAGTGATCCACGTCGACGTGCTGGTCGCGATGGCGAACCAGATCGGCGACTTCTTCGCGCCGTACCCGCCAGGCCAGCGCGAGGAAGGCGTGCGCAACCACCTGCGGCACTACTGGGATCCGCGGATGCGCGAGGCGCTCCTGGCGCACGTCGATGCGACGGGAGGGGCTGGGTTGCACGCACACGTGCTCGCGGCGGCGAAGCTGCTGCGCGCAGCGCCGGCCGAGAAGAGCGCCTACGCCGGGCCGCCGAAGGCGTAGGTTCCCTGCTGTCGTGGAGTGCGACAGGTCGCGAACCCACACCCTCGAGCCGAGTCGCGCGCCATGACCGCCCGTGCCCCGCGGAACGAACGCCGCGAACAAGCCCGCGCCCGTGCCACCGAGCGCGACGCCGCCGGCCGGAACGCGCCGGCCCTCGTTCGCTTCCGCCGCTTCCGGCGTCGCGTCGGCACCTGGCTCGTGTTCGCGATCGCGCCGCTCCTCGTCCGCCTGCTCGCGCTGACCTGGCGCGTGCAACGCACCGGCGACCAGGGCTTCGCGCGCCAACGCAGCAACGACCCGTGGATCGTCGCGATGTGGCACGGCCGCATGCTCACCCTGATGCCGCTGCGCCATCACAAGAACCGCGGCATCGGCGTGCTCGTCTCGCCCAGCGACGACGGCGAGATCGCCCAGAAGGCCCTGCGCAGCTTCCGCTACGCGATCGTGCGCGGCTCGCTGAGTCGCGGCGGCGCGCGCGCACTGCGCGAGATGCACGAACTGCTCGCCGCGAACGGCCAACTCGTCGTCACCCCCGACGGTCCACGCGGCCCGCGCCACGCCATCAACGTCGGCATCGCGTGGCTCGCGCGCGCGACCGGCGCGCCGATCCTGCCAGTCGGCGTCGCCGTCGACCGCGCCTGGCGTCTGCGCAGTTGGGATCGCTTCACCATCCCCAAGCCCTTCGCACGGATCCGCGTGCACTACGGCGACCCGGTGCACGTGGCGAGCGACGCGAGCGACGACGAACTCGAACGCATCGCCGCGGCTGTGCGCATCACGCTGCTCACCAACGAACGTGCCGCCTTCGCCCATCTCGACATCCCCGACGATCTCGACGCGACGCCGTGACCGCCTGGAAACGACACGACCCGCGAACCGACGAGCGGCGCGCGGGTCGTGTCGTTCGCACCGCGGCGAGCCGCGGTGCCGATCAGCCTCGGATCACAGATCCTGCGGGCGGAGCGTCTTGCGGCCGTTCGCTTCGCAGCGGCCTTCGGCCTTGCTGATCAGGTTGCGCACGGTGGCATCGAGCGCGCCGTAGAAATCGGACGACACGTTCGACTTCTTGGCCGCGGCCTTGGTGCGGGACTTGGAGATGATGAGGTCGCCGGTCTTGCCGGCCTTCGCGTTCTTCTTGGCAGCCATCGGATGTCTCGGTTCGGTGGAACTTGTTCGCCCGGCTGTCGGCGAAATGCCGCGCCTCCCTGCGAACGGGCAGGACGTTCGGCGGACGCGGCGAATCTGTCAAGCATGAATTCGCGCGCAAACTGGCGCTTGCTGCCCGTTCTCGGGGGTTCCGCGCCGACGACCTCCCACGCTGACGGCAGCGAAAAGCGGGCCGCCACCGATGCCGGGCAGTAGATTGCGCCGCCGATGAGTTGGCGCCGGATCTGGCTGCTGTCGTTCGCCCTCGTGCTGCTGCTGGGCACCGCCACCTGGCTGTTGCTCCAGCGCAGCGACGCCGCGACGGCCATCGCCCGGCGCGAACTGCAGGCGCTGTTCCTGGCGCCAGTTCACCTCGGCGGCACCACGCTCGACCTCGGCCGCGGCCGCTTGTCGGCACACGACTTCCGGCTCGCCGACCCCACCCGCCCAGGCGCCACCCTGCTGGCGGTCGAGGCCGCCGACGTCGACGTCGCGGTGGCGAGCGGCGCCCTGGTCGGCCTGCACGCCGTGCACCTGCGCGGCTTCACCGTCGATATGGGACCCGAAATTCCGGCACCCGCCCGCCTGCTCGCCGCCGGCGACGGCAAGGCCAGCAGCCCCCTGCGCGTGCCGCCGGTCACCGCCACGGGGGGCGTCGTGCGCGCCCAGCCACGCGCCGGCGAGCCGCCGGTCGAACTGATGGAACTGGCGTTCGAACTCGCGCCCGACCCCACGACGGGAGCCCTGCAGGTGCGCGGCGGCGCCCTGCTGCCCGAACTCGGCGGGCGCCTGACACTCGGCGGCGAGTACGACCCGCGCACCGGCGCCGCCGCGCTGCACGCCGAACTCGAAGGGGCCCGCCTCGACCAGGCGAACGTCGCGCGCGCGGCGAGGCTGTTCGGAACGTCGCTGCCGGTGTTCACCGGTGGAGCGCTGGTGCGGAACCTGCGCGTGACGACGACGCTGCGGGCGAGCGAACCGACGCGCTGGGAACTGCAGGGAGAGCTCGCCGGCGTGCGCGTGGACGCCGCCGACTGGCCCGCGCTGGTCACCGACGCAGCGATCGAACTGCAGGCAAGCAGCGACCACGGCGTCACCGCCGCGCTGCGCCTGCAGCAGACATCGACGCGCGGCACGCTCGACATCACGGCCGACGCGCGCGAACTGCACGGCGACGGCACCGTTCGCGTGCGTTTGAACGGCACCAACATCGCGATCGACGCGGACGTCGTGAAGGCGCTGCAGTTGTTCGATGCGGGGCGCGACGTCGTGCGGGCACTGCAACCGGGCGCTGGCCGCGCCGACCTCGAGTTGTTCCTGACCAACCCGCACCGCGCCGGTGGCGGCGTCGAACTCGACCTGCGGCTTGCCGACGTGGCGCTGACCTACGCTGGATTCGGCCGCGGCGACGAGCGGGCGGCGTTCCCGCTGCCGGTCGAACGCACCAGCGGCCGCGTGCGGCTGCGCAACGACATCGTGCGCATCGACGACGTGGTGGCCCACGTCGTCGAACGAGCCGGCGGCGGCACGGTGCGCCTGCTCGGACGTGTCGACACCACGCAACCCGGCGGCGAGGACGCCAGCATCGACGTCGAGGCGACCGGCGTCGCGTTCTCCGCGGACCTGCGGGCGGCTTTGAGCCAGCTGCTGCGCGACGACGGCGACCTGTACGACCGCTTCGCCCCCACCGGCCGGACCGACGTCACCGTGCGACTGCGGCCACGGCGCGAACTGCCCGGCGGCTGGAGCGTGTCGGTGCGGCCGCGGGACGCGACGATGCAGTGGGCCGGGTTTCCGTACCGCCTGCAGTCGCTCCGCGGTGAAGTCGTCGCGCGCGAGGCGGGCGTGGAGTTCGATCTGCAGGGCGCCCATGGCCCTGGCACGCTGGCGATGCGCGGCCACATTCCGCTCGGCGACGGCGGCGACAGCGACGGCTTCCACGCCAGCGTGACGCTCGGTGGCGTGCAACTCGACGACGACCTGCGGGCTGCCGTGGCCGTGCTGGCGCCGGGGCTCGATCGACCGTGGCAGGACAGCGCCCCGCGTGGGGCGATCGGCGGCGAAGTCACCGTGTGGCGCGCGCGCCCGGACGATCCGCTGAGCCACGACGCGCGGCTCGACTTCACCGCCGTCGACCTGGCCCTGCCCGCGGCGCCGTGGCGCGCCGTCGCCCTGCACGGCGGCGTGCACGTGCAGGGCTTCGGCGCGTCGACGCGCGTCGACTTCGATGCCGTGCGCGGGCGGCTCGAGAACGGCCAGGGAACGCCTGCCCAGCTGGCGATGCTCGGTCGCCTCGACTTCGGCGAGGCCGCGGGCGAGGACCTGGCGTTCGTCGTGCGCGACCTCGAACTCGACGAGCAGCTGGGCGCCTCGCTCGAACAACTCGACGCGCTCGCACCCGGCACCTGGCGATCGCTGCAGCCGAGCGGTCGCATCGACCTCGTCTGCCGGCACCGACGCACCGGCGAACGGGTCGAGCCGCTGGCGGTGACCGTGCGACTGCTCGACGTGCGTTCGGAGGCGGCGATCCTGCCGATGCCGACCGAGCACATGACCGGCGAACTGCAGATCGCCAACGAGGAGCTGCGTTTCGCCGACGTGCGCGCCGTGCTCGGCGGCGCCTCGGTGCGCTGCACCGACGGCCACGTGCGCGTGCGACCCGCACCCGACGGCCGCACCGAGATCGCGTTCACCGTCGACGCACAGAGCATCGCCATCGACGACGGCGTCGCCAACCTGTTCGCCGACCCGCTGCGCACCGCCGTGCTGCAGCGGCAGCTGCTCGGCCGCGCCGACCTCGACGCCCTGCGGCTGCAGTTCGCGCTGCCGCCCGCCGGCAATTCGTTGCCGTTCGAGACGACGCTCGGCGGGCAAGTCCGCCTCTACGACCTCGACATGACCCTCGGCAGCGGTGTCGATGCCGTCGTCGTGAACGGCATCAGCGGCGTGGTCACCCTCGCCGACAGCCGCATCGACGACCTCGGCGGCCAGTTGCGCGGCGCCCTGCGCGGCGTGACGTTCCGGCTGTTCGGGCAGCCGTTCGAGAACACCGATGCGACCTTCACTGCCGACGCCAGTCGCCTGACGATCAGCGCGCTGACGATGCGCTGCCACGGCGGCGTGGTGCAGAGTGCGCGGCCCGACGCGCCCGGCATCGAGTACCGGCTGCCCGCGCACGACGTGCCCGATGGGCGGCTGAGCGCCGACCTCACGTTCGAGGAAGTCGACGTGCACACCTTCCTCGCGGAGAGCGGCTGGACGAACCCGCCGTACTCGGGCGCCGCGAGCGGCACGCTGCGCATCGAACGGCTCGACGGCAACACCGTGCTCGGCGCGCTCGGCAACGGCACGCTGCGCATCGACCGCGCGGACCTCGGCGTCGTGCCGCTGTTCACCGCGATCTACGCGGAGCTGCCGGCGGCCGACCGGCCGCGCTTCGACGGCCTCGAGACGACCTGGCGCGTCGCCGACGCCGCGGTGCAGTTCGACACGTTCGACGTGCGCTCGAGCATCCTCGCGGCGCGCGGCAAGGGCCGGCTCGGCTTCGACGGCTACCTCGAGGTCGAACTCACGCTCGACAAGCTGCTCGGCTCCACCGCGGATCCGTTCGTGATGCCGCTGATCGACTACCTGGCGCAGAACATCGTCACCTTCTGGCTGCACGGCTACCTGCGCGACCTGCGCGCCGAGAAGCGGTGGTTCACCGAGGCAAAGCCCCTTCGGCGCCAGGTGTCGCCGATGCCGCCGGCGACACCTCGCCGAACCGCGCCCGGATTCTGATCGCCGGCACGCGGCGGTTGACGCTGCCCACCCGGCGTCGACACTGGCGCCAATGTCCTCGTTGCACGCGGTGATCATGGCCGGCGGTTCGGGCACGCGCTTCTGGCCGGCGAGCCGGCAGCGCCGGCCCAAGCAGTTCCTGCCGCTCGCGAACGGCAAGCCGCTGATCGAGGCGACGCTCGAACGCCTGCACGGTCTGGTGGCTCCCGAGCACGTCTGGGTGGCGACGAACCGCCAGCAGGCGAAGGCGCTCGCGAAGTTGCTCCCCAACCTGCGCCGCGAACGCCTGATCCTCGAACCCGAGGCCCGCGACACCGCGCCGTGCATCGCCCTCGCCGCGGCGACGATCGCTTCCACCGATCCCGGGGCGACCATGATCGTGCTGCCGGCCGATCACGTGATCGAACCGATCGACGCGTTCCAGACGATGCTGCGCGCGGGCGCCGCTCTCGCGGCCGATGGCCGCACGCTGGTGACGTTCGGCATCCCGCCGACGCATCCGGCAACCGGCTTCGGCTACGTCGAGTGCGGTGCGCCGATCGCCAACGCCGCGCTGCCGGCGTTCACCGCAACGCGTTTCCGCGAGAAGCCGGACCGGGCCACCGCCGAGCAGTTCCTCGCCGCGGGCAACTTCCTGTGGAACAGCGGCATCTTCGTCTGGCGCATCGACGCGCTGCGTGCGGCGATGGACGCCGCCTCGCCGCCGCTCGCGGCGAGCACGACGGCGATGCTGGCCGCGATCCAGAAGCAGGAGAAGGCGGCGACGACGCGCGCGTTCCTGCAGGCCCCGGCGAAGTCGATCGACTTCGCGGTGATGGAGAAGGCGCCCGCGGTCGCCGTCGTGCGCGCGAACGTGCGCTGGGACGACGTCGGCAGCTTCCCGGCCCTCGCCGGCATCGGCAGCGCCGACCCGCACGGCAACGTCGCCGTGTTGGCCGACGGGGCGACGCACCTCACGCTCGATGGCAAGCGCAACATCGTCTACGCGACCGGCGACCGCACCGTGGCGACGTTCGGCGTGCACGACCTCGTGATCGTCGCCGTCGACGACGCCGTGCTCGTCTGCCCGCGCGAGCAGGCCGCCGACCTCAAGCGACTCGTCGAACACGTGCGCGCCGCGGGCCGCGCCGACCTGCTGTGAACGGCGCCGTGCGACGCATCCTCGCGGTCGACTTCGGCGACGCGCGCACCGGACTCGCCGCCACCGACTGGACCGGCACGATCTGCGTGCCGCTCGGGCGCGTCGACGCGCGCGACGAAGCCGCCGTGGTCGCCGCGATCCGCGAGCTCGTGCTCGAACGACAGACCGAGGTCGTGGTGCTCGGCATGCCGCTCGCCGCCGACGGCGGCCTCGGCCAGCGCGGGCAGCGCACCGCCGCGTTCCGCGAGCGCCTGCAGAAGGCCCTGGCGATCCCGGTCGTCGCCGTCGACGAGAGCCACTCGACCGACGAAGCGCACGAGCGGCTGAAGGCCGGCGGGCTGAAGGCCAAACGCCGCAAGGAGCTCGCCGACAGCACGGCCGCGCTGGTGATCCTCGAGCGCTACCGCGCCGAGCTGCAGCGGCCGCGACGGGAATGAGTGCTTGGTCCCCGTAAGCCGGGTTCTGGTGCCGCCCGTGAGGGCGGTGACGGCCATTTCTCTAGGACCGTTCTCGCGAACGGTCGCCAACGACCTACCCGAGGACCTGAGCGCGGGCCGCGCGATCCTCCTATTCGGTCTTCCTCCGGGTGGGGTTTGCCGTGCCGACCCGGTCGCCCGGATCGCGGTGAGCTCTTACCTCGCCGTTTCACCCTTGCCGTCGCCAGCGTGAGCTGGCCGTCCGGCGGTTTGTTCTCTGTGGCACTGTCCCGGTTCTTGCGAACGGTGGGCGTTACCCACCACCCTGCCCTGGGGAGCCCGGACTTTCCTCCCGCAGCGAAGCTGCCGGCGGCCGTCCGAGGACCAAGCGCGAGGGATGCTAGGCGAGGATCGCCCGAAGGCAAGGGACGCGCACCGCTCGCGGCCTCACTGCTGGCGGCCGACGGTGCCGCGGATCGAGTTGCCGAGCACGATGCCCAGCGCGTTGGCTCCCGGGTCGATGGCGAACGGCTGCTGGAAGTACTCGACGCCGACGAGCGCCTGCGTGAACGGGATCGGCAGGGTCATGGTGGCGGTGGTGCCGGTGACGT
>CALFZH010000065.1:0-41446 GCA_937952215.1 uncultured bacterium
CATCGCGGTCTCCTTCCTGGGCTGCTACACCGGCAGCGGCTGCCCCGGCAGCTCGGCGATGGCGACGCGTCGGCGGAAGCGCGCACGGGGCTCGCCAGCGCCGAACTCGACAACGGCCGCCTGCTGTCGGCGATCTCACTGCTCGAGTCGGTGCACAGCGACCTGACCGCGCGCCACGACGCCGTCGGCCGCACGTTGGCGGCGCGAGCGCACGGCCTGCACGGCCGCATCCTGCTCTACCGCGGCCAGGCCGGCGACGGCCTGCGCCATCTGCAATCGGCGGTCAAGCTGCTGCCCGACGACGCCGAGGACCTGCGCTGCCACCTCGAGATCGACCTCGCCCGCGTCGAGGCGCTCGGCCACCACTACCAGAAGGCGCTGAAGACGCTGCACGAAGTCGAACGGCGGCCGTCGGCCCGCCACCTGCCACGCGTGCGGCTGCGCTTGTACCTCTACCGCGGCCAGGTGCGCGCCGTCCTCGGCGCCGACGACGCGACGCAGGACCTGCGCCAGGCGATCGCCGAAGCCGAGCAGTTGTCGATGCCGACGTACGCGGCGCGCGCCTCGGTGTTCCTCGGCGAACGGCGCTTCTGGCAGCGGCGCGACGCCGAAGCCGTCGCCGCCTTCGAGGCCGCGGTCGCCGCGGCGCGCACCGGCCGCGATCGCCTCGGCGAAGCGATGGCGCGCACCTACCTGCTGCGCTTCGGGGCCGACGATCCCGACCTCGCCGAGTTCGTCGACGCGCTGGCGCTGCCGTCGCTGCGCGCGAACCTGCTGCTCGCCCACGCCGCGCGCGGCACCGCACTGCCCGGCACCGACGAAGCCCTCGACGCGCTGCAACGCGACGTCGACCTGCCGCTGTCGCTGCACCTGCGCGTGCTCACGTGGCTCGACCGACCGGCGTCGGCTCGTTCGCTCGTGCGTACGATCGGCGAACGATTCCAGCAGCGATCGGTGCGGCAGCGCTTCCTGCAGCAGTGGTCCTCGGGTATTCGTGTGTGACCGGCGCGAACGCCGCGCGTGGAGTGTTCGGCGAGCCGTTCCGACCGTCGCCTGCGTAGGGAACCCCTGGTGCACCGAACCTGGCTGCTCGTGATCATCGCCATCGTGCTGGCGTCCGCCGGCGTGATGCTGGCGATGCGCGCCGCCGAGCCGTCGACGATCCCGTGGACGCCGTTGCAGCCGGCGCAACCGATCCGTCCGGCAGCACCGACGGTTCCCGACGTGCACGACCCGGCTGTCGCCGACGACGCCGCGCCCGAACGCCGGTTGGCGACGTTGCCCGACGCCACCGACGAGCGCGCGACGAGCACGGCGGTCACCGTGCTCGAGGCCTTCGGCGACGCGCGGCGCGCCCTGCCGCACGTGGAGGTCGTCTTGCGCGCCGGCGAACACGAAGTGCACGCGCGCACCGATGCGGACGGCATCGCGCGCTTCGAACTGCGCGGCGGCCACGGCCAGACGGCGCTGGCGTGGTGCGGGCTTGGACCCGGCGCGCAGTTTCGGCTCGACGCCGACGCGCCGGCGACGATCGAACTCGTGGTCCGACCACGCGTGCTCGTGCAGGGCTCGGTGCGCACGGCCGCCGGCCAACCGGTCGCCGATTCGGCGATCGTGCTGTTGCCGTGGCCGCGCCCCGGCGACGACCAACCACAACCGCTGCGGGTCGCCCGTTCCCGCACCGACGGCTCGTTCGAAGTGGCGCTCGCGTCCGGCGGCCGGCTCGGCGCGCACCACCGCGTGCTGGGTCCCTCGGCGATGTTCCTCGTCACCGCGTCGCGCGACCGCCAGGAGCCGTTGCCCGTGACGACCGTGTCCCTGGTCCTGCTCGACCAGTCGCCGCGGGTGATCGGCGTCGTGCACGACCACGCCGGCACTCCGGTCGCCGACGCCCGCATCGAGTTCCGCAGCCTCGAAGCAGCACCGTCCGGAAGCGAACTGCGCGCCGTGCCGCAACGCGTGCAGAGCGACGCAGCCGGCCGTTTCGTCGCGACGCGCCTCGCCGCAGGTCGCGTCGGCTACACGGCGCGCGCGCGCGGCCACGGATCGAGCAGCGGCATCCTGACGCTCGCGCCTGCCGCTGCCGCCTCGTTGCAGATCCAACTCAGCGCGCCGTGCACGGTCACCGGCCGCGTGACCGCTGCGGGCACCGCGGTCGCGGGCGCGACCGTCACCGCCGGCGAGCCAGGCACCTTCGCCAGCCGGTCCGTCACCACCGACGACAACGGCGCGTTCACGCTGCTCGACCTGCCGGCGGGCGCTGTGCCGCTGCTCGCCACCGACCGCGACGGTCGGCGCGCCACGGCAACGGCCGAACTCGACCCGGGGCGCGCCCACGAATGGCTCGCCGAGCTGCAAGATGAACGGCGCGCCAACGTACGTGGCACCCTGTTCGCCGCCGACGGCCGCCCGCTCGCGGGCTGGACCATCGTCGCGCGACCGCGCAGCGGTGCGACGGGCCGCGACACCACCGACGACGACGGTGCCTTCGCGGTCGCCTGCGGACCAGGACTCGTCGACCTGCGCGCGCATGCGCCGAAGCACGTAACGCCGGACTTCGCGACCGCGGTGCTGCGGGCCGTCGACCCGGACGCCGGACCGATCCGCTTCGTCGTGCCCGCCGACGCGCACGGTGCCGTCACCGCGATCGTGCAGACGGCACAGCAGCAACCGGTGGCAGCGACGATCGGTTGCTGGCACCACGAACGCGCCGAGCACGTGCGCTTCACCGCGCGCGCCGACGGCACGTTCGCCATGCCGCGCGTGCCCGCCGGCACGATCGATCTGTTGTTCGAGCACCCGGGCTACGCCAGCACCGCGCGGCGCGATCTCACGATCACGGCTGGCCAGACGATCGAACTCGGCGTCGTGGTGCTCGGCATCGGCGGGGCGCTGTTCGGCAACGTGCGCGGACCCGACGGCAGCGGTCCGGCGGACTGTGCACTGACCGTGCTCGTCGGCAGCCAGCGCTTCGTCGCCACCTACGGCGGCGGCGCGTACCGCTTCCCGACGCTGCCAGCCGGCGAGCATGTTCTGCTGGTGCAGGGCGTGGGCCTCGCCGCGGCGTCGTTCCCGATCACCATCGCGCCCGGCGTCGACCTGCAGCAGGACGTCGAACTGCGCACCGGCGTGCCGCGCGTCGTGCGCGTGCACGCGCCACCGGGCGCGCCGGCCACGGTGGCACTGGCGATCCGGGTCGCCGGCAAACCGATGCAGTGGCTCGCGACCGGCGTCGCCCAGGCATCGGCGGATGGCACGCGCGTGGCCGAGTTCACCGCCAGCATGGCGATCGGCACCTACGAAGCCTTGGCATGGGCCGCTGGCGGCTTCGAGGCGCGCGCGACGATCGGGTTCGGCGCCGGCGACGACTCCGTGGTCGTGATGCAGTTGGCGAAGTAGCTGCGGACCGAGCTCGTTCGCTACGAAGTTGCGACAGCGACGGGCGTGGTCCACGCCGCCCACGAGCGCCTCCGGCCGCCTAAGCTCCGCCGCCTCCGCTGCCTCCGCTGCCGTCACACTCCATGCGCAGATTGCATCCGGCTGTCGTCCTCCCGTGGGCCGTTCTTCCGCTCCTCGCGCAAGCGCCGCCCCCCGACTCCCGGACGCCGTTCCGCGCCGATCTCGTCGAACACCTCGCCTGGCGCAACCTCGGTCCGGCGAACCCGATGGGGCGCATGACCGACATCGACGTGCATCCGTCGGCGAAGAAGACCTGGCTCGTCGGCACCGCCGGCGGCGGCCTGTGGAAGACGACGAACGCCGGCACCACGTGGAGTTGCGTCTTCGACCGCATGGGCACGGTGTCGATCGGCGACGTCGCCATCGCGCCGAGCAATCCCGACATCGTCTGGATCGGCACCGGCGAGGAGAACGCGCGCAACTCCGTGCAATGGGGCGACGGCGTCTACAAGTCGACCGACGGCGGCGCGTCGTGGACGCACATGGGGCTGCGCGAGACGTTCCAGATCGGACACATCGCGATCCACCCGACGAACCCCGACGTGGTGTTCGTCGCCGCACTCGGGCGACTGTGGGGCGAGAACGAAGAACGCGGCGTCTACCGCACCAAGGATGGCGGCGCGTCGTGGGAACGCGTGCTGTTCCTCGACGAGAAGACCGGCTGCATCGACGTGCTGCTGCACCCCGGCGATCCGAACACGGTGTTCGCGTGCGGCTACGAACGCAAACGCGACCGCTTCGACGGCAACGATCCGATCGTGCGCTTCGGCGGCAAGAGCGGCATCTACAAGAGCACCGACGGTGGCGACAACTGGCGCGAGCTGACGGCAGGACTGCCGACGTGCACGTGGGGACGCAGCGGCATCGACATCCTCGCGTCGCGTCCCGACACGATGTTCGCGGTCATCGAGACCGAGCGCAGCGGCTGGGCGAGGGGCGATCGCAAGGACTTCCTGCCCGGTGAGGAGCCGCGGCCGCAGGGACAAGGTGGACAACCCGGCGGCCCGCCAGCGACCGAACAGCAGGAAGAAGGCCAACAACCGCGCGCGGCCATCGGTGGCGCCGGCCGCGGCAACCGCGCCGAACTCGGCGTCGGCCAGGAAGGCGGCGACGGCGGTGCCGAGACCCCGGGCGCAATCCTGCGCCAGGTCACCGACGGCGGGCCGGCGGCGACCGCGGGCCTGCGCAGCGGCGACCGGATCACCAAGGTCGGCGACGAGGCAGTGAAGACGTTCGCGGACCTCGCCGAGATCGTGCGCGACTCGCAGGCCGGGCAGAAGGCCGTCTACACGTTCGTCCGCGGCGACGAGACGAAGACCGCCGAGATCACCTACGGGCAACGCCAGGGCGGACTCGGCCAGGCGCTCGGCCGACCGAACGGTCCTTACAGCGGCCGCCTGTTCGGCCAGGAAGCCAACAAGCAGAAGGAACAAGGCGAACTCGGCTTCGAGTGCGGCGGCGTCTACCGCAGCGACGACCGCGGCGAGAACTGGCGGCGCGTCAACAGCCTGACCGAGCGGCCCTTCTACTACTCCAAGATCCGCGTCGATCCGCGCTCCGACCAGAACGTCTACTGCGCCGGCACGTCGTTCTGGGGCAGCAAGGACGGCGGCGAGACGTTCGCGGCGATCCACCGCGGCATCCACGTCGACTTCCACGGCATCTGGATCGACCCGACCGACAGCGACCACATGGTGACGGTCTGCGATGGCGGCGTCAACGAGACGTTCGATCGCGGTGCTTCGTGGCAGGTGCATCGCGGTTTCAGTGCCGCCCAGTACTACGACGCCGTCGCCGACAACGCCGTGCCCTACAACGTGATCGGCGGCCTGCAGGACAACGGCACCTGGGTCGTGCCGTCGCGCACGCGCTTCCGCGACGGCATCACCGCCTACGACTGCTACACGATCTACGGCGGCGACGGCTTCGGCGCCCAGACCGATCCGCTCGAGCCGTGGATCGTCTTCGCCACCAGCCAGAACGGCGCGCTCGGCATCGTCGACCTGCGCAGCGGCCAGCAAGCCCGCATCAGCCGCGACCGCAGCAGCGACGGCGGCACGGCACGCTTCAACTGGGATGCGCCGTTCGTGCTGTCCCCGCACAACCGGCTGACGGTGTTCCACGCCGGCAACTACGTCTGGCGCGGCGAACGGTACGCCCACCTCGACAACCGCACGGCGCGGCCCGGTCAGGGCCCGGTCAAGACCGCCGACGCGCTGCGCATGAAGTGCATCTCGGGCAAGCTCGGCGCTTCCGACGAGGGCACCGCAGTTTCGCTCGCCGAGAGCCCACGCGTGCAGGGCCTGCTCTACGTCGGCACCGACGACGGCGCGCTCTGGCGCAGCAACGACGGCGGCGGCGCCTGGACGCGACTCGACCAGAACCTGCCGGTGCCAGGACCTCGCTACGTCAGCGACCTCGTGCCGTCGCACTTCGCCGACAACCGCGTCTACCTGACGCTCGACGGCCACCGCAGCGACGACTTCCGCACCTACGTGTTCGTCAGCGAAGACCGCGGCGACACCTGGCGCGATCTCGGCATCGACCTGCCGTCGCTCGAGACCTGCTACGCGGTCATGGAGGATCCGCGCAACGAGAACCTCCTCTACCTCGGCACCGAGTTCGGCTGCCACGTGTCGTTCGACCGCGGCGAGCGCTGGTTCCCGCTCGGCAAGGACCTGCCGACCGTCGCCGTGCGCGACCTGTTCGTGCAGGACCGCGACAGCGACCTGATCGCGGCGACGCACGGGCGCGGCATCTACGTGCTCGACGTCGAAGCGCTGCGCCAGGTCACCGCCGCCATTGCGGCGAAGGACGCGCATCTGTTCGCGGTGGAGCCAGCGATCCTCTGGCGCATGCAGAGCCGCGGCTTCCAGGGCAACAAGGAGTACCGCGCGAGCAACCCGCCGTTCGGCGTGACGTTCCACGTCTGGCTCGCGGCTGCACCCGGCGAGGAGCCGGCGCTGACGATCCACGACGTCACCGGCGCCGAGGTCGCAACCGTGCGCGGACGCGCGGTCGCCGGCCTGCAGGCGATCGTCTGGGACGGACAGCGCGGGCGGAACCAGCTCGCGACGCCAGGAACCTACGCCGTGCGCTGGCCCGGACGCGACGGCATCGAAGCGCGGTCGTTCGTGCTGCACGCCGATCCCGCCACTGGTGCAGGCCAGGCCGACGCCGCGGAGACGAAGGAGTGAACGCCATGAACATCCGCACCACGATCCGTTCCGCGCTCGCATTGTTCGTGCTCGGCCTGCTGCCGGCGCAGACCAGCGACCAGGACCATCAGCGCACCAACGTCTTCGGCCAGCTGCGCTGGCGCGAACTCGGCCCGGTGGCGAGCGGCGGCCGCATCGTCGACATCGCCGTGCATCCGCAGCGCCCGCAGGTGTTCTGGGTCGCCGCGGCGAGCGGCGGTCTGTGGCGGACCGACAACGGTGGCGTGCGCTTCACGCCGCAGTTCCAGGACGCGTACTCGATCTCCATCGGCGACCTCGCGATCGCGCCGAGCAACGGTGACGTGCTCTACGTCGGCACCGGCGAAGCGAACAACCAGCGCAGCTCGTACTGGGGCAACGGCGTGCACAAGTCGACCGACGGCGGCAAGACCTGGCACCACGTCGGCCTGGACGGCACCGACCACATCGGCCGCATCGTCGTGCACCCGACCAACCCCGACGTCGTCTGGGTCGCCGCACTCGGCGCGCTCTACTCGAGCAACGACGCCCGCGGTCTCTACAAGACCACCGACGGCGGCCTGCACTGGCAGCGCGTGCACCACCTCGGCTCCGACGTCGGGTTCGTCGACGTCGCGATCGACCCGCACAACCCCGAGGTGCTGTTCGCGGCGTCCTACGAACGTCGCCGCCGCGCCTGGCACCTGACCGAAGGTGGTCAGGGCTCCCGGCTCTGGAAGTCCGTCGACGGCGGCACGTCGTGGAACCGCCTCGAAGGCGGTCTCCCCGACGGCGTGCTCGGCCGCATCGGCATCGACGTGTTCGCGGGCGACGGCAAGGTCGTCTACGTGACGATCGAGAACCTGAACCCGCGCGGCACGCGGCCGCAGGCGCCGGTCGGCGACCCGACCGACAACGAGCCGCGCGACGGCGGCCGCGATGGCGACGCGGCCGCGGCGACCCCGCCGGAGACGCTGCCCGGCGAGTTCCTCGCCGACGGCACCGCGTTCGCCGAGTGGGAGCGCAAGCAGGAACAGGCGCAGGATCCCGTGCGCCGCGCGCGCAAGCCGGTGGTCGGCGGCGAAGTCTGGCGCAGCGACGACAGCGGCAAGACCTGGCGCAAGACGCACGACGACGCCACCGACATCGGCGGCAGCCCGGGCTACTACTACGGCCAGATCCGCGTCGACCCGAACGACCGCGACACCGTCTACGTGCTGTCGGTCCCGGTGCACAAGTCGACCGACGGCGGCAAGACCTGGGGCGCGCGCGGCGGTGCTGGACGTACAGCGCGGGCCCCGAGCTTCGCCGGCAACCTGCACGTCGACCACCACGCGCTGTGGATCGACCCGAAGGACAGCAAGCACTGCCTGCTCGGCAACGACGGCGGCGTCGCGATCACCTGGGACGGCGGCGCGTCGTGGGACCACCTCGGCCACCTGCCGATCCTCCAGTACTACACCGTCGCTGCGGACAACCGCCCCACCTACCGCGTCTACGGCGGCCTGCAGGACAACGGCACCTGGAGCTTCCCGATCCACGGCGAAACGTCGTCGGGCCTGCGCGCAGTCGACGCCACGCGCGTCGACGGCGGCGACGGCTTCTACGTCGCGTTCGACCCGGACAACCCCGACATCGTCTACAGCGAGTCGCAGTTCGGCGGCATGAGCCGGCAGAACGTGCGCACCGGCGAACGCAAGTCGATCAAACCCCGCGCGCAGAAGGGCGAACAGCCGCTGCGCTTCAACTGGCAGACGCCGATCGTCGTCTCGCCGCACGCCGGCAGCACCGTCTACACCGGCAGCCAGCACCTGCACCGTTCGCAGAACCGCGGCGACACCTGGACGACGATCAGCCCCGACCTCACCACCAACGACCCCGAGAAGAAGAAGGGGAACGTGCCGCACTGCACGATCACGACGATCGCCGAGTCGCCAGTGCGCGGTGACTGGCTCTGGGTCGGCACCGACGACGGCCGGGTGTGGACCAGCAAGGATGGCGGCGCGCGCTGGGTCGACCTGACCGACCGCTTCCCGGCCGCGGTGCAGGGCCTGTGGGTGTCGCGCGTCGAGCCATCGCGCCACGCCGAGGGCACCGTGTTCGTGGCCTGGACCGGCTATCGCGAGGACGAACGGGCGCCGTTCCTGTTCCGCAGCGACGACGGCGGCGAGTCCTGGAAGTCGATCGCGCACGACCTGCCCCGCGAGCCGGTCAACGTCGTGCGCCAACACCCACGCAACCCCGCGGTGCTGCTGGTCGGCACCGAGATGGGCGCCTACGTCTCGGCCGACGACGGTGCCTCGTGGTACCCGCTCGGCCAGGGCCTGCCGCGCGTCGCCGTGCACGACCTGATCGTGCACGAGCGCGAGAGCCACGTGCTGGTCGGCACGCACGGCCGCGGCATCTGGGCGCTCGACGCCAGCGCGCTCGAGACGCTGACGAGCCAACAACTCGCGGCGGCGTTCGCCGTGCTGCCGCCGAGCGGCGGCGTGCTGCTGCGCCGCGCGTTCAGCGAAGGCAACGTCGGCGCGCGGACCTGGACGGCGGCGAATCCGTTCACCACGCCGACCTTCCGCTACCTGCTGAACCAGGACAGCGAGACCAAAGTCACCGTCGAGGTGCTCGACGCGACCGGCGCAGTGCTGTGGCGGCGCGACGGCCCCGTCACCGCCGGCTACCACGAAGTGGCGTGGGCGACCGCGGGCGGCCGTGGTCCGGGCGGTCCCGGCGGCGGCCAGGGCGGCCCCGGCGGGCGCGGCGGCACCGGCCAGCAAGGCCCCCGTGCCGGCACGTTCGCGGTGCGCATCACGCGCGGCGAACAGAGCACGACGCTGCCGTTCACCGTCGTCGATCGCCGCGGCCCGCCCGGCATCCTGGGCAGCTGGCCGGCCGAGGAGCAGGCCGAAGACGACCACTGAGCCGCGGGGCGCCCCCCGCGGTGGCGGACGCGCAGCGCCGCGGACCAGCCGCTCGTCCCGCGTTCAGCGACGGTCGTCCACCGGCAGCCGCGCCAGCGCCGACTCGCGCTGCAGCAGCAGCACGCGCACACGCTCGGCCAGTTCGATGCCGCCGAGTGGCGGTCCGGCGGCGGCACGATGCTGCGCCGCTGCGGCGTACACGGCGTCGAGTTCGTGCACGTGCTGATCGAGGTCCGGCGGCAGCGCTGGCAGCCGATCGCGAAGGCGCGACCACAGGTCGGGCTCGTCGACGAACCGCCGCATCGCTGCGGCCAGCGCCGCGGCGTCCCCGGCCGGCGTGTGCAACCCGCCGCCCCCCACCCGCACCGCCAGCGCCCCGCGGTCGCTGACGATCGCCGGCAGGCCGAGTTCGAAGCACTCGTCGAGCACGATGCCGAAGGTCTCGAGGCACGTGCTCGGGAACACGCCCACGGCAGCGCCCATGCGGAGCAGGTCCGCGGTCTCGAACCGGCCGTGGAAGACCACCGGCAGACCGGCGGCGCGCGCGCGCAGCTCGGTTTCGAAGGCCGGCGTCGCGAACCCGCCGAGCACGTGCACCTCGACGGGACGCGGCAGCGGTGCGCGGCCGAGTTCGCGCAGCGCGTCGACCAGCACGCGGATGCCCTTGTGCGGCGCCACGCCGCCCCAGAACGCGAACCGCAACGGACCATTGCGCTCCGGCGCCGCGAGCCGGCCATGGCCAGGGAACCGCCGCCGGTAGCCGAGGCTCAGCACCTGGAAGCGTTCGCGCGGCAACCCGAGCGTCGCCGCCACCAGGTCCGCGGTCGACGACACGCCGACCAGCACCGCGTCGGCCATCGTCAGTTCCGCCCGGCTCTGGGCGCGGAACAACTCGATGCCGGCCGCCAGTTCGGCGTCGCGCTCGTGGCCGTAGCGCGGCACGCAATCGAGGCACGACGCGGGCGACAGTTCCCGGCTGCAGGCACTGCCGTCGAGCCGCAACCGGAAGGCCCGCGGACAGGACGCGTAGTAGTCGTGCAGCGTGACGACGGCGGGGATGCCCGCGCGCTGCACGATCTCGACCAGGTTCGTGGTCAACCGGATCCACTGGTGGATGTGCACGACCCGCGGCGCGTGCGTGCGCACGAACGTCTCGATCGCCGCACCGACACCGGGATGCCACGCCTTGCTGAAGAGGTCGAAGTACAGGTCGTCGCGGTGCAAGCGGTGCACGGGCACCGCCCCGTGCTGCAGTCGCTCGATGCCGACTGCGGGCCACGGTTCCTGGCTGCCGGTCAGCACCTGCACGTCGTGCCCCGCCGCGCGCTGCGCTTCGCTGAGGTCCTGCACGTACGATTCGACGCCGCCGCGGGTCTCGGGCGCGTACTGGTGGCAGAGGTGCAGGATGTCCATGCGACGACCTCAGCCGCGGTAGCGCCGTTCGCGTTCGCGGTCGAGTTCGGCCCGCCTGGCCAGATAGCCCTCGACGTGCGTCACGTAGGCCGCCATCTCTCCATGCAGCCGATTCGCGAGATCCGCCGCATGCGCGCGCAGCACGTCCTGCCATGGGCGCTCGTCGCGCACCCACGAATGCGGGTGGATCAGCACGTGCAGCTGCCGCCGGTCGAACTTGGTGCAGATGCAGCCCTCGCGCCAGTGGAACCCGCTGTCGCCGAAGTACGGCATGTCGCGCACGAGTGCGGGCTGGTAGGCGCACGGGTGCCGTTCGCTGATGTCCGCGAGCACGGGTCCCTGCGCCGGCTGGTGCTGGGCGATCGAGTGCGTGCGGAACCCCACCAGGTCCTCGAACGTACGCAGGTCGTTGCGCGTGCCGACGACCGGATCCATGCCGCGATCGAGGAAGAACCCCGGTTCGTAGTGCAGGCCGACCTCGTGCCCCATCGCCGCGACCTCGCGCACGGTGTCGAGCACGGTGGCGTCCATCAGGTTGTAGAACGGCGCGTGCAGCCGGTAGTAGTAGGTCGTGTGCACGCCGAGCTGGTGCTCGAGTTGCGCCATGCGCAGGGCACTCCACGGCGTGATGTCGACGTCGTGGCGCACGAGCAGCAACGCGCGATCGGGAACGCCGCGCGCGATGTCGCGCACGAGCGGCAGCCAGTACTTCGCCTGGGCCTGCTGCAGCAGCCAGCGGTAGTGCGGCAAGCCGTAGGCGCAGCGTGGATCGGGCGGCGCGTCGAAACCGTCGTTCACAGCCATCCTCCGACGTAGGCCCAGCCGCGAGGATGCAAGCGCACGCCGCGCTTGCGCAGGAACTCGCGGAATGCGGCGGCGAGCGGGCCCAGCGGGCCGCGCACGCGCGGCGGCTCGAGGCCGATCGCCGTGACGCCGGTGGTCGTGGCGGCGAACGCGGCGTCGTCGAACCACACTGCCACGCGCACGTGCTCGGCGACACCCTGGTCGAGGCCAGCCGCGGCCGACCCGGCGCCCACCCGACTGGCGAACTCCAAGCGGTGCGTGCGTCCGTCGCGCACGACCGACACGCGGCTGCGATCCCCCTCGGTGTCGATGGCGACCTCGTGCCCACGCAAGCGCAGCTGCCGCGCGAACTCCACCACCAGCTCGCCCGCACGCCGTTCCAGTTCGGCCACCGACAACTGCTGCGCGGCCGCCTTCAGGTCCACGGCAGGGACTCCGCCGAACAGCCGCCCGGCGGGCACCGCCGTGACGACCGACGACCCCGAGAGGATCACTGCGCCGGCCCCGACATCGACGCCGGGGAACAGCGTCGCAGCGATGCCGAGCTGCGCCCCGTCGCCGATCGAGACGCCGGCGAACCGGCTCGGGTAGCCGCGCAACCAGCTCGGACCGAACGAGTGCGTCATGACGACCGCGCCGCGCGATACCACGACCTCGTCACCGATCTGCAGCCGCCGGCACGGGTTGAGGTGCACGTGCTCGCCGACGAACCCGTGCCCACCGACGATCAGTTCGGCTTCGGGGTCCAGGGCCCCGCCGCCACCGATCTCGACGTCGTCGGCGAAGAACGCGTTCTCGCCGAAACTCGCGCGCGTGCAGCGCACGCGGCAGCGCGCACCGAAGTGCAACAGCGGCCCGGCCTCGAGTTGTCGGGCTTCGACGCTCGTCGCGGGACCGACGAACGCGCGTTCGCCGAGCACGAGGCGGTCGACGAGCAACACGGCACCCGCCCCGAGCACGCAACCCTCGCCGATGTCGGCGCCGTGCCGCCGGTACAGCGACAGCTTGAGCTCCGAACCCAGCGCCGCGAACGCCTGCTGGTCCTTCCGCACGAGCGCGAGGAACGCCGCATCGACGACGCCACGCGACCCGGTCGCCCCGGTCGGCACCGACGACCGCGTACTCGCGTCACGATGGGCCCGCTCGACGTCGACGACGCGCACCAGCCCGTCGGCGCCGGTGCCGGCCACCGTGGTGACGTCGATGCCGAGTTCGCTCGCTCGCACGCGCGCCGCGGGCGCGACCGGCCGCGAGCCCGGCGCGTCGTTCGGCGCGCCCGGCGTCGGCGTGGCGGCACCCGGCACCGTCGCTGCCGCCGGAGCCGCGCCCGGCATCGGCTTGGCGAGTCGCCGCACGACGGCGTCGTCGTGTGGCTCGCCCGCCTGGCCGACGACGGCGATCGGCGCCTGCACGGGCACACGCTGCCCCGGCTCGCACAGCCTGCGCAGCACCACGCCGGCACATTCGGCCTCGACCTCGAAGGCAGCCTTCAGCGTCTCCACGGTCGCCAGCGGCGTGCCGATGCCGACGGTCGCCCCTTCGGCAACCAGCCACTCCACGAACAGTACGTCCGGCTCGGCCGTGCCCAGGTACGGCAGGTGTTGGAGGGTCGCCATCAGTAGTCCTCGACCAGGGCGCGGGCGCGCGCGGCGACCAGCGCCGCGCTCGGCATGACGAGGTCTTCGAGTTGCGGCGAGGACGGCATCGGCACGTGTTCGGCCGCCACCTTCGCGAGCGGCGCGTGCAGCCAACCGAACACGCGCGGCAGCAGCGCGCCGATCAGCGCGTCGCCGACGCCGCCGGTCGCCGAACCCTCGTGCACGACGAGGCCGCGGCCGGTGGCCCGCAGCGCAGCCACGCAGGTGTCGAGGTCGAACGGCGCCAGCGATCGCAGGTCGACGATGCCGGCGCGGATGCCATCGGCAGCGAGTTGCTCGGCCGCTGCCCGGCACAGCGGCAACGACTGCCCGTAGGTGAACAGCGTGACGTCGCCGCCATCGCGGTCGATGCGCGCCTGGCCGAGCGGGACCAGGTGGTCGGCAGCCGGCATCGCGCCACGCGCGGCGTAGAGCAGCTTCGGCTCGAGGAACAGCACCGACCCATCGCTGCGGATCGCCGTGCGCAGCAGGCCGACGGCGTCGGGCACGGTCGCGGGACAGACCACCGACAGGCCGGGCACGTGCAGGAACCACGCCTCGAGACTCTGCGAGTGCGTGGCGCCGTAGCCGTGGCGCCGCCCGACCGGCAGCCGCATGCACAACGGCACGCGCACCTGCCCTGCGTACATGTACCGCAGCTTCGCCGCGTGGTTGACCAGCGCGTCCATGCAGCAGGTGACGAAGTCCGAGAACATCAACTCGACGACCGGGCGCAGCCCGCCGACGGCCGCCCCGACCGCGAGCCCGGTGAAGCCGTTCTCGCTGATCGGCGTCTCGCGCACCCGCGCCGGCCCGAACTGCTCGAGCAGCCCGCGGCTGACCCCGAAGGCGCCGCCATACACGCCGAGATCCTCGCCGAGCAGCAGCACGCGTTCGTCGCGCTCGAGTTCGCCGCGCAGCACCTCGCGCAGCGCTTCGGTCACCGTCACTTCCTTGCCGGCGGGAAGTCGGCACGGCGCGGGCTCCGCCGGCACCACCGGCACGTCCATGTGCGCCAGCGCCAGTTCGCGGTCGCCGGCCGGCGATTGCTCGGCGAAGCGCACGGCGGCTTCGATCTCGGCCTCGACTTCCGCGGCGACGACCGCGATCTCGTTCGCCGCGAGTCCCGCGCGCGCCGCCAGCACCGTCAGCGGATCGTGTTCGCGCCACCGGGCGTCGTCGGTCTTCGTGCGGTAGACGCACGGGTCGCTCTTGCTGTGGCCGAAGTGCCGCCACGTCTCGCATTCGAGGAAGCCGGGCCCGCCCCCGTCGCGCGCCCGCGCCAACAACGGCTCCGCCGCCGCCGCGACCGCGAGCACGTCGTTGCCGTCGACGCGCGCGGTGGCGATCCCCCGATACCCCTGAGCCCAATCGACGAAGTGCGCGCAGGCCGAGTGCACGGCCGCCGGCGTCGACATCGCGAAGCCGTTGTGCTCGAGCACGAACACGACCGGCAGCCGCCACAGCGCGGCCATGTTCAGCGTCTCGTGGAAGTTGCCGGTCGCCGCCGCGCCGTCGCCGAGGTAGGCGACGACGACCTGCCCGGTGCGGAGCTGTTGCTGCGCCAACGCCAGCCCGGCGGCGATCGGCAGACCGCCGCCGGTGATGCCGTTGCTGCCCATGTGGCCGATCACGGGCACCGCGGTGTGCTGGCTACCGCCCTTGCCCATGCAGTAGCCCGTCGCCTTGCCGGCGAACTCGGCGAGCGCGCGGTCGCACGCAGCTCCCTTGGCGAGCAGGTGCCCGTGGCCGCGGTGCGTGCTGACGACGAGGTCGCGCTCGCCGAGCCGCGACGAAACGCCGACCGCGATCGCCTCCTGGCCGGCGTAGAGGTGCGTCGTGCCGCCGATCACGCCCGTGCTGACGAGCCGGTGCAGTTCCTGCTCGAAGCGACGGATGCGCAGCATCGACCGGTACAAGGCGAGAGCTCGGCTGCGGGTGGTCGCAGCCGCAGGACTGGTGGCGAGCGGATCCAAGCGCGGGCGAGGTATCGGCCTCTGGGATTCGAAACCCGCGCCGCCCGCCGAATTGCGGCGGTCGGACCGGGCCGGGGGCCCGAGGGCGCGAGGGGCGGAAGGCCCTTGCCAACGCCACTGCGGGGACTGATCCCTTGGCTGTGCTCGTGCGGAAGTCCCGGGCAGAAGGGCAGCTACAGCCGCAAGCGCTGCAACCGTGGCCGGGAGGGCGCCCTCGACCGGGCGATCGTCGTCACCTGTGGAACACCGCCCACGTGAAGCCGCACGCAGGAACGGCGACGCGGAGGCGCACCGTGCCAGCCCCGTCGACCACGACCGCCTCGGTCGGCCCCTCGCCGGCGAACTGCACGGAACGGATCGGCCCGGCCAACGACGCGTCGACGACCAGTTCGCGTTCGACCGCGACCGCCAGCGGATTGTGCACGACGAGCAGGGCCGGCGTCGGCAACCAAGGCGCCACGTGCAGCAGCCAGTCGACGTCGCGCCCATCGGGCCGGCGACCGTGCACGACGTCGGCTTCGAGGATCGCCCGGTGCGCCTTGAACCACGACACCCACCGCCGAACGGCGTCGCGCACGGTGTCGGTGTCGAACAGCCGCGGTCCACGCCAGCACGCCTGCACGCCCGCGCCGAGCAGGTTCGCGAAGCGGGCCTCGTAGTGGTCGAGATGCTCGGCAAGCGGCTCGATCGTCGCCGCGGCGCCACCACCGTGGTACTCGCTGAGCGGCACGAACATCCACCCCATCGTCACCGCCTTGGTCCAGGTGCCGTCGTACACGTTCTGCCGCTCGATCAGCAGTTGGTCCTCGCGCGGCAACGACCAGTTGGTCTCGCGGTAGCCCATGCCCGTCTTGCTGGCCCCCGACAGGAAGTACCAGTCGGGCACGTTGAGGTAGACGCCGCGGCCGCGGGCCCAGTGGTACAGATCGCGGATCGTCTCCCACTGCCGCCACTGCGAATCGGCGTGCCCGGCGTGGCCCGGGTGCGTCGTCGACGCACAGGCATCCCCCGGATAACTGCCGTCGTGCTCGAGCACGTCGAGCCCGGTCGCCTCGAACAGTCGCCGCACCTTGCCGAAGTAGCGCACACCCCACTCGCTGCCGAGGCACGGCGAGTTGCCGAAGCGCGCAAAGCCGCCGGGCTTGCCCGTGGCTGGATTCACGACGTCGTTGGCCGCGTCGATCGAACGGCTGGCGAGCAGTGAGTAGCCGCCGAGTGCTACGCCCTTGCCGTGGGCGTAGTCGACGAGGGCCCGCAAGCGCGCCACGTTCGCCTCGCTGTCGTCCTCGGCGTTGAAGCCGCTGCCGAACGTCATCAGCACGAGTTCGAAGCCGACCGTCGCCGCCTGGTCGATCGCGGCGCGCACGCTCGCATCGTCGGCGTTCCGCACGTGGAAGATCAGCGGGTTCTCCTCCACCCACGGCGCCAGCGTCCGGTACATGCGCCGCCGCGCGAACCCGCGCCGTTCGCGGTCGCCGCAGCCCTGGACCAGCACGAACACGCGGAACGACCGCCAGGTCGCCTGCGGCGCCACGTCGACGCCGGGCCCGATCTGCGGCGCGCAGCGCAGCAGGCATCGGGTCTGCCGTTCGTAGTGCACCTGCGTTGCATAGTCGGGATCCGGCAACCACTGCACCGACGGGTTGTCGGCGATCGCCTCCATCGCCCCGCCGAACGCGTAGTCGGTCTCGACGTGCAGCGCGCGCAGGTCGCGATGGCCGACATCCGGGTCGCCGCCGACGGTCGAACCGGTCTCGGTCACCGCCAGCAACTCGGCGGCGAAGGCGTCGAGCCGCACCGGCCGCTCGCCGCGGTTGTGCACCTCGATGCGTTTGCCGAGCAGCGGGATGCCATCGTAGAGCTCGTAGACGATGCGCACGGTGACGTCGGGACCGTCCTTCGGGGCGCGGAACTCGAACCAGTAGCCGACGCCCGGCGGCGGCCACGGCCGAGGGTTCGCGAGCCACTCGCGGCGCACGCGCCAGGGAAACGGCGCCTCGACCGGGCACGGTCCGTGCGCCGTGCAGACGAACGCCACCGGATCCGGCCGCAGTGCAGCCTCTGCTTCCGCCGTCAGGAAGTTGCCGACGCGTTGGCCGACCAGGCCGCCGACCTTCCACTCCTTGCCGTCGAGCGTCACCGTCGCCTCCGGCTGCACGGCGCGCAGCAGCGATGCGCCGGTGACGAGGTCGTCGAGCGCCACGGTCGCCACTGCCGGCTGGAGCCGCAGGCGCCGCGCGACGAGACCGTTCGTCAGCGTCAGGCTGCTGCCGTCGGCCGTGGTCTCGACGCGCGCGCGGTACGGCGCCGGATCGACGAGCCAATCGCCGTGTTGGGCCCGCATCGACGCCATCGGCCCAAGACACGCCAGCAAGGTGATGGACGCCGCTCGCGCGATGCTCATCGTCGCCACCATAGCGGCGCCGGGCGGGCGCGCCGACGGCGCGCGTTGCCGTCAGGATCGGGCAACGAGCGCGAGCAACGCCGCCAGCACGTCGTCGACGGCGGCGGCGGCGGCGCGCGCACCATCGATCTCGCGCCCGGACAACCCCTCGGTGGGCATCGGCGCGACGAAGGCCGCTCCCAGTCGCGCGGTGACTTCGGCATCCGCGTCGCTGACCGAATCACCGCGGGCGGCACGTTCCTGCGCGCGCGCCAGCGCGGTCGCTGGATCGATGGCGACGTGCAGCAGGGCGACCCGCGCGCCGGCCGCCGCGGCGGCGGCGACCGCTGCCGCTCGGTGCTCGGGCGTCGGGAAGTTGCCGTCGAGCACGACCACCGGCGCGCCGGAAGCAGTCGCCGCCGTCGCGTCGGCGAGCAGGGTCGTGTACGTGCGCTGCGAGAAGTCGGGCGTGTAGCAGGCAGCACCCGCGCGCGCATGCGGCGCGATGCCGGCCAGGCGCTTGCGCACGGCATCGGTCGCCAGCGTCGGCCAGCCAGCGGCGCCGTGCAGCGCGGCGGCGATGCTCGACTTGCCGCTCGCCGGCGGCCCGCACAGGACGAGCCAGAGCGGAGCCGCCGTTTCGACGCCGTACACGGCGGCGAGACGCAGGTGCGCGCGTGCCGAATGCCGCGCCCCGTCGCGATCGGAGGTCGACAGCTCGACCTCGCCCGCGGCGATGGCCGCGACCTTGGCGCGCACCATCGCCCGGTAACTGCACAGCCACGGCAGCAGCGCCGGCAGTTCCCGATCGCCGGTGCTGGCGACGTAGGCGTCGACGAACGTGCGCGCCAGGGCTGGCGCCCCGCGGTAGCGCAGGTCCATCGCCAGGAAGGCGACCTCGGCGGCGACGTCGGCGACGCGGAACCGTGGCTCGAACTCGATGCAGTCGTAGACCGCCGGCGGCTCGGTCATGCAGACGTTGCGCGCGTGCAGATCGCCGTGGCCATCGACGACGCGTCCGGCGACGGCACGCGCGTGCAACGCCGGAAGCAGACGCGCGAAGGCCGCCTGCGAGGCCGTCGCGAGCGCCGCCAGCAAGGTCGTGGGCAGCGCATCGTCGCCCAGCGCTCGGGCTTCGGTGAAGTTCTCGGCGGCGAAGCGCACCAGCAGTTCGGCGCTGGCGCGCGCGGTGGCGACGTCAGGACGTTCGCAGCGGGCGTGGAAGTCGGCGACGTGACGCGCCAGCGCGGCGATCGCTTCCGGCCGGACGCCGCCGGCGCGCAGTTGTTCGTCGAGCATGCGCGCTTGCGGCAGCCGCCGCATGACGACGGCAGCGTCGACGTCGTCCGGCGACGCCGCACTGCCCGTCGCACCGAAGCACAGAGCCCCAGCAGCATCCCGATGCAGCGGCGCCGTGCCGAGATAGACGTCGGGACACAGGCGCCGGTTGAGGCGCACTTCGTCGCGGCACGCCTGCTGGCGCGCCGACAACGCCGAGAAGTCGACGAACGGCAGCGTCACGGCCTTCTTCAGCTTGTAGACGAGGTCCCCGGCGAGGCAGACGATCGACAGGTGCGTCTGCAACACGCGCACGTCGCGCGGGCGGTGCGGATAGCAGGCCGGGTCGGCGAGCGCCGTGATCCGATCGACGGTGTTCACGACGGCAACCTTGGCGCCACGTCGCCACGGGCGGCCACGACCCGGCACGCAGCCACGACGCGCGCCGCTCCGAGGCGCGTCGCCGGGCTGGGCCACGAACGGAGCGGACTGCCGAGGATGAGCACGGGGATCGCAACTGGCCGCGGCACCGGACCACCGGGCGCGCTGCGCGTCATCCTGCCGATCGCGAACGCGAACGGCCAGCCACCGCTGCGACTTGCGGCGACGATGCGCCGGCGACGAACCCCAAGCGACCCGCACGGACCCATCGCGCCAACGGCAGGGAGTCCCCGACGCCAGCGCGTCGCCAGGCGAGCGGCGCCCTTGCCACTGTCCTGGTGTGAGGCCCATCGCCTACGCTGCAGCGATGCAAGAACAGGTCCGGTGGCTCCTCTTCGTCGACAGCCAGAAGGCGCGGTTCGTGCGCGCCGCCCCCACGGGCAAGGGCCGCTTGCACCTCGACGAAGTCGCGTCGTTGGCGACGACCTTCGCCGCCGGCGAACACCACCGCCCGGATCGCCTCGGCGCCCCGGGCCGGATGGCCGGCACCGGCCACGAACACGCGGAGAAGCTCGCGCACTTCGCGCGTGAGGTCACGGCGTGGTTGCCGAAGCAGATGCAGGCCCATGTCGTCGGCCACTTCGACCTGTTTGCCCCGGCGGCCATGCTCGGGTCGCTGCGCAAGGCGCTGGGACCGGCGCTGACGGCGAAGCTGGCGGAGCACGAGGTGGAACTCACCGGACTGCCGACCGCGCAACTCGCCGCGCACCCGCGCGTCGAGTTGCTGTGGGCGAAGTGATGCCGCCGCCGCCGCGGCCGTGGCTGTTCCCGCTGCTGGTCGCGATCTGCTTCGGCCTCGCTGTGTGGTCGTTCCTCGGTGCGGGCGACAAGGCCGTCTGGGCGTTCGAGCTGGTGCCGCTGTCCGCGGTCATGGTCGTGTTCGCTGTCCGCCGCCGCTGGTTCCGCTTCAGTGACCTCGCCTACGTGCTGCTCACCTGGTTCTTCTTCGTGCAGTGCCTGGGCGGCCGCTACACGTTCGAGCACGTGCCGTTCCCCAAGGAGTGGTTCGGCCTCGAACGCAACCCGGTCGATCGCATCGGCCACTTCTTCCAGGGGTTCGTGCCGGCGATCCTGCTGCGCGAGTGGCTGCTGCGCCGGCGCGGCCTGCCGGCGGCCCGCACCCTGTTCTGGTTGGTGACCGGCTGCTGCCTCGCGTTCAGCGCCGCGTACGAGCTGCTCGAGATGGCCGTCGTGCTGTGCTTCTACCCCGATGCCGGTGCGGAGTGGCTCGGCATGCAGGGCGATCCGTTCGACGCGCAGTGGGACATGACAATGGCCCTCAGCGGCGCGCTCGTTGCGCAACTGTCGCTGCGGCGGCTGCACGACCGCAGCATCGCCCGCGTGGTCGGGCGCGGATGAACGCCCGCTCGGAGTCGCGCCGCCGAGGCGCGGTCAGCGGGCCGTGTCGGCGAGAACGGCGAGCAGATCGAACGCCGTGACGATGCCGACCAGCTTGCCCTTGTCGACGACCGGCAGGCAGCTGACCCGATGCTCGCGCATGCGCTTCGCCGCGGCCGCCACTGGTTCGGCGGCGTCGGCGGCGATCACGTTGTGCTGCATGACCTTCTCGATCGGGATCTCCGCGAGCAGGAGCTCGCGCTGGGCCCGCGGCGTCTCCGGATCGAAGGTGGATGCCGAGGCCGCCAGCACGTCGGTCTGGCTGACGATGCCCACGAGCCGGTCGTACTGGTCGACGACGGGGAGGTGCCGGAAGCGACCCCATTCCATGATCGTCTGCACGACCTTCAGCCGCTTGTCGCGACGGATGGTGAACGGCTTGCTGGTCATGACCTCGGCGATGCGCATGTCCACGATTTCGGCACGGTACGTCGCGGGGATGAAGGCCACCTTCGTGTCGCGACCCTGACGACGGGCTCGACGAACGCCTCGAGAAGCAGGTGGCGCCTCACCACGACCTGCCTATGCTGCGCCGAACTGCCACCGGTCTCGTCGCCAAGGCGCGGAGGACGTCGGCCATGCGTCCGACGTCGCCAGGACCCGCGCCTCGGCCGCAATCCACCGGACGGCGAAAGTCGCGTGCACGTGCCGAGTTGTCCCCACGGAGAGTGACGTTCCGATGACCCACCACGATCACCCCACTCCTCCCCCGACCGGCGATGCCATCGATCGCCGCGGCCTCTCGATCACCGGTGCGGCGATGGCCGCGGGCCTGGTCGCCGGCTACGGGACCTTCGCCTACATCGCGGCGCGGTTCCTCTACCCGGCCAAGGGCAGCGAGAAGGGCTGGCTCTACGTGGCACGCGTCGCCGACCTCGGCCTCGGCCAGAGCCTGCGTTACCGCACGCCGGCCGGCGCCACCGTGAACATCACGCGCCGGGACACCGCCGGCACGGCATCCGACTTCATCGCCCTCTCGAGCACGTGCCCGCACCTCGGCTGCCAGGTGCACTGGCAGCCCGACCAGAGCCGCTACTTCTGCCCGTGCCACAACGGCGTGTTCGACCCGACCGGCAAGGGCATCAGCGGGCCACCGGGGGACGCCGGCCAGAGCCTGAAGCCGTTCGAACTCAAGGTCACCAACGGCCTGCTCTACATCGAAGTGCCCCTGGCGACGCTGGCGAGCGCCGACGACCGCGGCGAGATCCTGCCGGAGTGCTCCGGCCCCGAAGGCCCGGGCCACGACCCGTGCCTGCAACCGAGGCGCTGCGACAAGCAACCCGGATTCCCTGCCTGATTCGAGGACTCGGCGATGACCGCGATCGGCAATTGGCTGAAAGAACGGATCCCGGTGAGCGGCGACCAGCTGCGCGAACTCACCAACGAGCCGGTCCCGAACCACCTGAAGCGCTGGTGGTTCTGCCTCGGCGGCACGCCGATGTACCTGTTCGTGGTGCAGATCGTCACCGGCATCATGCTGGCCTTCTACTACGAGGCCACGCCGACGCGCGCCTACGAGTCGGTCGGCTACATCACCGACGAAGCGGCGTTCGGCTGGTACATCCGCTCGGTGCACAAGTGGGGTGCGACGCTGATGGTCGCCGCAGTGATCCTGCACCAGCTGCGCATCTACTTCACCGGCGCCTACCGCCGGCCGCGCGAGCTGAACTGGATGATCGGCATGTGCCTCTTGGTGTGCACGCTGACGGTCGGCTTCACCGGCTACAGCCTCGTCTACGAGCAGCTCAGCTTCTGGGGCGCGACCGTCGGCGCCAACATCGCCGACCTCGTGCCGTTCGTCGGCGGCTTCATGAAGGAGATGCTGCTCGCCGGCGAGACCTACAACGAACGCACGCTGTCCCGCTTCTACGTGCTGCACGCCGCAGTGCTGCCCGCACTGATGATCCTGCTGTTGTTCGTGCACATCACGTTGATCCGCCTGCAGGGCATCACCGAGCTGAAGTTCGGCGACGAGAAGCCGGGCGCGCCGCGCTTCTTCAACTTCTTCCCCGACCACCTCTGCACCGAACTGATCCTCGGCCTCGTGCTGATGATCCTGCTCAGCGTGCTCGCCACCGTGCTGCCGGCGACCCTGGGGCCGCCCGCGGACCCCAACACCACGCCCGAGGTCATCAAGCCGGAGTGGTTCTTCTACGTCACCTTCCGCTGGCTCAAGCTGTTCAGCGGCACGGTCGCCGTGCTGAGCATGGGGTTCATCGTCTTCGCGATGTTCGTCTGGCCGCTGATCGACGCGTGGATCCGCCGGCGCTGGCCGGGCTCCGAGTTCAGCGTCTGGTTCGGCATCGTCGCGGTGCTCGTCATCATCGGTCTGACCCTCTGGGAGGGCGCCGTCGCCCACTGATGCCACCCGTCACCACCACCCTCGTCCGTCGTCGCCTCCGAAACCGACCATGAGCCTCAAGTTCAAACAGTTCGTCATCGCGGTGCTGGGACTCCTGTTCCTCGGCTCGCTGATCTACGTGCAGAGAATGGAGGTGCTGCGCAAGGAGCACGAGACCGCCGGCAAGCAGGCGCCGGTCGCGGTGCCGGCCTCGAGCCAGCGCTGCGTCGACTGCCACTCCCAGGGCAACCCCGGCATCGTCGAGCAGTGGAAGGGCAGCACGCATGCGCACCGCGGTGTTGGCTGCGTCGAGTGCCACGAGGCCCAGCCGGGCGACGCCGACGCATTCCTGCACGAGGGTGCTCTGATCGCGGCGGTGGTGACGCCTCGCGATTGCGGGCGCTGCCACGTGCAGGAGCAGGAGGAGTTCGCGCGCAGCCACCACGCCGCGGGCGGCGAGATCCTGCACTCCCTCGACAACTTCCTCGCCGAGAACGTCGAGGGCATGCGCGGGCGCTTCAACCCGCACTCGCCGACCCCCGGCCGCGGTGACATCCAGGACGTCAACGGCATGGCCTCGGTGGCGCTCGGCTGCAAGCAGTGCCACGGCTCGCTGGTGGCGCTGAAGGCCACCGACGGCAGTTCGCTGACGTTCCAGGACCTCAAGCCCGGCCCCGACGGCAAGCCGACCGATCTCGCCGCCTACGGCAAGATCGCGAAGGACAGCAACGGCAAGCCGATCTTCGACCACACGACGTGGCCGAACACGGGCATCGGCCGGCTCAATCTCGACGGCAGCAAGGGCTCGTGCAGCGCCTGCCACAGCCGCCACGACTTCTCGCCGCGGCGCGCGCGCCAGCCCGAGAACTGTGGCAAGTGCCACCTCGGCCCCGACCACCCGCAGAAGGAGATCTACGAGGCGAGCAAGCACGGCGTGGCGTTCCGCGACCTGAAGGACCACATGAACCTCGACGCCGCCAAGTGGGTGCTCGGCAAGGACTACACGCAGGCGCCGACGTGCGCGACGTGCCACATGAGCGGCCACAGCAAGAACGGCGGCCGCATCACCCACGACGTCGGCGAGCGGATCTCGTGGACCAACCGGCCGCCGATCAGCCTCGTGCTCGACACCGACATCAACGGCAAGGTGGTCACCACCGCCGATCCCGTCGAACGGCAGAAGCAGGTCAAGTTCAGCGCGGCGGAGAAACGCACGAACATGCAGCAGGTCTGCGCCAACTGCCACACGCAGGACTACATCACGTCCTTCTACAAGCAGTACGACGACCTGATCGTGCTCTACAACGAGAAGTTCGCGAAGCCCGGCAAGCAGATCGTCGACACCGCCAAGGCCAAGGGCCTCCTGACCAAGCAGGACTTCGACGAAGAGATCGAGTGGACGTGGTACTACCTGTGGCACCACGAAGGCCGGCGCGCGCGCCACGGGGCGTCGATGATGGCGCCCGACTACACGCACTGGCACGGCATGTTCGAGGTCGCCGAGCGCTTCTACCAGGAGCTGATCCCGCAGGCGAAGGAGCTCGTCGAGCACGCGCGGAAGGACGGCAAGACCGCCGAAGCCGACGCGCTGCAGCAGGTGATCGACGCCATCCTGGCCCGGCCCGAGCACCAGTGGCTCGGCAAGAAGTGAGGACACCATGAACGTCCCCCACCATGGTGTCGGCTGCGACCGGCGCGGCTTCCTGTCGGCGATGGGCGTCGCGGCGTTCTCGCTGCGCGACCGCGACGAGGCGGCGCGGCTGACGGCGATCCAGGATCCGGTCGCCCACGCCGACCTCACCTGGGACAAGGCGCCGTGCCGCTACTGCGGCACCGGCTGCGGCGTCGAGGTCGGCACCAAGGCCGGCAAGGTGATGGCGGTGCGCGGCGACGCGGCCAACCCGGTCAACAAGGGCCTGCTCTGCGTCAAGGGCTACCACCTGCCGGCGATGCTCTACGGCAAGGACCGCCTGCAGTACCCGCAGCTGCGCAAGGACGGCAAGCTGGTGCGCATCTCGTGGGACGAGGCGATCGCGCTGATCGCCGAGAAGTTCGCCGGCGCGCTGAAGGACAAGGGCCCCGAGGCCGTGGCGATGTATGGCTCGGGCCAGTGGACGGTGTTCGACGGCTACGCGGCGCTCAAGTGGATGAAGGGCGGACTGCGCTCGAACAACATCGAACCCAACGCCCGGCTGTGCATGGCGAGTGCGGTGATGGGGTTCATGACGCAGTTCCAGAGCGACGAGCCGATGGGCTGCTACGAAGACCTCGACGTCGGCCAGGACTTCTTCCTCTGGGGCGCGAACATGGCCGAGATGCACCCGGTGCTGTTCTCGCGCATCCTCGAGAACAAGCGCCAGCACCCCGGCGTGCGCATCGTCGACATCACGACGCGGCCGTCGCCGACCAGCGAGTACGCGGACGTCACCGTCGTGATGCAGCCCGGCAGCGACCTGGCGCTCGCGAACGGCCTGCTGCACCTGCTGGTGAAGAAGGGCAAGATCGACAAGGCGTTCATCGACGAGAACACCGTCTGCAAGCGCGGCATCGAGAAGCTCGAGGAGATCGGCTTCGGCTGCCATGGCGAGCAGGCGGACAAGTACACGTTCGCCGACAAGCCGGCCGACGCGACGTGGGACGACTTCGTGAAGTTCCTCGACGAGTACACGCCCGCCCACGTGTCGAAGCTCACCGGCGTGCCGGTGCAGCAGATCGAGGCGATGGCGGACATGTACGGCGACAACAGCCGCCGCACGGTGAGCCTGTGGTGCATGGGCGTGAACCAGCACACGCGCGGCACCTGGATGAACAACCTGATCAACAACCTGCACCTGCTGACCGGCAAGATCTCGCGGCCCGGCGATGGGCCGTTCTCGCTGACGGGTCAGCCGTCGGCGTGCGGCACGGCGCGCGAAGTCGGCACGTTCAGCCACCGGCTGCCAGCGGACATGGTGGTGACCAACCCCGAGCACCGGAAGAAGGCCGAGCAGATCTGGGGGCTGCCCGAGGGCACGATCCCGGACAAGCCGGGCCATCACACCCTCGACATGTTCCGCGCCTTCGCGCGCGGGGAGATCCGGGTGATGTGGGTGCAGACCACCAACCCCTGGGTCACGATCCCCAACCTGCACCGGATCGACCGCAAGCCCGGCGATGGGCGCTTCCTCGTCGTCAGCGACATCTACCCCACGCCCACCACCGACGCCGCCGACCTGGTCCTGCCGTCGGCCGCCTGGGTCGAACGCGAGGGCATCTTCGGCAACAGCGAACGCCGCACGCAGCACTGGAAGAAGCTGATCGACGCGCCCGGCGAGGCGAAGGAGGACGCGTGGCAGGTGATGGAGGTCGCCAAGAAGATGGGCATGGGGAACCTGTTCCCGTGGTCCGGCGACTGGCACGCGGCGATGTACGAGGAGTACCGCAAGTTCACGCTCGGCAACGGCAAGGACCTCGCGAGCCTCGACCAGCTCAAGGCGACGCGCGGCATGCTGTGGCCGGTCGTCGACGGCAAGGAGACGCGCTACCGCTATGCCGCCGGCTTCGACCCGTACGTGAAGAAGCCCAACGGCGTGCACTTCTACAAGGCCAAGGGCTACGGCGAGAAGGCGGCGATCTGGCTGCGGCCGTGGCACCCGCCGGCCGAAGTGCCCGACGCCGAGTTCCCGTTCTGGCTGTCGACCGGCCGCGTGCTCGAGCACTGGCACTCGGGCTCGATGACCCGCCGCGTCAAGCAGCTGCACCAGGCGGTGCCCAGCGCCTACGTCGAGATCAACCGCGCCGACGCGCAGCGCCTCGGCATCAAGACCGGCGACAAGGTCCGGCTGACGTCGCGCCGCGGCAAGCTCGAGCTGCCCGCCGTCGTCGACGGCCGCGGCAAGCCGGTGCAAGGCCAGGTGTTCGTGCCGTTCTTCGACGAGCACCTGC
This sequence comes from uncultured bacterium, assembly GCA_937952215.1. GTDB lineage: Bacteria > Planctomycetota > UBA1135 > UBA1135 > UBA2386 > UBA2386. Next base: position 27,149 of record CALFZH010000065.1, read on the forward strand.
TGATCAACCGCGTCACGTTGGACGCGATGTGCAACATCAGCAAGGAGCCCGACTACAAGAAGTGCGCGGTCAAGGTGGAGCGCGCATGAACGCGCGCTTCCGTTTCGCGACGTTCGCGGCGGCGCTGCTGCTCGCCCCCGGATGCGGCGGCGAGCAGGATCCGAACGCGCCGACCGTCGCCGTGCCCGGCAAGCCCGGTGCGCTGAAGGTGTCGGCGGCCGCGCGCGCCGAGCGCCGGCTCTACGACGGCGCCCCGCCCGTCATCCCGCACCGCGACTTCGGTGCGTCGTGCCTCAGTTGCCACACCACGACCGGCATCGAGGTGCCGGGCACCGGCTTCGCGCCGCCGACGCCGCACACCGACGTGGATCCGCCCGCGGCGATGAGCCGCTGCGTGCAGTGCCACGTCTGGCAGCACACCAGCGACGTGTTCGCCGCGAACGACTTCCAGGGCCTGCGCCAGGATCTGCGCGCCGGCAAGCGCCTCAACGACCTCGCACCACCGGTCATCCCGCACCAGGTGCTGCTGCGCGAGAACTGCCGCGCCTGCCACACCGGCCCCGCGGCGCGCGAGGAGATCCGCTGCCTGCATCCCGAGCGCGACCGCTGCGTGCAGTGCCACGTCGAGCAGCGGACCGTGGCCGACTTCATGCGCTGACGCGGCGCGCCCGCGCACTGCGGGTCACCGATCGCCAGCGCACGCTTGCCAGCGACGGGCAGCACCGACAATCTCCGCGCCCCAGCGGCCACTCGCCGCGCCTTCGCATGGAACACGCGCTCGAGTTGCACGGCGTCACCAAGCGGTTCGGGTCGTTCACGGCGGTCGCCGATCTCTCGCTCACGGTCCCGCAGGGCTGCATCTACGGGTTCCTCGGCCAGAACGGCGCTGGCAAGACGACCGCGATCCGGATGGTGATGAGCATCTTCCACCCCGACGCCGGCCGCATCTCGGTGCTCGGCCACGCCGACGCCGCAGAGGTCAAGGACCGCCTCGGCTACCTGCCGGAGGAGAAGGGGCTCTACAAGAAGATGAAGACGGCGGAGATCGTCGCCTACTTCGGCAAGCTCAAGGGCATGGACAGCAGCACCGCGAACCTGCGCGCGCGCGAGCTGCTGACCCGCTACGGGCTGGGCGACTGGCTCGACAAGAAGTGCGAGGCGATGAGCAAGGGCATGGGCCAGAAGGTGCAGGTGCTCGGCACCATCATCCACGAGCCCGAACTGGTGATCCTCGACGAGCCGTTCAGCGGTCTCGACCCGGTCAACCGCGACCTGATGCGCGACCTGATCCTCGACATGAAGCGGGCCGGCCGCACCGTGATCTTCAGCACGCACGGCATGGAGCACGCCGAACAGCTCTGCGACTACGTGATGATGATCCACAAGAGCCGGCTGCAGTTCGCCGGCACGCTGGCGCAGATCCGCAAGGGCCGCGACCACGGCATCCAGCTCGACTACGACGGCGACGGCAGCGTGCTGCGGCAACTGCCCGGCGTCGCGCGCCTCAACGACAACGGCAAGTCGGCCGCGATCTTCCTGCAGCCGGGCCAGGACCCGCAGCAAGCACTGCGCTGGCTGGTCGACCGCGTCACCGTGCGCCGCTTCGACTACCGCGAGCCGTCGCTGCACGAGGTGTTCGTGCGCACCGTCGAAGAGGCCAACCAGAAGCTCGCCGCGGCGGGCCAGGAGCGCTGAGCCATGGCCAGCAAGACCCTGCTCGTCGCGCAGCGCGAGTACCTCGAGAACATCCGCACCAAGACGTTCTGGATCGGCATCCTGGCGTTCCCGGTGCTGATCGCGATCTCGATCGGTGCTGGCTTCGTGCTGAACAAGCTGAAGGAGACCAAGAGCTACGCCGTCGTCGACCTGAGCGCCGACGGCCTCGGCGCGCGCATCGAGAAGCAGGCGCGCAGTGCGGACATGGTCGCGCTGGCCCGCTTGCTCGCGAAGAACGAGAGCCTGACGGCCGAACTGGCGGCGATGCGTGAGCACCTCGGCCCCGACCTCGCGAACCTGCAGGCGCCGGGCGACAAGAAGGAACCGCCGGCCGTGCCCGCGGACGTACAGGATCGCCTGCACGCCCTGCTGCAGGCGATGCCGGCGAACGACTTCGCGGCGATGGTGAAGCAGCAACAAGCGCTCGCCACCGCGAAGAAGTTCCAGTTCCGCTCGCTGCAGGATCTCGGCGTCGCCGACCTGCCGCCCGCCGAGCAGCAGACGCGGCTCGCCCAGCAGGTGAAGGCCGGCACGCTGTTCGCCTACTTCGTGGTCGGCGCCGACGCCACCAAGAGCCTCGAGGACTTCCGCTACGTCAGCAACAACTTCACCGACGACTCCGTGCGCACCTGGTACGGCGCGGCTGCGACGCGCGTCGTGCAGGAACTGCGGATCGCCGCGGCCGGCATCCCGCGCGACGTCGCGGACCGCCTCAAGGAAGAGGTGCGCTTCGTCGAGAAGCAGGCCGACGCCACGGGGGCTACGAAGGACGTCACGGTCGCCGACAAGGCCGGCAGCTTCGCGCCCGTCGCGTTCGTCTACCTGCTGTGGATCGCGGTGTTCACCGCCGCGCAGATGCTGCTGACCAACACCGTCGAAGAGAAGAGCAACCGCATCATCGAGGTGCTGCTGTCGTCGGTGTCCCCCGGCCAGTTGATGGCCGGCAAGATCTGGGGCATCGGCGCCACCGGCATGACCCTGACGTTGTCATGGGTGCTATGCGGGCTCGGCGGCCTGTGGCTCGCCTCCGTGCTGATCCCCGATGCCGACCTCAGCGTCTTCGCGTCGGTCAAGGACCCGCTCTACCTGGCGAGCTTCGTCGTCTACTTCCTGCTGGGCTACCTGCTGTTCGCGGCGATCCTGGTCGGGCTGGGGTCGGTGACGAACAGCCTCAAGGAAGCGCAGAACCTGCTGCAGCCGGTGTTCATCCTGCTGATCGTGCCGCTGGTCTCGATGATGTTCATCGTCCAGGAACCCAACGGCGTCGTCGCCAAGGTGCTCAGCTACGTCCCGCTGTTCACGCCGTTCACGATGATGAACCGCGCCGGCGGGCCGCCCGAGGTCTACGAGTACGTGATCACCACGATCCTGCTGGTGGCGAGCGTTTGGATCGCGTTCCGGCTCGCCGGCAAGATCTTCCGCGTCGGCGTGCTGATGACCGGCAACCCGCCCAAGCTGAAGGAGATCTTCGGCTGGCTGCGGCACGGCTGAGCGAACGTGCGCGACCCGATCCTCGTCGTCGGCGGCGGCCAGGGCATCGGCAAGGCGATCGCCGAGGCGTGGCCGGACCGCACGACCACTTGGACCCGCCACACCGGCGTCGACGCGACCGACCCCGCGGCGCTGCGGGCGGCGTTCGCCGGCTACCAGAGCAAGCACGGCGCGCCGTTCGCCCTGATCCACACCGTCGGTGACTTCGCCGAGCAGCCGTTGCTCTCCACCGACCGGCCGACCTTCGACCACCTGTTCGCCAGCAACGTCGCGAGCGCGTTCCACACCGTGCAGGCGATCGTGCCGGCGATGGTCGCCGCCCGACGCGGCCGCGTCGTGCTGTTCGCCGCCGCCGGCGCCGACAAGGACCGCGGCATGCTGCGCGCGCCGGTCTACTTCGCCGCCAAGGCCGCCGTGATCCAGCTCGCGCGCAGTCTCGCGCTCGAGGTCGCGCCGGCCGGCGTGACGGTGAACGTCGTGGCGCCGGGCCTGATCGCGCACGAGCACAGCCACCGCGAAAGCCAGCAACGGCTCGCAGCCCGCGTGCCGCTCGGGCGGCTCGGCACGCCCAGCGACGTGCTCGGGCTGGTGGCGTTCCTGCTCGGCGACGGCAGCACCTACCTGACCGGCCAGGTCCTGACCGTCGACGGCGGCCTGCAGGCCTGATCCCGCGCGGGTCCGCGGGCGGCCGCAATGCCGCACGGAGAAACTGGTTGCCGGTCGCCGGGGTCGCCCGGTAAACCGTCCGCGCACTTTCGCGAACCTGGACGCACGACGATCGAACCGACGATCCTTTCCCCGACGGGCGTGGACCTGTCGCAACTCGACGGCGACGCGGTGCGCGCCACGCAGCGCCTGCAGAAGTTCGGTCACGAGGCCTACCTGGTCGGTGGCTGCGTTCGCGACCTGCTGCTCGGCCGCACGCCGAAGGACTACGACATCGCGACCGCCGCGCGACCCCAGCAGGTCAAGCGCGTCTTCCCGCGCAACAGCCGCATCATCGGCCGCCGCTTCAAGCTCGCGCACCTGCACTTCCACGGCAACACCAAGATCCTGGAGTGCTCGACGTTCCGCCAGTCGCCGCAGGCGAGCGAGAACGGCGACGACGTCCTGATCACGCGCGACAACGAGTTCGGCACGGCCGAGGAAGACGCGCTCCGCCGCGACTTCACGGTCAACGCGCTGTTCCTCGACCCGACGCGCGACACGATCCTCGACTACACCAACGGCCTGCAGGACGTCCGCGACCGCGTGATCCGCACGATCGGCGACCCGCACGTCCGCTTCCGCGAGGACCCGGTGCGCATCCTGCGCGCCGCGAAGTTCGCCGGGCGGCTCGGCTTCACCGTCGAGCCCGGCACGTTCCAGGCCATGTGCGACACGTCGGCTGACCTCGTGCGCAGCGCCCCCCCGCGCCTGTTCGAGGAGATCCTGCGCCTGCTGCGCAGCGGCCATTCGCTCGACAGCTTCCAGTTGCTGCGCGATGTCGGCGCCGTGCGCAGCCTCGTGCCGGTGCTCGCCGACCACCTCGCCGATGCGGCGCACGAGGAGCGCGTCGACTTCTGGCGTCTGCTGCAGGCCCTCGACCACCGCATCCAGGACGGTCACATGCCGCCGAGCGGAGTGCTGCTCGGCACGCTGCTCGTCGACACGGTGCTGGCCAAGTCCGCGCGCAACCCCGGCCGCAGCCCGTCGTCGATCGCCGAAGAACTGCTCGGCCCGTTCTGCGCCGAACTGCGGCTGCCGCGGCGCGACGCCGGCTGCCTGAAGCGCATCTGCGGCGTGCAGCACCGGTTCGCCCAGGACGACGGCGAGAAGCGCTTCCGCACCGAAGGCTTCGTGCACGGTCCGTACTTCCTCGAAGCGCTCGACCTGTTCGAATTGCGCACGATGGCTGCCGGCGGCGACCTGTCGGTCGTCGACCGTTGGCGCGATCTCGCCGACGCCGCGTTCCACGGCGGCGAACGCTTCGATGAGCGGCGCGAGTACGACGACGAGCACGGCGGCGAAGCAGCGAACGCACCGCGCGACCAGGCCGCGGACGAACCACGGTCGGCGGACGACGAGAACGCCGCGCCCGACGACGCCGAAGCGCCACCCGCGACGGACGAAGGCCGGGGCAACGACGAAGCACCGGCGAATCCGTGGGCGCAGCCGGGCGAGCCGGGTCGTCGTCGCCGACGCCGCCGTCGCCGCGGCCGCCGCCGCGGTGGACAGGAGGGCGACGCATTCCCCGCAGACGCGCCGGCCGAAGGCATGGCGGCGCCCGCGCCCGAGACTTCGCCGGGCGACGACGACGACGCGCCGCCGTCGGTCCGGACCCCACACGTCGTGCACGACTTCGTGCATCCCGAGGGCGCCGACGACTCCGACCTCGACGCTGCCGACGACAACGTGCTGGCCAGCGACGGCCCAGTTCCAGAGGACACGGCACGCCCCGCCACCGCCGACGCCGGCCAGCCCGAAGGCGAAGGCGGCCGCCGACGCCGCCGTCGCCGACGCCGGCGTGGTCGCGGCGGTGACGCCTTCCGCGAGAGCCCCCCTCCGGCACCGCACGGCGAAGCCGTCGATGCCGAGCACGCGCAGCACGAACCGCTGCGCCCGGTGCGCGAGCAGCGCGACCCCGATGCCCCGGCCGAGGACGACGTCGACGGCCCGCACCGCGCCGACGAGACCGGCGAGGCAGCGAGCGATGCCGGCGGCGAGCCCATCGACGAAGGGGCTCCCCCCACGCCGGCGGGCGACGCCGAGCCGGGCGACCGTTCGGGCCGACGGCGCCGCCGTCGCCGCCGTGGTCGCCGTCGCTCCGAGGGCGACGACCAGCCTGGCGGCCACTCGGGCGACCGCCCGCAGCAACCGCAGCAACCGCAACGGCAGCAGCACCCGCCGCGGCAACACCAGCACCAGCACCAGCACCAGCAGCGCTCGGGGCACCGCGACCGCCGTCGTTCCCACCAGGACCGGCCGCGCGACGACCGGCCGCACGACGTCGACGTCGTGCCGCGCTTCCGCGATCGACGCGGCAAGGTCGACGTGATCGAACCGGCGGCCCTCGATCTGTCCGCGTTCGACGTCGAGTTGGATCCCAAGCGCGTGCCGACGTTTGGCAGCATCGTCGAGGGCAAGGGCCGGCCCAAGCGCCGCGGCCCGCGCGTTCCTGGCGACGGTGTCGACGACTACAAGCCGCCGCCGCCGCCGGGCCAGTCCGGCGGGCCCGCCCCGCCCCCGCCGCCGCCGGAAAGCGACACGCCCGACACGTTCGGCGACTGGTGAGTTCGTGGCCGCCCACGGGACCAGCATGACGGCCGGCAAGGTGACGACGGCGACGCTGCGCACGATGAAGGCGCAGCGGCAGCGCATCACCGCGCTCACCGCCTACGACCACCTGTTCGCCTCGCTGCTCGACGAAGCCGGCGTCGACATCGTGCTGGTCGGCGACTCGGTCGCGACCGTCGTGCAGGGCCGCGACACGACGGTGCCCGTGACGATGGACCAGATGGTGTACCACACCGAACTGGTCGCTCGCGGCTGCAAGCGCGCGCTCGTGGTCGGCGACCTGCCGTTCCTGAGCTACCAGATCAGCGTCGAGGACGCCCTGCGCTCTGCCGGCCGCCTGCTCAAGGAAGGACTCGCCGAAGCGGTCAAGCTCGAAGGCGGCGTGGCGTTCGCGCCGACCGTGCAACGGCTCGTCGACGCCGGCATCCCGGTGATGGGCCACGTCGGGCTCACGCCGCAGAGCATCCACCAGTTCGGCTCCTACCGGGCGCGCGGCCAGGACGCGGAGGAGCAGCAACGCATCGTCGAGGACGCCAAGTGCCTCGAACAGGCCGGCGCGTTCGCGCTCGTGCTCGAGAAGGTGCCCGCGGAACTCGGCAAGCGCGTCGCCGAAGCGGTGGCGATCCCGGTGATCGGCATCGGCGCCGGGCCGCACGTCGACGGGCAGATCCTGGTCACGCACGACCTGCTCGGGCTGTTCACGAAGTTCCGGCCGCGGTTCGTGCGGCGCTATCGGGAGCTGGGCAAGGAGATCGGCGACGCGGTGCGCGCCTACTGCCAGGACGTGCAGAAGGGCGCGTTCCCGGGCGAACGCGAGAGCTACTAGCCCCGGCAGCCGGCCCTCGCGGCGCCCGCCCGGAAGCCCGCCACTCCGCAGCAACCGTGCGCTTGCGCCTCCGAGCACTCCCCTGCATCGTGGCCCGCCAGCACCATGAAAGCCTGGCGCATCGACGTTCTGGCCCGACCTGAACAGCCCGATCCGATGGGCCTGTCCGCGCTGCGCGCCCTGCGTTCGGCCGGACTCGACGGGGTGCAGGACGTGCGCAGCCGCCGCGGCTACCTGCTCGGCGCCGACCTGCCCGAGGCGCAGGTGCGAACGTTCGCCCGCGCCGTGTTGTGCGATCCGGTGATCGACACCTTCGTCGTGCACGCGCCCGACGCCGCCGCCCAGGTGCCGCCGCGCGGTACGCGCATGGTCGCGGTGGTGCCGCGGCCCGGCGTCACCGACCCGGTCGCGCACTCGCTGCAGAAGGCGCTCGCCGACCTCGGCCTGCCGGTCACGGCGGCCGGCACCTACCGCGCCTTCGACGTGCGCTTCGCCGGCGACGGTGACGCGCTGCGCAGCGCCGCTCGCAAGGCGCTCGCCAACGACGTCGTGCAGGACGTGCTGCTCGACGCGCTGCCCGCGGGACTGCCGGGTGCTGCCGGCGTCGCCGACCTCGCCGTGCATCCGATCCCGCTCGCGCACCTCGACACCGCCGGCCTCGAGAAGCTGTCGAAGGACGGTGGCCTCGCGCTGGATGGCGCCGAGATGACGGCGATCCAACAGCACTTCGGCAAGCTCGGCCGCGCCCCCACGCGCCTCGAACTCGAGACCCTGGCGCAGACCTGGAGCGAGCACTGCAAGCACAAGACCCTCACCGGCAACGTGCGGTTCGAGGGCCGCCTGATCGAGAACCTGCTGAAGAGCACGATCGCCAAGGTGACGCACGATCTCGCGCGCGACTTCTGCGTCAGCGTGTTCGTCGACAACGCCGGCATCGTCAAGTTCGACGACGAACACTCGGTGTGCATCAAGGTCGAGACCCACAACCGGCCGTCGGCGATCGAGCCGTTCGGCGGTGCGGGCACCGGCGTCGGCGGCGTGATCCGCGACGTGCTCGGCACCGGCCTGGGCGCGCGCCCGGTCGCCAGCACCGACGTGTTCTGCTTCGCCCCGCCCGACCTGGCGGCGAAGGACCTGCCGCAGGGCTGCATGCACCCGCTGTCGTTGCTGAAGGGCGTCGTCGCCGGCGTGCGCGACTACGGCAACCCGATGGGCATCCCGACGGTGAACGGCAGCGTGCACTTCGACGAGAACTTCGTCGGCAACCCGCTGGTCTACGTCGGCAACGTCGGCATCCTGCCGACCGCCCGCGCCAAGAAGCAGGCGCGCGCCGGCGACGTGATCGTGGCACTCGGCGGCCGCACCGGCCGCGATGGCATCCACGGCGCCACGTTCAGTTCGCTCGAACTGCACACCGAGAGCGAGAAGCTGAGTTCGGGCGCGGTGCAGATCGGCGACCCGATCACCGAACGCAAGGCGATGGACGCCGTGCTGCGCGCCGCCGACGAGGACCTGTTCACCGCGATCACCGACTGTGGTGCCGGTGGCTTCAGTTCGGCGGTCGGCGAGATGGCCGAGGGACTCGGCGCGGTCGTCGAGCTCGGCAACGCCCCGCTCAAGTACCAGGGACTGGCGCCGTGGGAAGTCTGGATCAGCGAAGCGCAGGAACGCATGGTGCTGGCGGTGCCGCCGGCCAAGCTCGAGCGCCTGCTCGCGGTCTGCGCCGCCGAGGCGTGCGAAGCGGTGGTGCTCGGCCGCTTCACCTCCGACCAGCGGCTGCGCGTCGAGTTCCAGGGCACCGTGCACGCCGACCTCGACCTGCACTTCCTGCACAAGGGCCTGCCGGTCCGCGTGCGTGACGCGGTGTGGCGCGCGCCGAAACTCGCGCCGCTGTCGCTGCCGCGTGAGACCGACCTCGGCCGCGCCTGGCTCGCGGTGATGGGTGACTTCGGCGTCTGCAGCAAGGAGTGGATCGTGCGCCAGTACGACCACGAAGTGCAGGCCGCGTCGGCCGGCAAGCCGCTGTGCGGCGTCAAGGAAGACGGGCCGAGCGACGCGGCGGTGCTCGCCCCCAAGCTCGGCTCCCGGCGCGGCGTCGTGCTCGCCAACGGACTCAACCCGCGCTACAGCCGCATCGATCCCGCGGCGATGGCCGAGTGCGCGCTCGACGAAGCGATGCGCAACGTCGTCGCTGCCGGCGGCGACCCCGACTACACGGTCGTGCTCGACAACTACTGTTGGGGAAACACGCGCGACGCCGAGTGCCTCGGCGAACTGGTGCGCGCGACCGAGGCGCTGTGCGCGCTGGCGATGCGCTACCGCACGCCGTTCGTGTCCGGCAAGGACTCGCTGCACAACGAGTTCCGCGCCGGCGACCGCACCATCCGCATCCCCGGCTGCATCCTGGTCACCGCGATGTCGGTGATCCCCGACGTCGCGCGCACGCTGACCACCGACTGCAAGCGCGCCGGTTCGCTCGTGGTGCTGGTCGGCACCACCAAGGACGAACTCGGCGGCAGCGTCTACGCCAAGTCGAAGGGCCAGCTCGGCGACCGCGCCCCGCGCGTCGACCACGAGGTGGCGCACGCGACGCTGCGCGGCGTCGCGCGCGCGCTCGCGGCGCGCTGCGCGCTGGCCGCGCACGACCTGAGCGAGGGCGGCCTGGCCGCAGCGCTCGCCGAGATGTGCCTCGGCGGACGGCTCGGTGCCGCGATCGACCTCGACCGCGTCGTCGTGCAGAGCACGCTGCGCGCCGAGCAGATCCTGTTCAGCGAGTCGCAGAGCCGGTTCCTGCTCGAAGTGCCGCCCGATCGGCTCGACGACCTGCGCGCCAACCTGGGCCCGGTGCCGTTCGCGGTGCTCGGCGAAGTGACCAAGGAGGCGACGATCGTCGTGCGCCACGGCGGGGCCGACGCGGCGCGCGTGGCCGTCGCCGACCTCGAGGCGGCCTGGAAGCGCCCGCTCGACCTCGACGCCACGCTGCTCTCCGGAGGTGCCAAGTGAACTCGCCCAAGGTCCTCGTGCTGCGGGCGCCCGGCATCAACTGCGAGCGCGAGACGCACTTCGCGTTCGAACGCGCTGGCGCTGCGCCGAGCTACGTGCACATCCGCGAACTGCTCGCCGACCCGACGCGCCTCGACAGCTTCGCGATGCTCGCGGTGCCCGGCGGCTTCTCGTACGGCGACGACATCAGCTCGGGACGCGTGCTGGCGCTCGAGATGAAGAGCTCGCTCGGCCCGCGCATCCTGCAGTTCGTCGCTCGCGGCGGGCTCGTGATCGGCATCTGCAACGGCTTCCAGGTGCTGGTGCGCCTCGGCCTCCTGCCGTGCACCCGCGGCACGCTCGACGAAGAGGTCACGCTGACCCACAACCTCAGCAACCACTACGAGTGCCGCTGGGTCACGCTGCGCACGCAGAAATCGCGCTGCGTGTTCCTGCCGGCGGGGCTGACGTTGCGCTGGCCGGCCGCGCACGGCGAAGGACGGCTGGTCGCCCGCGACCCGGCCCTGCAGCGCATGTTGCTCGACGAAGGCTACGCCGCCGCGCTCTACGTCGACGACAAGGGCGAGGCGACCGAGCGTTACCCGCACAACCCCAACGGCGCGCCGCTCGGCTTCGCCGCCCTGACCAACGGCAACGGTCGCGTGCTCGGCGTGATGCCGCACCCCGACCGCAGCTTCCTGCCCACCCACATGCCGAACTGGCGCCGCACCATGCTCGAACGCGGTGCGCTGCCCGAGGATGGCGACGGCATGGTGGTGTTCCGCGAGATGGTGAAGGTCGCCAAGGCCGAAGGCTGATGCGACGCCCGCGACTCGCGGTGTTGCTGCTGCCACTGCTCGCGAGCTGCGGCACGAACCTGCTGGTCGTCACACGACCCGGCGAGCTCCGGCTCCCGGGCGGCGCGCTGGTGCCGATCGCCGTCGCCTACCGCGAACCCTGCGGCTTCCTGCAGTCCGACGATCCGCCGTTGCACGCGCCCCTGGTCGGCCTGCTGATGGAGCCGATCGACTGGGTGCTGAGCACCGGGATCGCTGCCGGCGCCGTCGTGCGCAGCGACTGGTCGGTCGCTGGCGGGCCGTTCGGGTGGCTCGCCGCGCTGACGCCGTTCGCGACGCTGGTCCCGCAGCTGCACCTCCCGCCGGCCGTCACCGCCGACGCCGACGACGCCGCGGTCACCTGCCTGCGCGCCGGCGACGATGGTCCGGCCCGCGACGCGCTCGGCGATGCGCGGATCGTGCGCGTCTGGTTGCGGGGCCAGCCGTGACCACCGAACTGCCGCGCCGCGACTGGGGCAAGACTTCGGCCGACCGCGGCGAGCGGCAGTTCCTCGCGGGACCACGCAGCCGCTTCGCCGAACTGGTGCGCGCGGTCCGCATCTTCGGCGAGTTCGTGAAGGGCTTCCGCGCGCTGCACTTCCTCGGCCCGTGCGTGACGGTGTTCGGTTCGGCGCGTTTCCCCGCCGACCATCGTTGGTATCGCCTGGGGCGTGAACTCGGCGGCGCGCTCGCGCGCGAGCGCTTCGCGGTGATGACCGGCGGCGGGCCCGGCATCATGGAGGCCGCCAACCGCGGCGCGCGCGAGGCCGGCGGCCTGTCGATCGGCTGCAACATCACCCTGCCGCACGAGCAGCAGCCCAACCCGTACCTCGATCGCTTCGTCGAGTTCCGCTGGTTCTTCGTCCGCAAGGTGATGCTGGTGAAGTACAGCCTCGCCTTCGTCGTGCTGCCCGGCGGTTTCGGCACGATGGACGAGCTGTTCGAAGCCGCGACGCTGATCCAGACGGCGACGATCGAGGACTTCCCGCTGGTGCTGATGGGCACCGAGTACTGGGCGCCGCTGCTCACGTTCCTGCGCGGGTCGATGCTCGCCGAGGGAACGATCGCCGCCGAGGACCTGGATCGCCTGATCGTCACCGACGACGTCGACGAGGCGGTGCGCCACGTCGCCGCCGGCGCCGAACGCCACTTCGCCCGGCACGGCCGCGGCAAGCAGCTGCCCCGCCGCTGGCTCGGCGAGCGGCGCTGACGGAGCGTCCAGCCGCGCCACGCGGCGGCCCCCCCCGGGCCCGAGCCCGATCCGCGAAATCGTGGCGGTCGAGGCCCTGCCCGCGCGCCTTGGCGGTGCCATGAACAAGATCCTCCTCGTCCCCACCCTGCTCCTTCTCGCCCTGCCGACCGCCTGCAGCGGTGGCGGCGGCGGCGGCTCGACCACGTTCAACGCCGCGACCTACCTCGGCACCTGGGCCGGCACCTGGACCAACACCACGTTCTCGAGCACCGGGGCACTCAGCGCCACGGTCAGCCAGGCCGGCGACACGTTCACCGTGCAGTTCGACATGGACGGCAACGTGTTCGGCGGCGCCAACCCGCCGCTCGAGTCGTTCACCGCGACGGTGTCGGCGGTCAACGCCTCGCTGGTGAGCATCACCTCGGCGGTCTACGGCACGCTGACGGGCACGCTCGCCGCCGACGGCACCCTGAACGCCAGCGGCACGGCGATCCCGGGCGGCGTCGACACCTTCACGCTGACCGGCACGTGGACGGCGACGCAGATCAACGCGAACGTCACCATCACGTTCGACGGCGGCGGCAGCGCGGCCGCGAACGCGACGCTGACCAAGCAGTGAGACCGGGCCCGTGGGCGACGTCACCGCGTTCGTGTTCCCCGGGCTCGACGGGGCCGGCCAGCCCGCCGAACACGCCTGGGCGCTCACGCTGCCGGGCTTCGACGAGCGGTGGGCCCACGTGGCGGCGTGGTGCGGCGGCGAGGCCGGGTTCCGCGACTTCGAGCGCGCCCTGCGCGAAGGCCGCGCGCTGCCGGCGGCGCCCGCGGCGTGGCGCTGGCGCGCGCTGGCCGTGATGGCGATGCAACTCGCCGCCGCCGACGAACTCGAACGCCGCGGCGAACGCGCGCAGTGGCTCTGCGGCTACTCGCTCGGCGACCTCGCGCGCAGCTGCCACGCCGGCGTCGCCACCTTCGCGCAGTTCGTGCAGTTCGCCGCCTCGCTGCCGCCGCTGCCGTGCGTGCGCGGCAGCACGATCGCCGCGGTCCTCGGCAACGGCCGGGCCACGACCGCCCTGCGCGCGACCCTGCGCGCCGCCGGCATCGCCGCGTGCCGCCTGTCGCCGCGCTTCCTGCTGGTCGCCGGCGACGACGCGACCCGGGAACGCGCGCACGCGCTGGCGACGGCAGCCGGTGCGCGCGTGCGCGCTGTCGGCGACTGCCCGCTGCATGCGCCGGTGCTGCGTGGGCTCGCCGGGATCCTGGAGCAAGCCGCGCGGACTGCACGCGTGCTGCCGGCCGCCCGCGCCATGTTCTCGACGTTGTGGGGCCGTGCCGTCGTGGCCGCCGACGACCTGCTCGGCGAGTTCACGACCAACGTCGCCGCCCCGATCGACTTCTCGCGCGCCGTGCAGCGGCTGCGAGTCCGCCACGGCGTCACGCGCTTCGTCGACCTCGGTCCGGGCCGCCACGCGAGCGCGTTCGTTCGCCACCACGAAGCCGACGTGCAGGCCGTGCACTGCCGCGAACTGCTCGCGGGCTGATCGCGCTCACGGCGACACCAGCGTCACGGTTGTCGGCGCCCCGGCGCGAACCCGGCACGCGACGCGCGCCAGCTCCGTTTCCCCGAGCACCAACCGCACGTCGTACTCGCCCGGCGGCAGTTCACCGCACGCGAATGCCCCCTGCGCATCGACCGCAAGTCGACGGCGGCGCGCGCCAACGAACGGCACCGACTCGACCTCGACGGCGCACGTCGGCGGGCAACTCCAGGAAGACCGCCGCATCATGCAGGACGAGGCCTCGGCGAAGGAGGAAGCGGTGGAACCCTTTGATGGCAGCGATGCGGGTCCCCTGGGTGGGAAGGCTGAGCGATCCACCGCTGAGGGCGGCCTGGGGACCGGCGAGGAAGGTCCGGTAGGCGGCGCAGTCGGCGCGGGAGGCGGTGAGCGGCGTGCGTCCCCGGCTGGCGAGGATCGCCACGT
>CALFZH010000066.1:0-62709 GCA_937952215.1 uncultured bacterium
CCTTGGTCGCCTGGCGCTGGCTGTCGTTGAAGTAGGCCGGCACCGTGATGACCGCGCGATCGACCTTCTCGCCGAGATAGGCCTCGGCCGCGTCCTTCAAGGCGCGCAGGATCTGCGCCGAGATCTCCGGCGGGGTGTACTGCTTGCCCGCGACCTCGACCTTGACCAGTTCCTCGGCGCCGCCGACCACCTTGTAGGGCACCATCTTCTCCTCGGAGCCGACCTCGACATGGCGCCGACCCATGAAGCGCTTGATCGAGTAGATGGTGTTCGTCGGGTTCGTCACCGCCTGGCGTTTGGCCGGTGCACCGACGAGGCGTTCGCCGCTCGGCGTGAAGGCGACGACCGAGGGCGTCGTGCGCGCGCCTTCCATGTTGGCGATGACCTTGGGCTCGCCGCCCTCCATCACCGACACGACCGAATTGGTGGTTCCGAGGTCGATTCCGACGATCTTCGACATGGTGTTCTTCAGCCTTCCCGGACGAGGCCGGGACAATGCAACGGTGCAGCCGCCCGAATGCGGTCGACTGCGGAAGCCGGCGCCGGAGACAAATGCCGTGCCTTCACGGCGCATGGCACAAGCATCGATGCAACAAGCGCTTGCGCGATCGCCCCGAACGCAGCGCCGTCAAACTGGCAGCCGGGGATCGTTCCTCCGCTGTCAATCTGGCATCGACGGCGACTCGACCCACCCGCCACGAACCACGAGGCCGAGGTGCAGCCCGGCAACCACCGCCATGCCGACGACGAACGCGAGGTAAACCGCGGCCAGCGATCCGCCGCTGGCGTGCATGCCGAGCAGGAGCGCGTAGGCGACGCCGAACCCGAGCAAGTCGACGACCATCGGCGCACGCATCTTGCCGGCGCCCTGCACGGCACCCATCGCGCCGAGCGCGATCGCGCCAACGGCCTGCCCCCACGACGCGATGCCGAAGTAGAGCGCAGCGGCCAGGACCACGTCCGCGGGTCGGTCGGGCAGGCAGAACCCGACCAGCGATGGCGTGGTCATGACCATGGCCGTGACCACCAGCGCCCCGAACGCACCGGCCTGGACGCCGGCCCACACTCCGGCCCGCCGCGCCGCCTGCGGACGACCGGCAACGACGGCGCGCGCCGCGTAGGCGGTGGCGGCGTTGGCGAAGCCGAGCGAACTGAACAAGACGATCGTGTCGAAGCGCGTGGTGATGCTGAACGCGACGAGCGCCGCTTCGCCGTCGGCCGCGCGCACGATCGGCGTCAGCAGCAGCACGAGACCGGCGCGCAACCCGATCAGCACGCTCTGCGGCCAGGCGTCGCGCAGCAGGTCGCGGCGGACTCCGGCGAGCCGGGCTGGCGTCACCGCCGGCGGCAGCGCGGCAGCGCGCAGCGACAGCGGATGCGAGCGCCGCCGCAGCCACGCCACCGACGCAACCGCCGCCACGGTGCGCGCCGCCACCGAGCCGTAGGCGGCGCCGACGACGCCGATCGGCTCGATGCCGAGGCCTTCCCAGCCGTACAGCAGCGGCACGATCAGCAGCAAGTTCAGCAGGTTCGCGCCGAGCAGCAGCAACAGCGGCACCGCCGCTTCCCCGGCGGCACGCATGGCCGCGGTGGTCTGCATCAACACGAACATCGGCAAGCAGCCGAGGTTGCTCACGACCAGGTAGTGGACGGCGTCGTCGCGCACGGTCCCGGTCACCCCCATCGCGTCGACCATCGGCCCGGCGGGCAGCGCGGTCAGCAGACCGATGCCGATCGCCAGCCAGACCATGAACCCCTGCGCGCGGCGATTGCGCGCACGCGCGCGATCGGTGTCGCCAGCACCGAGGTCACGCGCAAGCTGGGCGAGCAGCGCGGTCGACACGCAGTTGCCGACGATCATCGGCAGGAAGTTCCACGTGCTGCCGATGTGCGCCGCCTGCACCGCCTCGCCGCCGAGGCGCCCGACCATCGCCATGTCGATCAGGTTGATCGCCGCATGCGACGACAGGCCGATCGCGAGCGGCAGGCCCTGGCGCAGCACGGCGAACGCCGGTCCACGCGCGAGCACCGGATCGACCGCGGCGGAGGGTGGCGACGGCATGCGCCCCCTTCGTCGCCGATGCCGGGGCAATTCGCAAGCGCGAGGCCCGGCGGCGTTCGTTCGTTCAGGACTCGAGCAGCTGCTTCGCGCGCTCGAGGATCTTGGTCGGGCTGAACGGCTTGGTCATGTAGTCGGTCGCCCCCGCGGACTTGCCGACCTCGCGATCGCACTCCTGCCCCTTCGCGGTCAACAGGACGATCTTGATCGCATCGAACGCGGGGTCCTTGCGGATCGCCTCGGTCACCTGGAAGCCGTTCAGCTTCGGCATCATCACGTCGAGGAACACCAGGTCGGGCTTGTGTTCGCGGATCGCCGCGAGCGCTTCCTCGCCGTTGCGCGCCTCGAAGACGAGGTAGTCGGACTTGCGCAGCACGAACGTCAGCGAGCGGCAGATGAACGGCTCGTCGTCGACGACCAGGATCCGGCGTTGCGTCATGGTTGCGTCCCCCGCGTTGCGTTGCCCGCGCCGCCACCCAGGTGGCGGATCGCCACGGCCGTGACGTCGTCACCGACCGGCTGGCCGGCGCGGAACGCTTCAACGGCCGCGACGATGCCGGCGATGATGCCGGCCGCGTCCTTCTCCTTGGCGAGCGCGGCAAAGCGCTCGACGAGTCGATCCTGCCCGTACATCTCGTCGTCGGCGCCGATCGCCTCGGTGATCCCGTCGGTGAAGAGCAGCACGCAATCGCCGGGCTGCAGGCGCAGCGCCGTGGTCGCGTAGGTCGGGTTCGGCAGAAAGCCGAGGATCGTGCTGTCGCTGCCGATCGCCTCGACGAGGCCGGTGGCGGCCCGGTAGACCAGCGTGTCGTTATGGCCCGCGCTGACCAGTTCGATCGCGCCATCGTCCGGACGCAGCGCCACCGCGGCGGCGGTCAAGAAGCGCTCGGTCCGCGTCAGGTCCGCGAACATGCGTTCGGCAAGACCCTCGAACACCAACGCCGGCCCGCGGTGCACGGACGCCAACGTGCGCAGCATCGCGCGCGCGCCGACCATGATCATGCCCGACGCGAGGTTGTGGCCGGACACGTCGGCGACGGCCACCATGGTGCGTCCGTCGGCCAACGGCACGTAGTCGAAGTAGTCGCCGCCGACCGCCCCGCAGGCGTAGTAGCCCGACGCGATGTCGTAGCCGGCGAGGGCCACCGGCCGCTCGGGCAGAATCTGGCGTTGGATCGCCTTCGCCATGCTCAGTTCCTTGCCCATCGCCGCGGTCTTGCGCGCACCGAGCACCGCACCGAGCATCGCCGCGAACGACTCGGCGAGCAGGCCTTCCTCGTTGTCGAGGCGACCGGGGAAAGCGTCACCGGCACCGCCGAATGCGCGCACCTTGTCGAGCAACAGCAGCACGCCGAGGCGCACGCGCTGCTCGCCAGCACCGTAGGTGACCGGCACGCCGAGGATCTGGCGCGTGGCCAGGTGTTCCGGCGAACCGGGCGCGCCGAGGCGCTCCGCCTCGACGGTGCGCAACACGACACCTTCGTCCGCGCCGAACACGTCGGCCAGGAATCCCTCGACCGGGTGCAGCGGCGCCAGATCTTCGCCATCGCCCGCGACCGGGCGCCCGTCGGCGCCGAGGTGCACCAGGACTTCGAGGCATCCCTTGTTGGCGACGTAGCCGAGGTAGAGCACCTGCTGCACACACGCGGCGCGCTGGCAGGCGCTGGCACCGAGCGCTGCGATCTCGGGGTCGTCGCCGCCGGCGGACAACCGCGGCAACGCTTCGCCGTACATCGACACCTGCTCGAGCAGCCGCAGCGAGCTGGCGTTCATGCTCTCCATGTCGCCTTCGAGTCGCTCCCGGTCGGCGAGCAGGGTGAGCAATGCGCTGACGAGTTCCTGCGCGCCGGCGGCCGCCGCGGGCACCGCGGCGACGAGCGCTCCCGACGGCAGATCGGCGCGCACCGACGCTGCAGCCGCGTCGATGCTGCCGAACGTGGCGGCGGCACGGCCGTCGCCATCCAACACCTGCACGCCGACGCCCGGCAAGACGCGCGGGAGGGCAGCGAGCAGTTCGCTCGTTCCGGAGTGCATGGTCACGGAGCGGTCCGCGTTCCGGTGGCGACGCCCGTGCGGGCGTGCTTGGTCATGCGCAGCGTGTTCCAGTTGCCGACGCGCTCGTACTCGACGGAGTCCATGACCATGCGCGCGATCCGGATGCCGTGGCCGCCGCATTCGGTCGGCATCGCCTCGTTCTGGTCGATCGCCGACGTGTCGTGGGCCAGTGGGTCGAACGCCGGGCCCTGGTCGCGCAGCGTGATCTGCAACGTTTCGTCGACGACCGCGAACGCCACTTCGACCGGCTTGCTCTCGTCGAGCAGGTAGGCGTGCCGCAGCACGTTCGTCACCATCTCCTGCAGCGAGACGAGGACGTTGTAGCGCGTGCCCTCGGGATCGTCCTCGAACGTCAGCGTGTCGAGGATGGTCTCGCCCGCCTGCCAGACCAGACGAAGGTGGTCGGCGGGACCCGTGATGGTGAGGACAACCTGAGTGGACATTCTGCAGCCTCCGGAATCGGCTCGGGCTATCGACAGCCACCCCGACCCCGGTTGAGCGCGCCCCGGCCGCCCCCAGCGCTGGCGGCGGGTGGCGCCGCGGGCTAGCCTCCACCCTGCGGTACCATGGCCTCGGTCGGGGCCTGGTCGCAGGAGGTCGTGGTGTTCCAACGTGATTCGCGCACTCGGCGCGGCGGCGGCGCTTTGCGTTCCGCCGGCTCGCTCGTGGTTGCCCTGTGGTTCCTGCTGGCTGGCTGTGCCGGCCCGACGCCGAACAAGCGCCCTGGCTTCGCCCCGCCGGCGACCGTGTCGGCCGAAGTCACGTTGGCGCCGGCGGCGATGGAGCCTGAGCTGGAAGTGGAACTGCTCACGCGCTTCCGCACGACGCCCGCGCTGTTGCGGAGAGCCTGGCTGGAACTCGAACTGCGCCGGCCGCAGCGCGCGATCGACGCCGCCGCCGAAGTTCTATACGGCGCGGTGAAGCCGACCGCCAACGAAGAGTCGTTCGCGCGCTGGCTGCGCGCCGAGGCCTACGTGCAGCAGGGTCACACCGACCGCGCCACCTTCGACCAGCAGCGCGCCGCGGACCTCGCCATCGATCCCGGCCTGCGCCGCCGACTGCGCCCCGCCGCCGAGGCGATCGCCCCCGAGGGAGCCCCGGCCCTCGCGGCCGACAACCTGGTCGTGCAGCCGCGCAGCGCCTGGAACGCGCGGGCCGCCGATCGCGGCAACATCGAGCCGATGGGCACGATCCGGCGGCTGACGATCCACCACTCGGCGATGTACTTCCGCGACACGCGGCCCGGCACCTGCGCCGCGCAGATCCAGAGGATCCAGCGCGACCACATGGAGAACCGCGGCTACGGCGACATCGGCTACCACTACCTGATCGATCCGTCGGGTCGCATCTGGCAGGGACGGGACCTGCGCTGGCAGGGCGCACACGCCAGCGGCAGCAACAACGTCGGCAACGTCGGCGTCTGCCTGCTCGGCAACTTCGTGCGCGGCCGCCAGGGTCAGGGCCCCACGGCCGCGCAGGTGTCGGCGATGAGGCTGCTGACCAGCACGGTGGCGCAGCGCTTCGGTTTCGGCGCCGACGAGGTCTACTGCCACAGCTACTTCAAGGCGACCGATTGCCCCGGTGCGGTCATGGAGCCTGTCGTGGCCCAGATGGTGCGCGACCTGCGCCGCGGCCGCCGGGGCAGCGACGTGGTCGGCCAGTAGGGCTCCCCGCTCATCCCGGCCCTGCCGCGGGGCCGATAGCCGGCCCATGCCCGCCGGCACGGTCCGCCCGACGACGCAGCGCCGGTTGCCCGGCACGCGCACGAGTTGCGCGCTGCTGACGGTGCTGACGATCCTGCTGGCGTGGCCTTCGCCACCCAGTGCGCTGGGCGCCGTCGTGCGCCCCGCCTACTTCGCGCTGCTGGCGTGGTTCTTCTGGCGCGCGGGCCGCGCGAGCCCGGCCCTGCACGGCACCGCCATGCGCCTCGTGCGTGGTGGCTTCCACGTGCTCCTGGTCGGCTACACGATCAGCGCAGTGATCCAGATCAGCGGCGCCGAGGCCGACCACGGGTTGTGGATCTACCTGCGCCACGCCTGCGAACACGGCGCCCTGTTCCTGCTCGGCACGACGCTCGTGGCCTACGGCGTGATGCTGCTCATCCCGCAGGTTCTCGAAGTGCATCGCTTGCAGCAGGACCTCGCCGCGCGCCAACACGGCGCGCTGCAGGATGCAGAAACGACGCGTTCGCGGCTCGAACGGCACCTGGTCGACGCCGACCGCCGCGCGATGCTCGGCGAACTCGCCGCCAGCGTCGCTCACGACCTGCGTAATCCGCTGACGATCGTGAAGGGCACCGCCGAGTCGTTGTGCCGCAAGCCCCGCGACCGCGACGACGTGGTCGCCCACACCGCCGTGATCCAGCGCAACATCGACAAGGCGAACCGCATCATCGAGTCGCTGATCGGCCTGGCACGGCCACGGGCGAGCGAGGCGCAGCAGCTCGCGCCAGTCGACTTGTTGCGCGAGGTCGCCGATCTGCTGCAGGTCGAGTGCCGGCGTCGGGGCGTGACCGTCGACGTCCTCGACGTCGGAGCCGGCAGCGGCCCACTGGCCAGCGACCACACGCTGCTGACGCAGGCACTGCTCAACCTGGTGCTCAACGCGGTGCAGGCGACACCCAGCGGCGGCGCCGTCCGGCTCGCCGTGCGGGCCCGGCGCGCCCACGGCGCCAGCCGCGTCGCGTTCGTGGTCGCCGACCGCGGCGGCGGCCTGCCGCCCGAGCAGCGCGCGAAGGTCGGCACGCCGTTCTTCACCACCAAGGCCGGCGGCACCGGGCTCGGGCTCGCGAGTTGCCGCCGCATCGCCGCCGAACTGCGGGGCGGCCTGCGCCTGTTCCCACGCCGGCGCGGCGGCGCGCGCGCCGTGCTGCTGCTGCCGATCGACGCCACCGACCCAGGAGTCGTCACCCGACGCCCCGCAACCGAGAGCCTGCCATGCGCAACGCCCGGCTGCTGATCGTCGACGACGAACCCGACCTGCGTTGGGTGCTGCGCGGCTTGTTCGAGGACCACGGCTACCTCGTCCGCGAGGCGGATTGCGGCGACGAGGCGCTTCGCCTCTGCGCGGAGGAGGCTCCCGACGTGGTGCTCAGCGACATGCGCATGCCGCGCACCAACGGCGTCGAGTTGCTGCGGGCGCTGCGCCAGCGCGCGCCGCACCTGCCGGTCGTCCTGCTCAGCGCCGTGGAGGATCTGGCGACCGCGGTCGAGGCGATCAAGGAAGGCGCGTTCGACTACCAGGCCAAGCCCTTCGACGCCGACCGGCTGGTGCTGTCCGTGCAGCGCGCCGCCGAGCAGCACGCGTTGCGCCGTGAAGTCCACCAGCTGCGCGCCGCCGGTGCGGGCGTCGCGCTCGACTTCGGCCCGAGCGAGGCCGCCGCGCAACTGCGTCGCGACCTCGAACTCGTCGCCCGCCAGACCAGCGTTGCGGTGTTGGTGCGCGGCGAGTCCGGCACCGGCAAGGAAGTCGTCGCGCGCGCCCTGCACGCCCTGTCGCCGTGCGCAGCCGGCCCGTTCGTCGCCGTCGACTGCGGCGCACTGCCCGAGCACCTGCTCGAGAGCCAACTGTTCGGTCACGAACGCGGCGCGTTCACCGGTGCCGATCGTGCGCGCTCCGGCCTGTTCCCGATGGCCGACGGCGGCACGCTGTTCCTCGACGAACTCGGCAACCTCCCGCTGCCGCTGCAGGCCAAGCTGCTGCGCGCGCTGCAGGAACGCGCCGTCGTGCCCGTCGGCGGCCGCGAGCCGGTGCCGTTCCGCGCCCGGCTCGTCTGCGCCACCAACGCCGACCTCGGCGCCGACGTCGCGGCGGGCCGCTTTCGGGTCGACCTCTACCACCGCGTCGCCGAGTTCCTGTTGCCGCTACCGCCGCTGCGCGAGCGCCCTGACGACGTGCTGCACTTCGCGCAGCGCTTCCTCGCCGAGGCCAACACGGAACTGGGCCGTTGCGTCGGCGGCATCACGCCGGCCGCGGCGCAGGCCCTGCGCCAGCACCGCTGGCCCGGCAACCTGCGCGAACTGCGCAACGTGATCCGGCGCGCGGTGCTGACCGCCGCCGGCAGCGAACTCGACGCCAGCGACCTCGACCTGCACGCCGAGCTCCCGACGGGCGGCGGCGACCCGAGCGACCCGGCAACGAAGGGCATGCCGCTGGCCGAACGGGTGCGCGCCGCGAGCGACCGCCTCGAGGCCACGATCCTGAAGGAGACCCTCGACGCCTGCGTCGGCAACAAGGCCGCGGCGGCGCGCCAGCTCCACATCGACTACACGACGATGCACCGGAAGCTCAAGCGCCACGGCATCCCCGGCTGACCATGGCGCGGGCGCCATGGTGGCGCTGCCAGGACGGGGCGTGGCGAGGATCGCGCGGCAACGGCGGCGGCCGATGGCATCGGCGGCCGGATCGTTCCGCCTGGTTGGCCCGCCGGTTGCTCCTTGGCTCGTGGACACTCCGGCAACGCTCGCGGCCGCCAACCTGAACCTCGGGGGGCGGCCGCGAGTCTGTACGATCCGACCGGGCACGAGTTCTCCGCCGGTTGCGGGCCGCCAGCCCCCTACTATCGCCGGCATGCGTTCGAGCGTCCTCCTGCTGCTCCTGCTCACGACGTGCAGCCGCGAGCCGGCAGGCGCCCCCCCGCAGGATCCGCCGGTCCGGGCGACCCCGGCCCTGCAGCCGTTCGAGCACGATTTCGGGGTGATCCCGCACGGCGCTTCGCGCCAGCACGAGTTCGCGATCCCACTCGACGCCCTCGACGAACGCTGGGTGCCGCTGCGCGTGCACATCGACTGCTCGTGCGGCCATGCCGACCTGCGGCTGCGCAAGCCCGACGGCAGCGAACGTTTCGTGATCCCCGACGGCTCCCTGACCAACCTGCCGGCGGCCGACGAACGGTTGTGGCTGCGCGTCGTGCTCGACACCACCGACCGCGAGCCGATCGACCTGCCGACCACGACGAGCCAGGGCTACGTCGTGCTGCAGCACCCCGAAGACCCGACCGGGACGGCGCGCATCCAGTGGCCGCTGCGCGTGCGCTTCGGCATCGACGCGCCGGTGGTCGTGCGGCCGCTGGCGACGCTCGACTTCGGCCGCGTGCCGTTGTCGCAACGCGCGCATCTGGTGACGACGCTGCGCGGCGACGAACAGCACCCCAGCGCCTCGTTCGGCGCGGCCACCAGCACCGACCCGAACGTCGAAGTCGAGATCGTGCCCGACGGCGAGATCTGGCGGCTGCGGGCGACCTGCCGGCCGGGAGATCTCGGCAACCATCGCGCGCAGATCGTGGTCGAGAACAGCGTGCCGGGCTACCGGTTGGCGCTCGCGGCGACCTGGAAGGCCGTGCCCGACCTCGAAGCCGTGCCGCTGCCGAAGCTGTCGTTCCGGGCGCCGCTGGTTCGCGCGCAGCGCGAAGACGAAGTCGCCGCCCAGTTCCTGGTCGTCGTCGACCACGACACTTCACGGCCTCCGGAGTTCGCCGTGGCGCGGATCGTCGGCGACGATGGTCGTGATCTCGCCGCCAGCTTCGCCGTGTCGTTCACCGCTCTGCCCGCGGAGTCACGGCGGTCCCGCATGACCGTGCGCTACCTCGGCGGCCTCACCGCCACGACGCGCGGTTCGATCGTGCTGACGAAGGACGGCGAGCGCGGCCCGTTCCTGCCCATCGAGTTGGTAGTCTTCGCCGCCAAGGATCCATGAAGGCGTCTCCCGTTGCGATCGTTCCGCTCGCCCTCTGCCTGTCGACGCTCGCAGCCACGCTGACGCAATGCGGCGAGAGCCGCGCCGATGCCGCTCCTGGCGTGCAAGGCCCCCCGCCCGATCGCCTGCGGATCCTGGTGTCGGGCGCGATGGAAGGCCGCCTCGAACCGTGCGGGTGCGCTTCGGGCCAACTCGGCGGCCTCGCGCGCCGCATGCAGCACGTCGGCGAACAACGCAACTACGACCTGCTGCTCGAGGGCGGCGACATCGTGGGCGGTGCTGGCCCCCTCGACGCGATGAAGCTGATGACGACGTCGCAGGTGCTGTTCGGCATGGAACACCGCTACGACGCGCTCGGCATCGGACCGCGCGACCTGGCGATGCCGGCCGCGGACCGCAACCTGTTCCTCGCCGGGGCTCCCGTCGTCGCCTCGGACCTCGTCGCCAAGGATCCCGAGTGGCCCGGCCAGGCCTACGTGCACAAGGACGTTCGCGGTGTCGCCGTGCGCATCGGCTCGCTGCTGCTGGCACCGCCGCCAGCGCTGGTCGGCCCCGAGGCCGAGTTCCGGCACCTGCCGCCGGCCGAGGGTTGGCGCCGCGCCCTCGAGGGCAGCACCGAGGCCACGCGCCGCATCGTGTTCGTGCACGGCGCCGACGCGGCGATCCGGGCCCTGATCCCGAGCCTGCAACCCGCTCCCGACCTGGTGGTCGGCGTCGATCCGGGGTGGATCGAGCCGAGCCCGGTGCCGAGCCGCGTCGGCAAGGTGCCGCTGGTGTTCGCCGGCACGCGCGGACGCGTGCTGCTCGACGTGTGGCTGCATCGCGACGCCGATGGCCCGCAGATTGCGTGCGCGCTGGTGCCGTTGCCCGGCAGCAAGACCGTGCCCGGCGGTGGCGGCGACCCACAGGTGAAGGACGTGATCCTCGCGCACCGCAACGAAGTGAAGGCCGAGGACGTGCTCGCCAAGGTCGTGCGCCTGCACCCGACCAAGAACGGCGCCGCCTACGTCGGCAGTGAAACGTGCAAGACGTGCCACCAGGCGGCGTGGGACGCGTTCGCGAAGAGCAAACACAGCCACGCCTGGCAGACGCTGGTCGACGCCGAGAAGGACCCCAAGCGCTACGGCTGGCCGGTCACCGCCTACCCCGACTGCGTGAGTTGCCACGTGGTCGGCTTCGGCGAACAGACCGGCTTCGCCGACTTCGAGTTGACGCCCCACCTTGCCGGAGTGGGCTGCGAACGTTGCCACGGTCCGGGGTCGGACCATCTGGCGAACCCGGCGAAGAACAAGCTCGGCATCCTCGGCGGCGTCCGGCCGTCCGAGTTGTGCGTGCAGTGCCACGACTTCGAGCAGTCGCCGACGTTCCTGTACGGCGACAAGTGGCCGCTGATCCAGCACGGCCGCTGACCCGGAGCGGCGCGCCGGTATGGTGCGCGCACCATGCGCACCGCCGGCTCCTCGCGTCGTGAGTTCCTCGTCCACACCGCCCTCGCCGGCGGTGCTTGCGCTTTGCCGACCACGGCGGCCGCCCCGGTCCGCCGCGCGCGTTCACCGAACGAACGACTCCGGATCGGCGTGATCGGCTGCGGCGGCAAAGGGCTGTCCGACATGCAGGCGTGCGCCGAGACGCACGACATCGTCGCGCTGTGCGACGTCGACCACGGCAAGGCCAAGCAGGCGCGCACCGAGCAGCCCAAGGCGACGTTCTACGAGGATTGGCGCGATCTGCTGGATCGCGAGAAGTTCGACGCGCTGGTCGTCAGCACTCCCGACCACCTGCACGCCGGTCCTGCCCTCGCCGCGATCGCGCTCGGCGTACACGTGTTCGTGCAGAAGCCGCTGTGCCACACCGTGCAGGAGGCGCGGCTGCTGCGCGCGGCCGCAGCGAGGGCGCGCGTGATCACGTCGATGGGCAACCAGGGCACCTGCCTCGACGGTTTCCGCACCGCGGCCGAGTGCGTGCGCGGCGGCGTGATCGGCGACGTGCGCGAAGTCCACGTGTGGACCGACCGGCCCGTCTGGCCACAGGGCATCGATCGGCCCACGCACGTCGATGCGATTCCGGCGACGTTCCGCTGGGACCTGTGGCTCGGTCCGGCAGCGTGGCGCCCGTACGCCGTCGGCAGGAAGGACGGCGAGTTCAAGGGCTACGCACCGTTCCACTGGCGCGGTTGGTGGGACTTCGGCACTGGCGCACTCGGCGACATGGCCTGCCACGTCGCCAACCTGCCGTTCTTCGCCCTCGAACTCGACGCGCCGACTTCGGTCGAGGCCGTTGCCTCGGACCAGCACGCCGAGACGGCGCCCAAGCGCTCGACGATCCGCTTCGCCTTCCCGGCCCGCGGCGCCCGCGGCCCGGTGGCGATGACGTGGTACGACGGCGGCGACCTGCCGCCGGCCGAACTGCTGCCCGGCGTGAAGCTGCGCAGCGGCGGCTTCCTGCTGGTCGGCAGCAAGGGCACGCTGTACTCGCCGACCGACTACGGCGAACGCTTCGAGATCTGGCGCGACGGGGCGCAGGTGCCGATCGACGCGCCGACCCCGACGCTGCCGCGTTCGCCGGGCGTCCACCAGGAGTGGCTGCAGGGCATCCTGACGAAGACGCAGCCGCTCGCGAGCTTCGACTACGCCGCCCCGTTCACCGAGGCGATGCTGCTTGGCAACGTCGCGTTGCGCACCGGGCGCCGCATCGAGTGGGATGCCGCGGCGATGCGGATCACCAACGACGGTCCGGCCAACGAACTGCTGACCAAGACCTACCGTCGCGGCTTCGAATTGCCGAAGGCGTGATCGCGGCCGGCGGCATCAGCCGCCGCCGACCTTGGTGTACTCGTCGAGCCACGCCGCCATCTCGGCGAGGCAGTGCAGCACGTTCTCGCGCGAGGCATAGCCGTGGCTCTCGTGCGGCAGCATGCACAGGCGCGCGGTCGCGCCGTGCCCCTTCAACGCCATGAACAGCCGCTGGCTCTGCATCGGGAACGTGCCCGGGTTGTTGTCGTCGGCGCCGTGGATCAGCAGCAGCGGTTCGTTGATGCGGTGCGCGTGCGCGAACGGCGACATCGCCTGGTAGACCTCGGGCGCCTCCCAGAACGTGCGCTCCTCGTTCTGGAAACCGAACGGCGTCAGCGTGCGGTTGTAGGCGCCGGACCGCGCGATGCCGCAGGCGAACAGGTCGGTGTGCGCGAGCAGGTTCGCGGTCATGAACGCGCCGTAGCTGTGGCCGGAGACCCCGAGCCGCCGCACGTCGACGCAACCGCTGGCCTCGAGGGCCTTGACCGCGGCGCGCGCGTTCTGCTGCACCTGCAGCACGAAGGTGTCGTTCGCGGTGCGCTGCGGACCGACGATCGGCATCGCCGCATCGTCGAGCACCGCGAAGCCCGCGAGCAGCAGCGTCAGGTGGGAACTGCCGCCGATGCGCAGGTAGCGGTTCGGCGCCGCACGCACCTGGCCGGCGTCGCTCGCCTGCGAGTACTCGAGCGGGTAGGCCCAGACCAGGCACGGCAGCCGCTGGCCGTCCTGGTAGCCCGGCGGCAGGTAGAGGGTGCCGCTCAACGGCACGCCGTCCTCGCGTTCGTACTTCAGCAGGCGCTTCTGGATGCCCTTGGTCGCCTCGGCAACCGGATCCGGGAACGCGAGCATCACGCTGCGCGTGCCGGCCGCGCGGTCGACGACGACCAGTGCCGGCGGTTCGGTCGGCGACTCGCTGCGCACCAGCAGCCGTTGTCCGGCGTCGTCGAGGAAGCCGACGAACGTCTCGTGGCGGCCCGGCTCGGCGTGGAACAGCCGTTCCTTCTTGCCGGTCGCGGGGTCCCAGCGATCGACGAACGGCCGGTTGCCCTCCGGCGAGGCGCCTTCGCCGGCGAGGAACAGGCTGCCGTCGCGCATGCGCAGCAGGCTGCGCCCGTCGGCGAGCCGTTCGCTGATCGGTCGACCGGGGTCGCCATAGGCATCCTGGATCGAGCGCTCGTAGAGCAGCACGCCCGGCTTGGCCGGGTCGCGCGCGTCGTACTGCGTGACGCGCTGCCGCCGCGTCTTGCGGTCGATGTCGGTCACCATCACGAACGTCGCATCGCCGCCGTACTGGCCGCCGGCGATCCGATGCTGGGTGCGGAACCACGGCGCCGCCGTCGCCGACGCCTCGCCCGGCTCGGCGAGACGGACAACGAGGTCGCGGTGCGGCACCTCGCGGTTGGGGTCGCCACCGTCCAGCGCTTCGCTCCACGACAACGTGTGCGGAAGCACCGGGATCCAGTCGATGCCGCGTGCGCCCGTCGGCACGCCGCCGATCGGCACGGCGTCGCGGAGCGGCATGCGCGCGATCGTGCGCACGACCTTGCCGGCGAAGTCGGCCACCTCGACGACGCGCGGGAACGACGACAGCGGCTGCACGAACGAGAACGGCCGCTCGACGCGTTCCATCAGCAGCAGCGTGCCGTCGGGCGACGACTCCACACGGTCCCACATCGCCGGCGACCCGACCAGGGTCAGCTTGCCGCTGCCGGCATCGACGATCGCGAGCTGGCTCTGGCCGAAGTGCTCGAGCAACGCTTCGTCGTGCGCGTCCTGCAGCAGGTCCTGGAAGGTGCGGACCGGAGCCTTCTGGCCGGGCTTGCTGGTCTGCACCTGCGGACCCGCGGGCACCGGCGGGCGCGCCGGGGCTTCGCCCGGCACCACCAGTCCGACCAGCAGGCGCCGCTGGTCGGGCAACCACTGCACGCCACGCCGCAGCACCTGGTTGAGTCGCACGCCGTCCACGCGCACCGGCGGCGCCTCGGCCGGGTCGGCGATCCACAACTCCGCCCCGCCGTCCTCGGCGCGGACGAGAGCGAACGCACGATCGTCGGCGCTCCAGATCGGGCCGCTCCAGTGGCCCGGCGGGATCGCCAGAGCGCGCTCCTCGCCACCGTCGAGGGCGCGCAAGGCGATCCCCACGGTGCGCGTGCCGAGTTGCGGGCCGCGCGACTGCGGGTCGATGCGCAGACCGGCGAGCTTGTGGTGCGGGCGCGCGACGACATCGAGGCCTGGCAAGGCCTCGCGCGTCGTGAGCACGAGCCAGCGGCGCTGCGGCGACAACGCGGCGTCGGGAGCTGGCGGCGTTTCCACCACCTTGCGGATCGCCGCGGGCGGCACGCGCCAACCGCTCGTCGTGGGGTCGTCCTGGGCGGCGGCACCGACGGCCAGGGCCAGGACCATCACGGGCCAGAACGTCGACGCGCGGGCGAGGTCTCGCATGCCCGCAGTGTCGCAGACGGCAAGCACCCGCGACAGCGGGACGCTCCTGCGTCAGCGGGTGGCGATGCGATCGAGCGACTGCCGGTGCTTCTCGGCGAACGTCTCGCGGAAGTCGGCGGGATCGACGAAGTCGCGGCGCGAGTCACTCGGCCGGCGGCTGAGCAGCTCGGCGTCGATCAGGTTGAACACGATCTCGCCGAAGTCGGCGCCGGCGCGTACGCCCCAGTGTTCGAACACGAGGGCCGCCATCGGTCCGAACTGCCGCGCTGCGAACTCCTTGATGCCGAGCAGCAGTTCGCGGCCGCCGACGTGTCGCTCCTCGCCCGTCAGCGCTTCGCGGCCGAGCTCGGACATCGTCCAGTCGAGCGCGTCGAGCACGAAGTAGTAGGCGTGCCGCGAGAAGCGCCGGTCGCGCTTCCTCACGTTCTGGATCTTGTCTTCGAGAAGGTCCTGTTCAGCAGCAGCCATCGACACGGTTCCTCAGGAGACGAAGCGGCGTCGCAGCAACGCCGGTATCGACACTTCCGGAACCGCCCTTGAACGCCGGCGAGTGACCGCTCGCCGCCGTCCGACCTGCCCACCACCGTCTTGCCACGATCCCCGCGTGGCGACGGCTCAGCCGACCGTGAATGCGACGAGGCACGCCGTCAGCGCCTGCTCGGGCGGGATCAGCAGATCGAGATCCTGCTCCGCGGCGATGGTTCGTTCGAGCCACGTCGTCCATGGTTCAGCGCGCAGGGCAGGGTAGGTGGCTGTGCCATCGCCCGCAAGGCCGTGCAACTGCCGACACAGGCTGCGGCGCAGCACGCGCAAGAACGTCCGCGCCGCCTCGAGTCTCTGCCAGAGCTCGGTGTGCCCGGTCAACACCGCCTGCACCGTTGCGACCGGACGCAACCTGTCGGGGCGCGCCAGCATCGCCTGCACGAGATCATGGATCTGTACCGCGCGTTCGGTGCACGCGTCGAGCGCTTCGCCGAGCGAGCCGTCGGCGTGTTCGATCGCGCGCGCGAAGCGATCGGAATTCTGCGGCAGCCGTGTCGCAAGTTCGCGTTGGAGCGCGTCGCGGCCGAGCGGACGCGTCCGGAACCGCTGCACGCGCGAACGCACGGTCGGCAGCAGGTGGTCGGGATTTGCCGCCTCGAGCAGCAGCCAGGTGCGCGCGCCCGGCTCCTCGAGCGTCTTGAGCAGCGCGTTCTGTCCTTCTTCCTCGAGGCAGTCGGCGTCTTCGATCACCAACACGCGCGCCCCACCTTCGACGGCGTGTTGCTGCAACGCCGTCTGCGCCATTCGCACCTGGTCGATCTTGATCACGTAGAAGCTCTTCAGCTTCCCCCACGCCTCCTTGTCGGCAGCGTTCTGCGCGCGGTCGATCACCAGCAGGTCGGGATGCGAACGGCTGGCGACGCGGCGGCACACCGAGCACACGCCGCACGGCCCGTCGACGTCGAGCTCCGACGGACACAGCAGCGCGGCGGCGAACCAGGCGAGCACCGTCGACTTGCCGCTGCCTCGTGGTCCCTCCACCAACAGCCCGTGCGGCAGCGTGCCAGCCCGGGCGAGCCGCAGCCACGCGGTCAGCGCGTCGCCTTGGCCGATCGGCGGCTGCAGGCGTGGGCGCTCGCTCGGCCCGGCCTCCTCGGTCCGGGTGCCGCGGCCCTCGCGCCGCCAGGCCGGCGTCATCGCCCGAGCGCTCCGAGCCGTTCGCGCAGATCGGCTTGCACCACGGCGAACGGGCGACTGCCGTCGACGCGCTGCGCTCGTGGTTCGAGCTCGCAGGCGCGCAGGAACCCGGCGCGCACCCGTTCGTGGTAGTCCGCCGCACGTGCTTCGATGCGATCGTCGGCGCGATCCGCCCGCCGCGCCGCCGACACCGCCGGCGGCACATCGAGCACGAACACGGCATCCGGCAGGTGCGGGCCGTGCACCGCGCGCGACAGTTCGAACACCCAGGCCGTCGGCAAGCCCGGCGTGCTCGCCAGCGCCTGGTAGACGAGCGTCGACAGGTAGCCACGCTCGGCGACGACGACCTCGCCACGCTGCAGGGCCGGGGCGATCTGCTGGCGCACGAGTTCGGCGCGCGCCGCCGAGAACAGCAGCGCCTCGGTCAGCGGCAGCAACTCGCCCGTCGCCGGCGCGAGCAGCAGTCGCCGCAGCGCCTCGCCGACGGGCGTCGATCCGGGTTCACGCACGTGCAGCGCCCGGCGCCCGTTCGCGGCCAGCCACTCGCACAGCGCCGTCGCCTGACTGCTCTTGCCGCAGCCGTCGGGGCCGTCGATCTGCACGTAGCAACTCACACCAGCTCCTGCACCAGTGCGCGCAGTTCGGGCGACTTCGCCAGTTCGTCCTGCAGCGACAGGCACATGTAGCTCACCGCGGCGCGCGTGCGGCCGCCGAGGAACCGGCCGATCTCACCACCGGACAGCCCCTGCTGCTGGCACAGCCAGGCGAGCACCTTGCGCGCGCGACTGATCGCGCGTCCCTGGCCCTTGGCGGCGAGGGCGCCGGCCTCGACGCCGCACGCGGCGGCGACGCGGTCGCGCAGCCGCGCGAACACCCGCGCCGGGTCGATCAGCTCGAGGTACTTCGGCGGCAACGAAGCCCCGCGGCGCTGCGCCCACAAAGCCCGCAGTTCCGGGTAGCTGCCGACGCCCTCCTGAGCGAGCGCCTCGACCTGGCTGGCGCGGCCGTTGCGCGACGGTGCACCTTCGAGCGCGCGCAGGTAGCGCAGGCGCGCCATCGGCCCCGGCCGCTCGATCGCAGCGACGAAGCCGGCGAGGCAGGCGCTGCGCAGCGACGCGTCGAGGTCGCGCACGTCGCCCGGGTGCCATCGCGACGCCAGCAGGGTCGGCGCCGGCACCGACTCCCGTGCGCGCATCACGCCGGCGATGAACTGCTGGAGCTTGGGCTTGCCCGCGATGCGATGGAACTCGTCCAGCACGAGCGGCACCGGCCGGCACAGCTCCTGCTGCAGCGAATCGACCCGCTTCTCTTCGTGGGCGTTCTGGAAGGCCTTCAGCAGCGCCGGCAGCTCGAACCACGCGACCGTCGTGCCGCGTGGCAGCTGCTCGCGCCACCAGCGCAGCAGGAACGTCTTGCCGACACCGCTGGGCCCATGGAAGAAGAACAGGTTGCTCGGCAGCGGCCGACCACGACCGAGGCTCTTCAGGACCAGCCACGCCGTGCGGTTGCTGTCGTCGATGACGGGGTGTTGCGGCGACACCTCGAGCGCATCGGAACGCACGGCGGTGCGCGCCTGCAGTTCGACGGCGAGGTCGACGCCGAAATCGGCCGACAGCACTTCCTGCAGCAGCGGTCGGAACATCGCGCGCACACGATCGGCGGCGAGACGCGACGAGGCTTCGAGCCACACCGTGCCGCGTTCGAGCAGCACCGGACGCAGCTCGGCGAGCCACGCCGCATGCGCCTGAGCGCCGGCGCGTTCGCGCAGCCGGTCTTGCACGCGCTTCCAGCTTTCCTCGAGCTCGGGCAGCATGACGTTCGTCGAGTGGCCGACCGCAGGTCGGGGAGCAAACGCTAGCGAGCGCTCAGCCGCCTCGCCACTGCTCGAGCAACGCCTGGGCGGAGTCCGCCGCGTCGGTGCCGGGGGCTTCCCGGGCGATGCGCGCGAGCAGTTCGCGCGCCAGCTCCTGGTCGCCCGCGCCGTGCCGCAGTTTGGCCGCACGCAGCCACAGCGCGCCGCGTTCCTCGCGCTCCTCGGGCGCATCGTCGGCCGGACGCGTCGTGCCACGCTGCAGGTAGCGGCGGTCGAACGCCGGCAGGACCGCGGCGGCGACCTCGAACTCACCCGCTGCCTGCACCGGCTTGCCGAGCGCCTCGTAGGCCTCGCCGAGCCGGACGTGCAGCTCGCGGTAGAACGGGTCGATGCGGTTGCACTCGGTCAGGTACCGCACCTGCTCGTTGCGGTTGCCGGACTGCCGCTCGAACTCGGCGAGCTCGTACCGCGGCCAGAAGGCGCGCGCCGACCGCCGGCAGTACGCCTTCATCTCCATCTGGGCGGAGGTGTCGTCGCCGCGGCTCCGGTGCAACGACGCGAGCAGCAGCTCCGGTGCCGAATCCTGCTCGGTGCATCCCGGCCAGCACGCCTTCGCCCGCTGCCATTGCTCGATGGCGCCGTCGGTGTCGCCAGCGGCCTGGAGCGCGCGGCCGTAGGCGATGCGCGAGTCGAAATCGTCGGCGCCGCTCGCGAAGCCGCGCCGCCAGCAATCGATCGCCTCGGCCAGCTCCTTGCGTCGCGCCAGCATCGCCGCGCGCACCAGCAACGCCTGGCCGTGGTCGGGGTCCGCGCGCAGCACCTCGGCAAGCCAGCGGCCCGCGTCGACCGGGTTGTCGTTCTGCACGCACCCCCACGCCAGGTCGACGCGCGCCTGCAGGTTCGTCCGGTCCTGCGCGGCACGCAGCGACAGCCGCTGCATCGCCGCGGCGTCGGGTCGCTTCACCAGCCGCATGCCGCGCAACTTCTCGCGCTCGACCCAGTCGAGAAACTGCTTGTCGAACTCGCGCGACGGCATGCCCAGTGCCGTGCGAAACGCTTCCTCGGTGTCGAGGTCCTCGCCGAACGCGCGCAACAGCGCCAGCGCCTTGGCGAACCCGTGGTGCCGCTCGATCCACTCCACGATCAACCCGCCCTGGTAGTAGCCGAACAGGATGCGCGGCCCGCGGAACAGCCGGTTCAACAAGTGCACCGGCGGGATGTCCTGGTTGTGGAACGCGTCGAACAGTTCGCGGTCCATGCCGCGCTCCCACGACGGATCGCGCGCCTTCTCCTCGTAGACCGAGAAGCCTTCGGTCAGCCAGCGCGGCACGCGGTGCTTGCTCACGCCGAGCGTCAGCACGTGCGCGTACTCGTGCCACGCCGTCGCCTCCCACATGAATTCCTGCCGCCGCACGTCGTTGTCGACCGGCGACACCAACGTGATCAGCCGGCCGAAGCACGCGCCGAGCGCGGTGAAGCCCGTGAAGCCGATCGTGCGCACCGAGAAGTCGTCCCAGTTCTGGAGCACCTCGACCTTGGTGCGGCCCTCCGGGTGCCACGCGTACTTCGCCCCGAGCACCTGCGCGGCTTCGAGGTGGATCGGCAGCAGGTAGCGCTGCAGGACGTCGGCGTCCTGACGGTGCACCTGGAAGGTGAAGGCGTCCTGTTCGACGATCGTGTAGCGCTCGTCGAGCTTCTTCTGCACGAGCAGGGCGTTGTCGCGCCACGGATCGACCAGTCCAGCGGCGAGCCGCTTGCTGCGATCGAGCAGTTCCTTCGCCGACCGGCCATCGCCGGTGTAGATGAGCGCCTTGGCCATGCCGTGCAGCGTCGGGATGTCGTCGGGCGCCGCCGCGTTCGCGGCCGCGAAGAACGGCAGCGCGTCGGCGAACCGGTACAGCGCCGCGAGGTGCTCGGCGAGGATGCGGTCGCACTCGTGCCAGTCCGGATCGCCGGCGAGCGCGCGCTGCCGGTAACCGACGTAGGCGGCATCGTCGTGCATCAGCCAGGCGGCGGCAGCGCGGTGGCACAACGCGATGCGGTCGTTCGGGTCGACGACCAGGGCCGCATCCAGCAGCCGCGCGGCGTCGCGGTAACGCCGATCGTCGAGCACGTTCGCCGCCCGCTGCACCATCGCCGGCACGCAGCGTTCGTTGCGTTCGAGCGCGCGCTCGAGGAAGCGCTCGGTCTTGCCGGCGTCGAGCGCCATGTTGGCGCTGCGGATCCGGTACATCGCCAGCAGTGCCTCTTCGTCGTCGATGAACTGCTCGAGCACCTTGGCGCAGTCCTTCTCGCCGCTCTCGAACCCGGCCGCCTCGCCGTACGCGGCGAACCTGACGAGGCCGAGCGTCGTGCGCGCCTCGGGCCGATCCGTGCCCTGCTGCAGGCTCGCGACCAGCGCGCGACTCGCCGCTTCGAGCCGTTGGCGGCCGCCGAGCGCCGCCAGCGAACGCCCCTGGAACGCGAGCATCGTCGCGTCGCGGGCCGTGGCGTCGGCGTTCTGCTGCCAGATGCCGGCGGCCGCCGTGCGCAGGCCGTCGGCCGCGAACGCCTCGCCGAGCAGGTGGCGGGCCTCGAGATCCCCCGCGTCCTGGGCGACGAGCGCCTCGAGCCGACGCCGCGACTCCGCGTACTCGCCCAGCCGCCGCAGCGCCGCGGCGTGCAGCAACACGATGCGGCGGTCGGCGCCCGGGCGGGAGATCGCCGCGGCCGTCTCGTCGCGCACCGCCTCGTAACGACCACGCCGGAACGCGATCGTCCAGAGACCATGCTGCGCGTCGGCCGCGAGGCCCGGTGGAGCCTGGTCGCCGGCCTCGAGCAGCGCCTCGAGCAGTTCGTCGAAGCCGGACTCCGCACTCGACCACTGGCCCCGCTGCAGTTGCTTCTGCGCCGTCTGCAGCAGCGCCACGAAGCCCTCCGGGTCCTCCTGGGCCGCGGCGAGGCCACCGACCAGCAGGCCACCGAGGAGCAGCGGGACCACACGCGCGCGGAGAACGCCCATCGCGAGGCACCATACTGCGGCGAGCGGGCGCGTGTTGGCGCCAACCTGCAGTCGCGTGCCGGCGGGAGTGCGCCGCCAGATCGTCGGCCGGTCTACGGCTTCAGTTCCTCGAACTGCGCGATCGTCGCGCGCCAACGGCCGGGCATCGGCAGCGGCCGCATCGTCTCGTCGACGAACACCAGGGCCGCCGTCGCCGTCGCCAGCACGTGGTCCCCCGATCGCACCTCGTAGTCCATGCGGAAGCTCGAGGTACCGAGTTCGCGCACGCCGGTCGCGACCTCGACCTTCATGCCGAGCCGCCCCGGCCGCAGGAACTTCACGTTGGTCTCGGCGAGCACGAACGGCACCCTGGCATCGGCGAGCAGGCCGAGGTGCTGGAAGTAGAGGAAACGCGCCTGCTCCATCAGGCTGAGGTAGCACGCGTTGTTGACCACGCCGGCGCTGTCGACATCGACCCAGCGCAACGGCACTTCGGCGGCGAAGCGCAGCAGCATGGCCGCTATCGTGCCCGGCCGGCCCGCCGAACGCGACCGCCAGCTTCCACCCACGGGAGCGTTCGCGCGGCTCGCCCGTCCTGTTCCGCCATGCGCCATCCCCGCTGCTGGTCCGTGCTTCCGCTGCTCGCCTTCGCATCGATAGCCTGCGCGCAGTCCCCCGGCTCGCTGGTCGGCCGCAGTTCGCCGCTGCAGGTCGTCGAGCCCGACCCGAGCGAACGCGACCTGCGGCTCACCCCCGAGGTGCGCGCCGTGCAACGCGCCGCCGACTCGGTGGTCAGCATCTACCTGCAACAGCACCTGGCCAACGGCGAGGCCGTCACCGAAGGCCAGGGCTCGGGCGTCATCCTCGACGAGTCCGGGCTCGTCATCACCAACTGGCACGTCGTGGCGCCGGTCCTGCTCGGAACCAACCGCGGCACCACCCCCGACGTACAGCTCAAGCTCCGCGACGGCCGCTCGCGTTCGGCGCAGGTGCTGTCGTCGTCGGCGCGTCGCGACCTGGCACTCCTGCAGATGAAGCTCGGCGGCGACGAGAAGGTCAAGCCGATCGAGATCGGTCGCTCCGGCGACCTGATGATCGGCGAGACGCTGATCGCGATCGGCAACCCGCAGGGACACTCCAACACCGTCACCCGCGGGGTGCTGTCGGCGATCGATCGCTCGATCCGTGTGCGCGCGCCCGACGGCGATCTCCGCGAGTACACGGGCCTGCTGCAGACCGACGCCGCGATCAACCAGGGCAACAGCGGCGGGGCGCTGCTCGACATCACGGGACGACTCGTCGGCATCAACAACGCGATGGCGATGGGTGCCGAGAACATCGGCTTCGCGATCCCGATGGACACGGTGCGCAGCGAGTTCGACCGCGAGTTGCTGCAGAGCACGGGCTTCGGCTCGGGCGGCAGCGATCTGTGGCTCGGTCTCGAAGTCGCCGACCGCGACGGCGCGGTGACGGTTGCCCGCGTGCTGCCGCGCAGCCCGGCCGCGCTCGCCGGCATCGAGGTCGGTGACCAGTTGCTGCGCCTTGGCGACCGCGACGTCCGCAGTTCGCTCGACTACCTGCGCCACTTCTTCCAGGCCGCCGCCAACAAGCCGTTCGCGATGCGCATCCGCCGCGGCGCGCGCGACATCGACCTGCTGCCGGTACCGCTGAGCCGCGACCACGGCTCCGTCTACAGCGCGCTCGGTGTCGTCGCCGAGGAGGTGACCGCCGCAGCCGACGAAGAACTGCTTCGGCGCGCAACGCTCGCCTTCTACCGCGACTCCGGCATGCGGCGCGTGCAGCTGTTCCCCGCGGTCGTGCGCATCCGCGACCTGCAGCCGGGCGCGCCCGCCGAGACCATCGGCCTGCAGGGCGGCGACGTCGTGCTGTCGGCGATCGTGCGGCGGGGCTTTGGCGAACGCGAAGTGCCGATCACCTCGTTGCGCGACTTGGCGCAGTTCGTCGGTGGCACGCGCGAAGCGAGCGTGCGGCTCGGCATCCTGCGCGGCGACGAGGAGATGGTCGCGACGCTCGAGATCCGCCGTCAACGCTGATCGCGGATCAGCGCCACAGCCAGTCGCACCGCGCGAGCAGCGACCACTGGGTCGGCAGGTCCGGGTCGTCCGGACTCGGGAACTCGCGCACGGCCGCACGCACGGTGCTGCGCCGCAGCAGCCGCTGCAGGTCGTTCACCGGCAGCGCATCGAGCAGGCAGGCCGCCTCGGCCGTGCCTTCCTCGCGGTGCTCGGCGAACACCACGCCGCGCGCGAGGCGCCAGTGCGTTGGCAGGCCCTGGCCGTTGCTGCCGATGCGCGCGAGCAGCGCGGCCGTCGCCGCGGCGACCTGGTCGGCGAGCTGCGGATCGGTGCGCCGCGCCAGGTGCGCGCGCAAGGCCGGCAGCAGGATCCCGGCCGTGAGCCAGCCCCGTTCGAAGTAGACGCCGCCGCCGACTTCGCCCTCGCCGAAGCGCCAGGTGTTCGCGACCGCGTCGAAGCGGCGTGCGATCGAACGCGCGTAGCGATCCGCGGCGCGCGCGAGCGGGGGTTCGGGGGCGACCTCCAGCAACGCCTCGAGTTCGGCCAGCGGCCAAGCGTAGTCGCGCAGGCGCTCCGCTTCGCCGCTGCCGAGCGGAGGGGACGCGACGATGGCGTGCGCCAGGTTCCGAGCCGCCTGCAGGTGGCCGTCGTCCGCGGTCAGCAGCCCGACGTGCAGTAGCCCTCGCAGCCAGGTGTGGCCAGGATCCGCACGCCCGCCGCGGTGGCCCGGCCCGTGCGGGAACGCCAGCCCCGTGACGACGTCGAGGTCGCGGTCGCGCAGGTGCCGCGCGGCCCGTTGCGCCCGCTGCAGCGCGGGAACGTCGCCGAGCGCCAACGCCGCGCGCAGCAGCGCGAGCGTGGTGTCGTACTCGAGGTTGGTCACGACGCCGCCCGAGCGGCCGTAGTCGCCGGCCCCGCGCACGCCGGGCAGTTCCTGCAGCCGCGGCAGCAGCCGCTGCACGTGCGCGCGCAGCGTCTCGGTCGTGGCCCCACCTCCGCGGCGTTCGGGGAGCAGGCCGATCGTCGCGAAGTAGCCGCGCGGCAATCGGCACAGCACAGCGGCACGCTCGTCGCACCCGGGCGTCTGCACGGTGAGCGCTTCGCCGACGGCGAACGTCTCGTCGCCGATCGTCGTCGCCACGGTGAACGTGGTGCGCGTGCGCTCGTCGAGGGTGCCGTCGCGCCAGCGCCAGCGCACCACGTGCTCACTCCCGTGCGGCAGGTCGCGCAGTTGTTCTTCGCGAACACAGGCCGGGCCATTGCCGTCCGCGCACGGACCATCGCCACCGGGGCACACGCGCACGGTGCCCGGAGGGCCGACGATCGCGAGTTCGACCCACACCGGATCCGCGTCGGGCGCCCCGATCGGCAGCCGCCGCCACTGCAGGGTGCCGCGCCCCTCGAGCCGCAAGCCGGTCGCAACCGCCGACGCCGGCAACGGCACGCCCAAGCGCACCGGCCGGCCGTCGAGCGGCACGACCAGCAGGGCGGGAGAGGTCGCCGTCGCCAGCGCCGCGAGCACCAGGGTGAGCACGAACGCAATGGGGCACGTGCCTGCCCATCGGTTGCATTCCAGCGGAAAATCTGCGCGCCGACCGCCGGTCAGTCCGCCCACTCGCTGCGGAAGAACGTGCCCCCGGCCTCGAGCCACCGGCGGAAGCTGTCGTGGTACGGCGCCGTCAGCTCCCCGCCCATCGCCGAACGATCGAGCCAACGCACGGCATGCACTTCGTGGCCGGCTCGCGGCTCACCCGGCGCGACGTCGACGGCGAAGAAGAACGACCGCCACGCGTGCGACGGCACGCCGCGACGACGGCGCAGCCCTTCCTGCACGAACAGAAAGCGCGGAGCGCCGACGACGACAAGGCCGGTCTCCTCGCGCAGCTCGCGCGCCAACGCCTCGTGGAGCAGTTCGCGGGATTCGACCCGGCCGCCGGGCAGGTCCCAGGCGCGCACCGGGACGCCGCCGATCGTGCGGTCGTTGGCGACGAACAGCGTGGAGTCGCCGCGCGTGACCACGGCGAACACGCCGAGGAAGTCGACGCCGACCTCGCTCATCGCCCGGCACCGCCGCGCACGCGGCCGGCACCGGCGCCGAGTTCGCGCAGCAGTTCCTGCTGCCGGGCCGTCAGCGTCTCGGGCAGGCCGAGCCGCACGACCAGCAGCAGGTCGCCGCGCGAGCCGTCGGCCCGGGCGAGGCCCTGGCCACGCAGGCGCAGCTTCTGGCCGGGCTTCGTGCCGGCGGGAATGCGCGCCGTGGCGACGCCGCCCGGCACCGCCACCTCCACCGTGGTGCCTTCGAGCACGTCCCACGGCGCCACCACGATGTCGGCCTCGACGTCGTCGCCGCGCAGCCGCCAGACGTCGTCGGCGACGAGCCGCAGGGTCAGCAACAGATCGCCAGCACCCCCGTCGCCCGCCTCGCCGAGCCCGCGCAGGCGCAGCACCTGGCCGTCGCGCGCGTCCTTCGGGATCTGGAGGTCGACGGACTTCTCGCGGCGCGACGTGCCGAGCCCGCCGCAGGTCGGGCACGTGCGTGGGCCGATGCGGCCCGCACCGTCGCACGGCTCGCACGGCACCTGGACGCCGAGCGTGAACGTGCGCTTGCCGCCGAGCAGCGCCTCGCCGACGCCGAGTTCGATCTCGGCCTCCGCGTCCTCGCCGCGCGCGCTGGTGCTCCGCCGCGCCCGCCCGTCGCCACGCGGCCCCGCTCCACCACCGGCGAACATGTCGCCGAACATCTGCGAGAAGAAGTCGGAGAAGCCGCCGCCACCACCACCACCACCGCGGGCCCCGCCGAACATGCGCGCGAACTCCTCGGGGCTCACGTTCCGGAAGCCGCCGCCGCCCGGCGGCGCTTGGAAGTCCTGCCCGTGGCGCCAGTGCTCGCCGAGCGAGTCGTACCGCTTGCGCTTCTCGGGATCGCTCAGCACCTCGTGCGCCTCGGCGATCGCCTTGAACTTCGTCTCCACCTGCGCGCGCTTCGCCGGCGGATGGCGGTCGGGATGCCACTCCTTGGCGAGGCGGCGGTACGCGCGCTTGATCTCGTCAGCGCTGGCGCCGCGCGCGACGCCGAGGGTCGTGTAGTAGTCCTGGAACTGCATCGTTGGCCACTTCGGCGCGCGCCGCAGTCGCCTGGAAGCAGCTACCAACAGGCACGTGCGATGCGAACCACACTGCAGAATCGACGCCGGTGACGGGCTACGTCACCAGGTTCGTCACCACGGAACCCGCAAGCAGCGGCACCGCGGTGAACGCTCCCCGGTCTAGCCCGCGGCGAGCAGGCGTGCAAGTTCGGCCCAGTTGCGTCGCCGTCCCCGGATTCGTCGCCATCGCCTCGGGGATCGTCGACCACGACCGCCTCGGGGGCGTGCTGCGCGGCGAGCATGTCGGCACCCGACCCGCGGCTGCGACCTCGGCGCAACAGCC
The DNA here is from genome assembly GCA_937952215.1 of uncultured bacterium. Lineage (GTDB taxonomy): Bacteria > Planctomycetota > UBA1135 > UBA1135 > UBA2386 > UBA2386. Next base: position 26,981 of record CALFZH010000066.1, read on the forward strand.
GGAAGGAACGTCGGCCGGATGAAGGGTGAGACGGTGCGGCAGCGGCTACGGCGCTGGACAAAGCGTGCGGGCATCCGCGGCACGATCCGGCCGCACGGCCGGTGGCACTCGTCGGCCTCACGCCCAAGTCGCGGTGCCTCAGTTCTCGTTGCCGTGCCGCACCCATCCGTCGTCGTCCGTCGCGCACCTTCGGCCTTCGTAGTCCGCCATCGTCTGGCGCACTTGCTCTCGCCCCTAAGCGTCAAGTATCCGTAGCCGAGGAGTTTGAAGGCGCGACTCACTACCGCGCGTACTACTCTCTCTGCCTTCGCCGCTGCCGCTGTTCCCCATCTCAACGCCTGCTCAACCCATGGGCGACATCAAGCTGTTCCGCATCAAGAAGACCAACGTCGAAGAACTGCAGGGCACGGCAGTGGCGCTGGAGAAGTCGCTGCAGACCCTGCTGGAGCAGAACCTCGAAGCCTGCCTTGGCGTGACGCTGCTGGCGTCCGAGTTCTCGACGGGGCGGCAGCACGGCGGGCGTATCGACACACTCGGCATCGACGAGGACGGGTGTCCGGTCATCATCGAATACAAGCGCGCCTCGAACGAGAACGTCATCAACCAAGGGCTCTTCTACTTGGACTGGCTTCTCGACCATCAGGCCGACTTCAAGCTGCTGGTGATGGACAAGGTCAACAAGAAGGCGGCGGAGGCGATCGACTGGACCTCGCCGCGCCTTCTTTGCATAGCCGGAGACTTCACTCGTTACGACGAGCACGCTGTGAAGCAGGTCGATCGCTACATCGAGTTGCTGCGCTACCGCCGTTTCGGCGACGACCTTCTGTTGCTGGAACTCGTTAACGTCACCACGCCAGGCGCATCCACGGGCACACGCAAGCCACAGGGCACCAACCGACCGGACGCCACGAGCTACAAGCACATCGAGCAGACCGTCGATCAGTTGGAAGGACCGTTGCTCGACCTGCTCGGTGAGACCGACGCCTTCCTTCTGGCGCTTGGTGACGATGTCCAGAAGCGCGAACTCAAGTTCTACTTCGCGTACAAGCGCATCAAGAACTTTGCCTGCCTCGAAGTGCATCCGAACAAGAAGTGCCTGTCCTGCTTCGTGAAGGTCGATCCCAGCACGATCACGTTGGAGAAGGGCTTCACGCGAGACGTGAGCGAGATTGGGCACTACGGCACCGGCGACCTGGAGATCACGATCCGCACGAGTGCCGACCTCAAGAAAGCGGTCCCGCTGATCCAGCGCAGCTACGAGTCCAACTAGGCACCGGCGCCTGCCCTGGGGCGCGCATGGCGCAGTTGCACGACCTCCTCCCCATTCGCCAATCACCCAGGAGTTGTGAAGCCGCACGCACTGCAGCGCAGCTTGCCCCGCGGTCGGCGGCTCCGCCCTGATCGCAGCCCTCCGCACGCATGGCCGTGCCAGTCACGATCGCCCCACGGCGGCGCACGAATCGCGCGCAAGTCGCGCCATTCGCTGCCCTTCCTCAGTTGCCCGGCAGACCTGCCGCAGCCCCTGAGGCGTACGCGGATCCTCGATCTGGCCGACCTTCGCGCTACCGTTCGCCTCGCATGGAACCGACCACTCCGCAGCGCCGCTTCGCCGTTCTCATCGATGCCGACAACGTCTCGGCCCAGGCGCTCGAAGGCCTGCTCGCCGAGGTCGCCAACTACGGCGTCGCGATGGTGAAGCGCATCTACGGCGACTGGACGCTGCCGAACCTGAAGTCGTGGAAGGACCAGCTGCTCGAACACGCGATCCAGCCGATCCAGCAGTTCCGCTACACGGTCGGCAAGAACGCGACCGACAGCGCCTTGATCATCGACGCGATGGACCTGCTGTTCCGCGCGCGGCTCGACGGCTTCTGCCTCGTCAGCAGCGACAGCGACTTCACGCGCCTCGCCTCGCGCATTCGCGAAGAGGGCCTGATGGTGATCGGCTTCGGCGAACGCAAGACGCCGCGCGCGTTCGTGACCGCGTGCGACCGCTTCGTCCACACCGACATCCTGCGTGGGGCCGCGCCGGAACGGGAGAAGGAGCCGAAGAAGTCGGCCAGCGAGCTCAAGCACGACCGCAAGCTCGTCGACCTGCTGCGCTGGGCCGTGGAGGCGAGCGAGGACGACGACGGCTGGGCCAACCTCGGCACCGTCGGCGCCAAGATCATGTCGCAGCAGCCGGACTTCGATCCACGCAGCTACGGCTACGGCAAGCTCAGCAGCCTGGTCGAGGCGACGGGCATGTTCGAGATCGAGCGGCAGACGAGCCAGGGCGGCCGCGTCGACATCCTGCTGCGCGAGTTGGCGCCGTCGGCGCCCAACCGCCGGCGCTGAGTCACTCGCGGCGGTAGACGCCGAGCAGGCAGTGCTCGGGGTACGGAACGCCGAGCGCGCGGCAGGCCCGCAGCAGCAGCAGTTCGCCCTCGGCGAGCGACCGGAACCGCGCGAACGTGCGGCAGTCGTCCAGCCGCAGGAACGCCGCCTCGCGCATGCCGACGCCGGCGAACAGCCGCTGCAGCGCCCCGCGCGTGTTCATCTTGAAGCAGGTCGGGAACGTGTCCTTCGGTGCGGTGCGCCACAGCCACCACTTCACGCGATGGCGCAGGCCCATCGGCGCCAGCCGCGTCAGCAGCGGCACCGGCGAACCGGCGAACACGGTGTAGACGACCGCGAGCCCGCCCGGCCGCAGCGCCCGATGCATGCCGCGCACGCAGGCTTCGGGGTCGGCGATGTGCTCGGCCACCATGCGCAGCGTGACGAGGTCGAAGCTGCCGCCCCCGTCGTAGGCGTCGATGCCCAGCGCGACCTTCTCGTGCACCCACGGGTTCTCCTGCAGCGTCGGATCCGGATCGACGCCGACGAGCCGGGCACAGCGGCGCGACAGGGTCGCGGCCAGACGTTCGTTGCTGGGGAACAGGTGCCGTCCGCAGCCGACGTCGAGCCAGTGCATGCCCGGCGCCACGATGCCGGCGAGGAACGCCTCGTAGACGTCGTCGGGCGTGTAGTAGCCGTGGCTGGCGCGCAGCGCCGAACCCCAGCCGAGCGCCTCCCCGCGGCCGTAGCGCAGCTCGAACATCTGCGCGAGCGCGCGCTCGTCGGGCAAACGGAGCAGTACGGGCGACGACACGGGGCCGCGGTTGTAGCGAGGCCGTCGGCCGCGCTCCACTGACCTCTGGCCGCCGGCGCGCCGTTGCGCGATGCTGGGGTCGTGACTGCCAAGAAGCGCATCGCCCTGATCTCGACCGGCGGCACGATCGAGAAGACCTACGACGAGTTGCAGGGTGTGCTCGACAACCGCACCAGCGTGCTCGACGTGATGCTGGCGAGCCTGCAGCTGCAGGGCATCGAGATCGTGCGCGTGCCGTTGATGAACAAGGACAGCCTGCAGATGACGGCCGCCGACCACGACCTGATCGCGCGAACGGCCGGCACGATGGCCGAGGCCCACGACGGAGTCGTGATCGTGCACGGCACCGACCGCCTGGCCGTGTCCGGGGAACGCATCGTCACCATGCACGGCACCGTGCGTGTGCCGGTGGTGCTGACCGGCGCGATGCGGCCGTACGTGATGCGCAACACCGACGCGCTGCAGAACCTGACCGAAGCGCTGCTCGCGGTGCAGTTGGTGGCGCCCGGCGTCTACGTGTGCATGCACAACCAGGTGCTGCAGTTCCCCGGCGTGGTGAAGGACAAGGACCGCGGCACCTTCACGCGGGCCGACGGCCGCTGATGGCGCCCCGTTCGGGTGTCGGCACGCGGCTGCTGAACGTGGGGCCGCTGGCACTCGTGTGGGCGTTCGCGGCGTGGCCCATCGTGTTGTGGCTGCTGCACGCCAGCGACCCGGAACTCGCCGTCGCCGTGGCGCAGCACACCGGAGCCGCCGCGTGGTTCGCCGCGTGGTCGCTGGCGCTGGTGGGCATCGTCGCGTGCCTCGTGTTCCCGCCAGCGCTCGCGTTCGTGCGCCGCGGCACCGCCCGGATGTGGACGAGCCTCACGATGGACCAGGCGCCGCTGGTGAAGGCGCTGGGCGAACTGCGCCACTTCGAAACGGCGTCGCGCCACGCCGAGGTCGGCCGCCTGTTCCGCCTGCGCCGGCAGCACGGCCAAGCGTTGCTGCACTTCGCACGCGCCGTCGAACTCGATCCGACGATCGCCAGCGCCTGGCACCAGTTCGGACTCGTCTTGTTCGCGCAGCACGAGTGGCGGGCGGCGGCCACCGCGTGCGCCAACGCCGAGCAGCTCGACCCGGGCCACGCGTTCGGCGATGCGCTGCTGCACCACGGGCGCGCCCGGTTCCTGCTCGGCGACAGCGGCGCTGTGGACGTGCTGCGCGAACATGCCCGGCGGCACGGCGGCGGCCCGCGCAGCCAGCTCTGGCTGGCCGAAGCGCTCGTCGCCACCGGCGACCCCGACGGCGCCCGCACGGCCCTGCAGGCCGCTGCCGCTCCGCCGGCCGTCCGGCTGTCGGCCGAGGAAAACTGGTTCCGCGCGCTCGCGCGCGTGCGCCTGTGGGGCAAGGGCGGGTCGGCGTGAGGGACGTGCTGCGCGAAGTCGACGACATCCCCGTCACGCTGACGGTCGTGATCGCCTACGTCACGCTGGCCTTCGTCACCGGCATGTTCGCGGGCGACGAGCAGTTCGGCGAACGACTCGCCGAGTTCGGCTGGCTCGTGCCGATGGCGGTGGCCGACGGCGAGCCATGGCGCTTGTTGGCGCATGCGTTCCTGCACGGCGGGCCGCTGCACCTGGCGTTCAACCTGATGACGTTGTGGACGATCGGGCCCGCGCTCGAACGCTCGCTCGGCAGCGTGCGGTTCGCGGCGCTCTATGCGACGGCCGCGATCGGCGGGGCGCTCGCGGTGTGTCTGATCTACGACCCGCGGCAACCGGTCGTCGGCGGCTCAGGCGCGCTGTTCGGCATGATGGGCGCGGCGGTGGCGATGAACATGCGCTCCGGGCGGCACGTCTTCGCGTTCCTCGACTTCGAGGGGCCGCGGCGGCTGCTCGGGACGATCGCAGTCAACCTCGTGCTCGGCTTCGCGATCCCGTTCGTCAGCAACACCGCGCACATCGGCGGGCTCGTGACGGGGTTCGCCGTGACCTTCCTGTGGCTGCGGGCGGGAACGCCATCGGCCGCGCTCAGGCAATGGCGGCTGGCGACCGCGGCCCTGTTCGTGAGCGTGCTCGCTTGGAGCGTCTGGCCGGTGACGCGGTCGGACTGGCTGCACCGTGCCGCCGAACGCGCCGAGAGCGCGCAGCAGGCGCGATCCTTGCTCGAAGCGGCGCGACGCGCCACGCCTCGGGACAACCGGTTGGAACTGGGACGCCCTGGGCGCTGAAGGACGCCCCGCTCGAGGTTCCCGTCAACGCGCGGCAGCGCCGAGCCGCTGCACGCACGAGTCCTTGCCGAGCAAGAACAGCACGTCGAACAGCCCTGGCCCCTTGTCGGTGCCCGTCAGCGCCGCACGCACCGGGTGCACGAAGCTGCCGAACTTGATGCCGAGCTTCTCGACGAACGCGCGGCAGTCGCGCTCGATCGCCGACGGCGTCCAGAACGCGCACGCCACTTCCGGCGCGTCCTTCTTCGACGGCAGCGCGACGACGTCGTCGGCGCCCGCGCGCGACGCCGGCCAGCTCGGCGGCAGGTTGCTGCCGGCGAGGTGCGTGGCGTAGGCGGTAAGCCACGACTTCGCGGCCGGGTCTTTGGTCAGGTTCTGCGCGGCGGCGGCGTCCATCGCCGGCGCGGCGAACAACCAGCCGAGCTTCGGCGGCAGTTCGCCGAGGATCGCGATGCGCTCCTGGAAGCAGGCCAGCACGTTGCGCAGCCACGGCCCGTGCGACGCGAACACCGCCTCGGGCACGTGCCCCTGCAGCCACGGCCGCGCGCGCTCGACGAACTGCGCCGGCGTCCACCGCCGCACGTACTCGCCGCACATCCACCGCAGCTTCTCCTCGTCGAACTTGCTGCCCGACTTGCCGATGTCCGGGATCTGGAACCGCGCGACCATCTCCTCGCGCGTGAACACGTCGCGGTCGCCCGAGAAGCTCCAGCCGAGCAGCGCGATGTAGTTGAACACCGCCTCGGGCGGGAAGCCCTTGTCGCGGTAGTCGAGCATGTTGGTGTCGGCGTCGCGCTTGCTCAGCTTCTTGCCGTCCTTGTTCAGGATCAGCGGGATGTGCGCGTAGAGCGGGCATTCGGCGCCGAGCGCCTCGAACAGCAGGCGCTGCTTGATGCCGTTGAGGAAGTGCTCCTCGCCGCGCACCACGTGCGTGATCTTCATCCCGATGTCGTCGATGACGCAGGCGAAGTTGTAGAGCGGCACGCCGTCCCCGCGCAGCATCACCCAGTCGTCGAGTTCCTTGGTGTTGACCTCGACGTCGCCGCGGATCAGGTCGTGCACCTGCAGCACGCGCGCTTCCGGCATGCGGAACCGCAGGTTCGGCTTGCGACCCTGCGCCTCGAACGCGGCGCGCTGCTCGGCCGTGAGCGACCGGCAGCGGCGGTTGTAGCCGCTGAACCCGGCCTTCTGCGCCTCGAGCTCCTTGCGACCGGCTTCGATCTCGTCGGGCGTGCAGTAGCAGCGGTAGGCGTGGCCCTGCGCGAGCAGCCGATCGGCGGCCTGCCGGTAGAGATGCAGTCGCTGCATCTGGAAGTACGGCCCGAAGTCGCCGCCCTTCTCCGGCCCCTCGTCCCAGTCGATGCCGAGCCAACGCAGGCCGGCGAGGATGATCTGCAGCGAGGCCTCGGTGCTGCGCGCCTGGTCGGTGTCCTCGATGCGCAGCAGGAACGTGCCGCCGAGTGCGCGGGCCGCGGCCCAGTTGTACATCGCCGTGCGCGCGCCCCCGAGGTGCAGCGGACCGGTCGGGGACGGGGCGAAGCGCAGGCGCGGGGTCGGGTGGATCATCGCGGGGCGAAGAGGATCCCGCATCGACCCGTCCACCGCAACGTCACGGCAGCAGGCCGAGCGCCTCGAGCCGCCAGGGCGGTTCGTCGCGCACCGTCGACACGCTCGCGAGCTCGACGCCGAACGCATCGTGCTGCCCCGGGGCCACGCCGAGCAGCGCGCGCAGCGCCTGGCGAACGGTGCCGCGGTGCGCGACCACCAGCAGGTCGCCGGCCCATGCCGATGCCGCGTGCTCGAGGATCGCCGCACGCACGCGCGCGGCGAACGCCGTGCGGTTCTCGCCGCCGGGGAAGGTGTCGACGGTCCGCGCGCGGTAGTCCCGCCAGAACTCCGGAAACGCCGCAGCGATCTCTTCCTCGGTCATGCCTTCGCAGCGACCGAACGAGATCTCCCGCAGCCGGTCGTCGGCGGCGAGGCGCGCCATCGGCACGTCGCAGATCGTGGCGAGCAGTCGTGCCGACTCGGCGGCGCGCACCAGCGGCGAATGCACCACGCGCGCGAACGACACGCCCGCCAGGAGCGGGGCCAGCGCCCGGATCTGTGCGCGGCCCGCGTCCGACAGCGGCACGTCGTTGCTGCCGTGGAAGCGGATCGACGACTGGCCGGTGGTCTCGCCGTGGCGCACCAGCCAGAGGCGCCGCGCCACCGTCACTGGAACAACTGGAGCACGACGAGCCCGGCGATGCCGAGCACGACCAGCGCCACGCCGAACAACACCGCGCGGTTCCAGCCGGCGTGCTCCTGCACGACGCGCTGCAGGCGGTTGCTCTGGTCCTCGTGCGTGGTTCGCAGCGACTGCAGGCTCTCCTCGGTCGTGCGCTGCAGTTCGTGCATCGTGCGCTGCTGGGCGAGCTGCATGCCTTCGGCGAGGTTCCTCAGCTCCCCGTCCCGGCGCTCGGCGAGCGTGTGCGCCGTGCGGGCCTGCTGCTCGCTGTGCTGCACCATCTGCCCCATCGACGCGTGGATGCGGTCCATCGTCGACTGGAAGTCGCGCACGGTCGCAGCCGTGCGCTCGTCGGTCGCCGCCGCGCGCGCGAGCGCCTGCTCGACGTTCTCGAGCAGCGACGGCAGGCGCGTCATCGTCGTCGCCATCTGCTCGCCGAGCGCGTTCTGGCGCTCCATCTGCACCGACAGGCTGCGCAGCGCGTCGAGCTGCTGCTGCGACAGCGCCGGCAACTGCGCCAGCACGTTGGTGGCGCCGACCAGCTTGCCGAGCTGGTCGTCGACGCGCGCGTGGGAGCCGCGCAGCAGCGACGTGAGCTCCTGGAAATGCGTGCCGAGCGCCAGCATCGCCTCTTCGCGATCCGACAGCTTGCGGCTGCTGCGCGCTTCGACCGCTGGTGGCTCGACGCGGGCCGCCACGGCGCGGTCGGCCTCGCCGCGCTGCGTCGGCTCGCCCGCGATCGCCTCGCGTTCGACCCGCACGCCCGACCCCGAGCCCCAGCGTTCCTTGAGCCGTTGGAAGAACGAACCCTGCTTGACCATGTGCGCCTCACGCGGCGCTGACCCGCCGCGACCGTTGCGCCGACGACCCTGGCCAGGCTCGCCGGTCGTCCCGGCGCGACAGCGCTGGCCGTGACCTAGGCGGTCGTCGGCTCGATGCACGCAGTGGAACACGCCGCAGGGCGCACGACCAGCGGTCGGCGCGAAGACTTTTTCCCCCTCGGGACGCGGCGAGGCGCGGTGCAGAACGTGCTTGCACTTGCGCAGGCCGTCGCTACCTTCCTTCGCTCCCTTCGCGTTCCGGTCCGCCGGCGCACGGAGGGATGCAGCCGGTTCTGGGATGGGGAGTTAGCTCAGTTGGTAGAGCGCGACAATGGCATTGTCGAGGTCACGAGTTCGACTCTCGTACTCTCCACCATCTCTTTCCGGCTTGCCGGCTGCCGTCCGGGTTCCGACCCCGATCACAGCCCCGGCGCGAACCAGGAGAACTGCACGGGGCTGGTCGCCGCGCCGCGCATCTGGCTCCAGATCGCGTTCGCAACCGCGTGCTGGGGGTCGTGGCGCAGCACCACCGCGACGGCCAACGGCGTACCGAACAGGTAGAAGATCGGGCTCGGGTTGAAGCGCCCGTCGAGCGCCACGGCGGCGTGGTTCTGCCAGACGCCGTTCTGCAACACGAACGAGCGCCGCAGCACGGTGGTCGCCGCCGCACGCGCAACGGCGCGGCCGGCTGGCGGCCCGAGCACGGCACAGCCGAGGTCGAGCCCGTAGGCGCCGACGGCCTGTTGCCACGGCGACCACCACCAGCCCTTGCCGAACCGCGGGTCGTCGAGACGCGGGTCCCAGACACCGTCGGGGCGGTTGCCGTAGGCCGGCAGGATGATCGTGGTGACGCGATCCTGCCAGTGCACTTTCACCGAAGCGGCCAGCGCCCGGTCCTCGAGCTCGCGCCAGAGATGCACGGCGAGGATGCCCTCCCAGCCGACCGCGCGCGACGCGAACGGCGCCGACGTGGCCAACCCGGGCGTCGTCGTCGACTGCAGCAGGTAGATGCGCGCCTGGTGCGCCAGCAACCACTGGCAGGCCGGCGAGCCGGTCAGGCGCACGGCCGCCGCGAGCGTGTTCATCAACCAGTGCTCGACGTCCGGACCCCACCAGCCCTTGGTCTGCGTCAGGGTCGGCATGCCGGTCTTGCCGAGGCGGTCGGGACTGACCACCGGGCTCCAGTGGGCGCGGCCGTCCCAGAAGACCAGGCGCGGATTGACGTGCAGCGGCAGGTCGAGTGGCCGGCCGTTCTCTTCGAGGTGGTGGCACGGCCGACCGCCGAGCTTCAAGGCGCACAGGTACGCGATGTGCTCGGCGCCCACGCCGTCGGCGAGCAACGCTTCGCCGCGCACGAAGGTCTGGTCTTCCTGATGTCCGGCGACGGCACTCAGGATGTTGGGGCCGCAGACCGGCCCATCCATCGTGTGCAGGCCCGCAACCGCGGCCTGCCAGCGCGCCGCCGCCCACGGGCGCGCCAAGAACCCCGGCGGATAGCTCGGGTTGCCGTCGGCATGCAGGCGCGAGATGCCGACCGCGCCGATGCCGAGGCTCGCCACGGCAGCGGCGCTGTGCCACGCCACTGTCGTCGTCAGATGCGAGGTCCAGACGAACGCCACCGGCAGCAGCCGCGATTGCCCGTCGGCCATCGTCAGGCCCGATGGCAGCAGATCCGGGCCGCTGCTGCCGAGCGGCAGCACGAGCGCGTTCCCGAGCGCGAGCACCATGCCCGGCGGCACGATCACCTCGAGGTCCGGGATCGTCGGGTTGCTCGCGGTCATCGCGACCTCGCCCTGGCAGAAGCCAGGCTGGTCCGGATACCACGTGAACCACAGATCGACGACGAGCAGCGGCAGCTTGCGGGCGCGCAGATGGAAGGTGTAGCCGGCGCCGTCGCCGTCGACGGCAAGCAGCGCGAGCGGCACCCCACCGATCGTGGGCAACCCGCCGAACGGCGTCATCGGGTTGGCCGGCAACGGCGCGCGCGACCAGGCGATCGGGGTGCCGGTCGCCAGATCGAACGCAACTTCCTGGAACGGCTGCAGCGTGACGCGCAGGTCGACGACGTGCACGTCGACGCCGGTGCGACGCCCGACGACGTACAACGTGCTGCCGACCTGACCGACGAGATGCGGCGGCAGCGCATCGATCGTCGTGCGCTTCCAGCCGTGGAACGGCGACGCCGTGAGGTTGGCGACACGCACGATCTGGCAGGGCGCCAGCGCAGTGAGCAGAGCGAGCAGGAACAGGCGCAGCATGGGAGCAACGGTGCGACCGGCCGATCCGCAGGGCTTCGCGGAGCGGCGGCTTCGGCCGCGAGGGGCGACTACGCTAGCGACGCAGGGGGCCGGGCGTCCAAACCCCGTTCGACCTCACCGAGGCCTGCACGCTGCCCACCGTAAGCAGCAAACGGGCGACCGCCATGAGCACGTCAGTAGCGCTGGCGGCCCGCGGCGACGAACGCCCGCTCGAGCACGAGGCCGGTTCTCCCGGTCGTGGCGCCTTCGATCGCGTGCGAGAGCAGCACGCAGGCGAGCGGATGCACGAGCAGCGCGGCCGGTTGCGCCTCGTGCACGCGCGCATGCACGTCGCGCCACAGCGCGTCGCGCGCGGACGCGTCGAACTCGGCGCGCGCGGCGTCGAGCAGCCGATCGACTTCCGCATCCGCCCAGCCGCTGTCGTTGTCGAGGCCGCGCCCGTGCAGCAGGTCCCACGGATCGCCCCAAGGCCGGAACGACTGCTGCACCAGCAGGCCGTGCCAGGCCCCGGCCTTCTTCTCCTGCATGAACGCGACGTAGTCGCGACGACGCAGGTCGAGTTCGATGCCGGCTTCGGCCGCGGCGTGCTCGAACAGATCGGCGATGCGTCGCAACACATCGGTGCCCTGCAGCGCGACGACGGTGAGCCGCAGCGGCTTGCCGAGGTCGTGGCCGTAGCCAGCGTCGCGCAGCAACGCGCGCGCGGCCGCCGGGTCGAACGGCAAGCGCGCCATGCCCTTCGGCACCGCCGGCGAATCGGGCTTGCAGTGCGCGACCGCGGGCGGACCGAGTCCGGGGCAGGCCTGCTTCAACGCCGCCGTGTCGAACAGCATGCCGAGCGCGCGCCGCACGCGTGGGTCGTCGAGCGGCGCGCTGCGGCAGTTCCAGACGACGCGGTAGAGGCCGAGCGCATCGTAGTCGTAGACCAGTTCGCGGTAGTCCCGGTCGAGCTCCGGGCGCTGGCGCCGCAGTTCCGCGAGTTGCGGGCTGCTGTACCAGTCGACCTCGCCGCGCAGCAGCGCGTTGGTGGCGCCGGCCTGGTCGCGGAACAGCACGCGGATGCCGCCGAAGTTCCACGTGCCGGGCCTGGCCACGCGCCGCCAACAGTGCTCGTTGCGCACGAGCACCACGTCCTGCCGGGTCCGCCATCGCTGCACGCCGCCCGGCTCGTTGTCGAGGCGGTACGGGCCGGTCCCCGGCCCGCATTCGCGATCGATCTGATCGACCAGCACGGCGAACTGCGCGCTGGCCAACGGCGGCGGCGGCTCGGGCCGGCACTTCGCGGCGACCCGATCGACGAAGAACCGCTGCTGGGCGACCAGCCACGACTCGCCGACGACGCGCAACGCCGCGTAGTGCGGCTTGGCGAAGGTGACGCGAAAGCGGCGATCGTCCAGCACCTCGACGGCGGCCACCCGCGCGAACGCGTCGGCGATGGCCCCCATCGGCAGGTGCCCGGCCTGCGCCAGCCGCCAGCCGAACAGCACGTCGTCCATCGTCATCGGCGCGCCGTCGGCGAACCGGACCCCGTCGCGCAGCGTGAACGTGCACGCACTGCCATCGGCCGCCGCCTCCCAGGACGCGGCGAGCGCGCCGCGCAGTTCACCGGTGGCGGGGTCGATCTCGAGCAGCGGGTCGTGCGTGTAGGCGAGCAGCAGGCGTCGACCGACCAGGTTGTGCGACGTCAGCGGATTGACGTCGTCGGGCTCGTCCGCCGCACCGGTGAACACGTGCCCCTGCGGCACGCCGGCAACGAGCGTCGCCGGCGCCTTCGCGGGTTGCTGCGGTTCGTCGCCGCAGGCCGACATCAGCAGGACGCCGGCGACCGCGAACGTGGACCAGCGCGACGATCTCATCGTGGCGGCGATGTTAGCGCGCGAGGGCTTCGCCGACGGCGACGCCAGCGACCACGGCCAGCAACCCCGCCACGTTCTGCCCCACCAGATTGATCGCCCATGCGGTCAACCGACCGTCCGTCCACAACGTGTGGCAGTCGGCCGCAAACGAAGAGAACGTGGTGAACGCGCCGAAGAACCCGACGAGCACCGCGGCCGCGATCGTCGGCGACCAGCGGTCGGCGGCGAGCGCCCAGCAGCAGCCGAAGCCAAAGCACCCGAGCACGTTGACGATCGCGACCCCGAGCGGCATCCCGGGCCAGGCCGTCTGCACGGCGAGAACGAGCAGGTAGCGCGCGACGGCGCCGAGGCCGCCCGCACCGGCGATCGCCAGCAGCAGCGGGAAGGACATGCCGCGAACGCTACTTCTTCGGGTAGGTCTTCAGCACCCACTCGCGCCACTTCTGGTCGAAGGTCGCGGCGTCGAACTCGAACGTCTCGAACAGCAGGCGCTGCGCCAGCGTGCGCAGCTGCGCCGCCTGGCCGTCGAAGGTGCCGTCGGCGGGCACGTTCTTGAGCTTGCGCAGCATCGCCCCGACCTTCTCGCGGTCGAGTTGCAGCAGGTAGTCGAGGCGCGACCACGACTGGCTGTGCGCGTGGTAGCCGAGTTCCTTCCAGTCGGTCCACTGCACCATCGTCTCGAACGGGAACCACGTGCCGTCGTGCTGCGCGCGGCGCCGGACCTTCACCGGCCAGTTGTTCTGCTTCTCCTCGGCCACCGCTTCGTCGTCGCGGATCTGGATGTTGAGGAAGTCGCTCTCGACCTTGCGCGCTTGGCAGTGCGCGATGCCCTCGGCGAACCAGTGCGGCAACGGGAAGCGGAAGCCGTTCAGCCCGTTCATCAGGTTGTGCCACAGGGCGTAGAGGAAATGGCCGTGCAGGCCGCTCTCGTCGAACCCATCGAGCCCCTCCGCCGCGACCGCCAGCAGCATGCTGTGCGTCTTGTCGTGGTAGAAGCGCATCGACGAGTCGGCCTTCATGTTGCAGAAGCGGTCCATGTAGCGGCCCATGTCCGACTGCTTCTGGAACAGCAGCACCAGGAACTTGCCGGGCATGCCGAGGTACGCACCTTCGCCCGGTCGCGTCCCTTTGGCCGGAAAGTCGGCATCCGTGGTGCCGATCAGGGCGTGGAACTGGGCATAGGCCTGCTCGCAACGCTGTGCGTAGAGGTGCAGCCGCAGCCACGGGTCGAGCTTCTTCGGTTTCTCGGCGACCTTCGGCAGCTTCTTGCGCAGCGCCTTCACCTCTTCCTGGAGTTGCTTCTTGGCAGCCGCCGCCTCGGGCCAGGGCGCGGACTTCATGCTGAAGCCGATCCGGAAATGCGCGGTCTCGACCCACAGGACGCGCCGTTCGCCCAGCACGCGGTCGATGTCGGGCGTGCCGTGCCCGTCCGCCCACGGGAACGGCCCGTAGGCGACGATGCCGGCTGCCGCCATCGCGGCTGCATCCCCGCCGGTGTAGGGATCGACGGGGCCGAGCTTGCTGACCTCGTCGTCGTCCTTGGCCGACGGCTTCTCCTGGGCCGTCAGCGGCGACAGGCACAGCAGGGCGGCGGCGAGCGCCGCTGACCACCGCTGCGTTCGCCGGCAGCGGGTCGCCCCGCTGCCGGGATCACCGTTCACTTCGCCGCACCGGCTGCGGCCGGGGCCGTCATCGTCTTCAACGCGAGGTCCCGCAGTTCCTTCTCGCGCTCGACCAGCGCAGCACGCTCCTTGGCCAGCTTCTGCAGATCGGCCTGGAACGATTTCGCCTTGCCCGAATCCGGACCGTTCTTCTCGATCTCCTTGTCGAGACGGCCCTTCACCAGCTGCTCCTCGGCGTCGATCTTGTCGAACTGGCTGAGCAGCTTGCGCAGTTCCTTGATCGCCGACTTCGCGTCCTCGGCGTAGCAGCGATCGAGGAAGCTGAACATCACGTCCCACAACTCGCTCTGCGGCTGATCGCCGGGCAGCTCGCGCTTGTTGCTGCCGTCGGGATCGACGAAGAACAGGTGCGGGATGCGCGCGCCTTCCTTCTCGCGAAGGAACAGGTTGTAGAACGGGTGGTTCTCGGTCAACACGTTCGGCGGCAGCTTCACGCAGCGGAACCAGTGCGCGAGCAGGACCGTCTGCTCGTTGTCGAGCGTGCGGCTCAGGAACGCGTGGTCGGTGCCCTTGCAGCGTTCGCACTCGCGCAGGATCAGCACCGGCCGGCGATCGCCGTCGGTGACGAGTTCGTACGCCTGGGCCAACGGCAACGCCCGCTCGGTCTGCTTGACGACGGTGCGGCCGTCGGTCGGAGCCGGCGCATCGACGGGCTTCCACACCGGGTAGACCCAGTCGATCTCGAGCAGCTTCTTCGCGGACTTGCCGCGACGGAAGTCGAGGGCGATGCCGCCGCCGCGACCGCCGGGGCCCATGCCGCCGCGACCGCCCGGTTGGGCTCCGCCACCGCGACCACCGGTGGATCCACCACCGCTGCCACCTGCCGTGCCACCACCACCCCCGGCGTCACCTGGCCCCCAACTGGGGACCGAAGGACCGCTTCATCATTGCGGGGCTGCGGGGCGGGCCAAAACCATGGCCGCCGCCGCACACAGAGCGGAGACGAAGAGTTTCTGGAGCATCGAAACCTCGAAGGCCGCGATCGCGGCGAACTGGACCAGGGCAGGCGCCAGTCTGGGCAGACTATCGGTCCCTGGCCGGGCTGCAACCGGAGGGGAAAAGAAACCCGAGCTGGCGAAGAGGGCTCCTACCCCGTTCGTCGAGCCGCCGATGGCAGCGGCAGGCGGTTCGGCGACGCGGGCCCAGGGTGCGAACACGCCGCGTGGTGGTATTGACGTCCCCCCGCGCCGCGGTTCACTCTCGGCCCCTTTCCCCGTAGCCACCCGCCGAGATCCCCGTGACCGAACTCGAACCGAGCCCCGCCCCCGCCAACGACACCTGGGAGGGCGTGCTCGCCAACCTGCGCCGCCGGTTTCCGGGCCAGCGCGACAGCGTGCTGTTCTGCATCCACAAGCTGCAGCAGAACCCGGACCTCTCGCTGCGCGACTTCCGCGCCGAAGCCGACCTGCACGGCATTCCGATGGCGGGTCGGTCGATCCACTCCGCGCGCGTGCTGCTCGGCCTGGTCAAGGAAGCTCCGGCCGCCGCCCCGACACCTCCCATCGCGCTGACCGCCCCGCTGCCTCGCGCGCCGCGCCGCGCTCGCCCGCCGCGCGCGCCGCAGGAGCCGGCCGGCTCGATCGAGACGAAGGTCCTCGCCGCCGTGCGCCAGATCCAGTCGGTCGCCGGCCAGGAGGCCGAGCAACTGCGCGCCGCGATCCGCCAGGCGATCACGATCCTGCAGCGCGCGCTCGGCTCCTGAGGTAGTGCCCTACGCGCCGCGGTGACGCGCCTGCCGGCGTCCGCCAACCGCCGCCGCCGGCATCGTCTCGCGCCCGGCCCGGACGAACGGACGCAGGAACTCCGGCCAATCGTGGCGCGCGCAGCGTTCGTAGTCGGCGGCCATCGCCGCCCCGACGTCCACGAGCGGCAGGCGCCGTTCGTCGACCAGCCACTGCCACAGCAGCGCGGCCAGCCGATGCAGCGCGATGCCCGATGTCGCTCGCGTGCGCGCGTGCAGCCACTCGGCGAACGCGAGGAACGCCGCGAACGCGCTCGGTCCCGCCAGCACGAGGCGCACGGTCTCGTTCCAGTTGCCGCTGTTGCCGACGACGTCCCAGAACCGCGCGAAGCGCTTCAACCGCTGCACCGCTGCGAACGGCAGCGCGCGCGTCTGCAGCACCTCGTACGGCGGCTCGACGGCGTAGCTCATGCCGTGCTCACGATCGTGGCGGACGATCGGCGTGCCGCGCAGGCGCTTCAGGATGCCGACCTGGATCTCGTGCGGCCCCATCGCCCACAACCGGTCGAAGCCGCGCGCGAAGGTCGCCTCGTCCTCGCCGGGCAGACCGACGATCAGGTCGGCGTGCACGTGGGCGCCCGTCGTGGTGCGCAACCATGCGAGATTGTCGGCCATCCTGCCGACGTCCTGGCGCCGGCTGATCCGTTCGCTGGTCGCGTCGTCGAGCGTCTGCACGCCGACCTCGAACTGCAGAGCACCCGGCGGGAAAGCCGCGATCTCCGCCCGCAGCTCGTCCGGCAACCGGTCGGGGATCAGTTCGAAGTGCAGGAACAGGCCTGGTTGCCAGCGCTCGCGGAAGAACCGCAGGATCGCGGCGGCGGTGGCGATGCCGAGGTTGAACGTGCGGTCGACGAACTTGAAGTGGCGCACGCCGCGCGCGAGCAGCCGTTCCATCTGCGCGAGGAACACGGCGGTGTCGGCCTTGCGCACCGGCACGTCGAGCGCCGACAGGCAGAACTCGCAGGTGAACGGGCAGCCGCGCGAACTCTCGACGTAGACGATGCGGTGCGCGATGTCGGCGTCGGTGTACTCGTCGTACGGCGACGCCATCTCGTGGAAGTGTGGCAGCGGCGCATCGACGATGCGCGGCACGGTCTGGCCGGCGAGCAGCGATGCACAGACGTCGCGGAACGCGAGATCGGCTTCGCCGCGCACGACGTGGTCAGCGAGCGCACAGATCGGCTGCTCGTCGGTCTCGTGGCTGACTTCGGGGCCGCCGAGCACGATCGCCACTTCCGGCGCCACCTGCTTCAGGATGCGCACGAGCTGCAGTGCGGGCGCGGCGTTCCAGACGTAGACGCCGAGCCCGACGAGGCGCGGAGACTCGGCGAGGATCGCCTCGGCGACGTCGACCGGGCGCTGGGCGATCTCGAACTCGCGGATCGCGCTGCGCTCGCGCAGCGGGCCGAGGTTGGCGCGCAGGCAGCGCAGCCCGAACGACGCGTGGATCCACTTCGCGTTCTGCGTCGCCAGCACGATGTCGGGCATGCGCGCTACCCTCGCGCTTCCCGCACGTCGGCCGAGAGATCCCGCACCTCCACCACCGGCCCGTCGGCGAGCGCAGCGAGCCGCGCCATCTCGTTCTGCAGCTGCCGCACGTTGCCGGGCCACTTCGCGGCGAGCAGCGCCTGTTCGGCGGCCGGCGACAACGACAGGGTGCGGGCCGCCTTCGCCGCCGCCTCGGCGAGGAAGGCGCGCGCCAGCAGCAGCACGTCGTCGCCGCGTTCGCGCAGCGGCGGCAGGTGCAGGCGCAGCACGTTGAGCCGGAAGAACAGGTCCTCGCGGAAACGCCCGCCCTTCACCGCCGCCTCGGGATCCTGGTTGGTCGCGGCGATCACGCGCACGTCGACCTTGCGCGTCTTGGCGTCGCCGACCGCGCGCACTTCGCCTTCCTGCAACACGCGCAGCAGCTTCACCTGCATCGGCAGCCGCATCTCGCCGATCTCGTCGAGGAACAGCGTGCCGTGGTGCGCCGACACGAAGTGGCCGGGGTGGTCCTTGATCGCGCCGGTGAAGGCGCCGCGCTTGTGGCCGAACAACACCGACTCGAGCAGCGTCTCGGGGATCGCCGCGCAGTTCTCGGCGACGAAGGCAGCGTGCGCGCGGCGGCTCAGGGCATGCAACGCATGCGCGACGCGCTCCTTGCCGGTCCCACTCTCGCCGGTGATCAGCACCGCGGCCTCGGCCGGCGCGAACTTGCCGATCTTCGCGCGCAGCGCGAGCATCGCCGGGCAGCGCCCGATCAGCCCGTGCCACGGCGCATCGTCGCCGGCCGGCGCGGCAACGGCAGCCGGCGGCACGGCCGCCGCTGCGGTGCGCGCGAACTCGGCGAGCAGTTCGGGCGCCTGCTGCGCGACGCGCTGCAGGAGCGCTGCGAACGCCGCGCGCAGATCGTCGTGCGCGCTCACGCCTCCAGGTCCTCGAGCAGCTTCAGCCCGGCGTACTCGAGCACGAACTCGCGCTCGATCCCGTCGGCGAACCGCACCACGGCGCGCGCGTTCGTCGCGCGGCCGGCGACGCGGCGCACCACGCCATCGCCGTACAGCTCGTGCCGCACGCGCGTGCCGGTGCGCAGCGCCGCCAGCGCTTCGGGATCCGGGGTCACGCTCCAACCGGTGCTGCGCGGCCCGTCGTCATCGGCCTCGTACCGACGCCACGACGGCGCGAAGTTCTGCATGCACTCGGCGGGCACCTCGCGCAGGAAGCGCGACGGCCGCAGCGACATCATCTCGCCGTTGACCATGCGGTCGCGCACCGAACTCAGCAGCAGCGACTTGCGGGCGCGCGTCATCGCCACGTACATCAGGCGCCGTTCTTCCTCGAGGCCCTCGGGATCGTCGGCGACGCGCTGGCTCGGGAACGTGCCCTCCTCGAGCCCGGCGACGAACACGTGGTCGAACTCGAGGCCCTTCGCCGCGTGCACAGTCATCAGCCGCACCGCCGGCCCTTGGCCTTCGGTGTCCGCCGAGGTCAGCAGGGCGACGTGCTGCAGGTACCCGGCGAGCCCGGTCGCGGCGGTTCCGTCGTCGCCGTCGCCCGCTGCCGCCGGCGGCGCCTGGTCGTGCTGGACCGCGTCGCTGACCAGTTCGGCGATGTTCTCCTCGCGCGTGCTGTCCTCGGCATCGCCGTAGCTCGTCGCGTGCTGCAGGTAGCCGGTGCCGGCGAGGATGAGCCGCAGCGGCCCGTGCGCCCCTTCGGCACTCGCCTGCTGCGCCCGTGCCAGCACCTCGGCCAGCGCCGCCAGCCCCTTCCTCGCCTTCGGCCCGAACTCGGCGTGCAGCGCTGGCTCGGCGACGACTTCGCGCAGCGACATCCCTTCGGCGAACGCGATCGCGCGCAGCTTCTCGATGCCGGCCTTGCCGAGCCCTCGCGGCGGCACGTTGACGATGCGGGCCATGCTGACGTCGTCGAGTGGATTGACCAGCACCCGCAGGTAGGCGAGCAGGTCCTTGATCTCGCGCCGCTCGAAGAACGACAACCCGCCGACGATCTCGTACGGCACGCCC
The DNA here is from genome assembly GCA_937952215.1 of uncultured bacterium. Lineage (GTDB taxonomy): Bacteria > Planctomycetota > UBA1135 > UBA1135 > UBA2386 > UBA2386. Next base: position 46,417 of record CALFZH010000066.1, read on the forward strand.
GCGTCCTTGCACGCCTGTTCGATGCCGCGGGACAGCCAGTGCGCGCGGTAGAACACCGCCACCTGGTCGAGGCCGACGCCTTCCTCGGCGAGGGCCTTGATGCCGTCGACGATCGTCGCCGCCTCTTCCTGCTGACCCGTGGCCTTGAAGCGCAGGATCGGCGTGCCCGGCGCCTGGTCGGTGCGCAGCCGCTTGTCCTTGCGCAGCGTGTTGTGCGCGATCACGCCCTCCGCGCCGCGCAGGATGTTCGCCGAGCTGCGGTAGTTCTGCTCGAGCCGCACGATCGTCGTGGTCGGGTACTCGCGGTCGAACTCGAGGATGTTGCGCACCTCGGCGCCGCGGAACCCGTAGATCGACTGGTCCGGGTCCCCGACGACGCAGAGGTTGCCGGGCGGCGGGCACAGCAACTTCAGCAGGTCGTACTGCACCCGGTTGGTGTCCTGGAACTCGTCGACCAGCACCCACGGGTAGCGCGCCGCGTAGTGTTCGGCGACGTCGGGGAACTCGCGCAGGATGCGCAGGAAGACGCCGAGCAGGTCGTCGAAGTCCATCGCCCCGACCTGCTGCATGCGTTCGTGGTACGGGGTCCAGACCCGCTCGACGATGCGGCTGATGTCGTCGCCGCCGCCCATGTCGCCCGGCGTCATGGCGGCGTTCTTCAGCTTGCTGATCCACTGCCCGATCTGCGACGGCTTCGCCTGCGCCGTGCCGATGCCGAGGTCGGCGAGCAGTTCCTTGATCAGCGTGTCGCGGTCCTGGGTGTCGTAGATCGAGAAGTCCGGCGGGTAGCCGAGCAGCCGGCCGTCGCGGCGCAGGAAGCGCGCGCACGCCGAGTGGAACGTCGCGACGCGCACGAACCCGCCGCCCAGCTCCTCGACGCGCCGCGCCATCTCGGCCGCGGCCTTGTTGGTGAACGTCATCGCCAGGATCTGCCCGGGGCGCACGCCGTCCCGCAGCAGCCGCGCGATGCGGCGCGTGACCACGCGCGTCTTGCCGGACCCAGCCCCGGCGAGCACCATCAGCGGGCCGGTGCCGTGTGCGACCGCGGCGGCCTGTTCGGCGTTGAGGTCGGCGTAGATCGGGTCGGTCATCGGCGCGGGCGAGCATAGGCGAACGGCGACGGCCCGCCACCGCGTCGAAACGCGGTGATGCGCATGGAACGAGGAGCGACGAAGCGGTTCGCTACGCGCATGGCCACCTCCGAACCGGGCACGCCGACCGAGCCACCGCCGCTCGGCAGTTGGGCCGCCACCTACGCCGTCGCCTGCGGACTCGCGATCGTGGTCATGGCGCTGCTCTGGTGGTTCACGAACCACTACCAGATCCCCCTGGGCCGCCCATGAGCTGGATCGACTGGAGCGTCTTCACGCTGTTCCTGCTCTGGTGCGTGTGGGACGGCCTGCGCCGCGCGCACACGGCCAAGAGTCTGGAGGGCTACTACGCCGGCAACCGCGCGATCCCCTGGTGGGCCGCCGGGCTGTCGATCATGGCGACGCAGGCGAGCGCCATCACGATCCTGGGCACGACCGGGCAGGGCTTCGAGCACGGCATGCACTTCGTGCAGAGCTACTTCGGGCTGCCGTTCGCGATGGTGCTGCTCTGCATCTTCCTGGTGCCGCTGTTCCGCAGCCGCCTGATCCTCACCCCGTACGAGTACCTCGAGGGTCGCTTCGGCCCGGCGACGCGCACGCTGGCCAGCCTGATCTTCCTGTTCTCGCGCTGCCTCGCGCTGGGCGTCGTGATCTACGCGCCGTCGGTGGCGCTGTCGTCGATGCTCGGTCTGCCGACGTGGGAGTCGGTGCTGGTGATCGGCGGGCTCACCACGCTCTACACGCTCGTCGGCGGGGTCTCGGCCGTGATCTGGACCGACGTCAAGCAGATGACGGTCATCGTCGTCGGCCTGTTCGCGATCCTGGGCCTGCTGCTCGTCGATCTGCTGCCGCACTTCGGCATCGGCCAGTTGCTCGATCTCGCGGGCGCTGCCGGCAAGCTCAACGCCTGCGACCTGGTGCCGGCGCACGAGTCGCTGCTGCCGCGAACGGTCGCCGACGCCGCGGCGGGAGCCGGCACGCCGAGCTTCTGGGAGGCCGAGTACAACGTCTGGTCGGGCGTGTTCGGCGGCATGTTCCTGCACCTCGCCTACTTCGGCTGCGACCACAGCCAGGCCCAGCGCCTGCTCACCAGCAAGGACGTGCGCGCCAGCCGGCTGAGCCTGCTGCTGTCGGCGTTCACCAAGGTGCCGATGCAGGTCCTGGTGCTCGTGCTGGGCGTGCTGATGTACCTGTTCTTCGCCGTGCACGGCCAGCCGCTGCTGAACAAGACCGTGCACCGGGAACGCGCGCAGGACCCGGTCGTCGCCGCGAGCCTGCAGCCGCTGCAGGAACGGTTCGACCGCGCCACGGCCGAACGGCAGACCCGCATGGCGCAGATCGCCGCACTTCCGGACGGTCCACGCTCCGACCCCGACGCCCTGCGCGCCTACCAGGACGCCGTGCGCGACGTCGCCACGATCCGCGCCGAGGCGCGCCTGCTCGTCGCCCGGTCGATCGACCCGGCAGCCCGCGCCAGGGACGCCGATGACACCAACGACGTGTTCTGCCGGTTCCTGTTCGACCACGTGCCACCGCTGATGCTCGGCCTGATCGTCGCCGCGATCTTCGCCGCGGCGATGTCGAGCATCGACAGCACGCTGAACGCCCTGAGCGCGGCCAGCGTCGTCGATCTGTACCGACGGTGGCTGGCGCCGCGCGCGAGCGAGCAGCAAGCGCTGCGCGTCGGCAAGGCGATGACGTTGTTCTGGGGCGCCTTGGCGACGGCGATGGCGCTGTTCTTCGCCGGCGGCGGCTCGGTGATCGAACAGATCAACCGCTTCGGCTCGTTCTTCTACGGCAGCCTGCTGGGCATCTTCGCGCTGGCGCTGTTCGTGCCCGGCGCCCGCGCGCGCGCCGGCGCGATCGGCCTGCTCGGCGGCATGGCGTCCGTGATGGCGGTGCACTTCACCTGGAAGGTGCACTTCCTCTGGTACAACGTCGTCGGCTGCGTCGGCGTGCTCGCCGTCGGCACGCTGTGCATCGCGTTCGAACGCCGTCAGGCCTCGGCCGGCTGACCGCCGGCGACGTCGACATCCCCGGCGCGCCGCGACCGCGGCCGCGTGAACCCGCGCTTGCCGCCGGCGAAGAACTCGAGGAAGCGCCGGCCCGCGTTGTCCTCGCTGCAGGCGCGCTCGGCGAGCAGCGCCTGCACGCGCGCGCGCAGGTCACCGGGCCCGCAGTAGACGGCGTGGTAGCAGCGCTTGAGGTCCGCGACCGCCGCGCTCGGCATCTTGCTGCGCCGCAGTCCGACCAGGTTGATGCCGTGGATCTGGTTGCGTTCGGCGGCGATTGCGTACGGCGGCACGTCGTACGAGATCGCCGCGTTGCCGCCGATCATGGCGCCGGGGCCGATGCGCACGAACTGGTGCACGCCCGCCCCGCCGCCGACGAAGGTGCCGTCGCCGACGTTCACGAAGCCGGCGAGCATCACGTTGTTGGCCAGCGTCACGCCGTTGCCGACGACGCAGTCGTGGCCGACGTGGCTGTTGGCCATCAGCATGCAGTCGTTCCCGAGGATCGTGGCGCCCCCGGCCGTTGTCGGCCGGTTCACCGTCACGCCTTCGCGCAGCACGGTGCGCGCGCCGATGCGCACGACGCCCGCGGGCGGCACCGCGCCGCGCATCTGCGGCGCGCCGCCGACCACCGCGAAGCTGTCGACGACCACGCCGTCGCCGAGTTCGCAGCCCGCCCGCACCACCGCGTGCTCGCCGATCGTGCAGCCCTGGCCCAGCACGACACCGGCCTCGACGATGGCGAAGGCGCCGATGTGGGCGCCACGCACGTCGACGGACGGATGTACGAGCGCGTTCGGGTGGATCATGCGAAGTCGTGCGGGTCGGAAGAGTCCCGCAGGGTCTGGTGCGCGCACGCTACCGCACCCGCACGATGCGCGGATGCAGCAATTCGCTCGGGCTCGCTCGCAGCCACGATCGGCACCCGTGCCGGCAGTGCTGCCACACGGTCCAGCGCCGCCAGCAGGTCCGCACGCAGGTCGGCCGCCGCCTCGATGCCGACCGACAGCCGCAGCAGGCCGTCGGTGATGCCAGCACGATCGCGCGCCTCGGGCGCCATCGACGCATGCGTCATCGTCGCCGGGTGCGCGACCAGGCTCTCGACACCCCCGAGCGACTCGGCGAGCGTGAAGCAGCCGAGTCCCTCGACGAACGCCGCCGCCGCGGTGGCGTCCGCCAGTTCGAACGACAGCATGCCGCCGAAACCCCGCTGCTGCGTGCACGCCAACGCATGGTCCGGATGCTGCGGCAGTCCCGGCCAGTGCACGGCGCGCACCGCCGGGTGCGCGGCGAGCACGGCCGCGAGCACGCGCGCGTTCGCTTCGTGCTGGCGCATGCGCAGCGCGAGCGTGCGCAACCCGCGCAACGTCAGCCAGGCGTCGAACGGCGCCCCGGTGATGCCGAGCGCGTTCGCCCACCACGCGAGCTGCTGGTGCAGGGCCGGGTCCTTCGCGACCACCGCACCGCCGACCACGTCGCTGTGGCCGTTCACGTACTTGGTCGTGCTGTGCACGACGAGATCGGCGCCGAGGTGCAGCGGGTTCTGCAGGGCCGGCGACAGGAACGTGTTGTCGACCGCGAGCAACGAACCCGCCGCATGGCAGGCCGTCGCCAGACCACGCAGGTCGACGAGCCGCAGCAGCGGGTTGCTCGGCGATTCGGCCCACACCAGCCGCGGCCGCCGCGCCAGCGCTGCGGCCAGCGCATCCGGATCGCGCTGGTCGACGAACGCGACCTCGAAGTGGCCCTTCGCTGCGAGCGCGTCGACGAGACGCCAGGTACCGCCGTAGCCATCGTGCGGAACGACGAGGAGTTCCCCCGGTCGGAGCTGGTGCAGCACCAACGTGATCGCCGCCATGCCGGTCGCGGTGACCACGGCACCGGCGCCGCCTTCGAGCGCAGCGAGTGCCTGCGCCAGGTCGTCGCGCGTCGGGTTGCCGCTGCGCGTGTAGTCGTAGGTGCGCTTCTGGCCGAAGCCCGCGAACGCGAAGTTCGCCGACAGGACCAGCGGCGGCGCCACGGCGCCATGCGTCGGATCGGTGGCGATCGCGGCGCGAACCGCCACGGTTTCGGGAGCCAGGCTCACGACAGCACCTCCCGCACGAACGCGCCGACCAGGGCCGGCTCCTTGAGGAAGGCATCGTGGCCGAAGCGGGACCGCAGCTCGCGGTGCACGCGCAGGTCCGGCAGCGCCAGCGCCAGTTCGCGCACGCACGCGGGCGGCACGAGCTGGTCGCCGGGGAACGCCAGCAGCGACGTCGGCACCGAAACCGTGCATGGGTCGATCGCGTGCGCATCGATCGAGCGATTGAGGCAGAGGAACTGCTCGGCCGTCCATCGCGCCGCGAAGTGCTCGCCGCGCGCGGCGAGCCAGTCCTGCACCGGCGTGTGGACGTCGTCGCCGTCGATCGTCGCCGGCTCGGCGAATCGTTCGTGCAGCAGATCGGGCGTGCGATACCCGAGCAGGGCCAGTTGCCGCGCGAGTGCGAGGGCCGACGCGCGTCGGCCGGTCTGCACACCGAGCTGCACGATCTCCCGCTGCACGGCGCGCCAGCCGCTGGCCTGCGGGTGGCTGCGGTGCGCGGCCGCGATCACGGCGAGCCGTTCGACGCGCGCTGGCTCTGCGGCGGCGGCGTGCAGCGCCACCATGCCGCCATAACTGCTGCCGATGATCGCGCGCAGCCCGGCAATGCGCAGGGAGTCGCAGAGCTGCCACAGCGCTGCGGCCTGGTCCTCGGCGGCGACGAACGGGAACGACTCGCCCGCTGCGGGCGCACTCGATCCTCCGGCACCGCCGAGCCAGTCGAACGACAGCACCTGGAAGCGTGTGGTGTCGATGGCACGCCCGGGGCCGACGAGGTCGTCCCACCAGCCGCGTTCGGGGCGCGCCGCGTGCGCGCTGACGTGCGCACCGGCCGAGATGCCACCGAGCACGGCGATCGTCGGCGCCTCGCGCGGGCCCTGGCGTTCGTAGGCGAGCACGCCGCCGACGAGCACGCCGCCATTGCTGAGCGGCCACGTCGCCGGCAGGTGGCAGAGGTCGACGCCGGGAGCAACGGTGATCGAAGCACTCATGACCGCACCTCCACGCCACTCGCCTGGCGAACATCGGCGAGCAGGGCCGCCGCGGTGCGCTCGTGGCCGACGGCGAGTCCGGTGTGCACGCGCAGCCCGCCCGGCAACTCGTAGCCGTAGACGACGCGATCGGGCGGTGCCGCGAGCGGCGAACCGAGCGGGACCTCCTCGAACTGCACGCGCAGGTCGCTGCCGCCACGGCTGCCGCGGGCGACGAGCCGCGTCGTGCTGCCGCGCGCCGCACGTTCGCGCAGCACCGTCGGGTCGAGGGCGCGCAGGTCCTCGCGCGCGACGCGCTCCGGCGGCACGCTCGGCGTCCCGCTCTCGCCGAACACCGCCCCCCACACCGCGCGCAGCTTGGTCGCCGCGTCGCTGCCGTCGAGATCGAGCGTCGGATCGGGTTCGAGCAGGCCGCGCGCGCGCGCCGCGGCGAGCCCCTCAGCGAGCGTGGCGCCACCTTCGATCGCCTCGAGGATCGCGGTCGTCGTGACGTTGCCGACGAGCGCCAAGGCGCGACAGTGCGCGCGCAGCTCGGGCAGTTCGCGCACGAGCTGTTGCCCGGAGCCACCGAGCACCGCGTGCACGCCGACGCGATCGCGGAACGCGCCGAGCAGCCATTCGGGCGCCTGCGCCGCGAGCGCGTTCTTGCCGCTCAGCGCCAGGAAGGCGCCGTTCTGCAGGGCGGCGCGACCACGCTGCACCGCCGCCGCCGTCGCTCCGGCATCGCTCGGCGTCGCATCGACGACGATGTCGGCCGCGACGATGCGGATCGCGAGTTCGGTCGGGATCGACTCGGCGCGCGGCAAGGTTGCGAGCGCACCGCCGGAGGCCTTGTGCGCGACGAGTGCGTCGATGCCGATCCCGGCGCGATCGAACACGGTCGCCGACGCGTCGCTGACGGCGACGACGCGCACCGGCAGGTCGCCGAGCTGCTGCAGGAACGCGCGGCCGACGCGACCCGGGCCGACCAGGTGCAGGGTGCGCACGCCGGGCGACTGGCCCGACGAACGGAATGCATCGCGCGACGGAGTGGCCGTCGATGCTGGGTCGCCGACGACACCGGAAACGGGCGCGGCGGCAGCAGCCGCGCCGAGGGAACCGACAGGAAGACTGGCAGACATGGAGAACCTCTCGGGCCCGTTCCCAGTCCCCCGCGCGCCGAGATGCGCCTGCGGCGACGCCGCGGCGTCGCATGCAAGCTCATCTTCCGGCCTCCTTGCTCACACGAGCACGAAGGGCTGGCCGCGGGATTTGGCACCTGCGCAGCGGGTTCGCGAGCCATCTCGCGATCGTGCGTGGTTGCCCCAGCGTCGTCGGGCCCGGCCCTCGGCTGGTCTGGATGAGTTGTCGCGCGGCCTTCTACCGCGACACGGCGCCGGCCGTCAAGCCGTCAGCGCGGCAGCGACCGCAGCTGCTCGTCCAGCAGCCGGGCGACCGGGTGCTGGGACGCGTGCCGCAGCACATGGCCCGATCACGGATAGCCGATCACGCCTTCTGCGGCGTCCGAGAGGACGGCGCCAAGCCCGTTGCCGGCGTTCGGGTCGAGCACGAGCGCCTGGTTGTAGAAGCGCAGCCCGACGAGGCTCGGCAAATCCGGGATCGGCAGCGACCACTGGGCCTGATTCTGCTGCCCCGAGAGACCGGCCGTCGCATCGACGCTGATGTGCAGGTCGCAACCCGGCATGCCGAGCGAGGCGAGCGACAGCGGCGAGGTCCGCTGGAATCCCATCGCCAGGAGCGCGACGTTGGCCGGCAGGTCGAACAGCGTCACCTGCAGGTTGCGGCCGATGCGCGGCGTCTCGCGCGGCACGAGGCGCGTCGGCGGGCGCGAGCCGGCGCAGCCCTGGGCGAAGGAGACGTAGGTCGTGGTCGGGCCGACGCGGCCGAGGGATACGTCGGCATACGACGAGACCTGCACGTAGCTCGTTCCGGGCGCGAGCGGGGGCACGAAGCTGACGAACTCGTAGTTGTCCCCCACATTGCCGCACATCGTCACCTGGCCATCCGATCGGCGCAGCACGAAGTGGGTCGCGCGCCCCGACACCTCGACGTAGACGACCCCGAAGGGCAATGGGGGGACCGGCGACCAGATCAAGGTTGGACCACCGGCGTGGTTCCAGAGGATCGCCTCACCGTCCGACCGCAGGGCGACGTTGGCGTCCATTGAGCTTCCCGTCGCCACGGCGACGTAGCGGAGACCGGCCGGCGGCGGCGGCGGCGGAACGGCACCTGTTGCCGCTCCAGAGACGGCGATGTTGCCGTCGGACTGCACCAGGAAGTTCTTGCCGTAGTGGGCGTCCGCCGCGACGAAGGAAACGCCGGGCGGACGCAGCGGGATCGTCGTTTGTGAGAGCGTTGGCCAGCCGAACGCAAGGGCTTCGCCATCGGATCGCAGAGCGACCGTATGCCCAGGTCCAAGCACGACATCGAAGTAGGTCGTGCCCCGCGGTAGCGACGGCACGTTGCACTGGCCACCGCCGTTGATCTCCCAGGCGATGATTCGCCCGTCACGCAGCACGGCTGCACTGTGATGGGCGTCCGCACGGACCTTGACGGCTCGGTCGCTCGGCGACAATGCCGGTACGTTCAAGAGTCCTATGTTGTCCTCGCCGAATGCTCGAATCGCGCCATCGGTCTGTGCAACCACCGTGTGGAACAAACCCAAGCTTGCATCCGCGAACCGAACCGCCGGTCCCGATCCGCCCGAGGGCAGTGCCGGCACACCGGTCGGGTAGTTGAGCGAATCGCCCCAGGTCATCAGGGTTCCGTCAGCAAGCAGGGCGAGCCCGTGATACCCGCCCGCCGCCAGTTGCCGGCAGCGAATGCCAGCCGGCAGCGCCGGCACGTTGCACTGCCCGAGGCCGTTGTTGCCCCAGGCGACGAGCGCGCCGTCGGACCGCGCCGCGACGCTGAAGTAGCTGTGAGACATCCCGCCCGCCGAGCAGGTGACGTACCGGACACCCGCGGGCAACGGCGGCACGTTGCACTCCCCCGACGTGTTGTTGCCGAAGGCCACGATCTCCCCGTCGCTGCGCAGCGCCAGCGTGTGTCGGGGTCCCAGCTCGAAGAACTGGTATCGAACGCCCGGCGGCAGCGGCGGCACATTGCACTGGCCATACGTGTTGGCGCCCCACATCACGAGCGACCCGTCCGACAGCAGCATCGCACTGTGGTTCACCATCGCGTCGAACTGCGTGACCGTGGTCCCTGGCGGGAGTGCTGGCAGGTTGCCTTGCCCGAATTGGTTCGGGCCCCACGTCACGAACGACCCGTCGGAGCGCTCGGCGATCCCGTGCAAGCCCGCCGCCATGCGGGTGTAGCGCAGCCCCGGAGGCAGCGGCGGAATCGGGATCACGCCGTACGCCAAGGTGCCGGGCATCGTCCCCCAACCGACCAGGTTGCCATCGTCGAGCAGGCCGAGGCCGAAGCTGCCGAAGTGCATGTCGACGTAGCGCCTGCCCGGCGGCGGTGGCGGCACCACGCCGTGGCGTTCGGGCCCACTCGCGCCCTGCATGTAGATGGCGCCGTCCGCGTGCAGGGTGCATGTGTTGTAGCCCGCAGCCACGACCTTGACGCAGGGCGTGTCCATCGCGCGCGAATCGAAGCACACTCTGCCCCAGGCACAGACGTAGCTCTGCGCCGACGCCGCGCTCGCCACGACGAAGCACAACGCGACACCGAGTGCATCAGGAACGACCGTCTTCACCGTACGCCTCCGTGGATGGGATCGGGAGCCACGCCGGTCGGATCCGGCATCGCGCACTGCGATGCCGGATCGAACGCGACCGGAAAGAGCCAGAAGCACCATGGGTTCAGAAGGTGAACCACAACGCCGGACTCGCCACGAAGTCGGTCGCCACGCTGCACCCGGCGTAGGTCGTCGCCGTCGGCAAGCCGCAGCCAAGCTGGATCGAGACCGTCGCCGACGACCCCGCTGGCAACGTCCACTGGGCGCGCAGGGTCGCTTCGGGTCCAGAAAAGTGCACGAGGAACGCGGGGCTGTTGGTCATCCAGAGGACCACCCCATTCGGCAGCAGCGTCGGACCAGGGCCCGAGCCCGGGAAGTCGATCTGCCAGCCGGACACCTGACCGGTGATCGGAGGTGCGGACGCCACCGGCGGCCGGGACACGACCAGCGCGATCGGATTGCCCGCCGATGGCACGCCAGGAATCGCCGGCGGCGGTGCGGGCGGCCCTTCCAGGTCGATCTGCATGCGGGGCAGCTGCGCCGGAGCCAGACCAACCTGCGACCCGAACGGCGTCAGCGCGCATTGCGGCGTCGTGCCCCCAGGAAACCCGGCCAGCGGAAACGTCACCGGCGGCGCACCGATCCCCGAGTAGGTGCCATCGGTGCGCCCCGAGTTCGGTGGCAGCATGTGGAACACCGAACGCACCGCGTCGTTGACCAAACCGGTCTTGGGGCGGCCCGTCGGCGCCGGGTAGTTCGAACTCGCGGTCGTGCCGACGACGGTGACCCGCGCCTCGTCGTCGACCGCGATGCCGCCGCCCGACGGGTTGCCGAGTCCGAACTCCGCGAACGAACTGCTGCCGTTCGCTGTTCCGATCGCGGTGGGGTAGTCGCTGCCGGAGCCGCCGACCTCCACGCTCTGCATGCCGACGAGCGACTTGTAGAGCGACCCCCGGCTCGTGTCGACGTAGTAGTTGCCGATGTCGATCTGCCTGACCGTGGGGCCTTCCAAGACGCCCGTGACCACGAACTGGTCCGTGAACTCGTTCCAGCCGCCGACACCGGTCAGGAACTGAGAGCCCTCGCCACCTCGATACGAACCCGCGATCGTCGTCTGACCACCCGGAGTGATCCAACTGGTGACGATGAGGCCGTCCGAGCCGCCGCCGCCGAACGTCGCTTGAGGAGCCGCGACCAGACTGCTGAACTGGCTGAACAAGATGGAGTCGTTCGTCGAGCCGACGGCGACGCAATGCGGCAGGCCCCCCAGGTAGCCAGGTTGCACCATCACGTCCCGAAGTACGGTCCTGGTCTCGATGAGCACGCCGGAGCTACCCGTGCCGACGCGTTGGATGGCGCCGTACCACTGCGTGCTCTCGAGCGTCAGGTTGCCCCCGGCGACGGTCGAGGCGTCGAAGACCATCATCACGCCCATCGTGTAGAGCAGGGGGGTTCCGACCAGGCAGACGCCGCCCGGCAGGCTCAGGAAGGGGAACGAGGCACCTCCTGCACCGACCGTCCCGGTCGCGCCCGTCGAGCCAACGACGACGAAGCGGTCGACATCGATCTCGGCCAGACCGAACAGGCCGTCCTGCTGCACGCCGCCGACGACGGAGTGGAACACCGACTGGATGGCTCCGCCGCCGACCGGTCGCCGAGCGCGGCCGACGAACCCATCCCACTGGCCGACGCCGTTGTTGGTGTTGCCGGCGGCCGGTGCGGTGCAGCCTGGGATTCCAGGCGGCGCCACGAAAGGAGCGATTGTCGTCATCGACCCGTTGGTCGCCGGGTTGCCCTGCGACGAGATGCCGCAGTAGGTGACGACGTCGTACAGCACGGAGCCCACCATCTCGGTCCGGATGCTGACGTCGGTCACGATGCTGTTCTCGCTGCCAGCGGCGCCGAACAGGTGATAGGTCCACTGCAGGTTCGCGGCGCCATCGAACACGGCGAAGAAGCCCGAACTCGCGAGGCCAGTCGCTGTCGGCCACCCAGGCGACTGGCTATTGGGCAGACGCTCGTCGAACGTCTCGCCGCAGATCGCCACGCGCGTGCCCCCGCCCACCGCGGGCCAAACGGAGATCGCACGAGCGTTGGTCGCTCGGCTGTAGTCCGGATCCTCGGATGATCCTGTCAAACCGTAGAAGTACCTCTGCGCGACGATTGCCTGCGTCGCATCGGTGACCTGCAGGATCGTGATTTGGCGCTGGAGTGGCGCGGGGAGAACGAACCCAGGCAAGCCGAAGGCAGGGTCCGTCGTGAAGCCCGAGTAGACGCTACCGAACCCGGCCTGCCGCACCGTGATCGTGCTCACGGTGTAGGTCCGCCCGTCACCAGGCGACTTCGCGTCGACCGCCCACTCGAAGAAGTCGCCACCCGGAACGGGCTCGCCGCCACCACCGAGAATCGGCAGCGTCTGGTCGTGCGTCGAGTACCGCATCTGTGGCGGTACCGCCTGCGCGGCCAGCGGGCTGGTGACGACGGCGGCCAAGCCGGCGGCGATCGCCAACATCGCTACGCGGGAGCTGGGAGCTGGGAGCTGGGAGAACTCATGCTTCACCTGCACTCGCGGCCGCGCGTTCGCAGTCCCCGCCCGACGGAACGCCGAGCGTCCTCAAGACTCTACTTCTTCGCAGCCAGACGAGACAGGGGGAGCGTGCCGAGCCGACCCGCATTCGTCAAGTCGCTCCGATCGGGACTTCGCCATCCCATGGGTACGTCGACGATGCAGTCAGATCTTGCCCGGTCGCCGCGGCATTCGTGGACCGCGCCTCCTCCCGACCGCATGCGTTCTGCCGTCAGCGCGGCAGCGACCGCAGCTGCTCGTCCAGCAACCTGGCGATCGGATGCTGGGGCGCGTGCTGCAGCACGTGGGCGACGAGCCGCTCGGCATCGGCGTAACGCCGCCGCGTGCGATCCATGTGGTAGCTGGCGAGCGCCAGGTTCGCTTCGTCGAAACGCAGCACGTCGCTGCCGGCAGCCGCGAGCAGCTCCTGCTCGGCGTCGACGTGCCGTCCGAGCGCGCGCAGCACGAGGGCCCGCAGTTCGCGTTGCTTGGGCTCGTCGGAGATCGACCACGCGAGGTACCGATCGATCCCGGCGAGCACCGCCTCCAGTTCGGCCGGCGGCACCACGCGCGTCTCGTAGAACGCCGCGTGCACCGGCCGCCGTTCCGGGTCGTGCACCGCCGCTTCGGCGACGCCGAGCAGGCGCTGCACGACGAACGTGTGAGCGCTGAACACGAGCCAGGCGCCAAGCGCCAGCATCGCGAGACGGCCCCCGCGCGTGAACCGGCCGCCGGCCTTCCACGCGGAGTGCTGGAACGTCACGTCCGGCCGCCGCAGCAGCCGCCAGACGAGCAGCGTGAACACCGCGGTGATGGCGCCAAGACCAACGGCCATCAGGAACGGGATGCCGTCGCCGAACCAGGCGCCGCGGAACACCCACTGCGTGCTCACCAGCGCCACGACCGCGAGCAGCACTTCTTCGGGCCAGGTGAAGTCGGCGCGCGCGCGGATGCGCTGCTGGCTCACCACGAAGGGCTTCGGCATCGCGAACCCGACCGACAGCGCGTCCTTCGGACACACCGACACGCAGTCGAGGCACTTCATGCAGGCGGGGTCGACGATCTGCTTGTGCTTGGCGACCTCCTCGTGCACGCGCACGTTGCTCGTGCACACGCTGGTGCAGTGGCCACACGCGTCACAGGCGTCGCTGACCTTGATGCGCAGCGGTGCGAAACGGTCGGCGACCGCGAAGAAGGCGCCGTAGGGGCAGCCATGCGAGCAGAAGCCCTTCGCCCCGAGCCACCACACGATCAGGAAGCCGACGACGACGAGCGTGCCGATCCCCATCAGCGGCCCGGGGAACGTCGCCCACAGGTCGTGGGTCGTGAGATGCCGTTCCCAGCTCGCCGGTGAGGGCAGTGTGCGCAGCCCGAACAGATGCTCGGCGATCGGCCAGGCGAACATGTGGCCGGCGACCACCCACGGCGCCAACACCAGCAGGCGCGACCGCACCGGCCGCGGCCGCAGCCCGAGCTTGCCGAGCAGCCACGCGCACATGTCCTGCAGCGCCACGACGTGGCACGCCCAGCCGCAGAACCAGCGGCCGAACACCAGCGTGGTCAGGATCATCGCGGCGAAGAACAGGAAGCCGGCGTTGAGCTTGCCGAGTTCCACCGTCTGCATCGCCTCGGACGGTTCGAGCGGCGTCAGCGACGATCCGGTCGCGAGCCAGTGCCAGATGTGCAAGCCGATCAGCACGTGCACGGCGATCAGCACGTAGGCGCGGCGCCGGCCGTTCTTCGACGGCCGCACTGGGCCGCACCTCGGCTTGTGCCGATCGGCGCGCGGCAGCGACGCCAGCGGATCGGTCGGAGTCGGCGGCGTGGGGATCGTTCCGGCGGGCATCGCGGTGCGAGCATACGCAGTCGGTCGGCGGGCACGACGGCCGCCGCGGTTGCTTTCACCGGACCGCGGCGCGATCGTCCTTGCCCTCGAACGACGACCGATGACGAACGCACCCGACGCCGCCCCCGCTTCCGACTTCATCCGCGACCGCATCCGCGCGGACCTGCAGGCCGGCAAGGTGCAGCACGTCGTCACCCGCTTCCCGCCGGAGCCCAACGGCTACCTGCACATCGGCCACGCCAAGGCGATCACGCTGTCGTTCTCGATCGCGCAGGAGTTCGGCGGCCGCTGCAACCTGCGCATGGACGACACCAACCCGGCCGCCGAGGACCAGGAGTACGTCGACGCCATCAAGGCGGACGTGCAGTGGCTCGGCTTCCGCTGGGACGCGATGCTGTACGCGGCCGACTACTTCGACCAGATCTACGCGTGGGCCGAGCGCCTCGTCGAAAAGGGGCTCGCCTACGTCGACGACCAGGACGCCGACGCGATCGCCGCCAGCCGCGGCACGCTGACGGCGCCCGGCAAGAACAGCCCGTGCCGCGACCGTTCGCCGGCGGAGAACCTGCGCCTGCTGCGCGAGATGAAGGCCGGCGCGTTCGCCGACGGCAGCCGCGTGCTGCGCGCCAAGATCGACATGGCGCACGCCAACCTGAACCTGCGCGATCCGGTGATGTACCGGATCCGGAAGATGCACCACCAGCGCACCGGCGATGCGTGGTGCATCTACCCGATGTACGACTGGGCGCACGGGCAGTGCGACTCGATCGAGGGCATCACGCACTCGCTGTGCACGCTCGAGTTCGAACACCATCGACCGCTGTACGAGTGGTTCTGCGACTCGCTCGGCATCTACAAGCCACAGCAGATCGAGTTCGCGCGGCTCAACGTCGAGTACATGCTGACCAGCAAGCGGAAGCTCCTGCTGCTGGTCGAGGGCGGGCACGTCGATGGCTGGGACGATCCACGCATGCCGACGCTGCGTGGGCTGCGCCGCCGCGGTGTGCCGCCCGAAGCGCTGGTCGCGTTCTGCAAGCACGTCGGCGTCGCCAAGTTCAACAGCACGCACGAGATCGGCCTCTACGAGTTCTTCGTGCGCGACTGGCTCAACAAGCACGCGCTGCGCCGCATGGCGGTGCTCGATCCGATCCGGCTCGTCATCACCAACTGGCCCGCCGGCCAGGTCGAGATGGTCGCGGCCCAGAACAACCCCGAGGATCCGGCCGCCGGCACGCGCGAGGTGCCGTTCGCAGGCGAACTGCTGATCGAGCGGGACGACTTCATGGAGGCGCCGCCGAAGGACTTCTTCCGCCTCGCACCGGGCCGCGAAGTGCGCCTGCGCTTTGGCTACTTCGTCACCTGCACTGGCGTCGACAAGGACGCCGCGGGCCGCATCACCGCGGTGCACTGCACCTACGACCCGGCGACGAAGGGCGGCAACGCGCCGGACGGCCGCAAGGTGAAGGCGACGATCCACTGGGTGTCGGCGGCGCACGCGATCGACGCCGAGGTCCGGCTGTTCGAGCACCTGTTCACGACGCCCGATCCGGCATCCGCCGACGGCGGCGACTTCCTGAAGCTGCTGAACCCGAACAGCAAGAAGGTCGTGCGCGCCAAGCTCGAGCCGTCGCTGAAGAAGGCGCAGGGCGGCGAGCGCTTCCAGTTCGAGCGCGTCGGCTACTTCTGCTGCGACGCCAAGGACAGCCGCCCGGACGCGCCGGTCTTCCTGCGCACCGTCGGGCTCAAGGACAGCTGGCAGAAGAAGAAGGGGAAGTGAAGTTCGCCGCAGGAGCCGGCGAGCCGCGGTAGGACATCACGCGAAACGACGCCACGGTGCGGCTCGCGGCTCAGCGGCGGCACTTGCCCGGCTAGAGGCAGGCGAGCCGCGGTAGGACATCACGCGAAACGACGCCACGGTGCGGCTCGCGGCTCAGCGGCGGCACTTGCCCGGCTAGAGGCAGGCGAGCCGCGGTAGGACATCACGCGAAACGACGCCACGGTGCGGCTCGCGGCTC
>CALFZH010000067.1:0-45231 GCA_937952215.1 uncultured bacterium
CGCGCAGAGCGCCTACCGGATCGGCAGACGATTCGCCTGAGACCGTCGCGTGGGCCGCGCCGTTGCCGACGGACGTTCCCGACGCACGCTGCCGGGCGCAGTGGCGGCCGCTGACGCGGCGCTGGCATGACCAACACCGGCTGCTCCAGTCTGATCGCACGTCGCCGGGGCGTTGACGGGTGTGCCCGTGACCAGCATCGTGATCCGGCCGCGGGCGGCCAGCACTCTCCCTCGTCGATTGCCATGAGCCAGCGTCCTCGCATGGTGGTGCTTCTCGTCGCCCTCGGCGCCTGCGCCGCTTCCGAGCGCGCGGCGGACGCCCAGGATCCGGTGGTTGCGCGCTGCGCGGACTTTGTCGTCGGCAAACGCGTCCATCGCCTCGACCTGCTTGCCCCGCAGCCGCCGTCGGCGGACGTGGTTGCCGCTGGCGAGGCGCGCGGGGAGTTCCGCTTCTCTTCCGGGGAAGGGCGCTTCGAGCTCGGTCAGTTCGGCCCTGGCAGCGACGTCGGGCAGTTGCGTGTGCTGCGACCGGAGGAGGGAGCGCCGCTCATCGGCCTGCAACCGGCTTGGCAGTCGGCGAACGCGGCCGGCGATTGGCGGCAGCAGTTGGCTGCGCTCGGCGTCACCGTGGGTGCGCTGGTCGCCCCGCCGGTCGGAGACGAAGGCGTTCTCTACGCGACGAGCGTTCCCGGCATGTGGGTCGCCGCACCGCCGCTGGCAGCCGCCGAGGGCATGGGTTCGTTCGCGGGTGATGCGCCGTGTGAGCTGTGGCGCGCAAACGACCTCGCGGCTTTGTGTGCGCAACTCGAGCTGGTTGCGTGGGCCGACATCGAGCAGCGGGCTCGCGCCGGCGATGCGACCTGGCTCGGCCGGTTCGATCCGCGCATGGCCATGCGGGGCGCGCGGCGGTTCGTCGGCGCAGCCCTCGTCGACGAGTTGCTGATGGCCGCGGTTGCCGGCAGTGAGCCCTCGCCGCCCAAGGAGAATGCGCCGCCGCGGCACGAGTGGCTGGCGGACCGGTTCCTGGCGTCGTGTGCCTTGCTCGACGACGTCGGGCCCGGACTGCGAGCGCTGACCGACGGGCAGCGCCATGCTCTGCGCCGGCAGGCGAGCACGCTGGCGCAGGAATTGGCGTCGGCCAGCGCGACGGCGCGCGCCGCGGGGCTCGTGGCGGAGGCGCGCTGGTTGTGGTGGTTCGCCGGTCACCCGGAGTGGATCCAAGCGTTGCCGCGCTCCTTGCTACCCGTCCTGTCCGCGGCCGAGGTCGAGACGCTGCTGACCGCCGTACTGACGTGCGGCGCCGACGATCCCGCAGCGGCGGCCGAGCACGCGGCGACGACGCTCGACGCGGCGCTCGCGCTGGCGATCGTTCCCGAGGCTTCGGCGGACGTGGTCCGCGCGGCGTCCCGGAGCCACGCCGAACGTTGGCAGCGCCACCTCGTCGCCGCCGGCAAGCGCGCAGCGGAGTCCGCGGCTGGTGCTGCTGCGTGGGTGGAGTGGCTCGGCAGCAGGGGCAAGCAGCTCGAGCGGCTGCGCGCGCACGTGGACGAAGCGACCTTCGCGGCGGTGCTCGCTGCGGCCGTGCACCCTGGGCCGGCCGTGGGCGAAGCGGCATCGGCCGAGGCTTTCAGCGCCTTCGTGGCGGCGCTGCGCGCGTGCGAGCTGCCCGTGCTCGCCGCGGCTGCGGCGCATCCGTCGGTGCGGGACGGCTTGCGCGTGCACACGCAGCGAATGGCGAGCGCGTTCGAATCCGCCGCCGAAGCGGCATTCGCCGACGCTCTGCTCGACGAGGCGAAGTGGTGGCGCGGGCTCGCCGCCGACGTCGTGCGCCTCGAGCCGGCGCAGGTGCCGGAGGGCACGGCGGCCGCGGGTCGCGGCGGGGAGCGCGCATCCGACGTTGCCACGGTGCTGCAGGCGGTCGCGGCGCGACTCGCCAGCGGTTGCCGCGGCGAAGGTGTGGCGGCCGCCGGGCTCGCCGATCTCGGCGCGGCCGGGCTCGGCGAGGCAGCTCGGCGTACGCAGGCGTTCGACCACTGGCGCCGTGAGTTCGCGGCGGCCCGCGCCACCCACGAGCGTGGCGTCGCGGCCGGCGAACGTGACGAGATCGGTCGGTTGGCCGCCGCCGGCCTGCGCGCGCAGGCCGCCTGGCGGCTCCACGAGTCCGATCGGGACCGCGCCGCACCGGCGCCGCGCACGCTGCTGGCCGTCGCTCGCGACGAACAGCGCAGCGAACTCACGACGTTGTTGCTGCCGGTGATCGCGCGGTTGTGGCCCGGTGTCGATGCGCGCGACCCCGACCGGCAGCGTGCCCATGCGGCCGCCGTGGCCTGGTTCACCAGCACGTCGGCGGCGCGCGTCGCCGCGCTCGCGCCCGGCGAGCTGCCCGAGGTCGTGCGCTTCCTGCAGCGGTTCGGCGGCCAGGCGGTGGTGCCGATGCTGCACGCGCTCGACAGCCAACTGCGCCTCGACTACCGCAGCAGCGATCGCACGTTCGCTCGCGACGTCGCGTTCACCGAACGCAACCCGCAGCTCGACGGTTGGGAGGCGAACGCGGGCGCGCTGCGCGACGCCGTGCAGCTCGCCGACGAGAAGCTCCGGCGCGCCGTCGGCGTGGCTCCCGGGGACTCGCAATGGAACAGCTGGCTCGCGACGCAGTCGTTCGTGCCGGGCAGCGTGCGTGAACTGATCGAGCTGCGCGCCCAGGCGGCGACGAGCCTGTGGGCGAATCGTGCCTTTCCGCCCCCGGCCACGGTGCCGGGACGCGCCGTCGAGCAGGCCACCGTCGCCGAACTCCAGCAGTGCTTCTCCGGCCATGCGACGCGCGATGTCGTCGTGCTCGCCGACGGCATGAGCGTCGCCGAGCGCGTGCGGCACGATCTGGCGGAACGGTCGCATGTGCGGCGCCCCGCGACCCCGTTGTCGCCGGCCGTCGACGAGTGGCGCGATCCCGAACAGGTCGCCGGCGAGGTGCGGGCCGCGCTCGATGCGGCCACCGATGCGGCGCTGCCGCGACTGTTCGCGCGCCTGGTGGCGGGCCGAGCCGCGCGCCTTCTCGAGGACGGCCGCAAGCAGGGCTGGAGTGACGCGCAGCTGCGCGCCGAGGGGGAAGCGCTGAAGCGATGGTTCGACCTGCCGGCCAGCGACATCGCCGGTCTCGCGGCGCAGGTCGCAGCGCTGCCGGATGCCAACGCCGTGCTCGACGCGCAGGTCGGTGCCGGGGGCTGGGCCCGCCGTCTGTTCGTGTCGATGCCGCCGGTGCCGCCTGTCGAGCATCTGCAGGAGGTCGCGTCGTTCGCAGCCGGGCGCGGCGCCGATGGTGTGTTCGCCGTCCGCCTCGCCGCCGATCTCACGCACGTGGTCGGCCGCGACGAAGACGGAACGGCGTGGGCCCATGACGTGGTTGCGGGAACGCGCAGCACCGGCGCGACCGCGGCCGCATTGCTGGCTCGCGCCATCGACATCGAAGGGGCGGGGGATGCCGTCACCTGGCTCACCGGTCCGCCGGACGAGCAGACGTTCGGCGTGCGCTGGGGGCCGTTCTGGGGCAGTCGTGGCCGCGAGCTCGGCGACCTGCGACTCGAGCCGCTCTATCACCGCGACGAACGCGGCGGCGTGCACTACTCGAATCCGCTGCAGGCGTTCGAGGTGTCGGTGGTCGGCCCGCGTGGATCGGACGGCAAGCAGGCACGGCGCACGATCGCCGAGGTTCCGACGCCGACGCAGTTCCACGATGCCGGGTTGCTGCTGCAGGGGCAGCTGGCCTGGACCCTGTCGCAAGCACGCACGCTGCGGTGTGGCCGCGACTCGTGCAATCATGACCAGGCGGCCTGCTGGAACTGGCAGGGGGAGCCGTCGGTCGAGCTGTGGCACCTGCCGAGCGGCGACCTGGTGTGGCGCGCAGCCGACTGCCGGCAACTCGTCGTGCTGGCACACCTCGACCGCGCGATCACCTTGCACCGCGATCCCGCGGCGCCCGACGATCGCCGCGTGGTCCGCGTCTGGGCTGTGCGGCTGCCGCAGTGACCAGCGGCGGGTGCATGGCAGCCAGGCGGCGCGCCGAGCGCCGCAGCGATCGCTGCTACTTGCTCGCGGCGGAGTACTCCTTGCGGTGCTGCTCCAGCAACTTGATCAGGCGTACGGTCTCCTGGACCGAGAGACGACTCTCACTCTCGTAGGCCTTCCTGAGGATCGTCCAGTCGCGACGGCGCACGAACTCCTCCATGTGAGGACGCAAGGCCTCGTCGCGTTCGGCGATGCCGGCAAGCCAGGCGAACAGGCAGTACTCGGCGATCTTGGCGGCGTAGGCCTCGTTGGTCGATTGCCGCGGCGCCAAGCGCAGTGCCGCCGCCGCCATCTGGCGGCGATAGCCGGCGCACTCGCCGTGGCGCGGCAGCTCGGGGCCGTCCGGCGACTGGCCGAACAACCAGCGCGCCATGCGCACTTCGTGCTCGAGTTCGGGTCCGGCGGCGAGCTGTTGCCGTCGGGTCGCGATCCACGCCTCCAAGTTGGCGAGCACCGCCGTGCGCAGTGCCGGCCACAACAGCTCGTCGAGCTTCACGGCGCCGGCGGCATCCTCACGCATGCGCCGTTCGTTGAGCTTCGACAAGCGACGGTTGAACTCGTCGACGCGGCGATTGAAGACAGCCGTGCGCTCGGTGTGGGCCGTCGTGCGCCCCCGCAAGTTCGCGGCGTGCTCGTTGTAGGCCCTGCGGCGCTGCTCGCGCGCGGCGACGCCGGTGTTGAACGCCGCGATCGCCGCCTGGTCGTATGGGTTGATGGTCGCGCGTTCACGTTCCGCGGCGTCGAACTCGGCCTCGAGCGCAGCATGCTCCTTCTTCGCCGCCTCGTTGAGCGCCTCCATCCGGACCCGTTCCTCATCGAGCCACTTCCTCTCCGGATCGAGCCAGCTGCCTTCGCTGTTGATCCACACAGTCTCCTGCAGCGTCTCCTCGGAACGGCCGGAGTACTCGCGCCAGAAGCGCTCGTCGGTGCTCGGGTCACTCGGACGATCGCGTTCCACCAGGGCCACGCTGCCGGCCTCGTCGCGGGCGAGGTGCGCGTGACGGACCGGGAGTCCGGCCGCGGCACGCGCTGTCGGCACGTCGCCGGGCCGAATCGCGACGGCGAGGTGGCGCACGATCGGCCAGGCCGCGGCCTCCCCTTCACTGAGCAGTTCGCACAGACGTTCTGCCTGTGCGGTATTGGCGTCGATCGGCGGCAGCACCGCCGCCAGCAGCGACACGCCACGTTGGACCGAGCTGGCGCCCGGCCCCGCCGCGGCAACTAGGTGCATCACGTCGCCGGCACTCTCGCCGAGCGCGAGGTTGGCCTGCAGCTCGAGGGTGATCGCGGTGGCGATCCGACCCAGGCTTGCCGCCGACGCGGCGGTGGAGCGCAACTCGTCAACTGTCAGTGCGAGCTGCTCGCGCAGGAATCTCTCGTGCGAGCGCACCGTCACCATGGTGCGCCTCTGGCGAGCCTCCGCCTGCACCAGCTCGGTGTCGAGCAAGTCGCGCAAGGTGCGCGCCCGAACCGGAGCGTCGCCGGCATGCACGCTGTCCCAGCTCACGATCGAGCTCCACAGATTCAGGAACTCCGCGCCGTTGAGGTACGGAAACGAAAGATCGCTCGCCGGAACGAGAGTCTCCAGGTCGCGGATCGGCACCTGCTCGAGCCAGGTCGCGCGCATGCCGCGGCCTTGCCCGCGTTCGAACTCGGCCAGGTGCCGCAGCTTCGCCACCATCTTGGCGCGCGCGACCCGATCGGCGTCGCCATTCAGCGGCAGCAGCGCATCGTCTCCCGCACCGAGGCGCAACCGCGTGTCGATCGTCGCGTGGTACGGAGTCGCCGCCGCGTCCAGTTCGCGTGCATGCACCCAAGCCGTCAGGACCTCGTCGGGTGTGCGGAAACGTCGGGCCGCCCATCGCCAGAACCAACCGACGACGTGATCCGGAGCCGCCGTGCCGAGCTTCTCGTTCTCGGTGCGCACCAGGTCGTTCCAGAGCGTGGTGAGCTTGTCCAGCACATCGCTGTCGGCCAGCAGCAGCTTGCGTTGCAGTTCCACGGCCAGGGGCCGCAGTTCGGCCCAGCCACGCAGCTGCGTGTCGACGTCGCGGCCGACCAGCGCGAGCCGACGCACCTCGAGCTTCGCGAGCTCGGCGAGAATCGGTGCGTCGTGCCGCAACTTGTAGTCCCGGAGCTTCTCCTTGGCGGCGGCAACCCGGGCGAGCGCTCCCGGCTCGCTGACAGCGTCCAGATTCGAGCACCACGACCGAACCTGACTCCAGGCACCGCTGGCGACCGCGGCCTCCATCTGCTGCAGGGCCTCGGCGATGGCGATGCGCTTGTCGACCTCGAACAGGTGCGTGCGATCGCTGCACCAGGTGATGCTGTCGAGCCGCCGGTCGTGGCACCGCAACTGCACGAACAGTTCGGGGCGGTTGGTCTCGTACAGGATGACTTCGATGTACTCATCCTGGGTATGGCCTTGGCTCAGACGTCCCCAGTCGCGGTTGTAGCCACGGCCGACGGCGATGGCCTGCCCGAGGGTGATGCCGGCCGCGTCGAGCAGGTCGAGCGGCTGCGCACTGGCGTTCGGCCACATCCACTGCACGTGGTCGATGCGGCCGAGGCCGCGTGCCCACACGCCGAAGGTCTCCGCGTTCGGCTCCTTCGACCATCGCCACTGGCGTTCCGTGGGCTTGTCGGCGGGCGGCGCCGACGCCCGATCCCCGAGCCGATACCCCTCCGGCAGTTCCCCGGTCCGTAGTTGCGCGGCGGTCAACGGCGGGAACTTGCGGTCTTTCCACGGGTCGTTGGCCGCCGTCGGCTCGGGTCCTCCCGCGCAGGCGGCGAGCACGACGAGGAACGACCTCGGGGCCCATGTCATCGGGCGAAGGGACGATCGTGGGGAAACGGCGGCCATGTCGATTCCATCGGCCAACGGCGCGCGGGAACTCATGCACGAGCCGGCGACGTGGCGGCGGCGCCGATGCCGCTACGGCACGTCGTCAGCTCGAGCACTCGCTGAGGGATCCCGGCTTCGCCGCCGTTCGCGGCGACACCGCATCGCATGAGTTGTCGCCGGCCGAAGCCGAGGCGTGGCGGCGTTTGTGGGGCAGATCGCAGCAGCGCTTGCGCCAAGGAGCACGGCAAGGGACGGGCGATCCGTTCGCCATCCGTGCTTGGCCAGGTCACTGCGTCTTCCGGCAACGGGTACATTGCGGACCAGGCCCGTAGGGGCCGTTCGCACCGACCGGTCCCGGGTCGGACCAGGGCACGTGGAATCCGCGTGCGCGACGCCGTTCCTGGCTCTTCTTGCCATGATGCTGCCTTCGCCCTGCACCTCGTCGGTCGTTTCGCTGGCGCTCGCCTGCAGCCTCGCTGCCCAGGACCCGCTGCCGCCGGCGGGCGGGTTCGCGGTCGGCTTCCGCGAGTACACGGTGACGTCGCCGCTCGGAGCGCTGGCCTGGGTCGATGGCGTGCAGACGGCACTCGACGTCTACCACCCGGTGGCGACGCCGCCGGCGAACGGCTGGCCGGTGGTGTTGCTCGTGCACGGCGGCAGCGGCAATCGTCGCATCCAGCCGCTCGTCGCCCGCGCCAACATGCTGGCGAAGGCCGGATACGTGTGCTTCGCCTACGACGTGCGGGGCGAAGGCGTGACCACGACCTACAACACGCCGCCGTTCGACGCCTCGGAAGAAGCCCGCCTGCGCGACATGGCCGAACTGTTCGCGCGCGCCGACACGTTCCTGCCGGTGGGCGTCACCGCCGATGAGACGCGGCTGGCGGTGACCGGCGAGTCGATGGGTGGCCGGCACGCATTCCGTGCGGCCGGGTGGTCTGGGCAGCCGCTGCCGGTGCCGATGGGCGCGTACACGCACATGCCGTCGATCGCGGCGGTGGCGCCGCGCATCGCGCCGCTCGACTTCGCCGACAACGCCGTCCAGGACGGCATCCTGCTCAACGCCGAAGTGGCCGTGGGCATCTACGAGCGCGGGCCGACCGACCCGACCCACGCGCCGATGGTCGCCGGCGACTACGCGACCATCCACGCGCTGCAGACGGCCGAGCCGCTGCGCAACTACCTGCCGCGCCTGCTGACGAGCAGCGTGCCGATGCTGATCACCAACGTCTGGGACGACGCCAAGCACGAACTGCGCGCGACCGTCGATGCGTTGGCGCTGCTGCCGGCGGCGACGCCCGTGCGCACGTGGTGGACGACCAACGGCCATGGCTCGCAGGACAACCACGTCGAGCAACTCGGCAACGACGACGCGATCCGGCGCTGGTTCGATCACTACCTGAAAGGGCGGGTCAACGGCGTGCCGTTCGAGCTGGACCATGAATCCGGCTACATGCCGCCGACCGCCGCCGCGCATCTCGATCCGAGCGCTCACTGGGTGCACGCCGTGGAGGCGGCCTGGCCGCCGGCCGGCACGACGACGACGATCCTGTTCCTGCACTCGAGCGGGCCGCAGAAGACGCTGACGAGTTCGACGCCAGTGCTGGCCGAGCCCGCGGTGACGGTGAGCAACGTGTTGCTGAATCCGACCTACGACGTGCTCGACTTCGGCGCCGACAACCGCAGCCCGGCGGCGCTGACCGCGGCGATCGCGCTCGACAACGAAGTGTTCGCGAGCCAGCCGTTCGGCACCGGCATCGAGATCCTCGGTCGCCCGCGTTTCGTGGCCACCGTCGATGCGACCGCTGGCGACTTCCTGGTCACCGCGGCGCTCTACGCGATCGCGCCGGGCGGCGCGCGGCGGTTGATCACGACCGGAACCCACGGCTTGAAGGGCGGCCTGCCCGGAGTGCATTCGCTGGCGATCGAATGCGATGACGTCGCGTTCGTGCTGCCGCCCGGCTTCCGACTGCAGCTGGAGCTGCGCAACCTCGCGATCTGCGATTACCCCGGCAACGTGTTCGTGCGCTGGACGCCCAGCTTCGTTCCGGCGGCGACCTCGGTGCGCATCGACCCGGTGTCGTTGGCTCGGGTCGAGCTGCCGATCCGGCCGCAGAACCACGCCTTCGTCACGCCGCGGCTCCACTTCGGCAGCGCCGCCGCGGGCTTCGTGCACAACCTCCGCGTGATCGGTGGTCCAGCGCGAGCCGGCCAGCCGTACCTGGTGTTGCTGTCGGCGTCGGGCCATGGCCCGGGCACCGTGTTCGGCCCGGAACTCGTGCCGGTGAACCTCGACGCGTTCACCTACCTGGTCGCGGCGTCGCCGATCCCGCCGCTGTTCGCCGGCTTCGCTGGTGTTCTCGACGCGAACGGTCTCGCGACGGCGACCCTCGACGTCTTGTCCATCGTGCTGCCACCCGAGGTGCTGGGGCTTCGCTTCACCAACGCGGTGATCGGGCGCGACGCCGCCGGGGTGTATTGGGGCGGCGGTCTCGCTGAGTTCGAGATCCTGCCCTGATGGGGTCTGGGCCGCGTTCCGTGCCAGCATGAAGCGGTTGATGTCGTTCGTCGGCCGGGCCGCGCGACGACCGCGGACATGGCAGGACGCACGAGCGCTACGAACGCCGAGGGCGCGCCGCACGGCGGCATGCGCTCGTCGGCGTCGGTCGACTGCTAACCAACGCGCCGGTGCCTGGTCGATAGCCTCGGGCATCATGGGCGCCATGCGAAGTGTCGGCTTGCTCGGTCCGGCCCTGCTGCTGATGGTCATGACCGGATGCAGCGGCGGAGGTGGGGGTGGCTTCCGGTTCACCACGACGCCCGGATCGGCGACGGCGATCCGTGCGGCCTACGCCTACCAGGCCGAGACCTCGGGCGGGTCGGGCCCGGTGACGTTCTCGCTGGCGCAGGGGCCGGCTGGGGCGACGGTCACCGGCGCGGGACTCGTGCAGTGGACGCCGCTCTTCGCCGACCTCGGCACACACCCCATCGTCGTCCGCGCCACCGACAACGGCGGCAGCATCGACCAGGCGCTTCTGTTGCGCGTGCATCAGGGTGTGCAGCTCGGCGTCGCGTTGTCGCCGCGGGGCCACACCGGCAGCTCGACCAACCAGGACTACATCGACCATCTGCAGGGAACGTCCCCGCATGGTCGCTCGCGCGGCTTCCACGGCAGCTGGCGCGACGACGTGAGCGACGACGGCGAAGTGCCTCTGCTGTTCCGGACCGCGGCGCAGTTCCAGACGATGTTCGGCTGCCTGCCGACCTACGTGGTGGGCTGGAGCGATGGTGACGGCACACCGGACCTGACCAGCGAGTCGTCGCCAGCCGACAACAGCTGGGCCAACGCCGAGACGCGCAACGAGTACCTGGCGATGGTGACCCAACTCGCGGCGACGCAGCGGCCGCCCTTCTTGATGCTGGGCAACGAAGTGAACGCGTACTTCACGACGCACACGCAGGTCGAGTGGGACCTCTGGATCGGCGCGTACGAGGCCTGCTACGACGCGATCAAGGCCGTCAGTCCCGGCACGAAGGTCGGCATGACGTTCCAACTCGAGATGCTCAAGGGGCTCGGCGGCAACACCGGCTGGATGTTTGCGCCGCAGTGGCCGATCGTCGACGCGCTGGTCAGCGGCGGTCGCATCGACGTGCTCGGCTTCACCAGCTATCCGTACCTGCACTACGATGCGTTGGCCGACGTGCCGGCCGACTACTACGACGAGATCGCGCTGCACTGGACGGGGCCGGTGGCGTTCTCCGAGATCGGCTGGCTTGCGGCGCCGCACCTGCCCTATCCGGGCGACGCGACGGAACAGGCGGACTTCGTCACGCGGTTCTTCGCCGCGACCGACGACTTCGACCTCGCCTGGGTCAACTGGCTGTTCCTGCACGACTACGACGGGCAGGCGACACTGCCGGCGTTCGCCGACATCGGGCTACGCAGCAACGACGGTTCGGTGGTGCGGCCTGCCGACGCGGTCTGGCAGGCTCAGGTGGCGCTGCGACAACCCTGAGCGGGCCTCTCGCGGCGTCGAAAGCGCCGACCACGCTCATCCGCAGCAACGCCCGGATCGCCTGCTGTTCGACGACCATCGGCAGGCGCCCACCGCGCGCAGAGCCGACCCGCTGCGCATCGGCGCGCGCGGCGCCGCGATCGAAGGCGAGTGCCGCCGCCGCCGCGATACGGTTCGTGTTCCGATCCCTGTGCATCCGCCCGCCGCGCGCTGCGAACTGCAGGCATGACCGACGCTGCCACCGCCCGGTCGTCCGCCCCGCCCCGCCGCACGGTCGTCGTGACCGGCGCGACGGGCTACATCGGCGGCCGGCTCGTCCCGCGGCTCCTCGCCGGCGGCTACCGCGTCGTCTGCCTCGTGCGCGAACCGCGCAAGACCGACGCCCGGCCGTGGCGCAATCACCCCGACGTCAGCGTGCTCGCGGTCGACCTCACCGACCCGCGCGCCGTCGCGGCGGCGATGCGCGGTGCCGAAGCGGCCTACTACCTCGTGCACTCGATGATCGCGCAGGGGCGCGACTACCGGCAGCAGGACCTGACGCTCGCGCGCGACTTCGGGCAGGCTGCGAAGGCCGCCGGCGTCGGGCGCATCGTCTACCTCGGCGGCCTCGGCGAGATGGGCAAGGACCTCAGCGAGCACCTGAGCTCGCGCCGCGAAGTCGAGCACGCGCTCGCCGCGACCGGCGTTCCGGTGACCGTGTTCCGCGCCGCGATGATCGTCGGCTCGGGTTCGGCGTCGTTCGAGATCCTGCGCTACCTCGTCGAACACCTGCCCGCGATGGTGACGCCGCGGTGGGTCAAGACGGAGTCGCAGCCGATCGCGGTGCGCAACGTGCTGCACTACCTCGTGGCCTGCCTCGACGTGCCCGCGACGGTCGGCGCCACGCTCGACATCGGCGGCCCCGAGGTGCTGTCGTACCGCGACCTGATGCGCGTGATGGCCGAGGCCCGCGGCCTGCGCCCGCGCCTGGTGTTGCCGGTGCCGGTGCTGACGCCGCGGCTGAGTTCGTTGTGGATCCACCTGATCACGCCAGTGCCGCACACGATTGCGAGGCCACTTGCCGAGGGCTTGCGCAACCGCACCGTCTGCCGCGATGGCCGCGCCGCCGAGCTCATGCCGCAGCAACTGCTGACCATGCGTGAAGCGATCGAGGCCGCGCTGGGCAAGCGCGCCGAGGACGAAGTCGAGACGTCGTGGACCGATGCCGGCGCGATGCCCGGCGACCCCGACTGGGCCGGCGGCACGACCTTCGTCGACCACCGCGAGATCGTGGTCGCGGCGCCGACTGCGACGACGTACGCCACCGCAGCGGCGATCGGTGGCGACAACGGCTGGTACGGCGGCAACTGGCTGTGGCGGCTGCGTGGGGTCATGGACAAGCTGATCGGCGGGCCCGGCCTGCGCCGCGGCCGCCGCGACCAGCACGAGCTCATCGTCGGCGACGCGCTCGACTTCTGGCGCGTGACCGACGTCGTGCCCGGCCGCCGGTTCGAACTGCGCGCCGAGATGAAACTGCCCGGCGTCGCCACGCTGACCGTCACCGTCGACCCCGACGGTGATGGCAGCCGGCTCGGCCTCACCGCGCGTTTCCGCCCGCGCGGCCTGCTCGGCATCGTCTACTGGTACTCCGTGCTGCCACTACACGGCCTCGTGTTCGCCGGCATGCTGCGCGGCCTGCAGCGCGCGGCGGCGCGGGCGGCGGCGGGCCCGGCGGTCGTGACCCCATCGCGTTCGCCTGCGGGCGGGGTCGAGGGCTGATGCCGCGAGCGGTGTGCCAGCCTCGCCAGCGGCGAGCGAGTTCGTCGTCTCGGGCGGCCGCGGGCTGACGGAGGCGCGGCGCGGCGAGACGGCTCCGATGCCGCCCCGGGTTCCCGGACTCTCGCGCAGCTCAGGGCTGGAGCAGCAGCACATGCCAGATCGTGGTCGACTGGGACGCAGGGCTGGTGTCGATGCTGCCGAGGCCGAGCCCGGCGGGGCCTGGCGTCACCAGCCAGAAGCTCTGGCTCAGGAGGCTGTCGGGCTGGTCGTTACCGCTGCAGGTCAGTCCGCCAGTTGGTGGAGTGGTGAGGTGGGTGCTGGATGGTACCGCCGACGAAATCGCGCTGGCGTTGCAACACGGACGAGATGAACCCGGCCGTCACCTGGCTCGGCAACTCGGCGATCGTCGGCTGGGAACGGCGCGCCGGTCCGGGCTCGAGCGATACCGACCTCTTCGTCAAGACGATCGACGGGTTCTCGTGTGCCGGGTGCGAGCCGACGCAGTTGCTGGCTAACACGTCGTACGCCGAGAACCAGCTCGCGCTCGCTGCTGCACCGGGAGCCGGCACCAGTGGTCGAGGCCTCGTCGCCTGGCGGGCGACGACCTCGTCCGGCAGCGACTCGTTGTTGGCACTCGGCTTCGTCGGCGACGACGGTCGTGGCAGCAGCCTCGCCGGCGCCTGCGGCACCGGTGGTCGCACCGCCGTCGGTTGCGCCTGCGTCGGCAACGCGAACTTCCAGGTTCGCCTGCGCAGTGCGCGGCCGTCGGCGATGTCGTGGCTGGTGCTGTCGCCGTCGACGACGCAGCTCGGCTGCGGCCTGTGTACGCTCGTGGCGGACCCGTTCGCCGGCTTCGTGGCCGGACCGCTGACCACCGATGCAGGGGGAGCCGCAGCTCAGCTGCTCGCGATCCCGAACTCCTCGTCCCTCGGCGGCGTCAACTTCATCGCCCAGTGGATCGTCGCGGCCGCCGTCGGCACCGGCGCGTGCTCGTTCCTCGACACCGACTTCTCCAACGGGCTGTCCGTCCGCATCGACTGAGCTCTGCCAGGAACGCGCCGCCCAACTCGCGACCAAACCCCGGTGAGCGCGGGCTCGGCGAGCTACAGCGCCTGTCCGATGCGCAGCAGGTTGCCGTCGGGATCGACGACGGCGAACTCCAGCATCCCCCACGGCTTGCGCTCGAGGGTGTCCATGCGCGGGATGCCGCGGCGCGGCAACGCGGCCGCTTCGAACGCGCGATGGAGGCTCGTCACGTCCGCGACGCGCAGGTAGCAGCCTGCGTGCGACGTCGCCGGATGGAGCTTCGGATGCGCGAAGAAGTGCAGCTCCAGCGCGCCGCGCTCGAGGATCGCGTAGCTCCCGTCGGGCGCCGCCAGCTTCCCCGCGAACCCGAGCCTGGCGTAGAACGCGAGTGTGTCCGCGGGTGCGCGGCAGGGGAGGATCGGGATGGCGCGATCGGTGGTTGTCATCGAACCGCTGCGGTTCGTTGCGGCGCGCCTCATCCTCGCGACAGCGGCTCGCGCGTCAACGGCGTGTCGGGCGCCGCCGTCGCCGGCAACGAAGCACTTCGTCCACTTTTCGGTGACACTCGGTCGGCCTCCCGTCCATACACCGCGTGATCCGATCCCGTCCCGACCGCTGGTTCGACCGTTTCCGCCGCACCAGCGATGCCAGGCTGCTGGCCAAGGTCTTCGATGCCGTTGCACCGGAGCTCTGGCGAGTCGCGGCCCATCTGTGCCGCGACCGGCACCTGGCCGAGGACGCGGTGCAGGCGACGTTCCTGTCGGCGATCGAAGCACCTCATGAATGGGACGCGACGCGGCCGTTGGTGCCGTGGCTGCTCGGCATGCTCGCCAACCGCGTGCGCGAACAGCGCCGGCGGGCTGCGCGCACGCCCGACGCCGCCCGGCTCGAACGCGCTGGCGAACGCGACCCGGCCGCGGTCGCCGCCGACCGTGAGGTTGCTTCGACGCTGCAGCAGGCGCTGGCCAGGCTCGAGGAGCCCTACCGGACGACACTCGAGCAACACCTCGTGCACGGCCTCGCCGCGCACGAGATCGCGCACGAGCAGGGCGTTCCGGCCGGCACAGTGCGCATGCGCTTGCACCGCGGTCTCGATCAGTTGCGGTCGAAGCTGCCGCCGGGGCTCGTCGCCGCCGGCGGTGCCGCACTGTCGTTGCAGACGGGAGCGTTGGCAGCGATGCGCCACAGGGTGCTCAGCGAAGTGCCGGGTGGCGCTGCCGTCGCCGCGGGCTCGGGTCACGTGGGTCTCTTCGTGATCGGAGTGCTGACGATGAACAAGATGCTGATCGGGGTGTTGAGTTCTGCTCTCGCGGTGTTGTTGACGTGGTGGGCCTGGCCGGACGCGGCGACCGCGGGCGCGGCCACGCCGTTGCCAGAGGGACCGGCGGCGCTCGCCGAATCGGCGGCCACAACGTCGCCCTCGGTCGTCGAGGCACCTGCGCCGCTGCCCGCCGAACGCACTGCAGCACCGGGTGGGGCCGCAGCCGGGCAACAAGGCCTGCTGCGCGTCCAGTTGGCACGTGCCGGGGATGGCGCGCCCGTCGATGGCGCCTGGCTCAGAGTGCGCGGCGGCTTGCCGCGTGACCCCGGCCCGGCAGCAGCCACGCAAGACAGCGCCACGGCCGATCTCCTGGCCGGAGCTCTGCGGTCGACGACCAAGGCCGATGGGGCCGCGAAGTTCTCGCTGCCGTTGGGCTTCGCCACCGTGACGATCGAGGACACCGAGCTGCGCAGCAGTGTCGAGATCCGTGGCGGCAGCGTCACCGAACTGAAGATCGAGCTACCGATCACCTTCACCGCGGAGCTGCGCGTCGTCGACGACGCCGGTCGGCCGGTGCCGGACGCACTCGTCGTCGGCAGCACCAGCCGCGACAGCTTCGGCCTCGCCGTCCGTGAGTTCGGCCGCACCGATCGCGACGGCCGCTGCCGCGTCGACGCCGTCGATCGCCTGATCCGGGTGCGTGCGCGACGCGAGGGATTCGCCGCTTCGGCCGCGACCGAGCTCCGCGCGAATCGGACCAGCGCGACCCTTCACCTTGGCTCGGCGCCCGCCGTCGTCAGTGGCATCGTGCTCGATGAAACGGCGCGCCCACTCGCGAACTGCGCGGTCGGTCTGCAGTCGATTCCGCGCAGCCGCGGCGACGCCGCGCCGCACCTGGTCTGGACCGACGCCAGCGGGCGATTCACCTGCACCGACGTGCCGGCCGGGCGCTGCCTCGTGGTCGCCGCACGCCGGTTCGACGACGGCAGCAGGCGGCTCGCGCAACAGGAAGCGATGGCCGTGGTGGGCGCAGAGACCTCGGTAGAGGTGCGCTTCGGCACCGGCGCTTCGCTCGACGTGCAGTTCTCGTCCGCTGATGGCAAGTCGCTGGCGAGGACCCACGTAGCGATGCTGCTGCGGCACCCCGACCTCGACAGCGAGTGGACGCAACTCGGTACCGCCTTCATCGAGCTGGATGAGCGCGGTGCCGGCACGGCGCGCGATCTGTTGCCCGGGCGCTACACGGTGCAGGT
Organism: uncultured bacterium; assembly: GCA_937952215.1. GTDB lineage: Bacteria > Planctomycetota > UBA1135 > UBA1135 > UBA2386 > UBA2386. The sequence goes on from CALFZH010000067.1 coordinate 16,222, forward strand.
CGTGCACGACGGGGTGCTCGAGCGAAACCTCGAACTCGCGGCCGGCGCCAACGAACGCTTCGTGCACGTGTTCGGCGCCGCGCCCGGACTCGAGGTGCGCGTCGTCGACCTCGCCGGCAAGCCACTCGCCGGCTGGCTGGTCTCGTGGATCGGCGGTGCCGTGGGCCGGAGCGATCGCACTGACGCCGACGGTCGTGTTCGTTTCCGCGACTTGCCGGAGCCGAACGTCCGCATCATCGTGCAGCCCGACGAGAGCACGCCGCCGCTCGCCCAACGCGAAGTGGCCCGCGACACCTCGGTGACCGTGGCGATCGACCTCGCGCAACAGGGTCAGGCCGAACTGCGCGGCATCGTCGTGCCACCGGCCGGAACCAAGCTCGCGGAGCTGCGAGTGATGGTCGTGCAGCGCGGTGCCGATCCGACGGTGCCGACGCGGCCGCAGACCGTTCCCATCGACGCCGACACGGGCGTGTTCGCGGCCACCCAGCTCGCCGCTGGCAACTACGCGATGATGGTGGTTGCCGGTCCCGGTGGCGCGCATCCGCTGCTGTTGCGCGACGCGATCGTGGTGCCGGCCAGAGGCATCGTCGATCTGGGCCGCCTCGTGCTGGGCACGGGCCAGCTCGAGCTGCGGGTCAAGACGGCCGACGGCAGCGCCGCCGCCGACGCGACGATGGCGATCCGTTTGCCCGCGGGAGGTCCGTTCTCGACCCCACCGGGCCAGGAGCCCCTGGTCATGCGTCTGCCCGCCGGCGACTACGGCGTGCTGGTCTGGGGCGAGACGATTGCACCGATCGTGACCAGCGCCAACGTGAAGATCGACGCCGGCTCGCCGGTGACGGTGATCGCCGAGCGTGCGGCGCCGGTGACGCTGCGCTTCGCGGTGGACGGCACCGAAGTCGACGTCGGCATGCTCACGGTGCGCAGCAACGGCGGCGAACCGCTGCAGCTCGCGCTGCAGGTGCAGGGTCCGCTGGTGCGCGGCTTCGCGGCCGGCCGCCATGAACTCGAGTTCGACGACCTGCGCGGCAAGCGGTTCAGCGCTGCGTTCACGGTCGGCGCCGACCTCGGCAGGCAACAGGTCACGCTGCTGCCGAAGCAATGAAGGCGACGGCCCCGGTCCGACACCGGGGCGCGTAGCCGCGCAGGCGGCAGCAGGGCCGGATCGGGTTCCAGGGCACCTTCTGCTTCCTATCCCCGCACAGGGGCGGCGGGCGGCGCGGTGGTGGGCGATCGTCGACGAGGAGGCGCGCCCATGCCGGTGGCGTAGGTCTGGCGCGATCGAATGGACAGCATCCGACCGGATGGGTTGGATTCGACAGTCTGCTGCGAGGAATCCGCCGCGGCCGACACGAAGGTGGCTGGCATGTCGAAGAGCCCAGAAGCCGAGAACTCAGGCCCGCAAGACGGGGGTCCTTGGGATCTGCGAATGCGCCGGGCCGCGGAGCGCTATCGCGTCCAGGAGGAGATCGCCCGAGGAGGCATGGGGAGGATCGTTCGGGTCTTCGACGAGGATCTGCAGCGCTTCTCGGCGATGAAGATCGTGCTCGACGAAGGCAGCCTGGACGGGGCCGAGGGGAAGGACGCCGCCTACTCGCTGCTGCAGCGATTCATGGAGGAAGCCAAGGTCACCGGCCAACTCGATCATCCGAACATCGTTCCGGTGCACGACCTTGGCCGGCTGGTCGATGGTCGGAGCTACTTCACGATGCGCCTGGTGCAAGGTGAAGACCTGTCCGCCGTGTTCCAGCAAGTCCGGCAGGGCAGCCGAGATTGGACGCGGGAGCGTGTGCTCGGCGCGATCCTGAAAGTCTGCGAAGCGATGAGCTATGCGCATGCAAAGGGCGTGGTGCATCGCGACCTGAAGCCGGCGAACGTGATGGTCGGCAAGTTCGGTGAGGTCTACGTGATGGACTGGGGGTTGGCTCGGGTGCTCGGCCGTACGGACCTCCGCGACCTCCGCCTGCAGCCTTCGGACGCTGCGACCACACGGATCCGGAGCGATCGAACTGGGCAACGCGTGGAGGACCCGGGCTCCCCGTTGCTGACCATGGATGGCGACGTGGTGGGCACGCCCAGCTACATGGCGCCGGAGCAAGCACGAGGCGACATCGAGGCCATCGGCCCGCACTCGGACGTCTACTCGATCGGCGCGATGCTCTACGAGTTGCTGGCGGGTGCGGCGCCCTACGTGCCCAAGGATGGGCGGGCGGGCCCGCGCACGATCCTCGCGGCGGTCCTGCACGGGCCACCGCCCGAGCTGCCAACGGCTGCCGCGCCGATCGAACTGGCCGCCATCGTGGCCAAGGCGATGCGCCGTGACATCGCGGAGCGGTATCCGAGCACCAAGGAGCTGGCAGACGACTTGCGCAGCTACCTCGAAGGACGCGTCGTGCAGGCGCATGCAACGGGAAGCTGGCGCCGGCTGTGGAAGTGGGCCCGACGAAACCGTGCGCTCACGGTGGCCTTGGTCGTGTCCATCCTGCTCGCTGTCGGCCTGACGATCGCCGGGGTGCAGTGGTGGGTGCAGAATCGGCTCGCGGAGGCCGCGGAGGATTCCGCGCGTAATTCGCTGGACCCCGGCACCTTCGACAAGTGGTTGGAGGACGTCGAGGGCAGTGGGATTCCCGCGCCAGCACCGGGGCACTATCGGTTCGCGGATCTCTCCGGAGCGCACAACCTCATAGCGAGCGTCGCTACCGTGACATTGGTCGACTATCGCGGTCCCCGGACAGACCTGGCCGTATGGCACGAAGTCTTCGAGTCGGGCCAGGTCACCTCGAAGACCCTGCTCTTCCAAGTTCCCTTCGGTCAGCGCGTGATCTGGAAGCAGGAAGTGGGCTACCACTCGCACGAGGTCGGCCCCCCGCTGACCGAGGGACTGCAGGCCTTGCTGCTCTCCGTCGACGTTCCCTTCGGCGGTTCCAAGACCCATCGGGCCGAGCTGCGCTTGATCGGCTCTTCCTGGCTCCTAGCACTTCCGTATGGGTCGACCCGGCTTCCTTCTCGTCCTTCTCGTGGAGAGTTCGAGTTCCAGCGGCCAGACGGGCAATACATGAGTGGGCGCTCGACGCCGCAGTTGCTCGCGCCCCAGCAGCTGCAGGAGAACCACCGTTCTCACGACGAGCCCCTGCTTCTGTGGCATGAAGTCTTCAACTACACAGAAAACTGGGAAGCGAGGATCGAGTCGAGGATCGTTGCCCGGTTCGTGGAGCGCTGACGTTTCGATCTCGAGCGCTTCACGCAGCGAGCCGATCGCCTGCTACGCCAGGTAGCCCTTGGGGTCGGGGCCCGGGGCCGGACGACGGGAGCGCGGCTGCCCGGGCGTTGCTGCGCAGCCAGGCCAGGGTGGCGAATGCGGTCGTCACGCGACCGCGCGTTGGATCATCACCACACCACCCACGTGTTGCCGCAGCGGTCCTCGGCGTTGACTGCCGTGCGGCACTGGCCATCGATCAGGCGATGCCCCGCGACGCCTGCCTTCGGCGCGATGCGGCCGCTGTAGATCTCGGCCGACATGTTGGTGCCCAGGATGTTGCCGTCCTGGTTCATCAGGAACGCGCGGTTGCCGGTCCAGCCGCGCTCGATCGGCCACGCGTAGCACAGCCACCTCAGTTCCGCCGCGTCTGCGTCGACCTCGTAACCGCCGGCGCCTCGGGAGGCCTCGGTGACCCAGCCACCGTCCTGCGACGGCAGGTACATCTCCAGCACGTAGCCGCCGATCTCGACACGTCCGTCGCGCACGGCCCCGAAGCGGCTGTGCAACACCGGCGGCACGAGCCGCGCGTTGGAGCCGCGCAGTGGCGTCACGCCCGCAAGCTCGCCCAGGAAGCCGTGCTCACCCTCACCGTCGCCGTCGGCGTCCTGCGCGCCACATGCCTGCAGCTGCGCCTGCGCCGAGCTGATGTTCTTCAAGGTGGCGCCTATCGCCGCTTCGTTGCGGTTGATGCGGGCGCGGAAGTAGCTCGGCAGGGCGATCGCCGCGGTGACGCCGGCCGTCACCAGTAGCGCCGCCAGCGTGACCAAGCGCGCGCGCCGGCGGTGCTTCGCGGGCCGGCCGGGCAACCCTGGCGTGTTGGGATCGGGTGGCAGTGCACGGTCGGAACTCGCAGCCGCCGCCGTCGCAGGATCATGTTCGTCTTGCATCGTGGTTCTCGGTCAGGGTTCGTGGTCAGTCGGTCTGCGTCGTGGCGTGGAGGAAGGTGACGATCGCGCGCACGGTGGCTTCGTCGAGCGTGCGGCCGAGTTCGTGGCGCGCCATCTGCCGCACGGCGTCGTCGAGGCGCACGATCGAATGGTCGTGCAGGTAGGGGCCAGTGCGCGCGGCGTGGCGCAGCATCGGCGCGCGATAGAGTCGCCGCTCGTGCCCGGGCAGCGGCTCGGCGAGCCCGAGCATGTGCGTGGACCGTCCGCCGAGGTTGCGGCCAGCGTGGCACGTCGCACAGCCGGACTCGAGGAACGCCGCGAGCCCGTCACGTTCTTCGGCGGTCAGCGCCGCATCGTCGCCTTCGACGTATCGGTCCCACCGGCCGCGGCTGCGCCAGGTCGTGAGCTCGGCCGTGATCGCCTGCACGGCGACGTCGAGCGAGACCGCCTCGCCGTCGAGCGCCCGCACCGCCGCGTCGTCGACCAGTTCCGCCCGCTTCACCAGTTCGCGGCGGACGAACGCCTCGAGAGCGATGGGCTCGCCGTCCCATCCCAACACCACCTGGCGCGCGACGTCGGCCAGCGGTGGGGTGGCGCGCTCGTGGACGGCTCCGTCGGCGCCGAGCGCGTCACGCGGATGGCACTTCGCGCACCCGGCTCGCTCGAACAGGCGCGCACCGAGCGACTGCAGTTCCGGCCGAACGGCAGGCGCCACCGCCCGCGCATCGAGAGAGAACAGCACGTCGATGTGCTCCCGTTCGGGCTCGCGCTGGCACGACGCGAGGAAGAGAACTCCCGAGGCGAACGCGGCCGCGAGCCGCGTGCGAGGGCACGGTGCCGAAGGCGGACGCGGAGCTGCTGGTGCGGGCATGGCGGTTACGAGCCTTGCCTCGTGGGTGGCGCAGCGGTGGTGACGCAGGCCGGGGCCGTTGATCGGTCGAGGCTCCCGCGCCTGCAGTCGGCCCGCCCAGAATGGGACTGCGGCGGCTTGTTGGGCGACTGCCGAGGCGGCTGCGACCGCGGTCAGCCGGCGTTGCACGCGCAGGGGACGTGAACGTCGCGAACGTGCCGCAGCTGGTAAGCGCCTGGCCGATCGAGCGTTGCGGGCACAACGCAAGGCGGGCCGGTGGGTGGGCGCGGCTGCTGCGGCGGACGGCGGCGATGCCGTACGACGAGTTGCTGCCCGGGCTCGCCGCCGCCGCTCTTCCCGGACTCTCGCGCAGCTCAGGGCTGGAGCAGCAGCACGTGCCAGGTCGTGATCGACTTCGACGCAGGGCTGGTGTCGATGCTGCCGTTCCAGAACGCCAAGGCGAACAGCGTCGGCTCGCCGACGACCAGATCGACTTCGCGCGCGGACCGGGCGCGCAACGCGCGGCGGAACGTCGCCGTCCAGCGGCCGTCGCGCCATGCCGTCGTCACCTGCAGTGGGATGCCGCCGCCGGTCGCGTCGGCGACGGTGCCGACGCCAGCGAGTTGGATCGACTCGGCGCGCGGTGCGGGCGAGGTCGAGCCGATCGGCACGTCGAGGTTGCGGTGCGGGACGCCGCCGAGCAGGTCGAGCATGCCGGCCGTTTCCTTCGGGTCGAAGGCGTGCCAGCGCCAGACGTTCACCGGCGCATCCGCGCTGCCCATCGCGAACAGCGGGGGATCCTGCGAGCGCGCGAACTGCACGGCGACGCCATCGCCCATGGCCCGGTCGGGCCGCGCGCGGTCGTTGCGCGTGCCGTCGCTCCATTCGAGACGCAGCACGAACTGCTCGCCGTCGTGCGCCGCACGCAGCGTCGCCTCGGACACGGCTTCGGCGCGCCACCACAACGGCGTGGTCGGCAGTCGCACGGCTTCGATCTTGCCGAAGGCGAGGTCGTCGCCGTCGTCCGGCAGCTTCGCCACGCGTGGCGTGCGGATCGTGCGACGCCATTGCACGTGATGATCGGCGGCCTCCTCGGGCACGAGGGTCTTGACGTAGGCCACCAGCAGTTCGGTCTCCGCGGTCGACAGCGCGACCGGCGGCATGCGGGCGCCGGGCATGCCGGCGCGGATGCGGTTCGCGAGTTCGCGGTGCGAGGCGCCGCCGCGCAGCCAGCCGGCGGTCAGGTCCCGCGGCCACAGCCAGGTGCCGTCGGTCGGCCACGAGGCCGTCGCCGCCACGCCGCGCCCGTCGACGCCGTGGCAACCGGCGCAGTGGCGTTCGAACAGCCGCCGGCCCTCGATGACGTCGCTGGCCGACGCCTCGCGCGGCGCGCCGCCGTCGATGGCAGGGCCGGGCACGAACTGGCGTTCGGCGATCGCCAGCGCCTGCTCGTCGCTCAGTGGACTGCCGGAGTGTTCGGCGGTCTGGGCGATGGTCGCTGCGCGACCGGTGACCGCCAGTTTCCGCACGTGGCGAGCCAACGAGCGCAGGTCGTCCTCGGGCATCCAGCCCCAGGCCATCATCGTCGAGCCGGGCATGCCGCGGCGCAGGGTGGCGACCAGATCGTCTTCCGTCGGCACGCCGTTGGCCGTGCTCACGAGCTTGAACAGACCGTCGCGGAACGCCGTCGGGCGCGGCAGCAACAGCCCGGAAACGGCGGTTTCGCCATTGCCGTCGTCACCATGGCAGACCGCGCAGTGGTGTTGGAACAGCGCGCTGCCGCGATCCGCCGCCATGGGCTGCCCCGGCGTCGCGCGCGGGTTCGTGCAGGTGGCGACGGCCAACACGATCAGAACCGTGAGAAAAAGTTGGATGCGCACCGGGGCAGCGTAGGTCGAAGGCCGGGCGACGACCACCTCGCCGAGAACGCCACGCCGACGCGATCGGCTGGAGGTGGGCGTTCGGGTGCGGCAGGATGCTGGGGTTGAAGTTCCGGATGGTCCGGGGCCGCGAATTTCACGAACTTCCACGGCTCCTTTCGCCGCGTCCGGCATCCGACGTGTTCCCGCCATGTCCAAGCTCAGCCTGCTGCCCCTGTTCCTCGCCGGTGCCGCCTTCGCCGCAAGCTGCGCGGTCCGGCCCGACACTGCCGCCGACCACAGCCATCGCGTCACCACCACGGTGACCGTGACCGACGCGGCGATCCTGCCGGCGGCGATGCTGGCGATTCCGTTCTGCGCGGACGTTCAGCTCGCGTCGCCGGCGCCCTTCTTCGCCGCCGTCGGAGCGCGGAACTTCGGATTCGCCGTGAGCACGTCGCAGGTCTTGCACGTCTCCGGGTAGTCGCCCGAGAACATGCGTCGGCGGAACTCGCGGTACTTGGGCCCGTTCCAGATCTCGTCGACGCTCTGTTCGTTGACGTTGCCCATGACCAGGTCGTCCGGTGCGCGGCAGCACGGGTAGACCTTGCCGGTCGGCGCGACCTTGAAGTGGTAGGTCGCCATCGAGCAGAACTGCGGGAACCGGTCGCGCACGTAGCCGGTAAGGCAGTTCACCATGTGGCCCATGACCCAGCGGAAGCGCGGCGGGCGCGGCTGCACGCTGCGATGGAACGGCGCTGGCAGCTCGGCCCGGAAGCGCATGCCGCGGGCCTTGGCGCGCGCGCTGGCGCGGTCGAGGCAGGCGGCGATCTCCTGCTCGCTCATCGTCTTGAACGGATCGAGATCGGGCTTCGGCGAGCCGACGAGCAGCTGCACGCGCAGTTCGCACGCGAGCTCGGCGGCGCCGAGGTCGGCCAGGAAGTCGACCAGGCCGTCGAGGTGGTGGATGTTCTTCGTCATCATCACGGCGACGAAGTCGACCGGGAAACCGAACTCGGCCGAGACCGGCAGGATCGACTTGATGTTCTCGACGACCTTCGCGTAGTTGGCCCGCGCGCGGATCGCCTCGAACACCTCGGGGACGTGGCTGTCGAACGAGATGAAGAGCTGGTGCATGCGGTCGGCGATCTGCCGCAGCCGTTCGCCGTTCAGCACTGTCGCGTTGCTCGTGAAGTCCAGGTAGACGTCGTGCTCGCGGCATTTCTGCACCATCGTGCGGATGTCCGACAACATCGGCTCCGAGATCGCCGACGGCGTGAACAGCGAGGCGCCGGGGAGCACCTGGTCGAGCAGGTCGAGCGCCTTCTGCTTCGGCATCAGCTCGAGCGGCCACTCCTCCGACTGCCCGCACATGATGCAGCGCAGGTTGCAGAGGTTGTTCGGGGCGAACTCGAGCCAGGCCGGGCGCGACATCCAGACTTCGCTCTCGGTCGCGAGATCGCGGACCCGATCGAACTGGCTCTCCAGCTCGGTCAGGAAGTTCGAGGCATGGCCACTGGACTCCGACATGCGGCGCAGCTTACCCCGTCGCCATGAGCGGACCACGCGAGGCGGCGCGTGGGCCCAGCGTGGGACGAGTGCGCCCTGCGCGTGCCGTGCTGCGGCCATCGGCATCGTCGGTTCCGCGACTTCGCGGCGAGCCGATCCACGTCGCGTCCTTCGAGTCCTGGCGGGGGCGGAGTTGCCTGCCGCCGACGCCGAACGTCACTGGAATGTCTGTCCCGTGTTGCGGGCGCCGGGCGTCGCCAGCTGGGCTGCCTGCCAAGCGAACTGCAGGTAGCCGCTGCCGGTTCCGCCGAGCTGCAGCGAATGCCCGACCGGCGTGCTCGACGACTCGGTGACGCCGATGTCCGCCGCGGTCTTGCCGCCGACCGCGCCGCCGACGCCTGCGAACGTGCCGCCGTAGGCGATGAACTGCATCACGACGCCGCCCGGCGTGACCAGCGCCACGCCGTCGGGTGCGCCGTTCTGCAGCCCGGCGAACGGGAAGGCGAGCGTGCCGATGCCGTTCTGCTGGTTGGGGAACACGCCGCTCAGGAGTTGCCGGGCGTAGACCGTGCCCGTCGAGCCGTCGACCGCGAGCAGCAGCCAGCCGTTCACGTTCTGGCCGGCCGGACCTGCGACTTCGACGAACTCGCCGACGTCCGTGCCGGCGTTGTCGTAGTGCAGTTCGTTGATCCAGATCTCGGGCCAGCGCACTCGCGTGCATTGATCGAGCCAGAGGCACGCGACCCATTCGGGATGATCGACGAACGGGTTGCGGTTGCCCTGGAACGAGAACACCGCGTCGTTGTGCGCCATCTCCTTGGCGTCGACCGGGTCCTGCAGGTGCCATTGCAGCAGCGTCGACAGCTTGCCCATGTAGGCGATGCTCAGGTTCGCGCCGGTGTTGCTCGCCTGCACGAGCGACAAGTCGTCGGTGAGTCGCAGATCCGGCTCGGCGGCTCCCGACGTGCCGTGCGTGCCGCCTTCGTAGCGCACGTCCATGTAGAGCAGCGCGCGAGCGACGTCGCCCTTGCGGCCGTTCCAGGTCTGCCAGCCGCCGATCGGCGGCAGCGACGGACTGCTCCAGTTGTGGTTGCCGGGATAGCCGGTGCTGCCGCCACCCTGGCCGCCGTTGGCGAGCGTCGTCCACACCGACCAGCTCGCGCTGCCGTCGAGGTAGGCGCTGTTGTCGCGCGCGCCGTTGTGGGCGATGTCGCAGAGGAACAGCTGGTGGCAGTCCGTGTAGGGGTAGTTGGTCCCGGAGTCGACCGGGAAGCCGTACGAGTTCGGCCAGGTGTGCTCGCGGTTGTAGAACGAGTTGCCACCGCCCTGCTTGCTGTAGAGCGCGTTCTTGTAGAGATCGAGGATCTGCGTGGTGCTGCCGGGCGCCTGGTCGGCGAGCTCGAGGATGTCCCACGTGTCGGTGCCCGACGCCGTGTAGGGGAAGCGCACGTGATCGTCGATCACCGCGTGCAGCGTGCTGCGCAGCAGCGCGGCCGACGCCGTGACGACCGAGGCGTAGTAGCCCGGTGGCGCTTGCGCGGGCAGCACAGTGGCCGCTGCCGCGGCGGCGATCAGAAGCCGATGGTCCATTCGAGCCCGTTCGAGGTCGTGGCGCCGAGCGTATTGCGCGTCGAGAACGCCGCCGACTGCGTGGTCATCATGGCGCCGACCAGGGTGGTCGTGAACGGCACCGGGATCGATGCCGAGATCGTCGTGCCAGCACCGGCGATCGTCGCGGCGAGAACGTCGGCCGTCGTGTAGGCACGGCAGCCCGGCGCACCCGACGCGCCGAGGTCGATGCCCGGCACCTGCGCCGTGCCGAAGAACAGCGCCGCGACCGGCGTGGTCGCGGGGACGTTCGTCGTGGTCAGCGTGAAGGTCGTGCCGAGCGCCGGGAAGTTCGAGTTCAGAGTGAGCGGCGCCTCGTCGGGCCCGGTGGTCGCGAACGGCATGGTCGCCGAGAGATCGACGGAGCCCGGGTTGCGTGCGGCGACGCCTGCGACGTTGCCTTGGCTCCAGCCCACGATCACCGCACCGCTGCCGTTCGCGGCCGGCACGATGTTCCGGTAGCGGAACTCGAAGGTGCCGTTCTGGTGCAGCGCGCACTGCATCGTCACCGACGTGGCGCCTGCCGCGGGCGTCACCCCGCGCCCGTCGGCGACGTCCAGCCACGTCACGTAGGCGGTCTGCTGCGACGCGTCGATGTGGAAGTAGACGCCGCTCGCCGGGTTGGTCGACGTGTTGATCGCCGGGTGCAGATCGCACCACAGCGGGCCGAGCCGCGCCGGCTGCTGCGCGACCATCTCGCCGGCCGTCGGCGTGAAGTCGCTCGCGTTCGACGTCGTGCTGCCGAGCAGCACGTAGCCGTTTGCGCCGGCGTGGATCACGTTCGTGCTGCCGCCCGGGAACGGAAAGGCGAACGGCAGCACCAGCGGGCCGCTGAAGCTCTCGTCGGTCATCGCCACGGGTGGTGACGCGTTGTTGAGCACGGGCGTGCCCGTCGGCGGCGACCAGGCGGCAGGAGCGCCTGCCACCAGGTACCCGAGCGGTCCGATCGGGAACGCGGCCACCACCTGCTCATTGCCGATGCTGCCGGCGAAGTCGAAGGTGCCCAGCCCAGCGAAGTTCTCGTACCAGGTGAGGTAGCCGTCGTAGCAGCCGGTGCCGTAGGTGGTGCGAGCCGCGCACGCGTTCGGTCCCGGCGACCAGGTCAGGCGCACCTCCATCGCCGCGTTGCTGTTCGTCGATGGCGTCTGCGTCGTCGCGTTGAAGACCGCCACGCCGTGGCGCAGCTGCGTGCCCGTGCGCCGCGCGCTGATCGTCCCGGTCGTGCCGCTGCTGGTCGTCATCGCGAAGCCGACGTCGCGCAAGCCGTCCCAGACGAAGCCCGCCGCCGCGAAGCCCGGCAGCGGCGTGTAGGTGTTCAACGACCACGCGAACGTGTACGGGCCCATGGTGAGGTCGTGCACCGTGATCGGCGCCGCGAGTTGCGTCCACCATGCACCGGGTGTGGGCGGGCTCTGCGCGAGGTGGCCGATCTGCACGATCGCCTGCGGCGCGGAATAGGTGCCGCTGGTGCCCGACGACGGCGCGACCGCCAACTCGGTCAACGTCACGCCCGCACACAGGCCCAGCGAGCGCAGCGTCGCCGCCGAGTAGACGTGCAGCGACGTGTAGCCGTTCGCCTGGCCCCACGGGATCGAGTTCGAAGTGCCCGAGGTCGGGTCGAGGTCGTCGATCCCGACCACGATCTGGCCGGGCAGGACGAGTGCGAGCGAGCAGGCGGCGAAGGCTGCGATGGGGCGCATGGGGGCCGCGGCGGGCTGTGGCGGTCCGCCGCGCGAGGACCGTTGCACGCGCGGGCGAGTCTGTCAACCGGGGTTGCGCCGGTTGCGGCGCCGCCGGGCGCCCGCGTCACCGCGGCGCGATCACGAGCTGCAGCGGTGCGGCCCAGCGCTTCTGCGCCGGCGTGTAGTAGAGCCATGCGCGCGACGCGGGGCCGGTGGTCGTGCCGGGAACGCGCGCGACCAGATCGAGCGTGAGCCGGCGTTCGGCCTTGGCATCGAACTGGCGCCAGTAGAGCACCAGCTCGCGGCCGCGCAGTTCCCACGACGCGAACGCATCGGCGCGCATCAGGTCGTCGAGCACGCGCGTCGGCAGCTCACAACCGGCCGGCAGGCCGACGACCGCGATCGGCGTGGGCACTTCGCGGTCGGTGCGGTTCGTCACCACGACGTCGAGTGCCACGGTCGCGCCCTCGTTCACCTCGGGCGCGCGCAGCGACGTCGCGATCGCGATCGCGGCGTCGGCGTCGTCGGCCGGCAGTTCGGCGTGGTAGGAGACGTCGCAGGCCCAGGGCAGCGGCGCGCCGCCGCCTTCGACCTCGAGCCGCAGCGTGTGCTCGCCCGGCGACAGCTCGTCCCACAACTCGAACACCAGCGCTGCGGTCTCGCTCGCCGCGAACGCGCGTTCGGCGATCCGCCGTTCCCCGGCGAACACGCGCAGCGTGCCGTCACTGCGCATCGAACGTGTCGCCGTCGCGTAGGCGGTCAACGCGCGCAGAGCGACGATCGTCGCCTGCGTCGCACCAAAGGTGCCGGTGGCGCTGCGGCTGCCGTTCACGAACTCGATCGCGCTGCGCACGTTCGCGGCGAACGCCGCATCGGGCAGCCAGGCGAGGATCGCGAAGCCGGTGGTCTCGACGATGAGGTCGTTGCCGCCGCTGCTGGTGATCGTCGTCGTCGTCCCACGCAGCGAGCCATTCGGCTGCTGCAGCGTCGCGAGCCGCGCCCGGACCGCGCTGGCCTCGGGACGCTGCGCCAGGTGCAGCGCGCAGGCGATCAACGCCAGTTCGTACGGATCGCTGATGGTCGTGCGTGCGAGCAGCGCGTCGATCTCGGCCCGCAGTTCGGTGGCCGGCGTGCCGGCCTGCAGCAGGGCGTAGACGACGTAGGCGTTCGTCAGCGCCTGCGAGCGGCCGCCGAACGAATGGTGGTCCGTGCCTTCGTGCACGAAGTTGCCCTTGCCGTCGCGCCGCGCCAGCAGCCAGTCGCGCGTGCGCGCGACCATCGCCGCGTCGACGTCGTGGACCCGCTGCATGTCGTGGAACTGCAGCAGCCCGTAGGCGGTCAGCGCCTCGTGGCCCGGATCGCCGCCGAACCACTCGTAGCCGCGTCGCTTGCACTCGTAGCTGGTGATCTTCGCGTAGCCCTGCGGCAGCAGCGCGCGCGCGCGCGACGCGACGACGGGAAGGTCGTCGCCATTCGCCTCGAGCAGGTTGAGCACGAGCGTGTTCGGGTAGTTGGAGGAACTCGCCTGTTCGAAGCAGCCGTGCGGCTCGCGCAGGATGCCCTCGAGCCCTTCGGTCAGCGCGCTGATCGGCGACGGATAGACCTTGAGCGTCACGCGGCCCGAGCTGGCGACCGGGTCGGACGGGATCACCAGCGTGCCGCCGGCCGGCTTGCCCGTCTCGACGCTGCCCGCGAGCGAGCGGCGGTGCGGGAAGCCGCGCGGCGCGATCGCGAGCCGGTGGGTGACGCGGTCGGCGAAGCGGCCGGCCCGCGCTTCGACCTGCAGCGTCGCCGTGCCGGGCGCATCGGCGACGACGAGCGGCAACAGCGCGCGGCCACGGCCGCCCTGCAGCGCGATGCGATCGGGCGCGCCGCTGTCGAGCCGCAGGCCGCCGGCGGCCATGGCCGCGAGCGACACCTCGGCGATGCCGGGATCGGTGACGACGGCGCTGACCGGCAACAACAGGCGATCGCCGGCCGACACTTCGTCGGGCAGCTTGCACTCGACGTGCAGCGGCAGGCGCGTCGTGAAGTCGATGGTGGACTGGCCGAGCCGCCCCGTTCCGGTCGGCGCATGCGCGTCGGCGTGCACGCGCCACGTCGTCACCGCGTCGCTGGTCGCGAACGTCACCGCGGCGTTGCCCTGTGCGTCGGTGGCGACCAGCGAGTTCCAGAAGATCGTCGGCGTGAAGTCGCGCCGGTCGTCGCTCGGCGTGTGCTGGTGCGCGTAGTGGCGGGCGCGGTTCTCGCCGAGCTCGAAGTAGCCGAACCGGCCGGTGTCTTCGAAGGCTTCGAGGCGGACCGCGCCCGCGTCCGAGCGGTCGTCGAGCGAGAACAGCAGTCGCGGCACAGGATTGGTGGCCGGCACGTCGCTCAACCGCTCTGCGTCTCGCCGCACCGAACCTAGCCAGAGTTCTTCCCCCCACACCGCACGGTTGGGGTTCGGCAGGCCGAACCCCGCCCACTCGACCACGGCTCCCTGGGCCCGTTCGACGTCGAAGTCCCAGGTGAGCGGAGCGCCCGCGTCTCCGCTGCCAGCGAAGCGTTCCAAGGGTACTGGCTGGCCGCCGAAGTCCGCCGCAGCGGTCGGCGCCATGGAGTCCACTGCCAGGCGTCCGCCGAGCGACTGTGGCGCCAGGATGATCCCCGCGAGCAGCACGACGCTCGTTCCGAGCCCCGCGGCCAGTTGCACGTGCGGCTGCGCCTGCGCGCGTCGAGCCAGCCAGGCGACGAACTCGGCCAGCAAGAGCAGCGCGAGTCCAAGCGCCGCCAAGCCGGCGACGTCGGCGAATCGGCGTTCGGCGCGCCACGCATCGCGGCTGAGCGAACCGGCCGCCGCCTGCGCCGCCTGCAGGTTGCTCACGACCTGCGGCGTCTGCGAGAAGCCCTCGCGCGCCAGCGTGCCTTCGGCCGCCGGGCCGCGCGCGGCGATCGTCGCCTGGGCCGCGGCGTCGTTGCGCCAGACGAAGCGGCGCCAGCCGCGCGTGCCGAGCAGCAGATCGACGTTCGTGGCCGAGCCCGCGCTGGCGAGGAAGAAGTCGCCGAGGTTCTCGGTTCGCTCGACGTCGGCGAACAGCATCGCGTGGTCGACGAGACCGACCAGCGGCTCGCTGCCCAGCGCGTGGATCGCCTGGTCGCTGACGGACAGGCCGACGATCGCGGCGCGCGGCGTGCCGGTCTCGTCGGTCGTGCGCACGCGGATCTGCTGCGCCTCGCCCGGGCTCAGCGACGCATGCTGCGCCGCGAGATCGACGTCGAGCCGGTGGCTCGCACGGCGCCGCACCAGCCGTTCGGCGATCGGTTGCAGTTCGCGGTCGAACACCGTCACGCGCAGCACGCCGGCCGCCGTCGCCGGGAGGTCGATCGTCGCCCCTTCGCGCAGTTCGCCGCCGTCGTCGCCGCGCAGCGTCGTCTGGCCGACCAGCACGCCGCGGCAGAACACGCCGAGCAGCCACGGCCCGTTGCCGCGGCCCGCGACCGCGACGCGCAGTGGTGCGCCGGCCGCGACGTCGTCGCCGAGCAGGCGCAGGGCGATGCCCGCGGTCTTCACCTCGGGCAGCGGGAACGCCGTCGCGTGTCCGGTCAGTCGGACACGGTAGGCCTCGCCGGCGCGCGGCTGCAGCGCGAGCTTGCCGCGCCCCTGATGCTGCGTGCGGAACTTCGCGACGACGCGATCGCGTGCATCGACGACGTCGCCAGCACCGTCGATCGGTCGGCCGAGCGCGTCGGTGACCTCGAGGTAGATCGAGTTCTCGACGCCGGCGATCAGTTCGCCGCCCTCGGGGAACGCGGCGACCAGCACTTTGCCGGTCGGCACCACGAACGGCTTCACCTCGGTCTCGACGATGCCGCCGTCGTCGATCGTCGCGACGAAGCGCGCCGCGCCCTTGTCGACGTCCTTCGGGATCGTGAACGCGAACGTCGCAGCGCCGTCCTGGCCGAGCGCCCGCTTCTCGTTCCAGACCTCGGCGCCGTCGATCACCAGGGCTCCGCGCGCCGATGCGCCCGACGCGCCGCCGCCGCCGGCCGCCAGCCGCAGCGCGGTCACGGTCGCCGAGCCGCGCGCGCCGGGCGCGTAGCTGGCGCGATCGAGCACCACGGTCTTCGCGAGCTGCGGCGGCTGGAACGAGCGCACGACGATGTCGATGGACTCGAGCGGCAGCGTGCCCTGCGGGTACTGCACCTGAACACGGTGCGGACCGCCGGCGCTGCCCGCGGGTACAGCGAGCACGAACGACCCGGTGCCGCTCGGCACGACGACGTCGTGGTCGCGGGCGACGAGCGCGCCCTTGGCGTCGACCAGGCGCGCCTGGAGCTGCAGCGGACCCTGCACCGGCAGTGCGGTGACGCGGTCGAGCACGACGGCGCGCACGAACACCGGCTCGCCGGGCCGGTAGACGGGGCGATCGGTGGTGACGTGCACGAGCGGGCCGGCGGCGGCTGCCGACAGCGGCAGTACCTGGCGCACGGTGTCGTTCGCGAGCTTCGCCGTCACCGCGATGCGATCCGGCACACGCAGCTGCGGGTCGGCGGCCAGCGTGATCGTGGCGGCGCCGTCGCGCACCGCGACTTCGTTCGCGGCGAGCAGCGAGCCGTCGGCGAGATACGCCTCCCACTGCACCTTGCAGTCGACGGCAGCGCCCGCGAGGTCCTTCGCCTGCACGGTGAACGCGTAGGCAGCGCCGGCGGGGACCGCGCGAGGACCGGCGACCGTCAGGTGCAGGTGCTCGTGCTGGAAGGCGCGATGCCGTGCGCGCGCGATGCGCTCGGCGACGAACAGGCCGCCGACGATCAGCGCCGCAGCCGCCGCAGCGCCGAGCATCCGCCACACCGGGGAACGCAAGCGCCGCCAAGGGCTCGCCGGGCGCGGCACGCGCAGCGGCAGCGGTGCCTGGGCGGGTCGCACCGCGTGTTCGAGCACGCGCGCCTGCTGCAGCACCGTCTGCTGCAGGGCACGCAGTGCTGGTTCGCGATCGAGCCGCGCCTGCAGCGCCGCCGGATCCTCGTGGCAGCCGAAGTGCAGCTCGAGCAGTTCTTGCGCGAGGCGTTCGCGTTCGGCGGGGGACATCGTGTCGTCGTGGTTCATCGCAGCTCCTCCGTCGTGCTCGGGTTCGCCCCCAACGCCGCGCGCAGCTTCTGCAGCGCGGCCCGCATCCTCGTCTTCGCGGTGCCGACCGGGATCGCGAGCGCTTCGGCGACGCCTTCGAAGGTGAGCTCGCCGGCGACGCGCAGCAGGAACACCTGCTGCTCGGCATCGGCGAGTCCGGCGACGGCGGCCTGGGCGCGGGCGACTGCTTCGCGCTGTTCGAGCGCGTGCGACGGCGACGATGGGGTGGCGGTGGTCGGCATCTGGTCCTCGTGCAGGCTTTCGTGCGCGGGACGTCGCTGCCGCGCCCGGCGGGCGTCGCTGGCGACGTTCCACGTCACGACGAAGATCCAGGCCACCGGGTCCGCCGGCCGCGTGCCGCGCTGCCAGGCCCGCCAACACTTGAGGAAGGCGTCCTGCAGCAGTTCGGTCACGTCGGCCAGTGGTCCCGCCGCACTGCGGACCGCACCGGCCAGGCCTTGTCGATGGGCCTGGAACAGGTCGGCCAAGGGCGGCTCACCGGCTGCCATGGGTCGATCGTGCCCTTGAAGACGCCGGTCGGCGATCGCGGATTGGGGCAGCCGGACTTTTTCTCACCCGGAGGGGCGCGGCGGTGGGGGCGAATGCGCTCGGCGTCCCATGTTCGCTCGCCGTTCGCTGCTCGTGGCCGTCTTCGCGGCCGGTTCGCTCGCCTCGGGATGCACGCTGTGCAAGCCGATCGTGGGGGCAGTCGCCGGGCCGGTCGTCCTGCTCGGCTCCACCGGCGGGGACTGGAGCTGCGGGTGTCACGACGGGCGCGCAGTGGCGGTGGTGCTGATCGTCGCGGCGGGAGTCGGGGCCGCCGCGGGGCTGGTGACCGGGATCATCAGCGACGTGAACGCGCTGAGTGGCAGGGCCGAGGATCCGTGCCGCAACTGGTGGCATCCGCTGGCCACCAACCTCGACCCCTGAACGCGCGAGTCAGCGGGCCGGCAGCGCGGCCGCCGCGAGGCGAGTCGCCTCGGCGACCTGCGAAGGGGAGGCGACGTGCAAGCCCATGCCGCGCAGCAGACCGTCTTGCAGCGAGTAGACGAAGCCGTGCACGACGACGCGCTGCCCGCGCGCCCACGCGTCCTGCACGATCGTCGTCTGGCAGACGTTGTTGACCTGCTCGATGACGTTGAGTTCGCACAGGCGATCGTGGCGGTGCTCGGGCGGGGTCTGCGCGAGTTGGGGTTCGTACTTGCGCTGCACGTCCTGTACGTGGCGCAGCCAGTTGTCGACGAGGCCCATGCGCCGGTCGGCAAGCGCTGCCGCGACGCCGCCGCAGCCGTAGTGGCCAGTGACGATCACGTGCTCGACCTTCAGCACTTCGACCGCGAACTGCAGCACCGAGAGGCAGTTGAGGTCTGCATGCACCACGACGTTGGCGACGTTGCGGTGCACGAAGATCTCGCCGGGCAGCAGCCCGATGATCTGGTTGGCGGGCACGCGGCTGTCGGAGCAGCCGATCCAGAGGTAGTTTGGCGACTGGGCGGTCGCGAGGCGGCCGAAGAACCCGGGGTCCTCGCGGCGCATGCGTTCGCTCCACTTGCGGTTGTTGGCGATCAGGTTCGCGATGCCGCCGCTGCCGTCGTCGTGGCCCATGCGATCAGTTCCAGTGCAGGGTGATCGGGGCCTGGATGTCGGGATGCAGGCTCTTGTGCACCGGGCACGCGTGCGCGGTCTGCTCGAGCAGCTTCTTCTGTTCGGCGGTGAACGCGCCGGCGATGCGCACCTCGACCGGTAGTCGGGCGATGCGGCGTGGTGCGGACTGCATGTGCTTCTCGACCCGCACGGAGGCGCCCTTCAGGTCGATGCCGTGGCGCCGGGCGACGAGCCCCATCGTCGTCAGGATGCACGTGCCGAGTGCCGTCGCCACGAGATCGGTCGGCGAGAAGTAGCGGCCGAGCCCTTCGTTGTCCTTCGGCGCGTCGGTCTTCAGTTGCGCGGACGACGGGCCGTGCACGGCGGTGCAGCAGAGATCGCCTTCGTAGGTCGCGGTGATCGTCACCATTCCGCAGAGCCTACGCGCAGCGTGCTCACGATGTCAGCGTCTCGTAGGCGCGCTGAATCGTCGTGAAGCGCTCGGTCGCCTCCTGCTGCGCGCGCGGCCCGAGGTTGGGCTGGGCGTCGGGATGGAACTTCCGCACCAGCTCGCGGTGGCGTTTGCGGATCTGCTCGACCGTCGCGTTCGCGGGCAGGTCGAGCACCGCGAGCGCTTCGGCCCGCGCGTCGCCGGCCGGCGGTCGCGCCGGATGCGGGCCGTTGCGTTCGCCGCGGCGGTCGCCGCGCAGGAACTGCGCCCGCGCCAGGTGGAACAGCATGCGCGCGCGGCCGGCCTTGATGCCGAGGCCCTGGGCGACCTCCTGCAGTGCCTTGTGCTCGGGCTCGGCGTACGTGCCGTCGGCGAACGCGACCAGGCAGCACCAGCAGAACAGCGTGTCGAGTTCGGTGTCGTCGAGGCCGACGCCGATGCGCGCCGCGAGCCCGCTGCGGTCGCTGATCGGGAACGGCTGCGATTCCCACGCGCGCAGTTCCGCGGCGTGCACCGACTCGACGAAGCGCTCGAGCACGAAGTGGCGCACGGCCTCGCGTTCCTCCTGGCTCATCGGGCCGTCGGCCTCGGCGACCGACGCGAGCAGGTACCAGATGCGGCGCGGCAGCGAAGCTCGCGCGAACGCATTGCGCGCCGCCTCGTGCCATTCGCCGCGCACGCGCGCGTTGCGCGTCACGACGCGCACCAGCGGGCCGATCGCCGTGTAGGCGTAGTGGAAGCCGAGCAGGCCGACCAACACGCGCACGAGCCCGATGCGATCCGGGATCGGCGCGATCTTCAGCAGCAGCCCGGTGCCGGCCAGCGTGAGCAGCAGGAGCCCGAGCAGGAAGCGCAGGCTCCAGTAGGACACGGTCGACCGATCGAGCGCCACCGGCGGGAAGGTAGCCGGGCGCGCGCCGGGAACGGAGCGCGACGCGGCGCGTGGCCGCGCCCGTCAGGGGTCAGCGCGCGTAGATGCCGCTCGGCGCCCAGCAGGCGCCAGGGCTGCCGCCCATCGATGCCGGCGGCACGGTGACCGCGACCGCCTTGCCGTTGATCTTCACGTCGGTCTTGGCCGCCGCGGCCTCGAGGCCCTGCTGGGCGAACGGCATCGGGCTGCCGGCGGCGCGGTTCACGACGGCGAGCGGCGACAAGCCGCTCATCGTGACTTCGAACACATGGCCCGCCACTTCGATCCGCGAGCCGACGCGATCCGCGGCAACGCTGATGGCGATCTTCGCCTGGTGCGCGGGCGCCTTCTCGAACGGCGTGCCGGCGAAGATGTGCGGCCCGAACCACGCGGCGAGCTTTGGATCCGTCGAGACGAAGCCGATCACCGCGGGAGCGCCCTTCGGGTCGGGCTGCCAGAACACCATGCCGGAGGCCGCCGAGCCGACGGGGGTGTGCACGACGCGCGCGACGTGCAGGATCAGGTTGGGGGCCGCCAAGCCGGGCTGCGTCATCGCGACGAGGTCGACACCGCCTTCCCAGGACATCCAGTGATTGATCGCCATGTGAGTTGTTGGCGCGATGGTGCCGGTCGGTTGGGCCGCAGGCAAGCGATGCGATCGCGCGGCGGCACGGCGGGAATTGCCCGCGCGCACCACGACGGCATGATGCTCCGACCATGCAGAGCCCTCGCCCGATCGGAACCCTCCTCCTGCCGGTCCTCGGCGGCGGCGGCACCGCTGCCGCAGCGTTCGCCGTCGACGAGTTCGCACGGCTCGCTGCTCGCGAGGCCAGTCACCCCGAGCTGCTGCAGTTCACCGGTGGCGATGGCGGTCTCGTACTGCTCGGCATCATCATCGTCGTGCTGACGATCGGGCTCGTGATCATGGAAGGGGCGCACGGCTGAGGCCGATGCTGCGGGCGCTGCTCTTCGCGTCGGCGCTGCTGCTGGCGGCGTGCTCTTCGTACCGCGGGGCGGCCGTGGTGGTCGTGCCGCCACGTGCGCAGCCGGACCTGCTGTTGTTGGACGGGGTCGAGCTCGAGCGCCAGGCCGGATCCGCCGACTGCGGGCCGACCGTGCTGCGGATGGCGTTGCGGCGGTTCGGCCGCGAACTGCCTCCCGACGAGCCGCCACTCGTCGACGGCGGCGCCACGATGCAGTCCCTGCGCGACGCAGCGCGTGCCCACGGCTGCGAGGCGTTCGTGGTGCGCGGGCGGATCGACGACCTGCAAGAACACCTGGCGAAGGGAAGGTCACTCGTCGTCGGACTGCACAAGCCCTTCAGCGACGGCATCCACCGGCACTACGAGTTGATCGTCGGCTGGCACCGGGGTGAGCGTTACGTGCTGACCGCTGATCCGGCGCGCGGCTTCACGCGCGTGGACGAGGCCGGGTTCCTCGCCGAATGGGAACCGGCGGGCTGCCCGTTGCTCCTGATCGCGCCGTCGCCGACCGGCAAGTCCTGACGGTGGCCTTCCTCGTGGGCGGCCTCTCTAATGCCGGGGAGGTATCCACCATGCGAAGATTCTCGTCGGCTCTCGTCGTCACTCTCGCCGCCCTGCTGGGCGGCTGCGCGTCCACCTGTTGCGGCTCGTGCTCCAGCCCCGATGCCCAGGCCGTCGTCGAGGCGATCGCCAAGGCGAACCCGGATTGCACTCGCCTGACCGTGCACTGCACGCCAGCCGGCGCAGCGGGCCCGATCGCCTGCGCGAGCACCGCGCCGGCGAAGAAGGGCAAGCCGTCGGATCCCGAGGACGTGAAGGCGATGGCGACCGGGCAGACGGTCGTGCTCGAGGAAGGCGACGCGCTCGACGTCACCGTTCCGATCCGCGCCAAGGACGGCAAGTTCCTGTCGGCGTGCGGCGTGACGCTGAAGACGGCGGGCATGTCGCGCGACCAGGTCGTCGCGAAGGCGACGTCGATCGCCAAGGACGTCGAGGCCAAGATCGGTGACTGCTGCACCGAGGGTGCGTGCTGCGCCGACGGCGCCTGCTGCGCCAAGTAGGCGCCACGAGCGGAGTTCGCCAGAAAACAACGAGCCCCGGAAACTGCGCCTGTTGCACGGTTTCCGGGGCTCGGACTGGCGAGGACGACGGGAATCGAACCCGCAACCACCGGATCGACAGTCCGGTACTCTAACCAATTGAGCTACGTCCCCACGCCGTGGGGGTCGAGGATGCTAGCCACGTCGCCGGGAGTTGCAAGCGTTCGCAACGCGCGGCCGGCGGCGTTCTTCGCGGCGCGCGGTCGCCAAGAAAAATCGGCCGCCGGGCTCACATCCCGGCGGCCGAAGCCACTCTTCGCTCTCGTCGTTGCGGCGACTCGCGCGGTCCGACCGTCACCGGCCGGGGCGCTGGCCACCGCCTCGCTTGCTACCGTGATCTAGGACGGCGCGTTCGCGCACCCAAGACCCACGCCATGAACGGACCCGGTCCCGCCGCCCGCTTGCAGCTCGGATTCGCCGGCAAGAACGGGCTCGCGGCGCCCCACCTCTCGGTCGATGGCATGACGCCTTCGGGGCCGAACCTCTCGCACTGGCCGGGCAACCGCACCCCGCCCCAGTGGCGCGCCGATCTGAGCACCGGCATCGCGCTGCGCTTTGCGCGCGCGCCCGCGGCCGAGCAGGACGCGTTCCTCGGCGACGCCGAGTTCGTGGTCAACGACCACTACGACACCGATGGTCTCGGGTCGCTGCTCGCCGTGCTGCGTCCCGAGGTCGCGTTCGCGCGCGAAGAACTGCTGCTCGCCGCCGCCGCGACCGGCGACTTCGGTTGCTGGCAGACGTGGCGAGGCTTTGCGATCGATCGCATCGTCGCCGGTCTGGCGCGGCCCGAGTCGCCGATCGCCGGCGCCTTCTTCGGCATCACCGACGCCGACGAGCTGTCGCTGCGGCGCTACGCGTGGCTGCTCGACCATGCGACGGCGGTGCTCGACCACCCGGGTCAGTTCGCGCCGCTGTACGCCGAGGAGATGGCGCGCGTGCAGGCCGAGATCGAAGGCGGGCTGCGTGGGGGCGTCGAACGTCGACGCGACGCCGGGCTCGGCCTTGCCGTGATCACGAGCCGCGGTCCGCGCCACCGCATGACCCTCAACACGCTGGCCGGCGGCTTCCGCGTGCTGCACGTGCAGCAGGATCCCGACGGCACCCGGTATCGCTACCACGACCGCACCGAGAGCTGGTTCGAACTGGTCACGATCCAACCGATGCCGCGCGTCGATCTGCGGCCGATCGCGAACGCGCTGGCAGCGCTCGAGCCGACGCACGATGGCGCGTCGTGGAACGCCGATCCGCCGACCGACCCGATCCCGGAGCTGTACTTCGGCGTGCCGAGCCCCCAGGAGTACGGCCAGATCACGCGCACGTTGTGTGCGAGTCGCTTGCCGCCGGAGCGCGTCGTCGCCGTGCTCCGCGCCCGACTCGGCGTCGCCGCGACCGCGTGAACGCCGCGAACTGGCGCGCGTCGCCGCGGCACTGCATCATCGCCGGGATGTTCGAGCGAGTGGTCCCCTCCGCGTTGCTGCTCTTGGCCGCGTGCGGAGGCGACGCCCAGCCGGTCGACGACGCCGGCAGGGTTCGTGTCGTCGCCGAACGGACGCTGCCGGCCGATCGCCAGGCGTTGCGCGCGGCGAGCGGAGGCAAAGTCGTCGTGGCGCTCGACGCCGCCGCCAGCCTTGCCGCCATCGAGGCGACGTCGCCGGCCGCCACCGCCGAGCATGTGCTGCGCGTCACGATCGACGCCCCGCCGGAGGTCACGGAGAAGATGGACCGCGAAGTGCGCGTCGTCGACGAGACCGGTGCTGCGGTGGCGGTCGATCTCGCGTTGCTGCACATCGCCGGAATCGCGCTGCCCACGCGGATTCCCCTCGGCACCCGTTGCTACACCGGCCTCGAGCCAGCACCGACGACGCGCGTCGGCCCCGGGGATGTCGTCGTGGCGATGTTGCGCAGCCAGCATGCGGCGGAGCTGGACCCTCGCCCAGCGATCGACGTCGCGTATCCGGTGGGGTTCGTTCGTGGCGACGGCAAGCCGTGGCACCTGCGCTGCGAACGGGAAGTGCTGGCGGCAGCCGGCCGCTACACGCAACTGCACCTGCAGGTGCGCGATGCCGCAGGCGACGCGGCCGCGCTGGCACGCGGGGTCGGCGAACTGCTCGACCTCGGCTGCCGCGCGATCGTCGTGAGCCTCGACGACCCGGCCGCGTTGGCCGCGGTCCGCGCTCGCGCCGACGAACAACGGGTCGCGCTGATCGCGCTCGACCCACAGCTGCGGCCGGGAGCCACCTGCTGCGTCGGCGCTGACCAGGACGTGCTCGGCCGCGCCGCGGCCGAACAGCTGCGCGCCGCCGTCGCCGGTCCCGCCGAGGTCGTGCTCGTGAGTACGGCCGGCGATGCGCTGGCGCCGGCGAGGGCCACGGGCTTCAAGGCGGCCCTCGGTTCGAAGCGCCCGTGACGGCGGCGCCTGCGGTCGAGCGCGCCAACGGGATCGGCTGCATGGTCCAGGCGGCGTTCTGGTTCGCCGTCATGGGTCTGCTGGTGAAGCTCGCGAGCCGCGACCTGCCGACGATGCAGATCGTGTTCCTGCGGGGCGTCGTCACGCTGGCGATCGCCTCCGTGGTGCTGTGGCGCGTCCGGCGTTCGCCGTTGGGTTCGCGCCTGCTGCTGGTGCGTGGGTTCGTCGGCAGCCTGGCGATGATCTGCTTCTACCAGGCCGTGGTGAACCTGCCGCTCGCCGAGGCGACGGTGATCCACCAGACGGCGCCGCTGTTCACGGCGGTGTTCGCCGCGTGGTTCCTGCGCGAGCAACTGCACGGCCGTGTGCTCGCATCGCTGGCCGTCGCATTCGCGGGCGTGGTGATGATCGCGCAGCCGACCTGGCTGTTCGGCGGCGCCACGGGCGCCAGCGGCTCGTGGGTGTTCGCGTTCGTGGCGCTGCTCGGCGCGATCCTCTCGGCGATCGCCTACGTCACCGTGCGGCGGCTCGGCCGCAGCGAAGACCCGCTCGTCGTCGTGTTCTGGTTGCCGCTGGTCACCATCCCGGTCGCGACGCCGTTCGCGCTGCCCGTGTGGACCTGGCCGGATGCGCGCGGCTGGGCCTGCGTCGTCGGCATCGGTGTCGCGACGCAGATCGCGCAGGTCGCCTTGACGAAGGGTCTCGCGCGCGAGGCCGCCGGTCGCGCGACCGCGGTGGGCTATCTGCAAGTCGCGTTCGCGACCCTGTTCAGCGCGATCGCGTTCGGCGTCTGGCCGGACAGCTGGGGCTGGATCGGCATGGCGGCGATCGTCGGCAGTCTGCTGTTCGCCTCGCGCCGGAGCGGCGCGGCGTCCGGCTAGCGCTTCCGCTTCTTGTTCTTGCGCCGCTTCTGCGGCTCGGAGACGCCGCCCTCCGGCGTCGACTCGGGCTGCTTCAGCGTCATCTCGAGCAGCGCCTGCTGGCTGCGCAGCGGCAGTTCGCCGTCGGCGCGCACGATGCGCTCCGATTGCCCGTTCGGCAGGATCCGGCGTGCCTTGACGTTGTCGGCGAGCGTCATGCCGAGCACTTCGTCGACGACGCGCTTCTTCAACTCGGGATCGAGAATCGGCGCGGCGACTTCGACGCGGCGGTCGAGGTTGCGTGCCATCCAGTCGGCCGACGACAGGTAGACCAGCGGATTGCCGCCGTTCTCGAAGTAGTAGACGCGGCTGTGCTCGAGGTAGCGGTCGACGATCGCGTTGACCGTGATGTTCTCCGAGAGGCCGGGCACACCGGGTCGCAAGCAGCAGACGCTGCGCACGCAGAGCTGCACCTTGACGCCGGCGCGCGACGCCTCGTAGAGGGCGATGATGACCTGCGCATCGGCGAGGTTGTTGAGCTTGGCCTTGATCGCCGCGGGGCGGCCGGCCTTCTTCGCGTCGACCTCGTTCTTGATCAGCAGCAGCAGTCGATCGCGCAGCGTGAACGGCGCGACGAGCAGGTGCTCCATCTGCGGCGCGCGCGAGTAGCCGGTGATGACGTTGAACGTCTCGGCAACCTCGGCGCCGAGATCGGCGCGGGCGGTCAGGATGCCGATGTCGGTGTAGAGGCGCGCGGTCGCCGGGTTGTAGTTGCCGGTGCCGAGGTGGCAGTAGCGGCGCAGGCTGCCGTCGTCCTCGCGGCGCACGACGAGCGTCACCTTCGCGTGCGTCTTCATGCCGACGATGCCGTAGACGACGTGCACGCCGGCCTGCTCCATCCGCCGAGCCCAGTGGATGTTCGCTTCTTCGTCGAAGCGAGCCTTCAGCTCGACGACGACCGTCACCTGCTTCTTCTGCTGCGCGGCTTCGATCAGCGCCTCGACCATCAGGTTCTTGCTGCCGGCCCGGTAGATCGTCTGCTTGATCGCGAGCACCTTCGGATCGCGCGCCGCGAGGCGCACGAAGTCCTCGACGGTCGAGAACGACTCGTACGGGTGGTGCAGCAGGATGTCGCCGTCGCGCAGATCGCCGAACATGTCGTCGGCGGTGGCCCAGCTCCACTGGCGCCGCGGCGATGCCGGCGGGTCCTTGAGCTCGGGCTGCTCGACCATCTGGTGCAGCTCCAGGATGCGACCGAGGTTGACCGGACCGTCGCAGAAGTAGATGTCCTCGGGATCGAGGCCGAACGCCTTCTGGAAGCGCTCGAGCACGTCGGGATGCGCGCTGGCGTCGATCTCGAGCCGCACCGGTTCGCCGCGGCGCCGCTTCACCAGCTCCTTCTCGATCGAACTCAGCAGGTCGGTCGCATGCACGTCGTCGACTTCGAGGTTGCTGTCGCGCGTGACGCGGAACGTCGACGCGTGCACGACCTCGAGCCCCGGGAACAGGTCGCGCAGGTTCGCCTGCACGACGTCGGCCGTGAACACGTAGCTGCGCGGGCCGTCGGCGTCGGGAACGACCAGGATGCGCGGCAGCGACCGGGGCACCTGCACGACCGCCATGCGGTGCGTTCGACGCGCCTGCTTGGGATCCTGCAGCAGCACCACCAGGTTCAGCGACTTGTTCAGCAGCACCGGGAACGGGTGCGCCGGATCGACCGCGAGCGGTGTCAGGATCGGGTAGATCTGCTTGGCGAAGTACGCGTCGACCCACTTCTGCTGTGCTGGTCCGAGCTGACGCACGGCGCGGAAGCCGACGCCGGCTTTCGCCAGCTCGGGCAGGAGCTGCTCGCGCCAGATGCGGTGCATCGCGGTCGTGAACGAATGCGCATCGGCGCGCACGCGGTCGAGTTCTTCCGCCGGCTTGATGCCGTCGGGGTTCTCGCCCTGCAGTCCCGCCTCGACCAGTTCCATCACGCCGGCGACGCGGATCTCGAAGAACTCGTCGAGGTTCGTGCTGGCGATGGCGAGGAACTTCACGCGCTCGAGCAGCGGGTTCGTCGGATCCTCGGCCTCCTCGAGCACGCGGCGGTTGAAGCCGAGCCACGACTGCTCACGGTTGACGAACAGCGTCGCGCGGTCGAGCGAGGCGATCGGCGTCTGCGGCGAGACGATCAGCCCCGATACCGGGGTCGGTGGCGCGGCCGGGGGGGTGGTCGGAGCGACGGGACCGGTCGTGGGGCTGGCCGCGGGCAGGGCGGCCGCTGGTTGGACTTCGCCCGTCAGCCCGCCGCCGTTCGGCGGTTGGGCAGGGTCCGGCAGGCGGTGCTGCCGCACGAGGTTGTCGTCGGGCGAGCGCATCGGTTGCAGTTGCAGGTCACTCATCGGCCGGGCGCGGGGGGAAAGCGGCGGGCCATTCGAGCGCCCCTCGGCGACGGCGGCCACCGGACCGCCGCACCTTCCTGCGAGCGCCGGTGGGACCGGACCGGTCCCAAGGTGGACCCAGCGTCCACGCGGCGGGGTCAAGCACATGCAAGTCGCGTTCGATAGCCGGGTTGGGATCTGGAGTCGGCGCACCGCAACCGCCACACGCCATGACTCTGCGCATCGACGATCTCCTGCAATCCCTCGTGAAGATGGGCGCCTCCGACCTGCACGTGAAAGCAGGCAGCGCCCCCGGTTTTCGCATCGACGGTGAGGTCCGGCCGCAGGAGGAGCACGGCAAGCTGCTGCCAGAACAGACCTCCGACCTGGCCCGCCAGCTGATGAGCCCGGAGCAGTGGGAGCGCTTCGCGAACGAGAAGGACATCGACTTCTCCTACGCGGTGAAGGACCTGGCGCGCTTCCGCGTGAACGCGCTCCACCAGCGCGGCGCGGTTGGCCTCGTCGTGCGCGTGATCTCCGACCAGATTCCGGACGCCCGGAAACTCGGCCTGCCGCAGATCTGCATCGACCTCGCGGCGAAGCCGCGGGGACTCGTGCTGGTGACCGGACCGACCGGTTCGGGCAAGTCGACGACGCTCGCGGCGATGATCGACCACGTCAACCAGACCGAACACGGCCACATCCTGACGATGGAGGACCCGCTCGAGTTCGTGCACCGGGACAAGCAGTGCTTCGTCACCCAGCGGCAGATCGGGCTCGACTGCTCGTCGTTCCGCGAGGGCCTGCGCCGCGCCCTGCGCCAGGACCCGGACGTGATCCTGATCGGCGAGATGCGTGACCTCGAGACGATCTCGATGGCGATCTCGGCGGCGGAGACCGGCCACCTGGTGTTCGGCACGCTGCACACCACGAGCGCGATCTCGACCGTCGACCGCATCATCGACGTGTTCCCGACCGACGCGCAGCAGCAGGTCCGCGTCCAGCTGTCGAGCACGCTGCAGGGCGTCGTCTCGCAGACGCTGGTTGCCAAGGTCGGCGGCGGGCGCGTCGCTGCGCGCGAGATCCTGGTCGCGACGGACGCCGTGAAATCGCTGGTGCGCGAAGGCAAGTCGGCGCAGATCCTCAACCTGATGCAGACCGGCAAGCAGCACGGCATGACCACGCTCGAAGACGAGCTCGTGCGTCTCTACGCCGAGGGCCTGATCACCGGCGACGACGCGATCGGCAAGGCGAACCGGCCCGAGGACGTGAAGAAGCGGCTCGCCGACACGCCGGTGCGACCGGCGGCCGGCGGTCTCGGCGGCGCCCGCGCGATGACCGGTTCCGCTGCCGGGCTGGCCGGTGGCGGCGGCACGTCGAACGGGCTGAAAGTCCGCATGCCGGCGCGTTGATTTCCCCCGCGCCCGCGCCGGCGGTTCCGTAAGGTGTCGCCGCGCATGGTGCGGTTTCTCGGCGTCGGGCTCTGTTCGCTGTGCTTGCCCGCGCTGCTCGCCCAGGCCGATCCGGACGGCCGGCGCGTCGCTCGCGTCGGCCGCGTCGCCGATCACGAGGCGCCCCGCATCGACGGCGA